>CAVSWN010000028.1:0-140082 GCA_963731545.1 uncultured Acidobacteriota bacterium | reverse complement strand
TGAGCGACGACACGATGACCGCGTGGACTTCCGGATGCTCGAAGCGGATGCGCTGAATCGCATCGGCGAGCTCGATGTCGACGCCGAGGTCGTACGAGTTAAGCTTGAGTTTGTAGTCGGACGAGAGGCCGGCATCCTCGCGCACGTCCATCGCCAGCGTGGCGATCGGGCCGTCGAAGGAAAGCCGCCAGTGCTGGTAGCGGTCGGGCGCGGTGTCGAAGGTGAGCATTGAAATTGAACGGCCGTTCAAACTACTTTAGGACCGTGGCGCCGCGCGAGTCAACCACGGATCCACTTGGGCGCCGAAGCCTTGGCGAAGGCGGCCGACACGCAAAGACCAGGACGAGCTTGCGGCGGCCGCGGCGAATCCGCAACGCCGATCCGAACGCCTCCACCCGCATCGACATCCTGAAGAGCGCGGCCAAGGCCTTCCGCAAGCTCGGCTATCACGGCGCGACCGTGGAGCAGATCGCCGCCGCCCTTCACATGAAGAAGGGCAATCTCTACTACTACTTCAAGAACAAGGAAGACATCCTCTACGCCTGCCACAACTACTCGCTCGATCGGCTGAACCAGATCCTCGACGAGATCGAGCGCAGCGGCCTCGCCGCCGACGACAAGCTCCGGCGCCTGATCGTCGCGTTCGTGCACACGATCCTCGACGAGCTGCACGGCACGGCGCTGTTCCTGGATCTCGAGGCGCTGTCCCCCGCGCATCTGAAGGCGGTCATCGTCCGCCGCGATCAGTTCGATCGCGGCGTTCGCAAGGTGCTCGAGGAAGGAATGAACGAGGGCACGTTCGGCCGAGGGGATCCGAAGCTCCTGGCGTTCGCGCTGTTCGGCGCGGTGAACTGGATTCCGCGCTGGTTCCATCCCGAAGGGCCGGCGACCTCGCAGGAGATCGCCGATTACTTCGCGAGATTTCTGATCGAAGGGCTTCGCGCCACCACGCTGGGCTGATACCCGACTCGAACCTGTCGTTCCCTACTGGAGAGTTCGCAACGCCCTGATTGGATTCAGCCGCGCGACGCGCAGCGCTGGGACGAGCGTCGCGACAACCGCAACGAGCATGACGGCGCCACCCGGAGGGTATACGTCAGCGGATCGCCTGTCGACACGCCCCACACGGCGCGCTGCAGCGTCCGCGCCGCCAGCCGTGCCGCCACGAGACCCACGGCGACGCCGACGAGCGCGAGCCCGATCCCCGGCAACGCCGCAGCCACAATTGCCTGCGCCGTCGTCGCGCCCAGCGCCATGCGGATGCCGAGCTCGCGCGTCCGCTCGGCGACGGAATTGGCGACGAGCCCGTAGAGCCCAACCGCGGCCAGCAGCAGTGCGAGTCCCGCGAGCGCGGCCATGAGGATCGCCTGCGCCCGCGGGTGTCGCGACGGCTTCACCGCGCACCTCGTCGAGTGAGCGGAACTTCGCGAACGGGAGAAGCGGATCGACCGACTGCACGGCGCGCTGCATGTCCGACGCGATCGTCTGCTGGGCTCCCACGCTCCGCACGAACCAGCTCGGCGAGAACCAGTTGTGCACCATCTTGAAGAAGGCCGCGTTGACCTGGGCCACCGGCACGTAGGCGGCCGGCGCGGTGTCGACCGGCCCGAAGTTGCCGAACGCGATCTTCGTTTGAATGTCGCCGACCACGCCGACGATCGTTCGCGCCGGATTGCCGCCGAACTGACGGCCGACCGGATCGCGATCGGCCGAATGCCGGCGCACGAACGCTTCGTTGACGATGACCACTGGCGCGGAGTCGACGGAGTCCATCTCGCTGAACGGCGCGGCCGCGCGTCACGGGAATACGCAAGGTGTGGAAATATCCGGGCGTCACGTACGTCATGTTGATGACTTGCGACTCGCGATTCGCCGGCCCACCGGAAACCCGTTGTTTAGGGCGCGCTCGTACGGCAACGTCAACGCCGCGCCGGCGTCCTCGACACCCGGCATCGCGCGCATCGCGGCGAGCGTGCGGTCGAACAACTGCACGATGCGATCGCTCGCCTCATAGCGCGCGTCCTGCAGCGAGAGCGTCGCGGTCGTCACGTGCGTGGCGTCGAAGCCAGGCCGCTGCCGCATCAGGTGATCGAACGTTCGCACCAGCAGTCCGGCGCCCACCAGCAGCACGACGCCGAGCGCAACTTCGACGGCCACCATCATCCGCCGCGGCCAGCTTCGCGCCGCGCCGGCGATAGTGGCCGCCGAATCGATCAGCGCGCTCGCGGAGATCCACGCGGCTGGCCTGGAGCGCGGGCGCGAGTCCGAAGACGACGCTGGTGCCGAGCGCGACGGCGCTGGTCACCAGCAGCACGCGCGCGTCGAGACCGACTTCGTTCGTCAAGCCAAACGCGTCCTGCAAGAGCGCGGCAAACGCCTTCGAGCCCGCGTACCGAGCGCCACGCCGCACGATCCCGCCAATCGCAGACAGCACGAGGCTCTCGGCGAGCAGCTGCCGGACGATCAGCGCACGGCCGCCGCCCAGTGCGATGCGCGTCGCGATCTCCGGCGCGCGCGCGATCCCGCGCGCCATGAGCAGCCCGGCGAGGTTGACGCAGCCGATCAGCAGCACCACGGCGACGGCGCTCCAGAGGATCAGAATCGGCTGCCGCACCTGCGCCGTCTCGCCGCGCTGGAGCGGGATGAGTCGAAGCCGCGCGCGGTTCTGCGGTGATTGGTACAGATCGTTCATCGCCGGCTGGCCCGCGGCCGTCACGTCGGCGTCGGCCTGGGGCCACGCCACTCCCGGACGCAGGCGCGCGATGATGGCGTAGTTCTGGCCGCCGCCTTCGCCGCGCTTCGACGGCTGGAGTGGCGTCCAGACATCGACGGGCGAACCGATCGTAAATCCCGCCGGCATGACGCCGACAACGGTGTGCGGCTGCCCGCGCAACGTGATCGCGCTCCCGACCATCGCGGCCTCGCCGCCGAGCCTCGTCCACAAACCATGGCTGAGAACCGCCAGCGTAGGTCCGCCGGGCACGTCTTCCTCAGGCGTGAATTCGCGTCCGATCGCCGGCGCAACGCCCAGGACCTGGAAAAATCGCGCGGACACACGCTGCTGCTTCACGTATTGCGGCTGCCCGCCTGCCACCAGGTTCACGCCCATGCCGAGCCCGGAGACCGTTGCGAGATCGACGGTCTCGACCGTGTCGCGCAGCACTTCCCACGTCGCGCCGGTCTGCCCGATCTCGTCGTTGCCGTGGCGTTCGAAATGGGTGACGACCTGCGCCAGACGATCCGGCTGGGGATACGGCAGCGGCCTCAGCAGCACGCGATCGACCACCGTGTAGATCGCGGTGTTCGCGCCGATGCAGAGCGCGAGGGTCAGCGTGGCGGTGATGGTGAAAACGGGGCTCTTGACCAGGACGCGGAAGGCGTAGCGAAGGTCGCGCATGTGACCTTAGACGGATAAGCCACCAGTGTTGTGCTGAAGCCGCCATCATCCCCTCGATCGCTCGCCCTGAAAGGGCCGCTGCTACGAACGCTCTCGACGCCAGCTCGCCTTCCCACCAGACGCGTCGACAGACCGCCGTCGCGGCACGTGCGCTGGCGGGGCGTCAGCGCGCGTCCGTGGTCGGATTCGCGAACGCCGCGCCCTTCCAGAACGCCATCAGCGTCTTGTAGCGCTCGGCGGCGATGTCCTTGTGCCCGGCCGCGGCGTGCGCGCGGGCCGCGCCGATGAGCGACCGCGCGCGGTTCGGCATGCGCAGCAGGCACGTGTCGAATGCCGCCGCGGCCTCGGCGGGTTTGCCAACCTGGAGCAGGACCTCGCCCAGTAGCTCGTGCGACGGCTTCACCGGATCGGCGGCGCCGTTGGGCGGACGCATGCTCTCTTCGATCTGCACCGCTTCCTTCAACAGCGACGACCGCCTGATCCTTCTGATCCTTCGCGAGCGCGATCAGGGCGGCCAGCTCGCGGTGCATGATGCGGACCGACTTCCCGCCGTCACCTCCGCCGCGGCGCCGGTGGCGGCGGCGCGCCTCCGTGATCGGCATGCGCACCGGCCGCCGCGCGGCGTCGCCGCCGGCGCCGGGCCGGCCTTGGCGCGCAGCAGCGCTTCCATCTTTTCCGCCGTCGCGAGATCGCCGGTCTTCACCGCGCTCATGCCGTTGGCCAGCAGCGTTTCGTTCGACGCGTTCTCCGCGACCGGCTGCACCTTCCACTCTTCGGTCTCGATGATGTAGCGCGCCTTCTGAAGCGCCAGGGCGCTGGCCGCGCGCGCATGCTTGGTCGTCTCCGCCATTTGCGCGAAGATGTCCATCCGCGCGCGCGCGCCCGCGTAGTCCCCGAGCTGCAGGAAGCCGTACTGCCCCCAGTCGCCCGAGTGCGCCATGTCGCCGGGCACGTCGCCCGGCTCCCACAGATCCTTGGCGACCTGGAACGCGCGGACGTTCTGGTTGACCACCTCGTTCCACATGCCGTGCTGAATGAAGATGTGCGTCGGCATGTGGACGGCGTGCGAGACGGCGGGGACGATCTCGGCGTAGACGCGCGCGGCCTTCAATGCCAGCGGCGCGTGCACGGGATCGTCGTAGCGCGTGGATGATGTAGTGCGTCGCGCCGGGGTGTTTCGGGTTGTGCTCGACGACGTCCATCGCCAGCGCGCCCGCTTTGACCGCGTAGCGGAACGTCGTGTCTTCGAGCGCGCGCGCCGCCGCTCAGCAGCGACAACGCATAGAACGCCGTCACCTCATCGTCCTTGGGAAACTGCTTGTGCAGCTGCTCCATCGCATTCATGTAGGCGACGCGGCGCTGCCGCCAATCGCCCTCCGCGGCCCACAGCAGCTCGACCGCCCCGAGAAAGCCCTTCTCTCTCGGCCGTCGGCGCCTTCGCCAGTCGCGCCTCCTTTGTCGGCCCCAGCCGCGCCAGCACCGCGCGCGGGTTCTTGCCGTCCTGCTCCGCCTGAAGCGGATGGTTGTAGCAGAGCGTCTCGCCCCAGTACGCCATCGCGAAGTCGGGCTGGATCTTCTGCGCCTGCTTGAACTCGGCGATGGCCTGCTTCCAGCCGAAGCTGTGCAGGATCGCGACGCCTCGCAGGAAATGCTTCTGAGCCTCGGCCGAGCCGGATGTCGGAAACGACAGCGAGCCGACGCTGTCGAATTGAGCGGATGCCGGAACGGCGAGCGATGCCAGGAGTACGAGGCACGCCAATCGGTGACGCATGCGAAACCCTCCTGTGACCGGAATGTCGTTTCGAATATTACCAGTCCGAAGACTTCGACGCGAGCGCGCGCAGCTTGAAGCGCTGAATCTTGCCCGTCGCCGTTTTCGGAAGCTCTGGCAGGAACTCAACCCACCTCGGCCGTTTGTATTCGGCGAGGTGCTCGCGCACGAATTGCTGCAGTTCCTTCGCCAGTTCCGGCGACGCGACCGTTCCCTCGCGCAACACGACGAACGCCATCGGCTTGACCAGCGCGTCGCGATCCTCATGGCCGACCACGCCGCATTCGAGCACCGCGTCGTGCGCGATCAGGGCGTTCTCCACTTCGATGGGACTCACCCACTGGCCGCCGACCTTGAGCATGTCGTCGGATCGGCCTGCGTACAAGAAGTAGCCGTCCTCGTCCTGCGTGTACTTGTCGCCGGTGCGGATCCAGTGGCCTTCGATGGTGTTCTTCGTCTTCTCGTGCTGGTTCCAGTAACCGGCGCACACGGAATCGCCTTCGATCCACAGGTTGCCGATTTCCCCGCGCGGCACGGGATTGCCTCCATCGTCGAGCAGTCGCGCGCTCGTACCCCGGCACGAGGAGACCGCTCGAGCCTGGCCGGATCGCGCCGGGCCGATTGGAGATGAACATGTACAGCGCCTCGGTCGATCCGATGGCGTCGATGATGTCGATGCCGAAGCGCTGTTTGAATCGTGACGACAGCGCCTCCGGAAGCGCTTCACCCGCCGAGATCGCGACTCGGATGCTGGACAGGTCAAAGTCAGACACGTCGTCCTGAGCTTGTCGAAGGACGAGCCACCTGTAGCTCGTGGTTCGACAGGCTCACCACGAGCGTGGGCTTCGCCGCGTTGTTGCGCCAACATCATCCCGTAGCCGGTGGGCACCGAGTAGAACAGTGTCGGTCGATGCTTTTCGATGACCGCATAGACATTCTGCGGTGTGGGAGGACCGGGCCAGAGAATCGTCGTCGCGCCGACCGAGAACGGCATGGTCAGCGCGTTCCCGAGGCCGTACGCGAAAAACAGTTTGGCGACGCTGAACGTGCGATCCTCCGGCCGGATGCCGAGCACGCCCTTCCCGTACAGCTCGGCACAGATCACCAGGTCGTGATGCAGATGGACGCATCCCTTCGGCAGAGCCGGTGCTGCCTGACGAGTACTGCCAGAACGCGGGCGCGTCGCGGCTCGTGGGCTCGGCGTCGAGCTCCGGCGACCCGGCTGCAAGGAACTCCGTGAAATCGTGCACCTGGAGCAGCCTGCCTCGCCGAAGCTCGGGAGAGATCGCGCCGAGCGAAGGCGGGCCGTCAACGATGATGTGCCGCAGCGTCCGGCGCTCGGTTGCCGGGATCTGTTCGATCTGCGGCAGCAGCGCCTCGCTCACGATGATCACGGCCGCGCGCGAGTCGCGCAGGACGTACTGATAGTCCGCCGGCTTCCACAGCGTGTTGAGCGGAACCGGAATGGCGCCGATCTTGATCGCGCCGTAGAAGCTGTACACGAACGCTGGACCGTCGTGCAGCAGCAGAATCACACGCTCCTCGGGGCGCACGCCGAGTTGGTCCCGCAGCGCGCTCCCCAAGCGGTTGACGTTCCGGAAGACGTCGCGGTAGGTGATGCGCTCGTCGCCGCACTCGATGGCGACGCGATCCCCGCGGCCCTCCACGACGTGCCGATCGACGAAATGCGTCGCGACGTTGAACGTGTCGGGGACGCCGAGGTCGGAGGCGGTGACGACGCTCATGATGCGTTCACTGGGGCGGAAATCAACGTGGCTGATATAATAGAACATGTGGCGCGCATCATTCCGCTCGCACCCGCTCAACCGCGGCCGCCCAAACCCGAGTGGCTGAAAGTGCGCGCGCCCGGATCGCCCAGCTACCTGCGGCTCAAGAGCCTGATGCGGGAGCTCAATCTCCACACGGTGTGTGAAGAAGCGCAGTGCCCCAACATCGGCGAATGCTGGCACCACGGGACGGCGACGTTCATGATTCTCGGCGACATCTGCACGCGCGCGTGCGCCTATTGCGCGGTCGCGCACGGCCGCCCGCACCAGCTCGATCCGGCCGAGCCGGCGCGCGTGGGCGAGGCGATTCGCGCCCTCAACCTGTCGTACGTCGTCATCACGTCCGTCGATCGCGACGATCTGGCAGACGGCGGCGCCTCGGTGTTTGCGGACACGGTGCGCGAGACGCGCGCGCGGCTGCCGGAATGCCGTCTCGAGGTGCTGATTCCGGATTTCCAGGGCGACGAGAGCGCGCTGCGCACGGTGCTCGACGCGCGGCCGGACATCCTGAACCACAACACCGAAACCGTTCCGCGGTTGTATCGCATGGCACGGTCGGGCGGCCGCTACGAGCGGACCCTCCAGCTTCTCGAACGGTCGCGCAGCTACGCTCCCGACATTCCAACCAAAACCGGTGTGATGGTGGGCCTGGGCGAGGAGCACGACGAGCTCGTCGCCACGTTCAAGGATCTGCGCGAGGTGGGCTGCGGCATCCTGACGATCGGCCAGTACCTCCGCCCGTCGGCCGGTCACGCGCCGATGGTGCGCTACTACCATCCCGACGAATTCGCCGAGCTCAAGACGATTGCGCTCGAGCTGGGGTTCGTGCACGTCGAGTCGGGTCCCCTGGTGCGCAGCTCGTATCACGCGCACGAAACCGCCGACGCCTACCAGAAGCGCGGCCGCATCGTCGTAACACGTGTGGCGTCCGCCTTTAGGCGGACCGCAGGTCCGGCTGAAGGCCGCGACACTGCATACATGCTTTTCTGTGTTACCTTTTCCCTGATTTTTTGTGCTCTCGGCTGACCGTTGAAAGGAGCTACGCGATGAGCAGGTCTTGGTTTCAGGTCGGGTGCGTCGATCGCGGCCGTATTGCTGGTTGCGGGCGCTGCGCGCGCCGCGGAGCCGGCGAAAACGCCGACCTTCACGAAGGATGTCGCACCCATCTTCCAGGCCAAATGCGAGACGTGTCATCGCACCGATTCGATGGCGCCGATGGCTCTTGCGACCTATCAGGACGCGCGGCCGTGGGCCCGCTCGATCAAGGCGCGCGTCGCCGCGATGCAGATGCCGCCGTGGCACATCGACAAGAACGTCGGCATCCAGGAGTTCACCAACGATCGATCGCTGACCGACGCCGAGATCGACACCATCTCGCGGTGGGTGGACGCCGGCGCGCCGCAGGGCGATCCGAAGGACATGCCGCCGCCGGTGGCGTGGCCCGACGCCGCGGTGTGGAACTACGCCAAGATGTACGGTGGGCCGCCAGACCTGATCATCAAATCGCCGTCGTTCACGATGCCGGCGCATGCGCAGGATGCGTGGGACAAGCGCTCGAGCGCCTGCGGCGATGCGGTGACGGAGCCGCGCTGGGTTCGCGCGGTTGAAATCCGTCCGGCGACCAACAAAGGACGCAAGATCGTCCATCACGCGCTGGCGCGGCTCTCGCAGAACGATCCGGTGGACGACGCCGCCGCGGCGAACTCGGATGACGACAGCGGCGTGACCGCCGGACCGGGCCTGTTCATGGAGTGGGCGGTCGGCAAGCAGGGCGAGATCATGCGGCCCGACACCGGCAAGCTGCTGCTGCCCGGCTGCCAGTTCGTGTGGGACATCCACTACTCCGCCGCCGGCGAAGAGATCACCAACAACGTCGAGCTCGGCATCTACCTCTACCCGAAAGGCCAGGAGCCGAAGTTCCGCCAGGTGCTGCACCTGATGGGCACCGGCGGCATCGACATTCCGCCGAACACCGTCAAGCCGACGCAGGGCTTCTTCGTCATGAAGCAGAACGGCCGCGTCGAGAGCTTCCAGCCGCACATGCACCTGCGCGGCAAGGCGATGATGATGGAAGCGATTCTGCCGAGCGGCCAGCGGCAGGTGCTCAGCCACGTCGACAACTTCAACTTCAACTGGCACAACAGCTACTACTACGCGGACGAGGCCGCGCCGCTCCTGCCGAAGGGCACGATTCTCCGGATCACCGCGTGGCACGACAACACGCCGGCGAACAAGTCCAATCCCGATCCGAATCAGTGGGTCGGCAGCGGCGATCGGACGGTCGACGAGATGGCGCACGCGTGGGTCAACGTCACCTACATGAACGACGACGATTACAAGGCGGAAGTCGAGAAGCGCAAGGCGTCGCGCCCGGCCAGGGCCACGACGCAGCAACAGCAGTGAGGGCCGTCACGATCAAGAACGCAAAGGCCGCGAAGGCTCGCCAAGATGATTGTGTGCTTTGCGGTCCTGGCGCTCGTTGCGTTCCTTGACATCCAGACACCGAGCGGGCAGCAGGGTCTCCCGCTCGGACCGAACCGCAACGCCGGTGAAGCGGTCACCGCCGCGTTCGAGGGCTGGTTCTACAAGCCGGACGGCAGCATCAGCCTCATGGTCGGCTATTTCAATCGCAACCTCGAGCAGGTGATCGACATCCCCATCGGTCCGAACAACAAGATCGAGCCGGGCGGACCCGACTACGGGCAACCCACGCACTTTCTCCCGCGGCGTCAGTGGGGCGTGTTCACGATTCCGGTGCCGAAGGATTTCGGCGACAAGAAGCTGACCTGGACGCTCGTCGTCAACGGGCAGACGACGAGCATTCCATTGAGCGTGCATCCGAACTATCAGGTCGAGCCGTACGAAGAGAAAGGCATGGGCAACACGCCGCCCACGCTGCGTTTCGACGCCGCGGGTCCGGCGTTTACGGGTCCGCCGATTGGCATCGCCGCAACGTTGACGGCAGCCGTCGCGGAGCCGCTGACGCTCAATGCCTGGGTGACCGACAAGCCGGCCAAAGTCACCGTGAACATCCCGCGCCCGACGGGCGGCGGAGGCGCCGGACGCGGCCGCGGCGCGCGGCCGGATCTCACGTTCGCGTGGGCGCTGCATCGCGGTCCCGGCGACGTGAAGTTCGAAAACACCAAGCCGGCGATCGACAAGGCCGCCGACGGCAAGACCACCACCACGGCGACTTTCTCTGCCCCGGGCGACTACGTCCTCCGCGCGCAGGCCAACGACATCTCAGGCGAAGGCGGCGGCGGGTTTCAGTGCTGCTGGAGCAACGCGCACGTGAAAGTGACGGTGAAGGCGCAGAGTACCGGTAATCGCTGCATTAGAGCGCCACCTCGGAGGACACAGACACAAACGGAGGACACGGATTTTCTTTCTTACAAGAAGAACCGTGTCCTCAGTTCGTGTCCGTGATATCCGTGGTATCGCTCTAGTGCCTCATCTACCCTGCGGCTTCGACGGAATGACGAGTTCCCGCGCGAGCTGTCCGAAAAACACCTCGCTGAGCTTTCTCGCCGTCGCCTCAATCAACCGCGATCCGACGGCCGCCACCAACCCGCCGACGACCACGTCGGCATCGCACGCGACGCGAGTACCTGCACCTTCAGCCGAGAGCGCAATGGCCGCCGACCCGCGGACGAATCCAGGCGCGCCTTTGCCTTCAAAGTTGAGGGTCAGCGAGTCCGGCGGCCGCTTGTCCCTGACGGCGGCTTTTCCGCTGTAGGTGCCTTTCAACCCGGCCGCACCAATCTTCAGCGTCGCCGCATACTCATCGGGACCGGTCGCGGTGAGCGACTCGCATCCCGGGATGACGCGCTTGAGGATTTCCGGATCGATCAGCGCCGCGAACACCTGATCGCGGTCGGCGGGGATAACGCTGACGAGTCGTGAGCTTCATATCAGCCGCGAAATCACGAAAACACGAAAAAGACCAAATGTGTTTCGTGCTTTCGTGTTTTCGTGGCGGATCCGTGTCATGCGCGCGCCAAAGCTTTCTCGAGCGCGCGCCGCGTGTTCACCTGCGCCAGGTGCGCGCGGAAATCCGCGGACGCGTGGATGTCGTTGAGCGGCTCGACGCCGTCGGCCGCCAGCGCGGCGGCGGCGGCGATCGCGCGTCCGGCGCTCGACTGGTCCCCAGCGCCCGCTCGGCCGCCGTCGCGCGGTACGCTTTCGCGGCGATGCCGGTCACGCCGATGCGCACCGCCGTTCGCGTCGACGACGACCGCGACGCCGGCGAGCGCGAAGCCGCTCGCCTTCTGCTCGGTCTTGACGTAGGCCACCGTGCGCGGCGTCGCCGGCACGCGGACTTCGGTCAGGATTTCGTCGGCCGCCACGGCGGCCTGCAGCAGGTCGACGAAGAAATCCGCGGCGTGAATCGTCCGCCGCCCGCGCGGTCCGGCCACGTCGATCTCCGCGTCGAGCGCGAGGATGGCGGCGGGATAGTCGGCCGCGGGATCCGCGTGCACCAGGCTGCCGCCAATCGTCCCCTTGTTGCGCACCTGCACGTCCCCGATGTGCCGCCGCCGTTTCGGGCAGCAGCGGACACTTGCTCTTCAGCAGCGCCGACGACTCGATCGCCTGATGCGTCGTCAGCGCGCCGATCGCGATCCGGCCGTCCGCTTCGCGGATGTCGCCGAGGTTCGCGATCGCGCGCGATGTCGACCACGACGCGTCGGGCCGCGCGAGCCGCAGCTTCATCGCCGGAATCAGGCTGTGCCCGCCCGCCAGCAGCTTCGCGTCGTCGCCGTGCTCGGCGAGCAGCGCGACCGCTTCGTCGATCGTCGTCGGACGGTGATAGTCGAAGGATGCTGCGGATACATGTCGTCTCCAGGTCCGGCTGAAGCCGGACACTACGTACGCTCGTCAACCGTCGTCGCTGCCGCCGCGCGAACCTGAATGGCGTGCCAGACGCGCTCGGGCGTCAGCGGCAGATCGAGATGCGTGACGCCGAGCGGCTCGAGCGCGTCGATGCACGGCGTTGGCGATCGCCGGCGTGGCGCCGATCGTGCCCGCTTCGCCGACGCCTTTGACGCCGAGCGGATTGACCGGCGAGGGCGTGACGGTGCTGTCCCAGCTTGTAGTCGGGAATGTCCGCGGCGCGCGGCATCGGCGTAGTCCATGAACTCGCCGGTGAGCAGCTGGCCGTTCTCGTCGTAGACGCGTCTGCTCGAACAGCACCTGGCCGATCGAATGCGCGATGCCGCCCTGCACCTGGCCCTCGACGAGCAGCGGATTGATCTGCGGCCCGCAGTCGTCGACCGCGACGTACTTCGAGATCGCGACCTCGCCGGTGTCGCGATCGACCTCGACCGCGCACGATGTGCGTGCCGAACGGGAACGTGAAGTTCTGCGGCTCGAAGAAACTCGACGCTTCGAGGCCCGGCTCGAAGCCCGGCGGCAGGTTCTTCGCGACGTACGCCTCGCCCGCCAGTTCCGCCCAGCGCGATCTCGCGCGTCGTCACGCCCGGCGCGCTGAACGTCCCGTTCGCGAACTCCACGTGATCGGCTGTCGTCTCGAGCAGATGCGCCGCCAGCATCTTGGCCTTCGCGATGATCTTGTCGACGCACATGACGATCGCGGTGCCGCCGACCGCCGTGCCGCGGCTGCCGTAGGTGTCGCGGCCGTAGTGCGCGACGTTGGTGTCGCCGTGCAGCACGACGACATCCTCGATCGGCACGCCGAGCCGATCGGCGGCGATCTGCGCGAAGCGTCGTCTCCTGGCCCTGTCCGTGCGGCGACACGCCGGTGATCACGGTCACCTTCCCCGAGATCTCCATGCGGACGCAGCCCCACTCCCAGCCGCCGGCCGGCATCGCCTTCGACGGCCCCATCGCGCAGATCTCGACGTAGGTCGAGACGCCGATGCCGAACGAGCCGCCCGGCCGCGCGCGCGGCGTTGCGCTTCGGCCAGCAGCTGCTCCCAGCTCGGCGAGCTCGCGCGCCTTGGCCAGCGCGCCCTGGTAGTTGCCGCTGTCGTAGGTCAGGCCGCACGACGGTCGCGAACGGGAACTCGGACGGGCGCGGGGAAATGCTTCAGGCGGATCTCGACGCGATCCATGCCGCAGCTCGTTGGCGACGACGTCCATCAGGCGCTCGATCAGGTAGGTCGCTTCCGGCCGGCCGGCGCCGCGATACGCGTCGGTCGCCATCTTGTTGGTGTAGACGCCGATCGACTTCCATCTTGACCGCCGGGATCCTGTAGCAGCCCGTCAGCACCAGCCCGGTCAGCGTCGGGATCGCGGGCGTCAGCAGCTGCAGGTACGATCCGAGGTCGGCGACCGTGCGGGCCTTGAGGCCGAGCATCGTGCCGTCGTTCTTGACCGCGACCTCGTACTCGCCGATCTGATCGCGGCCGTGGATGGTCGACGTCGCATTCTCGCGGCGCGATTCGATCCACTTCACCGGCGCGTTCAGGCGCATCGCGAGGTGGCCGCACAGCGCCTCTTCGGCATAGACGTTCAGCTTGGCGCCGAAGCCGCCGCCGACTTCCGGCGCGATGATGCGCAGCTTGTTCTCGGCGATGCCGATCATGCCCGGCAGCAGCGTGCGCACCAGGTGCGGCATCTGCGTCGAGGTCCAGATCGTCAGCGTTCCTTCGCCGGCGTGATACGACGCCACGACAGCCGCGCGGCTCGATCGGCATCGGCGTCAGCCGCTGGTGGTACCATGCCGCTGCTTGATGACGCGGTCGGCTTGCCTGAACGCGGCCGTCGATGTCGCCGCCGCCGGCAACGACGTGGGTGAAGGCGATGTTCGTGCCCAGATCCGGATGCGTCAGCGGCGAACCGCTCTTGATCGCCGCTTCCGGATTCGTCACGACCGGCAGCGGGTCGTAATCGACGTCGATCGCCTCGATCGCATCGCGCGCCACGTACGGATCGGTCGCGACGACGACCGCCACCGGGATGGCCGACGAAATAGACGCGATCGCCGGCGAGAACCGTGTGCTTCGGCGCCTTCAGATCGGGAATGGCCGCGGCGCACGGCACGAGCCCGCACGCGGCGTTGACGTCGGCGCCGGTGAACACCGCCGATGACGCCGGGCAGCGCCCGCGCGGCCGCGGTATCGATCTTCACGACGCGCGCATGCGCGTGCGGGCTGCGCAGGATCATCGCGTGCAGCAATCCCGGCAGCCGCAGATCGTCGGTGTAGGTGCCGATGCCTTTGATCGAGGCGCGGATCTTCGACGCGCTTCATCGCGCGGCCGATGTAGGGTGTCGATGTGGTATCAGCCACGGGCCACCTCCGCCTTGCGACGCCTGCGCGTTCGACGGCATCGATGATGTGCGAGTACCCGGTGCACCGGCACAGGTTGCCGTGCAGGCCGTGGGCGATCTCTTCGCGCGTCGGCGACTTGTGATCCGTGCAGCAGCTGCACCGCCGCCATGATCATGCCCGGCGTGCAGAAGCCGCACTGCAGGCCGTGGCATCCCAGAACCCCTGCTGCACCGGATGCAGTGCGCCGTTCGCGGCGAGGCCTTCGATCGTCGTGACGGCGGCGCCGTCCGCCTGCACGGCGAACATCGTGCACGACTTGACGGCCTTGCCGTCCACGAGCACGGTGCAGGCGCCGCAGATGCCTGTTTCGCAGCCGACGTGGGTGCCGGTCAGCCCGCAGTGATCGCGCAGATAGTGGACCAGCAGCAGGCGCGGCTCGACGTCGTGCTGCCGCGCAGTCGTGTTGACGTTGAGTCGAAGGGGAATCGGCACAGCAGCCTCCGCGTAGATGGGCCGCCATCCTACTCCACGGGCGGACTGAAAGGCTACCAGGGGTTCTACCGCGTGACCCCTCAACGGCTGGGCTCGGCGGCTGTGCAGTCGCTGGCATCGACGCGGCGCCTGCGCAGCTCGGCCGATTCCCCCGGCAGTTGGTAGGTGGCGTGCAGCAGCGTGGCGAGGGCCGGATGTTGGCACGCGATCCGGCTACACTGGTGGCATGAGGCACGCGGTCACTGTCATCGTTTTGATTCTGTGCGTGTCGGCGTCCGGGTCGGCGCAGGACCGAACGTCGGCATTCGTGGGCGGAAGCATTTCCGCCGCCAACATGGCGTCGCACACCGACATCGCCTACACCGGTTCGTTCGGATACCGTTTCAGCCGCGTCGTCAGCTTCGTCATCGAAGCGACAGCGGTGCCGGAAGTGCGATCGTCGTTCCCCGTCGATTCGCCGTTCATCCAGACGGCAGCAGCTCGAGGGGGAGCGCGACGAGCGGTTCGACGAGCTCGACGAGCGTCGTCATCTTTCCCGGGCCGTTCTTCTCGAATCCCGGCGGGCGGATCGTGCTCTTCACGAACGCCGCGCGCATCGACATCCCGACGACGTCCAGGCGCGTGACGCCGTTTTTCGCCGCCGGAGGCGGAGTCGCCAGCGTCCGCCGGACCGCTGATTTCTCGTATCCCTTTCCGCTGCTGCCGGCAGTGTCGCCCGCGCTGCCGATCGATGTCCGCCCGATCACGCAGCGCGTGACCGCCTCGTCGACGGAAATGACGTTGACGCTTGGCGGCGGCGTGGGCGTACGGGTGGCTTCGTCGCTGTGGGTGGACGCGGACCTGCGCGTGTTTCGGCTTTTTGGCGACGAGGATCGGAACCTGGGTCGATTCGGCGTCGGCGTGCGCTACGCGTTCTAGCTGACAGCTACAGCTCAGCTATCAGCTATTTCCGGCTTCGCGAACGACGCGTCGTCGAGCTCTTTGTTGTGCTCGACGGCCGTCACCGTGACGGTGAAGGACTGGACAGGATTGGTCGACTTCACCGTGTGCGCCATCTTGACGCCGTCCACGGCGCGGTAGTCCGCGAACTCCCCTGCCTGCTCCACGTCCCGGCCCAGCTGCGGCACGTTCACGGTCGTCAAGGTCTTGACCAGCATGTAGGTTTCGGCGTCGAAGTACTGCTTGGAGGGCGCGCCGGTCTTCGGCGTCAGCTGGAGCACGAACGCGTCGCGATCGCCGACCTTTTCCTTCGCCAACAACTCGACCTTCGCGCCGCTCTCCTTGTACGTGAGGAAGGGTGTCGGGAAGGCGGAGTTGCGCATGTTGTCGAGCTGACTGCCGGTGATGTCGCGGTTGCCGTTCATGCTGTCGAGCACGTAGCCTGACGTGCCGTCGAATCGCTGATCGACGACCAGTTCGCCGACGCCGAACTGGGTCAGGTCCACTTTGATCAGGGAGCGCGACTTGTTGGGCGCCTTGCCAAACACTTGAATGGTGCCGGTGACTTCGCCGGCGGGCGTCGAGAGTGCGATCGTTCCGGTCATGGTCCGCGACGTGATCTTCGCGAGCGCGTCGCGGCCGCCGAGCGCCGCCAGATGCTTTTCGATCACATCGTCGGCCGTTTGCGCGAACGCGCTCGGCTCGAAACGACCAGCAACGCCGTCAGCGCGAACGCGCGGCAGTCTCTGCAAGCGTGTACATGTTGCTCCCTCTCCGGACGATCGCCAGATATCGATCGGTCTACCCTCTCTTCGGTCGGTAGACGTGCGTCGCCTGACCGAAGAAGACTTCCGCCGACTCCATCATCGTTTCGGTGAGCGTCGGGTGCGGATGGATGGACAGTTTCAGGTCCGTCGCGTTCGCGCCCATTTCGATCGCGAGCACGCCTTCGGCGATCAGCTCGCCGGCGCCGGGCCCGACCAGGCCGACGCCGAGCAGGCGCTCGGTGTCGGGATCGAGGATCAGCTTGGTCAGGCCATCGGTGCGATCGAGCGTGATCGCGCGTCCTGACGCGCCCCACGGAAATTTCGAAATCGTCACGCGGCGGTTTTCTTTCGCCGCCTGCGTTTCGGTCAGCCCGGCCCATGCCAGCTCGGGATCCGTGAAGACGACCGCCGGAATCGCGCGCGGCGCAAACGCCACGTTCTCCCCCGCCATGACCTCGACCGCGACGCGGCCTTCGTGCGAGGCCTTGTGCGCCAGCATCGGCTCGCCGGCCACGTCGCCGATGGCGAAGATCGACGGCTCGTGCGTCCGCCGCTGCTCGTCCACCATGATGAAGCCGCGCTGATCGATCTGCACGTGCGTCTTGTCGAGGCCGGGGATGGCTGAATTCGGCCGCCGGCCGACCGAGACGAGCACGCGATCGAACAGCTGTTCCTTCGCGCTTCCGCGCTTTCCCTCGAACGTCACGCGAATCCCTTTGGCCTCGGCCTTCATCTGCACGACCTTCGTCTCGAGCAGCACGGCCTTCATCGTCTGCGCCACGCGTTTGGCGAGGACGTCCACGAGATCGCGATCGGCGCCCGGAAGCAGACCGTTCGTCATCTCGACGACGGTGACGGCGCTGCCGAGCGTGGCGTACACGCTTCCGAGCTCGAGGCCGATGTAGCCGCCGCCGACGACGAGCAGCGACTTCGGGATGTCGGGGAGATCGAGCGCGGCGGTCGAGTCCATGACCCGCGGATCGTCGATCTTCAGCATCGGCGGAATCGCCGGCACCGAGCCCGTCGCCAGAATCGCGTGCTCGAAGCGGACGTCCTCGGTCTTGCCGTCGGCGAGCTTCACTTTCAGGTTGTGGGGATCCACGATCTCGGCGAGCCCCTGCAGGTAGCGGACCTTCCGGTGCTTGACGAGCTGACCGGTGCCGCTGGTCAGCCGCTTCACGACGTTGTCCTTGAACTCGCGGAGCTTGGCGAGGTCGACCTTCGGCTCGCCGAACTCGATTCCCCACGCCTTCGCGTGGCGCGATTCGTCGATCACTTTCGCGACGTGCAGGAGCGCTTTGGACGGAATGCAGCCGCGATAGACGCAGACGCCGCCGGGGTTCACTTCGGGGTCGACGAGCGCGGTGCTGAGACCCAGATCCGCGGCCAGGAACGCTGCGGCATACCCTCCCGGCCCGCCTCCGACGACGACGAGCTGGACGGATGTCATGGACAGGACAGGAAGGGCAGGAAAGGCAGGATGGGAAGACTGCGCGTTAACGCCGTGACAGGAGTTTTTCCCTTCCTGCCCTTCCAGCCTTTCCCGCCTTTCCAGCCCGTCAGCGCGAGTCATCGTCAACCAGCGAGCGCCAACAGGAACGGCTGCTCGAACGCTTCGACGACCCAGCGCAGGAACCGGATCCCGTCGGCGCCGTCGATGACGCGGTGGTCGTAGGACAGCGACAGCGGCAGCATCAGCCGCGGCACGAAGGCGCCGTCCTTGTACACCGGCTCCATCTTCGCGCGCGAGATCCCGAGGATGGCGACCTCCGGTGCGTTGACGATGGGCGTGAAGTAGGTGCCGCCCATGCCGCCGAGGTTCGAGATGCTGAAGCAGCCGCCCTGCATCTCCTCCAGCGCGATCTTGCGCGTGCGCGCTTTTTCAGAGAGTTGCGTGAGCTCCACCGAGAGCTGGACGATGTTCTTGCGGTCCGCGTCGCGGATGACCGGCACGAGAAGCCCGCGGTCGGTGTCCACGGCGATGCCGATGTTCACGTACTTCTTCAGGATGATCTCGTCGGCGGCCATGTCGATCGACGCGTTGAACTGCGGGAACACGCGCAGCGCGGTCGCCGCGATCTTCACCGCAATCGCCGTCACCGTGAGATTGCCGCCGGCGTCCTCGACCCGCTTCGCGTATTTCTTGCGCAGTTCCTCGAGCGCGGTGATGTCCGCGACGTCGAATTGCGTGACGTGGGGCACCGCCGCCCACGCCGCGCTCAGATGTTCGGCGGTCTTGCGGCGCACCGCGCGCATCGGCTGCCGTTCGATCTCGCCGAAACGCGAGAAGTCGGGCAGCGGAACGGCCTTGGCGGCCGCGCCGCCCTGGCTGGCGCTCTCGACGATCCGCTTGGCGTGCGCCTTGACGTCGTCCACCGAGATGCGGCCGCCGGGACCGCTGCCGGGGACCTCGTTGATGTCCACCCCGAGTTCGCGCGCCATGCGGCGCACCGAGGGCGCAGCGGGCGCGGGTGGAGTTTCGGGCGCGGCGGGTTCGGTCGGGGCCCGCGATCCGCGGTTGATATCGACCACGTTCTGCGCGCGACCTGATTGGCGATCCGGCGAGGCTTCGCGCTTGGCGCCCTCGACGTGCTGCTCCATGCCGCCGTCGCCGCTGGGCACCTTGGCTTCAGTGTTCGCCCCGACTGCGCCTGCTCCGTCGCGGGTTCCACTGGCGCGGCTTCGGCGCCTCGCCGGCGGCTTTCGTCCGCTCCGGCTCGCGCTTGGCTTCCGCCGGTTTGGCGTCCGCGGGCTTCGCCGCGGCCGGCTTGGACTCAGGCTGTTTCGCCGAAGCGCCGTCCTCGACGCTGAGAATCGCCTGCCCGACCTTCACCTTGTCGCCGGCCTTGACCTTGACTTCCTTCACCTGACCGGCGACGGAAGACGGCACTTCGATGGTGGCTTTGTCGGTTTCGAGCTCGACGACCGGTTGATCTTTTTCGAGCGTGTCGCCGGGTTTGACGAGCACCCGCAGGACATCGCCGGCGGTGATGTTTTCGCCCAGCTCGGGAAGCGTGAAGTCAGTCGACAAGAGGGAGCCTTTTTCTACGAAACAGCCGGATTCACCTTCTCCGGGTTGATGTCGTGCGCCTTCATCGCCTGGGCGACCACCGTGGCGTCGAGCTTGCCGTCGCGCACGAGCGCGGCGAGCGTGGCGACGATCACGTAGCGATAGTCGACTTCGAAGAACTCGCGCAGGCCGGCGCGGTTTTCGCTCCGGCCGAACCCGTCGGTGCCGAGGACGGTGACCGGACGCGGCACCCAGCGATCGATGGTGTCGCTCATCGCCTTCACGTAGTCGGAGGCCGCGACGAAGACGCCCGGCGCATCCTTCAACATCTGGCTGACGTAGGGCACGCGCGGCGTCTGGCCGGGGTGCAGCATGTTCCAGCGCTCGCACCCGTGACCGTCGCGATAGAGCTCGCTGTAGCTCGTCACGCTCCACACGTCGGCGCCGACGTTGTATTTCGATTCGAGCACTTCCTGGGCTTTGATCACCTCGGTGAGGATCGCTCCGCTGCCCAGCAACTGCGCGCGCAGCGGCGCGCTGGCCTTGGACGAGGCGCGGAACCGGTACAGCCCCTTCAGGATGCCGTCGCGTGCCCCTTCGGGCATCGGCGGCATCGCGTACTGCTCGTTCATCACCGTCAGGTAGTAGAAGATGCTTTCCTGATCGACGTACATCCGGCGGATGCCGTCCTCGATGATGACCGCGATTTCGTAGGCGAACGCGGGGTCGTAGGCGACGCAGTTGGGATAGGCGACGGCGAACAGATGGCTGTTGCCGTCCTGGTGCTGCAGCCCTTCGCCCGCCAGCGTCGTGCGGCCCGACGTGCCGCCCAGCAGGAATCCACGCGTGCGCGAATCGCCGGCCGCCCAGATGAGATCGCCAATCCGCTGGAAGCCGAACATCGAGTAGTAGATGAAGAACGGGATCGTGTTCACGCCGTGCGTCGCATACGCGGTGCCCGCGGCGATGAACGACGACATCGATCCGGCTTCGGTGATGCCTTCCTCGAGGATCTGCCCGTCGGACGCTTCCTTGTAGTAGAGGAGCGTGTCCATGTCCACGGGCTCGTACATCTGGCCCGCGTGCGAGTAGATGCCGACCTGCCGGAACAGCGCTTCCATGCCGAAGGTCCGCGCCTCGTCTGGCACGATCGGCACCACGAGCCGGCCCAGATCCTTGTCGCGCAGCAGCTTCGACAGCATCCGCACGAACACCATCGTCGTCGACGCCTTGCGGCCCTCCGTGCCCTTGTGGAACTCCTCGAACAGCTCGCCGGGAACGGATTTCAGCGGCTCGCTGCGATCCTTGCGCGTGGGGAGGTACCCGCCCAGCGCCTGGCGCCGCTCACGCAGATACTTGATTTCGATGCTGTCCTCGGGCGGACGGTAGAACGGCGTGTGGCTGATGTCGGCGTCCGACACCGGGATGCCGAAGCGCGTGCGAAACGCGCGCAGCTCCTCTTCGTTCATCTTCTTCTGCTGGTGCGTGATGTTCTTGCCCTCGCCCGCTTCGCCGAGGCCGTAGCCCTTGATGGTTCGCGCCAGGATGACCGTCGGCGCGCCTTTGTGCTCGACGGCGGCCTTGTACGCGTTGTAGACCTTGATCGGATCGTGACCGCCGAGCGAGAGTTTCTTGAGCTGGTCGTCGGACAGGTGCTTGACCATCTCGAGGAGCCGCGGATCGACGCCCCAGAAATGCTCGCGCACGTAGGCCCCTGATTCGACCGCGTACTTCTGGTACTGGCCGTCGACGATTTCGCCCATGCGCTTGACGAGCAGCCCCTCGCGATCCTTCGCGAGCAGCGAATCCCACTCGCGGCCCCACAGCACCTTGATGACGTTCCAGCCGGCGCCGCGGAACGCGGCTTCCAGCTCCTGGATGATCTGCCCGTTGCCGCGGACCGGACCGTCGAGCCGCTGCAGGTTGCAGTTGATGACGAAAATAAGGTTGTCGAGCTTCTCGCGCGCGGGCAGCGTAATCGCGCCGAGCGCTTCCGGCTCGTCGGTTTCGCCGTCGCCGAGAAACGCCCAGACTTTCGAATTCGTATGCGGCTTGAGCCCGCGATCTTCGAGGTAGCGGATGAACCGGGCCTGGTAGATCGCCATCAAGGGGCCGAGGCCCATCGAGACCGTCGGAAACTCCCAGAAATCCGGCATCAGCCAGGGATGCGGATACGACGAGAGGCCGCCGCCGGGTTTCGTTTCGCGGCGGAAATTCTCGAGATGCGTTTCGTCGATGCGGCCTTCGAGGTACGCGCGCGCGTAAATGCCGGGCGACGCGTGTCCCTGGAAGAAGATCACATCGCCGTCGCCGTCGCCGCTGTCGTGGCCGTGAAAGAAGTGGTTGAACGCCACTTCGTAGAGCGTCGCGGCGGAGGCGTAGGTGGAGATGTGTCCGCCGATGCCCTCTTCGGCCTTGTTGGCGCGGACGACCATCGCGGCGGCGTTCCAGCGCACCAGACTCTTGATGCGGCGCTCGAGATCCGGACTGCCGGGCATCAGCGCCTGCTCGTCGGCGCTGATCGTGTTGATATAAGGGGTGTTGGCGGAGAACGGCAGCTTGACGCCGTTCTGGCGCGCGTGAATCGTCAGTTCCCGCAGCAGCCGGGCGACTTTGGCCGGCCCGCCGCTCTGGAGCACATAATCGAGCGAATCGAGCCACTCGCGCGTCTCGACCGCATCGAGGTCGGCGGCGTCTTTCGAAGGCATGTATCGCACGAGAGCGTTTTCCTTTCAGCTCGGCGGAGGCTGAGGTTCGCCCCCGTCGAGATGTCGGCAGACCGGCGCGTCGGCTGTAGACCAAACACTCATTGTACCTTGGGGGTTCGGGAAGGGGAACCACCGAGGCCACGGCGGCGCACGGAGGGCACTGCTATTCTTTGGAAACAGTGCTCTCAGCAGGATTTCCGTGTCCACCGTGGTGAAGCCCGTGTCCTTGGCGATCGTGCGCGATCGCATCGTCGCATGCGATCGCTGCCCGCGGCTGCGCGAGTACTGCGCCCGCATCGCGCGCGAGAAGCGGCGCGCCTTTCGCGACGAGACGTACTGGGGCCGCCCCGTCCCCGGGTTCGGCGATCCTCGCGCCGGCTTGCTCATCATCGGCCTCGCGCCGGCGGCGCACGGCGCGAATCGTACGGGCCGCGTGTTTACCGGCGACGGCGTCGGCGGCTCGGGCGATTTTCTGATGAGCGCGCTGCATCGCCACGGGTTCGCCAGCATCCCCACGTCCCATGATCCGCGCGACGGATTGCGGCTTCGCGATGCGTTCATCGCCGCGGCGGTTCGCTGCGCGCCGCCGGACAACAAGCCCTCGCCCGAGGAAATCGTCAACTGCCTGCCCCACCTCGCCGCGGAAATGGCGGCGCTGCCGCGGGTGCGCGTCGTGACGGCGCTCGGCCGGATCGCGTTCGACGCCTACCTGCGACTGCTGAAGCAGCACGGCGTACCGGTTACGCCACGCCCGGCGTTCGGCCACGGCGTCGCGCACCGGCTCCCGAACGGCATCACGTTGATCGGCTGTTATCACCCGAGCCGGCAGAACACGAATACCGGGAAATTGACCGCGGCGATGATGGATCAGGTATTTCGCGTCGCACGGCGCGCGCTTTCAGAGTCACGTAGGTCCGGCTAAAGCCGGACCCACTTGATACAGTGAGCCGACCGAAGTCACTGCTAACACGTACGCGGAACGTCACGTACGTGGGTCCGGCTTTAGCCGGACCTACCCGCTCAGCTTCCTGGGTCTGCCTCTTGCACTGCTCACCACCGACGTGTTGAACGGCTCAGGAGGTGAGCTCATGCGAGGACTGCTGATTTCGTTGGCGGCGGTGGTGGTGATGGCAGCGGCGGCGCCGTCGCACGCAGCCGGCGCCATCTCGAGCGGCGTGCCGACGATCTCGTCGACCCCGACGGTTTACGCCCTTCAGGTTCCGGACAAGAAGATCGACATCGACATCTCGACGAACAAGGGCGGCGGCAGCCGCTGGTATGCCAACCCCGTGTGGATCGGCATCGGCGCGGTCGGTGTGCTCGTGGTTCTTCTGCTGGTAGTGTTGGCCGCGCGCGGCGGCGGCACGACGATCGTCAAGGAGTGAATCGGGTAATCGAGTAATCGGGTAATCGGGTAATTGATTGTTCAATTGATCAATGCAATTACCCGATTACCAGATTATCCAATTACCCGATTACGCGATTGAGCGTCGCGCGGTCGATGTTTCCCCCGCTCATGATGCACACCACTTTCTTTCCGGCGAGCTGATCGCGCAGCTTCATCGCCGCCATCAGCGGCGCGGCGCCGGCGCCCTCCGCCAGGTTGTGCGTGGCGCGCAGCGCCAGACGCACACCTTCAGCCAGCTCCTCTTCCGTCAGCGCGATGACATCGTCCAACTCGCGCTTCAGGATGCCGAACGGCAGATCGAACGTCACCCGGGTCGCCATCCCTTCGGCAAATGTGTCGGCCTGCTCGCCGACCACGCGAGCGTCGCCCTTCCAGGAGCGGGCGAACGCGTCGGCACGCGCCGCTTGCACACCGATGACCTTCGCGCGGCTGCCGACAGCTGTGCGGACGATGGCGCAGCCGCAGGCCCCGGATCCCCCGCCAATGGGCACGAGGATTACGTCGACGTCGGGGAGTTCCTCGAACACCTCGAGCGCGTACGTTCCCACGCCTGCGATGAGGAGCGGCTCGTTCGCAGAGTGGATGTAGCGCAGCCCGCGCTCGGCCTGGATCTGCTCCACGTGTTCGCGCGCTTCGTCGAAGTCCTTGCCGACCTCGATCACCTCGGCGCCGGACGCGCGCATCGCGGCGTTTTTCTCCGGATTGTTGCCGCGCGGCACGACGACCGTGCACGGCACGCCTTCGCGCTGGGACGCGACCGCAATCGACTGGCCGTGGTTGCCGGTTGATGCGGTAATCACCCCGCGCCGCTCGTCCGGCGACAGGCTGCCAATCAGATTCAGTCCGCCGCGCACCTTGAACGCGCACGTGGGATTGTGATTCTCGTGCTTGACGAAGATGTCGAGACCCGTTTCCTTCGCGAGCAGCGGATGCCGCAGGAGCGGCGTGGGCTTGACGAGGCGATACACGCGTTCACGCGCGGCGTACACGTCCTGGAGTGTTGGTGGTTTCATGGCTCTCTGCTAGGAGTAGGCCCTGTCAGTGCCCAGTGCCGGTGAGTGCACGGTCGCACGTGTGCACTGAGCAGCTCTAGCACTGGAGCACCGAGCACTCGAAGCGCACGTTTCCGCACCAAAGGCACGATGATATCCGGTCGGTCGGTTATCAGCGCGTCGACACCCCATTCGAGGAGCCGGCGTGCGTCGGAGACGGTATCCACCGTCCAGACCTGAACGAAGAGACCGGCACGGTGCGCGTCCGCCACGAAACGCGGCGACACGACGCGCGTTCGCCCCGCAAACTCCGGGATCTGATAGCCGCGGTAGGCCGTCCGCGACACGGGCCATCGGCACCACGAGCGATACAGCGCCAGCCGGACCTCTTCGCGGGCCGCGCTCGTGGCAATGGCCGGCGCGAGGGCGCGGACGGCTCGCAGGACGCGCCGCCCAAACGAGCCGACGCACACGCGATCGACGGCATCGGCCTTCTGAATCTCGCGCACCGCGGCCGCCGCCAGGTCCGGATGATTGATCTTGAGCTCGACAATGACGCGAGTGTTCCGAAAGCGGTCCAGCACCTCAGCCAGCGTCGGCACGGAGGCGGCCCTCAGCTCGTCGGCGTCCCGCGCGCCGATTGGTCCGGTCAACGGCGTGGTGCGATCCAGCGCCCGATCGTGGTGCACCATGACGACGCCGTCGCGCGAAAAGCGCACGTCGAGCTCGAGCCCGTCAGCGCCGAGCGCCAGGCCGTTGTCGAACGCGGCGAGCGTGTTCTCGGGCGCGAGCGCCGCGCCGCCGCGATGCGCGAACACCAGCGGCCGATCGGCGGCGAAAGAACGGGTGCCGCCTCATCGTCGTTCGTCGTGTCATCGTTGCGTTCGCCGTTCGTCGTTCGTCGTTCGTCGCTGGTCCAGTTCGGATAGAATCGATCCATGGCGGGCATCTCCACTCTGGGCGAACTGCGACAATCGAATTACCGCACGCGGCCGGTCAAACAGGAAATTCGCGACAATCTTGTACGCAAGCTGCAGGACGGCGAGCACCTGTTCCCCGGCATCATCGGCTACGACGAGACGGTCGTGCCGCAACTCGTCAACGCCATCCTCTCGCGCCACAATTTCATTCTGCTCGGGCTGCGCGGCCAGGCGAAGAGCCGCATCCTGCGCGCGCTCGTCGATCTGCTCGACGACCGGATTCCGGTCGTGCCCGGGTGCGAAATCCACGACGACCCGCTGGCCCCGCTGTGCGCGGCGTGCCGCGCGCGCGTCGCGCGGGAGGGCGACGCGATGCCGATTGCGTGGCTGCCGCGCGACGGCCGATTCGTCGAGAAGCTGGCCACGCCCGACGTGACGATCGCCGACATGGTCGGCGACATCGATCCGATCAAGGCGGCGCAGGCCGGGCTCAACCTGTCGGACGAGCTGACCATGCACTACGGCCTGCTCCCGCGGGCGAACCGCGGCATCTTCGCGATCAACGAACTGCCCGACCTCGCCGGCAAGATTCAGGTTGGTCTCTTCAACATCCTGCAGGAAGGCGACGTCCAGATTAAGGGCTATCCGATCCGGCTCAAACTCGACGTCCTGCTCGTCTTCACCGCCAACCCCGAAGATTACACGGCCCGCGGCAAGATCATCACGCCGCTCAAGGATCGCATCGGTTCGGAGATCCGCACGCACTATCCGATCACGCGGCACAACGCGCTCGCCATCACCAAACAGGAAGCGTGGACCGATCGCGCGTCGCTGAAGGTGGATATTCCCACCTACGTCCGCGAAGTCATCGAGGAAATCGCGTTTCAGGCGAGGGCGGACCGCAAGATCGACAAGCGATCGGGCGTCAGCCAGCGCCTGCCGATCACGACGCTGGAGCTGGTCGTGTCCAATGCCGAGCGCCGCGCGCTGGCCAACCGCGAAACGCTCGTCGTTCCTCGAGTGACGGACGTCTACGCGGCGCTGCCGTCGATTACCGGGAAGTTCGAGCTCGAGTACGAGGGCGAGCTGCGGGGCGCGGAACAGGTGGCCCGCGACCTCATTCGCGCCGCGGTCGGGTCGGTGTTCACCGGCGTGTTCGACGGCGTCGACACGCGCGCGGTCGTCGAATGGTTCGACCTCGGCGGCTCGCTGCCGCTCAGCGATTGCACGTCGGCCGACGAGGTGCTGACGCAGACGCGTGGCGTGCAGGGGCTGCTCGACCTCGCGCAGAAAACCGGATTGCCGGGCGGCGCGCCCGGCCCGCTCGTCGCGTCGGCCGTCGACTTCGTGCTCGAAGGCCTGTGCGCGCAGAAGAAGATCAGCCGCAGCGAAGAGCGCGGCTACGCCGCCGCCGAAGCCGCGCCGCGCCGCGCGCCGCGGCGCGAAGAACCGTCGATCGACGAAGAGATCCGGATTCCGACGGGCAAGAAGAAGTATTACAACTAGTGAAATACCGCTACACCAAGTTCACGGGCGACGAGCTGGACGACCTCGACCTCGAGGATCTCGTGGCGAAGCTGTCCGACCTGCTGCTGTCGAGCGGGTTCGGCAATCCCTACGGGATGGACGACGAGGAGCGGACGCTGCAGGCGCTGCACGACGCGATCCTCGACGCGCTGTTCAACGGCGGCGTGCTGCCGGAGGAAACGATCGAGCGGCTCCTCGGCGATCCGGCGGATGCCGACCAGAGCGACGCACGCTCGAAGCTGGAAGAGCTGATCGATCAGATCATCGATCGCATGGCGCAGCAGGGCTACATCACCGCCCCGCCGGATCTCGAAGGCGAGCGCGAACGGCGGCAGGGACGCGGGGGCCGTGGCCAGGATCAGCCGCCGGTCACCTTCGAGGTCACCGACAAGACGCTCGACTTCCTCGGCTACCGCGCGCTGCGCGACCTGCTGGGCTCGCTCGGCAAGAGCAGCTACGGCCGCCACGACACGCGCGAGCAGGCGACCGGCGTGGAAACGACCGGCGCGCCGAAGCCCTACGAGTTCGGCGACACCCTCAACCTCGACGCCGCCGCGACGCTGCTGGCCGCGGTGGCGCGGGAGGCGCGGGATCGGGATCCGAGTAGCGCGAACCTGTCAGGCCCGCGACAGCAGCGCCCTGAAAGGGCCGCGCTACGACCGTGACGGCTCCGGCCGATCCACGTCACCCACGAAGATCTGATGGTCGTGCAGGGCGAATATCAGAGCTCCTGCGCCACGGTGCTGATGCTCGACTGCAGCCACTCGATGATCCTCTACGGCGAGGATCGCTTCACGCCCGCCAAGCGCGTGGCGCTCGCGCTCGCGCAGCTGATCAAGACGCAGTATCCGGGCGACGCGCTGAAGGTGGTGCTGTTCCACGACTCGGCCGAGGAAATTCCGCTCGCCGAGCTCGGCCGGGTGCGCGTCGGTCCGTACTACACGAACACGCGCGAAGGGCTGCGCCTCGCCCGCCGCATCCTGGATCGGCAGCGCAAGGACATGCGGCAGATCATCATGATCACCGACGGCAAGCCGTCGGCATTGACGCAGCCGGACGGCCGCATCTACAAGAACGCCTTCGGCCTCGACCCCTTCATCGTCGCCGAAACGTGCGCCGAGGTGGCCGCGTGCCGCAAGAGCGGCATCATGATCAACACGTTCATGCTCGCGCGCGACTACGACCTGGTGAGCTTCGTCCGGCGGGTCGCGGAAATCTGCAAGGGCAAGGCGTACTTCACGACCCGTACACGCTCGGGCAGTACGTCCTCATGGACTACATGGACAAGAAGACGAAGACGATTCACTGATGTCCGAGCTGCTGCCCCTGTTTCCGCTCCCGAACGTCGTCCTCTTCCCCAACGTGTTCCTGCCGCTGCACATCTTCGAACCGCGCTATCGCGCGATGATGGCGGACGCGCTGGCGAGCGATCGGCTGATCGGGATGGTGCTGCTGCGGCCGGGATGGGAGCGGGACTACGAAGGGCCGGCCGCCGATCTATCCGATCGGATGCAGCGGCGTGATCACGCATGTCGAGCAGCTGCCTGACGGCCGCTACAACATGGTCCTGCGCGGGCTCGATCGCTTCCGGATCATGGAGGAAGACGGCGAGCGCGACTACCGGCGCGCGATCGTCGAGTCGGCGCCCGAACGCCCGCTCACCGGCGAAGACCGGCAGGCGGTGCATCATTTCCGCACCAAGCTCGAATCGATGCTCGCCGCGGCACGTGCGCGCCGTCGAAGCGAAAATCCCCGCGGCGATGCCCGACGAGGATCTGGTCAACGCGCTGGCGCAGTATCTCGATCTCGAGCCGCTCGAGAAGCAGGCGCTGCTCGAAGAGTCCGGCATCCGCGGCCGCGCGGCGGCGCTCGTCGAGTTGATGGAAATGAAGCTGATGGCCGCGCGCACGCCCGGGCTGTCGAACGTCGCCCACTGATCGCGGCCCTGAAAGGGCCGCGCTACTGGTGTAGCGCGGGGCTTTCAGCCCCGCGATCGACGAGCACCGACCACGCGGCGCCGCGGTAGGTCGCGCGCCATCCCGCGTCCAGCAGCCGTCTGGCGAGCAGCGATCCGGTCGGCACGAACGCGCAGCCGATGCCATACCGCTGAAACGTGGGTTCGTAGTCGCCCGACGTCTCCACGCGCATCTGCTCGCGGATCAGCTCCGGAGGATACGGGTCCTGGCGGCCGTCGAGAAAAACCTTCCGCGTGCGCGCGAACCAGATCAGATAGCCGCCCTCGTCGTAGCGGTTGTACAGACGCTCGGGACACGACGACACCGAGGCGATGGCCTCGTCGGGAATCGGATGCCATCCCAATCGACGCCATTCGAGCGTCCATGCGGACGCGACGAGGGTGATCGCGATCGCAGCCCCTGACAGCACGATGCCCAGATTCAGCGCCGGCCGCTCCCGCCGGGCCGGCGCCGCCGATTGACGGGCACCGGCGACTCGATCAGGAACGCGAGCGCCGGCACCGCCAGCATCATGAAGGGCGCGACGTTGCGCTCCGCCGTGATCGCGAGCGGGATCAAAGCGAGCGACGCGCAGATGAGCGGATTCTCGAAGCAGACTCGCCACTGACGCCGCAGCCGGACGACCACGGCGGCGACGAGCGCGATCAGAACCATCCAGAAGGGCGCAAACTGCGGCACGAGAACGCCCGGCGCGCGCCATTCGCTGATCCCGATTTCGCGGATGCGCGCCAACGAGGCCGGCAGCTCGGTCCAGAACGTAAGCCCGAGCGGCGTCAGCGTGGTCGCGAGTACACAGGCCGCACCGACCGCCGCGAGCCAGGGGAGCCGCGAACGCTCGACCACCGCGGCGGCAAGAATCGCGGACGCCAGGATCACGAGGCCGAGCAGCACCGCGCCGTGAAGGTTGGCCCACACGAGAAACAGCAGCGGCAGCCAGCCGATACGGCGCCGCGCTACCAGCCACGCCGTGAGCGCGACGCAGAACGACGTCAGCACCTGAGGACGAATCGACCAGACGATGCTCGCCGGCACGATCCCCAGTGTGAGGAGCACGAGCCGGCGCAGGTGATGTCCCGGAGTCAGTCGCCACACCAGCACCCACGCTGCCGTCGTGAGTATCGCCAGGATCGCCGTGAGCAGGCGCAGGCCACCGGCGCGGTACACGCCGTAGAAGACGGCCTGCGTCAGCCACTCGTGATTCGGCCAGTAGCCGCCGGCAACCGTATGCGAAAAGCTGTCGTAGAGCGGCGGCGCCTGCCGCAGCCAGGCTTCCTCGCCGGCGCGCAGGTGCCACCAGGTGTCGCCCTGCGCCGGCATCAGCAACGCGACCGTCGCCACCGTCACGAAGAACAGCGCGGTAGCCGTTCGGTCGAAGGTGAGCCCCTTACCGATTACAAGAATGTGCGGCCACGACCGGGATCGGTCGCGAACTGGCCCCGCTGGCGGCATTGGGACCGCTGGCGGGCAAAAGTGCGGCCAGCGTGATGAGCGCGCGAAAAGTGTGCCACTTGGGGTCTGATCCGGATCAGACCCCGACGGCGACCGGCGGGATCAACGGTGGCAGGAGGGTTTCCCCTCCCGCCCTTCCTGCCTTTCCTGCCTCTTCTAGAACCCGACCCGGAACGCGAACGATGCCTGCCGCGGCACGTAGGCGTTGCCCACGTTCTGTTGCGGCAGCCCGAACGACGCCGACGACAGCGACGTGTTGTAGCTGCCGTAGTTCGCGTGGTTGAACAGGTTGTAGACCTCGGCGATCAACGACACTCTCGTCGCCCCGTACACTTGAAGTCCTTGGTCAGCGGCACATCCACCTTGTGCAGCGGCAGACCCTCGAGCGCGTTGCGCGGAATCACCATGCCCGACGTGATCGTCGTCGGCCCGTTGAAGCGCGAGGCGATCGGAATCGTCGCGATCACGTTGCCGGCGGCATCCTTGAGCGTATTGGTTGTCGGGAATCACGATCGTCGGCGCGGCGGCGCCGGCCGCCGTCAGGTTCAGACGGTTGGTGCCGGGTTTCCCGTAACGGCGCGGTCGCAATGCTCGCAGCGAACCGCGCGCCAGAGCCGTATGCATACGAGACCGCGGTCGAAATCCCCCACGGCGCACGATAGAGGCCATGCACCCGCACGGTGTGCCGCTGGAAGTCGTTCGACGTGGCGTACTCGCCGTCGCGGTAGTCGAACTGGTTGTTCTGTCCGGGCGCCGTGTAGCCGATGTTGCCGTTGTCGTGCATGCTGAACATGTAGGTGTACGTCGAGCCCGCCTGGAAGTTGCTCCGCAGACGACGATTGAGCGCCATCGACAACTGCGTGTTGTCCCCGAACCCGTCGCTGACGAAATACGCGATCTGCGTATAGGCCGTGTTGGGACGATTCGGGACCCCGTTGATCGGCGCCGGATTCAGGTTGTAGCCCGTCGCCGGGTTGAAGAACAGGTTCGGATCGATCGTTCGCGTGTCGCGATACGAGTTGTAGTGCGTCACGTCGGCCTCGAACGCGGTCACCGTGTTGATCTGCTTCTGGAAGCCGAAGCTGCTCTGCCACGTCATCGGATTCTGGTAGTCCGGGCTGATGATGCGCGGCGACTGCGCCGGCGCGTTCGCCTTCGCCTGATCGAAGCTGGTGATCCCGCATGCCGGCGTCGACGACGAAGAGCGAGCCGTTCGCGCAGTTGCCACCGGCCGGCTGCAGGAACGAGGCCGTGACCATCTGGCTGTAAATCTGCGGGCTGAACGTCATGTTCGAGACCGGCGTGCTGTAGTACAGCCCGGTGCCGCCGCGAATCACGAGGCTGTTGCTCGCCGCCGACGTTGTAGGTGAACCCGGCACGCGGCGCGATGTTGGTGTGATCGTAGATGTTGTCCTTGTAGCCGAAGTCGCTCCCGCGCATCGCCGGAATGTCGACGGACGCCGCGCTCGACGCGGTTGTCGATCGGCACGTTCGTGAGGACGACGTCCGGCGGGATTGGCCACGCCCCAGTCATCGTCCCAACGGACGCCGTAGTTGATCGTGAGCTGGTTGTTCAGGCGCCAGGTGTCGCCGAACCAGAGGGCGAAGGTCGGCCGCGGCATGTCGATCCCCCATCCGCCGGGATGGAAGTTCTGATCGAACCTGTTGACGACTGCACCCGACGTCGCGATGCCCGCGAGATTCCACTTCGACGGGTCGTTCCAGGCGGCCGCGGGGAACAGCGCGTTGAGCGTTGCCGCCGTCGGATTCGAGTTGAAGATGAGCCGGCCGCGCTGCTGGATGAACCACGTGCCGGTGTGCTTCACGTGCAGGTACTCGCCGCCGATCTTCAGGTCGTGCGCGCCGCGGTGCCAGTTCATGTCGTAGCGCGCCTCGAGGTTGTTCTGGTGGAACAGCTGCGGGTAGTTGTACGGCCCGCCGATGATCAGGCTCACGAAGTTGTACTCGATGCCGTTCTCGAGGCCGGCCAGCGGGTTCCGCGTCCAGTTGAAGCCGTTGTAGCCGACGCGGAGCTCCTGCACCTTGTTGCCCGACATCACCTTGTTCCAGATGCCGACGATGTTGGTCGCGCTCTGCGTCGAGATGTAGGCGTTCGACGGGTGCGCGCCGGCGCCGAGGACGAACGGGTTGTCCCAGTCCCAGCGCGATCCGCGGATGGTCAGCCGATCGTTGGTCGCGAGCTGATCGTCGAACCGGCCGAGGAAGCTCTTCTGCGTGTTCTTGTACGGGACCTCGAACGAGATCGGCGCGGCGTTGGCGATCTGCAGCTGCGCCGGCGCGGTGACGACGGTGCCCGGCTCGCGCTCGTACTCGTACGACCCGAAGAAATGCATCTTGTCCTTGACGATCGGGCCGCCGCCCGCGCCGCCGACCTGCTGGTTCTGGTACGGCAGCACCTTGTTCGGCGATCGGATCGCGCGGCGTTGAACTTGTCGCTGCGGAAGAAGCCGTAGACGCTGCCGGTGGCCTTGTTGGTCCCCGAGCGCGTGATCGCCTGCACCTCGATGCCCATCGATCGGCCCTGGGTCACGTCGAACTGTCGAGGCGATCTGGAACTCCGCAATCGACTCGCGGCTGAACCGCGGCTGGCCGAAGCCCGACCCGGCGACCTTCTGCGTGATCTGCTGCCCGTCCAGTTTGATCTGGAAGGCATCGTCGCGGCTGACGCCCGGCTGGTTGGTGACGTCGTTGGCGGTGATGCCCTTCACCAGCTTCGACAGCTCCATCCAGTTGCGGCCCTGCAGCGGCAGTTCTTCCATCTGCCGCCGGTCCACGTTGCCCGCCACCTGAGACGAGGCGGTGTCGACGAGCGGCGTCTCACCGATGACCGTCAGCGTTTCGCTGACCTGCGCCAGCTTCATCGTGACGGGAATGGTCAGCGTGTTGCCGACGAGCAGCTCCACGTCCTTGAGCACGACGCTCGAGAACCCCGAGAGCTCGGCCTGGATGGTGTACTTGCCCGGCGGCAGCCGCAGCAGGCGGTACTCGCCCTTCTCGTTGGTGACGGCCGTGGATATGAATCCCGTTTCCTGATCCGTGGCCGTGATGTTGACGCCGGGCAGGACCGCTTTCGTGTCGTCGATCGCCGTGCCGATGATCGAACCGTCCTGCGCACGGGCCACCGACGCGACGAGACACAACAGAGCGACCAGAATCGACACGCGTGAGAATCGCACGGGCCCTCCTTTTACGAATCACGTAGGCTAGCGCTGGGCTAGATTACCTTGCAGTTGTCCTCGATGAACCGGCGCCGTTAATCAACTGATTGAGTCTCGTAGAGCCGTCCGTTGGCGATCGACGCGCTTCACTTTCCGCGTGTCGCCGATGTCGCGCGAGCGGATCGCCGTCGACCATGACGAGATCGGCGAGCTTGCCGGCTTCGATCGTCCCGGCGTCGAGCGCCAGGGCGCGCGCCGGGTTGACGGTCGCCGCCTTCAGCGCGTCGAAGTTGGTCATCCCGGCCAGCGTGTACGCCATCAACTCGCCGTGCAGGTTGATCGCGTTCGGCCTGTCGGTGCCCGCGACGATGAGCGCGCCGGCCTTCATGGCGTCGATCACCATCTTGCCGCTGCCGCCGGCCTTCGAAGCCGGGCACCGCCGGCGTCGGCTGCGCGGCGACCTGCGCCTGAATCCAGTCGGGATACAGCTTGAAGCGCGGATCGTTCTTGAGCGCCGGACTCGTCTTCGAACAGCTTGCGCGAGCCGGGGCCCGAAATCATCGGACAGAAGATGCGCCCGCTCTTGCCGAACAGCTGAATCGACATCCTCGTAGCTGCGCTGCAGCGTGGCGATCTTCGGCGAGTAGCCGCGCCGGCTCGTGCGCCGGTGTGCTCGGTGTTGTCGACGCCGACCAGCGCCGCCGGGATAGATCTCGTGGCGTGGCGACCGGCACGCCGATGCTGTGCGCGAACTCGACCATCCGCTTCTGCTGCAGATCCGGCAGGCGCACGTAGCTCTTGATCAGATCGTGCTGCAGCACCTTCGCGCGCTGCAGCTCCATCTCGAACTGGCGCGACGCTCGAGATGGCGATGCCCATCTTGTAGTAGACGCGCTGCCACTCCATCAGATAGCCGGTGCCGTAGACGCGCGGGCCCGGACGCACGCCGGCCTCGTTGGCTTCGCGATCCTCGACCGCTTCGTACGGCGTGTTGCCCGGACTGCGCACGGTCGTGACCCCGAACGCCAGCCACGCGCGCCCCTGCGACTTCGCCGAAGTCCGGCTGCAGATGCGAGTGGAACTCCATCAGGCCCGGCATCACCGTGAGGCCCGACGCGTCGACGACGCTGCCGCCGGCGTGATTGGCGGCGGCGTGCGCGACGACGCTGCGTGATCCGGTTGCCGTCGATGACGATGTCGACGTTCGGTGCGCGGCGTCGCGGCTCTTCATGTCGATCGAGCTTGCCGGCGTGGACGACCATGCGGCCGGTCGGCACGGCGGGCGTGTACTTCAGATCGAGCGGGACGGTCGCGCGCCTCGCCCGTTTCGACGTCGACGATGCGCAGCTTGTCGAGCGACTGATAGAGGATGTGCCGCGAATCGCCCGCCCAGCTCGGCGAGTGCGCGCTCTCGGTCGTGATCGCGGCGCGGCGGTCCGAGCGGCTCGCCGGTCGCGGCTCACCGGCCAGACCGCGAGCACGCCTTCGTAGATCGCCGCCATCTTCGTGCCGTCGGGCGACCAGACCGGCCCGCAGCCGCCGCGCGAGTCGATCGACAGCAGTCGGCACCGGCGCGTACCAGATGTCGCTTGTCGCCGATGCCGTCGCCTGCGGGCGCGTCCGTCGTGGCCGCCCTGACGGCCGCGATCGGCCGGCATCGTCAGCACCTGGTTCGTGCCTTCGCGGAACCGCCGCGTCATACGGCGCGACGCCCGCGAGCGCGATCCGCCTTGCCGTCGGGCGACCAGGTCGGCGCGCCGGGCTGCGGCAGCGATCGTGAATCTTGCGTGACGGCGCCGGCTCGCGACGTCGACGACCGACATCTGCGCGACGCGCCACATGCCGTCGACGTTGAAGAACGCGATCGCTTCCCGTCGGGCGACCAGGCCGCGCCCTGCGGCTGCGTCGTCAGGCGCGTGACCTGCCGCGCTCGGCCCGTTCGCATGTCGCGAATCCACAGCTGCAGGTGCTCGCTGTCCTTGTCCGACGAGTACGACGAGCTGACTGGCCGTCGGGCGACCACGCGGGATCGGTGTCGAGCGCTCGTCGTTGGTGATGTTGACCGGCTTCCCGCCGACGGGCATGACATAGATGTCGCCCACGGCCGCGAACGCGACCTGCTTGCCGTCGGGCGAGATCACCGGCCGCACGATGCCGAGCGCCTGACGCGGCGCGGCGGACGTGAAGTCGCGCTTCTGGCGCGTGTACGCCGCCTGCGCGCGCGATCACCTGCATCGTCGCGCGTGAAGTCGATCGTCTGCGGCGGCCGCCGTCGAGCGTGCGCTTCTGGATCCTGCCGTCCGACACGTAGAAGAACTCGGTCGGCGACGCCCACGAGGCGCGGAACGCGAAACACGTTCTCGGCGCCGGTCAGCGCGCGTGCCGGCCGATCTCGAAGCGGCTCTGGCCCGGCGCGGTGACGTGGTAGACGATCTGCCCGCCCGGTCCCCACGACGGCGCGTCCACGCGGCCGGCTGCGCGTCGACACTTTGCGTTCGGTGCCGTCGGCGACCTTGACCGCCCACACGCGCCTGGCCGTCGCCGCGCGCCGACGCAAACACGATCTCGGCGTCGTCGGGCGACCAGCTCGGCATGTAGTCGTCGGCGGCGATCCTTCGTGATCTGCCGCAGATCGCCGGTGCGCGTGTCGAGCGTCCAGATGTTGTAGTCGCTGCCGAGCGCATCGCCGCGGTCGGACGAGAACGCGACGCGCGTGCCGTCGTGCGACCAGATCGGCTCGCGATCGTCGTACGGTCCCCACGTCAGCTTGTGCTGCTGTGACCCGTCGGGCGCGACGGTCCAGATGTCGTAGCCGCCGTCGCGATAGCCGAAGAACGTGATCCACTTGCCGTCGGGCGACCACATCGGCTGGCGCGCGTCGTTGAAGACGTCCGTGATGCGCGTGGCGGTGCCACCGGCGACCGGCAGCGTCCAGATGCTGCCCTGCAGATCGATGGCGAGCGTGCGACCGTCGGGCGAGACGGCCACCGACATCGACGTGCCTTCGTGGACGGTGACGTCGATCGTCGGCGGGGCGGCGGGCGCGCTGCGCAATACCGCGACGAGGCCCAGCACACCAATCCCGAGGATCCTGCCGCGCATTTCAGCCCTCCGGAGCGAGATGGGGGCAATTCTAGGCCAGTTTCAGCGGGCCTCGGGTTCTGATTTCGCGGGCGGGGGACAAATCGCCGCGCGCCGTCCACGCGCTTGGATCAGCGAACCTGCGGTCGCTTCAGAAGGTCTGCAAAGGTCTTTTCGAGGTGCTCGATCTTCGGCAGGTCGTGGAAGACGACGTAGGGATAGCGCGGATTGTGGGCGACGAAATCCTGATGGTAGGCCTCGGCGGGGTAAAAGCCCTGGAGCGGCACGACCGTCGTCGCGATCGGCCGCTTGAACACTTTCGCGGCGTCGAGCTGCTGAATGTACGCGGCTGCAACCTGCCGCTGATCCTCGTTCGCGTAGAAAATCGACGATCGGTACTGCGGGCCGTCGTCCGGGCCTTGCCGATTCAGCTGCGTCGGGTCGTGCGCAACGGCGAAGAACACGGTCAGCAGCCGCCCGAAGGTGATCTGCGACGGGTCGTAGGTGATCCTGACCGCTTCGGCATGTCCCGTCATCCCGAGGCTGACGATCTCGTAGTGAGCCGTCGCTTTGCTGCCGCCGGCGAATCCGGACACGACGTCGGACACGCCCTGGAGACGCTCGAAGATCGCCTCGACGCCCCAGAAGCACCCGCCGGCGAGCACCGCGCTTTGCGGTGCCGTCGATCCCGCCGGCACGTCTTTGAGTGGTGCGGGAAAGTTCGTCGCGCCAGAGACGACGTGAGTCGCGACGAGAAACATCGCTCCGAACAGCAGCCGTCGACCACGCAGCATAGATTCGATCTTACAAGGATCTGCCACGAAGACACCAAGGCACGAAGAAGAGGTCGAGCTGATCGGCGCTGAGCGAACCCGCGAGCGCCGCCGCGCGTGCGTCAGCGGCGTCGAATTCGGCGAGGAGCCGCGCGCGCCAGGCAGGATCGTCACTCGCCATCGAGTGACTATACTCACAGCCGTGGCGACTCAGGCTGACGTTCGTCGAATCGCGATGTCGTTACCGGGGGCCGAGCAACCCGAGGGGCGCTATGCCGCTGCGGTGCTGAACAAGGGAAAACTGAAACCGTTCGTCTGGGTGTGGAAGGAGCGCGTGACGCCGAAGAAGCCTCGCGTCCCGAACTTCGACGTGATCGCGGTGCGCGTCGCCAACCTCGCCGAGAAGGAGCGCCTGCTGGCGGCCCGGCCGGAGATGTGTTTCACCGAACCGCACTACAACGGATTCCCTGCCGTGCTCGTGCGGCTGAAAGCCGTGCGCGTCCCGGAGCTCCGCGCGCTCATCACGGAAGCCTGGCGGTGCCAGGCGCCCAAGGAACTGGTCCGCTCTCAGGCGGGTCCCATCAGCGCGCAGGAGTCGAGGAAGCGTTCCCGCTGAGGAGATCGGCCACCGTGAACACTTCGCCGTTCTTGATCACCGTCCGGACGCGCATCGTGTCGCGAATGTTCACGAGCGGATTGCCCTCGACGATCGCCATATCGGCCAGCTTGCCCACTTCGATCGTGCCGAGATCGTCCTGCGCGTTCAGCAGCCGCGCGGTGTTCACGGTCGCCGTCTGCAGCGCCTCGAACGGCGTGAAGCCGGCCTCGACGTAGCCGGCGATCTCGGTGTGCAGCGCCGCGCCGTAGGGCACGAGCGGTGAATCCACGCCGGCGACGATCGGCACGCCGGCACGCAGCAGATCCAGGAGCACCTTCGACGAGCGCTGCATGAACGTGCGCAGCGCTTGCGGGCCGGTGGCCGCCGCCGCGCCGCCGCGTCCGCCGCGGCCGCCGCCGCCACCCGCCGCGACCCACGCCGGCTGCAGCCTCGTCATCCGCGGGTCGCTGGCGATCGAGGGATCGGCGGCCACGGCCGCCTGGTAGCCGCCGAGCGCGACGGTCGGCGTGATGGTCATGCGCGACTTCGCGATGATCTGAATCACGTCCTCGTAGGCGCGGCCCAGCCCCGACTGCTTCGGCGAATAGCCGCGCCGGCTCGTCGCGCCGGTGTGCTCGACGCTGTCGGTGCCGGAGAGCGCAGCCGGATAGATTTCGTGCGACGACGTCGGAATGCCGATGCGGTGCGCTCCGTCGATGGCGCGCTTCTGCAGCGTGTCCGGCAACCGCACGTACGTCTTGATCAGGTCGTAGTCGAGCCGCCGCGCCCGCTCGATTTCCATGTCGACGACCGCCTCGCTCGGCGCCGTCGAGGCGAGCGGATAGTACGGACGCGAGCCGTCCAGCAGGTAGCCGGTCATGAACACGCGCGGCCCGATGCGGCGGCCCGATTCGATCGATTCGCGATCTTCGACGCCCTCGTACGGCACGCCGCCCGGGCTCCGGACCGTGGTGATGCCGTACGCCAGGTGCACCCGGCCGAACAGCACGCCGTCTTCCTTCAACTGATGTCCGTGCGCCTCGATCAGCCCCGGCATCACCGACAGACCGCTGGCGTCGACCACGGACCCCGTGTGCAATTCGGCGCGATGCGCCTCGACGCCGCGGATGCGATGGCCCTCGACGATGATGTCGACGTCGGCGCGCGCGGTCCGACCGCCGGCCGTCGATCAGCCTGCCGGCATGGACGACGAAGCGGGCCGGTCGGATTCTTGCGGCGCCACGTGAGATCGACCGGGATGTCGCGCGCCGCGCCCGACGCGACGTCCACGAATTTCAACCGGTCGGTCGCGATGTAGAGCAGGCGGTTGGGACCCGCCCAGCTGATCTGATCGGCCAGTTCGGTCGTGATCTGACGCGCCGGCCCCGCCGAATCGCCCGCCGGCGTGACCGGCATCACGTGCAGGTAGCCGTTGGACACGAACGCGATCTGCTTGCCATCGGGCGACCAGGCCGGGCCGTCGCCCGACCGCTTGCCGATCGGCTGGTGCAGCGCGGGCACGACCATCCGCGGCGCACCGCTGACCGACGGCACGACGTTGTAGTAGTTCATCCCCTCGCGGAATCGCGTGGAATACGGCTTGAAGATCGGCGTGACGAGAAACCGGCTGTCGGGCGACCACGATGGGTAGCCGACGCCGAAGCTCCGCTCCATGATGCGCTGCGGATCGCCGCCCTCCGCCGGCACGGTGTACACCTCGCCCTGCTCGAGATCCGCGTTGCTGACGAAGGCGACCGACTTCCCGTCGGGCGACCACGCGGCGGACATGTCCGCGTTGGGCAGACTCGACAGGCGGGTGTCGGCGCCCGTTCGGAGATCGCGGACCCACACGTCCATCCCGCCGGCGCGATCCGACGAGAACGCGATCCGCGTGCCGTCCGGCGACCAGGCCGGATCGGTATCGACGAAGACGTCGTCGGTCAGCCGCTCGGGCGTACTGCCGATCGTCATGGTCCAGATGTCGCCGAGCGCGGCGAACGCGATGCGCGTGCCGTCGGGCGAGGCCACGGGATGAATGATCCCTTTCACCGCCTGCGGCGCGGTGGAATCGAAGTCGCGTTTCTTGCGCGTGTACGCCGCCGGCGTCACGCGGAGCGTGGCCGAAAACTCGACCGCGACCGCGCGCCCCGTGGCGAGCGAGCGTCGCTTGATCTTGCCGTCGGCCGGATACAGGAACTCGTCGTTCGACAGCCACTGCGCGCGAAACGGGAAGTAGTCTTCGTTCGCCGCCACCTCGCGGGTGTCGAGCATGAGGCGCGTCGCGCCGGTGGCGTTGAAGCCGCCGCCGGGGAGCACGCTGAAAAGCACGTGGCCACCCTCGGGCGACCAGGACGGCGCGCCGACTGCGCCGGTCGCCGCGGCGACGAGCCGCTCGCGGCCGTCGACCGTGGTGGCGTACACACCCGGTGCGGAGACGCGGGTCGAGACGAACGCCAGCTCCCGTCCGTCCGGCGACCAGGCCGGCAGGAAGTCGTTGCCTTCGTCGCGCGTGACCTGCTTGATCGCGCCGCTCGCGACGTCGAGCGTCCAGATGTCGTAGTTACCGCTCCGATCCGAGGAGAACGCGATGGTCTTCCCGTCGGGGGACCAGTGCGGTTCACGATCGTCGAACGGTCCGCTGGTCAGCGCCTTCGCGCCCGACCCATCGGGAGCGCTGCTCCAGATTCGCCACATCCCGTCGCGGTAGCTCTGGAAGGCGATGCGAGTGCCGTCCGGCGACCAGGCGGGCTGGCGCGCATCGCCGTACTCGTCGCTGATGCGCCGCGCGGCGCCGCCGGCCACCGGCAGCGTCCACAGGCCGCCCTGCAGGTCGATCACGAGGGTGCGCTTGTCGGGTGACAGCGCGATCGCCATCGACGTCCCTTCGTGAACGGTGACCTCCAGCGATCCAGCCGGCGGCGGCGTCTGCGCCACCATCGCCCCGCAGGCGACCGCGGAGCCGGCGATCGCGATCATCAACCATCTGCTCATGGCGTGACTCTACCTCACCACGTGTCGCGATCGAGGTCCGGCTGAGCAGTACGTGAGCCCGTGTGGCAGATCTACGACTGCGGCGGGCGATCTGTTCGACGATCTTTTCGCCGTGGAACCGGCCGTTCTCGATGAAGATCGTGCCGGTGTCCACGCCGGCAAGCGCGCCGCCGGCCACGAACAGCCCGGGAACATTGGTCTCGAAGGTGACGGGATCGTGGACCGGCCCCTGTCGTTCGGTGAGGCGGATGCCCGCGCGGCACATGAGATCGGTGTCGGCGCGGTAGCCGGTCAGGAGGTACACGGCGTCGGCGGGAATCTCGTCGACCGCCGGCACGCCGTCGGTTGGCGCAGGAGGCACGACCACCGAGGCGGGCGCGTGCGACGCGTCGGCGTCGGCGGCCAGCTCTCGCGCGCGCGCCGCTTCGTCGTCGGCGGCGTCCTGGATCGGCTGGATCAGCACCGACGTCGGCCGAATCTCAATCAGTCGCGCGCTGAAGCGCGCACCGATCGATCCTTCCTTGATCCGGTTTTCGATATCGGGCCGCACCCAGTACTTGATCGTGGGCTTGAGCGCCGGCCGCCGGTGCACCAGCGTCACGCGCGCGCCGCTGCGATGCATCTCGAGCGCCGCCTCGGCGGCCGAGTTGCCGCCGCCGACGATGACGACGCGCTGGCGATAGTGGATGTGTGGCTCGCCGTAGTAGTGATGGACGTGCGGCAGCTCCTCGCCAGGGACGCCGAGCAGATTCGGATGGTCGAAATAGCCGATCGCAAACACGACGTTCCGCGCATGCCGGACTCGGCGGACGCCATTTCCCGACTGTGTCGTCACGGCGAAGACGTCGTCGCCGTCCTCGCGCTCGATCGCCAGGACCTTCTCGCCGAACGCAATCTGCAGATCGTAGGCATCCACGACTTTGCGGTAGTAGCGGAGCGCTTCGCGCCGGGTCGGCTTGTCGAAGGGTGAGACGAACGGCAGCCCGCCGATCTCGAGCAGTTCGGGCGTGGTGAAGAACACCATTTGCGGCGGGAAGCGGAAGATGCTGTCGACGAGCACGCCCTGCTCGAGCACCTGGTAATCGAGCCCGCGCTGCTTGGCGGCAATCGCCGCCGACAACCCGGATGGCCCCGCCCCGATGATGATGAGATCGCGAACAGACATCGACTAATTGTAGATTGCGAGGCGATTGACAAGATTTCCCGCTCGTCTAAGCGAGACGCTCATCCTTCGACAAACTCAGGATGAGCGACTATTCGAATACCCCCACTGCGACGCCACGAACGCCCATGATCCGCTCGTCCTGAGCTTGTCGAAGGACGAGTGCGTCATTCAGCGTGTATTCGTGGAAGGTCGAGCGGTCTTTGATAATCGCTGGACGGCCTCCCAGTCCTGCCGCAACAGGGCCGCTTTCTTCGCTCGCGACCATCCCTTGATCTGCCGTTCCCGTCGGAACGCATCGTCGCGCGAATCGAAAACTTCCGCGTATGACGAGCGTCAACCGGTCGACGGTTCTGCCGTGTAGCCGCCAAACGAGCCGTCTTGATGGGCAGCAACACGTCGTTCGAGATCATCCGTGTGCCCGATGTAGATACGAGCCGTCAGCGCACGTGAGCATGTACATCCAGAACTGCATTTCGAAAACTCGGCTCGTCCTTCGACAAGCTCAGGACGAGCGTGAGCTCAACTACATCTATCACCGCTCATCCTGAGCTGCGTCGAACGGATTAGCGCGCCGCGACCAGACGTTCGATGGTCGCTTCCGCGCTCACCACCCACCCCACCGCTCCAGTCAGCGCGGCGACGGCCGCTCGTACGGAACGATGTTCTGCCACTCGCTCGCGTCCGACCGCGCGACGACGGCGACGACCGGTTCGGTGGTGCTGACGTTGAAGACCTCGTGGGGAACGCCGGGCTCGATGAAGATGAAATCGCCGGCGCCGTTCTCGACGACCTGCTTCAGGCCCTCACCGTATTCATGCCGCACGCGTCCCTGGAGGATGTAGAGCATCACCTCGAAGCCGACGTGAATGTGCGCGGCGGCGACGCCGCCCGGCGGAATCGTCGCGACGTTCATCGACAGCTGTTTCGCGGCGACGTTTTTCTCGGACAGACCGACCTGGTAGTGGATCCCATTCCAGTCGCGGCAGGTGTCGCCGCGGCGAACCACCGAGATCCCATCGTGCCCCTCGACTGCCGCCTTCAGATCGATCATAGCTACTCCAACTCTACTATCGCCGCTTCGCTGACCCTTCGTCCACAATACCGCGCCTTTCGTCGGCGACTCGCCCGGTGCGCCGCTCCGGCGCGATACCGTCACACTCGGAGGAAGCGGTATGAAACTCATCACGTTCTTCGTGGCAGCAGTAGTGGGACTGAGCGCGGCGCAGCGTCCGAGCAGCGCAGCGATTCGACATGGCCGTCCGCAGCGATTTCTTCGCGGGGTTCGCGGGCGACGAGGCCAGATTGAAGAAAGGGATGGACGCGTGCGAGCAGGCGCTGGCCGAGAACCCGAAACATGCCGAGGCGCTGGTCTGGCACGGATCCGGCCTCGCGTTCCAGGCGGGCTCGGCGTTTCAGAAAGGCGACATGAAAACCGGCGGCGAACTGTGGCAGCGCGGCATGGAGGAAATGAACACCGCGGTGACGCTCGCTCCCGACAACGTCGGCGTCAGAATTCCGCGCGGCGCCGTCCTCTTGCAGGCGACGATGAACATGCCGCCGCCGATGGCGAAGCCGCTGCTCGAATCCGCGCTCGCCGACTACGAGCACGTGCTCGAGCTCCAGTCGTCGTACTTCAACACGCTGGGCGATCATCCCAAGGGTGAGCTGTTGTTCGGTCTGGCCGAAGGGTACGGCCGCCTGGGTCAACCGGAGAAGGCGCGCATGTACTTCGAGCGTCTCGTGAAAGACGCACCGACATCCGGCCAGACTCCAAAGGCCAAACAGTGGTTGACCGACGGTACACTGCCGAAGACTCAGGGCCTGGGCTGCGTCGGATGCCACAAATAGCTCGTCCGCGCGATCGCCGCTACTGGCTGCGCATGCTCGTGTGGAGCATCGTGTCGGCGGTGACGGCGGTCGTCATCTTCAGCGGAGCGACGTGGCAGACGCCGTGGCGGCGCCTGGTCGAACCGTTTCTGATCTCGATGGTCTTCACGCTCTGCATCGTGCCGCTGGCCGCCTTCACGATGCCGCGCGTCATGCCGGCGGTCCGCGGCCGTTTCGCGTTCCCCTTCGATTGGGCGATTCTGATTCCGGTGATGGTGGCGATCGGCATCACCGGAAGCTTCGTCGCGATTTTCCTGCTTCGAGCGCTCGGCTACATCGAACCCGGTCATGTGGGTCAATGGCTCGCCGGATCGTTCAAGCAGTCCGTCGTCATGACCCTGATCTTCGGCCTGTCGATTTCGGCGGTCGAGGCGATGCGCGCGCGGCTTGAAGCGACCACAGTGGCATTGCGCACCAAGGAGCGCGACGAAGCCGACGCGCGGCGCGCCGCCGCCGAAGCCCAGCTCGCGTCGCTCGAGTCGCGCGTCAACCCGCACTTCCTGTTCAACACGCTCAACTCCATCGCGACGCTCGTGCACGACGACCCGCCGGCCGCTGAGCGCATGACGACGCAACTCGCGGCGCTGCTCCGATCGTCGCTGGAGGGCGGCTCGCCGCTCGTGCCGCTGGCCGACGAGCTCAACGTGGTGCGCGCCTATCTCGAGATCGAGCGCGTGCGATTCGGCGATCGCCTCCGCTACGACGTGCACATCGAGGGCGATGCCGGCGCGTCGCGGGTGCCGCGCCTGGCGGTGCAAACGCTCGTCGAGAACAGCGTGAAGTACGCGGTATCCCCGAGCCGCGGCGGCGCGTCGATCTCCGTACGGGCCGTAGCCACGAACGGTCACTTGCGGATCGAGGTCGCGGACGATGGGCCCGGATTCGATGTCTCCGCCGTGCCGCCGGGGCACGGACTATCGCTGGTCCGCGAGCGGCTGGCGATGACCTTCGGCGATCGAGCGTCACTCGGGATCGAGAGCGCGCCGGGTCGAACAGTGGTCACGATCCAATGCTGAAGGCCTTTGTCCTCGACGACGAACGCCTGGCGGTGCAGCGGCTCACGCGCCTGCTCCAGTCGACCGGCCGGGTCGAGATCGCGGGCAGCGCAACCGACCCGGAAGACGCCTTGACGTTTCTCGCGGCGCATCCGATTGACGCGTTGTTCCTCGACATCCAGATGCCCGGGCTCAACGGATTCCAGTTTCTCGAGCGCCTCGACCGCGACGTCGCCGTCGTGTTCACGACGGCGTACGATCGGTACGCGCTGAACGCCTTCGACGTCAATTCCATCGACTACCTGCTCAAGCCCATCGAACCCGAGCGCCTGGCGCGCGCGCTCGACAAGCTCGAACGGTTCACCGGCAGCGGGACCGCCGACGATCCGCGCGCTCGCGCGCCAGCTGGCGTCGAACTGGCGCCGGCGCCGCGCCTGGACCGCCTGGCGTCGCGCGTCGGCGAGCGAACGACGATTCTCGACGTCGCGCGCATTTCACACTTTTTCGCACAGGACAAGTTGACGTTCGCCGTGTCCGGCGGCCGCGACCACGTGATCGACTTCACGCTTGCGGAGCTCGAGTCGCGCCTCGCGTCCCGCCGGTTCGTGCGCATCCACCGTGCCACCATCGTGAACCTCGGGTTCGTGCTCGAGCTGTACCCTGGCGTGGACGGAATGCTCGTCCGGTTGAAGGACGAGAAGAAGACCGAATTGAGCGTCGCTCGCGACCGTGTGCGGGAGCTGAAGGACGCGCTCGGCATCTGAATCATCGGCGGTCGGACGTTGGTCTGATCGGCGATTCAATTAGTCGGTTTTCCGTCGATCTCCCCGACCGGATCACCCGCTCATCGGGCTCGTTTTCAATTGTCTCCGCCCCTCCAAGCTGCTATTGTCGGGCCGTTTCGACCGACCGGTCGGTCAGCTTCCAGGAGGAGTCCATGCGTCGAGTGGTGCTGTGTGCCGTGATCGTGTGCGGCGCGGCGTTCTTGTTACCCACCCCGTCCGAGGCGCAAGTGGCCATCTCGGGGGTCGTGAAGGACAGCAGCGGAGCGGTGCTACCCGGCGTCAACGTGGAAGCGTCGAGTCCCGCGCTGATCGAGAAGACGCGCAGCGTCGTCAGCGACGGCTCGGGTCAGTACCGGATCGTCGACCTGAGGCCGGGCATCTACGAAGTCACCTTCACGTTGCCCGGGTTCAAGACGTTCAAGCGCGCGGACATCATCCTGGAAGGCACGTTCACAGCCCAGGTGAACGCGGACCTTCAAGTCGGTGCGGTCGAGGAAGCGGTCACGGTCACCGCCGCGTCGCCAATCGTCGACGTGAGCGGCGCCACGACGGAATTCGTCGCCAACCGTGCGATCCTCGATGACATTCCGACGCCGATTCGCAACACCCCGGCGCGCGCGCTGCTGATTCCGGGCACGACGGTGACGCCGTTCGTGCTGGGTCAATACAACCTCACGTCGCATGGTTCCTCGACGACGGACTTCACGATGACGATCGATGGATTGCGCGTGAACAATCTGTGCGGCAGCGGCCAGTTCAGCGGGTTCTACATGAACGACGGCGCCATCCAGGAGCTGAGCTACCTGACCGGAGGGGAATCGGCCGAAATCCAGAGCAGCGGCATCCGCGTCAACCAGGTGCCGAAAGACGGCGGCAACCGTTTCTCGGGCGCGATGCTGTTCCAGTACCAGGGCAGCGGCCTCCAATCCGATAACCGCTCCGACTCGATGAAAGCGCTCCAGGCGAACGGCCTGCCGCTCATCGCGATCGCCGGCACCGCCTACGACTGGCAGATCAATCCGTCGTTCGGCGGGCCGCTCATGAAGGACAAGGTGTGGTTCTACTTCACCTACAAGTATCAGGACCACAAGAACTATGTGCCGAGCGCGAAGTTCGCCGACGGAACCCAGGCGTTCCGCAACGACATGGGCAGCTACGCCGGCAGCGGCCGCGTGACGTGGGCGCCGACGAACAAGGACAAGATTCGCGCCTACATCGAGAAGCAGTACAACGGCGAGTTCTACAACGGGTTCAACACCTACGCGGTGACCACGACCCGAAGCGTCCACTGACGCCTTCGGCATCGGCTGGATTCCGCAGGTGCGGTGGACGCGCGCGCAATCGAACAAGCTGCTCTTCGAAGCGGGCATCGCCTACTATGGTCAGTCCGTACGAACAGAACTGCTCGCGCACGGAGACCAGCACGACGGCGCTGCCCAAGTTGAACGCCTCGACGGGTCTGCTGTCGGGACGCTGCGGCTATCTGATCCCCCCGTACACGAGCGAGACCAAGGACTACAACATCCTGGCGATCGGCGAGCTACGTCACCGGTTCGCACGCCTTCAAGGTCGGGTTCACCAACCTGTGGGGCGAGAACTCGCGGACCTTCGCGCCGCGCGCCAACATCAACACGCTGATCACGATCAATACGGTCGTCGCCGGGCGACGGCCGATTCAGCTCATCGACTTCCCGGTTCCAGGTCTCCGTGTACAACTCGCCGGCCACGTCGTTTCAGAACGTCAACAGCGACCTCGGCCTCTTCGCCCAGGACGCCTGGACGATGAAGCGCCTGACGCTGCACTACGGCGCGCGGTTCGAGCACTTCGACGCGTCGATTCCGGCGCAATCGGCCCCCGCGTCGACCTGGATCGGCCCGCGCAACTTCCCCGCGGTCAAGAACGTCCCGCACTGGAACGACTGGGCGGTCCGGTTCGCCGCCTCCTACGACCTGACCGGCGACGGCAAGACGGCTCTCAAGGGCAACGCCGGCAAGTACGTCGCTTCAGCGGCGTCGGGCTTCGCACAGACGTTCAACGGCATGAGCGGCACCCTCACCGGCGTGCCGCAGACGCGCACGTGGAACGACGCCAACGGCGACAGGACGATCCTCAACCCCGACGGCTCGATTCAAACCAACGAAGTGCTTGGCGGCACGTCGAACTTCGGCCAGGTCACATCGCGGCCGGATCCGAACATCGCGCGCGGCTACAACTGGGAATACAGCGCTCGTGCTGCAACGCGAGTTGAGGCCGCGCGTGTCGGCGTCTGCGGGCTACTACCGCCGTGACTTCTACAACATCCAGGTCAACGACAACCTGAACGTCTGGCGACGAGCGACTGGACGAGCTACACGGTCAATACACCGACCGACTCTCGGCTGCCGCTCAGCGGCCAGCCGATCACGCTGTTCACGCTGAACCCCACCAAGGTCGGCGTCGCGACGGACAACCTGGCCACCTACTCGACCGGAAACAAGGTCTATTACGACGGCCTCGAGTTCACCGTGAACGCGCGCGGGACCAAGTACCTGCTGTTCGGCGGCGTCACGACCGATCGGCGCGTCTCCACGACGTGCGACGGCGATACGTCGTCGACGACCATTCGCGACACCCCCTTCGGCCAGCGCTTCTGCGACTCGGCGCCGCCGTTCCGGACAACGGTGAAGGCCTCGGCTGCCTATTCGTTCCCGAAGGACATCCAGCTGAGCGGAACGTTCTCCGCGATTCCGGCCGCCAACACCGTCCAGGCGAACTACACTGTCACGGCAGCCATCGCGGGCCGCTCGTTCATCTCGTCCACGGCCGGCGCAACCACGCAGGCCGTGAACCTCATCGAAACGGGAAGCCTGTACCTCGACACACCCCATCGGTTCGACATGCGCCTCGGCAAGAAGTTCCGCCTCAATCGCAACACGATTCAGGGGTTCATGGACATCTTCAACGTGTTCAACATCGGCACCGTGACGACCGTGAACCAGACGTTCGCGGCAACTGGCACGAACCTGTGGATGACGCCGACGAGCATCGTGGAAGGGCGATTCATCCGGTTCGGCGTGCAGATGAGTTTCTGATTCGAGAGGGCGGGAAAGGCAGGAGGGGCAGGAAAGGCAGGACAGGACAGCCCTTCCAGCCACGTCGCTGCCCTTCCCATTCAGCTCACAATATCTGCCCATTCAGGTCCGCCAGCGCCCGTTCCCTGAAAATGTAATCCCGCAACTCTTTTCTCCTCTATCATTTGCAGCAGAGGGTTCTGGATTTCAGAGTTCAGAATTCAGAGTTCAGATTTCAGGAGAGACGACATGCACGCGCCCATCAAGTACGTCGAGAAGGGGCTTTCGATCGCCGCCAACGGCGCCTGGGTGGTGTTCAACGGCCTGAACAAGATCAAGCAGCGGCCGTCGTTCACGCCGAAATGGTCGGACAAGCCGCTGCTGAAGTCGTACGAGAAGACGAAGCCGCCGCTCGGCTGGCCGCGCGAGACCGACTCGCTCTGCCCGACCTGCACGCGCGAAGCGCGGCAGGCGATTCTCGACGGCAAGAAGGACGTCAGCGTGCTGCTGAACGAGAAGGTCGGCGAGATCAAGGCGACCATTCTCGAGCGCGACGGCAAGATCCTGATGGTGAAGGACTGCCCGCATTCACGGCCACTTCGAGGACGTGATGGCGATCGACACCGAGTTCTTCAAGCACCTCGAGGAAGTGTTCCCGGGCCGCGACATCCGCGCGCACAACGACGAGAAGCTGCACAACCACGGCAGCAGCACGATCCAGCACGGCCGCGGCTCGGTGCTGACGGTCGACCTGACCAACCGCTGCAACATGATGTGCGACCCGTGCTTCATGGACGCGAACCAGGTCGGGTTCGTCCACGAGCTGTCGTGGGAAGACATCAAGATGGTGCTCGACAACGCGATCAGCATCAAGCCGCGGCGGCAGATGTCGGTGCAGTTCTCGGGCGGCGAGCCGACGATTTCGCCGTACTTCCTCGACGCGGTCCGCTACGCGCGCAAGGTCGGCTACAACAGCGTCCAGGCGGCGACCAACGGCATCGAGTTCGCCAAGGATCCGGAGTTCGCGAAGGCGGCGGCCGAAGCGGGCCTGCGCTACGCCTATCTGCAGTTCGACGGCATCGGCAACGCCGCCAACGCGCACCGCCGCGTCGGCAACCTGTTCGACGTCAAGCTGCGCGCGATCGAGAACCTCTACAGCAACGGCGTCGACATCGTGCCGGTCGTGACGATCGTCAACGGCGTCAACAACGAGCAGGTCGGCCGCATCATCGAGTTCGCGCTCGACAACCCGAAGAAGATCAACTTCCTGTCGTTCCAGCCGGTGTCGCTTCACCGGCCGCGACGAGGAAGTGACGCCCGAGCGCCGCGCCGCGCAGCGCTACACGCTGTCGCACCTCGCGCACGACGTGAAGAACCAGACCGGGCATCGGCGAGCCGGTCCGCGACTGGTTCCCGATCTCGTTCATGGGCAGCTTCACCGACTGGGCCGACGTGACGCACGGCGCCGAGAAGGAATTCGGCCAGCTGACCTGCGGCTGCCACCCGAACTGCGGCGTCGGCATGGCGATCATGATCGACAAGGAAACCAAGGAAGCGGTGCCGGTCACGGCGTTCCTCAAGGCCGAGCAGCTCGCCAAGGACGTCGCCGCAGGTCACCGACGCCGGCCGCGGCCGGTTCCTCTCGGTCTTCGGCATGGCGCTCGTCGCTGGTCCGCAACTACGACTCGTTCAAGTCGCCGACGCACTTCAAGCTGACCGACCTGCTGAAGAAGTTCGACAAGACGTTCGGCGCGACCAAGTCGGCCGAGAAGGGCAAGTACGGCAGGGTCGAAGGCGACCGGACGATGGACGACATCGCGAAGCGGCGCGCCGATCGCTGGAACTTCCTGTTCATCGCCGGCATGTGGTTCCAGGATCTGTTCAACTACGACTTCCGCCGCACCGAGATGTGCATCATCCCGTATGCCACGCAGCAGGGCGAGATCTCCTTCTGCGCCTACAACACCGGCATCGGCTGGCGCAACATCATCGAGAAGATGCACATGACGGCGACGCTCACCAAGTGGTACGAGGAGCACGGCCGCCACGAGATCTTCGCCGGCGGCAAGGCCGTGCCGCTGAACTCGACCGAGCACTCGCTGAAGCTGAACGAAGAAGCGGTCCGCGCCGGCGCGCAGACCGACCTCGACGATCTCGGCATCGCCAAGAACGCGCGCGAAGAGAAGCTCGCGGCCCGCAAGCACAAGACGCCCGAAGAGCTCGCCAAGGAAGCGGCCTACAACGCCGAGATGGCCAAGCTCTACGCGCAGCACGTGCTCAAGGAGCAGCCGACGCTGCAGATTCAGGGACTCGGCGGGAAGAAGAAGGCATCGGAGCCGGCTCCGGTACTGCACAAGCCGGTCGTCTGAAAGTTCAGAATTCAGAAGTTAGAATTTAGAAGGACTGCGAGGGCGCGGCTGGGAAATCCGGCCGCGCCCTTTGTGTTCTTAGCTGCGCTTCGTGGCGGTGACGATGATCTCCCCATCCGTGACCGTGACCGTCGTGCGCGCCGCCGGCGGTCGCGAACTTGACCTTCGACGGCGCTGGCGCCGACCGGATGAAACGTCCGGTCGCCCAGGTGCACCAATCCCCGGCCGAACTGCATTCCGGTACGCAGGAACATCAGCGACCCTCGGTCCAGCTTGATCTCGATGCGGTCGGCCTCGCCGCGCCCGAACACGTAGATGCCGGCCAGCGCCGCCTTCTCTTCGTCTGAAATCGGTTCCGTTTTCGGACGGCCGGCGTCGCCGAGGCTTTCAAGATAGCGTGTGGACGGCCGCGGCGGCGGCGCCGCCAGCTTTTGCATGCGCCAGCAGGCTGATGCTGTGCGGTCCGGGAATGCGCTGCGCTCCCGGCTGCGCCGCGATGAACGCCTTCACCGTGTCGAGCTGACCGAGCATCGTCGCCGAGTAGAGCGTCGGCCTCGCGCCCTTCGAGATCGAGGTACTCGGCGATCTCGCGATTGCCGACGTGGGAGGCCGCACCCAGGCAATCCTCCCAGTCGCCAAAGCCCCAATCGTAGGCGGCGCGAGCCAGCGCCGGGTGCGCGTCGACGAGCTCGCGGATGCGCTTGACGTTGCCGTGCGAAGCCGCCACCGCGTCTCGCACCATCGCGGCGGGCTGTTGAGGAAACGTGTCGGGGACGGCCGCGCTGGAACCCTCTCCCTGTTGGAATCCGGACATGTGCGCGAGCGGCAGCGCAATGGATGTCGTGCTCAGGAATCGCCGGCGTGAAAACAGATGACGCATCAGTGCCTCCTGGGCAGGTTATACGTGTGGCGGCTTCCAGCGGCCAGCCAGTTTCCGGCTAGAAATACCAGAAAAAGATGAGGTGCTAGAGTTTAGCGAGAAACTCGGTGGAAATTCGTTGCGCCAGTCCCGCCGGTGGAGTCAGCTCCGACGGAACCGCTTCGACGCGCGTCACCCCGAGATGGGTCTGCTCGGGCAGACGGATCAGGTGCGCCAATACCCTGACGCGTGGACCGTCACGCTGGATCTGGCCCAGGATGATGTATCCGGCCTTCAACGCGTCGCCGATCGCCACGATATCGCGCTGCTCGCGCGGAGCGCGGAGCGCCGCGGCGTTGCCGATGATGGCAAAGCGTCCCGTGCCCGATCCGTCAGCTCCGCCACGAGCGCGTCGGTGACATCCTGGGCGTACCGGTCGTAGTCGGCGAGGCCGGTCTGGTTGTCGAACCGGGCCACCGCTATCGTCGAGAACGGCGACACGGCGCGCCGGGCGATTCCAGGTCCATGCGCCGAGCGAGCGAGAGTCACGACGGCCGCCATCACAAGCCTGGCGTGCGCAGCCGTTCGAGCATCGAAGCGGCGCAGGCGGCTGCGGCGCGAGGTTCCGCAGGGCTCAAGCCCTGCGCCACTTCGGGTCGCGGCTCGCTTTCGATGGGCGCGATGAACTGGTAGCCGCGCTTGGGGAACGTGCGAATGTACGTCGGGGAATCGGCCGAATCGCCGAGCGCCGTCCGCACCTGCGCGATGGCGAAGTTCAGGCCCTTGTCGAAGTCGACGAATGTGTCGCCGCCCCACACGGCCTGGCGCAGCGATTCGCGCGTGACCACCTCGCCGGCGTGCTCGACCAGCACCGCCAGCACATGCGCGGGCTGGGACTGCAGCTTGACGATGTCGCCATTGCGCCGCAGTTCGCGCGCGGCGGCATCGAACTCGAACGGGCCGAAGCGGGTTTTCACTAGCGCCCGGAGCTGACGGCGGCGATCACCTCGATCTCGAGCAGGAACTCGGGCCGCGCGAGCTTCGACACCTGCACCAGCGTGCTCGCCGGCATCGTCTCGCCGAAGTAGCGCGCACGCACCTCGCGCACAGCCGGCGCCTTGTCCATGTCGGTGATGTAGGTGTTCATCTTCACCACGTCGCTGAACTTCGCCCCCGCCGACGCCAGCGCCGCCTCGAGATTCTTGAACACCTGCTCGGCCTGCGCCTTCATGTCGCCCGCGCCGACGACCTTCCCGTCCTTGTCGAGCGCGATCTGGCCGGCGATGTAGATCGTCTTCGCCGGTCCCGACACTTCGACCACGTGCGTGTAGCCGGTCGGCTTCGACAGCGTGGGCGGGTTCGTGCGCTTCACCTGGGCGAACGCGATGACGGGCAAGCAGCATCGAACGTCAACGACAAGAGCAACGCGCATCACAATCTCCTGTAGGTCCGGCTGAAGCCGGACCGCCACGTAACGGCCCTGTGTCCTGCCCTTCCTAGCCCTTCCTGCCCTACCCGCCCGTTCGTCCGCGCCGCGCCGGCTTCGGCGGCGTCGCGGGACGATATTCCAATTGAATGTTGCTGACGACGGCGATGGGTCGGCCGGGCTGCGAGTAGGTGGCCGTGCCTTCGCGCGTTTCGACCATCAGCTTCTCGCCGAGCAGGCTGACGCGATCCTCGCCTTCCGGGATGACGACGGTGATCGACTCGACGCCGGTCGGCGCGACCGCCTTGACTCCGCCCGGACCCGCCCCACCGCCGACGCGATCGATGAGATCGCCGGCCGCTCGAAACTCGTTCTGCACCACGGCTCGACTGAGCAGCGTGTTGTCCATTGTCAGGACGCCGATCGTCGCGGTGTAGCGGGCGTAGGCGCGCTTCGCCTTGACCAGTTCGTCGGAATACAAATGAAGATTGTGGAGATCGAAGGTGAGCGACGCCGGCCCCTTGTGCACAGGAACACGAATCAGCAGGCCGCCGGCCGGATCGCGGCCCGCCAGAACTTCGCAAAACGAGAGCTTCGTCCGGACGCCCGTGCCCAACGGCGCGGGACACGCGATGTCCGGCTCGACCTTCGTCGGCGCCGTCGAGGGCGCCGGCGCACGGCGCCCCGGCGTCTTGCGCGTCTGCGCAAGACTCGGCGCGCCCGCGATCGCCAGCGCGGCGATCAGAAGGAGCACGCGTCTCATTTCTGAATCTGTACCAGCTAGGACGAGGGCCGCAAGTTCGCGTCGAAGAACTCGTCCACCCGCCGCCAGGCGTCGCGCAGCACGTGCTCGCGCGTGAAGTAATGGAACTCGCCGGGGTACGTCATGAACGACACCAGGCCGCCTTTGCCCTTCTTCAGCAGCTCGTCCATGAGCCGCACGGAATGGAGGTACGGCACGTTGACGTCGGAGGTGCCGTGCAGGACGAGCAGCGGACGCTCCAATCGATCCACGTGTGAGAGCGGCGACGCCTTCGCGTAGACGGCGGGATTCTGCTCCGGCGTCCCGATGCGGCTCGCCGTCCATCCACCGTGATACGGATCGTCGTAATACATCGCGTAGTCGACGACGCCGGCGACGTTCACTCCGGCACGGAAGAGCTTGGGCTGATCGGTGACGGCGATCAGCGTGAAGAAGCCGCCGTAACTGAGCCCCCACACGCCGACGCGATCCATGTCGACGAACGGCAGCGTCTTCAGATAGTTCGCCGCCATCCACGCGTCTTTGGCGTCGTTGCCGCCGACGTCCATATAGACGCCCGTGCGCCATTCGCGGCCGTACCCGATGCTCCCCCGATAGTCCGGCGCGATCACGACGTACCCCTTCTGCAGCAGGTACTGGTGAAAGCTGTAGTAGACCGCGTAGTTCCGCTGCACGTGCCAGCCGTCGTAGTTCTGGTTCACGCCGTCGCCGTGGATCCAGACGATGGCGGGATGCTTCTTCGATCGATCGAGGTTCTTGGGCACGAACACCCAGGCAGGCACCTGCTGGCCGTCTGGACCGGCGTAGTGCACCATCTCCGGCTCGACGAACTGCGAGCGATCGATCGAAGCCGGCATCGAGTCCGTGATCCGGAGCGGCTTGGCGCGCCTGAGCCGCGTCGATGCGATGCGATGACGTACAAGTCGGCCGAGTTGTGGGCGTCGGTGTGCTGGTACACGCAGGCGCGTGCCGTCGGGCGACCAGAGCGGGGCGATGTTCGGTGCCGCGGCCGCTGGTGATCGCCGTGATCGTCGCTTGCGACGGATTGCCGTTGAGCGTCGCGACGTACAGGTGCCGCTTGCCGTAGTCGATCGGGTTCGTTCGCGTCGAACGCGATCCGCGTGCTGTCGGGCGACCACTGCGGCCGCCATGCCTCGAACTTCCCTTTCGTGATCTGCACCGCGGCGCCGCCCGGCGGCGGGCATCACGTAGATGTGATCCCAGCCATCGCGATCGCTGACGAACACGATCCATTTGCCGTCCGGCGACGGCTGCGCGTTGGCGCCGGCGTCGCCCGTCATGCTCCAGAATTTCGGCTCGACGTCCTCGTAGAGCACGCGCGGCTCGCCGCCGGCCAGATCGGCGACATACGTGGTGCGGCGTTTGAAATCGGGCGAGGTGCGCTCGAAGATGAAGTGCCGCGCGTCGAGCCAGCGCCGCGCGCCGAAGCCGCCGGCTGGAAGCATCACGGCGGATCCGCCCGACGCCGGCACGGCGTATCCCTGCCCCTGAGTGTTCTCGGTGACGGTGTAGATGATCTTCGTGCCCGAGTAGGCGGGCGTCTGCTCGTGGCGGATTGGTCCTCCGCCCACTGTGAACAGCACGAAGGCGCCGTCGGGAGACCAGCCGACGCCGCTGATGCGCTTCTGCTCGGTGACGAGCTTCGACTCGCGTCCGTCGGCGACAGACCGAATCCACAGTTCGCTTATGGCGCCATTAGCTGAACGCACGTATGCCGACCGTGTGCCGTCGGGCGACGCGACCGCGTCCATCTCGGCCGCCGATCCGGCGCCGCCGCGGCCGCGCCCGCCCGTCGCGCGGAGCCGTTCCCGGCAGTTCGCGAGGCGGCCGGCCATCGAGATCGGACACGTAATCGCGCCGAAACGCCCGCGCGATCCCACGTGAACGTGACTTGACGGCCATCGGACGACCACGCGGGGTTCGACGGATGGCGGATGTCGATCAGCTGATCGATGGTCAGACGCGACGAACTATCGGGCGCCGTGGTGCCCGACAACCCGAGTGCGGCTGAGGTGCAGAGGATAGCGACGGACGCGAACAGGCGCTTCATGATCGCTCCTGGAAAGCGGCAGTATAGCGGACACTGCAAATCCAACTTTCCGTACCGGCTCGACGGCCGCACTCGCTCGACACCGAAATCATCGTCGCGCCATGAATACGCCTCAGTAGAATCAACGTCGTTGACGATCAGGAGGAACGCATGACACGGATTGTGAAAGGCTTGGCGCTGGTGATCGCCGTCGGCATTGGCGGCGCCGGTCGCCGCGCAGGTGCAAACCGGCAGCATTCTGGTCAAGGCGATCGACGATCAAGGCGCCATGGTGCCCGGCGTCGCGGTCACCATCAGCAGCCCGGTGCTCGTCGCCGGCTCGATGACGGCCGTGACCGACGCGGGCGGCGTCTACCGCTTCCCTCGCTCGTCCCCGGCACCTACGCGTCAAGATCGAGCTCTCCGGGCTTCCAGACGATCACCCGCGAGAGCATCGTCGTGCTCGGTCGGCCAGACGACGCCGGTCGACTTTCAGATGAAAGTGGCGACGCTCGCCGAAAACGTCACCGTGACGGGCGCGTCGCCGACAGTCGATACGACCAGCGCCAACGTCGCCGTCAACCTGAGCGAGGAGCTGATTCAGGGCACGCCAGGCGGCCGCGACATCTGGGCGCTGGTCGAAGCGAAAGTGCCGGGCCTCGTGATGAGCCGGCCCGACGTCGGCGGCACGTCGGGCGGCCTGCAGGGCACGTTCAGCGCGCGCGGCACGGCGAGCGCGCAGAACACGTCGTTCCTCAACGGCGTCAACGTCGGCGACCCGGCGGCGATCGGCGCCGCCGGCTTCTACTACGACTTCGACGCGTTCGACGACATCCAGGTGTCGACCGGCGCGCACGACATCACGGTGCCGACCTCCGGCGTCTTCCTGAACATGATCACCAAGACCGGCGGCAACAAGTGGGACGGCGTCACGCACGTTCACCTGGACCGGCGACTCGCTCCAGGGCCGCAACGACACCGATCCGACGCTGCAGAAGTACGGCTTCCGGCCCAACGGCAACACGTCGGACTTCGTGTCCGACATCAACGTCTCCGCCGGCGGCCCGCTCGTCCAGAACAAGCTGCGCTTCTTCGGATCGTTCCGCGACTGGCGCGTCCACCAGAACGTGCCGGTGCAGAACTCGCAGACGGTGCTCGACCAGACCAACATCACGTCTGGCCTGGGCAACTTCACGTGGCAGGCGAACCAGAACAACCGCATCACCGGCTTCTACTCGCGCCAGCGCTACAGCAAGCCGAACCGGCTGCTGAACAACGCGTCGATTCACCGTCATCGACTCCACGAGCGACGAAGAAGACATGTTCGACGTCGCGCAGGGCCTGTGGAACTCGGTGCTCGGCAAGAACTTCTTCATCGACGCGCGCCTCGGCCTGAACAAGATTCTCTTCCCGACCTATCAGAACGGCGGCAACCAGCAGTCGATCACCGACAACGCGACCGGCATCGTCTACGGCAACTTCCCGACCGACACGATCCGCAACCGCGATCGGTATCAGGCCAACGCCACCGGCCAGTACTACGTCGATCAGGCGCTGGGCGGCCGGCACGAGTTCAAGTTCGGCTTCGACTACTCGCACGCCGTGACCAAGAACGAGAACACGCCGCGTCGACGACGTGACGACGACCTACACCAGCGCGAGCGGCGCGTTCGTGCCGCATGAACGTGAACGCTGTTCGCGACGCCGCAGAACGACGCGACCGCGCTGAACGTGCTCGCGCTGTTCGCGCAGGACAGCTACAGCGTGCAAGCGGCTGACCGTCATCGGCGGCGTCCGCTTCGAGCAGCTCGAAGGCTATCTGCCGGCGCAGTCGAGCCCGGCCGTCGCAGTTCGCCGCGGCCGAGCATCGGCGGCTTCGCGTCGCAGCCGCGCAGCTTACGACGAAATCCGCGACGTCGTGAAGTGGAACACGGCAGGCCCGCGCGTCAGCGCGATCTTCGACGTCACGCGGCGACGGCAAGACGGCGGCGAAGGCGTCGGCCGGCCGCTACTACTACGTGCTGTCGACGGGCGGCGGCGGCGTCAGCAACGTCAACCGCAACGGCGAACTACAGCGAGCAGTACACGCTGGAACGACGCCAACGGCGATCACAAGTTCCAGCTCGGCGAGCAGACCGGCGACGCCGGTGGTCAGCGCGGTGCGTGGTCAACGGCGCGATTCTGACGTCGATCGATCCGAACTTCAGCCGGCCCTACACCGACGAGTACACGCTTCGGCGTCGATCGCGAGCTGATGGCCAACTTCAAGCTGAGCGCGGTCGTCACCTATCGCCGCGAAAAGAACATGCAGGCGTCGACGAACCCCGACAACCCGTATGCGACCACGCTGACGCAGCGCCGTCGATCCCGGCCTCGACGGCGTCGTCGGCACGGCCGACGACGGCACCTACGGCTTCTACGAGCGCCTGTCGGCCGCGAACCGGTCGCTGATCACCAACGATCCGACGGTGGTGCAGAGCTACAAGGGCCTCGAAATCACGCTGACCAAGCGGCTTCTCGAACCGCTGGCAGATGCTGGCCGGCTACACGCTGGCGAAGAACCGCATCGACAACGTCAGCGTCGATGTGTCGCCGAACTTCCTGATCAACGCGAACGGCCCATCACGTCGACGCGCGGCCGCCGGCTCAGCCGCTGCAGCGGCTGCGGCGCCTCGAACGCCGACCGGCCGAATCAGTTCAAGCTGACCGGGATGTACCTGCTGCCGTGGCACGACGTGATCATCAGCGGCAACCTCCGCGTCGCAGCAGGGCACCGCGTTCACGCGGCAGATCAGCCGCGCCGTCGGCTTCGCGCACCAACCAGATCATCAACCTCGAGCCGCTCGGCAACACGCGGCTCGAGCACGCTGACCAAGATCGACGTCCGCGTCGGCAAGCTGTTCAAGTTGGCGAACAACCGGACGCCTCGAGGCATCGGTCGACTTCGACAACCTGACCAACGCCACCACGGTGTGGGGCGTTCGCAATCGCACCGAGTCGGCGACGCCTTCCTGGATCCGACGACGAACACTCGCGCGACGCTGCAGCAGTTCCTGTCGCCGAGCCAGATTCTCGGGCCGCGGACGGTCGTGTTCGAGGGGCGTTCAAGTTCTAGAGCAGGGTGCTGAGGTGCTGGGGCTGAGGCTGGGGCGGTGAGCCCTGCAGCACCTCGCCTGAGCCTAGCCCTCGGCTAGCGCTCAGTCTTCCCCCACGCACGCAGTCAGCCGGCCGACGTCGCGCAAGCCCGGGACCGCGCTGCGCAGCTTGATCAGCTCGAGAAACTCCATCCGCGTCCGCGAGTTGTCGCGGAACGCGCCCAGCATCGCGCTGGTCACCGCGAACGAGTTCTGCTTCTCCACGCCGCGCATCGACATGCACAGGTGCGTCGCTTCCATCACGACGGCGACGCCGAGCGGCGCGATCTTGTCGCGGATCGTGTCGGCGATCTGATTGGTCAGCCGCTCCTGCACCTGCAGCCGGCGGCGAACACGTCGACGAGCCGCGGGATCTTGCTGAGGCCGATCACCTTGGTGCTCGGAATGTAGGCGACGTGGCACTTGCCGAAGAACGGCAGCAGGTGATGCTCGCACAGGCTGTAGAAGTCGATGTCCTTGACGATCACCATCTCGCTATAATCGACGGTGAACAGCGCGTTGTTCAGCACCTCGTCGATGTCGGCGTCGTACCCGCTGGTCAGGAACTTGAGACGCCTTCTCGACGCGCTTCGGCGTGTTCACGCAGCCCTTCGCGGCTCGGATCCTCGCCGAGCTCCGCCAGCAGCTTCGTGATCAGCTCCTGCATCTGTTCTATTCTATATCTCGGTTTCGGTCGGCCGCCGTCGCGGCGCGGACCGCGAAGCGGATCGCCTGTATGCCGATCGCGCCAACCTCGCCAGCGCGCGGCGCGCCGCCGAGATCTGGCGTCGCGCGAGCTGCCGGCAGCGGACCCGACGCGTTCGAGGCCGCCTGGAAGCTCGCGCGCGCCGACTACTGGCTCGGCGGCCACGCGCCCGAAGCGGAACGCCGCGCGCCTCTCGAGGACGGCATCGACGGCCGGACGCAAGGCGCGATCGCGCTGCAGCGCAACCGGCCCGGAGGGCCACTTCTGGATCGCCGCCAACATGGGCGCGCTCGCCGAATCGTTCGGCCTGCGCCAGGGCCTCAAGTACCGCAAGCCGATCAAGGAGGAGCTCGAAACCGTGCTGCGCCTCGATCCGGCGTTCATGCAGGGATCGGCGGACCGCGCGCTCGGCCGCTGGTACTTCAAGGTGCCGCGGCTGTTCGGCGGCAGCGACAAGCGCGTCGGAAGCAGCACCTGCGCAGCGTCGCTGAAGTACAACCCGAACAGCACCGTCGTCGCATTTCTTCCTCGCCGAGCTGCTCCTCGACGACGGGCGCAAGGCGGAAGCGCGCGCCGAACTGCAGACGCGTGATCGACGCGCCGCTCGATCCCGACTGGACGCCCGGAAGATCGGGAGTTCAAGGAAAAGGCGACGGCGAGCTGCTCGGCCACGCTCGAAGTAGCCGGCTCAGGCTGACGCCCGTCCGCCTGAGCGTCGCTACGCAGTAGGAGTAGAATCCGCGGCCCGACTTGCGGCCGAGCCGCCCGGCCAGCACCATCCGCTTCAGCAGCGGCGGCGGCGCGTACGCCGGCTCGCGGAACTCCTCGAACATGATGTTGGCGATGTAGTAGGTCGTGTCGAGGCCGACGAAGTCGAGCAGCGTGAACGGACCCATCGGGTAGCCGCACCCCAGCTTCATCCCCTTGTCGATGTCCTCGAGCGTGCCGAGGCCGTTCTCGTAGGCGCGGATCGCGTCGAGCAGATACGGCACGAGCAGGCGGTTGACGATGAAGCCGGGCCGATCGGGCGCGGTGATCGGCTCCTTCCCGAGCGACTGCGCGAACGCGAAGACCGTCTGGTAGGTCTCGTCGCTCGTCGTCAGCGCGCGAATCACCTCGACGAGCTTCATCAGCGGGACCGGGTTGAAGAAATGCAGGCCGGCGAACCGATCCGGCCGCGTCGTCGCGGCCGCGAGCTCGGTGATGCAGAGCGACGAGGTGTTGGAGGCGAGGATCGTCTGGGCGCCGACGACCGGCTCGAGCGCGGCGTAGGTCTCGCTTCTTGTCCTCGAGGTTCTCGACGATCGCCTCGATGACGAGGTCGCAGTCCGCCAGCGCCTCGAACGTCGTCGTGCCCGACAGGTTCGCCGAGCGTCGCGTCGCGGCCTCGGCGGTCACCTTCCCCTTCGCGACGCCGTCGTCGAGGAACTTGCGGATGCGCGCCGAGCCCTTTGTCCAGGAACGTCTGATCGACCTCGCGCACGATCGTCTTGTAGCCCGCCGCCGCGCACACCTGCGCGATGCCGGAGCCCATCAACCCGCAGCCCAGCACACCGACGGTCTTGATCTCCATCTCGCCTCGCTGCTCTAGAACAAACGCAACCACGAAGACACGAAAACACGAGACTCTGCGTGTTCAGCGGCTTCGTGGTTGCATTCGTTCTAGTGTACTGCTGTGTCGATTCGCTGTCGCGATGTAGTCGCCGGTTTCGCGCGTGCCCAGCGATCCCGCCGATCTCCGCGGTGCCGTTGCCGCGTCACGACGGCCTCCTTGACCGCCGCTTCGACGGCGGCGGCCTCGTCCTTCCAGCCCGAGGTACTCCAGCATCAGCGCCGCCGACAGGATCGCGCCGATCGGGTTGGCGACGTTCTTCCCCGCGAGCGGCGGCGCCGAGCCGTGGACCGGCTCGAACATCGACGTCCGGCCCGGATGCAGATTGCCGGACGCCGCCATCCCCAGGCCGCCCTGCAGCGCGGCGCCGAGGTCGGTGATGATGTCGCCGAACAGGTTGTTGGTGACGATGACGTCGAACTGCGACGGGTTCTGGACCATCAGCAGCGCGAGCGCGTCGATGTACAGGTGCGTGCGCCTCGATGTCCGGGATACTGCGCCGCGAGCTCGTGGAACACGCCGCTGCCACAGCGCGTGCCCCTGGGTCATCGCGTTGCTCTTGTCGGCCATGCAGCACGCTTCGTCAGCCCGTTGGCGCTGTGCGATACTCGAACGCGTGCCTGACGATGCGATGCACGCCCTTGTAGGTGTTCATTTCCTCCTGCATCGCGATCTCGTCTTCGGTGCCGGCCTTGAACCGGCCGCCGATGCTCACGTACAGCCCTTCGGTGTTTTCGCGGAAGACGACGAAGTCGACGTCGCTCGGGTCGCGCGATCCTTCAGCGGGCACAGCCGCTCGTCGAGCAGCCGCACCGGCCGGTATTCACGTAGAGATCGAGCTCGAAGCGGGTGCCGAGCAGGATGTCGCGGGCGTGGCGCTTGTCGGGCACGCGCGGATCGCCGAGCGCGCCGATGAAGATGGCGTCGAACTCGTCGCGCAGCATCGCGTAGCCGTTCGGCGGAATGCGTGACGCCGGTCTGCAGGTAGTGGTCGGCCCCCTACGGCAGCATCTCGAGATCGAACGCGCGGCCGAACACCTCGCCGACCGCGCGGAGCACCTTGACCGCTTCGGCCGTCACGTCCACCCCGATCCCGTCGCCCGGAATAACCGCGATTCGCACCCGAGCATCGTACACAGAAGCCCCCATGAAAGTTCAAGGGGCATCCGTCAATGAGATGAGAGTCGCGTGGTCGGCTGAGCCAATCGGGTCGAATCGTCCGCGTGTATCTGTAGGAGGCCGGGCGCGTTACGAGACGCCCAGAGGGAGCCATGCCGACGTCCTTGCCCACGACCATTGGCCCGTTCCGCGTGGAATCGCTCCTCGGCGCCGGCGGCATGGGCGAGGTCTAACAAAGCCATCGATCCCACGCTGGGGGCGTACGGTGGCGGTCAAGATCGTCAAGACCGACAGCCAGGACTCGCACGTACTTCAGCGGTTGCTGCGCGAAGCGCAGGCTTACGGCCGGCTGAAACACGCCAATATCGTCACGGTTTATGAAGCGCGAGAAGCAGCGATGGCCTCTACATCGCGATGGAGTATCTCGAGGGCGATTCGCTCACGACGGTGCTCAACCGCGATGAGCTGTCGCTCCGAGGCGCGCATCGAGATCCTGATTCAGATCCTCGATGCGCTGAACTACGCGCACGCGAAGACATCATCCATCGCGACATCAAACCGAGCAACGTTCAGGTGCTTCCTGACGGCACGTCAAGCTGCTCGACTTCGGCCTCGCGCGCATGATGCGCACCGAAACGTTGACGGCGACCGACGTGGTTCTCGCACGCCGCACTACGCGTCACCCGAACAGCTCATGGGCCAGGAAGTCGACGGCCGCACCGACGTTCGACTCCGCCGGCGTGGTCGCCTACCAGATGCTGACGCGCCGGCGCCCGTTCGACGGCAACAGCCTCGGCACCATCGTCGCCAAGGTACTGGCGGAGCCGACGCCGCCGATGGACACGCCGTGGAGCCGCGCGTTCCCCTGGAGATCGAACAGATCACTGTCCGGCGCGCCATGGCCAAGCAAGTGGCCGACCGCTACGCCGGCGACCGCGGCGAGATGCGGCAGGCCCTGACACGCTTCTCAGCGTCGTCGCAAACCGCGCTCGCGAAGTCGCCGCGACGACCAGCGATGCCGCTCGACGCGCCCTACCGGTAGTCGCGCACGGAACTCGCCAAGAGCCGCCGATCCGCTCACCTTCCAGCAACAGTGCGCGTGATGCCGCAGATCTCGGAAGCTCATGGGCGCACCTCCCGGCCGCAAGCGACGCGATGACGATCGAGCAGCATGTCCCGCACCGCCCCTCCATCAGCCGCGACAGCTTCAACCGCGCCGCGGCCCGAGCGCGCCGCGACGTTCAGTCCCGACGCCTCGCCGCCGACCGGCGCAATCAACCCGAACACTGGCGACGTGGCTCAGCGATGATTTCAGCTCGCCGGCATCGCAATCATGCTTGCCGTTGATCGGCCAGCGGCTCGGTCAGACCGGGCGCGTCCGACCGGCCAGGCGCCTCCTTGCGGCTGGAGCGCCAGGTGGGTCGGGTGGGTCGGTGGGTCTCGTCGGTCAGGTGCGTCTAGTGGCGCGGGCTTGCCCGCCGTAGCTCCCGATCGAGGGCAGGAGCGGAGGCGCGTGGGCCGATTGGGTCGAATCGTCCGGCGTGTGTCAGTCAGGCTGCCAGTGCGATTCGACAACGAACCGGCGCTCTCCGGAGGAAGTTCGAAGAGACAGGCCGGGGTCGATTCCCGGGCTGCGTTCATCGACGCGGCGGCGACGCCGCGTTGAACCGGGAGCTGGTGAATGCGCTGGCGGAGAGAGGCGTGATGACAGCAGCGACAGCGGCTCGCGCTCAGGTCACGATCGCCGCCCTGATTCAGATCTCGCTCCCGCCCGCGCCCATCGGTGGCACATCGGCACTGACCGCGGATTTCGTCGCGACGATGCAGATGCGCGACGGAACCGGGAAGCCGGAGACACGCTCGATCGACGGACACGCGCTCGATTTCGGCGAGGTGGTAGTCAGACAGGCCGCGTACGAGCGCGCGGCGGAACCAGTTCGGCGGAAATCATTCAACGCGGCGATGCGCGATTAGTCGCAGTCGGCTGCACAAGGAGGCTCTATGAAACGGCTTCAGGTTATTGGACTCGCGACGCTCTCTCTGATGGCACCTTCGCTGGCTCAGGCCCAGGCGAAGGCCGGCGACAAGGAAGTGCTCGTCTCGGGCAACGTGTTCTCGAACATCAATCCGGACTCGACGTCGACGAGCGGCAGCATCCTTTTTGGTCTCGGCTATTTCGTGTCCGATTGCATGCAACTCGTCGTTCAGCCGCTTTTCACCATCAGTTCCTCTGGCTCTCAGGCGACACCCGAATTCCGAGACCCGTTCACCGGCCCGGTGGTGATTCCTGGCCAGCCCGGGTCGACCAGCATTGACCGTCGACGCTGGCGTCGGCTTCGGCTACCAGTTTTTCCTGGGCGCTCAGTAGTCGAAGGTGAAGCCGTACATCGGCATGAACCTCGATATTCAGAGCTTCAAGTCCAAGGACAACGGGTCGATGGCCGACAACATGTCCTTCCAGGGCCGCGCCGGCCTCAAGAACTACTTCTCCGAGCGGGCGGCGCTCGACTTCGCCGCGGCGTTCGGGCAGCAACTGAAGAGCAGCGACCTCGGCCTGTTCCGGTTCACGGTCGGGATCACTTATCTGTTCTGAGGGCACGGGATGCCACGGACTGAGGACGCCATGCGCCACCTACTTGCGGCCAGCCTTGTCGGAGCGGTTCTCGCGGGCGACGTCGCGGCGCAGCCGACGGCGCCTGCGTTGTATCCAGGCAAGGACGTCGACGCGAGCGTGCTCGGCCGGCTGGCCGACCTCGCGTTCTCGAACGACGGCCGCCTGCTCGCAGCCGCCGGCAGCCGCGGCTACGGGTGTGGGACGCCCAAACCGGCAATCCCATTCGATTCCGACGCGTGGCGGGCGGCGTCGCAGCGTCTCGCGTTCGGCGCGCAGGGCACTTTCCTCGCGCTCGGCGGCGACGATGGCCGCGTGCGTGTGGTCGATCTGCGGTCGGACACCGCGCACATGGCGAAGCACAACAAAGCGATCACCGCGATCGCCTTCTCCAACGACGGCCGAACCGGCGCGAGCGGCGACATCGACGGCAACATCGCGCTGTGGGATCCGGATCGCGGGCTCATCGCTGCCGCTCCGGGACGGCGGTCAGAAGAAGGACATCATCGCGCTGTCGTTCACGGGCAACACGCTGCTGTCGGCGAGCAAGGACCTGCAGATCGTCGCGTGGGACGTCTCCGGCAAGCGCGCGCTACGCCGCAGCACGCTGCAGTCGACGATCACCGGCCGGACCGTGGTGCCGATCGGCGCGGCGGTGGATCCCGCCGGCGAAAAGCTGCTCGTCGCGTCGCAACTCGTCAGCGAACAGCGCGGCGGTCTGCTGGCCGGCCGCGGCGGATTGGCGGCGCCGGAGGATCTGCGGCGCGACAACCTGCTGGCGCCGTACGTCACGAGCAGCGGCATCGCGAGCGATCCGATCAAGACCGGCGACTATCAAGCAGAACGTGTAGCGCTTGGGCCCGGCTCCTGCTTCGCGTTCTTCACATCGAATTTTCGCAATCAGCCGCGGCTCCATGTCTGGGGGCTCGTGGAACAGGGCCACGACCTGTCCCGCCTCGATCTGCAAGGACACGCCACCGCCATCGCGATCGAACCAGCAGGGCACATCGTCGCCGTTGCCGCCGAGACCGGCCGCGATTCGCACCTGGTCGGTGTCGGGCGCGACGCCCGCCGACTGCGAACGCTACTCACGCAAATCGTCGCCGACTCGCACCGGGCCGGCTATCACGCTCGGAACGGAAACGTCGCCGCTCATGTCCGCCACCTCACCCGGCTATGCCGTCGCTGTCCTCCGCTTCGACACGAGTGGCCTCGACGCGAGCCTCGGTGACGCGGTCGCCGAGATGATCGCGGGCGAGCTCGCGAACAGCCCGCAGGTCCGGGTCATCGAGCGCAGCGCGGTCGACAAGATCCTCAAAGAGATGGAGATTCAGCGAAGCGGGCTGACCGAAGCGGATGCCGTAAAGATCGGCAAGGGCCTGAATGCCCGATCGGTCCTGCTCGGCGGCGTGCGGCGGTTCGGTACGTCGACCTATCTCGTCAACACGCGTGCCGTCGATGTGGAAACACAGCGAGTGCTGGGATCGCGAGAGGTCACCTGCGAGAACTGCAGCGAATCGGATCTCGCCGCGCGCGATCAATGCGCTGCGCCGCGCTATCGTTCCCGACGGATTTTCCGCTCGGCTACACGCCCGTCGTCGGCAGGGTGACCCGGAAACACGCCCCTCTGTTCACACGGCACCAGCTCGAGCGAGCCTCCGTGAGCGGCGACGATCCCGAAGGCGACCGACAGACCGAGACCCAGGCCGTCGCCGACTTCCTTGGTCGAGAAGAAAGGCTCGAAGATCCGATCCGCCACGTGCGGCGGGATGCCCGGCCCGTCGTTCGCCACTTCGAGCACGACGCTTTCGGAGGCGGGTTCCGCGGCCGTGCGCAGCGTGAGCACGCTCCCGCCGCCCTGGATCATCGCTTCCTCGGCGTTGACGACCAGCTGCCACACGACTTGCTGCAGGTCGTCGCGCGTCGCGAAGACGGCTGGGCAGGGTGGGCGCGCACTGATCCTCTACCCGGATGCCATGCCGTTCGAGCGTGTGGCGCCGCAGATCGACGGCCCTTCGCGCCGTCTCGTTCAGATCGATCGGCTCCCGATCGTAGGGAGCGCGGCGCACGAACACGTGCAGGCCACGGATGATTCGCCCCGCACGATCGACCTCGGCGTGCATCCGATCGACATACGCGCGGGCATCGGGGTCGAGGTGACCCTGCTGCACCAGCTCCACCAGACCCATCACCGATTGCAGCGGGTTGCTGATTTCGTGCGCGACACCCGACACGACTTCTCCGATCGCCGACAGCCGTTCGTGCCGCACCATGAGGTCGCGAAGCCGCAGCTCTTCGGTCAAGTCGTGCACGACGCCCGACGAAGTAGACCGTTCGTCCTGACGCGGACGAAATCGGCGTGACGCTGCACGCCGCATCGAACGTCGAGCCGTTGCGCCGGCGCAGCGTGAGCCGCGAGCGGGCGACGCCCTGACTGCGCAGCGCAGCAACGAGGGATCGCAGTGCCGCTCGCGAACGTCGATCGATGAGCTCTTGCGGCGGCAGCGAGCGGAGATCGTCGAGCGAGTAGCCGAGCGCGCGCTGGAACGCCTTGTTCGCGTACTCGATGGCGTCCATCCGAATCACGACGATCAGGTCGTCGCTCTGCTCGCAGGCGGTCGCGAGCAGCCACAGGCGATAGTCGGACCGGTGCCGCGCCCGCTGCTCCACCGCGACGCGAATGAGTGTCAGCGCCAGCGCGCCGGTCAGCGTCACGGCGGTCACGACATCGCACATGCGATCGACCGGCGGGCCCAGCGGCGCGAGGAGCCGCGGACCGTAGCCCACGATCGGCACCAGCGCCGGCACGAAGAGGAGTGGCGAGACCGTCGAGAGCTCGACCCAGTTGCCGACCGGCGACGCCTCGGGCTGCGGCGATCGCGGCGCTTCCCAGGCCGCCCACGCGAAGCACCAGAACGGCACGATCCACCCGATGTCGCCGATCGACCCCGTCGTGTACGTGCCGGTGGCCATCGGGTACGCGTTCGTCGTGAGCAGGACGCTGCCGGCCGCCGCGCCGATGGCGAGCCGCTGGTAGACCGCGTGCCACGGTCCGCGGCCGGCCGCCCGCGCGGCGACGGCGAAGCTGCCGACAATCGCCACGTGCAGCACCGATCCGATCACCACGAGCGACTCGATCCCGGCCGGCGACGTCTGGGCTGTGAGGCCGGGAGCGACGACCATCGACCAGAAGAGAAACGCGCTGAGGAGCGTGACGCCTGCGATGTCGAGGACGGCCGTCGCGAGCGATCCACCGCGAATCTGCGCGTGCGGCCAGCTGATCAGGCCCAGCATCGGCATCACGGCGCCGGTCAGTTTCAACGCGACCGGCCATTCGAGCCACGGCAGCGGCTGGTCTCGCATCAACTCGAACACAGACCATCCGATGTGTCCGGCCACCCACAGCACGCAGCCGACAGCGACGGTGGCCCAATAGATCAGTGCCCGCCCGTTCCAGGCACGCCAGCGTCCGGCCACGATCGCCACGGGCACGAGCGGCGAGAGCAGGAGCCCGAGGTCGCCCACCCACCGCTTCGCAACGTCGCCGCCAACCAGGGTCACAGCGCCGATGTAGATGGCGCAATACCCCATTCCTGCGAGGATCCAGATCATGAGGCGCGTTCGGCTCGAGATCCGGAACCTGACGCTTGCGATCCGCCGTCAATAGGATTGATGGATCTCGTTGAGGACGTCGCGACGACCGGCACGGCTATGAGAGTGCCGTACTGCCGCGCCGGCTGCAACTGCTCCGACGAAACGGATACATCGAGGTGGGCCTCCAATTCGATGGAACCTTTCGTGGTCATCACCATTGGTCGAGTCGGCCACTGCCTGCAAATGCACGAAATTGGCGCAGATTTCAGGACTCTGTCTTGTGGCACGAATCCTGAATTAAGCGGTAGGCGTCCGAGGAGACGGACACCGATGATGACCACATCACCAATCGCCGCCGAACGACCTACCGATAACGTCGTCATGATGCCGGCCGTCCAGAAGGTCGTGATCGTCAACGGCAACGCCGCCATCCTCGACATGGTCGAAACGGCGCTCGACGCCGGACACTACGACGTCGTCTTCGTCGAGTCGAGCCGGCATGCCTATTCGCAGATCAAGCGCGTGCAGCCGAATCTCGTGATTCTGTGCCTGAACGTGGACGATATGGACGGCTTCCAGGTGTTGTCGATGATCAAGCTGGATGAAGACACGCGATCGATTCCGGTCTTGACCTACACCACGCAACAGGAAACCGAACCGGACGAGGAATCCGACGAAGACCCGTCGGAAGCCGACGTGATGTTCGCCACGGCGAACTCCGCCGCGCTGATGAATTGATGCTATAACTACCCGGCCGATCACGGCCGTCCGTGAACACCAACAAGCGCGATTCGGACCGGGTTGCAGTGTTGGGCGATCTGCGCGGCGAGGTGATGATCTTCCAGCCGATCGCGGTCAAGGAGATCAGCGCCGGCGGCGCGCAGATCGAAACCGCCTTTCCCCTTCAGGTCGATTCCCTTCACGACTTCCGCCTCACCCTCGGCGAACGTTCGGTCGTCGTCAAAGGGCGCGTTGCCCACTGCCAGATTACCGACGTCGATCAGGATCTCGTGCTCTATCGCACGGGTGTCGAGTTCGTCGAGCCGACCGATCGAGTCGCCACCGCGATTGCCGACTTCCTCGCGGCGCTGAAGAGCGGGCGGCTCGGCGTCTGACGCCCTACTGTCCGTTTGTGCGAATCGGCGTGCTCGCTCGCGGCGGCGTCACGTACGCGGCGACAACGCTCTCGTGCCCGGCCGCGTCGACAGCGGCGACGCCGAAGACGTAGTCGTCGATCTGCATGTTCGGCAGCACCACGTTGGTGACATTGCCGACCAGCATGTCGCGCTGCCAGTCCGGTCCCCAGGCTTCGCGCCAGAAGATCCGGTAGGCGACGGCGTTTGGCGACGCAGCCCAGCGAAGGTTGGCGTCGTAGCCTGACGGGGCGCGGGAGATCGTGGGCTGTCCGCGAGCGCTGGTCACGGCCGGCGCGGGCGGCGCGAGCGCGAGGGTGGCGGCGGCCGCGGCGTTGACGCGCGCATTCTGCGCGAGATAGTTCAACGAAATACCGGCGTAGGTGTCGCGCTCGTCGTGCTGGCGGGTGAAGTTCTCGCGCGATTCGCGGAAGCCAACCGCGGTGAATCCAAGCTGGTTGTAGGCGGAGTGGTCGCCGCCGCGGCCGAAGCGGTCGGGCCTCGCCATCGAGGCGCACGCGATGCGACGGCACGTACCGCGCGCCCCACCGTTGAACGAACCGGGCCAGCGAGCGCGAAGGCGAATCTTCCGGCCCTTCCGAATAGACGCGAATCGTCGCGCCGTCGACGATCCCGTTGCCGCCGGTGTCGCCGCCGACGATGTCGTTGTTCAGCACCGCCTCGATGGGAATCTTGTCGGCGACGGCCTTTTGCGCGTGCAGGCGCGCGCCGACCAGCCCCTGCTCCTCGGCGACGTGGCACATGAACACGAGCGTCGCGTCGAAGTCGATGCCGCTCTGGCTGAACGCCCGCGCCAGCTCGATCGTCAGCGCGGTCCCGCTGCCGTCGTCATTGACGCCGGGCGCCAGGTTGTCGAGCGGCGCCGTTGGATCGGCCGGCGCCGGTGCCGGCGCGTCGGGATCGCGCGGGCCGTCCGATGCGTTCGACGCGCCCTGACCGCCGGGCCGCGCGACCGTGTCGTAATGTCCGCTGATGTAGATGCGCCGCGGACTCCTCCCCGGCAGGATGGCCATCACGTTCCGGAGCTCGACGTCCCGCGTGATGCGGCCCTGCTTCGGCACCTGATACGTGTCGAAGCTGACCTGCAGCTTCGGGCTGTAGCTCTTCATCTCGTCCAGAATCCATTGGCGCGCTGCGCCGATGCCGCGCGTCGGCGAATTGGTGGACGACAGCGAGTTGCGCGTCTCGAAGCTTTCGAGCTTCTTGAGCGTGGCGCTCAGGCGGTCCGGCGATATCGACGCGACGAGCGCGACGATGCGCGGATCGAGGTCGGCAACGGGTTGCGCGAAAAGGGCGCGGCTGCTGCCGCACGCGAACAGAGAACGCCATCACGAGCACAGAGCCGTATCGCATGTCGCGGAGTGTACGGGTGGGCCGGAGGGCCGTCAAGACAGCGCGGATGTGGCGCAGGGCTCTTGAGCGCGAAGCTGGCGCAGGCGGTCAGCCCTGCGGCGGACGCGGCCCTGAAGGGCCGCGCCACACATCGCGAGGGTTGCTTCTAGTGCAGTTGCGGTTGCGGCAGCCCCTTCTTCAAGCTCTCGATGAGGTCGAACACCTGAAGGGGCACGTCGAACGACAGCGCCACGGTTTTGCCCGTGCCGCCCAGCTCCAGCGATTGCATCATCGCCTGGATTTCGGGATGCGAGCCGGCCTGGAGCTTGCCAAGCGCGAGGAAGCCACGCGCCACGTCACGCAGGTTGTTCGCGGCCTCGTCGTCGCGCGTTTCGGCACGCAGGACGCCGCGAATGCCGCCGTTGACATGCGTGCTGACCGAGAACCACGTAATCGCAGGAATCTGGCTGGCCACGTTCTCCGGGAGGCGCGCCCGCGAGGTCAGCGCATCGAATCGACCCACCGCCCACGCATTGCCGGTTTCGAGCGACCGGACCAGGTTCATCAGCTCTTCGTTGCCGGTGACGCTTTCGATTCCGGCCTGAGGATTGTTGCCGGCCTGATGCAAGTCGATCGACGTGCGAACGACGCTCGCGCTGCCGAGGGCCACGAGGCCCGGTTCGACGAACGCCAGCGCGAACTGACCGGAACGGCCGTGCATCTCGTCGGAGACGATCAGGCGCTTCGTCTTGTAGTCCTCGACGCTGCGCGCCGTGCTCGCGCATCAACCCTTCAATTCTCGCCTCGTCGAAGCGGCCGCGGGCCAGGACCATGCCGGCCCCGTGGGCGTCTGGTGCTGTTGGCATACAGGCAGGCGATGACGCGGTCGATGTCGGCTTCGATGTTGATCCCGGTCTTCGCTTCGAGATCGCGCTGGCCGTTTTCCGGCATCATCGGCATCACGCTGCGGAGCTTCTGGCGGAGTTCGGAGGTCATGACGTCGCGAACATCGGCGTAGGCAATCACCGCGGCGTCGCGTGGCACGAACTCGAGCTCGGCAGGGCCGCCTCGACCCGCAAACGCTCCGGCCGGGAACCCAACGTAATACGCGACGAGCCCGGTGCCGAGGCCAACGCCAATCACCAGGAGCGAAACGATCACGAAGTAGCGCGTTTTCGACGTCATAAACTGAAGCCTCACCCGCTTATACGGGAGGTAAGCCCTTATTGTTCCAGGACATACTCCCTATTTTCGACCGCTCGCCCCGCGCTCCACAGCGAGAGCCCGACAATAACCGCCAGACCGAGCAAGCTGACCGGCACTGACGGCACTTCACGGAATAACGTCAGCAGCACCCCGGCGGCGGAGTCCTGCGGCATCTCGTGTTTCACGAGCGCCTGCAGATAGTATGCGACCGTTAGCCGCCTGAGGTACCCCGGGAACAACAGCACGGCCGGCTCCCAGCCGAACGCGAACACCAGACCGGTGATGAGCGGCCGCTTCATCCTGGTGCCGACGAGGGCGAACACCGCGCCGTAGGCGATGAGCCCCAGTGCCAGCATGGCCAGGTCGGTCAGCAGGGCTGGAAACTCGCCGGCGATGCTGCTGCCCCCCATCGGCACGATGAGGAAGAAGACGAGGATGACGGAAGGCAGCACGAGCAGAATCGTGCAGACGACGTACGCCAGGTATTTGCCCAGCAGCACGGCGCGCCGCGGGATCGGTCGCGTGAACAAGTACGTAATCGTCTTGTCGTCCACCTCGTCGGCGATCAGCGATGTGCCGAAGAAGACGCCAAGAATCGGAATGATGAAGCGGATGTAGAGCAGCCAGATGATCAGGCCGAACACCGTCGATCCGGTGACCGTCGCGCCGTTGATCCGGAACCCTCGCGCGTAGAGTTCGACAATCACCCGGACGACCGCGGCCAGCACAACGGGCCCGCCGAGGACGATGCCCAGAAACACCGAGCGGCGCGACCACAGCATCTGGCCGAGCGACAGATCGAATATGCGAATGGCCGACGCGAGCAGAGACGGCGCCTTTCGCGGCGGCGGCGGCGATGTGACGGCAGGTTCCGGATGCATATTTGGATCTATGACTTGACCAGGTACTGAAACACGGCCTGCAGGTTGTCGTCGGGTGACGTGACTTCGTGAATGCTTCCGAGCTCGCCTGACGCGGCCAGCTCGGTCAAGCGGGCATAGAACGCGTCGGGCCTCGCGGTCTGGACGACAACGGCCTGGTCCTCGAATTTCAGGCTCAGCACGTCGTCCTGCGCGAGGAACTCGCGCGCGAGCGCGCGGGTCTGGTCGGCTTTGATGTAGACCGTGTGCGGGTGTTCGTCGATCAGATCGCGAATCTGATGCACGTTGCCTTCGGCGACGATGCGGCCCTGGTTGATGAGCAGGATGTTCGCCGTCATCGATTCGATCTCGTGCAGGATGTGGCTCGAGACGAGGACGCTGCGGCCGGCGCGGCCGAGGTCTTTGATCATGCGAATCGTTTTTCGGCGGGCGATCGGGTCCATCCCGGCAAGCGGCTCGTCGAGGATGAGGAGCTCCGGATCGTGCGCGAGCGCCTGCGCCATCTTGATCCGCTGCCGCATGCCCTTGCTGTACGCGCCAATCTTCTTGTCGGCGGCGTCCATGAGATCGACCGTCTCGAGCGCGCGGCGCGCCATCGCGGCGCCTTCCGTCTCGTTCACGCCGTTCAGGCGGACGAGCGCCGTCACCCATTCGAGGCCGGTCATCCGCTCGTAGAAGGCATCCTGCTCGGGGCAGAAGCCGATCCTGAAGAACAGCGCCGGGTTGCCCCAGATCGGCTCGCCGAGCACGTTGATGGAGCCCTTGCTCGGCTTCAACTGCCCCGTAATCAGCTTCATGAACGTCGACTTGCCGGCGCCGTTCGGCCCGAGGAGGCCGGTCACGCCCGGGGGCACGGTCACCGACACGTCGTTCAGGCCGATGACCTGCCCGTACCACTTCGAGAGATGATCGGCGGCGATAATCGGCGCCACTAGACTGTCCTCGTCACGCGACGACCTCGACACCGCGCACTCTGCGCTCCAGAATCAACCCGCAGATCGCGACGATGACGACGATGACGAGGGCCGAGACCGGCCACGGCGTGTCGTACTTCGCGGGCATGCGGAAGATGACATTCCCCACCTGCTCGAGATTGGCATTGAGGGAAATCCACGAGAAGCCGCTGCTACGGGTCACCGCATACAACACGCCGTAGATCGCGGTCGTGAAGAAGATCACCATCGCGTACAGGATCGCCGACGTAGCGGGCGCTCTTCGAGAGCGACGACAACGCCAGCATCGCAAACGACAACGCCGCGGCCTCGATGAACGCGTACACCGTGATCGCCGGAAACAGGAAGAGATTGGCCCGCAAAAACGTGAAATTGCCCGCGAAGGCGATCTGGAGGATGAGCAGCACGATCGCCGGCACCCACGTGATGAACAGCAGGAACGTCATCAGGATGGCGAGCTTGCCGAAGATGTATTCGGATCGGCTGAGCGGCTTCGACAAATAGATCTGCAGCGCGTTCGCGCGGCGATCGTTCGCGATGAGGCCGGACCCGACGTACACCGTGACGATGAAGATCAGCACGCCGCCGAAGCCGTCGGGACCGAGCAGTCCGCGAAACGTTTCCGGCGTCGGCCGGAAGTAGGAGGCCTGGGGAATGCTCGCGGCGCCGTAGGCCGCGTAGGTCATGATCGCGCGCACCAGAAACGGCCCCCAGGCAATCAGGAGCAGACCCAGGAACACGCGCTTGGCGAGCATCGTCCGGATGCCGGCGCGCGTGATCACGCTCCACGCCTGGCCGCGCGGCGCGCGCCAGCCGCCGTACCGGCGATAACCTTGATCGTGATGGGCATTCATTCTTCGCCTACCGCATGCGCGAAGACGTCTTCGAGCGTCGGCACGCTCGGCCGCAGATGCCGCACCTGGACGCCGTCGGCTGAGGCGAGCGCGAACAGCGCGCGCGCGCCGCCGTCGCCCGGCACGAACACGCGCATGACGTCCTCGTCGGTCGCGTGGCAGTCGAGCCCGGCTTCCTTGAGCCGCTCGATGAACTCGCCAATCTCCCCGCTTCGCGTCTTCACCCGGAGCTCATACACGCGTCCGCGTGGCTGCTTCAGGGCCTCGATCGGTCCCGCCGCCACGACCGCGCCCTTGTCCATCACCACGACCGAATCGCAGGTGTACTCGACGTCGGGCAGCAGGTGCGACGACAGAATCAGGTGCATGCCCTTGTTGTGCGCGAGGTCGCGGACCAGTTCGAGCATCTCGTCGCGGCCCTTCGGGTCCATGCCGTTGGTCGGCTCGTCGAGGAACAACAGATCGGGATCGTGCACCAGCGCCTGCGCCAGCTTGATGCGCTGCTTCATGCCGGTCGAATAGGTTTCGACGTTGCGGTAGCGCGCTTCGCCCAGGCCGACGTAGAACAGCACCTCGTGCGCCCGCTGCGTCGCGTCGACGCGCGGCAACCCTGCCAGCTCGCCGCAGTAGGCGACGAACGCCACGGCGTTCATCCCGGGAATGTGCGCGTCGCTCTCGGGCATGTAGCCGACGCGCGCGCGGATGTCGAGCGGCGCCTGGGCCACGTCGAGCCCCAGCACGCGCATGCGCCCGCTGGTTGGCACGACGAAGCCAAGCAGCGCCTTGATCATGGTGCTCTTGCCGGCGCCATTCGGGCCGAGCAGGCCGACAGCGCCGGCGGTGAAGGTCGTCGTCACGCCTCGAAGCGCGGCGTTCCTGCCGTACAGGACGCTGACGTTCTCGAGCGAGACGACCGGCGCGGTCTCAGGCATCCAAGTTGATATACGCGCACGCTTCGCGGTGTGTTCGCAGCGCCGCGATCACAGGCTCCCTCGCAGCCCCAACGCATCGGCGCGCTCGCGCATGAACGAGATGACGTTGGTGATGTGATCCGCGAGCGGAAGTCCGAGCAGCTCGGCGCCGGCGCGCAGATCGTCGCGGCTCACGGCGCGCGCGAACGCCTTGTCCTTCATGCGCTTGATCACCGAGCTCGCCTCGAGATCGAGAATGCTCTTGCTCGGCCGCACCAGCGACGCCGCGGTCAGGAAGCCGGCCATCTCGTCGCAGGCGAACAGCGTCTTCTCGAGCAGGCTGTCGCGCGTGACGCCGGTAATTTCCATCGCATGCGACAGAATCGCTCGGATCATCCACTCGGGATACCCCTTCTCGCGCAGGATCTCGCTGCCCTTGACCGGATGATCGCCAAGCGTCGGCCACCGCTCGTAGTCGAAGTCGTGCAGCAGGGCGGTGATGCCCCAGCCTTCCTCGTCCTCGCCGAACTTCCGCGCGTAGCCGCGCACCGCTGCTTCCACCGCCATCCCGTGCTTCAGGAGATTTTCATTCTTGGTGTATTCGGTCAGCAGCTGCCAGGCGTCGTCGCGATTCATGATAAGTTTCCGCATCTTAACGTAGGAGAGGTAGATGGCAAACAGCCGCCAGGCGGTGGCTCACGAGGCGGCTGCGCGCTCGTCGGCCGCCACGGCTCTCGACACGGAATTCAACCGCGGACTCGGACTCTACGACTCGACGATGGTCGTCGTCGGGTCGATGATCGGGTCGGGCATCTTCATCGTGTCGGCCGACATGGCGCGGACCATCGGCAGCCCGGGCTGGCTGCTGGGCGCCTGGGCGTTGACCGGCGTGTTGACGGTCGTCGGCGCGCTCTCCTACGGCGAGCTGGCGGCGATGATGCCGCGCGCGGGCGGTCAGTACGTCTACCTCCGCGAAGCGTTTTCCCCGCTGTGGGGATTCCTCTACGGCTGGACGCTGTTTCTCGTGATTCAAACGGGGACGATCGCCGCCGTCTCGGTCGGCTTCGCGCGCTACTTCGGCGCGCTCGTGCCGTGGATTGCCGACGACAACTACCTCATCGCGCCAATCCACGTCTCCAGCGGCTATGCGCTCTCGTTGTCGACGACGCAGATTGTCGGCATCGCGATGATCGCCTTTCTCACCTGGACCAACACGCGCGGGCTCGAATGGGGAAAGATCATCCAGAACGTCTTCACGACCGCGAAGACCGGCGCGCTCGCGGGCCTGATTGTCGTCGGCGTGCTGCTGGGATGGAACCAGGCCGCGGTGTCTGAGAACTTCGGCAACCTCTGGGCGGTGCGCGGCGCCGTGGACATCGTGCCCGGCCTGTCGGCGTTGACGGCCTTCGGGCTCTTCGTGGCCGTGTGCGTCGCGCAGACGGGATCGCTCTTCTCGGCCGACGCGTGGAACAACATCACCTTCACGGCGGGCGAGGTCAAGGACCCGCGCCGGAACATTCCGCTGTCGCTCGCGTTCGGCACGTTCGTCGTGATCGGGTTGTACCTGCTGGCGAACGTGGCGTACCTGGTCACGCTGCCCTTCGATCAGATCCAGCATGCGCCGGGCGATCGCGTCGCCACGGCCACGCTCAACGCCATCTTCCCGGGACTCGGCCAGACCATCATGGCCATCGGCATCATGATCTCGACCTTCGGCTGCACGAATGGTCTGATTCTGGCCGGCGCCCGCGCCTACTACGCGATGGCGCGCGACGGATTGTTCTTCCGATCGTCCGGGCAGTTGAACGCGGCGAAGGTGCCGGCGTGGGGACTGGTGCTCCAGGGAGTCTGGGCGGTGTTTCTGGTGTTGCCGCGCACCTACGACCCGGCGACCGGCGCGTACGGGAACCTGTACAGCAATCTGCTCGACTACGTGATCTCGGCGGCGCTGATCTTCTACATCCTGACGATCGCCGGCATTTTCCGCCTGCGGCAGACGCGGCCCGATGCCGACCGGCCGTACCGAGCGTTCGGCTATCCGATCATCCCCGCCCTCTACATCGTCGGCGCCGCGGCCATTCTCGTGATTCTCTTCGTCTACCGGACGGCGACGACGTGGCCGGGCCTCATCATCGTGCTGCTCGGCGTGCCGGTGTATTTCCTCTGGAAACCGAAGCAACTAGCGCCGCGCTGTACCGCGATCTCGAACGCTCGCTCGATGACTTCCGAGACTTTCGTCGTGAGATCGTAGGCTCCGAGATCGGCGCGCTCGACCCAGCGCGCGTCGTCGACATCGGATGCATGTGCCAGCGACCCGCCGGCCGCGCGACACAGGTAGTCGATGATCACGTAGTGGAATTCGACGCGGCCCGCCGCGTCTCTGCTGATACGGTCGAGCACTTCCACAACGGGCCCGACGTGGACGTCGAGACCGGTTTCTTCGTGAACCTCGCGCGCAACCGCCGCGTGCAGCTCCTCGCCCGTTTCCACGACCCCGCCGGGTAGGCTCCACCGCCCTTTGAGCGGTTCCTGGCCGCGCTTGATGAGCAGCACGCGATTGCCGTCGATCACGACCGCGCCCACGCTGACGACGGGCTGGTCGGGAACTGCCTCATCTGCGAGGTGGCTCGGCAGCGTTCATGCAGTGTTGTACGCGCATGATGAGGTTTCCAGCCGGGACATTACCACGGCCAATTCTCGCGGTGCAGGCGCTTGCGCTCCTCGCCGCGTTCAGCTCAGCGTGCGCTCGGCCGTCGCCTCGCGCGTCGAGCCGCAACCCCGCTGAGATCGACATCGCACAACTGTGGGTCGAGCCCGCCGATCTCGAATCGCGCGATCTCTTCAACGGGCCGGGCGGAGCGGAGCTCGCGCCGAAGCCGACCGAGCAGTTCACCCTGGTGAAGGTCGATCGCAAAGGCTACAGCCCCGGCTATGAGGTGAAAGACGCCGAGGGAATGACCTGGGACGTGAAACTGGGGCCAGAGGCGCAGACGGAAATCGTCGCCTCACGCGCCCTGTGGGCGATCGGCTACCACCAGCCGCCGGTGTACTACCTGCCCAATTGGGTGCTGACCGACAAACAGCAGACAAATCAGGACGGCGGACGATTCCGTCCGGCTTTGCCCGATTGGAAAGTCGTCGCAGACTGGTCGTGGTACGAGAACGATTTCGTCGATACGATGCCGTTCAAAGGATTGGTGGTCGCCAACCTGATTCTGAACAACTGGGACTGGAAAACCTCGAACAACAAGATCTACGACGTCGTCCGGCCGGATGGCTTTGGGACGCGCCAGTATGTGGTCCGCGACCTGGGCGCATCGCTCGGCAAGACGAGCTTTCCCAGGTTTCTGCGGCTGACGCCCGCGCGCGGGTTTGGCCAGGGATCGCGAAACGACATCGACGATTTCGAGGCGCAAGGCTTCATCAAACGAGTCGAGGGTTCGGATGTCGCCTTCGACTACCGCGGCATCCACCAGCCGCTCGTCGATACGATCACGCGTGGAAAACGTCATCTGGACGTGCCGATTGATGGCGCGCGTCTCTGACCAGCAGTGGGACGATGCGTTGCGCGCGGCCGGCTACCCGGACCAGATACGCCAACGCTACATGACGAAGCTCAAATCGAAGATTGCCGAGGGTCTGGCACTAGAGCGCTCGTAACGCGACCAGCGGTTTGGCGCGCGCCGGCGTCAGGTTCCCATCACCTTGACCACGACGCGCTTCTTCCGCTGCCCGTCGAACTCGGCGTAGAAGACCTGCTCCCACGGACCGAGATCGAGCTTCCCGTCCGTGATCGGCACGATCACCTGATGGCCCATGATGCGTGCGCTTCAGGTGCGCGTCGGCATTGTCTTCGCCGGTCTGGTGGTGCCGGTAGTCCAGGCCCGACAGGCGCCAGCTTCTCGAGCCACTCCTGAAAATCCTGGATCAGACCGTCCTCCCAGTCGTTCACGAAGACGCCGGCGGTGATGTGCATCGCCGACACCAGCACCATGCCCTCGTCGACGCCGCTCTTCTTCGACGATCGCCGCGACCTCGTCGGTGATGCGAATGAACTCCTGGCGCTTCTTCGTGTTGAACCACAGGTAGTCGGTGAAGACATGTCATGCGTCACAGCGCGAGCGCCGCGTCGGCGTTGAGGTCGAGCTGGCGACGGTGATGCCGGCGCGGAACTTTCGCAGCCCGGCGGCGGCAATCATCGCGGCGTTGTCGGTCGACAGCTGCAGGCTCGGCACGAACGTCGGCATCTCGCGCGCGTCGCCGTGCGCCTTCAGATCGGCGCGCAGGCGGCTGTTGGCCGACACGCCGCCGGCGACGCCGATGCTTCTGCGCCTGATACCGCCGCGCCGCGTCGAACGAGCGCTCGACGAGCGCGGTGACGACGACGCGCTGAAAGCGTCGCGCAGATGTCGGCGACCTCGGCGTCCGACGAGCGGTTGGCCGCGGCGCTGCCTTGCACGTGGCGCAGCACCGCGGTCTTCAGGCCGCTGAAGCTGAAATCGAGATCGCCCTTCAGCTCCGGGCGCGTTGCGATCGGCATGCGTCAGGCGCGTCGTCGGCAGCGCGACCGCGCGATCGTTGCCGGTCTGCGCCAGCCGATCGATCGACCGGTCCGCCCGGATAGCCGAGGCCGAGCAGCTTGGCGACCTTGTCGTACGCCTCGCCCGCCGCATCGTCGCGCGTCCGGCTGAGAAGCTGGTAGTGGCCCGGCTCGCTCGACGAGATACAGGCTCGTGTGGCCGCCCGACACGACGAGCACGACGGCCGGCAGCGGCAGCTCGCCGTTCTGCAGCACCAGCGATTCGATGTGCCCGGCGAGATGGTGGACGCCGACGAGCGGCAGACCGCGCGGCGGCGGCGGCCGCCTTCGCGAACGACGACGCCGACCAGCAGCGAGCCGACGAGACCCGGCCCCTGGGTGACCGCGACGGCGCCGAGATCGCGTCCAGCGTGACGCCGCCGTCGTCGAGCGCGCGCTCGACGACGCCGCAGATGTCGCGGATGTGCTGGCGGGACGCGAGCTCGGGCACGACGCCGCCCCACTCGCGATGGATCGGCGACCTGCGACGCGATGACGTTCGAGCGGATCGCCCAGGGCCGCGCCGCGTCGCCGGTCTCTTCGACGACGGCGGCCGAGGTCTCGTCGCACGACGTTTCGATGCCGAGGATCGATCATTCGAAGATGCGCTTCAGCGACTCGATGTACGGCGGCCGGCAGATGCCGCGCTCGGTGATGATGCCGGCGATGAAGCGATGCGGCGTCACGTCGAACGCCGGATTCCAGACGCAGCGCGCCGTCGGGCGCGAGCTGCGATGCCCCTGACGTGCGTCACCTCCCTGGCGTTGCGCTCCTCGATCGGAATGTGCGAGCCGTCCGGCGTGTTCAGATCGATCGTCGACAGCGGCGCCGCGACGTAGAACGGAATCTGGTGCTCGCGCGCGAGCACGGCGACGCGATACGTGCCGATCTTGTTCGCGGTGTCGCCGTTGGCGGCGATGCGGTCGGCGCCGACGACGACGAGATCGACCCTGCCCTGGCGCATCAGCGCGCCGGCCATGTTGTCGGTGATGACGGTCGTCTGAATGCCGTCGCGGACGAGCTCCCACGCCGTCAGGCGCGCGCCCTGCAGGAACGGCCGCGTCTCGTCGGCAAACACGGCCACGCGCTTGCCCGCTTCGACCGCGCCGCGGATCACGCCCAGCGCGGTGCCGTAGCCGGCGGTGGCCAGCGCGCCGGCGTTGCAGTGCGTCAGGATGCGCGCGTCGGCCGGCACGACCTCGGCGCCGAACGCGCCCATCGCGCGGCAGCTCGCGACGTCTTCGTCGTGAATCGCGTGCGGCCTCGCGATCGAGGCGATCCTTGATCTGATCGACCGACTCGCCGGCCTGCGCGCCCTCGGCGAACGACCGCTTCATCCGCTCGATCGCCCAGAACAGATTGACCGCGGTCGGCCGCGTCGCGCGCCATCAGCTCGCACGATCTTGTAGAACTCGGCGGCGAACTTCTGCGTGCCGGTCGCGGTGCTCTTGCGCATGCCGAGCGCGATGCCCATCGCGGCCGCGACGCCGATCGCCGGCGCGCCGCGAATCACCATCGTCTTGATCGCGCGCGCCACCTCGGCCGCGGTCTTGCAGCGGACGTAGACCTCCTCGGCCGGCAGCTTCCGCTGGTCGATCATCACGACGACGTCGTCTTCGCGCGCGATCGTCGGCAGCATTTGTCCGAGTGTAGCGCGGAGTTCCAGTCCGCGATCGGGCTGAAAGGGCGGTCTACAGAAGCCGGGCGTCGAAGGGCAGCGGCAGCAGATCCTTCAACCGGTGGACGCCCTTTGATCTCGGTGAGATTCGCGAGCACGACTTCGAGGTCGCCGCCGAACTCCCACAGGATCTGGCGGCAGGCGCCGCAGGGCGGCGTCGGATCGCTCGGTGTCGGCGACGATCGCGACTCCGCGTGAACGCGCGATGGCCCTCGGACAGCGCCTTGAACATCGCGACCCGCTCGGCGCAGACCGTCAGACCGTAGGTCGCGTTCTCGACGTTGCAGCCGGTGACGACCGTGCCGTCGGCGGTCTCGAGCGCGGCGCCGACCTTGAAACCGGAGAACGTGGCGACCGCGTGCTCGCGCGCCCGGCGCGCGCGCCTCGACCAGCGCGTCAGAGCGCGCTCAACGATTCCCTCCAGCAGCGCGATGAACTGGCCGCGGACGCGCTCGCGCCGTCTCCATCACCTCGTTGTGATCGAGCGGCTGCGGCAGCACGCCCGCCGCCATGTTCGTGATGCAGGAGATGCCCAGCACCTCGATGCCCATGTGGCGCGCCGCGATCGCTTCCGGCACCGTGGACATGCCCACGGCGTCGGCGCCGATCGTCCGCAGGTACCGGATCTCGGCCGGCGTCTCGTAGCTCGGTCCGAGCAGCGCCGCGTAGACGCCGTGCGGCAGCAGCAGGTCGATGCGTCGTGCCGCGCCGCGTCGGCGATCTGCGCGCAGCCGCGACGAGTACACCTCGCGTCATGTCGGGAAACCGCGGGCCGAAGCGATCGTCGTTGGCGCCGACCAGCGGATTGTCCCCCATCAGGTTGATGTGATCGTCGATCACCATCAGCGCGCCCTGCGAGAAGCCGGTGTTGATGCCGCCCGCGGCGTTGGTCAGGATCAGCGTCTTGACGCCGAGCAGTCCGAGCGCGCGGACCGCAAACGTCACCGTCCTCAGGTCGTGGCCTTCGTACGCGTGACAGCGGCCGGCCAGCGCCGCGATCGTCTTCCCGCTCGACGCTGCCGACGACCAGCCGCCCTTCGTGGCCGATGACGCTCGACGCGGGCCAGTGCGGCAGCGTCGCCGTACGGCATCGAGACGCGTCGCCGAGCGTGCCGGCGAAATCGCCGAGGCCCGGAGCCGAGCACGATCGCGATCGTCGGCACCTCGGACACGCGCGAGCGCATCGCGTCGGCGGCTTCCTTGACGTCGTCGTAGTAGCCCATCGTCAGTGCTTAAAGTCAACCTCGAGACACGATGGCACGAAGTACGACTAAGGTCTGCGTGTCTTCGTGACTCGCGGCTAGAGCAGGAAGCCGGCGATCGTCGCCGTCATGAAGTTCGCCAGCGTGCCGGCGAACATCGCGCGCAGCCCGAGACGCGCCAGATCGTGCCGGCGATTCGGCGCCAGCGCCGCCGATGCCGCCGATCTGCATGCCGATCGAGCTGAAGTTGGCGAAGCCGCACAGCGCGAACGTGGCGATCGTGAACGACTTGGGATCGAGCGACGTCCTTCAGCGGCCCGAGCTGCGAGTAGGCGACGAACTCGTTCAGCGCCATGCGCGTGCCCGAGCAGGTTGCCGATGGTCGGCGCATCGCGCCAGGGCACGCCCATCGCCCACGCCACCGGCGCGAAGACCCAGCCGAAGATCCGCTCGAGGCTCAGGTAGCCGCCGCCTGGCAACGGCACGCTGCCCGAGGACCGCGTTGACCAGCGCGATCAGCGCCAGAAACGAAATCAGCATCGCGCCGACGTTCAGCGCGAGATGCAGTCCTTCGCCGGTGCCGCGCCCCGCGGCGTCGATGACGTTGACGTCGGTCCGCTCCACCTTCAGCGTGACCGACCCCATCGTCTTCGGCGCTTCGGTCTCGGGCACGAGCATCTTCGCCATCATGATCGTGCCGGGCGCCGTCATGATCACCGCCGTCAGCAGGTGCTCGCGCCTCGATCCCGAACGCGATGTAGGCGGCCATGATGCCGCCGGAAATGTGCGCCATGCCCGACGTCATCACCGTCATCAGCTCGGACTGCGTCATCTCGGGCAGGAACGGCCGGATCGTGAGCGGCGCTTCGGTCTGGCCCATGAAGATGCTGGCGGCCACGTTCAGCGATTCGGCGCCGCTGGCCTTCATGACGCGATGCATCACGACGGCGAAGAGGCGGACGACGAGCTGCATGACGCCGAAGTAGTAGAGGATCGCGAACAGCGCGGCGATGAAGATGATCGTCGGCAGCACCTGGAACGCGAAGATCACCGCGTAGCGCGCGCCCTCCGCGCCGAGCGCGCCGGTCATCGCCCGGCCCCAGACCGTCGGCGTCGCCCAGCGGGCCGAACACGAACGCCGCGCCGACCCCGGCAAAACCCGAGCAGCCTGCGTGATGTAGCCGCCGAGCGTCTCGAACACCACGCTGACCGATCGACGTCTTCAGCACGATGAACGCGAACACGATCTGCAGGCCGAGGCCCCAGGCCACGGTCGTCCAGTTGATGGCGCGGCGGTTGTTCGAGAACAGCGTAGCCGATGCCGAGGATCACCATCGCGCCGAAGATCGGCTGGATGATGCCAGAACATCAGTGCACCTCTCCGACGATGAACGGGCCGCGGAGCGGGCCGGCTCGTCGCCGACGACAATGGCGCGGCGTCGACCAGCGCCGACGGCCGCGTCGCGCTTCGCCCGCGATCGCGGTAGTGCAGTTCGAGCACGGCGTCGCCCGCGCGACACCTCGTCGCCGGGCTTGGCGAGCACCATGATGCCGACGCCGGGATCGACCGGATCCTCGACGCGGTCGCGTCCGGCGCCGAGCACGACCGACGCCCGTCCGACCAGCTTCCGCGTCGAGCCGCGTCAGATAACCCGCTGCGCGGCGCGCGGACGAGATGGCGATCGGGCGCCGACGGCAGCCGCGTGTAGTCGTCCACCACGCGCGGATCGCCGCCCTGCTTCTCGATGATCCGGCGGAATCGATCCAGCCCGGCGCCGGACGCGATCGCGCCGCACGGCCAGCCGCTCCGCGTCGTCGCGCGATCGTCGGCCACGCCGCCGAGCACCAGCATGCGCGCCGTCAGTTCCACGGAGACCTCGACCAGATCCGCCGGCCCTTCGCCCTTGAGGACGTCGATGCACTCGATCACTTCGAGCGCGTTGCCGACGGCGCGGCCGAGCGGCGCGTCCATCGCCGTGATGATCGCCTCGGTCTTCACGCCGGACGCGTTGCCGATCGACACGAGCGATTCGGCGAGCCGCCGCGAATCGGCTTCGGTCTTCATGAACGCGCCGCTGCCGGTCTTCACGTCGAGGACCAGCGCGTCGATCCCTTCGGCGATCTTCTTGCTCATGATCGAGGCGCTGATGAGCGGAATGCTCTCGACGGTGCCGGTCACGTCGCGCAGCGCGTAGAGCTTCTTGTCGGCCGGCGCGATCTGCGCCGTCTGGCCGATCATCGCGCAGCCGATCGGGCGAGCGCCGCATGCATCTCCTCGAGCGACAGGTCGACGCGAAATCCGGGGATCGACTCGAGCTTGTCGAGCGTGCCGCCGGTGTGGCCGAGCCCGCGCCCCGACATCATCGGCACCGGCACGCCGCACGCGGCCGCGAGCGGCGCGAGAATCAGCGACGTCTTGTCGCCGACGCCGCCGGTGCTGTGTTTGTCGACCTTGACGCCGGGAATGTCGCTCAGGTCGACGCGGATGCCGGAATGGACCATGGCGTCGGTCAGCCACGCGGTTTCCTCGGCGGTCATGCCGCGCAGCAGGATCGCCATCAGCAGCGCCGACGCCTGATAGTCGGGCAGGGTGCCGGCCGTCACGCCCTTGACGAAGAAATCGATCTCGGCGCGGGACAGCGCTCCGCCGTCGCGCTTTTTCATGATGATGTCGACCGCGCGCATGACCGGCCGGCAGTATATCCGCCTTCGCACACGGCTAGAGAGGTGCTACGGCGGACAAGTCGGCCCTGGGCGCCGAAGCCCGCGAGCGCGAGAAATGCGATACGGCGCGAAAGTGGACTGGCCCTACGGCGTGTGCGGTTCCGATAAACGGTACGGTGAGTACCAGTCCGCTCCCGCTCGTCGGCCAGGACGCGACCGATGTCGTCGTTTCTGCACGTTCCTGCAAATTCGTCGTGCATGAAGCCACGACGCTGCTGCGGATCCTGCGCCAGATCGTCGACCGGGTGGACCAGTCCGAGCCCCAGCGGCTCGACACCGTGCTGCACAGCATGGCGTCGGCGGTCGATCGGCTGTCGCCGGAGCTGCTGCTGGAACTCACGCAGCAATGCGACGACCATCGACTGATCGCAGCCGTCCTCAGCCGGCTCTCCGACGACACGATCGCGCGGTTCGTCGCGCGGCACGTGGCCGAGCGGAGTGCCCCGTTCGACCGCCTGGCGCTGGCCGTGCAGGCCATGGCGCCGGATCGCGACCGGCAGCAGCGGCTGCTGCTCCAGGCGCACGACGACCTCACCGGCGCGGCAAGCAGGGCGACCGTGGAATTCTGCGCGGCCTGGGACGATTTCCAGCAGCATCTCGCCGCGCTCGCTGACGCCGAATCATCGCGGCAACGCCCTGCCGCGCTCGAGATCGCCGATGTCCGGGCACGAGCGCTCGAAGTCGAAGACGCCAGCGACGATCCGCCCGAGCGCATCAACGCCTGGCTGGAAACGGTGTCGACAACCGCCCTTGGCGCGCTCGACGTGACGTTGGTCCTCGACCTGCTGCGCATCGACCACGATCCCGGCGCGCTGGGGCACGCTGATGACGCCGGTGGTCCGGCTGCTCGACGATCTCCTGCTCGTCGGCGACTTCGAAGCCGCGCAACGCCTCGTCATGGTGCTCGTCAACGAAGCGGCCAACGAGCGATCCGAGCGCCGGGCGCACGCCATCGACGCCATCGACATCCTGATCGACAGTTCGACGGTGCGCCACATCACCGCGCATCTCGCGACGATCACCGAGGACCAGTTCGAGATCGCCAAAGCCATGTGCCTCTCGCTCGGCGAGGTCATCGTCCGGCCGCTCGTCGAGGCGCTGTCCACTGAAGAGCGGCCCGCTGCGCGCGCCCGCCTCACCTCGATCCTTGTCGCGTTCGGCCCGGTCGGCCGCCGCACGATCGATCGGCTCAAGAGCTCGCCGCATCTCGCCATCCGGCGTACGGCGTTGCATCTGCTCAGCGTCGCCGACGAAGGCGCCGTATGACAACCACGACCACGCCTACCGTTCAGCGTGCGGACGAAGTCCTGCGCCGGCTCGCCGCCGCGCTCCGCGCGGCGCAGCTCTACTCTGCCGGCCATCCGATCATCGTCCGCAACCTGGAAGCGTGGTCCGCGGCGATCCAGGAAATGCACGCGCTTCAGCCGTCGATCCCGATCGCGCTCGTCGGCGACGAAGTGATCGTGGACGAGATTGCCGCTCAGGAACGCCGAGGCGTGGGGCCCCGTGATTCGGCGGCTCCAGCAGAACGGCGTCGAGCGCGTCACCATCCGCCGCGGTGTCACCTTCGACGAGCTGGGAACGTTCGTCGTGGCCCTGGCCGGCGATCGCGGACCGGAAGTGACGAACAGCCCGATGGGCGAACGGCTGCCGGCGATTCGAGGCCACGCGGCCTCGTCGCTCCTCGCACCGTTCCCGACGCTGCCGCACATCTTTCTCGGACGCGTGTCAACGGAACGGCGCGCGCAGGGCAAGCAGCCCGACATGGCGACGATCACGCGGATCTACAACGACGCTGCGTCGGTCGCCGGCAGCATCTGGGACAGCGCGCAAACCGAAGGCACGCCCGACGCGACGATGGCGCGAACGATGATCGACGGGCTGGCCCAGGCGGTCGCCGAAAACCGGAACGCGACGGTCGCGCTGACGGCGCTCAAGAACTACGACAACTACACGCTCACCCACATGGTGAACGTGTCGATTCTGACCATGGGTCAGGCGCGCGCGCTCGGCATCGAAGGCGACCGCCTCCGCGAGTTCGGCCTGGCCGCGCTGATGCACGACATCGGCAAGGTCCGGACCCCGCTCGAGATCCTCAACAAGAAGGACGCGCTGACCGCCGGCCGAATACGAAATCATGAAGCGGCACACCATCGACGGCGCCGAGATCCTGCGCCGGACGCCCGACGTGCCGACCCTCGCGCCGATCGTCGCGTTCGAACATCATTTGCGTCTCGACGGCACCGGCTACCCGGCAGGAGTCTCGCGCTCTGCGCTCAACGTCGGGACGATGCTGTGCAGCATCGCGGATGTCTACGACGCGATGCGGTGGCAGCGGCAATATCAGCAGGCGTTTCCAACCGATCGCATCCTCGCCGTCCTGAAGGCCAAGGACGGCCGGCAGTTCGACCAGCATCTCGTCCGCCGGTTCGTCCAGTTGATCGGCATCTATCCGGCCGGCAACGTCGTGCGGCTGAACACGGGCGAAATCGGCGTCGTGCTGCACGTGCACGCGCCCGATCCCTATCGCCCGCGCGTGCGCATCGTCGTCGACCCCAACGGCTACCGGCTCGATGAGCCGTACGATGTGAATCTCTGGGAGCAAACCGCGGATCCCAACCGGGCCACCAGTGTCGTGGCGCCGATCGACTTCACCGACGACCACTTCGATCCTCTGGCGGTGATGTAAGCTTCGGCGGTTGTCTCCGTTCAACCAACGCGTTCTGACTGTCGTGCGGCGCATCCCGCCGGGACGCGTGGCGACCTACGGCGACGTGGCGAAACTGGCGGGCCGCCCGCGCGCCGCGCGCGCCGTGGGGAACATCATGCGCGACTGCCGTCTCGCGGACGTGCCGTGTCACCGCGTGATCGCCGCAGGCGGCCGCCTGGGCGGCTACGGCGGCAGCGAAGCGTTGAAACGGGCGCTGCTGGCGGCCGAGGGCGTCGTCGTGTCCGGATCGCGCGTGCGGGAGCTCGACAGAGTGAGCTGGAAACACCCGAAACCGTCGAGCCGACGATCACCGCAACGGGCACAAAAGGCACGCAGGTAAAGGGTTCATGGTTTTTCCGTGAACTGGACAGGCCATCTTCCTCGTATCTCTTAAACGTGACGACCCGGGCAACGCATCCCAATCCCAGCCCCGTCTAAGGGAGTGGCGGTGACAGCGGAGGCTGCGGATGCCGAAATCGTTGCCAGAACCAAGGCCGGGGACGCCGACGCATTCGAGACGCTCTACCGGCGGCATGCGGCCCGAATCTACACGCTGGCGTGCCGCATGGCCGGGTCGGCGGACGATGGCGAGGACCTGCTGCAGGAAATCTTCCTCCAGGTCTACCGGAAGCTGGGAAGCTTCAAGGGCGATGCGGCGCTGGGCACCTGGGTGTACCGGTTGGCCGTCAACCACTGTCTGGACTACGTGCGAAGCCGCCGGGCGAAAATGAACAAGCTGACCGAAACCCTCGACGCCGACACCTCCTTCGAGCCGCACGCGCCGCGCGAGACGCCGATCGCACGGCTCGACCTCGAGCGCGCCATCGAGCGGCTCCCGGACGGCTGCCGCGAGGCGTTCGTGCTCCACGACGTCGAAGGGTTCGATCACAAGGAAGTGGCGGGGTTGCTCGAGATCGCCGAGGGAACGTCGAAGTCGCAGGTGTTCAAGGCGCGCGCGAAGCTGCGCGGTTACTTGAAAAAGTAGCTACGTGAAGAAGTAAAGAAGTAAATGCATCCCAGCGAAGAAGCCCTCACCGACTACATCGACGGAGCGCTCGACACGCGCGAGCGCGGCGAGATCGACCGGCACCTGGAGTCGTGTGCGACGTGCCGGCGTCTGGTGGACGATTCGCGCGAGATCAAGAGCGTGGCCGCGAGCCTGGAGCTTCGCGAGCCGCCGATTCGATCCTGGATGCGTCTCGAACGGGCGATCAAACTCGAGGGCCGGCCGGGTGCCGCCGCGGGAGCGGCCGCGCGGTTCGCGTGGGCGCAGCCTCGCCGCCTTGCGTCGGCTGGCCGCCGCGGCGGCGATCGTCATTGCGACGGCCGTCGGATTGCGGTTCCTGCCGGCCGGCGCCCCACAGAGAACTCCAGCGACAACGCCGGCAGTCGCAACCGCACCGGCCGACACGGCCACATCGCCCGTGACTGACGCGGCGTCTGCCAACGCCGCGGCGCAGACGGTCGAAGCCGAATTGCGGCAGGCCGAAGACCACTACGAGAAGGCGATCAAAGGACTCGAGCAGATCGCGAACGCGGAGCAGAGCGTGTTCGATCCGCGCACGGCCGCGACACTGCAGAAAAACCTCGCGGTCATCGATCTGGCCATCAACGAAAGCCGCGCGGCGCTGCGCGTGGAACCAGCGAGCGAGCCGGCGCAGCAGAGCCTGCTCGAGAGCTTCAAGGCGAAGATGGCGCTGCTGCAGGACACCGTGGCGCTGATCAACGAGATGCGCAAGGGCAACGACGCAGGGGCGGCGCGCATCGTCTCCGGACTCAAACAAAAGGGCGACTGACAGGACCGACACCCATGCAGATCAGACTTCCGATAGTCGTAGCGCTCACCCTGGTTGCCGCGCCGCTCGCCGCGCAGGATCCCTACGATCGCGATCCGCGGATCGTCGTGCGGGAACAGGTGCGGGACGTGATCCGCGATCAGGTCGAGGTTCGCCGCGCGGCGCGCGCCTATCAGGGACGCGATCGCGGGCCGGAGCAGACCGACCGGTTCTCGCGAAAAGTGCGGCTCGGCCGCGACGGACGATTCACGATCCAGAACATCGCGGGCGACATCACCGTGGCGGTCGGATCGGGCGACGAGGTGTCGATCGAAGCGGTGAAGCGGACGCGCGGCGACCGGTCGCAGCTGGCAACCGTGCAGATCCTCGTGGACGAGCGTCCGGGGCGAGTGGAAGTGAGGACGGAGCACACGGCCCGAAACGATCGCGTGGCCGTGGACTACACGGTGACCGTGCCGGCGTCGACGGGCGTTGAGGCGAAATCCGTTTCAGGCAACGTCAAGATCACGGGTGTGCAGGGCGTGGTGCGCGCCGAGACGATCAGCGGCGGCGTCACCACCGCGTCGACGCCGAAACTCGAGATCGCGAAGTCGGTGTCGGGCGACGTCGATCTGACCGATGCCACGGCGGATGCGGACTTGAACGCGTCGAGCGTGAGCGGCGCCATCCGGGCGCGCGGGCTCAAGGCGCGGACGCTCGAACTCGGAACGGTCAGCGGCGACGTGACGCTGTCCAACATTGCGTGCACGCGCCTCGGCGTGCGGTCGGTCAGCGGCAGCGTCGAGTACCGGGCACGCTGGCCAAGAGCGGTCGCTACGACATCAACTCGCATTCGGGCACGATTCGGCTCTCGCTGGCGACCGATGTCGGCTTCGAGCTGTCGGCAAACAGCTTCAGCGGATCGATCCGCTCCGAGCTCCCGATGACCCTCGGGCCGACGACGGCGCGGACCGATCGGCGGCGCCCCGGCCCCGGCCATTCGACGCACGCGGTGTTCGGCGACGGCAGCGCGGCGCTCGTCATCCGCACCTTCAGCGGCGACATCGTCATCACGAAGCGATAACTGAGCAATTGCAGGACGGCAGGATCGCAGGATCGCAGGATTTCAATACACCAATAAATCCTGCAATCCTGCAATTCTGCCATCCTGCAATGGATCGGCACTCGGCATCTGCCTTGCTCGGTGCGTCTGTATATAATTGGTTTCTTGCACCTCAGCCGTATATCGGGAGGCAGTATGAAGCGATTGGTTCTCGTGGGAACCCTCATCGGCGCGTTGACGGCGTCGGTTGCGTTCGCGCAGGGCGCGGACCAGGCCGGCCACACAGCGCCCAAAGCGCAGCCGCCGACCGAGGCTTCGCCGGCGGCGCCAGCCGGCGAGATGGCGCTCGGCAGCGTGAGCGTGCCGAAGGGCGTGAAGGCCGATGGCAAGGCGCTGCCGGCCGGCACCTATCAGGTCCGCCTCACGGCGCAGACCGCGACACCCGATGCCAAGGGACAGACGCGCGCCGCTCGAGCGCTGGGTGGAGTTCGTGCAGGGTGGTCAGGTGAAGGGACGAGAGGTCGTCACCATCGTGCCGCGCGAGTCGATCGACAAGGTCCAGAAGGACTCGCCGCCCCGCGCCAATGGTTCGAAGGTCGAGCTCCTGAAGGGCGGCGACTACTACCGCGTGTGGATCAACCGCGGCGGCAATCACTTCTCTGATTCACCTTCCGGCCGCCTAACGGCGCCTCGTCGGTCTGGTGGTCTAGGGGTCTGAGGTCAGCGGGTTTCGAGCCCACCTACCGACCTGACCGACCTGACCTACACGACCCGACCTCGCAAGCCCCGCTATAATTCCGCCATCATGACGAAAATCTTCCGAGCCCTTGCGTGGCTCGCGGTCCTCGTGTCGCCGCTCGTCGTTCTCGCGCAGCGGCCTGCCAATGCGCCGGCAACCGCACCGTCAGGCAAGGCGCCAGACACGGTCCTGCTCGAAGAGCTGACGTGGGCCGAGGTCCGCGATCTGATCAAGGCGGGCACGACGACGATCATCGTCGGCACGGCGGGGACCGAGCAGAAGGGCCCGCACATGGTGGACGGCGAGCACAAGTTCGTCATGGAGTACGCCGGGGAGAAAATCGCGCGCGCGATCGGCAAGACGCTGCTCGCGCCAGTGGTCACCTACGTGCCCGAGGGCAGCTGGGAAAACCCGGGCGGACACATGGCCAAGCCCGGCACGATCACGCTCCCTGAAGATCGGTTCGTCGAGCTGCTCGTGAACGCCGGCCGCAGTCTGAAGGCCGGCGGATTCAAGACGATTCTGTTCATCGGCGAGTCGGGCGGAAACCGCGGCGGCATGCGCACCGCGGCCGAGAAGCTCACCGACTTGTGGAAAGGCACCGACGCGCGCGCGTTCTGGATCGACGACTACTACACCAAGGGACACGCCGATCAGAACAAGTGGATCACCGCGAACGTCGGCATCCCCGCCGATCAGATCGGCAACCACGCGAACATTCTCGACACCTCCGAGCTCCTGTTCGTGAACGCGAAGCACATTCGCAGGACGCGGCTCACCGGCAACGACTACGAGAACAACGGCGTGAGCGGCAACAACCAGGGAAAATCGACGCCCGAGATCGGCAAGGCGCTGCTGCAGATCAAGATCGACAACGCCGTCGCGCAGATCAAGGGCCTCATGTCGGGAACGATCACGCGCCAGCAGTCCGAAGCGCCCGGCGATGCCGGCGGCGGCGGCCGCGGTGGGCGCGGCGGCGGACGTGGTGGTCAGGCGGCCGGCGCGAGCGACGCACCGCGAACGGTCCAGGCCACGATGATGACGGCGCCGCCATCGAAGACGCCAACGCAGGCGCCCGACACCGTCTTCATCGACGAGCTGACGTGGGAAGAAACGCGCGATGCGTTGAAGGCCGGCAAGACCACCGTCATCATCCCGACCGGCGGAACCGAGAAGAACGGCTACCACATGGTTCTCGGCAAGCACAATTACGTGGTCACCCACGCCGCGAACCTGATGGCGCGGCGTCTCAAGAACGCGCTGGTCGCGCCGACGATTCAATACGTGCCCGAAGGCGACCCGGACACGTCGGTCCCCGGCGAGATCTCGCTGCCCTCGCCCGCGTACGACCTGCTGCTCGATGCCGCCGCGCGGAGCCTCAAGGCGCACGGCTTCACCGACATCCTGTTCATCGGCGACAGCGGCGGCAATCAGGCGGGCATGACCGCGGTCGCGAACAAGCTGAACGAGGAGTGGAAGGACTCGGGCACGAAGGTGTTCGCGCTCACCGATTACTACAACCAGGGCCGCATCTACTATCGCGCGTGGCTCCAGGCCGCGTACGGCTACGACGATGCGACGGTCGGCGCCCACGCGGGCATTTCAGACACCTCGCAGATGCTGTTCGTCCGGCCGTCGGGGATTCGCAAAGATCAGATCAAGCCGTGGGGCGGCCCGCAGGACTCCGGCGTCTCGGGCGATCCGATGAAAGCGACGGCGGAGATCGGGAAGATGGGGATCGAGTTCAAGGTCAACGCCGGCATCGACCAGTACAAACAGATCAAGAACCCGCCGCAACGAGGGCGACGGGGAGGATAGTCGGACCAACGCGACTAACGACTAACGACCACCGGCTGGCACCAGGCCATCCGGCCGTTGCTCTCGAGCACGCGCGCGCGCACGTAGCCCTCGTCGCCGCGGATGTCGTACGTCGCCGCGGACTCGATGCTCTCCCGCAGCAGCCGGCCGTTCCGGCCGATGAACTGGATCCGGTACTTCGACGACGGCCTCGCCTTCACGGCGACCTGTACCTGCTTCGCGCTCGCCTGATACTCGGAAGTTCGACACCGGTTGAGGCGTAGAACTCCCCGCGCTCGAGGGCGTCGAGCAGGGCGCGCGTTTCGAGCCGCGGCGCGCGCACCATCACCCAGCCCTGGCCCGGCCGCGGCACGTTGGCGTTCCACGGATCCTTGAACATGTGCGCGTCATCGACGGCGAGACCGGTACTGCACGACGCCGTTCGACAGCATCGCGTCCCAGACCTCCTCCATGCCGGGGACGCCGCCACCGCCGGCGTTGTTGACGAGCCGGTGCCCGTTGAAGATCTCGAACAGCCGATTGTTCCGCACCTGCTGCAGCTCCTCGCGGGTGATCGCCCAGCCGAAGTTCGGGTGATTGATGTGCGGAATCCCTTTGGCCTGGCGAATCGCGTCGACGTTGCGCTGCAGCACGTCGAGCACTGACGTGCCGCCCTGCGGCGACACGCGGGCGCTGACGTCGAGCCCGTTGATGTGCAGCGGCTTCCCGCCGAAGCGGATCGGTGACCTCTTCGCCCTTGATGACCAGGAACTGATCGTCGGCGCCGTGCAGCGCGTTCAGTCCGTCGACCGACGTCAGCACGTTGTGATCGGTCAGGACGAGAAACTGGTACCCATGCTCCGGTACCACTTGACGACATCGTCTGGCGTCGAGTCGCCGTCGCTGTTGATCGTGTGGGTGTGGGTGTTGCCTTTGTACCAACGTCCGGCGCCTGGCGCCGGCTGTGAGGATTGCGGCGCAACCGCGGCACCGAACATCACCACAGACATCGCGGCAAGCACGAGCAAGCGAGGTGATGCGCGAAGCCTCATTGCGGCGAGCCGCAATGATAGCAGCGGTATCCGAAGCAGGTCCGGCTGAAGCCGGACCCCACGAAAGCCCTTCCTGCCCTTCCTGCCCTACACTGCCGCCATCACGTCGAACTGCTCGTGGTGGAGCTGGACGTCTGACTTGATCGTGACGTCCTTGCCGAGCGTCTGCCGCAGGTCGCGGACGACCGCGCTCTCCTCTTCCTTCAACGCCCGCGCGATGTCGGGGTTCACGCGCAGCAGCAGGCGGTGGCCGTTCAGGTCGGCGCCGATCTTCCGGACCTCGCTGAGAATCTCGTAGCAGATCGTCGAGCTCGACTTGATCACGCCGCTGCCGGAACAGTACGGGCACGGCTCGGTCATGACGCGCTCGAGGCTCTGCTTCACGCGCTTGCGCGTGATGATGATCAGCCCGAAATCCGACACCTGCAGCGCCTTGGACGGCGAGCGATCCTTCTTCAGCTCCAGCTCGACCGCCTGGAGGACCTTCTGGCGGTTCTTCTTCTCCTCCATGTCGATGAGGTCGAGCACGATGATGCCGCCCAGATCGCGCAGCCGCACCTGCCGCACGATTTCCTTCACCGCTTCGAGGTTGGTCTTGACGATCGTGTCCTCGAGGCGGCCGGACGACTTCTTGCCGACGTAGCGGCCGGTGTTCACGTCGATGGCGACGAGCGCTTCGGTCTGGTTGATGACGATCGATCCACCCGATTTCAACCACACTTTGCTCTTGAGCGCCTTGTCGATCTCGGCCTGGACGCCGTACTCGTCGAAGATCGGGAAACGCCTTCGTGTACAGCTTCACCTTCGGCGCCAGGTTCGGCATGATGTGCTCGACGAGCTCGAGCACGCGCTGGTACTCGTGCGCGTTGTCGATGCGGATCGCCTGGAACTCCTCGGTCAGCAGGTCCCGCAGCAGCTTGCTGACCAGGCTCGCTTCGCGGTAGACGACGGCCGGCGCCCGCTGCGACTCGGTCTTCTGGCGGATCTCCGTCCAGATGGTGTGGAACGCTTCGAGGTCCTTGACGATGTCTTCCTTGGGCCGGCTCGACGGCGGCGGTGCGGATGATGACGCCGCCGGTGAAGCCGCGGCTCTCGCGGAACTCACGAACGATGCCGCGCAGCCGCCCGCGCTCCTCGCGCGACTCGATCTTGCGCGACACGCCCACGTGATCCACCGTCGGCATGAACACCAGAAACCGCCCGGCCATCGTCACGTGCGAGGTGAGGCGCGCGCCCTTGGTGCCGAGCGGCTCCTTGACGACCTGGACCAGGATCTCCTGGCCCTCCTTCAGCAGCTCTTCGATCTTCGGCGGCGGCTTGTCCCGGTCGCGATCGCGATCGCGGCCGTTGCCAGCCTTCTTCATCGCCGGATTCGAGCTTGTCGAACTCCTCCATCGTGTCCACGACGTCGGCGACGTAGAGGAAGCCGTCGCGCTCGAGCCCGAGATCGATGAACGAGGATTGCATGCCGGGGAGGACTTTGGAGACCCGGCCTTTGTAGACGTTGCCGACGACGCCGCGCTGCCGTTCGCGCTCGACGAAGACTTCCGCGACCAGGTCGTCCTCGAGGATGGCCACCATGGTCTCGTGGCCGTTCGAGGAGACAATCATCTCCTTCTCTCGCGACTACTCGCCTGAGCGAACTCCGTTCAGTTCGTGAATCTGCGCATGCGGACGTTGAGCACCAGCCCGAAGCCGGCGAGCGTCGCGACCATCGACGACCCGCCGTAACTCATGAGCGGAAGCGTCAGCCCCTTGACGGGCGCCAGCCCGGCCGACATGGTGACGTTGTAGATCACCTGGAAGGTAAAGCTGGCGAGCACGCCGAGCACGAGGTACGAGCCGAGCCGATCCTTGGCCAGCGTCGCCGCCTCGAGCGCGCGCAGAATCACGAACAGATACAGGCCGAGCGCCACCAGGACGCCGGCAAACCCCTGCTCCTCGGCCAACACCGAGAAGATGAAATCGTTGTGGGCGACCGGCAGGAACCGTAACTGGCCCTGCGTGCCCTGCTTGAATCCTTTGCCCGACAGCCCGCCGGATCCGACCGTGATGCGCGCCTGAATCTGCTGGTAGCCGGCCCCGCGCGCATCCTGCGACGGATCGAGAAACGTCGAAATCCGGGATTTCTGATAGTCCTTGAGCGCGAACTTCCACGCGATGGGCGCCAACAGGGCGGCGCACAGACAGAGCATGCCGAGCACGCGCATGCGCATGCCCGCGAGATAGGCAATGGCGAGAAAAACGGGGACCAGCGTGATGGCGGTGCCGAGGTCCGGCTCTTTCGCGATCAGCGCGACGGGAATGAGCGTCAGGCCGCCGGCAATCGCGAGCTCCGTCGGGCCCGGCGCACCGCGCTGCTCCCCGAAGAATTTCGCCAGCACGAGCGCGACGCCGACTTTGGCGAACTCGGACGGCTGCAGGTTGACGAAGCCGAACTGGATCCAGCGGCGCGCGCCCATCTGCGCGTTGCCGAAGAACATCACGTAGACGAGCAGCGCGCAGAGCGCGAAGTAGATCAAATGCGATTTGTCGCTGAGCGTGCGGTAGTCGAGCGTCAGCATGACGACCATCGCGCCGAGCCCCAGCGCGATCGCGTACAGCTGCGTGACGTAGAGGTGCGAGGTCCCGCGCGTCGGGTCCGATGTGGTGCTGTAGATCATGATGACGCCGAGCGCGCACAGCGCCAGTACCGCCGCCAGCAGCAACCAGTCGATGTGAAAGTACAGCCTTCGCTCGAACATCTATGGCTTCAGGTTCGCCGTGAACTCCGGCTTGGGCGGCAGCGGCCGTCCCTCTTGCTTCGCAAAGAAGGTGTCGAGAACGTGGTGCGCGATGAGCGCGGCGTTCGACCCGTGCACGGCGTGCTCGAGGATCACGACGCCGGCAATCTCGGGTTTGTCGCGCGGCGCAAAAAAGACGAACCAGCCGTTGTCGCGCAGGTCCTTGTCGGTCTTTCCGGCCCGCTCCTTGCCCTGGTTGGAGATCACCTGCGCCGTGCCGGTCTTGCCCGACACGTCGTAGCCCTTGAGCTGGGCGTTGCGTCCGGTTCCCGCCCCGTTGACCACGAGGAACAGGCCATCGCGAATGGCCTGCAGCTTCACGGGATCCAGGGCGGAACTCGATTTCGGCTGCGGCGCGCTCCACCGGCTTCCAGCCGCTGCCATCGTCAACCGCTTTCAGCAGGTGCGGTGTCACGCGCGTGCCGCCGTTGGCCAGCGTCGCCGCGTACACCGCCATCGAGACCGGAGTCACAAACACGGAACCTTGCCCGATCGACACCGACACCGTTTCTCCGGCGTACCACTTCTCCTTGAACCGCGCCTGCTTCCATGCCGGCGAGGGCACAAGCCCCTGCACCTCGTTCGGCAGGTCGATGCCGCTCTTCACGCCCAGGCCGAGGAATGTCGCCCACTTGTGGATTTTGTCGATGCCGGTCATGTTGCCGACGGTATAGAAGTACACATTGCACGACTGTTCGATTGCGTGTCGCAGGTCGATCGTGCCGTGTCCGCCCTTCTTCCAGCACTTGAACGGACGCCCGTAGAAATTGGCGCTCCCGACGCAGTGGACCTTGAAATCGGGCGTGATGATCCCCTCCTGGAGCGCCGCCGTCGCCACGGCCATCTTGAAGGTCGACCCCGCCGAATACCGTCCCTGTATCGCGCGATCGTTCAGCGGCAGATCGGCGTCGCCCGTCAGCGCAGCCCACGTCGCGCGATCGAGACCGCCGGCGAACGCGTTCGGATCGTAGGCCGGGCGGCTCGTGATTCCGAGGACGCCGCCGCTGGCCGGATCGAGCACGACCGCCGCCCCATTGAACCCGAGCTGCTCGAACCCGTCCTCGATCGCCTGCTGCACGTCGGAGTCGATGGTCAGTTGCAGGCGCTTGCCTTCGACCGGCGGATCCTCGTCGAGCTTGCGGATCTCGCGGCCGACGCTGTTGACGACGACTTTTCGCTCGCCGTCCTCCCCCATCAGCATCGCGTTGTAGACCTTCTCGATGCCCGACTGTCCGACGATGTCGCCGCTCTTCAGGCCCTCCTGGTCGTTGACCTGCGCGTCGCTGACTTCGCCGACGTAGCCGAACAGGTGCGCCGCCATCGATTCGGGATACTGGCGCGTCGGCACCTGCTCGATCCTGATCTCCGGCAACTCCAGCCGGCGCGCCAGCACGGCGGCCACCTGCGCCGGCGTCGCATCCTGCACGATCGGAATGGGACGGTACGACGGTTCGCGCTTGTGGCGGTCGACAATGGCGCGGACGCCGGATTCGTCAACGCCCAGCGCGGCTGACACGATGCGAATCGCCCGGTTCATGTCCTGCGAATGCTCGCGGACAAGCGACACGCTGAACGAGCGGCGGTTCACGACCAGCGCCTTCAGATCGCGATCGAACACGACACCGCGCGGCGCCCGCAGCGCCAGCGTGCGCTGATGATTGTTCTCCGCCATCTCCTGGAACTTCTGGTGCTGCACGACCTGCATCACCCAGAAGCTCACCGCGAGCACGGCGAAACATCACGCACACCAGGTACTGCAGAATCGAGAGGCGAACCGTGAGAGCCCGGCGTTGTTCGACACTCATTGTTGTTACCCGTTACCGCCGCGGACGGCGGCGCGCCGCGCGCCGGCGCTCGACCGCGCCCGGCAGCAGCTCGACCACTTGAAAGATCACGACACCCACCACGGCATTCACCAGCGCCTGCTCGGCAACGGCGGCATACGGCGTGCCAAAACGACGCAGGTCCAGGAGCACGTACAACCCCAAAAAGACGGCCTGATGCACGACGGTTGCGAGAAAAAAGACCACGAACCGCGGCACCGACTGCACGACGATGAATTGCGTGCCGACAATCCCTGTCACGAAACCGATCAGGGTTTTCGACAATCCCCCGATGCCCGTGATGCCGCCGCTGATCAGGGCGTCCTGCGCCAGCCCTCCCAATGTTCCCGCAAACAGCCCGGCCGTCGGTCCTGACGTGAGCGCGACGTAGACTACCGCGACCAGCACCAGGTCGACGGCCACAGCGCCGCGCGTCGCGTACCACGCCAGGGTCGTCTGCAGAGCGAGCGCCGCCGCGACCGCCAGGATGACCCCGGCGGCCTTCACCCGCCCGCCCCGCCTGGCGCCCGTCGCGCTGCCGCGCCGGGGCCCTGCCGGCTCCTGCGCGGGCGCCGGGTCAGCACCACCAGCACGTCCTCGAGCGCCGAAAAGTCCACGGCCGGCCGGACGACGATGCGGCGATACGCCGGCCCACTCTTCTCCACCGATTCCACACGGCCGATCACGAACCCTTTGGGATAGATCCCGTCGATCCCTGCCGACACGACCACATCCCCGACGATGATGTCTGAAATCTCCGAGACGTACTCCATGTGCAGCCGATTCTCGCCATCGCCGACCACGACACCCTGCGCCCGCGTCCGCTCGACCAGCGCACCGGCCGCCGCGTTGCGATCGACCAGCAGCTGGACTTTCGCGGACCGCCCGCCCGGCATCACGATCCGTCCGACGATGCCCGCCGGAGCGACAACGGCCATGTCGGCCTTCAGGCCATCGCGCACGCCTTTGTCGATCGTCACGGTACGAAACCCCGGGACTGCCGCGCCGCCGATGATTTGCGCCGCGGCGGTCGTCAGCGGCATCGCCTTGCGCAGTTCGAGGAGCTCCGCCAGCCCGCGCGCCCGATCCGCCTGCGCGCGCTGCTCCTGCACTTGAATCTCCGCCGCCGCGAGACGCCGCTTCAGCTCTTCGTTCTCTTCGCTGGTGCGCCGCAGCACGACGTACCCGCTCCAGGTCCGGCTCACGCCGGAGACCATCGCCGACACGCCGCGCTGGATCTCCGACAGCACGCCGAACGCGAACCCCTCGAGCACGGGCACACCGCTGCGCGAGCTCACCTGCGTGGAAATGAGCAGGATGTGGGCCAGCATCACCACGAGGAAGAGATACCCGGAGCGTTGCCGGAACTCGATGAGCGCCATCAATCGATCGAAATCTTCCGCAACAAGTTGAAGTCCGACAGCATCTTTCCCGCGCCCAGCACCACCGACGAGAGCGGATCCTCGGCCATCGCCAGTGGCAGCCCGGTTTCTTCGCGCAGCCGCTTGTCGAGGTTCTTCAGCATCGATCCGCCGCCGGTCAGGACGATGCCGCGGTCGACGATGTCGGCCGACAGTTCGGGCGGCGTCCGCTCGAGCGCGACGCGGACCGCGTCCACGATCACGTTGACGGTTTCCGCGAGCGCCTCGCGGATTTCCTCGTCGGTGATGGTGATCGTCTTCGGCACGCCTTCGATCAAATGCCGGCCCTTGATCTCCATCGTCAGCTGATCTTCGAGCGGGAAGGCGGAACCGATCTCGATCTTGATCGCCTCCGCGGTGCGCTCGCCGATCAGCAGGTTGTACTGCTTCTTGATGTACTGGATGATCGCTTCGTCCATCTCGTTGCCGGCGACGCGGACCGCCTTGCTGTAGACGATGCCGGCGAGCGAGATGACGGCGATGTCGGTGGTGCCGCCGCCGATGTCCACGATCATGTTGCCGGACGGCTCGGTGATCGGCATGCCGGCGCCGATGGCGGCGGCCATCGCTTCCTCGACGAGGTGCACTTCGCTGGCCTTGGCCCGATAGGCGCTGTCCTTCACCGCCCGCTTCTCGACCTGCGTGATCTCCGACGGCACGCCGATCACGATGCGAGGGCGCACCCAGACGTTGCGGTTGTGCGCCTTCTTGATGAAGTAGGTGAGCATCTTCTCGGTCACTTCGAAGTCGGCGATGACGCCGTCCTTCATCGGCTTGATGGCGACGATGTTGCCGGGCGTGCGGCCCAGCATGTCCTTCGCGTCCTTGCCGACCGCCTCGACGCGGCCGTTGACCTTGTTGATGGCGACGATCGACGGCTCGTTGACCACGATGCCTTTGCCGCGCGCGTAGACGCAGGTATTGGCCGTGCCCAGATCGATCGCCAGATCGCTCGAAAACAACGAGAGCATCGAACGAATGCTCAACGATAGACTCCTGACATTCCTGACATTTCAGATGTTCAGAGTTCAGATTTCAGATTGATTCGAGAGCTGTCGAATTGTGCGACTGTCACGCGTCAGCTCGCCGCGTCGCTGCCCTGATCCCGTTCTTTCCGGCGTCCTTCACCTGATACATGGCGGTATCAGCAGCCTGCAGCAGCGCCTCCGCGGACGTCGCCACGTCGGGCAGCGTCGCCGCGCCGACGGACACGGTGAGGCGGCAGTCGAGGCCGTCCGCAACCAGGAACCGATGCGCGGCAATCCGTTCGCGGATGCGCGACCCGACGGCGAGCGCGCCGGCGCTGCCCGTGTCGGGCAACACCACCGCGAACTCGTCGCCACCGAATCGCGCGACGACGTCGGTTTCGCGCGCGCTCCCGCGGATGACCGTAGCGGCCTCGACCAGGGCCCGGCTTCCGAACAGATGCCCGTGCGTATCGTTGATCCCTTTGAACCCGTCCAAATCGACGAACAACAGTGACAACGGCCGATTGCTCCGCGAGGTCCGCTTCGCTTCGCGGCGCAGCGCCTGATTCAGATAGCGGGAGTTGTACAGATCAGTGAGCTCGTCGGTTACCGACAACGCTTCAGCGCGCCTCAACTGCAGCGCGTTGTCGAGTGCGACGGCGGCTGGCTCGAGCAATCGGCGCACACCCGTGAGCAGCGCCGATCCAAGCCGCGGCGGGCGCGCTGAAGGCGCCTCGTCCAGGCCCACGAGCGCGCCGACGCACCGGCCCCGGCCGGTCAGCGCGAACGCGAGGCCCGCGCCGGGATACGGAGCCTGCACCCGCTGATCGAGCGCGACCGCCGGCGTCGCGAAGTCTTCTCCGGTCCGGATCACCCATGCGGCCGTCGCGTCGACGGCCTGCGTCATTTCAGCCGTCACACCTCGTTCCGCGAGCACCGCCACCGGTCGTGAGAGATCGGCCGACACGACCGCCCATGCGGGCACGGGCAGCCAGGTCGCGGCGCGCTCCACGATCGCTTCGGCCACCGTTGCCGGATCGAGCGACGCGTGGACCGCGCCGACGATCTCCGCGAACGCCTCGGGCCGCTCGACGCGGCGAAGCGAGCGCGCGCGGAAACGCGCGAAGCCTCGCGGCAAGATCGACGTCTGGCCTGGTCGTTGCGGTTGCGCGGGGGCGACGCAGCTTCGATCCGCGTCTCCGAGCGGGATTGACGGCGCGATAAACGGCGGCCGGCATTCGGGGGCTGCGACTGACTGAGGGCATCTCCTCTAAGTGCTTCGGTACCCGGCAAATATACCACACGCCCGCCGGTAACTGCTTGCCACACTGGAACTTCATGGCATACGATCGCCAAAAGGGAATAACTCAGATGACCATGCTGGACCGGATGCGCCGGCACAAGAACTGGCTCAAATGGAGCCTGGGGCTTGTGTGCCTGGCGTTCGTAATCTTCTACATCCCCGACTTCCTGAGCACGAGCGCCACCACCGGCGCCGTCCCCGGGCTCACCGACACGATTGCCAGGGTTGAGGGCCAGGACATTTCGGCGGGTGAATATCGCCGGACCTACGACGCCCAGTTGCAGGCGTACCGATCCGCGTACGGCGCCAACATGAGCGAGCAATTGCTCAAGCAGCTCGGGATCGATCAGCAGATCCTCCAGCAGATGGTCGACGAGCGCGCGGCGCTGGCCGAGGCCGATCGCCTGGGCATCGACGCGAACGACGAGGAAATCCGCCAGCGGATCATGTCGTTTCCCGCATTCCAGGAAAACGGCGCGTTCATCGGCGATCAGCGCTATCAGCAGCTGCTGCGCATGCAGCGGATGACCGCGCCCGAGTTCGAGTCCAACGTGCGCCGGCAGCTGATCATCGAAAAGCTGCGCGCATCCGTCACCGACTGGCTCGCCGTGCCCGACACCGAGCTGGAACAGGAATATCAGCGGCGCAACAACAAGGTGAAGCTCGCGGTCGTGAGCATCACGGCCGACACCTTCCGGTCGCAGGTGACGACAACCGACGACGAGGTCGCGAGCTACTTCGGCACGCATTCCAACGACTTCAAGATTCCCGAGAAGCGCAAGATCAAGTACGTGCTCGTGGACATCGACGCGATCCGTTCAAAAACCGTCGTCCCCGCCGCGGACATCGAGCGTGCCTACAACAGCAACATCGAACAGTATTCGACGCCCGAGCAGGTGCGAGCCAGTCACATCCTGCTCAAGACCGAAGGCAAGGACGATGCGGCCGTGAAAGCCACGGCCGAAGACGTGCTCAAGCAAGCCAAGAGCGGCGCCGACTTCGCGGCGCTGGCGAAGAAATATTCCGAGGACGAGTCGAACGCGAAGAACGGCGGCGATCTCGACTACTTCGGCAAGGGCAAGATGGTGCCCGAGTTCGATCAGGTCGCGTTCGCGTTGGAAGCCGGGGCAGATCAGCGATCTCGTGAAAACCCAGTACGGCTACCACGTGATCAAGCTCGTCGACAAGAAACCGGGAACCACGCGGCCGCTCGCCGAAGTACGGCAGCAGCTCAACGATCAGCTGGCGTACGAGCGGGCGCAAGCGCAGGCGGCGGACCAGGCGGAGAGCCTCGGGAAGCAAATCACCAAGCCCGCCGATCTGGACAAGGTCGCGAAGGCGCAGGGACTCGTCGTCCAGGAATCCGGCTTTTTCGCGCGCGACGAACCGATTCTCGGCCTGGGCCCGGCGCCCGAAGCCGCCAGCCGCGCGTTCGAGATGAAAGAGGGCGAAGTCGCCGGCCCGCTGCGCGCGTCGCGCGGGTTCGTGTTCGAGACGTTCGTGGCGAAACAGGACCCCTACGTGCCGAAGATCGAGGAAGTCAAAGATCGCGTGCGCGAAGAAGTCGTCAAGCAGAAGGCGCGCGATCTGAGCAAGCAGAAGGCCGCGGAGATTGCCGCGAAGCTGAAGACGGCGCCCGACTTCGAGAAGGCCGCCAAGGCGGCCGGCGTCGAGGCCAAGACCACCGACCTCATCCCGCGCGACTCACCGATCCCGGACATCGGCCAGGCGCCGGCCGTGGATGCGGTCGCGTTTGCCCTACCCGTGGGCTCGGTGAGCGATCCGGTGGCGACCGACAACGCGACGGCCGTGATCAAGGTGCTCGAAAAGCAGGAGGTCTCGGCCGACGAGTGGAAGAACAACAAGGACCGCTTCCGCGAAGAGCTCCTGGCCGATCGGCGCAACCGCTTCTTCAGCGCCTACATGGCGAAGGCGAAGCAGAAGATGAAGATCGAAGTCAACCGCGAAGCGCTACAGCGAGCCGTCGGCTAGCGCGCTGACCGCGTAGTGCAGAGATATGAGGGATGAGTGGCGAAAAGTCCTCGTGCCCTCGTGCCCTCTGCCAGCTCGCTCTGCCCTGTCAGCGTAAGAACGTAAACGGCATGAGGGCGAGCACTTCGCCTCGCCGGAACAACGACAGCGGCCCGCGCATCGTTCGCAGCACGTCGAGCTCCCCTTTCGACAGGTTCGCGTTCAGCCATTGGCTGAAGGCGATCGACTCGGCCCCCGAGCCGGAGAGCTGTTCGGTCACGAGCTCGTAGAAACTCTTCCGCGGCGGATAGACGACAATCTCGACGCCGCTCTCGGCGGGAATCTTCGCGCGCTGTTTCGCGAGCGCGACGGCGCGATCGAGGCCGCCCAGCTCGTCGACCAGCTTGTTCTGCTTGGCCTGCCGGCCCGTCCACACCCGGCCCTGCGCCAGGGCGTCGATCTCCTCGGGCGTCGAGTGCCGTGACGCGGCGACCTTCTCCACGAAATCGTCGTAGAAGGATTGGAGCTGCTCCTGGAGCTTCTTCACTTCCTCCGGGTTGTAGGGGCGCGCCGGCGAATTGATTTCGGCGTGCCGGCCGATGCTCGTGGACTCGATGCGCGCGCCGAGCTTTTCGTAGACGCCGCCGGTGACGACTTTCCCGCCGAAGATGCCAATCGATCCGGTGAGCGTCGAGGGCTGCGCCACGATGACGTGCGCCGGCATCGCGATGTAGTAGCCGCCCGAGGCGGCGAGATCCGACATCGACGCCACCAGCGGGCGATCCGCGCGCTCGTTCTTGGCGATGGTCAGCTCGCGCCAGATGGCGTCCGACGCCGACGCCGATCCGCCGGGGCTGTCGATGCGCAGCACGATCGCGCGCACCGAGCTGTCCTTGCGCGCCTGCCGGATGTACTCGATCAGCGTGTCGGAGCCGACGAGCGCGCCGTTCAACGGATCGTAGCCGCTCCTGCCGCCGACGATCGCACCGGTCGCGTAGATGACGGCGATCCGCGGGCCGCGATTCAGCCCGAACGACGAGGCGCTCACCTGCGCGTAGTCGTCGCCTTCGATGTGGTCGCGCGTGCTGCCGGCGCGCAGCTTGTCGTCCACCTGATCTTCGTACGCCAGATCGTCGACCAGGCCGGCGCGCAGCGCGTCTTCCGGCAGGAACGGACCAGCGTCGATCGCGCTGCGGACGTCGGCTTCGTTCTTCTTCCGGCCGTCGGCGATGCCGCGCACGATCTGTTCGTAGAGATCGCGGTTGAGCGACTCGTCCATCTCCTTGTGCGCCGCGGTGAAGCCCTTCTCCGTGAAGGTGTTCACGGCGGTCTTGTACTGGCCGATGTGGTGCAGGTCCGGGTACGCGCCGATCTTGTCGAGCGTCCCGCGCAGGAAGAGCTCGTAGGTGGCGACTCCGGTCAGATCCAGCGCCGCCGACGGCATCAGGAAGACCTTGTCGGCGGCCGTCGCCAGGTAGTACTCGCGGTCGCCGCCGTAGTCGACGTACGCGTACACCGGCTTGCCCGACTTCTTGAACTCCAGCACCGCGTCGCGGATCTCCTGCACCTTGGCCCAGAACGGCGACTCGAAGCCGGTCGGCTTCAACAGCACGCCGCGCACGCGGTTGTCGACCGCCGCCTTGCGCAGGTTGTCGACGATCGCGCGGACCGTGGGCGAGCGCACGCCGCGGATGTAGCCGACGACGTCGCCGGGCGCGACTTCGGTGAGGTTGCCGCCGACGCGCAGGACGAGGGTGGCGTTGGACGGCACCGCCGGCTCGCGGCCGAACACGAGATACAGCATCACGAAGCCGAGGATGGAGACGAAGAACGCGACACCGAGCAGCGTAAAGAGAATCGCGATACCGCGACGAGCCATGGCCATCACCTACCTACAACGAGTATAGCCGTCGGAGTAACGCCGCCCGCGAAATCTGCGTACCGCGACCTCGTCAGGCTGGCGGAATCTGCGAGCTTTTCAGAGGCGCGCCCGGAAGTGGCGATGCCGGAGTTCCGGAGCAATTCTCCCGGTCGAGCTCTGGCATCGTCATCGCATAGGCGACGATGCTATGCTTCGCCGCGTTCGGATGACGGTTGCGCAACTGCGTAAACACATGGACCGTCGGTTCACGCGAATGAGCCGACGGATCAACGGGCGTTTCGCCGCTGTCGACACGCGGCTGGACTCCGTTGATGCCCGGCTCGATTCGATGGACGCGGGGTTCAATTCTCAGTTTCGCCAACGTGAACCGGCGACTCGATTCGCTAGGCGAGCAACTGGACGCGATTGCACGCGGCCTGAACGCACGGCTCGATGGCATCGAGAAAAAGACCGTCAAGGCACATGGTCGAGTCCTTGTCGAACATGGCCAGCGCCTTCAGGACCTCGAACGCGTGGCGCAGCGCTGAACGCTCCAGCCGCGAACCCGACCGGCCTGCGGTATACTGAATATTCCTGCGCGCAACGGAATTCCTCACTGCGGAAGTGGCGGAACGGCAGACGCGCTAGCCTCAGGAGCTAGTCCGGGCAACCGGGTGGAGGTTCAAATCCTCTCTTCCGCACCAACCTTCGCTAATCCCTCGCTTCGCTCGTAGCTTCGGTTGGCAAGCCAGGTCAGGCGACCTGTCCGCCGAAGCTGCGCAGCAGCGAAGGCGGAAGGCGGGCTCGCCGGCTATTTCTCTCGCTTCACGTTGCTCGCCCGGTTGGTCCCTTCGACGTCAAAGGTCACGGGTGTTCCGGGTTGCAAGTCGTCGAACTGCCACCCCAACACCATGCTGTCTCGCGCGAAGGGGTGCAGTGTGCCATCCTCGCCGCGGATCTCACCGCGCTGATGCGCCTGCTCGATTTTCGTGACCGTGCCCTTCACCTAACGCTCCTTTCGCTTGAGCGCAAAGCGGCTCATGTGTGCAATTAGTGAACAGTATTTCGCGCATCTTCCCTACTGTGATGAATGCACTTCGCTCCTCAATTACGGCGATGTGGAAATGCCCTGCGTGCGAATCTTCGATCGTTCACTACCTCGAACCGCGCCCAGGGCAAGTCTACTGTTGCAAGCGATGCCACCTCGAACTTGCCTTCGATCCCACAAATAATCGACTCGAAATCGCCCCAATGATTGACCGGCACGTGCCGGAAACGCCTCTCAGCGTCAGGCCGCGACCGCGCTAGTTGCTCTTTGGCGCGACGGCTCTGGCAGCCACCGCACTGCCGCGATTGCGGCGAGCACGATGCCCACGACCACGACACTCGTGTCTTCGAGCTGAGAACTAAGGCTGCGGCCGTGCAGGAGTGGTGACCGACTTCGTCGGCGTCTCGTCCTTCACCGGGCGGCGTTCGACGACGGTGATGTTCCGGTCGGTCATCAGGCGCCGCAGCAACTCGGCGGCGGGCGGATTGCCTTTGAACGTACCGCCGATGAACACGCCGTCGGCGATGTTGAACGACGTGTAGCCGGCCTTGGTCTGCGCCTCGAGGTTCGCGCCGCGATCGACGAGGAACTGGATGATGCCCGTCGGCGCCTCTCACCGCCGCGCCGTGAAGCGGCGTCTCGCCGTCGAATCGCGGATCGAAACGGTCGGATTCGGGATAGACCGCGACCTCGTTGACGCCGTTGCCCAGTTCGAGGCACAGCTTGACCGCCTCGAGCGCTTCGGCATCGGTGCCCGGCGATCCGCCCTGCGAGAAGCCCGAACCCGCCGCCACCATCAGCGGCGTCACGTTCATTCGCGACGGAATTTTTGGATCGGCGCCGTGCGCGGCGAGCAGGCGCATGTAGTCGACGTCGGCGTGCCGGGCGGCCAGCCAGAACGCTGTCGCGCCATCCCATCCGAGGTAGTTCCGCTCGATCGAGAGGTCGACCGGCCGCTTGGCAAAAAAGAGGTTGCTGGGCTCGTAGCGCGGGTTTTCTAAGCTCACCCGCGTGTTGGGATTGGCGCCGGCCTCGAGCAGTTTTCTGGCCAGCGACAGACTATCGAGATCGCCGCGTCGGAATCCTGGGGACGATATCCGCCGCCGCGAGCGTGATGATCCACGCCTGCCGCCGCACCCAGGCGATCACATGCAGCGCCGATCCGCGGGGATCCCAGGCGTTGGGATCGACACCCTGCTCGAGGAGAAACGCGGCCAACTGGAAGTGACCGTTGAGCGTCGCGAGCACCAGGGTCGTGGACCCGTCGCCGGCCAGCGCCTTTCGTTGGCGCCGAGCGTCAGCAGCGATTTCACAGTCGCGAGATCGCCGGCACGAACGGCGAACATCAGCGGCGTGAAGCCGTCGGTCGTCGTCGCCAACTGTCGCGTGTCGTTCGGCAGCGGCGGTCCCTCCCACGTGTAGGCATCGACGTCGGCGCCCGCCTTGACCAGCAGTTCGACGACGGCGGAGTGCTTCGCCGCGGCCGCCCAGTGGAGCGCGGTCTGCCCGAAGAGCGGCTCCGCCACTTTCACGTTGGCGCCCCTGGCGATGAGCGCCTGCAGCGCCGCGACCTTGCCGGACCGAGCGCACAACATCGCCGCCGATGCGCCGGACCGCTTCGTGGTGTTGGGATCGGCGCCCGCGTCGAGCAGGCGAGACACGACCGCATCGCTGCCCGACTCGCACGCCGCCGTGAGCGCCGACACGCCGCGCCGGTTGACGAGGCTGACGTCGGCGCCCGCCTTGATCAGCAGGTCGGCCATGGCGCGATCGCCGCGATGCGCCGCCCACTGAAGGGCCGTCGTCCCGTCGCTTTCCGGCGCGTTGACGGTGACCTTCTGCTGGAGCAGGCTCCGCACTGTCTCCGCGTCGCCGGCCTTCGCCGCCAGCGACGAGCCGGTCGTCGGCGATCACGGGCATGAGGCTCGTCGACCGCAGAGCAGACCCGCCACGGATGCTGTCACGGTTCGCAGATGCATCGTCTTTGCCTCAATCAATGGCCAAATGTCCAGACGCCCATTCACGCTCTAGACGCCCGGCAACACGTCGATGTCGAGCGGCCCGGTGCTGTCGCCGAGCTTGTCGACGTCGACGCCCATCTTGTCGAGCAGCGTCAGACCCAGATTCTGCATCGGCGTGTCCGCGCGGATAGCGCAGGTGGCGGCCGCCTTTGAGCGTGCCGCCGCCGCCGCCGGCCACGAGGCACGGCAGATCGTAGTGGTCGTGCAGGTTGCCGTCGCTGATGCCGCCGCCGTACAGATCATCGCCGTGATCGAGCAGGTTCCGTCGCCTTCTGGCGTGTCGCTTCAGCTTCTCGAGGATTAGGCGAGCAGCGACATGTGGTAGGTGTTGATCTTCGCGTAGCTTCTCGAGCTTCTGCGGGTCGTCGCGATGGTGGGAGACGCCGTGATGCGCGTCGGTGCACGCCGACCTCGGGATAGGTCCGCGTGGCTGAACTCGCGACACGATCAGGAACGAGACGACGCGCGTGAGGTCGGCCCGGATAGCGAGCACCTGCGAGATCGATCATCAGCTTGGCGTGATCGTCGTAGTCGGCCGGAATGCTGCTCGGGCGCGGTCCGGCAGCGTCGGCGACGTCGGGCGGCGTTATGCCTCGGCGCGCTGGATGCGCTGCTCGACCTCGCGAATCGGTCTCGAGATAGTCGTCGACGCGTCGCCGGTCGGCCGGCCCGATGCCGCTGCCGCAGCCGGCTCATCTCGCGCGTCACCGAGTCGAGGATGCTGCGCGATCACGCGGTTCTGCGCCGCCTGCTCGGTCGGCGTCGCTTCCTCGCCGAACAGCCGCTCGAAGACGGCGCGCGGGTGGATCTCCATCGGCACCGGCGTCGTCTCGTCCTTCCAGCAGAACGTGTTCTGATAGACGCAGCTGTAGCCGGCGTCGCACGCGCCGACCATGCGTCTCGCTCCGCTCGAGCGCCAGCTCGAGCGAGGGCAGCAGCGTGTGTCCGGCCGATCTCGCCGCGCCGCCACCTGATCGAGGCTGGCGTCCGCAGCGCACGTCGACGCCTTCGGTCTTCTTCGGTGGACGCCGGTCAGCCAGGCCGGTCGACCGCGCGCGTGGTCGCCTTCGCCATCGCCAGCGATTCGGCCTGCTCTGGGCCAGCCCGGTGAACACCGAGCACCTGATCGCTGAACGGCGCCAGCGGCGTCAGAATCGGCGACAGCTCCGAACGCCCGCGCCGCCCTTCGGCGTCCACTGCGACATGTTGGCGCCGTTCGGGATGTAGATGAATCCCATGCGCTGGAGCGCGGTTGCGGCGCGCCGTCTTGCTCTGGCCGACAGCGCCGGCACCATCGCGTCGAGCAACGGCAGCGCCACCGTCGCGCCCATTCCGCGCAGGACCGTCCGCCGCGACAGGGCCTTTTTGGTGATGATCATGACTGCGACTCCCTCATTCTGAAACGGCACGCTCTTGATCACGCCGTGCGACGAGAGATCGACAAGCCGGTAATTGTCGCGCGCGGCGTCGCGCACGATCTGTCGGACGGCCGCCATGTCGTAGTGCTCGAGGCCCCGACCGACGCGTAGGTCAGCAGCCGCTCGGTCAGCGTCGCGACGAATCGGTCGGGTTGGTTGACCAGCACCTGCCGGAGGCCGTTGACGCCTTCGAACGTGGCGCCGCTCGGCAGCGAGCCGGATGCATCGATCGGCTCGAAGGCCTCCGTGCGGGTCGCGCCATCGGCCGATCGCGTCGAAGTTCTCGAGCGCGAATCCCAGCGGATCCATCTGCGCGTGGCAGCTCGCGCACGCCGGATTCGCGCGATGCTCTCCATGGCGCTCCGCATCGGCAGCGGCTCGCCCTTCGCAGTTCTTCTCGTCAAGGGCGGCACGTTCGGCGGCGGCGGCGGCGGCGGCGCGCCGAGCAGGTTCTCCAGAATCCACTTGCCCGCGAATCACCGGCGACGTCCGCGTCGGGTACGACGTCACGCGTCAGCACGCTGCCCTGCCCGAGCAGTCCGCGCCGCGTCTCGTCGGGCACCGGCACCCGCCGGAAGTGCGCTCCCGTAGATGTTCGGGATGCCGTAATGGCGGGCCAGCCGCTCGTTCACGAACGTGTAGTCCGCGTTCAGCAGATCCAGCAGCGCTGCGGTCCTCCCGCAGATGCTGCCGAACAGCAGCTCGGTTTCCCGCCGGATGCCGGCGCAGGCCTCGTCGAAATCCGGGAAGACGCGCGGTCGCGCTCGACCGCTTCGAGATTGCGCAGCTGCAGCCACTGGCCGGCGAAATTTGCGACCAGCGCATCGGCCTTCGGCGATCGCCAGCATCGCGCGCACCTGCTGCTCGCAGCTCGGCCGGATCGCTCAGCCGGCCGCGCTCGGCCGCGTCGAGCAGTTCCTCGTCCGGAATCGTGCTCCACAGGAAGAACGACAGTCGCGAGGCGAGATCGAGATCGCTCACCCGATACGGCGTGCTCGGCGCGACATTCGCCGGCTCGTCCTCGATGCGGAACAGGAACGACGGGCTCACGAGCATGCGCTCAATCGCCCGCTGCATGCCCGTCTCGAATCCGCCCTCGGTCCGGCCCGCCTCGTAGAACGGGAGTAACTCGTCCAGTCCTCGGCGGCGATGGGCCGGCGATACGCCTGCCGCGCCAGCGTCGACAGAATGTGGCGCGCGCACGCGGCTTCCGTCCCGGGCTTGTTCTCGGCTGGACGGCACGAAAAGAGCTTCCGCCGCGCCGGCGTATCCGGACGTGCGCCCGCCGTCCGTTCGAGCGGTCCTTCGATCAGCACGAACTTCACCGCCGGCGACAGCAAGTGGAATTCATGCGGCCGGTCGTACAGACTCGAGCACGCCGCCGATGTCGGCTTCCGTTTCCTGCAGGAAGGTCGCTTCGATGTCGCGCGTCCCCGCCTTGACGCGAAGCTGCACTGTCCAGCATGGGGTGAAGTTGCCGTTCTGCCCGGTGCAGTCGGGATCCTGCGGCGGAGGCGGCTGGTTCTGCTGATTCTGCTGGTTGCGTCGTGGAGCGCCGACCCGCTCGATCAGGTGGACGAGCGACCCGTCGACGTTGAGCTCGAGCTTGTCGGCGGCCGGCATCCGCGACGAGCCGTTGACGCCCACCTTCAACGGTACTCGCCGTCGATCGGAAATAATGCCGAATCCGCGTGCCGCCCCGCGTGCCGAGCGGCAGACCCTCCTGATGGTCGTCCTGCGAGATATCCTCGCGGACCAGGTACGTCCCTGCTGTCGAACGGCACGCGCGGGTCGTTGACGATCATCCGGCTGATCTTGCGCGCCGCCGACAGATACCGCTCGAGCGGCGTCGAGGAGAGGCGCAACACGCCGCCGATGTTGTCGAAGCCGAAGCTCATGTCGTCAGCGGGCAACATCGCGGCGATGTCGATGCCGTCGACGTCGAACAGGTCGCGTATGGCGTTCTGATATTCGGTGCGATTCAAGCGATGAAAAGGCGCGGTGCGGCCCGGGTCGGGATGCGCGGCAGCCGCGCGATCGAGCGACGCCTCGAGCGACGCGATGAGGCCGGCCATCGCGGCCGCATCGGGACGCGCGCGGCCGAGCGGCGGCATCAATCCGCCGTGCAGCTTGCGGACCACCTTCTCCCACATCGCCGCGTTGGCGGCAACGTCCACATCGGCCGTGTCGAGCAGCAGACCCGCGGTCTTCACCCGCGTGTTGTGACAGGTGACGCAGTCCTTGTCGAGCACCGCACGGACTTCGGAAGCGGGCAGCGTGGCGCCGGCCCGCACGGCAGCTGGCTGCGCCTCGAGACGCGCCGACACCATCCCACGTGTCCCCATCGCAGCCAGACCCGCTGCGACGACGCAGAGCGCCAACCGCTTCATCGAGGACAACTTAAGGCCTGGACAGGGTCCTGTCAACACACCTTTCTCGTGGCCATCGCGCGCCCGATGCCGACAAACGGGATTCAATGCGTCAGGCTGTAGACGAGATAGTTCACGCCGAGCTTGTAGGCTTCGTTCGTTTCGTCGAACGGCCGCAGGCCGCGTCCTGACCACTCCCAGTACTGCGAGATGTCGGTGTTGTAGTTCACGACCATCAACAGCCGCTTCGACGGATCGTTGTCCTCGAACACGCCCCGGAAGATCGGCTGGCCGCTGTTGTACGCCTGCGGAAAATCGTCGAGCGTCGCGATCTCGAAAAACGTGTGATAGATCGGATGCGACCGATCGATCTCGAGGAAGCGCGCCTCGGGCATCACGCGCTTCATGTTGCTCTCGAACGGCTCCCATCCGCCGCCGGGGATGCCGCGCCATCCGGGCATCTTGAAATCGTCCACGATGACGAAGCCGCCCTTTTGCAGATACGTCCGCAAGCGCGGCGGCCTCGCGGTCGGTCAGCGTCCACCATCCGACTTCGATGATGTAGGCGACGGGATACTTGAACAGCGCGGGATCGTCGAGGGTGAGCGCGTTGGTGTCTTCGTCGTGGCCGTCCAGGTAGCTCACCTCATTCATGATCTTCATGAGGTTCCACTCCGCGAGCGGATAGCCGTGCGCCCACGACGGCCGGCCGCCGGCCCAATAGCCGCCGGGGGCCGGGCTGTACTTGACGCGGACGAAGGTGAAACGTCCGTCGTACGGGATGTTGCGGATGACTGGCTCGCGGCCGCCGCGACCCTCGTCGAAGAAGCGCTGGCCCGCCGCGGCGATGCCAGCGCCGAGTATCGCGACGGCGAACGCGATCGCTGCGCGACGCCGCCGGAACACGCGCGGCGTCACCACGTCGCTATTTCTTCGGGCTCAGCTTGTATCCGGCCGGCGGCGCGAACAGGTCGTCGGCCAGCGGCGTGGCCTCGGCCGAATCGACCGTGCTCGTCATCGTGATGTTGCCCATCCGCGACAGCAACCCCGCCATCGGTCCGCTGCCAGATCATCTTGATTTGCATGTCGGTCTCATAGGGGAGCCCGCCGGTGGCCGCCATCTGGTTGTACATCTCGGCCATCGCCTTGGCCTGGCCGGGCTGCGCTTTGGCCGCGCGCGGATCGCTGAAGATCCAGCCCTTCTCCACGGCTGCCTTGTAGAAGCTGCGCGTAGTCGGCGGCGCCGGGCGCGCCCTTCACGATCCAGGTCGGGCCCGTCATCGTCACGGTCATGTTCATGTCCTTGCTGCCGGCCATCGCCGCGTGCATCGAGACTTCCATGTCGTAGCCGGCGGCCGACTTGCCGCCGATCTGCTTGGTCTGCCCGTTCGGCTTCAGCGACGCCTTCGTGCTCGACACGTCCACGCTCTTCGCCGACTTCCGCCGCGAAGGCCGCCATGTCCCACACGTCGGCTTCCTTCTTCTTCGAGTCGAAGATGTACATCTTCTGGGCATCGACATCGTAGACGCTCGTCTGCGTCTTGTCGCCCATCACCACGTCGATCCGCATCTTGTTGCCCTTGATGTACGTGGTCGCCGGTGGTCTGGCCGCCCAGACCCATGCCCTTGCCGGACGTGGTCTGTTTCATGGTGAGATCCGCGAACGCCGGTTGCGCCAGCCCCAGAGCGAGAATCGTCGAAATGAATGCGCGCTTCATGATCAATGCCTCCACGAAATCAGACGCCGAGTATAACGTTATACTCCGCTTCCGGAGGCCGCAATGAAGCCCCATCTCAGCATTTCAATCGTCCGGCCTACCAAACCCCAACCTGCCCTTCACCGAATCCACGAGCTTCTTCGGATCGAACCCGACGCCGCGCTTGAACACGGTTTCGACGCGACGGATATCCGCGATCGTCGTCGACGGGTCGCCGGCGACGACGACCAGGTCCGCCTGCTTGCCGGCGGCGATCGTGCCGATGCGCGCGTCGCGGCCGAGGTACTGCGCGCCGTTCAGCGTGCCGATCGTGATCGCTTCGAGCGGCGTGAAGCCCGCTTCGACCAGCAGCTCGACCTGCCGCTGATTCGAGTAGCCGGGAACGACGCCGCCGCGATCCGGTCGGATCGGTGCCGGCGATGCAGCAGCCCGCCCGCCCGCGCGAACGCGCGCTCGAGCGCCAGCGCTTTCGGAAACAGCTTCGTGTAGATCGACTGCCGTGTTCGCGCGCGACGCGCTCGTGCGCTCGCGGAAACTGTCGCTGCAGCGACGGCAGTCAGCACGTCGAGACCCGGCGGCATCGGCCGGCCGGGCGTGAACGTCTCGAACACCGTGAGCGTCGACGTCAGCGCGACGCGCTTGTCGACGAGCTTCTTGACGAGCGCCTTGAACGGCGCGCCGTGCTCGTCGAGCGCCGCGATCGTCTGCTGCCCGCGGCCCTGCCCCGGGCACACGTCGGGCTGCTTGTCCGCCACGAAGTCGGTCGAAGCGAGGAACCCGTGTTCGAGATTGTCGATGCCGAGGTCGGCCGCTTCCGCGTACGTGACCGAGCAGAGATGCCCGGTCACCTTCATCCCGCGCCTGTGCGCCTCGTCGATCGCCGCGCCCAGCGCCGCGCGCGAGATCTGCATGTACGCCTTGAACGACGTCGCGCCCTGCGCCCGCCCAGTACGCGACCTGACGGCGCGCCTCGTCGGCGTTGCTGACGGCGTGCATCTGCAGAAATGTGCTCGGGCCGTTCAGATACGGCGCCGTCGCGTCGATCTCCGGGCCCGGCTTCTCGCCCGACGCGATCCGCCGGGCGACGGTTGATGTCCATGAACCCGTTCACATTCCCGCCGGTCCTCATCGTCGTCACGCCGCCGGCGAGATACAGACGCGCGAAGCTTCCGCCGAGCTGTCCGTAGACGCCGGGCCCGGTCGGGTAGTAGAGGTGCTCGTGCACCATCACGAGGCCGGGGATGACGCTCTTGCCGGTCAGATCCACCACCGTGGCACCCGGCGGCGGCGACACGCGCGACGAGTCGCCGAGTTCCGCAATCATGCCGTCGCGGATGACGATCGTCTGATCGGCGCGGGCCGCGCGCGCCGGTACCGTCGATGACGCGCGCGTGCGTCAGCGCGACGACCGGCGCGTCGATCGTGACGAAATTCGCAACAGCGTTCGGATTCTGCTGCGCCGAGGCCGCCAGCACGCCCGCGCACGCAAGCACGGTAGTTGTGGCGCAGCGCTTTAGCGCTGCGATCGCAGGCCTAAAGGCCTGCGCCACTTTCTGTCTCCGCATCCTGCCCTCCTGCCAGACTTCGCCCGCCTGCGGCGGGCTTCGTCTTGGCAAGCCCGTGATTTTCGCGCGAAGTCTGTCACGCCGTAGTGCGCAGCACTGAAGGCGGACCGCCCATTACAATCTACTCCGATGTTGCGCGTTGCTTGCGGGCTGGTTCTTTGGGCGACGGTTATTGCCGCGGCCCAACAATCCGCCCGTCTTTCGCTGGGCGGGCGATCCCGAAGGCGGCGCGCCGTTCGTCGAGGCCGACCCGTCGCGACCCGGACGATCTCGTCGGCTTCGACGTCGAGATCGCCGCGCTGATGGCTCGCGGCCTCGGCCGGCAGCCGCGATTCGTGATCGTCGACTTCCGCCAAATCGATCAGTCGATCGCGCGCGGCGACGCCGACATCGGCCTGAGCGGCATCGAGGACACGCCGGCGCGCCGGACGACGCATGCGGTGACCGTGCCGTACTACGAATTCCGCGAAGTCCTGGCCGTCCGCGACGCCGACGCGTCGCGGTTCCGGACGCTGGCGGATCTGCGCGACAAGAACGTCGGCACGCTGGGCGGCACGATCGCCTACGAAATCCTGCTGCGTGCCGAACGCGATCACGGCATCCACGCCGTGTCGTACGACGACGACGTGCATCCGTACAGCGACCTGGTGCTGGGCCGCCTGGACGCGGTGCTGCTCGACAACGTGCTCGCCGAGCGGCGCGATCGCGTCCTGGACGGATTCACGGTCCAGCCCGAGACCGTCGCGGTCGGACACTACGTCGGCGTGTTCGCCTCAGCCAACGCGCCGCTGCGCGACACCATCGACGAGATGCTGCGCGGCGCGATGCGGGACGGCACGCTCGAGCGGATTTTCCGCAAGTGGCGGGTGTGGAACGACGACCAGCCGAAGCTGTACGCGCAGGTTCTCGCGGGCGCAGCCGGTCGCGCCGGTGATCGGGCTCGATGCATCGGCGAGCGTCGTGTCGGTGTCGCAGATGGGAGGCCGCGCGGCGGTACCTGCCGTCGCTGCTGCGCGCGTCGTCGGTCACGCTCGCGCTGTCGTGCCTGTCGATGGCGCTCGCCGTCGCGCTCGGCGTCGTCATCGCGACCGGCCGCGTCTACGGGAACCGCCTCGCGCAGCTGGCGCTCACCGGGTACGTCGAGCTGATTCGCGGCACGCCGATCCTGCTCCAGCTGTTCGTCCTCTATTACGGCCTCGCGGCGGCGATTCGGCTGCCGGCGTTTGCTGGCCGCGCTGCTCGGGCTCGCGTTGAACTACGCCGCCTACGAAAGCGAGATCTATCGATCGGCGCTCGAGGCGGTGTCGACCGGCCAGCTCGAGGCCGCGCGCACGCTGGGCCTGAGCGAGCGGCAGGTGCTGACGCTGGTCCGCGGGCCGCAGGCGTTTCGGCTGGCGCTCGCGCCGATGACCAACGACTTCGTGGCGCTGCTGAAGGACTCGTCGCTCGTGTCGGTGCTCACCGTGATGGAGCTCACGAAGCAGACGCAGATCTTCGCGACCAACCTCGGCAGCTGGGTCATTCCGGGCATCACTGTGCGCGGCGCTCTACCTCGCGATGTCGCTGCCGCTGTCGATCGCTGGCGCGCCGGCTCGAGCAGCGCTGGAAGTCGCCGACGCTATGAGCGCGCCCGTTCTCTCGATCCACGACCTTCACCTGCGGCGCGGCGCGCGGCCGGTGCTCACCGGCGTCACGCTTCGCGATCGAACCCGGGCGAGTTCGTCGCGGTCATGGGGCCGTCGGGATCGGGCAAGACGACGGTGCTGCGCGCGATTGCCGGCCTGGAAACGTTCGAGAAGGGCCGCGTCGCCGTCGACGGCGTCGTGCTCGAGGGTGGCGCCGCGATTCCGACGCCGACCCTCCGCCAGCTCCGGCGCAAGGTCGGCATGGTGTTTCAGTTCCACTGCCTGTTCGAGCACTTGCCGGCGCTCGCCAACATCTGCCTCGCGCCGGTCCACGCGCATGGCATCACCCGCGACGAACGCCGAGCGCCGCGGCCGCGAGCTGCTGGCGCGCGTTCGGCGTCGCAGCACCGCGCCGACGCGCTGCCGCGCGAGTTGTCGGGCGGCGAGGCGCAGCGCGTCGCCATCGCGCGCGCGCTCGCGGTGGATCCGCCGGTGCTGCTGATGGACGAACCGACCGCGTCGCTGGATCCGCTTCGACGCACGGAGCTGGGCGAGCTGCTGCGCGGCCTGCTCGCGCAGGGCCGGACGCTCATCGTGGCCACGCACGACGAGGAATTCGCCCGCGAGTGCGCCACGCGCATCGTGCGGATGGCCGACGGTGTGATTACGTCAGTGCCCGGCTGATCGCGATCGGTTACCGCGTGGCCGCCTGCAACTCGACGAGTTGCTTCTCAATCCGCTCGGTCCGGCGGCTGGCCTTCGAGCTGGGCGCGGCGCCGACCACCGTGCGCGAGTAATACGCCGCGATGTCGCGGCGGAGCGCCTGCGGCACGCCGGCGAACTTGCGGCCGGCGAAGCGATCGAGCAGCTCGGCGTAGGTTTCGTCCGCGAGCGGCATAGCCGCCGTGCACGTCCGGCCGGCCGATGTCGAAGTTCACGTTCGCCAAATCCAGCGATCGGCGGTCCACGGCCGCCAGCGCGTCCGCGTAGCGGGCGCGCGCGTCCTTGAAGCTCGCCGCGAACAGCGCCTGGGCCTCCGGCGTCGGCAGCTTGAACTTGAGCGGCTTCAGCGGGCCGATCTTGGGGATGATGCGATACAACGTCCCCACGAAGCGCGCCAGAAATGACCGTTTTCGATAGGAGGTGCCGAACTCCTGCTCGAATTGCTGCCGCGTGTACGTGAACACGAATGCGTCTTCTCTCACATGCGGAATGACCTGCGCGATCTCTTCGCGCTTGTCCTTCCACGCGATGCGGGTGAGCTCCGGGAGCAGTTCGCTGACGGCCTTGCGGTACGACGAAATCGCCCTCTCTTCGTCGCCGAAGATGTCTTTTGGCTCGATGCCGTAGATTTCGAGAAACGTGCGATCGAGCAGCGGCTGCGCCACCTGGAAGCCGATGAAGCTGTGATACGCCTCTGACAGGTACGCGCCGGCGGCGATCTGCAGGATGTCGAACGAGAACTCGACCCTCACATGAGACGAGGGCGATTCGGCGTAGGTCACCGTGTCGCCGTACTTGTCCCTGAGCTTCGGAAACATCATCGGCACTGACGGGTTGACGGCTTCAGGATGCCCGACCGAGTCGGCCGCGTAGTGCGCCAGCGCGCCGAGGGCGAACGCCAGCTCGTTGGCGTCGCGCGCGTTCCGGATCAGCGCTTCGACGAAATCGCCGCTGCGCACGTAGTGGAGCAGATTGCTGAAGAACTTGCTGCCAAAGGGCTATACCCAAGGTCCTGGATCACCGATCCGCCGTACGCGTACGCGCGGGCGGCCTGGAGGTCCTGCGCCGTCGCGCGCGGAAACCGCCGCTCGAGGAGCGGTTGAATCGCCGGCGTCCACAACGCATCGACGCACGCTTCGTGCGCGAGCACGGAATACGCCGAAGCCGGCCGCGGCACGAACGCGAACAGCACGAGACGCAAGCACTGCGCACCGTGCACGACGACGAATCATCCCTTCCATCTGGCCCTCGTGCCGCGCACGTCCACGTGCACGAACGGCGGATGCGCGGCGGTTGCAGGATAAAACCCGAGGCCGCCTTCGAACTTCTGGAGCGGCGGGGCGGCGAACAGCTCCTCGATGCGGTCGTACAGGAATTTCGCGTCGTCGATGTCGACGCGGCCGTCGCGGTTGAGATCCTCCATCCGGTCGTTGTCCTTCGGATCGACGTAGATGTCGGCGGCGCCGCCCCACTGGTGCATGCTGTATTTCACGTCGCCGAGCGCGTGGTTGTAGTACGGCGTGCGGTAGGCGCTCATCACGTGGAGTGTGTCCGTGGAGAAACCCGAGCCGATTGACGTGCTCCAGAATCGCTTCGAGCTTCAGGAGCAATCGCTCCTCCAGGACCACGTACTTCGGGAAGGCCTTGGCCGGGTCCTGCTTGCAGATGAACTGCTTCAGTTTGAAGTGCGGCGAGACGTCGGTATCCTGATTTTCTTTGGTGACCTCGACGAATCCCTTCGGCGGCACGTATCGAGACGAGGGTGCGGGATAGTTGCCAATCCTGTAGCCGTTCAGCCAGCCGGCTTTGACCTGCGACGCCGGCACCATCACGAACAGATGGATGTCGATCGAGTCCTTGTTCGCGGGGCCATCGAGTTTCAGCGCGTAGAGACCCGGCCGCTTTGGCGCGGTGAATCGCCAGCGCCGCGCGGCCTGCTGGACGGCCATGCCATCTTTGCGGTCAAGGAATATTTGCCCGGCGGGCCGGCAGTCACTTCGAGCGTGGTCGCGGCGCCAGGGAGGACGAAGGCGGACGTGTCACGGTACGAGGATTTCTCGCCGTAGAACGAAATCGTGAAGCCTGCGGTTTTGGCGTCGAAGCCGTTGGCGTTGGCAACGTGGCCCACACAGAACACGGCGAACGCAACAGCAAAGCAAGCAGGCGGATCGTCATGCACCCTCGGTGACCGCGGCGTGGCGTCGATCGAGGCCGTACACATCCCGCACGGTGCGCAGCTCGCCGCCCTCTTCCCACGTCGTGAAGTACACGAGGTAGATCGGCAGCGGCGTCGTCAACTTCACGCCGCGCTCGACGCCGCCGTTCATCGCGGCGGTGATGCGCTCCTCGGTCCATTCCGGCTGATCGCGCAGCACGTATTTCGCGAGCTGCGAGCGGCTGCTCGAGCCGGACGCAGCCGTGACTGAAGTCGCGCTCGACGCGCTTGAACAGCGACGTCGACGGGGTGCCGTGCAGGTACACGTTGAAGTTGTTGGGAAAGACGAACTTCACCGCGCCGAGCGAATTGCCGCGGCCGGGGCGCTGCCGGTATCGCTGGCCGGACTCGTCCATCTCCATGTTGTTGCGGTCCAGATAGTCGGGATCGCGCTCGAGCCGCGGCAGGATCTCGTTTTCGACGATCGACTCCGGAATGTTCCAGTACGGGCTGAACACGATGGAGGTGATTTCGTCGACGAGCACTGGCGTCGGGCTTTTCTCCTTCCCGGTCACGACGCGCATCGACAACACGCTCGCGCCGTTCTCGATCGCCTCCAGACGAAACGCCGGGATGTTGACGATGAGGTAGCGCGGACCCAGATCGTTCGGGAGCCACCGCCATCGATCCATGTTCATCGCGATGCGATCGACTTCGACGGCGTCCTGGCGCTCGCGCGCCAGCGCGAGCCGGTGTTTGAGGCCTTTGTACGGCGGCGCTTGCGGAGCCAGTGCTTCGAACGATGCTTCAATCGTGCCGCGCTCGAGCGCCTGCGCCAGAGCGGCGGGCAGGTCCGCACCTCGCGGCGGCGCGTGCCATTGAGGCGCGACAGTTTCCGGATCGATCGATCCGTGCGACAAATCCCAGCCGTACCGCAGGTAGGCGTACGTGCACCGCACGTCGAACGTGATCGCCTGGCTCGTCTCGAATGCCTGGCGCGCCGCGTCCAGACCCGCGGCGTCGTACGCCGTCGGATCCAGGCCTTCGCGATCCGCGCCTCGCAACGCGGTCAGCAGACCGTCGACCGCCGGCCCGGGCTTGCGGCCGTCGCTCCACGCGAGACGCAGACCGTTCCGCTCGTAGAAACGACGTGTCTCTTCCCACACACGGCGTGAGCGCTTCGACGTGTCGGCATCGAACGCCGGCTGCTTCGCCTGAAGCGCCTGAGTCAGCTCATCGTGGACGACAGCCTCGCTCAGGGCAGGCTTGCGCGTGCAGCCTGCAAGCGTCAGAGCAGCGGCGAAACACAGCGCAAGTCGGCTACGGCCGTGGTGGCAACCCATCGTAGAGGTGGGCTGCAAACTGCGATGCCCTGTTAACGAATTCCTCAGCTCAGTACTGCCTCGGCGTCTTGTCGGGCAGGAGGGTTCCACCGATGACTCGCATTCGCCCGCTGATGATTGCCGCTTCCTTCGCCGCTCTGTTGCTCGCCGCCCGTCCAGCTCTCGCCGGTCCACCGCTCGTGTGCTTCCCGTTCGACATCGGCGCGGCACGCTCGCTGCCAATGGGCACGGGCGGCTGGCGCGCGATCGATCCCAGCTACAACGTCGCGAATCTCGTGAACGACACGGTTGCGCTCCTCACGCCGGAGACTCCCGTCATCGTGCGGATGGAAACTCTGCGCCGCGCCACGATCTACGCGTCAGCCAATACGGCCGTGGCCGAAGCGCTGCTGAAAGCACTGCAAGCGCGTGCGGCGGTCCCGACGGCGGATGCGCCCCTGGCGGTCTTTGATTTCGGCTATCTGGTCGAGACCTACAAGCAGGCGAAGCCGATCTTCACCGCCACGATGCCGGCGGTGGACACGATCAACGGCTATCAACTCGTGCTGAAAGCGCAGGCCATCGCGCGGAACGACGAGATGGGACGAGCGGCGAAGCTGATCGCCGGTGGGCAGGGGCTCACAAGCGGCGCAGAGCCGCGTGTCGCCGGGTCGACCCTCGATAGCTCGTCCTAGCCTGTCGAGGTCGACTAGGGTCGTGGTCGGCCTACGAGCCTTCGGGAAATCTCTTGCCCACGAACGCATCGTAGACCCAGCCACCGAGTACGCCGCCTACACAGGGCGCGATGATCGGGACCCACCACCAGCCGTTCCCGGCACGAAAGACCTCGCCTCCCCAACCGCCCACGAACGTGAACAGCCGCGGACCGAAATCGCGGGCCGGGTTGATCGCGTAGCCGGCGTTGAATCCGAACGTCGCGCCGATCAGGACCACGAGCAGCCCGACCACGATCGGCGCGAGACCGGCCGGCGCCGGCGAATTCCTCGTGTCGGTGATCCCGAAGATCACGGCGACCAGCAGCGCCGTGCCAACCACCTGATCGATGAAGCCCCCGGGAAACACGCTGAGGAAGGGTTGCGGGTAGGTGGCCCAGATGCCGGCGGTGCCCTGCGGCCCGAGCCACCTGACGCAGGCCGCCGTCGAACGCGGTCAGCGCTTCGCGATAGGTGACGTACACGATGACCGACGCGACGAAGGCGCCGGCGAGCTGCGCCGCGGCGTAGACGCCCACCTTGTTCCACGGAAACCGGCGATGCACCGCCAGCGCCAGCGTCACGGCGGGATTCAGGTGCGCGCCCGTCACACCCGCCGACACGTAGCAGCCCATCGCGACCGCCAGGCCCCACGCGATGTTGATCGACAGAAAGGTTCCCGCGGTCTGCCGGCTCAGGACCACCTGAGCGACGACGCCGACGCCGAAGACGATCAGAATGAAGGTGCCGAAGAACTCGGCGAGCGCCTCGCGGGCCAGTGATGATCGCGGCATAGGCGCGTATTGTAGACTCAGGTCCGCGCTGAAAGCCGGACACTACTTGCTACATGTCAGTCGTGGCAGACTTCACATGCCATACATCCTCGCCCTCGATCAAGGCACGACGAGCTCCCGCGCGATTCTCTTCGATCGCGACGGCCGCATCTGCGGCGTGGCCCAGAAGGAATTCGCGCAGATCTTTCCGCAGGCCGGCTGGGTCGAGCACGACGCGCGAGAGATCTGGGCGTCGCAGATCGGCGTCGCGGTCGAGGCGCTGGCGCGAGAGCACGTCGCGATCGCCGACGTGGCCGCCGTCGGCATCACGAACCAGCGCGAAACCACGGTGATCTGGGATCGCGCGACCGGCGTGCCGATCCACAACGCCATCGTCTGGCAGGACCGCCGCACCGCGGACTTCTGCGAACAGCTGAAGGCCGATGGCGCCGGCGCGACGATTCAGGCCAAAACCGGATTGCTGATCGACGCCTACTTTTCGGCGAGCAAGATCCGCTGGCTGCTCGACAACGTCCCGGGTGCTCGCGCACGGGCCGAGGCCGGACAGCTGGCCTTCGGCACCATCGACACCTGGCTGATCTGGAACCTGACCCGCGGCGCGTGCCACGTGACCGACGTCAGCAACGCGTCGCGCACGATGTTGTTCAACATTCACACGCTGGCGTGGGACGACGAGCTGCTGCGTCTGTTTCAGGTTCCAGCGAGCGTCCTGCCGGACGTGCGCTCGTCGAGCGAAGAATACGGCCGTGTCGCTGCGTCCGAGGCGCTCGGCGGCGTGCCGATTGCCGGCATCGCCGGCGATCAGCAGGCGGCGCTCTTCGGCCAGATGTGTCGCACGCCGGGCATGTCGAAGAACACGTACGGCACCGGCTGCTTCCTCCTGCAGAACATCGGCACGACGCCGATCGCCTCTCGCCAGCAACTCGTGACCACGGTCGCGTGGCAGATTGGCGGCCGCACCGAGTACGCGCTCGAAGGCAGCGTGTTCATCGGCGGCGCGGTCGTGCAATGGATCCGCGACGGCCTCCATCTCGTGCGCACGGCCGCAGACATCGAGCCGCTCGCTGCGAGCGTCGCGGACAACGGCGGCGTGTACCTCGTCCCCGCCTTCGCCGGCCTCGGCGCCCCGCACTGGGACCCGTACGCGCGCGGCACGATCGTCGGCATCACGCGCGGCACGACGGCGGGACACATCGCGCGCGCCGCGGTCGAGAGCATCGCCTATCAGGTCGCCGATCTGCTCGACGCGATGGCGGCCGACGCGGGCATCGCGCTCACCGAGTTGCGTGTTGACGGTGGCGCCGCGGCCAACGATGCGCTCCTTCAGTTTCAATCGGATCTGCTCGGCGTGCCGGTCGTGAGACCAGCCGTCACGGAAACGACGGCGCTGGGCGCGGCGTATCTCGCGGGCCTGGCCGTGAAGTTCTGGCCGTCGGTTGACGCGATCACCGGACAGTGGCAGGTCGACCGCCGATTCGAACCGAGGATGGCGCGTGGAGAAGCCGCGAGCTTGCGCGGACAGTGGGAGTCGGCGCTCGAGCGCTCGAAAGGTTGGGCTCGACCTGCGTCGCTAGGACTTCTTCTTCAGCCGCGGGTTCTTCGTCGAACTGAAGTCCGCAGCCTCAGCCGCCGGATGCACGACGCCGGCCGCATTCACCGCATAGCCCGCGATGATCAACAGCGTCGCGAGGCGCACCGGCACTTCATAGACATCCCCAACCCGGAACCGCTGAACGTCGTATTCGGCAAAGGCATCCAGATCCGGCGGAGCCGTGATGCGAATGCGCATAGCAATCTCTGGAGTACGGTTTTCAGTCAAGACACGCCAATTGATGAATAACTTATGTACACATACGAAGACACGAAGGGTTGTTGCTAGCACAGAAAGCAAACGTGGGGCCGCTGCGCGGCTGAGGTTACCGGCGAAGCCCGGCCAACGCCATCTGCGAGGGCGGCGAATGCTACCATCGCGAGCGATGACCGCCGCCGATCGAGTGCTCGCGAGCGTCGAGGCTGCGGCGGACGAAATCGTCGATTTCACGCGCGAGCTGATTCGCCTGCCGACCGTCAATCCACCAGGCGACGGGTATACCGACTGCGCGGAGCTGATCGGCCGCCGGCTGACGGCGTGCGGATTCGAGACCACGTACTTTGCCGCGGAGGGATGCCCCGAGCACACGACGCGGCACCCGCGCATCAACGTCGTCGGCCGCCGCGGACGCGCGCGGCCGCTCGTGCATCTCAACGGCCACTTCGACGTCGTCCCCGCGGGCGCCGGTTGGACGCTGGATCCGTTTGCCGGCATCGTGCGCGACGGGCGGATTTACGGACGCGGCTCGTGCGACATGAAAGCGGGAATCGCCGCGGCGGTGTACGCGGCGGAAGCGATTCGCCGCGCCGGCGTCGAGCTCAATGGCACGGTCGAGATCAGCGGCACGGTGGACGAAGAGAGCGGCGGCTTCGCCGGCGTCGCGTGGCTGGCCCAGCACGGACGCATCAGCGCGGCCCGCACCGACTACGTCATCATTCCCGAGCCGCTCTACGTCGATCGGATCTGCATCGGCCACCGCGGCGTGTACTGGTTCGAAGTCACGACGCATGGACGCATCGCGCATGGCAGCATGCCGTTCCTTGGCGTCAACGCGATCGAGCACATGGGCATCGTGCTGGATCGGATTCGCCGCGATCTGCTGCCGCGCCTGGCCGGGCGGACGACGACGATGCCGGTCGTACCGGCCGGGGCCAGGCGCGCGACGCTCAACGTCAACGGCATCGACGGCGGCCAGCCGGTGGACGGCATTCAGACGCCGTGCGTGGCCGATCGCTGCCGCGCGGTGTTCGACCGGCGGTTTCTGCTCGAGGAGGGCTTCGATCGGACGCGCGCGGAGATCGTCGACCTGCTCGAGCGCGCCGCGGCCGAGGTGCCGGACTTCCGCTACGAGCTCCGCGATCTGATGGTCGTCCACCCGGTGCGCACGCCGGACGATTCGCCGCTGGTCGGCGTCCTCGAGCGCGGCTTGCGGCGCGTGCTGGGACGAAGCGGCGGCGCTGGTGGCCAGTCCGGGCACCTACGACCACAAGCACGTCGACCGCATCGGCGGCGTGACCAACTGCGTGGCCTACGGGCCGGGTATCCTCGATCTCGCGCATCAACCCGACGAGTGGTGCGGCGTCGACGACCTCGTCAACGCGACCAAGGTCATCGCGCTCGCGCTGCTGGATTTGACCGGGACACCGCAATGAAATCACACCTCTTCCTGGCTGTCGCTTTCTCCGCGGCCGCAGCCGTCTTGTCATCCAGCGCCGGAGCGCAATCGCCGCGCGCACAACATGACGCTGACCGCGGTCGACGGCATCAAGGTCGGCCACTTCACGCTCACCGAGCGGCCGACCGGCTGCACGGTGATCATCGTCAAGGACGGCACGACCGGCGGCGTCGACGTGCGCGGCGGCGCGCCCGGCACGCGCGAAACCGATCTGCTCGATCCCAGCGAACACCGTGCAGATCGTGAACGCGATCATGCTGGCGGGCGGCAGCGCCTACGGGCTCGACGCCGCGACGGGCGTGATGCGGTGTCTCGAGGAACACAACATCGGCTATCGCGTCGGCGCGAACGGCGTCGTGCCGATCGTGCCGGCGGCGATCCTGTTCGATCTCGGGTTCGGCGGCAACCCGAAGATCCGGCCCGGCGCGGACTGCGGCTACAAGGCCGCGGAGGCCGCCACCGCCGATCCGGTCACGGAAGGCAACGTCGGCGCCGGCGCGGGCGCGACCGATCGGCAAGACGGCCGGCCGGCCGATGAAGGCCGGCATCGGCTCGGCGGCCATCCTCCTGCCGAACGGGCTGGTCGTCGCCGCGCTCGTCGCCGTCAACGCGGTCGGCGACATCATCGATCCGGCGACCGGCCAGGTGGTCGCCGGCGCGCGCACCGCGGACGGCAAGGCCTCGCCGATGCGCGCAAGCTGCTGCGCGCGGGCGCCGGCGCGCGAGGGACGTCCCGGCGAGAACACCACCATCGGCATCGTCGCCACCAACGCGAAGCTGACCAAGGTGCAGGCGCAGAAGATCGCGCAGATGGCGCACGACGGCTACGCGCGCGCGATCGCGCCGGTCCACACGCCGGGCGACGGCGACACGATCTTCTCGCTGGCCACGGGCACGTGGACCGGCGAGGTCGAACCACGGCACGATCGGCGCGCTCGCGGCGGAGGCCATGGCCGACGCGATCGTGCGCGCCGCGACGCAGGCGGCAAGCTCCGCGGGCGTTCCGTCGGCGAAGGAGCTGGGCACCATTCCCGCGCGCTTGAAGTAGCGCGGGCCTTTTAGGCCCGCGAACGCGGCCCTGAAAGGGCCGCGCTACACCAGGTTCCCAATGTGGATTCTGATCGCGATCGCCGCCGGCATCCTCACGCTCGCCCACACCGCGCCGGCACCCTTCCTGTTCGACAAAGTCGCCGGCAGCCGCGCGGCGTGGCACATGCCGAAGCGCGATCGGCCGACGGTCTATCTCACGTTCGATGACGGCCCGAACCCGACGACGACGCCGGATCTGCTGGACGTGCTCGAGCGGGAACAGGCCCGTGCCACGTTCTTCCTGATCGATCGACACATTACGGACACGACCGCACCGATCGTTCGACGCATCTTCGCCGACGGCCACGCGGTGGCGCTCCACTCGGCGACGCGCGCGCTCATGCTGATGTCGCCGGACACGTTCGCGATCACGCTCACCGAAGCCGCCGATCGCATCGAGCGCGTCGGCGGCCGGCGGCCGTGCCGCGCGTTCCGTCCGCACGCCGGCTGGCGGAGCTGGACGATGTATCAGGGGCTGAAGAAGATCGACTACCGGTTGATCGGCTGGAGCTGGATGCTGTGGGACTTCAACTGGTTCCGCGCGCGGACCGCGGACGCCACCGTGCGGCGTGTGAGCCGCCGCATCGGCGACGGCGACATCGTCGTCATGCACGACGGCGACGAGTCGGCGCCGTTGAAGGATCAGCGGCAGACCGTGGATGCCGCGGCGCGGCTGATTCCGGAGCTGCGAGCGAAGGGATTCGAGTTCGGGACGGTGTGCGAAGCCGCATGTAGAGTCCGTGAGCCACGAGTCTGTCAGGCCCGACGAGCCTCGGTCGACCCTGTAGCGGCCGCTTTACTGCGGTCGCCCGGCCTTGAGATCGATCCCGAGCTGCTGGCACTTCTTGTAGAGATGACTCCGCTCGAGACCGAGCGCCCGCGCCGTCTCGGACACGCGATACTCGTGCGCATTCAATTCGGCCAGCACCGCTTCGCGCTCGAACGCCGCACCCGCTCGGCCAGCGGTCCGCCGCCGCGGCGTTGCCGCGCTGGCGCTGACGTGGCGTCCGGACAGCACCTGCCGCACGGTCGCGGCGTCCACCGCATCGTCGGTCAGCAGCAGCAGTCGTTCGACCACGTTGCGCAGCTCGCGGACGTTGCCGGGCCAGTGGTATTTCGCGAGCTCCTCGAGCGCCTCGGGCGTGAATCCCCGCGGCTTCCAGCCGTTCTGCTCGGCCACGAGCGTCGCGAAATGCTCCGCCAGCAGCGGCACATCGTCCGGCCGCTCGCGCAGCGGCGGCAGGATGATCGGAAACACGTAGATGCGATGGATAGAGATCCTCGCGGAACGTGCCTTTGCTGCACCAGCGCCTCGAGATCGCGATGCGTGGCGACGATCACGCGCGTGTTGACGACGATCGGACGCTCGCCGCCGACGCGCTCGAGCTCGCCTTCCTGCAGCAGCCGCAGCAGCTTGGCCTGCATCGCCGCCGGCATGTCGCCGATCTCGTCGAGGAACAGCGTGCCGCCGTGCGCCTGCTCGAACTTGCCGAGGTGCCGCGTCGCGGCGCCGGTGAACGCGCCCTTCTCGTGGCCGAACAGCTCCGACTCGATCAGCTCCGACGGCACCGCGGCGCAGTTCACGGTGACGAACGGCCGCTCGCGGCGCGGGCTGCGCTCGTGCACCGCGCGCGCGACCAGCTCCTTGCCGGTGCCGGTCTCGCCGAGAATGCACACGCGCGACTCGCTGGCGGCCACGCGATCGACCTGCGCCATCACGCGGCGCATCGCCTCGCTCTTCCACACGATCTCGTGCCGGCCGACGCGCCGCCGCAGCTGCCGGTTCTCTTCCTCGAGGCGCGCGAGCTTCAGCGCGTTCTCGACCGTCAGCAGCAGCTTGTCGGTCGAGACCGGCTTCTCGAGGAAATCGACGGCGCCGAGCCGCGTGGCGCGCACCGCCATGTCGATCGTCGCCTGGCCCGAGATCATCACCACGGGCGTCGTCACGCCGATGTCGCGCAGGTCCGCCAGCATCGCCAGGCCGTCCTTGCCCGGCATCACGACGTCGGAGAAGACGAGGTCGAAGCGCTCGTTGCGCAGCAGGGCACACCGCGCGCGCGGCGTTGTCGCAGACGACGGCCTCGTAGCCGGCGAGCCGGAAGGCGCGCGACAGCGACGCCAGCGTCGTCGCGTCGTCGTCCACGATCAGAATGCGCATCATGATCGTCTGCGGCAGGTCCGGCTGAAGCCGGACTCCACCTGGCTCCCAGTTCGATGTGAAAGGTGGTTCCGCGTCCGGGCTCGCTGTCCACCCAGATTCTGCCATGATGATCGGTGACGACCGACTGCACGATCGCCAGGCCCAGGCCGGTGCCGTGCTGCTTGGTCGTGTAGTACGGCGTGAACAGCCGCTGCTGCTCTTCGCCGGTCAAGCCCTGCCGGTGTCGGACACCTCGAGCCGGACGCCGCCGTTGGCGCGGCGCGTCCGGATCGTGAGGTCGCCGCCCTGCGGCATCGCGTCGATGGCGTTGAGCAGCAGATTCTGTCAGCGCGCGGCCCAGTTGCTCGCCGTCGGCTTCGAATCGACGCCGACGGACGGATCGAGATCGATGCGTCACGCGAATCGGCGGCCGATCGCGCGCTCGAAGCTGCGCGCTGAAACAGCTTCACCGCCCGCTGCACGACGTCGTTGGGCGACACGTCGGCGATCTCGGGCGCCGGCATGCGGGCGAAGTCGCTGAACCGTCCGATGACCGTGTTGAGATTGGCCAGCCCGGTCGTCAGCGTGCCCATGCTCTCCTCGAACACCTCGTCGAACTCGGACGCTGTGAGCGACTTCGCGCGCCGCAGGTTGTCGACCGTGATCCGCAGCGGGAACAGCGGATTCTTCAGCTCGTGCGCGAGGCGGCGCGCCAGCTCGCGCCAGGCCGCCACACGCTCGGCCTGCACGAGGCGCTCGCGCTGATCGGCCAGTTGTCCCGTCATGGTTCGAAAGGCACGCGCGAGCGCGCCCATCTCGCTCGCCGACTCGTTCGCGGTCACCTGCACGTCCCATTGACCGCCCGCGACGGCGCGCGCGGCATCGGCGAGCTCTTCGACCGGGCGCGTCACGCGCGCCGCCACGACGTAGCTGAGGCCGCATCCGACGACGAGACCGAGCGCACCGAACAGCGACGCCGCTCCATCGGATCCGGTTGACGAGCGCCGAGAGCTCACGCCCCGAGCTGGCCGACGAGGAGGACGCCACGAAGCACGCCGTCCGCGGCCCGGCAGCGGAATCGCCGCAACCGATTCGGTGTCGCCCTGCCAGGCGATTTGCGCCTGCGCATCCTGGCGGCTCTGGCGCACGCGCGCGATCAACGGCTCGAACGGCTGACTCTCGGCGACGACTCCCGACGCGTCGACGAGATGCCGGCGCGTGATTTCGGTCTCGACGTCGCGATACAGCAGGACGCGCGTGCCCGGCCGGCAGCACGAGCGCCTTGAGGAAGCGCTCGTCGAGGCGCCGCCCGCCAACGAGCACGAGCCGACGGTCGCCCGCCGCGACGCCGCGCGCCGCAACCAATCCGAGCGCAACCTCGCTCGCGAGCTCGACGCGCTGGAGATACGCGCCTTCGGAATCCGGCATCGCAGTCGTCCCGGGCCGCAGCCAGGGATGGCGGTAGCCGAACCGCGCCGGTGCGTGCGCCGAGGAAATGATCGTCCCCGCGTCGCTCACGATATCGAGGAAGTCGAGACCCTGCGACGCGGCGAGCGGCGCGGCGGCGCCGACATACGCCGCAACATCCGCTCTCGAGCGGCCAAGGTCGGCGGCCATCCGCGTCACCTCGTCGCTGGACGCCGCTCGTTCGAGTCGTTGCGCGACCTGGTCGCCTTCGGCCGCGAACTCCCGGCGAACCTGGGTCACGAGCACGGCGGTCCGCTGATCGTCGACGGCCGCGAACGCACGGCGAGCGCTCGACGCCACGGTCGTCGTGACGAGGACGTCGGTCAGCGCCACGACGGCGCCGACCAGCGCGAAGAGCCGGGTGCGCAGCGTCATGGCCGTGGCCGCGCGGCCGGGCGAATCCACAGATTCGCGAAGTTCCATTGGCCCGTGGGACCGACCGCCTCGCCTTCCGAGATGTCGACGGCTTCGCCGAGCCCGAACAGCTCGGGCAGGCGGACGACAGGAATGACGACGAATCCCGCGAGCATGCCGCGCTCGAATCGAAGGACCGCATCCAGTGACGCACCGGCGGAGAGCGCCGGACCCGTGACCGCGAGCGATACGGTCCGCGGCCCGAGATCCGCACCCAGTCGAACGAGCGTTCGGTCAGGGCTCGTACCGTCGAGCGGAGCCCGCACGAGCCGTACGTCGGGTCGCGGTGCGAGACCGGTTGGCGCCTGGACGGCGATGGTGAATCCCGCCTCGCGCGCATCCTCGGCGATCCGATCCGCGATCGAGTGCGCCGACGCGTCGGACGGATCAACGCGAAGCGTCAGGGTCCGCTGCGCCACCGGCAAGGCCGTCACGGCGGTCCGCTCCGGCCGCGGCAGCGTGGCCGCCACGAGCTCCGGCGAGTAGCCGCTCAGCCACGACGGCAGCAGGGAGCGCGCGGGTTCGGCCCGGCCCTGCAAGAGCACTGAAGCGATCGTCGACCGATCGAGCGTGGCCGCCAGCAGCCGCCGGGCGGGCTCACTCGCCGGCTCCGCGCGATGCGGTTCGAAGACCAGCGCGATCAGATCGATTGGCCGCGTGGCGGCGACGCGGAGTCCGCGCTCGGTGATTCGGCGAACATCGGGCGGCTGAATTTCGACGACATCGGCACGGCCCGATTCGAGATCGGCGAGCTGCGCGCGCGCGTTGCGCTGCAGATCCACGTGCACGGCGTCAACGAATGGACGGCCGGCCCAATGCGCATCGTGGGCCTTCAGCGACAACCGTCCGCTCTCCAGCCGATCGAGCTTGAAGGGTCCGGATCCGACGAGCTCAGTGGACGAGCGGCGGACGGCGATGGCATGCCGCGGATCGGCCAGCGCCCAGGACACGTCGCGTTCCGGCCGAGCGGGCACGATCACGACGACGTCGCCGTCAGTGGAAATGGTCCACCCGGAGGCCGTCGTTCGCAGCGCCGCGGCGATCTTCCAGGCCTCGAGGGGACTTCCGTCGTGAAGGGTCACGCCGGGCCGCACGCGAAAGCGCCAGCGTGCATCCGGCAGCATCCGCTTCCCAGGATTCGGCGAGAACCGGTCGCAGTCCACCGGTGGCATCGACCTGGACGAGCGTCTCGAAGACCAGCGGGCGAACGCGTGCGCTGAGCAGTGCTTCGTCGCGATCGGCAATCGCCGCCGCCGGATCCAGCGTCCGGATCGAGGCGTGCGCAGACACCCTGAGCGTGCCGCCGTATTGCGGCCGGGCCGCCGAAACGACGGCAACCGAGACGCAGACGCTACAGAGGACAGGACAAACGAATCTGAAAGGCTGCATGTCTGTCGCCGTCCGTATCACGAACAATCGCGGTTGCGACCCTCGCGCCAGGCTCGGACCACAACGCCGTGACTCGACCTGGAAGCACGACGGGTGTCGCCGCGGGCACGGCCGTCCGCGATTCCACGCGCAACAACTGAAGCGTATCGGTCCTGGCGCCCGGTGTGCCGTTCGACGCCAGCAGGTACGCGCCCGCGCGACATCCCGCCGCCAGACTCGCCACGTCGTCGGCCGTGCCGATGGTTCCCACGGCCGCACGCGATTCGTTCAACAAGACCAGCGTGTGCGTCAGATCGACGATCACCGCGCGCGCACCGGTTTCAGGATTGAGGGCGGCGGCCGAAAAGAACGGCGTGCCCTCGGGAGTCTGAAACGTGTTTCGCAACGCGTCGAGACCCGCGTTCTCCACGGCAAGCGGCCACGGCTCTCGTTGATCGGCGCAGGAGAAATTCGTCAGTTCCGGCGTCGTGCGGCAGACGACGCCCGGAAGGAACGCTTCGAGTGCAGGACCCGCGATGTGCAGGCGGCCGCGCACGTCTCGCGGCCAGGTTCTGGAGGGATCGATCGCACGCGATTCCACGCGCTGCCATTCATCGCTCATGCGGCGATAGAGCGTGATCCGCGTCGTGTCGAGCACGAGCAACCGGTCGTCGATCGTCAGAAGATCGAGCATCGGCGCGCGCTGCGCGAACAGCGGCGTGGCCTCGATGGCGACGGATCGAGACGCGTCGCCGTCGCGCGCTGGACGAACGGCGTGGGCTTTCGTTGCAGTGACGACGTCGCGCGTGTCGCCGCGACGGATGTCGGCGACGCACGCGCGCTCGCGGAGATTCTCGCCGCAGCTGACGGTGATAACCGCTGCGCCGGACGCTGGGCCAGCCGCCGCGAGCCGAATGCCACGCGACGTCAGCAGCCTGGCGACTTCACGTTCCACGTCGCGGAGGGACGCTTCGTCTGACGCCGGTGCCAGCGATGCTCGCGTGCCGGCGGCGATCGTCGTGGCAATTTTCTCGGCGAGCTCCGGAAGCAAATCTTGAAATGTCGCGGAAGGCTGCGCGAGCGCGGTCGCGCTCAACAGGAAGGCACCGATCGTCAACAGCCCGCGGACGCCCGCGAACGAATCGCGGCCGTGGATACCCACTGCCGTCGATGATAGCACCACCACTTCACTGCTCCTGCCCCTCGGACAGCCTGGAAGAAGCGTGCAAGTTCCGGCGTGCGTTCGGCGTGCAGTTCGACTACGTCGCCGGCGCGAAGGCGTTCGAAGAGCTCCTCGACGTCGTGGTTGCGCAGCCGGATGCAGCCGTGTGATTTCGCGAAACCGATCGAGCGCGGCTCGTCGGTGCCATGAATGCCGAATCCCTTCACGCTCAGTCCAATCCACCGCGTCCCGATCGGATTGCTGGCGCCGGGGCCGATCACTTTGCCGGGCCTGTAGTAGGTCGGGTTCGTGACGCGGGTGACGATCGTGAACGTCCCGACGGGGCTCGGCGAGACCGGCGCGCCGACAGCGACGGAATAGATGCTGATGACGTGATCGTTCTCCAGCAGCGCCAGCTTGCGGTCGGGAATGCTCACCACGACACGCCGCGCAACGTCTCGGGGCGTCGGCGCGCGCGCCGTCGGCGGCCGAAGCCGGGGCCGCGCATGCCAAGAAGCCCGTTGCCATTGCCGCCATCCACGCCGTTCGTTTGCCGGTCACCGTCATCCTCCCGCGTCGCGGGACGGAGGAGCAACCCAAGCGCCACAGGTCAAGTCGTTGACTGGATGGACGTTACTGACTCTTCGGCCCGTCGGAATCCGTGTGCCGCCGCACACGTTGTGGCCGCGCTGACCCGCGCCGGGGACGGAGGTTGGGCCGCGGGGACGGAGGTTTGGCCTGCGGGGACGGAGGTTCGGTCGGCGGGGACGGAGGTTCGCGGCTGCTGGGGACGGAGGTTCGGCCTCCTACTGGGGCGGGAGTTCGAGCTGCTTGGTGATGGCGTCGAAGAACAGCTGCGCCATCAGCTCGTGACCCCGCTCGTTCGGATGCAGATCGTCAGGTCCGATGAGCGACAGGTCGCCGATCATCGCCGCGTAGAGATCGATCAGCGTGACCCCTTCGCGCTGCGCGATGCCGCGCACGCCGTCGTTGAAGCCGGCTACCAGCGGCTGCGTGAAGCTCCGCGCGGCCCCTGGCCGCTGCGGCGGGATGGTCCCGAGGAAGACGATGACGCCGCGGCTCTTCGCCAGGCGCACCATCTCGGTCAGAGCGTCCAGCCCGCGACCGGCCCCCGCAGAGCCTCCAAGGAGATCGTTGGTCCCTTCGATCAGCAGCAGGACGTGCGGCCGCTGCGCGTCCAGCGCGAACGGAAGCCGCGCCTGACCGCCGGGCGATGCGCGCTCGCCATCCAACCCGTCGTTGAACACGCCGAGATTCTGCGTCTGGTATCGCTGCCGGAGCTTGAACTGCAGGCGGGCCGGATAGGTATCCGTGAGCATGCCGAAGGTGATGCTGTCGCCAAACGCGATGTAGTTCGTCGCCGAAAGCCGCGGCGGGCCGAGCACGCGAACCGTGAAGCTGCACGTGAAGGCATCCATCAGCGCGTCCGTCACCGTGCACCCGACGTTGGTGGAGCCGATCGGGAACCGCGTCCCCGACGGCGGCGTGCAGGCGAACGACAGCGGCAGGACGCCGCCGGCGGCTTGCGGCGGCGCGAACGCCACGGGAATCGGCTGACCGCTGAAGGTCTGCGTCACCACCGGCTGAGGACAGACGATGCTCGGCCGCGGCGGCGAGCCGGAGTTGCTGGGCTCGACGGGCGCCGGCGTCTGCACACATCCGGCGGCGAACGCCATCAGCGAAACAACCGCCCACACGCTCGTTCGATGCAGAAGACGCCGCTGAGTCGTCACAGTCAAAGTCTCGGATTCTATCAGCCGGCTCATCAGCGAAAAAGATGGTACGATCACGTGTATCCCAGCAGAAACATCGTCGGTCTAGTGTGGACACACAGCGACAAGCAGCCGGGGCCGTGAAGGAGCAGATGAAACCGCTCATCGTCGCCCTTGCTTTGCCGCTCGTCTTCAGCTGCTCGGGTTCCCTCGAACAGACGCAGGTCGCCGCCGCAGAGCGCGAGCGCGCCGACGCGATCACGCGAAACGACGCGGACGCCTACAGCCGGCTCGTCTCGCCGGACATGGTCGTGATCGACCGAAACGGCGAGCTGCTCTCGAAAAACGACCGGATGTCCGCCGTCGACTCGGGCCGCGCCCGCGACACGCGGCGCGCCGAGGAGGACATCGAGATCCGCGTCTACGGCGACCTTGCGCTGGTGATCGGACGCTCGCGTTCGCAGGAGGGTGGAGCGCAGTTCGCCGACTACTTCACCCGCATCTGGGCGCTGCGGGAAGGACGGCTCGAGATGGTGGCCGCGCATTACACGGACATCACGGCGCAGGTGGAGGATGACGATCCCGTCAATCCGACCGTGCCGGATCGCGAAATTCCACCGTTGCCCATCGCCACGACGGCGCCGCCTCCCAACTGCCGAGGACGATCTGCAACGCGCCATCCGTGAGCAGCATCGGGCGTACTGGAGCAAAGATGCGGACCGCTACCGGCAATATGCCGGCACCGATCTCCTCCGCATCGCCGAAAACGGTATCCGCACTCAGGAGGAGCTGATCGCCGGCATGCAAGGCAACGCACGTCTGCCGGCGCCACCGTCCGATCAGCTCGACATCCGCGCGCGTCTATTCGGCAACACGGCGGTGGCGACGTGGCTCGATCAGGGCACGAATCCCGCCGGCCGCGTGTCGCAAAACCGCTTCACCGTGGTCTTTGCGCGGCGCGGCGACGTCTGGCAGATGGTTCACATCCACAGCACGGGCGTCAAACCGCCGATGTAGAATTCCGTCGGTGGTCGGCCAGACCGTCTCGCACTACCGCATCATCGAAAAACTCGGCGGCGGCGGCATGGGAGTGGTCTATCGCGCCGAGGACACGCGGCTCGGCCGGCAGGTTGCCGTCAAATTCCTCCCGCCGGAGCTGTCGCGCGATCCGCAGTCGGTCGAACGCTTCGAGCGCGAGGCACGCGTCGCCTCGTCGCTGAACCACGCCCACATCTGCACGCTCTTCGACATCGGCGAGCACGACGGCCAGCGGTTCCTCGTGATGGAGTTGCTCGACGGCGAGACGCTGAAGCATCGCATCGGCGAGCGGCCCCTCGCCCATCGACGACCTGCTGGAACTGGGCGTTCACATCGCCGACGCGCTGGATGCCGCCCACGCGAGCGGCATCGTCCACCGCGACATCAAGCCGGCGAACATCTTCGTCACGGGCCGAGGCCAGGCCAAGGTGCTGGATTTCGGCCTCGCCAAGCTCGCGACGCGCGATCAGAAAGCGGCCGGTGACAGCGGCGTCACCATCGCCGCCGCCGACATCACCGACCGCGGCGCGACCGTCGGCACGGTCGCGTACATGTCGCCGGAGCAGGCGCGCGGACTCGACCTCGACGCGCGCACCGATCTCTTTTCGTTCGGCGTCGTGCTGTACGAGATGGCGACTGGCACGCAGCCGTTCACCGGCACGACCTCGGCGGTGATCTTCGAAGGGATTCTCGGCAAGTCGCCGGTGTCCGCGGCGCGGCTCAACCCGTCGCTGCCCGCCGAGCTGGAGCACATCATCAACAAGGCGCTCGAGAAGGATCGCCAGCTGCGCTATCAGCACGCGTCCGACATGCTGAGCGACCTCAAGCGTCTCCCAGCGCGACACGTCGGTGAGCCGGGTGACAGCGGCGGCGGCAAGCACCTCCGTCCCCGCCCCAACCTCCGTCCCCCACTCCACCACCTCCGTCCCCGCGCCTGCTGGCGGGCGCCGCCGGACTTATCGGCCCTCGCCGCCGCCGTGCTCGTTGTTGCGGTCGCGGGAGGCGTGGCGCTCTGGCAGCGGGGTCGCGCGACGCCAGGGTCGATGTCTGGGCGACAAGCCGTCGGTCGCC
>CAVSWN010000027.1:0-20301 GCA_963731545.1 uncultured Acidobacteriota bacterium | reverse complement strand
GTGGGGTCCGCCTTCAGGCGGCCTACATCGGCCTACTCGTATCGCAGCGCGCGCATCGGATCGACCTTCGAGGCGCGATGCGCGGGGATGAAGCCGGCGCCGAGCGCGACGAGCGTGAGCGCGACCGCCGAGCCCACCAGCACGAACGGATCGTATCCCTGCATCTGGAAGAGCAGCGACTGCGCGAGCCGCGCCAGCGCCACCGCCGCGGCGAGGCCGACCACGCCGCCGACGATCGTCATCAACCCCACCTGGCGCAGCACCATCCCGCGCACGCGGCCGGGCGCCGCGCCGAGCGCCATCCGCAGGCCGATCTCGCGCGTGCGCTGCGAGACGGTGTAGGCGAGCACGCCGTAGAGGCCGACCGCCGCGAGCAGCGTCGCCAGGCAGGCGAACGCCGCGGAGAGCACGCTGATGAACCGATCGAGGAACACGTTCTCCCGCACCTGCTGCGGCATCGTGCGCAGCTCATCGACGGGAAGATTGGGATCGAGGCGCGCGACAACTTTGGGGACCGCCGCGAGCAGCGTGCTCGGGTCGGCCGCCGTGCGCACGTAGAAGGTGATGCTGCCGATCTGCGGCGTGTCGCCCTGCCGGTACGGCCGGAAGAACAGCGGCGGAATCGCGTCCTTCACCTCGCTGTATTTGGCGTTCTGCACGAGACCGACGATTTCGGTGTCGAGGTCGGCGTTGCCGCCGCGATTGCCGATGCGCTTGCCGACGGCATCGCGTCCCAGGTTGAACTTCTTCGCGAACGCTTCGTTGACGACGGCGACCTTCGGCGCGCCCTTGGCGTCGGCGCGCGTGAACTCGCGTCCGGCGATGAGCGGGATGCCGAGCGTGCGGAAGTAGTCGGCGCCGACCTCGTTGTAGCGCGAGTTCGTATCGGTGTCGGGCCCCGCCTTGAAGCCTTCGACCGCGACGTCGTTGCCCCAGTTGCTGCCGCCCAGCAGCGGGACGAGCGAGTCGGTGACGCCGGTCGCGCCGGGAATGGAGGCAAGCTCCTCCTCGAGACGCGTGAAGAGCTCCGCCGAACGTTCGGCCGTGTAGCCGTTGAGCGACGGCGAGATGCCGAACGTGACGACGTTGTCGACGTTCAGGCCGAGATCCACGCGGGTGACGTTGAACAGGCTCTTGGTGAAGAGCCCGGCGGCGACGAGCAGCGCCATCGACAGCGCGATCTGCACCGTGGCCAGCGACGTGCGGAACCGCGCGGCGGACTTCGCGCCCGACGGCTGGCCCGCCTGACCCTTGAGCGACGAGACGAGATCCGGCCGCGTGCTATGGAGCGCGGGGAAGAGCCCGAAGAGCAGCCCGGTGCCGATCGTGAGCGCCGCAGTGAACACGAACATCGACGGTTCGAGTGACGTTGGCAGCGTGTCCGCCGCCTGCTGCGGCATGAGCGACAGGATCAGATCGAGCGTCCACCGCGCGACCAGCAGGCTGGCGACACCGCCGAACAGCGCGAGGAGACACGACTCGGTGAGCAGCTGGCCGACCAGCTGCCGCCGGCTCGCCCCGATCGAGAGCCGCACGGCCATTTCCGCCGCGCGCGCCGCCGATCGCGCCAGCAGCAGGTTGGCGATGTTGGCGCAGGCGATCAGCAGCACGAACCCGGTGACGCCGAGCAGCAGGTTGAGCGGCGCCCGCGCCTCGCGACGCACGCTGCTCTGGCCGGTTTCGCCGGCCTGTAATCACGACGGTTTTCGCGCGGAATCGCGCGAGCGTCTGCTCGCTCATGCCTTTCTGCAGCGACGCCTCGACGTCGTTGATGATCGCGTGGTACTGCGTGTTCAGCGCGGCGCTCGCCTGTTCCTGCGTCACGCCGGGCGACAGGCGCGCGAACAGGTACGCCCAGTAGCTGCGCCGATTGTCGAGGCCCTTCCACCCGGGGGTCATGATCTCGCGCATGGTGATCGGCACGTACACGTTCGGCTTGACGCCGATCGTGGTGCCGTCGAACCCCCGCGGCGCCACGCCGACGATCGTCATCGTCTGGCCGTTGACGATCATCGACTGGTTCAGGACGTTCGGGTCGGCGCCGAAGTGCCGCTGCCAGTAGGCGTAGCTCAGGACGACGACACGCGATTCGCCGGGCCCAGGGTCGTCGCCCGGGCCGAGCAGGCGGCCGAGCGCGGGGCGGATGTTGAGGACGGGAAAGTAGGACCCCGAGACCAGCATGCCCTGGGCGTTGATGGTTTGCTTCGCGTACGACAGGTTCGCGCCGAAGCTGCGGTGCGCGGCGATGCCCGTGAAGACGGTCTGGATCTTCTCGAGGTCGCGGAACATCGGGAAGCTGAAGACCAGCTCGCAGCCGCCCGCGTTGTTGCAGGACGTCGAGCCGGGCTTCGGGCCGGGCGCGGAGAGGTTGACCAGCTGCTCCGGGCGCCTCGACCGGCAGCGGCTGCAGCAGCATGTGGTTGAAGATCGAGAAAATGGCCGCGTTCGCGCCAATCCCGAGTGCCAGCGACACGATGGCCACGAGCGTGACAAAGGGGGTTTTGAACAGCGTTCGAAGCGCGAACTTGAGGTTGGGCATAATGGTCGAACGCTATAGACGGGAAGTCAGGCCCATCGGTTTAGCCATGACATCACGAAATCACAATAAGAAAACGATAGGAGACGCATGACGCGCGCGACCCGGCTCGCCAAACACATCCACCGGACCTTCAAAGGCCCCATGTGGCACGGGCCTGCCCTGGCGCAGGTCCTGGACGGATTTACGCACGAGACGGCAGCGGCGCGGCCGATTGCCGGCGCACACAGCGTGTGGGAGCTGGTGCTGCACGTGACGACCTGGGCCGAGATCGCGCGCGCGCGTATCAAGGGCGAGCGTCTCACCGACCCGACGCCCGAAGAAGACTGGCCGCCAGTCGCCGCAGTCAATGCCGACCAATGGCGCCTCGCGCTGGAACGCCTCGGAGAGAGTCATCGCCTCCTGTCGGCCGCGGTGCGGGAGTTGAGCGACGAAGCGCTCGACGCGAGGGTGGGCGAGCTCGAGTACACGGTTGATGTGCTGCTCCAGGGTGTCGTCGAGCACGGGACCTACCATGGCGGGCAGATCGCGTTGCTGCGAAAGGCGATTGCGAATCGGGCACGGGAAGAGGAATGAAGCCGCGGTTCTTCAAGTCCCAGGCCGATTTTCGCGCGTGGCTGGAGAAGCATGGCGCCACCGAGCGCGAGCTGTGGATCGGCTACTACAGGAAGGCCTCCGGCAAAGGCGGCATGGTCTACAAGCAGGCGCTCGACGAGGCGCTCTGCTTCGGGTGGATCGACGGCGTCGTGAAGCGGCTGGACGAGATCAGCTACATGCAGCGCTGGACGCCGCGGACGCGCACGAGCTCGTGGAGCCTCGTGAACACCAAGCGTGTCGGCGAGCTGATGAAGCTCGGCGTGATGGCGCCCCCGGGCATCAAGGCCTTCAAGGAGCGCGATCTCAAGCGATCGGGCGTGTACTTGTACGAGCAGAAGGATCGCGCGCTCGATCCGAAGCTTCAGAAGGCATTCAAGGCCAACAAGACGGCGTGGGCGTTCTTCGAGGCGCAGCCGCCCGGATACCGGCGGCTCGCGATCATGTGGATCATGACCGCGAAAAAAGAGGAGACGCGCCAGAAGCGGTTCGACGCGATCCTGAAAGCGTCGGCGGCGAAATCGAGGACACGATGGACGTAACGTACCGCATCGAGCCGGCGCGCGAGCGCGACGTGCCGCTGATCCTCGATCTCATCAAAGGGCTCGCGGTCTACGAGAAGCTCGCGGATCAGGTGGTCGCCACCGAGGACGGCCTTCGCGAGTCGCTGTTCGGCGCCAAATCCAGCCGCGGAAGTCGTGACTCGCGTACAGCCGGACTGACGAGCCCGTCGGCTTCGCGCTCTTCTTCCACAACTTCTCGACCTTCCTCGGCAGGCGCGGTCTCTATCTCGAGGATCTGTTCGTGCGGCCCGAGTGGCGCGGCCGCGGCGCCGGCCGCGCGCTGCTGACGCACCTCGCAAAGATCGCCGCCGAACGCGAGTGTGGCCGGTTCGAGTGGGCGGTGCTCGACTGGAACGAGCCCGCGATCAAGTTCTACAAAGGCCTCGGCGCGAAGCCCATGGACGAGTGGACGGTGTTTCGCGTCACCGGCGATGCGCTGTCGGCGCTGGCGGAACGATCGATCGACGTAGGTTCACGGAGGCAGGATGATCCCCCGCGTTCCGGCTCTCGTCTGCATCGTCGCTTTCACCGCGGGCGCGGCGCTCGCGCAAACCAATCGCGTCGATGTCGTCACGCCGTTGGCCCCGGAGCTGGCGCCGTACGGCAAGTACGCCATCGGCGTTCGCACGATCCAGGTGACCGACAAGAATCGTCCCGACATCCTCGGCACGAAGGAGGGCGGGCCAACGGCACGGTACGACCGCACGCTGACCGTGGAAGCGTGGTATCCGGCGTTGCTCGCCGCGGGACAGACGCCGGGAGGCGAGTACCGGACGATCACGCGCGACCCGGCGATTGCGGCGACGCTGCACGGCAAAGCTGTGCGCGATGCGGCGCCGCTCGCCACCGACGGTCCGTTCCCGCTCGTCATCGTGTCACATGGCTATCCGGGGAATCGCTTCCTGATGAGCCATCTCACGGAAAACCTGGCGAGCAAAGGCTTCATCGTCGTGTCGATCGATCACAAAGACAGCACGTATGACGATCAGAAGGCGTTTGCCAGCACGCTCTACAACCGTCCGTTCGATCAGCTGTTCGTGCTGAGCGAATTGGATCGACTCGGCCGGCGCGATTCGGGCAGCTTTCTCGCCGGGATCGTCGATGCCAGCCGGACCGGCATCGTCGGCTATTCGATGGGCGGCTACGGCGTGGTGAACGTGATCGGCGGCGGTTACAGCACGGCGAGCGAAACCCTCAACGGCGCGCCGCCGAACCGGTTGCTCGCCGAGCGTGGCGCGGCGAATCCCGTGTACCAGAAATCGATGGACGCGCGGATCAAGGCCGCGATCGCCATCGCGCCATGGGGCATGCAGGTTGGATTCTGGGACGCAGACGGATTGAAAGCCATCAAGACGCCCGTGCTATTCGTCGCGGGCAGCCTCGACGATGTGGCCGGCTACGAGAAGGGAACGAAGGCGATCTATGCCGGCGCGGTCAACGCGGATCGATACCTGTTGACGTTCATCAACGCCAACCACAACGCGGGCGCCCCGATTCCCGCTCCGGCCGAATCCTATGTCGCGTCCGCCGAAGGGCGGCCGGCGCCGTTCTCGCACTACGCAGACGGCGTCTGGGATACCGTCCGCATGAACAACATCCTCGACCATTTCGCGACGGCGTTCTTCGCGCTGCACCTGAAGGGGGAATCGGACAAGCAGGCCTATCTCGACGCCGCATGGAAAGGGTTCAAGCGCGGCACGACCACCGGCCTGGCGCTCGAGCACGCGGCGCCCGCCGGAGAAATAGACGATACGAGTGACGAAGTAGAAGGACAGCGCGACACTGTGCCGTCCCAGCTTCGGACTTCTCGGGTCCAACCCCTCGACATTATCCGCTGTCCGGTGTTTTCGTACCAGCGGAGTACCCCGCCGGCGCCGGTGCACACGATGTCCATCTGCTTGTCGCCGTTGATGTCGGCGCCGACGCAGCTGTTCATCGCGGCTTTGTCTTCGATCCGGCGATAGGTCCACTCGCCGCTCGCGGGATCGGCGGGGGCGAAGAACACGTGCACACGCCTGGCGTCGCGTTCGGATTCTGCTGCGTCACCCGTCCGTTGTCGTTCGCGATCACGTCGTCTCGCCCGTCGCCGTTCAGGTCGACCACGGCGATCTCGTGGCCGCCCGTCACCTTGTCGAAGATCACGCGCCGCTTCCACGCGCCGGAGCTCTCCGTGTAGATCGCGACTTCGTTGCCGTGCCACGGCTCGACCGCGGCGAAGAACCGCTTGCCGTCCTGCTTGCCGACGCCGACGTCGCTCGCGCCGAGGCGCGGCGCTTTTTCGACGTGTCCCGGCGACAGCAATTGCTTCTCGAATTTCATGGCGTCGCCGGATCCGGTCGCGCGATAGAGCGCGACGCCTTCGAAGCTGGCCACGAGAAACTGTTCACGGCGGCCCGGGTCCCACGTCACCGCGCGCACGCGATGGATGATGCCGGGAATGTCGTTGGCGACAACATGCCGCTTCCAGTCCGTCGGGCTGTACCAGAAGACCGACGCTTTGTCCTGGTCGTAGGTCGGCGCCGCGCTCTTCTCGTCCGATGAGCGGCGCATTGAGCAGCTCCTTCTTGCCGTCGCCGTCGAGGTCCGCCCAGATGACATGGTGCGACGTCGGGAACTGATCGATCTTCTCGACCTTCCAGGGTTGCCGTGGATCGGCGTTGTGCCGCGCGATCCAGTTGAGCCCGGCGCTGTTGGCGGGCTGCATCGCGAACGAGCTCTGGAACGCGATCTCGGGGATCCCGTCCCCATCGATATCCGTCATCGCCTGGTTCACGATCTGCTGCGTCTCGGCGACGACGACGTGGCGTGTCCAGGCCGGGTTTTCGTACCAGGCGAGCTCCTGCGCCTGCAACGAGTTCGCGATGACGTCGAGCTTGCCGTCCTTGTTGAAATCCGCGACCGACACCGAGTAGCCGCTCCTGAAATTGGCGTCGATATCGTGGGCGGCGAAGTCCACGGGGCCGGCGGGCCCGCCCTGAGCGAAGTCGAAGGGCGCTGCGCCTCGCACCACGCCGGCAGCCACGATCAGGGCCGCCGCAGTCGCAAAGCGAACGTAAGTGGCAGTCATGGCGCCATCATCGTCTAGCCGGGCGGTTGTCAAGCGTTTTGGGCGGGACGGCCAGGAAGGGCTGGAGGGGAGACAGCGAGAAACTTCACGCCGTGGGACACGGGCGGGTTTACAATGCTCCGATCGTTTGGCCGTCTAACAACGGAGGCACTATGACTGTTTCGCGCCGGAGCTTCGTGGGTGGCGTCGCGGCCGCACTGGGATACCTGAATGTCGGATCGGAAGTGGATCTGTTCGCGCAGGCCCCTCGCCAGGGCGCCGCGGCCGGCGCGCGGCGGCCGCCGATGGACGACTACGACGCGATCGCGCATCTCTCGAGCAACGAAAACTGCTGGGGTCCGCCGGAATCGGTGCTGAAGGCGATGAACCAGTCGTTCAAGTACTGCATGCGCTACGGCTATCCCGGCGGCGATGTCGTCGGCGAAGTCGCCAAGCTTCACGGCGTGAAGCAGGAAAACATCCTGCTCACGGCCGGCTCCGGCGAAGTCCTCGACGTCGTCGGGACGACGTTCCTGCTGGGCGGCAAGAAGGTGCTCGGCGTCGAGCCGTCGTACAGCTCGGTGTATCAGCACGCGACCACGATCAAGTCGACGGCGATCAAGCTGCCGCTCGGCAAGGACTATCGCCAGCAGATTCCGGCGCTGATCAAAGCCGCCAACGACAACGCCAGCGAGCTGGGGTTCGTGTACATGTGCAACCCGAACAACCCGACCGGCGTCATCGTGACGAAGGACGAGATCAAGCAGCTGCTCGACGGCATTCCCAAGGACATGCCGGTGCTGATCGACGAGGCGTATCACCACTTCGTCGACGATCCGAAGTACGCGACGTCGATGCCGTACGTGCTCGAGGGGCGGCCGGTGATCATCGCGCGGACGTTCTCGAAGATCGCGGCGCTGGCGGCGATGCGCATCGGCTACGCGGTGGCGCCGGCCGAGATCATCGCCGAAGATGCGGCCGTTCTCGTCGGGCAGCATCAACGTGGCGGCGCGGTTCGGCGCGGTTGCCGCGCTGAAGGACACCGCGGCGCAGGCCGAGATCAAGAAGCGGACGATCGAGCTGCGCAAGAAGACGCAGGCCGAGCTCGAAGCGCACGGCTACGAGACGATCCCGTCCGAGACCAACTTCTTCATGGTCAGCGATCGGCCGCGAAATCCAGCCGGTCATCGAGGAGTTCCGCACGAAGAAGGTGGCGGTCGGCCGGCCGTTCCCGCCGATGACCAAGCACATGCGCGTGTCGATCGGCACGGAAGACGAAATGGCGCGCTTCATGGTCGCGTTCAAGGAGATCTTCCCGGCGAAGACGAAGACGACCGCAGGGTAGGTGTAGGGGCGGCCCTTTTAGGGCCGCCATCGCGGGCCTGAAAGGCCCGCGCTACTGTACGATCAGGCGACGGTTCGTAGATCGTCGCCTTTTTTTATGGAACCGAACGACTACAAGAACGTCTGGCCGCGGCATCTTCCGACGAGTCTGACCGTTCCACGCACGACGCTCTGGTACAACCTGCGAAGTTTCGGCTCAAAGGTATCCCGACAAGGCCGCGGTCATTTTCTACGACTCGCGTCTGACCTACGCGGAGTTGTTGCGCGACGCCGAGCGGCTCGCCGGCTTTCTGCAGCGACAGTGCGGGATCGGGCGCGGCGATCGCGTCCTGCTGAGCGTGCAGAACAGCCCGCAGTTCATCGTCGCCTACTACGCCATCCTGCGGTGCGACGCCGTCATCGTGCCGGTGAGCCCGATGAACGTGACCGCCGAGCTGGAACACTACGTCAACGACAGCGGCGCGACGACGGCGATCGTGGCGCAGGACCTGTTCCAGCAATACCAACCACTGATGCGCCTGGTGTCAGAGGTGTCAGACACGTCTGACACCGTGCGGTTGAGGCACCTCATTCTGGCGACCTATTCGGATTACCTCACGGCGCCGACGACGCTCGCGCTGCCAGACGTCCTGTCTGCGCCTCGGCGCGAGACCGGCGTGGCGGGAGTTGTCAGCTGGCAGGACGCGCTGGCGGCCGGACACGCGCCGGATTCGAGCGCCGCAACTGCTGACGATCTCTGCGCGATCCTGTACACGTCGGGAACCACAGGCAGACCGAAGGGCTGCATGCACACGCACGCCGGCGTCATGTCGACCGCCGTCGGCGGCGCGATCTGGGAAGCGTTGACGGCGGACTCGGTGGTCCTGAATACGGCGCCGCTGTTTCACGTCACCGGCATGCAGCACAGCATGAACGGGCCGATCTATGCCGGCGCCACGATCGTCTGTCTGCCGCGATGGGATCCTGAAGTCGCGGCGGACATGATCGAGCGCTACGGCTGCACGCATTGGGCGAACGTGCCGACGATGGTGGCCGACCTGCTGTCGCATCCCGCGGTCGCCGCTCGTGATCTGTCGTCGCTGCAGAACGTGTTCGGCGGCGGATCCGCGATGCCCGAAGCCGTCGCGACGCAGCTCTTCGAGCGGTGCGGCATCGAGTACATGGAAGGCTACGGGATGACCGAAACCATCTCGCAGACCCACATGAATCCGCCCGGGCACCTGCGCAAGCAATGCCTCGGCATCCCGACGTTCGACACCGAGTCGCTGGTGATCGATCCCGACACGCTGCGCCCGCTCGGACCCAACGAGCGCGGCGAAATCGTCTCGCGCGGGCCGCAGGTGTTCACCGGCTACTGGAACAATCCGGACGCCACGGCCGCGGCGTTCGTCGAGATCGACGGCCGCCGGTTTCTGCGCACCGGCGATCTCGGCTACTACGACGAGGACGGCTACTTCTACATCGCGGATCGGCTCAAGCGGATGATCAACGCCGCCGGCTTCAAGGTCTGGCCGGCCGAAGTCGAGATGTCGCTGTACACGCACCCCGACATCCAGGAAGTCGCGGTCGTCTCGGCGCCCGACGCGCGGCGCGGTGAAACGGTGAAAGCCTACGTGGCGCTGAAGCCCCAATCGCGCGGGCGCGTGACCGGCGAGCAGATCATCGAGTGGGCGAGAACACGCCTGGCGGCGTACAAAGTGCCGCGCACCGTCGAGCTGGTCGACGCGCTCCCGCGCAGCGGCACCGGCAAGATTCAGTGGCGGACGTTGCAGGAGCGGGAGTGGGCGCGCTGACGACGATCGCAAAAACTGCGGCGCTGATCCGGGATCAGACCCCGGATGGCACGAGATTCGCGCGTGGGGTCTGATCCGGATCAGACCCCAGTTGGCACGGAATTAGCGCGCGTGGGCGTGGTATTCGGCTGGATCGATCGGGACCTCGATCACGGCGGGGACGTCGAGGCGCCGCGCTTCGGTCACCGCAGCCGCAAGCTCGTCGAGCGTCGTCACCCTGCGGCTCCACGCGCCGAGCGCCGCGGAGGCTGCCGCGAAATCCACCGCGCCGTAGCGGACGCCATAGTCCGGGTGCCCGCGGCGTGCCTGGGCGACCTGGATCAGGCTGAGGGCGCTGTCGTTGTAGACGACGGTGACGAACGGAATCCGCCGCCGCACGCACGTCTCGAGATCCGCGAAGACCATCGAGAACCCGCCGTCGCCCATCGTGCACAGCACCGGCCGGTCGGGCATCGCCAGCTTGGCCGCCATCGCGGCCGGCAGGCCGTAACCCATCGCCGAGAGGCCGTTCGATTCGAGAAACGTCATCGGCCGCGTCGCGCGCCACGCCTGCGACACGATCAGCTTGATGGACCCGACGTCGGTCGAGACGATGGTTTCGGGAGGAAACAGTTCGCGTAGCCGCCGCGTCACGGCGAGGGCGGAAAGCCCCTCCCGCCGCTCCATCTCTACGTGCCCCGCCAGCCGTCGCCTGCCCCACCTGCCCGCGAAGCGTTCGTCTCCAGCTGCTCGCGAAACGCGGCCTCGTCGTCGGAGGTCCAGTCGAGCGGTCCGTACGATCGCTCGGCGAGCGCCGTCAGCGACGCGGACGTATCGCCAATCAGCTCCAGCGCCGGCTTGTACTGACCCGCGGCGATCGACACCGGCGCAATCGACACCAGCTTCATCGTGTGATGCCACACCTTGTCGGACTCGACCGGATCGAATCCGACGCCAACCAGCAGGTCGGCACCCTTGAAGAAGTCGACGATGATCGCGTCGGCGGCGAGGCCGCTGCAGACGCCGAAGAACCGCGGATGATCTTCGGGAAAGATGCCCTTCGCTTTGGGCGTGGTGAACACGGGCGCGCCGAGCGCTTCGACGAACCGGCGAACCGCCGGCGGATCGACGTAGGGATTGAGGTCGAGGCCGAGGATCACGGCCGGCCGCTTCGCACGCGCGATCTCGTCAGCCATGCGGGCGATCGCATCGGGGCGTGGGGCCGGCGGCGGATCGGGCGACAGGCTGACCATCGCGGGATCTTCGGCCTGTCGATCGGCCTGGCGCGCGACGTCGCTCGGCAACGCGAGATGGACGGGCCCGAAGCGCGGCGTCATCGCGGCCTGCCAGGCGCGCCGGACCGTCGCCGCGGTGTTCACGCCGTCGAGCGTGACGGTCTGTTTCGTGAACGGCCGGAACACCGCGTTCAGGTCGAGCTGCTGGTGCGTCGCGTACGGCGCCGACGCCGTGGACATCGTCGCGGTGATGGCGATGAGCGGCGAGCGATCCAGAAACGCGTTGGCGACGCCGAGCGTGAGGTTCATCGCGCCGGGGCCGAGCGTGGACACGCAGACGCCAGGCTTGCGCTCCATCTGTCCCGACACGTCGGCCATGAACGCCGCGACGGCCTCGTGCCGGACGAGGATGAACTCGATGCCTGCCTTGCGCGCGGCTTCGACGAAGTCGAGGATCTCGCCGCCCGGGAGACCGTACATTCGCTCGATACCGGCGTCGCGGAGGGTGGAGGCCAGGACTTCGGCGACAGTTGGCATGTGTTCGTAGGTCGTGGTCGTCAGTCGTTGGTTCGTGGCTCGTCGATCGTGGTCGTCGTTCGTTGCGCAGCGCTAAACGCCGCTGCGTCGCACGATCAAGACGCAGACGAACGTCGAACGACGGATCACTATAATCCAGCCTGTGTATCCGTTCGCGGATCTTGCGCTCGCGCGGCGGCTCGAACGGGCGGAGGGTCTCGCCAACGCGCGGTGCGTCGAGGCGCGGGCGCGCGTGTCGCCCGAGGTCGGCGCCGGCTGGATTGACGTCGCCGGCGCGCTGGCGATGTTCGACGGTCCCGAGTCGCCGATCACGCAAACGTTCGGCCTGGGCCTCTTCGACGCGGTCAGCGCCGCCGATCTCGCGCGGCTCGAAGACTTTTTCAGCGCGCGCGGGGCGCGGACGCATCACGAGGTCAGCCCCGTCGCGGGTCCAGCCATCGTCACGCTGCTGACCGAGCGCGGGTACGAACCCTTCGAGTTCACGAGCGTCATGTACCGGCCGATTGGCGAACGCAACCTCGACGCGGCGCCGAACCCATCGCTGCGCGTCCGCACCGTCGGCGAGTCCGAGTCCGACCTGTGGGCGCGGACCGCCGCGGAAGGCTGGAGCGAGACCCCGGGCGCGAGCGACTACATGCTCTCCCTCGGCCGCACTTTCGCGGCCGCATCGGGTTCACACTTGTACCTCGCCGAGCTCGACGGCCGCGCGATTGCCGCCGCCACGATGCACATGCACGACGGTGTGGCGATCATGGCCGGCGCCTGCACGATCCCGTCGGCGCGCGGACGCGGCGCGCAGCTGGCGCTGCTCGAGCGGCGCCTGCACGATGCGTTCGCGGACGGCTGCGATATCGCGATGATGGGCGCGCTGCCGGGCAGCATCTCGCAGCGCAACGCCGAGCGGCATGGCTTCCGGATCGCGTATACGCGAGTGAAATGGAGACAGAAATGAAGATCGCGGATCAGCCACGAAATCACGAAAGCACGAAAAAGAACATCTTCGGTTTCGTGTTTTCGTGTTTTCGTGGCAATTCACGCATGCTGGGCGCCTCGATCGTTGCGGCGATCATGGCTCTTCTGATCGCGCGCGGCTCGATTGTCGCAGCCGCGCCGACGACCGTCGACGAGGTGTTCGCGAAATACACGTCGTCGACGCCGGGGTGCGCTGTTGGCGTCGCGATCGACGGCAAGCGCGTCGTGATCAAAGGGTACGGCATGGCCGATCTCGAGCACGACGTGCCGATCGGCGAGGAGACGATCTTCGAGGCCGGGTCGGTCTCCAAGCAGTTCACCGCGGCGGCCGTCCTTCTGCTGGCGCGCGACGGCAAGCTCTCGATCGACGATCCGGTCCGCAAGTACGTTCCCGAGCTGCCGGACTACGGATCGCCGCTCACGATTCGCCACATGCTCAGCCACACGAGCGGGCTGCGCGACTGGGGGAGCGTCGAGGACATCGCGGGATGGCCGCGGACGTCGCGCGTGTACACGCACGACCATGTCCTCGACATCGTGAGCCGCCAGAAGGCGCTGAACTTCACGCCGGGCACGCAGTGGTCGTACAGCAACACCGGGTTCAACCTCGCCGCCGTCATCGTGTCGAGGGTCAGCGGCATGCCGTTCGCCGACTTCGTGCGCGAGCGCATCTTCAAGCCGCGAGGGATGACGCACACGTCGTGGCGCGACGACTTCACGCGCGTCGTCAAGGGGCGCGCCATCGCCTACGAGGAGCGCGGCGGCGTCGTCCACACGGAGATGCCGTTCGAGAACGTGCACGGCAACGGCGGGCTGCTGACGACGATCGGCGATCTGCTGCGGTGGAACGAGAATTTCGTGTCGCCTGTCGTCGGCGATACGGCGTTCGTCGAAGAGCAGCAGCGGCCCGGCACGTTCAGCGATGGCCGCCCGCATCTCTACGCCTTCGGGCTGTACGCGCGCACCTACAGAGGCGTTCGCGAGTTCAGCCACAGCGGATCGACGGCCGGCTATCGCGCGTTCCTCGCGCGCTATCCGGACCAGCACACGTCAGTCGCCGTGCTGTGCAACGTCGCGAGCGCCAACGCGACGCAGCTGGCCCACCAGGTCGCCGACATCTACGTCAAGAACCTGCAGCCGGCGAGCGACACCAGGCCAACCGCGGCGCAGCTCGCGGCCGCCGCTGGTCTCTACCGCAGCACGGTGGATGGCGAGACCGTGACGATCGAGGGCGAACGCAGTGCGCTCGGAAACCGAACCTGGACGTTCGACGCGCGCACGGCCACCGCGACCAACGAGCATGGCGTGGCGGAGAAGTACGAGCGCGTGGAACGGGCGACGCCGACGGCGGAGCAGCTGAAGGCGTACGTGGGCACCTACGAAAGCGACGAAGCCGAAACGGTCCTGACTGTCGCCGTCGAGAACGACCGGCTCGTGGTGAAACGCCGCCCGGCAACGACGATCGCGCTCACACCGCTGTACGCCGATGCGTTCAGCGGCCCGCAGATCGGCACGACTCATCTTCCGGCGTGACGCGGGACGCGTGACGGCGCTCAGCGTCGTTCAGGAGCGCGTCTGGGACTTGCGGTTTGCAGAAGATAGTGACGAACGCTACGGCATTACGACCGTGACGTTGCGCTTCGGCACCTGTCCGACCTTGATCTGCGTCAGCTCCTTGCGGGCGGCGATGTCCACCACCGACACGGAATTCGATCCCGCATTGGCGACGTAGGCGCGTTTGCCGTCCGGCGTCAGCGTCACCCAGTCCGGGTGGTGGCCGGTTTTCACGTCGCCGAGGAGCTTCAGGTCCGGCATCGAGTAGAAGTAGATGCGCGTGTTCATCTTGCTCAGCACGCACAGCGTCTTCTTGTCCGGCGTGACGCCGAGGCCGTGCGACGGCGATCCCTGCAGCACCTCGGTCACGCGCTCGGCCACCGGGAGCTCGGGCAGCGGAATGCGATCGGCGATCTTGCGCGCCGCGAAATCCACGGTGATGAACCCGTTGAACCCCGACTGCTGCACGAAGATTCGCTTCGTCGAGCCATCGGCATTGGTCTCGAACGCCATCGGCCGCACGCCTTCCGGCGTCGGCAGCGTCCAGAGAATCTCCTCGGTCGCCTGATCGATCACGGTGATCTTGCGGCCCGGGATCGAGCCGGCGACCACCGATTTCCCGTCGGGCGTCACGTAGACGTTGTGGATGCCGCCCTCGGTGCGGATGCTCTTCACGCGTGTCAGCGTCGTGGCGTCGATCACGTCCACCGCGCCAGCCCCCGCGACGATCGCCACGTACACGCGCTTGCCGTCCTTGCTCACGGCAATGTTGTTCGGGTGATTGGTCAGCGGGATTTTCTTGATGACTTTCAGCGTCTTGAGATCGGCGACGTCCACCGTCGACTCGGACTCGTTCGTGACGTACAGGCGGCTGCCGTCGGGCGACGGCGCGGCGCCGTGATTGACCTCGATGCCCCCGATTTCGCCGACGACCTTGTTGGTCACGGGATCGATGAGCATGACGCTGTCGCCGGCCGCGTTGGTCTGCACGATGCGCACGGTGGCGGCCCTGACGGTTGCCACGGCCAGGACGCACGCCAGCACGACAGAAAGCTTGGTCCTCATGGAGGAACACTCTAAACTATCCGGCCATGTGGCAGATCCTCTTTTTCCTGCTCGGCCTCCAGGCCGCCTCGCCGGCGCCGGCGTCCACGCTCGACTACGAGACGTTCAAGACCAAGGTCCAGCCGCTGTTCACGGAAAAGCGCCCTGGCCACGCGCGCTGCTCGGTCTGTCATGCGCGCAGCTCGGCGTTCCGGCTGCAGCCGCTGCCCGCGGGGCGCAGCGCCTACACCGAGGAAGAATCGCGTAAGAACTTTGAAATGGTGGCTCGCTTCGTCGTGCCCGGCGTGCCGACGAAGAGCCGGCTCCTGACGATGCCGCTGGCGCATGAAGCAGGCGGAAACGGAGTTCCATCCGGGCGGGAAACACTGGGAGTCGCAGAGCGATCCCCAGTGGAAGACATTGGCCGAGTGGGTGAAGAACGCCGCCGCCACCTCGGGGAGAGGACAGGATTTCCGCTAGTACACCGAGGGAAAGTTGTTCATACTATGGGGCAGCCAAGCGGCCGTGGCGCCGGAGGGTCCGGCTGAAGCCGGACACCACAACTAGCGCCCCACACAAGGAGACGACATGGCGAAGAAAGCAGCGAGCAAGCGGAAGCCGAACGCGGCGTTCATGAAACCGGTGCAGCCGAGCGACACCCTCGCGGAAGTTGTCGGCAGCAAACCGATTCCGCGGACGGAAGTGACCAAGAAGCTCTGGGCGTACATCAAGAAGAACAAGCTCCAGGATCAGAAGAACAAGCGGATGATCAAGGCCGACGACTCGCTCAAGGCGGTGTTCGGCGGCAAGGCCACCGTCAACATGTTCGAGATGACCAAGCTGGTGAACAAGCACCTCAAGTAATTCCCGCCATGGCTCGATGGCTGATGGCTGATGGCATATGTTCTGACGCCATCAGCCATGAGCTCCCTGTCCGTCATAGACACTCAGGTTTTTCTCTCCATTACGACATCCACGGCGACGGCGAGCCGCTGCTGTTTCTCCACGGCGGTCTCGGGTCCGGCGACAACTGGCGATTCATTTTCCCCGAGCCACCGGACGGCTATCGCCTGATCGCGCCGGATCAGCGCGGCCACGGCGCGTCCACGAATCCATCGAACGTTCTGACGTTTCGCCAGATCGCGGCCGACACGTTCGCGCTCCTCGATCATCTGGGCATCGATCGCGTCAAGGCGATCGGCGTCAGCGGCGGCGGCATCGCGCTGCTGCACATGGCCACCAGCCGGCCCGCGCGCATCGACGCGATGGTCGTCGTCAGCGCGCCGCCGTACTTTCCCGCGCAGGCGCGCGCGATCCAGGCGCAGTTCAGCGAAGAGATGCTGCCGGACACCGAACGCGCCGCGTTGCGGCGGCGGCACAAACACGGCGAGCCGCAGATCCGCGCGCTCTTCGCGAACGTCAAAGGCTTCGCCACGGATTACGACGACGTGTGCTTCACGCCGCCGCTGCTGGCGACGATCACCGCGCGGACGCTGATCGTCTTCGGCGATCGCGACTTCCTCTATCCCGTCAGCCTCGCCTTCGATCTGCACGCGGCGATTCCGAACTCGCATCTCTGGGTCGTGCCCAACGGTGGACATGGGCCGGTGTTCGGCGCCCACGCCCCGCGGTTTGCTGAAACCGCGCTCGCGTTTCTGCGCGGCGAGTGGCCGTAGTCCTAGAGGCACAGCCACGGAGGACCCGGACACGAACAGAGGAACACGGATTTTCAAAAGAAGAACAGAAGATTCTGTACCTCCGTTTGTATCAGTGCCCTCCGTGGTAGTGCCTTTCCCGTGTGCTACGATTCGCAACTCCCATCATGCAGACACGTCGCTTCTTACCGGGACTGATCGCTCCTCTTCATCGGCAGCGGCTGCGCGGCGTTGATCTACGAGATCGTCTGGTTCCAGCTGCTGCAGCTCGTGATCGGATCGTCGGCGATTTCGCTGGGCATTCTGCTCGGGACGTTCATGGGCGGGATGTGTCTGGGCAGCCTCCTGCTGCCGCGGGTGATCGCGCCGCGCGAGCACCCGATGCGGGTCTACGCCTTCCTCGAGTTCGGCATCGCCGTGTGCGGCGTCGTGATTCTGTTCGGCATGCCGCTCGTCGGCGGCGTCTACACCGCGTTTGCGGGCACCGGCACGTTCAGCATCGTGTTTCGCGCCGTCGCCGCCGCCATCTGTCTCCTTCCGCCGACCATCCTCATGGGCGCGACGCTGCCGGCGATCTCGCGCTGGGTGAAGGCGACGCCCGACGGCATCGCGTGGCTCGGCTTCTTCTACGGCGGCAACATCGCGGGCGGCGTCGCCGGCTGCCTGATCGCGGGCTTCTACCTGCTTCGCGTCTACGATGTCGCGACCGCGACCTTCGTCGCCGTCGTGCTGAACGTCGTTGTCGCGGTGATCGCGGTGCTTCTCGCGCGCCGGACTACCTACGAGCCCGACGTTGCCGTCTCGGTGCCCGTCGCCGGACCTGCGGGGTCTCGCGCCGTGTACGTCAGCATCGCGCTCTCGGGCATGACGGCGCTCGGCGCCGAAGTGGTCTGGACGCGCATCCTGTCGCTCCACTTCGGCGGCACGGTCTACACCTTCGCGATGATCCTCGCGGTGTTCCTCATCGGCCTCGGCATCGGCAGCACCGTGGGCGCGTCGGTGGCGCGGACCACTACGAATCCGCGCCGCGTGCTGGGATGGTGTCAGCTGGCCGTGTGCGGCGCCATGGCGTGGGCCGCCTTCCAGCTCACCGAATCGCTGCCGTACTGGCCGATCAACCCGTCGCTCGTCACCAGCACGCCGTGGTACACCTACCAGCTGGATCTCGTCCGCTGCATGTGGGTCGTGCTCCCCGGCGCGATGTTGTGGGGCGCCAGTTTTCCGCTCGCGCTCGCGGGCGTCGCGTCGACCGAGCAGGACGCGGCTCGCCTGGCCGGTGGCGTGTACGCGGCGAACACGGTCGGCGCGATTGCCGGCTCGATGGTTACCAGCTTCATACTCGTGCCGTGGATCGGCAGTTCGCACTCGGTGCAGGTGCTGATCATCGTCTCGGCACTGTCGGCGCTGCTGATGCTGGAGCCGTCGTACACCGGGCGCGACGCAGGGCAAACCCCGCTTCAGCATCACGGGGACCGCCGTGCTGGCCGTCGCCATGGTCATCGCGGGACTCCTCGCCCGCAGCGTGCACGAAATGCCCGGCCTGCTCGTGGCGTACGGCCGCTATGCGGCGACGCGCCTCAACCAGGCCACTGACATCATCTACTTCGGCGAAGGCGTCAACGCCTCGGTGGCCGTCTCCGAGTTGTCGAACGGCGTGCGCAACTACCACAACGCCGGGAAGGTGCAGGCGTCGAGCGAGCCGCAGGACATGCGCCTGCAGCGCATGTTGGGCCACCTGACGACGCTGATTCCCAAACAAGCCAAGAAGGTGCTCGTCATCGGCTGCGGCGCGGGCGTCACCGCCGGCGCGGTGTCGATCGATCCCGCCGTCGAGCACGAGACGATCGCCGAAATCGAGCCGCTGGTGCCGCGCGTCGTGTCCGAGTATTTCAGCCAGCACAACTTCAACGTCGTCAAGAACCCGAAAGTGCACGTGCGGATCGACGATGCGCGGCATTTCGTGGAGGCGACCGACGAGATGTTCGACGCGGTGACGTCGGATCCGCTCGATCCGTGGGTCAAGGGCGCCGCGATGCTCTACACGGTCGAGTTCTTCGAAATGGTGAAGAAGCGGCTGAACCCCGGCGGCGTGGTCACGCTGTTCGTGCAGCTCTACGAAAGCAACACCGAGGCGGTGAAGAGCGAGATCGGCACGTTCCTCCAAGTGTTCCCGAACGGCATCGTGTGGGGCAATACGAGCGAAGGGAAGGGCTACGACCTCGTGCTGCTGGGCCAGGTCGAGCCGACGACGATCGACGTCGAGGCGATCGAGGCCAAGCTGCAGCGGCCGGAGTACGCGCCGATGAAGCAGTCGCTGCGCGAGATCGGCATGCACTCGGCGATCGACCTGTTCGCGACGTACGCCGGGCGGAAACCCGACCTCGAGCCGTGGCTCCGCAACGCGCAGATCAACCGCGACCGGAACCTGCGGCTGCAGTATCTGGCGGGCATGGGCCTGAATCTTATCAGGCCGACGTGATCTACGCGGACATGCTCCGCTACGTCACGAAGATGCCGGACGATCTCTTCATCGCGTCCGAGGCGACGAAGCAGAGTCTCTTCAGCGCGATTCAGCGCGCGCAGGGCAGGTAGAACTCAGAACTAGAATTAGAAGTTAGAAGTTAGAAGTTTAGGAGGTCGCGATGGCGGATCTCGATCGCCGGCGATTCGTGCAGCTTGGCGGGCTGGCGGCGGCTGGAATCGGAGCGGGGCGTGCGAACGCGTTCGCCCAGGTCCGGCGCTGGGCGCCCGGCGCGACGTCGACGATCGGCGCGTCCGGTTGACCGGCGACGGCGTCGGCTTGAACCCGGCGCAGTACGCGAGTCTCCTGGCGCGGCTGTCGTCTGAGAAAGCGCTCGCGCCAGACTCCTATTCGCTCGGCGGTGTCGTGGAGGAGTTGGAAACGGAGATGGCGCGCGTCCTCGGGAAAGAGCGGGCCATCTTCATGCCGACCGGGACGCTGGCCAATCACATGGCCGTGCGCGCGCTCGCGGGCGGGCCCAGCCGCGTCCTCGTCCAGTCCGAGAGTCACCTGTATCAGGACGAGGGCGACTGCGCGCAAACGCTGAGCGGCCTGACGCTGGTGCCGCTCGCTGCGGGCCGCGCGAGCTTTACGGCCGACGAGGTGCAACAGGTGCTCGACCAGACGAAAGGCGCGCGCGTCATTCGGCGCGTCTCGGCCATCTCGGTCGAGACGCCGGTGCGGCGGAAGCAGGGCGAGCGCTTCGATGCCGGCGAACTGCAGAAGACTCTCGCGATCGCGCGTCGCGAAGGCATCAAGCTGCACCTCGACGGCGCCCGCCTGTTTCTGCAGGCGGCGTACACGGGAGAGAACGTTGCGGAGACGGCGCGTCCGTTCGACACGGTCTACGTGTCGCTCTACAAGTATTTCAACGCGGCGTCGGGCGCGATTCTCGCGGGCCCGCGCGCCCTGCTCGACGACATGTCCG
>CAVSWN010000026.1:0-39258 GCA_963731545.1 uncultured Acidobacteriota bacterium | reverse complement strand
CCAATGTGACCTTGAAAGTGAACGGCGGACGCACACCGTGGACGTCGATCCGTGCACGCCGCTGCTGTACGTCCTTCGCAACGATCTCGACCTGCACGGTCCGCGCTTCGGCTGCGGACTCGGCCAGTGCGGCGCCTGCACCGTGCTCATCAACGGCGCCGCCGTCCGGTCCTGCGTGACGCCGTGTCCGCGGTCAGGGCGCGAGATCATCACGCTCGAAGGGCTGGCCACGGACGGCACAGCTCCATCCGTGCAGCAGGCCTGGATCGACGAACAGGTGCCGCAGTGCGGCTTCTGCCAGAACGGACAGATCATGACCGCCAAGGCGCTGCTCGACCAGTAATCCGCATCCCACCGACGCGCAGATCCGCGAGGGCATGGCGGGCGTGCTGTGCCGCTGCATGACGTATTACCGCGTTCAGGCCGCCATCAAGCGCGCGGCCAGGCATGGCGGCCGCGATCCAACGGCGGTAGCCGCATGACATCACGACACGGCGCGACTTCCTCAAGACGTCGGGCGTGCTCATCGTCAGCTGTCAGCGCGGCGGTCATCGCGTCGCGGCGCTGCGGCTCGTCGAGCCAGGTGCCAGGCGCACGGCGCGGGCCCGTATCCCGATCCCGACTTCAAGCAGCTCGATTCGTGGATCGTCATTCACCAGGACAACACGGCGACCTTCTACGTCGGGAAGACGGATCTGGGCCAGGGCACCGGCACGGCGTTCCGCCAGATCATGTCCGACGAGCTCGACATCGCGTTCGACAAGACGACGTGATCATGGGCAGCACCGACGTCACCGTCGATCAGGGCGGATCGGGCGGATCGGACGCGATCCAGACCGACGGCTGGCCGATGCGCCGCGTCGCCGCCGAAGCGCGGCGCGTGCTGCTCGAGATGGCGTCGACCCGCTTCGGCGTGCCCGTCGATCAGCTCCGCGTCAGCGACGGCGTCATCTCGGTGAAGCAGCGGGACGGATCGCTCGAACCTCACCGCGTCCTCCGTCCCGCAGTCACCTACGGCGAGCTGATCGGCGGCAAGCGATTCAACGTCACGCTCACCGGCGACAACATCGACGCGACCACGGGCCAGGCGAAGCTGAAAGCCGGTCCAGGACATGAAGATCGTCGGCCAGTCGCCGCAGCGCTACGACATCCCACGCCAAGGTGGATGGCTCGCTGAAGTGGGCCGTGGACGTCAAGCTGCCCGGCATGGTGCACGCGCGCAACGTGAAGCCGCCGGTCGCCGGCGCCACGCGTCGTCAGCATCGACGAGTCGTCGGTGCGCAGCCTGCCGGGATTCGTGAAGGTCGTCCGCAAAGACAACTACGTCGCCGTCGTGTGCGAGCGCGAAGAACAGGCGATCGCCGCCGCGCAGCCAGCTCAAAGTGAACTGGAAGAAGCCGGACGCGCCGCCCTTCCCGACATCAGAGGATCTGTTCACCACATGCGCGCGGCGACGCCGACGTCGAGCGCGCGGCCGACTGTCACCGGCGACCCCGACGCGGCGCTCTCGGGCGCGGCGAAGGTCGTCGAAGCCGAATACGAGATCCCCTTCCAGGGCCACGTGGCGATCGGACCGGCGCACGCGCTGGCGGATCCGTCGAACGGGCAGATGACGATCTATTCGAACGACATGAAGTCGTACGGCATGCGGAACGGCGTCGCGACGTTCCTGGAGATGCCGCGCGATCGCGTGCGCGTCGTCTGGATGGACGGACCGCAGGGCTACGGCCGCACCGCGGCGGACGATGCGGGGTTCGAAGCGGCGTTCGTGGCGAAAGAGATCGGCCGGCCGGTGCGCGTGCAGTGGATGCGCGACGAAGAAACCGCGTGGGACACGAAGGGACCGGCGTTCGCGATCAAGCTGCGCGGCGGGCTCGACGCGAACGGCAACCTCGTCGCGCTCGACTACGACGCGCGCGCGGCCGACTACGGTCACCTCGGCTACAACGAGCCCGACACGGTGCTGATCGCGCAGCTGACCGGACGGCGGCGCGCGACGCCGGCGCCCGGCAGTGCGGCGGCGCCGTCGGACATGTACGGCGTCCCGAATCGCCGCGTGGCCACGCACGTCGTCGGGCTGCCGCTGGTCTGGGAGACGCCGCTTCGCACCGGCAACCTGCGCGACCCCAACGGTCCGCAGGTGACGTTCGCATCGGAGTCGTTCATCGACGAGCTCGCCGTGGCGGCCAAGGCGGATCCGATCGAGTTCCGGCTCAAGCTGTTTGCCGCCGGCAGCGGCGACGACAACGGCTTCCGGCGCGCGCGATCGATTGCCGTCATGAAGGCCGCGGCGCAGGCGTACGGCTGGCAGCCGCGTCCGTCGCCGCAGCGTCGCGGCACGGGAACATCCTGACCGGCCGCGGCGTCGCGTACGCGTTCCGCAGCCAGACGGTGATCGCGGAGATCGCCGACGTCGAAGTGAACCGCCGAACGGGGCGCGTGTGGGTCAAGCGGCTCGTCTGCGCGCACGACTGCGGCCTCGTGATCAATCCCGAGGCGCTGCGCCGCACGGTCGAGAACGGCATGCTCCACTCGGTGAGCCGCGCGCTCTACGAAGAAGTCCGCTTCGACACCGAGCAGGTGACCAGCGTGAACTGGAACTCGTATCCGACGCTGACGCACGCCGATACGCCGGAGAAGATCGACGTCATTCTCGTGAACGGCGATCCGAATCCGAACCGTCCCGATCTTCCGCACTACGGCGCGGGAGAGGCCGCCTGCAAGCCGATGATCGCCGCCGTGGCGAATGCGATTTTCGACGCGACTGGTGTGCGCCTGCGCCGTGTTCCGTTCAGGCCGGCGCGTGTGCTGGCAGCGTTGCGTCGCGTAGCGCTGGCCCACTTTAGGGCCGCGATACAGGAACTGATACATGAAAACACAAACACTTCATTGCCATCGGATTGATCGCGCTCACCTCCGCGGTTCACGGCCAGCAGCGCGGCGCGCCTCCGCCGCCGGCGACCGAGACCACCGCGCCGAACATTCCCGGCGTCGTCGCGGCCGGGACCAAGGTCCAGGTGATCAAGGAAGGCTTTCAAGGCACCGAAGGCCCGATCGGATTGCCTGACGGGAGCCTGATCTTCACCGAGACGCACGCGAACCGCATCACGAAGATCGATGCGAACAACGCCACCTCGACGTATCTCGAGAACACCAACGGCTCGAACGGCCTCGCCTTCGATGCCAAGGGCCGCCTGATCTCGGTGCAGACGACGGCGGGGCAAACCAAGATCGGCGTGATCGGGCCGAAAGGCAGCGAGGCGGTGCTCGCCGACAGCTTCGAGGGCAAGCCGTTCGGACGGCCGAACGATCTCGTCGTCGACAAGAAGGGCGGCGTGTACTTCACCGAACCCGGGCCGAATGCGGCGCCCGGGGCTCCCCCACCGCCGCTGACGCCCGCTGTGTACTACGTGCCGCCGGGCGGGCGCGCGATGCGGATCGCCGAAGGCATCGAACGGCCGAACGGGATCATGCTGAGCCGCGACGAGAAGACGCTCTTCGTCAACAACACGAGCGGCGAGTATCTGCTCGCGTTCGACATCCAGCCCGACGGCACCGTGAAGAACCGCCGCAATTTCGCGAAGTATCAGGGCGCGAATCGAACCGACACGGGCGTGACGAGCGGCGCCGACGGCCTCGCCATCGACAACGACGGCCGACTCTACGCAGCCACGTCAGCCGGCGTGGAAGTGTTCAGCGCGGACGGCCAGCATCTCGGCACGATTCCCGTCTCGCGCGCACCGCAGAACATCGCGTTCGCCGGGCCCAACAAGAAGACGCTCTACATCGTCGGCCGCGGCGCCGCGTACAAGGTGCAGTTGCTGGCGCAGGGGTATACCGGCCGCGCGAAATAGATTCGAAGCACGTTCCCGCTGAGCTGCACCGCCGCGGGGTTTGACGCGTGCGCGCACCAAGGAAGCCACCGCCGATTGAACGCATGATCGCCGCCGACTACCTCTCCGTTGCGCCGAATGGTGCCGTGATGGATCGGGACGCGATCCTGGCAATTATCAGAGGCGCCCTGGATCGTTGCGTCCTGTGATGAGATTCGTTGTAACGGCTCGACAAAAGGCGCGCTGAACATGCGCCAGCTCGGATTCCGCGTAACGAAGTTGATCGGCGGTCTCGATTGCTGGCGATATGAACGCTATCCCGTCGATGGATTGGAGACATGCGGAACCTGCAGGCTCGTGTGGTTGCTCGTGATCCAAACGCAGTGCGACCATGACGCTCAATGAAACTCTCAAGCAGCTCAAAGCGCTCGGCAACGAGAAGATGCGGGCGCACAACACCAAGAACGGTGCCGGTGACAATCAGTTCGGCGTCAGTCTCGGCGACATCCGGGTGCTGGCGAAAAAGATCCGCACGGACCATCCGTTGGCCCTGTCCCTCTGGGAGACCGGGAACGTTGACGCCCAGTTTCTGGCAACGCTCCTGATCCAGCCCAAGAAGCTGTCGGCCAAGGAGATGGATCGGATGGTGCGGTCCGTCACCTTTGTGCGGGTGGCGGACTGGCTCAACGCCTATGTCGTCCGGCAGCACCCCGACAAGGAGGCACTTCGCCGGGACTGGATGGCCGCGGACGACCGCTGGGCGGCCCGCGCCGGATGGGACCTCACCGCCGAGCGGGTCGCGAAGAGTCCGGACGGGCTCGATCTCCCGGCGCTGCTGGCTCGCATCGAGTCGGAAATGGCAGACGCCGATCCCGAAGTGCAGTGGACGATGAACAACACGCTTGCGGCCATCGGAATCCACTTCCCCAAGCACCGCAAGCGGGCCATCGCCATTGGCGAGAAGTTGGGGATCTATCGGGACTATCCCGTTTCGAAGGGCTGCACGTCCCCCTTCGCCCCGATCTGGATCAACGTCATGGTGAGCCGGGAAGGCTGAGCGAGCGCGGCACACAAAGTGCAGTTGCAGCGCATGTGAACATCCGTCAACTCGCGTTGAGCTTGTGTGTGGCCGTGCTGGCGATGGTCCTGCTCGCCGGTGATGCCAGCGCACAATCGCGGAACCGCGACTCGCTGAAGAACGGCGCCGTCATCGGCGCGGTGATTGGCGCCGCCACACTGGGCACAATCGGCGGGCTCCTCTGCAACCTGTTGCACGAACCAGGCACCAGAGGCTGTTTGTCGGACACCGCTGCGCGTGGCAGCCATCGGCGCCGGGATCGGCCTCGGTGCCGGCGTCGCGGTCGACGCCGCGTTTGCCCGGCATCATGGCGTCGCGCTGCGCGTCAGAATCAGATTCTGATTTCTCCTCATTTTTCTCCTTCGCACAGTGTTCGTTTTCGGCCATGATGTCGCGCCAGACGAGTGTGCCAGAATGCGTGCATGCTCATGAGCAATCCCCTTTCAAATCGGCTGTGCGCCGCGGTGATCCTGATGACGATGACGGAAGCGATTGGCGCACAAACCAAGGACCGCGCGCAGATTCCGGAAAAGTTCCGCTGGAACCTCGCCGACATCTATCCGACCGAAGCCGCGTGGCGCGCCGCGAAAGACAAGCTCGCCGCCGACCTCAAGAAGCTGCGCCAGTACCGGGGCAAGCTCGCCTCGTCTGCCGCGCACGCTGGCCGACGCGCTCGAACTGCAGGCGGTGTTCGCGAAGGAACTGAGCCGCCTGTACACCTACGCGAGCGTGCTGGCGGACCAGGACACGCGCGACTCGACGCACGAAGGCATGCGGCAGGAGATGATCCAGCTCGCCGCCGCGCTCAGCGCGGAATCGGCGTTCATCGAGCCGGAGCTGCTGAAGGCCGGCGAACCGGCGATCAAGGCGTTCGTCGCAGTCCGAGCCGCGGCTGAAGATCTACAGCTTCTACCTGTCCGACGTGTTCCGGCGCGCCGCCGCACACGCTCAGCGACGCCGAGGAAAAGCTGCTGGCCGACGTCGGTCCGCTCGCCGGCAATCCGTCGAGCCTGTACAACATTCTCTCGAACGCCGATTTCCCGTTCCCGACCGTGACGCTGAGCGACGGCAAGAGCGTGAAGCTCGATCAGGCCGCCTTCGGCGCGCTGCGCGCGCTGCCGAACCGCGCCGATCGCGAGAAGGTGATGTCGGCGTTCTTCAAAGGCGCTCGGCAGCTACGGCCGCACGTTCGGCACGTCGATGAGCGGCGAAGTGCTGAAGGTGCAGTTCTATCACGAAGGCGCGGAAATATCCGTCCGCGCTGGAGTCGCAGCTCGACGGCCCGAACATCCCGCTGTCGGTGTATTCGCGGCTGGTCGACGGCGTCAACAAGAACCTGCCGGCCTTCCATCGCTATCTGAAGCTGCGCAAGCAGATGATGAAGCTCGATCAGCTTCACTACTACGATCTGTACGCGCCGCTCGTCGCGTCGGTCGATCTGAAGTACGACGCCGGGCGAAGCGCAGAAGCTCGTTCTGGCGGCGGTCGCGCCGCTCGGCACCGACTACCAGGCGACGATCGGCACGCGCCTTCGACAGCCGCTGGATCGATCTGTATCCGAACGAGGGCAAGGCGTCGGGCGCGTAGTCCGACGGCGGCGCCTACGACGTCCACCCGTACATGCTGATCAACTACAACGGGCAGTACAACGACGTCAGCACGCTCGCCCACGAGCTCGGCCACACGATGCAGAGCTATCTGTCGAACAAGACGCAGCCGTTTCCGCTGGCCGGCTACCCCACCTTCGTCGCCGAAGTCGCGTCGACGTTCAACGAGTCGCTGCTCATCGACTACATGCTCGGCCAGATCAAGGACGACGACATGCGGCTGTCGCTGCTCGGGAACTACCTCGAGAACATCAAGGCCACGGTGTTCCGGCAGACGCAGTTCGCCGAGTTCGAGCTGCGGATGCACGAGATGGCGGCAGCAGGGGCAGCCGATCACCGGCGACGCGCTCGCCAAGCTCTACATGGACATCACGAAGAAGTACTACGGCCACGATCAGAACGTCTGCATCGTCGACGACTACGTCGCGCACGAGTGGAGCTACATTCCCCACTTCTACCGCGACTTCTACGTGTTTCAGTACGCGACGTCGTTCACGGCCTCGTTGGCGCTGGCCGAAAAGGTGAAGGCGGGCGATCCCGCAGGCGAGGGACCGCTACCTGGCGTTCCTGTCGGCCGGCGGATCGAAGTATCCGATCGATCTCCTGAAGGACGCCGGCGTCGACATGACGACCGACGAGCCGCTCGATCTGACGATCAAGCAGATGAACCGGATCATGGACGAGATCGAGGGGCTGCTGGCGAAGCGCAAGTAGGTTACTTCTTCGCCAGCGCCGGCCAGTTCAGCACCATCGTGATCGGCGTCGCTACCTGGCGCGGGTCGGGCATGCGAAGGATGAAACGTTTCCCGTCGCCGGTCACGCTGTAGATGTGGCGATCGGCGCCTTTCTGCAGCGGCGTCTTGAAGAGCGCGCGCGGGACGGACGCCTGAACGTCCTTGCCGAGCGTGACGTCCGCCGCCATCATCGTGCCGTCGAGCGCGAGAAAGAAGATCTCCTTGCCGTCGCGGCGCCAGCGCGGCGCCCACCCGCCGTTTCGCGACACCTGGAACTGGCCGCCCGGACCCGGGAAGGATCGAATGTAGACCTCGAAGCGCCCCGAGGCGTTCGAGTTGTACGCGACCCAGCGATCGTCCGGCGAGAAGGCGGGGCTGTCCTCGTTGAATTGCGTCTGCAGAAACCGGGCGGGCTTGCGGTCGCCGGACAACGGCAGCAGCCACAGATCGGAAGCGGGTTCGTCCGCCAATGCCCCGGTGAACATGACGAAGCGTCCATCGTGCGACCAGTCCGGAGAATCGAACAGGCGCCCCATCGTCACGAACGGCACATCGTCGCCGCTGCCGTCGGCCGAACGCTGGAATCCTGAGTTCCACAGCCCGGCAGCGCGGTCGGAGTTGAACACGATCTGCGAACCGTCAGGGGACCAGATGGGATCGCCTTCTTGAGAGACGTTGAACGTCAGCCGGGAGGCCGTATCGTCTCTCGCGAGATCGATCACCCAGATATCCCGGTTGCGGGGGGTGCCTGCCGTCATGGCCACGGCAAGCCGCCGTTCGTCGGGGCTCAGGCTGAGATTGGCGTAGCCGCCGGCCTCGCCAACCGTGCGTTCTGTCTTGCCGGCGCGGTCAACCCAGGTCAATGTCGAGAGCGCCTGTCCGGTGCCGCGCCAGAACGCGAGCGCGCCAGTCTCCGAGACCGACACCGAGGCGCGGGCACCGCCATTGACGGTCACCTGTTCGGCGACTTGAAATGGATCCCCGGATGTCCGCCGTGCGGCCGCGTCGAACGGCTGGGCCAGCAGCGTGCCGCTGCGCATGAACAGCAGGTGGCCGGACGCGTAAACGGCGTTGGAGTCGGCGGCGCCAAGCGACGACGGCGTCTCGGGCGAGTCCAACGCGAGGATGCGGAGGTCGCGGGAGTTGCCGTCGACGGCAAGATAGACGACGTGCCGATCGTCGGGCAGGAAGGATGGCCACCGATCCCTCGCCACGACCTTGCCCACGTTCGTCACTGGCGTCAGCGCCCCGCCCGCCGCGTCGATCTTCTGAAGCCCAGTCAGGCCCACCGAGCTGAAGACGATCACGTTGTTGCGATTCCAGGTTCCGCCGCCGGCGAGGCCTGGCGCGCCGCACAGCGTGATCGGCGGCGTGCCGGACACGTCGACTTTCTTCAGATTCGCGCTTGCGAAGAACCCGATATAGCGGCTGTCGGGCGACCAGAACGGAACGCTGGCGCCTTCGGTACCCGGCAGCACTCGCGAGGTGCCCGAGGCCAGGGGTCGCACCCACAGCATCGGTCTCGGCTGCGTTGACTCCACGCGCCCGCCCAACGCCACAAAGACGACATGACGGCCATCGGGAGAGATCGCAAAATCAGCCGGCGCCACGAATGTGGATTGCTCCTCGGCGGCGACGCTGAACTGCACCGGCTCCGCAGGCGCTGGCCGCTCGCGGAGATGGAGCACGGCGACGACTCCGGCGGCGAGCGCAATCGCGCCGAGGACCGCCGCGGTGGCCCACGCCAGCCGCTCGCGGGATCGGCGACGCGACGCGACGGGCGCCGGCACACCCACGGTGCTCCCGCCCTCGGCGATCCATCGCAGCTGCAGCCAGACGTCGTGCGCCGTCTGATAGCGCGCGTCCGGGTCTTTCGCGAGGCAGGTGCGCACGAGGTGATCGAGCGCGGGCGGCGTCATCGGCTGCGCAACGCTCACCGGCGGCGGCTCGTCCTTCAGGATCGCGCCCAGCAGGCTCGCCTGCGTCTTGCCGCTGAATGCCTTCCGGCCGGTCACCATCTCGTAGAGCACGGCGCCGAACGCGAAGATGTCGGCGCGCGCGTCGACGTTCTCGCCTTCGATCTGTTCGGGCGACATGTACTGGAACGTCCCGAGGATGGTTCCCTGGGCCGTCATCCCGACGGCCGGCGTTGTCTGCATCATCGACACGCTGCCGCTCGACACGGCCGGCAAGGTCTTGGCGAGGCCGAAGTCGAGCAGCTTGGCGCCGGATTTCGTGAGGATGATGTTGCCCGGCTTCAAATCGCGATGGATGATGCCGACCTTGTGCGCCGAATCCAGCGCGCTGGCGATCTCCGCGGCGATCTTCAGGGCCTGATCGATCGGCAGCGGCGCCGGTCTTCAGCCGGCTGTCGAGGGTCTCTCCCTCGAGATACTGCATGACCAGGTACGACGGTGTCGTGGTCCTGGCCGATGTCGTAGCAGCGCGCAGATGTGCGGATGATCGAGCTGCGAGACGGCGCGGGCTTCGCGATCGAACCGGTCCCGGAACTCCGCGTCGCCGGCCAGCGCCGGCGGAAGGATCTTGATCGCGACTGTGCGCTCGAGCCGCGCGTCGCGGGCTTTGTAGACCTCGCCCATGCCGCCCGCGCCGAGCGCGGACACGATTTCGTAGGGGCCGAGACGGGTGCCTGCTGATAGAGCCACGAAGCTGTTGGCGGAGCCGTCATTGTAGCGTCAGGACGCGCCCCGTGCGCCATGACAAAATCCCTTGGTTGTGCGCATCACGCTCACGGAGCAGGCCTGCTGACGGAGCGAGTCATGAAACAGAAGCGACCACGTGCGGGGCGGAGAGAATTTCTGCGAACATCCACCGCGGCTGGTATGGGAATGGCCGTTGCGCAAAGTGGTTCCTCGCCACGCGACCTCAGGCTGGGCCAGGTACGGATCATCGACTTGAGCGTCTCGATCGAGCACGACGCGGCCGGAGAAATGACCAAGCCGCGAATCGAGTACGTCACGCATGACGCCGGTGGGCTCAAGGGCATGATGGATACGTTCGGGGCGAAGTCTCAGGACTTCGTCTACTCGAACGGCCACGGTTGGGCGGTCGAGAATCTCACCGTCGGGAGTCACACCGCGACGCACATCGATGCGCCCTACCACTATGGCGCCACGTCGGAAGGCAAACCGGCGCGGCGCATCGACGAAGTGCCACTGGAATGGTGCTTCGGCCCAGGTGTCGTGCTCGATATGCGGCACCGGAAGCCTGGGGAAGTCATCTCGGTCGCGGATCTCCAGCAGCGGTTGCGTGAGATCGGACACACCCTCAGCCCGAGCGACATCGTCCTGATTCACACCGGGGCGGCCACGCGATGGGGACTCCGGAATACTTTCGACAGCCGGGCCTGGATCGCGAGAGCACGTTGTGGCTGGTCGAGCAGGGCATCCACGTCATCGGCATCGACGCGTGGACGCTCGATCGGCGAGTTCGCCGCGCAGATCGCGGACTACAAGCGAACCGGCGACGGCCGCTACATCTGGCCCGCTCACTTCGCCGGCATCACGAAGGAGTACTGCCAGATCGAGAAGCTGGCCAACCTCGACCAGATTCCGCAGCCGCACGGGTTCTTTGTCTCCTGCTTGCCCGTCAAGATCAAAGGCGGCAGCGCGGGATGGTGCCGCGCCGTGGCGCTGGTGCCGCGCTGACATCGTACAGGCGCAAGAACGCGGCCGACTGGGGTCTGATCCGGATCAGACCCCTTGGCATGAAAGCCGCGGAGCGCCGCAAGAACGCGGCCAATGGGGTCTGATCCGGATCAGACCCCAAGAACGATGCAGCCACACATCGCCACTGCTCGCCTGCGACTGACGCCCGCCACCGATGCCGACTGGACGCGCTCTGGACGCTCTGGAAGGACCCGCAGGTTCGCCGGTACCTGTGGGATGACATCGAGATCGACCGCGAGCGCGCACGAGCGACGATCGGCGAGGCTGCCGCGGTCGCAGAGCAGGGCCTCGGACTCTGGACGATCACGCTGGCGGAACCCACGGGCGCGCTCGTGGGCTGCGCCGCGCTCCTGCCGGTCGGGACGTCCGCCGAGTACTACCCGCCCTTCGCCGGCGCCGTCGAACCGCTGATCGCGCTGGCCCCGGCGTTCTGGGGCCGCGGCTACGCGCAGGAAGCGCTGACGGCTCTCATCGAGTACGCGATCGGCACGCTGCGGCTCGACCGGCTGGTCGCCGTCAACGACGTGCCCAACGCCGCGTCCGACAGACTGCTGCAGCGGCTCGGCTTCGTGTCGTGCGCGGAAACCGACGGCCCGCGATACCGGTTGCGGCACTACACGTTCGCGCGCTAGTATTTGCCTAAAGCAACTACTCTCCAAGAGCAAAGACAACCGAGCGATGACGATCGATTCCGATCCGGAGGCCCTGCTGCCGCTCACGACCGTGGCCTTCGAGATCCTCCTCTCGCTGGCCGACGGCGAACGCCACGGCTACGACATCATGGTGTCGATCGAGGAACGCACGAACGGCCGCTTGAGCCCGAACCCGGGGACGCTGTATCGCGCTGTCGCACGGCTCTCCAAGGAAGGACTCCTCGAAAGCACCGACCGCAGGACCGCCTCGGCGATCGCCGGCGCTTCTTCCGGCTATCGCCGCTCGGCGCGCGCGTCGCCAAGGCCGAAGCGCGCCGGCTCGCCGACCAGGTGCGCGCCGCCCGCGCGCGGCGTCTGCTCAGGCCGGCGGGTGACGCGTGACGGTGCGACGGTCTCTGGTCGGGACGGCGACACGCCTCTACGCAGCGCTGCTCTTCGTCTGTCCGCGGGACTTCCGTCACGAGTACGGACCCGAGATGACGACGCTCTTTCGCGAGCGCTGCGAACGCGCGCGCGTGCGCCGGGGCATTGCCGGTGTCGCGCTCTGCCTCGCTCGCCGCATCGCTCGACCTCGATCGCCGGCGCGGCCGGCGATCGCCTTCGCAGCATCCGCCCACGACGCAGATCGTACCGAGGTGATTCCATGTCCGCCACGCTCGCCCAGGATCTTCGCATCGCGGTTCGCTCGTTCTGGCGTCAGCCGATCTTCGCGCTCGACGGTCATCCTCACGCTCGCGATTGGCGTCGGCGCGACGACGGCGGTGTTCAGCGTGGTGAATTCGGCCGTGCTTCGGCCGGTGCCGTTCCGGGACGCCGATCGGATCGTGTCGATCGTCGAAGCCAGCCCGCGGTTCGGCCTCATCCCGTTCGCACCGCCCTATCTGCGGGACTTCCGCGATCGCGCGAGCCAGTTCGATGGCATCGCGGGATTCACCTCGAGCTGGACGCTGACGCTGACCGGCGCCGGACAGCCGGAGACCGTCACGTCGGCCTACATTTCCGATGGCTTGCTCGACCTGTTCGGCATCGTGCCGGCGTCCGGCCGGGCCTTCACGGCGGACGAGCAGAAACCGGGCGCCGGACGGTGGCGCTGGTGAACGAATCGTTCTGGCGCCGGCATTTCGGATCGGCCGGCCTCGCCAATCAGATCATTCGACTCAACGGCGCGCCAGCCACGATCGTCGGCATCCTGCCCGACGCCTTCAAGATGCCGATCACGACGTCGGTTGTCGTGACGGACGCGGTGCCGGCCGAGATCTGGCTGCCGCTGGCCGGCAACGAACTGGCCGCCCTTCGCACGGTTCCGGTGCTGAACGTCGTGGCCAGGCTGAAGTCCGGCGTCACGCTGGACCGCGCGCAGGCGGAGATGGCGGCGATCGCCGCCGCGCTGGCGCGCGACTATCCCGACGACCAGCACCAACACCGACCTCCGCGTGATGCCGCTGTCGTCTCTCGTCTCGGCGGATGTCCGGCGGCCGTTGACGCTGCTGCTGGCGGCAGTGATGCTGCTTCTGCTGATCGCGTGCGCCAACGTCGGCAACATGCTGCTGGCGCGGTGCGCGAGCCGGACGAGCGAGCTGGCCGTCCGATCGTCGCTCGGCGCAACACGCGGACGGCTGGTCGCGCAGCTCCTGGCCGAAAGCACAGTGCTGTCGGTGACCGGAGGCGCCGTGGGGATTGCGTTCGCGGCCGCGCTCGTCCGCATCATGGCCGGCGTCCAGTTCATGCACCTGCCGCCGTCCGCGTCGATCGCGATCGACCCGACTGTCCTGGCGTTTTCCGTTCTCGCCTCGAGCGTGACTTGTTGATCGTCGGTCTGCTGCCCGCGCTGCAGGTCTCGCGCGGCGTGTCACTCGCGCCGGTCGCGCAAGGCACGTGGACGGTGGGCGATCGCGGCCGCCGGCTGCGCGAAACGTTTGTCGCCGTGGAAGTCGCCCTCGCGATGGTCATGCTCGTCGCCGCCGGACTCCTGGCTCGAAGTTTCTGGACGCTGACGCGCGTCGATCCGGGCTTTGCCGCGAACCGTGTGCTGGCCGGCACGATCAGCTTGCCTGCGTCCCGATACGACACCGCCGATCGGCGGCGCGCCTTCGCCGACGAGGCGCTCGCGCGACTGGGCGCCGTTCCCGGCGTGGAACACGCGGCGCTCGCGAACCGGCTGCCGTTCGCCGGCGGCAATGTGCTCGTCGGCGTGGAATTCGAAGGACGTCCAACCGCCGGAGGCCAGCCGGTCACGGTCGATCGGCGCGTGGTGACGCCTCGCTATTTTTCGGCGATGGGGATCCCGCTCGTGGCCGGACGCGCCTTCGCCGTCGAAGACGGCCCGCAATCGACGGCGCCCGTCGCGATCGTGAACGAAGCCCTGGTGCGCCAGTACCTGCCGGACCAGCGAGCGTTGGGCAACCGGATGCGATTGATGCTCCGCAGCGGTCCCGGGCCGTGGCTGCAGGTGGTTGGCGTGGTCGGCAACGTTCGCCACCATGGCCTCGACCAGCAGGCGCAGCCGGAGATCTATGTGCCGTACTCGCAGGCGCCCGTCGAGGGCTTCACGCTGGTCGTCAGGGCCGCGAGTCCGATCGCGATGGCCGCTTCGCTGCGAGAGACGGTGCAACGGATCGACGCCGAGCTGCCGGTCCGCTCGATCGGCGTGGTGTCCGATGCAATCGACGCATCCGTCACCGAGCCGAGGATCCGCACGTTCCTGTTCAACGCGTTGGCGTCCGTTGGCCTGCTGCTCGTGGTGCTCGGCATCTACGGCGTGGTGTCGTACTCGGTGGCGCGCAACACGCGAGAGATCGGGCTGCGGCTGGCTCTTGGCGCGCAGCCGGCAGCCGTTGTCGGACGGATTGTTCGTCACAACATGGCTGTCGTCGCCGGCGGCGCCGCGGTCGGACTGCTGGCATCGCTCGCGTTGACGCGGACGCTCAGCGGGATCCTCTTCGGCATCACGCCGACCGATCCGCTGACGTTCGTCGCCGTCACGGCCCTGCTCTTCGCGGTCGCCTTCATTGCCGCGTATGTGCCCGCCCGCGCCGCGACCCGGCTCGATCCCGTAAGAGCCCTGCGAGTGTCCTGAATCGGCAGCGTTGGCATTTTTCTTGATGAGATACTGGCGACATGCCTGTCGCGACGAGCGGAGTGCCCCTCTGGAGGCGTCTGTTCCTGCTCACCGCGGCGGGTCTCGTCCCGCTCGGGGTCGTGGCGGGTATCGGACTCTTCGTCATTCAGCGGCAGCAGAGTGCGCAAGCTCGTCAGGTGGGGATGGAATTGGCGCGTTCGGTCGCCAACGCCGTCGATGCGGAGCTGCGCAGCTCGATCTCGGTGCTCCAGGCGCTGGCTACCACACCGGTTCTCGACAGCGACGATGTCCCGGGGTTTCTCGAACGGGTCCGGCGAGTGACTCAATCCAAAACAGAATGGGCCGCCATCGTACTGGCCGACACGTCCGGGGCGCCGCTGGTGGATACGGGTCTCCCCAACGGCTTCGCCGCCAGCGACGTCGATCGACGAGGAAAGCTTCGCTCGCGTGGTGCGCACTCGGTCGCCGGCTGTCGGCAGCCTGACACAGGAGGCGCCGCAGAAGAGCTGGTTCTTCACGGTCCGTGCGCCCGTCATGCGCAACGGACAGTTGAAATACGTCGTCAGCGCCCTCGTCGAACCTGAGGCGATCCACCAGGTTCTCGCGCGCCAGCAGGTCCCGGCGGACTGGGTCATCTCCATCGTGGACGCGCACGGCGTGCGCGTCGCGCGGTCGAGGGCGCACGAAGCGAACCTCGGCGGCCGGCTGTCGCCAAGCGTGCAAGAGGTGGTCGATGCCGGCGGTGCGGAAGGCTTTGGCGTGGCCTACGCGCTCGAGGGCGAACGCATCTTCGCGCCGTACAGCCGGCTGGCGTCGAGCGACTGGCTGGTCGTGCTCGGCATTCCGACCGCGAGCGTCGACGTCGCCGTGTGGGGATCGCTCGCGGTCTACGGCGGCGGCATCCTCCTGTCGCTCGGACTGGGCACGCTCGTCGCGTTCCGCGTCGCGCGCGGCATCACGCGGCCCGATCGCCGAACTGCGAGCGGCGGCGGAGGCGCTCGGGCGGAAGGAAGGGCCTCGGCTCCTGCGGACGAACATCCAGGAGATCGTCGCGGTGGGCGCAGCGCTGGCGAACGCCGCCGACGAGCTGAGGAAGGGCGAGGCCGAGCGCGATGAGCTGCTGCGGAAGGAGCGCCAGGCGCGCGAGGCCGCCGAGGCGGCCGATCGCAGCAAGGACGAATTCATGGCCGTCCTCTCGCACGAACTGCGGACGCCGCTCAATGCCGTCTACGGCTGGGCGCGGATGCTGCAGAGCGGCGAGCTCCGCGACGACGCGACGATCGCGCGCGCGAAGGACGCGATCGTGCGCAACGCCGACGCGCAGGTCCGGCTCATCGACGATCTCCTCGACCTGTCGCGAATCACGACCGGCAAGATGCGGCTCGACGTGCGGCGCGTCGACATGCCCGGCGTGCTGTCCGGCGCGCTCGATGCCGTGCGTCCGGCCGCCGACGCCAAGGGCATTCGCATTCGGACGACCATCGATCCGGACGTGGGTTTGGTCACCGGCGATCCCGCGCGCCTGCAGCAGGTGGTGTGGAACCTGCTGATGAACGCGGTGAAGTTCACGCCGCGCGGCGGCGACGTCAACCTCCAGCTGCAGCGCGTGAATGCGCACGTGCAGATCGTCATCAGCGACACCGGCCAGGGGATCGCGCCGGCGATGCTGCCGCACGTGTTCGAGCGGTTCCGGCAGGCCGACAGCTCGAGCACGCGCGCGCACGGCGGCCTGGGGCTGGGGCTGGCGCTGGTCAAGCACCTCGTGCAGCTGCACGGCGGAACGGTCGTCGCGCACAGCGACGGAGACGGCCGCGGCGCCACGTTCACGGTGACCGTGCCGATCGCGGCCGCCGACGCCGCCGGCCGAATCGGCGCACGCGCGATCACCTGGGCGTTCCACCGGCAGAGGCGCCGCCCGAATCGTTCGCCTGGACGGGCTGCGCGTGCTGGTCGCCGACGACGACGCCGAAGCGATCGCGCTCGCGGATGCGGTCCTGAAGGGCGCCGGCGCGGAGGTCCGCACCTGCCTGTCGGCGGCCGCCGCTCTCGAGATGTTTCGCAGCTGGCATCCCGACGTCCTGGTCTCCGACATCGAGATGCCTGGCGAGGACGGCTACACGCTGATTCAGAAGGTTCGCGCGCTCGCGCCACGTGAAGGAGGCGAGACGCCCGCGATTGCGCTGACCGCGTACGGCCGGCCAGAGGACCGCCTGCGGGCGATTGGCGCCGGCTTCAACATGCACGTCCCCAAGCCGGTCGATCCCGGGGAGCTCACCGCAATCGTCGCCGACCTGGTTGGCCGGGTCGAACGGCCCTACACCCCCGAACGAGCGCTGTAATTACGGCACTCCGCCGTGGCATCGCTGTTGCTGTGTTGAGCTGTGCCAGCGCCGGAGTGTCCTCGATTATGCGCAAAACCATCACGATTGCCGCGTTCGTCCTGTGGGCCGTGCCCTCGGCGGCACTCGCCCAATCCCCGCGAACCTCGATTCAAGGTTTCGGCGGGCTCACGTTCGACCCATCGTCCGCGCTCGGCCGCGAGACGCCGGCCTCCGCGCTCGGTGGCGTCGTCACCACCGATCTGACGTCGAACATCCAGGTGGTCGGCGAAATCGGACGGTTGTCCGACGTCCAGTCGCCGCTCTACGACCTGCTCGCGTTCACGCCGGTTCAGCTGCGGATCTCCGCGTGGTACGGCGAAGGCGGGGTGCGGTTCATCGCCTCGCGCGGTCTGGCGCTGCGGCCCTACGCCGAAGCCACGGCGGGCATGGCGCGTCTGAACACGAGAGTGTCGGGGTTCGGCGGACCGATTGATCCGTTCATCGCCGCGGGACTCGGGTTTCTCAACAGCACCGAGCCCGTTGCTCGGCGCCGGGGCCGGCGTGCTCTTCGAGCGTGGGCCGATCTCGGTGGACCTCGGGTATCGCTACAAGAAGATCACGGCGGGCGGCGTGGCGTCGGCGCTCAACGCCGGCAACGCGTATCAGGTGAACGAAGCGCGCATCGGATTGGGCGTCCGGTTCTGATGACGCGCTACTGCACGGGCACGACGGTTTCGGATTCGACGATCGGATTCGGAATCGGGCTCTCGCTGGAATACACGATGCCCCGGGCGTCGGTGGCGAAATACCGGACGCCCGTCGTGCCCGGCGTCGTCGGCTCGGCGCTGACGTAGTAGGAGCTTGCGGGAGGGTCGGCCGACGCGTTGCACGTCGACGCGGCCGACCCGATTTCGACGACGCTGGGTCGCTCGTCTTTCGCCACGCGTCAGCTTGTAGCCGTTTTTCTCGATGCCGTTCTTGCCCAGGTCGGAGCTGACGAAGGGGACGTCCTGTCCGATCGGCGGCCTGGCCAGATCCTCCAGACTCACGGCAAACCCGCCGCTCGCGCAACTCGTCGAGTAGTTCAACTGGCTGCCGTTGATGACGCGAAGCGACGCGATGGCGGCCGTTTCGTTCGTGGAGACCTTGGCTTTGGTGAACCCCGGGACCGCCACGTCGGTGAACTTCGCGGCCATGACGGTCATCAGCAACACGGACCCAAGCACCATGAGCACGATCGCCATCACCGCACCGCGTTCGCAATGAATACGCACGAGTACCTTATCGGCCGGTCGAGAACGTTCAGCACAGCGTCGGCGATGTGAAGCGGCGCGCAGAATTGGCGATCCACGGCGCAAGCCCCGTGCCACTTGGGGTCTGATCCGGATCAGACCCCGCTATCCCGGATCTGATCCCGGATCTGATCCGGATCAGACCCCTTTGCGGCGCGACGTAGCTTTTGCGCGCGCGCGGCTTCATCCCCTTCTGCGCGAGCCGCACGTCGATCTCGTGGACCTTGCCATCGCGTTTCGGCGGAGCGAAGCCGAGCAGGTATTGGCTGTGCAACTCGTCGGCGATCTTGGCGAACGCGGCGCCGAGATCGTCGTTGAATCGAATCTCGACGTAGCCGCCGCCCGTCTGCTCGGCGACGACCGCGAGGCCGGGATCAGGGAGATCGGCCGTCACCATCGCCTGCAGCGCGCCGCGACCGATGCCGGGCGCCATCGGCTGCCGGCTGCGGCTCCGCATGCCGATGGCGTAGATCATCACGTCCTCGCGGCGGGCGCGATCGATGATCTCGGCCTGGCTGACGAATTTCTGCCGCAGCGCAAACTGCGGGCTGTCCTTGCCGTCGCTCAGCACCAGGATGACGGGACGCGCGCCCCCTTCGCTCCCGAACGCCGTCAGTGCATCATCGAGCGCGCGCCACAGCGGCGTCGGCGCATCGGGCGCGATGCTGGTGGGCAGCGCCCTGCGCAGCTCTCCCGGATCGTTGGTGAAAGAGGGACTGATCTCGACGTCCTTCCCGAACGCCCCGACGCGCGCGACGTCGTCCTTGCGCAGCCGCGTGAACAGCTGTTCCGTGCCGGCTCGCAACAGCGGGAGATTCCCTTCCATGCTGCCCGACACATCCAGCATCACGATCAGCCGAATCGGCTGCGGCGTGTTGTCGAACAGCGTGATCGGCTGAGGCTTGCCTTCGTCGCGAAGTTCGAAATCGGTTTGCGCGAGCGTCGTGACGAGCCGGCCGTCTCGATCCGTCACCGTGACGAACACGTTCACCGCGTCGCTCGTGCCGCGGAACACCGGCGGCTGTGCGGGGGGCTGGGAGCGCCACGGGCGCAGCCATCGCACCGGCGACGCACAACGCGACCAACCCGAATGCAAGATTCCGACTCATGCCGACGACTCCACTTCCCAGCGCTGGCGCTCACCTCCATTGTACGGCGGACTGTTTTCCCGCGCTTCATCTCAACTGGAAATCGACTGTGACCGTCATCACGACCGCGATGGCTTTGCCGTTCAGCAGCGTCGGCGTGAACCGCCATTGCCGGACCGCGCTGAGCGCCGCGCTGTCGAGGAGCGGATGTCCGCGAAGCACGGTGGCGTCGAGCACGTCGCCGCCTGGTCCAATCGTGGCCTCGATGATCACCATGCCGCTGACGCGTGATGCCTGGGCCATCGCCGGGTAGACGGGCATCGCGTCGTGAATCTTCTTCGGCCTCGTGATCTGGCCGCCGACCGGGCGCGGCGGTCGGGCTCGACCCGCGGCGGCGGAGGCGGTGGCAGGTCCACTCGCGTACCGAGAGCGCCGTCCAACACATTCCCGATGCCGCCTTCGACACCTTGAATCAGCCCCCGAGTCGTCTCCCCGACAGCTTCCGGCGCGACAGCAGCCGGCGACACAAGCGGCGCCGCGAATGGATCCACATCGGCGGTTGGCGGCGCTTCAGTGCGCGCTGAGCTCGCAGGCGCGGGAGGCGCCGGAGGCGGTGGCGGCGCCGGAACATCACGGCTGAGGAACGCGGCCATCAACGTCGTCGCGGGCACCGGCAGCACGCTCGGCGCAAAAAGCGGAACGACGATGACGAGCGCCACCAGCACGAGATGCGTGACGATCGAGATGGGCACGTACGCGTTGCGATTGCGGCTGCCGACAGGCGAGGGCGATTCGGTGATGTAGCTGAACATGCGCGACCTCCACCGGCTTAGACCCCGCGTGTTGCGCGACGGTGGACGCGGACGATTGGCGTCAAACGGTGTCTAAGCTCACGAGGAGGATCGGTAAGATGTCATCGTGCCTGTCGAGATCAGAATTCTCAATCCCGGCGATCGCGCCGTGCTCGAGAACGTCGCGCCGGACGTCTTCGACGAAGCGATCGATCCGCGGCTGGCCGCCGAGTTCCTCGACGATCCGCGGCATCATCTGGCGGTCGCCATCGATGAGGGCCAGGTGATCGGCTTTGCCTCAGGCGTGCACTACGTCCACCCCGACAAGCCGGCGGAATTGTGGATCAACGAAGTCGGAGTGGCCGACAGCCATCAACGGCGCGGCATCGGCCAGGCGGTGATGCGCGCGCTGCTCGAGCACGCCGCACGGCTTGGCTGCGGCGAGGCGTGGGTGCTCACCGACGAGACGAATGCGCCCGCGAAGAAGCTGTACGCCTCGTGCGGCGGCGCCGCGAGCGCGGTGCCGTCGGTGATGTTCACGTTCACGCTCGACGCGAGCGGGTCAAAAGCTTAACGCTGCTTGCGCGTGGCGGGAGCGCCGGCCAGACCGTGCGCGTCGCGCAGGATGTCGGCGAGCTCGTCCCATCGCGTCTGCTCGTCGAGATAGACGCCGACCCAGCCGCTCGGTCCGACGTACGGCGGCACGAAGAACCGCGCCGGATCGGCTCGCACCGCGCGCGCCTGGCGGCCGGGCGCCGCCTTGATCCACACGCCATGGCGTCCGCGGCCGTGATGGTTGTTCGCGTTCGCGAACATCGCAAACGAGCGCTTCTTCACGAAGAACGTGGGCTCGCCGTGCGACAGCTTTTCGAACGCATCCGGCAGCGCCAGACACAACTTGCGCAGCTTGACGAGCACGCGTGGGTTTGTGGTCACGTAGACTAACTTTAGCAACACCTGCGGGAGCGTGACGCGTGCGTGCGATGACATTCAACATCCGCTACGACGAGCCGGCCGATGGCCGCCAGGCCTGGCCTCATCGTCGTAGCCTGGTCATCGACACGATTCGCGAGCACGCACCGGATCTCGTCGGACTCCAGGAGCCGACCGCCGCGCAGTTCGACGAGATCGCCAGCGGTCTCCCCGAATACTCCGGCTTCGGCGAGTTTCGCGATGAGTGGGGCACGGTGGAACCGCACGGCGGCTTCTTCCGGACCGAGCGTTTCGATCTGCAAGCGACCGGCCTGTTCTGGTTGTCGGAGACGCCCGAGATCGCGCACAGCGTGTCCTGGGACAACGACTGGGGGCCGCGCGCGTGCGGATGGGTGCGGCTCCGCGATCGTCTCGGCGATCGAGAGCGTACGGTGGAACCGCACGGCGGCTTCTTCCGGACCGAGCGTTTCGATCTGCAAGCGACCGGCCTGTTCTGGTTGTCGGAGACGCCCGAGATCGCGCACAGCGTGTCCTGGGACAACGACTGGGGGCCGCGCGCGTGCGGATGGGTGCGGCTCCGCGATCGCTCGGCGATCGAGAGCTGGTCTTCGCGAGCACACACGTCGACACGAACGCGGGCAGCTGGCTGCCGTCCGCGAAGGTCTTGCACCAGGAACTCGATCGCATCGCCGGGAAGGCGGACGTCGTGCTCGTCGGCGATTTCAACTGCGCGGCCGGCGGCGACGCGCACCAGTACCTGCTGACGACCGCCGGGTTCCGCGACGCCTGGCGCGAAGCCGGCAACAGCGACGACGGCATTGTCACGTATCACGGATTCACCGGAGCAACTCGCCTGCAGCATGGCGAGTATCCGGCCGACGCCGCGGCTCATGGGAACTACCGGATCGACTGGATCCTGGTGCGCGGACAAGTCATAAGCACTGCCGCGGAAATCGACTACCGCCGCGACGGCGATCTGTTACCCAGCGATCACTATCCGCTGCTCGCCGACTTGGACTAGAACCCGGTGTCTGACATGTGTCAGACACGTGTCAGACACCTACATTGGCACGCTCACATTTAGGGACTTGACACGCAAATCTGGCCGCCTATATTATGCCGACAAGCTAATTAGCTTGTAGGCATAATACAAATGGTCACCGACGAGCTCAGCAGCACATTCTTCGCCCTTGCCGACCCGACCCGGCGGGCGATCCTCGCTCGGCTGGCGACCGGCGAAGCCACGGTCAACGAGCTCGCCGAGCCGTTTCACCTCAAGCTCCCCACCGTCTCGAAACACCTGAAAGTCCTTCAGCGCGCTGGCCTTGTCACCCAGGGCCGCAAAGCGCAGTGGCGGCCGTGCCGGCTCGAGCCGGCCCCACTGAAAGACGTCGCCGACTGGGTCGAGCGCTATCGCCGAATCTGGGACGAGCGCCTCAGCCGACTCGACGCGTATCTGACCGAGCTTCAAGAGAAGGAGAAAAACCGTGACGACAACAAGTAGCACGCCCGTCAGCCGGCAGATCGGCGCCATGACGCTGACCCTGAAATCCGACACCGAGATCGAGCTCACCCGCGTCTTCAACGCGCCGCGCCGCCTGGTCTTCGAAGCGCACAGCAAGGCCGAGCACGTCCGCCGCTGGTGGGGCGGCGGGCCCGGCATCACCATGATCGTCTGCGAAATGGACTTCCGCCCGGGCGGCAAGTGGCGATACGTCCTGCGGAAGGACACCGGCCAAGAGGTACGGATTCGGCGGCGAATTCCGCGAGATCGTGCCGCCGGAGTGGTTCTCGTGGACCTTCGGGTTCGACGGGATGCCGGGCCAGCCGGGGCTCGAAGTCTATCGGTTTGAAGAACATGACGGGAAAACCACGCTCATCTCGTCGGCGCACGTTCGCCTCGGTCCAGCAGCGCGACGAGGTGATTGCATCGGGCATGGAAAAGGGCGCCGCGGCGATGTGGGACAGCCTCGAGGAACATCTCGATGTCGATGGCGTAAGCTGTTGCCTCTTTTTCGGGACGGGCCGATGTCGAAATCGGCCCCCCTGCTTCGACGTATACACATGAACCTACTCACCGACCTCAAATTCGCCCTTCGCTCCCTCGCTCGCGCCAAGGGCCTCACGTTCACCGTCGTCTTGACGCTCGCGCTGGGCATCGGCGCCAACGCCGCGATCTTCAGCGTCGTCCGCGGCGTCCTGCTGCGAGCCGCTCGTCAACCGCGACTCCGATCGGCTGATCTACATCCGACAGAGCGCGAAAGGCGTCGGCATCGAGAACGCGAACTTCTCGGTTCCCGAACTGCGGGATCTGCAGGCGCGGATCAAGACGCTCAGCGCGTTCGGCGACTTCTCCACCATCGAATTCACGATGCTCGGGCTCGGCGAGCCGCGCACGGTGCGCGCCGGAGTCGTCGGCGGCTCGTACTTCGAGGTGATGGGTCTTCGTCCGGTGCTGGGACGGCTGCTGAACGCCGGCGACGACGGGCCCAAGGCCGAGGGCGCGGCGGTGCTCACGTATCGCTTCTGGACGTCGGCGTTTCGCAGCGATGCCGGCGTCATCGGCAAGGTCATCCGCTTGAGCGATCGCTCCGCCACCGTCGTCGGCGTGCTCGAACCCTCCGTGCCGTATCCGCAGGAAACCGAGATCATCGCCAACGTCGTGACGAGCCCTCACCATCTCGACGCGACGATGGTCGACGGACGGGTGCACCGGATGACCGAGCTGTTTGGCCGCCTCGCGCCTGGCGCCGATCTCGAGGCGGCGCGCGCGGAACTTCGCGCCGTGCACGGATCCATCGTCAAGGCCCATCCGGAGTCGTATCAGAGCAACGCGGACTTTCGCATCGACGCGGTGAACCTCCGCGACCAGATCATCGCGCCGGCCCGGACGATTCTCCTGGTGCTGCTGGCGGCCTCGGCGCTGGTGTTCATCGTCGCCTGCTCCAACGTGGCGAACCTGATTCTGGCGCGGGCGGTGCGTCGCGAAGGCGAGCTCGCCGTCCGCGCGGCGCTTGGCGCGGGCACGGGCGCGCTTCGTCGCACGCTCCTGGCCGAGAGCCTGCTGCTCTGCGGCGCCGGCGCGGTGCTCGCGATCGCGATCGCGCGGCCGATGGTGACCGTGCTCGCGCGCTACGCGGCACGCTACTCGGTGCGCGCCAACGACGTCACCGTGGACGCGACCCTGCTGTGGGTTGGCGTGATCCTCGCCGTGTCCGCCGCCGTCCTGCTCGCCTACGTGCCACGACTGCCATCGGCGGAATCGGCGAATGGACTGGGACTGTCGAGCGGCAGCGTGCGGATTACCGCGGGCACGAACCGCCGTCTGCGCGCGTTCGCGGTCACGCAGATCGCCGCGTCGTTCGTGCTGCTCGCCGGCGCGGGCATGCTCATCACCACGCTTCTGGCGCTTACAGCGACAGCAGACGGGTTTCCGCGGCAACGTGCTCGCCGTCAACGTGCCGGTCGTGTCCTACACGCGAAAGCCTGAAGAGATCACGAACTTCTACAAAGAGGCGATTCGCCGCATCTCGGAGCTGCCGGGCGTGGAGCAGGTGGCGCTCGGCACGGTCGTGCCCTGGCGCGATCCGGGATTCTTCGCGGCGCAGTTCACGGCCGAGGGCTATCGCAAGGCCAACGGCGAGGAAGATCCGCGCGCGCAGTTCCGCACGGTATCGCCGGGATTCTTTTCCGCGCTGGGCGTGAAGCTCCTCGCCGGCCGCGACTTCAACGACGGCGACCGGCGCGACGGCGAGCGCGTGGTCATCGTCAGCCAGAGCCTGGCGCAGCGCATGTTCCCGAGCATGGACGCCGTCAACCGCCGCGTGTTGTGGACCGATCCGGTGACCAAGTTCATCGGCGTGAGCAACGATCCCCGGCGCATCGTGGGGATCGTGCCCGACATCGACGACGAGAACGTCGTGCCGAACGCCGACGATGACGGTGTATCACCCGATGGAGCAGGAGATGAGCGGCGGCCGCCTCTTCGTGCACGCGAAGATGGATCCGTATGCGCTGGTGCCGACGATCACCAAGATCATTCGCGACCTCGCGTCGGATCAGCCGGTGGAGCGCCCGGCGACGCTGGACGACATCCGTGCCGAGGTGCTGACGCCCAATCGCGTCAACGCCCTGGTGTTCAGCGGATTCGCGGGCGTCGCGCTTGCGATCGCGGTGGTCGGTGTCGCGGGCGTGCTGGCGTTCTCGGTCAGCGCGCGCACGCGCGAGTTCGGCGTGCGGCTCGCCATCGGATCGTCGCCAGTGGCGCTGCTCACCCGAATCGTCCGCGAGGGCGCGGTCATCGGCGCGGCCGGCATCGTCGCCGGAGCCGTTGTCGGCGTGGCGCTCACGCGTGTTGTGAGCAGCTACATCACTGAAATCGAAATGCCCGGGGTGATGCCAATTCTCGCCGCGGCCGCCGTGCTGGTAGCCGCGGCGATTCTCGCATCGCTCGGCCCTGCGGCGAGGGCGTCGCGGGTGGACGTGATCAGCGCGCTGCGAGCGGACTAGCTACGGCAGGCGCAGAACCTGTCCCGGCTTGATCTTGTCGGGATCGGTCAGCTGATCCTTGTTCAGCTCGAAGATTTTCATGTAGGCGCCGGCGCTGCCGAGATGCTCCTTGGCGATGGCGCCCAGCGTATCCCCGGCCTTGACGGTGTAGGTCTTGGCGGCGGGCGCCGCCGCGGCCGGGCCGCCGGTCACCTTGATGTCGGCGACGATGTCCTTCTCCCAGGTGGGAATGGTCTTGATCGCATTCCAGAGCTCGTTCTTTTCAGCCTCGGTGGCAACCGTTCCCTTGAAGTGCAGTTTCCCGTCACGTTCCTCGGCATTGCCCTGGAACTTCCCCTTGGCCGTTTGAATCGCGTACGCGTATGTGTCTCGCAGTCCCATCGCTCACCTCCCGTAGTTAGTCGTCGAGGACGAACGTCACCATCATGTTCACTTGGTACTCGGTGATCCGCCCGTTGTCGCACCGCACGTGCTGTTCCTTGACCCAGGCGCCGCGAATCCCACGCAGCGTCTTTCCTGCTCTCGTCAGGCCCTGCTGGATCGCGTCCTCGAAGCTCTTCGAGGATGTGGCGCTGATCTCACTCACTTTGGCAACAGACATCCGGTTCCTCCTTCACTGCACAGACCTTCGACTCTACTCTCAACTCGATCCGGACTCGCGACAGATTTCGTCGCGCGGTCAAACCAGCTCGTCTGTTGGAAGAGCCGCACTGCACGAGCTTGCGGACGTATGATGCGGTGACCGTCGCCGATCGAGGCTCGATCGTGCAAAGGGGGATCTCATGAACATGCTCGAAGCGATTCTGAACGCGCAAGGCGGCGCCGCTGCGCGCGAGGCGGGTCAGTCGGTGGGTTTGTCGCCAGAGCAGACCTCGTCTGCGCTGTCGGCGCTGGTGCCGGCGCTCGCCGCCGGCCTGCACCGGAATGCGTCGCAGCCAGGCGGACTCGAGGCGTTGCTCGGCGCGATCAGCGGCGGCGGACACCAGCGCTATGTCGACGATCCAGCCGCGCTCGGGCGTCAGGAAACAGTCGCGGACGGCAACGGCATTCTCGGGCACATCCTGGGCAGCAAGGAGGCGAGCCGGGCGCTGGCCGATCGCGGAGCCGCGCAGACCGGCATCGGCGCGGACGTCCTGAAGAAGCTGCTGCCGATTGCCGCGACGATGGTGATGGGCTCGCTCGCGAAACAGCAAGTCGGTCAGCGGAGCGCGGCAGTCCCCGGCGGCGGCGGCGATCTCCTCAGCATGCTGACGCCGATGCTGGACCGCGACGGCGACGGCTCGGCCGTGAACGACATTCTCGGAACCGTAGGCAAGATGTTCGGCAGCCGCTGAACCTCGCGATGCCGGAAGGAGGAATGTCATGTTCGGCATTCTTGGCTGGGTGATATTCGGACTGATCGTCGGCGCCATCGCAAAGCTCGTCATGCCCGGCAAGGATCCCGGCGGGATCATCGTGACCATGGCGCTGGGCATTGCGGGAGCCGTCGTGGCCGGCTTCCTCGGGCGAGCGCTGGGGTGGTATCAGCCCGACGAGGCGGCAGGCTTTATCATGGCGACGCTCGGCGCCGTGCTGCTGCTGTTCGTGTACCGTCGCTTCTCGGCACGCGCCTGACCCCTGTCGGAGGACCTCGATCGTGACTCGCATTCTGTCCGTGTGCCTGCTCGCGGTCTTCACGATCGCGGTCCCGGCGTTCCCGCAAGACCAGAACGGCAACGCGCAGGCCCGATCGTGGTGCAGGGCGCCATGCAGATCGAAGTCGAGAAGCTGGTCGGCCGCCTCGACAACGTCACGCTGGAGAACACCGGCGGGTGGAACTTCTGGCGCGGCACGGTGAACGGCTATCCGGTCATCGTCTCGAAAACGCTGAAAGGGATTGCCAACGCCGCGGCGGCGACGGTCCTCGCGGTGGAACGCTATCGTCCGATTGCGATCGTCAACCAGGGCACGGCGGGAGGGCTGGACCCGAGCCTGCGCGTGTACGACATCGTGATCGGCACGAGCTCGGTCAGCCTGGGCGCGTTCAAGACGCCGTACCGCGCGAAGGGCGCCGGGAGCCAGCCGCTGGACTGGTTTCCGCTCAACCTGACGGCGTCGGACGGCAGCGCCGGCAACGATCCCAAAGCGCGTACCGTCGCGCGCTTCGCCGCCGACGAACCGCTGATTGATGCCGCGCGCCGCGCGAAACCGCAGTACACGCGCGGGAAGGTTGTCGAAGGACGCGATCGGATCGAGCGACATGTGGAACGACGAAGTGGACCGTGTGACCTGGTTCCGCACCCAGTACGGCACGATCGTCGAAGAGATGGAAACGGCGGCGGCGGCGCAGATTGCGGGGCAGCTGGGCACGCCGTTTCTCGGCATCCGCGTGGTGTCGGACAACATCACCAACGGCGGCGCCTACGATCCGAAGACGAGCGAGGCGTGCGAGGACTTCGTGTTCGAGGTGATCAAGGCGTACATCGCGACCCTGAAGCAGTAGCGCGGCGCCTTTCTAGGGCCGCGAATCGGCGGGCCTCGACAAGTGCCCGAGCGCTACACCTTCTCGACAGGGAACACCGGCTCCCCCACCGTTTCGTTCTGGTCCCCGGCGGGCCACTCGACCAGCTTGCGGAACGGCCATTCCCGCGCCAGGGCATCCAGCGCGGGCATGATCCCGTTTTTCAGCGGCTCGAGGCCGAGCAGGAAGATCACGGCAAGCAGGAACGACCCGCCCATGCGGCCGGCCGCCGCTTCGATCATCTGATCGTTGCCCCAGCAGACGCCGAGCACGCCGTCACCGGCGGCCCACAGCGCCGACACGATGCCGGCATACCCGATCTGCGCGCAGGAACAAGTGAACCGGCCCGAGGAGAAAAACCGGCGTGCTCGACGCGATCGCGACGCTGAGCAGCAGCCATTTGATCAGGCTCGGCGGACGCGGGTCGCCGGAACCCGTCGTGAGCAGCGCCAGCATCTCGCGGTTCTCGCGCCAGTCGAACACAGCGCCGGCCATCGTCGTCACGATCGCGACTGCGCCCAGCACTCGCAGCCGGCGGGAACCGTGCCTCACCACGAGCCATCCGATCAGAGCCGAGGAAGATCGTGTAGGCAGGGATGAAGGCCCGCGTGTCGAGCTTGACGGCGTCGATGAGGTGCTCGCGTTCGCGCAATTGTCGCGGCGGCGGCATACCGTCCTGGGCCGGCGGATCGGGACGCGCGATTTCAGCGAGCAGCTGCGGTTGTCGAATCAGCTCGAGGGCGAGCACCGGCGACTTCACGCCTTCCGGCAGCCGATGGCGCGCCTTCAGCGTGCCGGCGCGGGCCGTCCACACTCCGGCGGCGAGGGCGGCGACACCGACCCACCCGCAGATCTTCGCGAGCTTACGGAACGATGCAGCCGGCGCGTTGGGTGTCATTGCCCAATCCCAGAAATTGCTGCACGACTGTACGCGCGTTGACGACATCGGGATCGCGCCACGCGTCGCCGAGCAGCCCGCGATCCCGCGCCGTCAGGTGCCACGACAACGGCGGCGACGCGTCCTCCTGATCGTCGAGCAGACGCTGCGGGAATGTGACCGGCACGTGCTTGATCAGTGAGCCGCCGTCCTCGAGCAGATCCCGGTGCAAGTCGCTGTGCGCCGCCTGACCCGCGCCGCGCACGGCATAGAGCGTCAGGAGCGGCTGCAGCAGATCCGCTATCCAACCGTTTCGACCGGTGGGTTCGGCAGCCGCGCCGTCCGGAAACGATCGAATCTCGATGATCAGCACGCGACTGGGAAGATCGGCGGTGAGCCGGCTCAACCCGAGCCGCAGCCACTCGATGATCGTGGCGGTGCCGTAGTTGTCGTAGTAGCCGCCGTCGACGTAGTGAAACTGGTTGTCGAAGCCGGCTTTCCGGTTCACCCGCGCAGCCGGCGAGACGTACGGGAACGTCGACGACATGCGCGCCGCCGTCGTCACCGGCACGTCGAGGTCGGGAAAGTCGCGCGCGAACTCGCGCCGGCCGACGTCCGTCGACGCCGTTTCGAGCGTCGTCGTCGCGAACAACATCCGCTGCCCGCTCTCCGCGACCGTGGCATTGAACAGGATGGCCGGCCGCACGCGAGGCTGCGCGCTCAGGTCCGCGCGCCACATGTCGAGCGTCGCGGTGTGCAGCGTCTCGCTGCGCTTCCACGCGTCTTCGAGCGCGGAGCCGCGATCCTTGACGAGGAACGGCGGGTAGACGGGCTTGAGAAACGGGGCGATGGTCCAGACGAGATCCGGATACGTGAGCCCCCATGCGACCTCGTCGAGACTCGACGCTTCCGCCGCCTTCACAGCGTTGTCGAGGGCAGAAGCGTCCAGGACGCCGCCGCGATATGCGTCCACGACGTACATCGCGCCGACCGACCCGCCGGAGACGGCGCTGAGGGCGACCAGAGCCTGGTCGAAATCGTCGCCGCACGCCAGGCTGTCTCTCTGCAGGCCGGCGAGGACGCGCGCGGTCCAGGCAGCCGCCTGAATCCCGCCGCCGGCGGCGGCAACCACGATCGCCGATTTGCCCGCGCGGTGTTTCAGGACGGCGTCCGGCGAGGCGCTGGGAACCCGCTGCGGACCGGGATTCACGGTCTGGAAGAAATGATCGTTCCACGGGAACACCGACATCGCCGAGCCGTAGGCGAACAGCAGCGTCAACAACGGCACACGAAAGCGATCGAAGACAAACGTCAAGCCGGTCAGTGCCCAGCACGCCAGCATCGCGAGCACGAGAACCAGACAGAGCGTCGGGATCGTCGGCTGGCCGCCGCCCACGTACACGCCGCTCGACTTGATGACGAACACGGCGCCATAGAACCCGAGCGACACGAGAACCTGCAGGAGCGCAAATGCGTGGCGCGCCCAGATCCGGTTCTGCGGATCGACGAAGCCTTCCGGCGTCAGGCGGACCACGCGCCTCAGGATGCCGAACAGCAGATCCGCCGGGACGGAGAACAGCCTGGTCCGCCACATGAAGGATCGCCGGTTGACGAGCACGTTGTCCCACAACCAGTCGTGGACGACGGTCAGGAGCAGGACGAAGACGGCGAAGCCGGCGAGCGTACCGAGCGCGGCCGAAGAAGCATCGCGGAATGTCGCGGGCCAGCTCTGCATCCAGGCGCCGCTCACGAGAACCGCCGCCGCGACGAGCGGCACGAGACGAATCATGAGCTGCAACCCGGGCGACGACTTCATTTCCGGGAGACCGAACCGCTCGTGTCCATCGATGAGAATCAGGCGCGCCGTTATGGCGATGGCGGCGGCCAGCAGAAACGCCGCGAGCGTCAGCAGGCCGAACGTCACGACGCCGGTCCACCACGATGCGTCCGGGTGCCCGATGTCGAAGAGTCCTCGCAAGAGCGGACCTGCGATCGCGTCGCGTGGCAGCGCAACGACCGGCAGGGCAATGATCAGCGCGCAGGTGAGCAACGGCACGCGAAGCAGATACACGTACGCGACGAACGTTCCGACGTTGTTCACCGTGCTCCGCCGCGTGTTCACGATTTCGGTTGAGGTCGCAACGGCTGGGGACATGATTGCTTCAGCTTGCGCGTCGCATTGCGGTCAACACAGAATGACGAGTTCGTCGTTTGTGGCGAAGGAGGTCAATGCAATGGCAAAAGCAAAGAGTCCGGTTCCTGAAGGTCTCCACTCGGTGACGCCGCAGCTCACCCTCGACAACGCCGCCAAGTCGATTGACTGGTACAAGAAGGCGCTCGGCGCGGAAGAAATCTCCCGCTTCGCTGGTCCAGACGGCAAGATCATGCACGCCGAACTGAAGATTGGCAATTCGCATTTCATGGCGAACGACGTGATGATGGGCGGCAAGGGCCCGAAAGCGTACGGCGGGTCGCCCGCGTCGTTCTGGATCTACGTCCCGGACGCCGACAAGGTGTTCAACGGCGCGCTGGCCGCCGGTGCGAAGCAACTCGAGGGTCCGATGGGCGGGATGCAGGATCAGTTCTGGGGCGATCGCTGTGGGACTCTGACGGATCCCGAAGGCTACAGATGGACGATCGCGACGCGGAAGGAAGACCTCACGCAAGAGGAAATGAAGAAGCGCGGCGACGAGTTCATGAAAAACTTCGCGCAGCAGCAGCCCGCCCATCAGTAATCGCGGAATAGCTCGTAGGGGCGGACCCACGTGTCCGCCCCGGGGACAGGTCAAGAAAGCGTTGAAGTAGCTAGGCGCGCGCGAACACGTGGAGCGGATCGAAGCGGCCCTTCAGGATCGTCTGCGCGTCGTCGGATCCAAGCCATTCCTGGATCGCCGTCGCGTAGACGCGCCTGAAGTCCGTCGTCATCTTCAGATTCCCGTCGTCCAGGTCGGTGAGGCTTGGCGGCTTGCCGTAGAAGCCGCCTTTGACGCCCTTGCCGATCATGAACATCGGCGTCGCGGTGCCGTGGTCGGTGCCGAGGCTGCCGTTCTCTTCGACGCGGCGGCCGAACTCGGTGAAGATCATCACCGCGACCTGATCGGCGTGGCCGATGCGCTTGATGTCTTCGAGGAAGCCGCGCACGGCGTCGGCGGTGTACATGAGCAGGCGGCTGTGCAGATCGGCTTGCTGCACGTGCGTATCGAACGAGTTGCCGGCGTAGGTCACGTAATAGAGGCGCGTCGGCATGCCTGAGGCGATGAGCGCCGCGACCCGCCGGAGGTTGGCGGTGATGCCGCCGCCCTGGCCGTAATCGACCGACGTCCGGTAGTCGGCCGTCGCGCGGCGGACGAAATCGGAGCTGGCGGTCGCGTTGTCGGCGGTCGATTTCAGAAAGTCGACCGTCGCGCTCGACGCTTTGGCGGACGGCTTGCTCAGGTCAACGAGCGCCTGTTTCTCCGCGTCGGTGCCCTCGCGGCGGAAGCGCGCCGGGTCGTCGAACACGAGCGGCGAGTGTTTGCCGCTTCGGACGGCGAGCGACTGCGACGTGCCGATGTCCACGATCAGGTTGCGCGTCCCCGCGTCGTAGCGCGCGTCGGCCAGGCGGCCGAGCCATCCGAGCGGCTCGCCGCCATTGGGCACGCCGGTGTGCCAGAAACCCATCGACGAGAAGTGCGAGAGGCTCGGATGGTCGTATCCGCAGCCGTGGACGACGGCGAGCATCCCGTCCTTGTAGAGGCGCTCGAAGCCAACCATCGACGGATGGAAACCGAACCCATCGGCCGCCTTGATGACCTCACGTTCCGGGATGCCGAGCTTCGGTCTTGCGCGGTAATACGCCGGATCCGAGTAGGGCACGACCGTGTTCAATCCGTCGTTACCGCCCGACAACTCGACGACGACGAGAATGCGCTCGGGGTGGTTTTCGACGCTGGTCCCACGCAGCGCCTGCGCGGTGAGCGCCGCGGACGTGCGGCTCAGGACGAGCGGCAGCCCGGCGCCGACGCCGATGCCGTACAGCCCACGCGACAGAAATTCGCGGCGTGAGCAACAACCGTGAAGCATTTGTTTACGCGACATGCCGAACCTCATCGATCAGCCACGAAATCACGAAAGCACGAAACCAAACATGTTCCTCTTCGTGTTTTCGTGTTTTCGTGGCAGATCCCTAACCGACCTGATACTCGGGCGTACTCAACACGAGATACAGCAACTCCCGCAACGACTCTTCCAGCTTGTCGTTGGGTTGAACGCTCGACGACCCGAGCTTGCCGCGCAGGAACTCGACGAGCACACCCCGCTCGCGATCTGGCAGCGGCGTCGACAGGAATCGGCGCAGGAAGTGATCGACGACTTTGTCGGCCGTATCGGCGCCCGCCGCGCCGACCATCGCCGTCAGATCGATCTTCGCCGGGCTGCGGGGAATGAGCTTCGTCCGCTCGAAGGCGAGCTGAAACCCTTTGAAGCCGCCGTAGCGCGTGTTGTAGTCCTCGTCGCGGTCCACCATCATGTTCGACTCGGCCATCGTGCCGGCGTCCACGTCCTCCCGGGTCGCCTCGGTCATGCTCGTGCCCTGGATGAACCGCTGCCCCACGCGCGCGTCGGTGCCGGACATCGTGCGATCGGGCGCCCGGAAGTTCTTGACGTCCGGGAACAGCACCGCGCGAAAGAGGTTGCCTCGATTGAGCAAGGTGGACGGCGTAATCCAGGTGCGGCCGCCCGCCCAGCCTGCGACGTTCGGCGGATCGAACAGCGACTGGCCGAGGCTGCCCGTCATCCGGCCGAAATCTGGAATCGTCGGGACCTGGGTGAGCGACAGCTTCCTGGTAGGTGGACACCACGAGCTGGACGGGACTCTTGATTTGCGTCGCGACGGCCGGCGCGCTGTAGAAGTCCTTCGACAGAAAGATGCGCTTCAGGAGCGGCTTCATCTGGTAGCCGCTGTCGCGATAGGCGCGGCCCAACGCGGTTTTGACCGGCGCGCCGATCTCGTCGCGGACGAAGAAGCGATAGACCTTCGCCGCCACGAACTCCGCCGTCACGGGCTGCGCAAGGATCGCGTCCACGATGTCCTCGCCGTTGAAGGGGCCGGCCTTCCCGAGGAAGGTCTTCTCGCCGGCATCGTGCTGCGCCGCGTCGAACTTGAACTCCAGGACGTCGTTGGTCCACCCCGTGAACGCGCGCGCGGCTTCGCGGACGTCGCGCTCGGTGTAGTTGCCGACGCCCATCGTGAACAGCTCGAGCAGCTCGCGGCCAAAGTTCTCGTTGGGATGCGACTTCACGTTCTCGCCGTTGTCGAGATACACGAGCATCGCCGGGTCCTTGAGAATCCCGACGAGCAGATCGCGAAACGGTCCCGACGCGCGCGCCCGGAACATCTCGTTCTGGCGGAGCATCATCCGGTAGTCGCGTACTTTGTTTTCGCCGGTCGCGAAGTGCCCGTGCCAGAAGAGCGTCAGCTTTTCTTCGAGCGGCCGCTTGCCGGCGAGCATGCGATTCGCCCACCACAAACCCGAGACGCTGCGTCTCGATGCCGTTCGCGTACAACCCGTAGAAGAACTTGTCGACGACGGGCTGCAGCCGCCGCTGCGCGCCAGGCGGCAGCACTTTCTCGCCGAGCCCGACGCCGCGCTCGCGCGCGATGCGCACCGCCTCGGCGCGGCTTGGCGGAAACGGATCCATGCCCGGATCCCAGATGACGGACTCGTCGAATGGCTTCAGCTCGCTGGCGATCTTTTCGTAGTCGACCAGTTCGTCGACCGCGCGCTGCGGCGTGAGGGCTGCCAGCCGCGCGATTTCGTCGGGGGCGGCGCCGAACCCGGCACGCTCGATGAGGTGCGCGGCGCGCTCGGGCGTCCAGTCGCTCGCGGCGATCGGCGCCAGATCGCCGGCCCAGGTGTCGGTGCCGGCGGCGATCGTGTCAGCGGGTGGAACGGTTCGCGCGGTCGCGCCCAGCGCAAGCACAAGGAGGAGGGCCAACCCTGAGCGAAGTCGAAGGGCCGACGGCCAGGTTCTTCGCATCCGACCTCCACCACCGCGTCGGAGCCTGTCCGGCTGAAGCCGGACGCCACGTACGCAGCGCAACGCTCCCTCGAGGAAAGCCTGATTATACCCGTGAGAGAATGAGGCCCGTGACGGCGGGCGCTCGACGGCGGGAACTTTGTACGTGGCGTCCGGCTTTAGCCGGACCATCCACGGCGGCCGTGATAATTGCTGCGCTCTGCGCGGCGACGACGATGGCCCAGCTCACCGAGCGCCCGTTGATCGGCGTGCTGACGAACCCCGCGATCGGCTACTACACGACTCCCCCACACGATGCCGTTGCCGACCTGAATCGCCGGATCGAAGAGGGCTCCTTGCGTCTCTCTTACGAAGCTGTGAGCGGTTTTCTGCGGACGACGCTCGAGGCGCTGCAGGTACCGATCGAATCGCAGATGCTGGTGATGACGAAGGGCGGCATCCAGGGCCTGCACACCTCGCCCGATAACCCGCGCGCGATCTATTTCAACGACACGGTGACCGTCGGCTACATTCGCGGCGCGCCGCTGCTCGAGCTGGCGGTGCAGGACCCGCAGCAGGGCGTCGTGTTCTACACGATCGACCAGAAGTCGCAGACGCAACCGCTGTTCGAACGGCGCAAAGACTGCCTGACCTGCCATCAGGTCCTGAGCACGCTCCACGTGCCGGGGATGCTGGCGCGCAGCGTGTTCATGGGGCGCGAAGGTTCGACGCTCGGACAATTCGGCAGCTACGACGCCGACGATCGCACGCCGTTCCGGCGGCGCTGGGGCGGCTGGTACGTCACCGGCACGCACGGAAACATTCGCCACATGGGGAACGCGATCGTCACCAACGCCGATGACCGCGAGAGCGGGATCAACGATCGCACCTTGAACCGTACGTCGCTCGACGGCGACTTCGATGCCCGTACCTACCCCTCAGCCCACAGCGACATCGTCGCGCTGATGGTGTTTCAGCATCAGGTGCGGATGATGAACCTGATCACCCGAATCGGGTGGGAAACCCGCGTCGCCACGCAAGCGGGCGCCGTTGATTTTGCCAACGGCCCGTTGCGGCAGGGCGTGATCGAGCTGGTGGACTATCTCCTGTTCGTGGACGAGGAGCCGCTCACGGCGCCGATGAAGGGAACGTCGGGCTTTGCCGAGCTGTTTGCGTCGCAAGGCCCGACCGATCGGCAGGGTCGATCGCTGCGCCACCTCGATCTCCAGAGCCGGCTGCTGCGGTACCCTGCAGCTACATGATCTACTCGCCGGCGTTTCGTGCGCTGCCGGCCGAGGCGCGGCAGGCCATCTACCAGCGGATCGGGGAAGTGCTCGCCCCGCTCGACGCCAACCCGAAGTACCTGCGGCTGTCCAAAGAAGACCGGCGGGCGGTGCTCGAAATCCTGCGGGAAACGCTGTCGGATTTCCCGAAGTCCGGCTAAAGCCGGACGCTACGTGCGAAAGTCCCGGCTAAAGCCGGACGCCACGTGCCGCTGGTGTAGGGCGGCCCTTTCAGGGCCGCCGATCGCCGTGGCTGAAAGGCTCCGCGCTACGATGACGTCAGTCAGCACGCAGGGCACAGATCGGATCGACGCGTGTTGCGCGTCTCGCCGGCAGGTAACACGCCGCCAGCGCGACGACCGTCAGCGCGACTGAAAGCAATCCGAAGGTGAGAGGTCTCGCGGATCCACGCGATACAGCAGCGTCGCGACCACGCGCGTCAGCGCAAACGCGCCGACGAGACCCAACACGACGCCGGCAGCGGCCAGGCGCACGCCTTCTCCGAGCACCAGGCTGATTACGTCGCGCGATGATGCACCCAGAGCGATGCGGATGCCGATCTCCTGCATCCGCTGGGTCACGAAGTACGCCATCACGCCGTAGATCCCGATCGCCGACAACACCAGCGCCGTCGCCGCGAACAGCGCGAGCAGCAGCATCGAGAATCGCCGCTCCGCCAGAGCCGACGCCACCACCGCGTCCATCGTCCTCACCGCGTACACCGGCTCGTTGGGATCGACGGCCTGCACCTCGCGGCGCACGGCCTCAGTGAGCGTCGCAGCGTCCGCCCTCGTGCGAATCGCAACCGAGAGATTGAGGTTCGATATCTGCCAGACGGATCGGTAGACCATCGCCGGCGCGTCGGCGTCCACGCTGTTCGTCCGAACGTCGCGCACGACGCCGACAATCGTGATCCAGTTCGTCGGAGGCGCCTGTAGTGGACCCGTTGGCGCGACTACGGCGCCGCCAGCAGCGATGCGCTTGCCGATGGCGCTCTCACCCGCGAAATACCGGCGCGCGAGGCTCTCGCTGACAACGGCGACGAGGGGCGTATCGGAGGTGTCGTGATCGTCGAAGACACGACCGGCCACGAGATCGATGCCCAACGCGCGAAAGTAGCCTGGTGTCGCGAGCGCGGATTCGGATGCGGGCGTGTCGCCGGCATCGAGTGGCCGGCCGTCGATGCGAAAAGAAAGACGTCCACGCGCACCGCTCAGCGGAAGCGCCGAAACGCCGCCGACCGCGTCCACACCAGGCAGAACTGCGATCCGTTCCATGACGCGCCGATAGAACGCCGCTCGCGCAGCGTGCGTGAAGTACGGCCCGGTCGACGGCTCGTTCGGCTGCGGCAGCCAGAGGCGCGCGGTCAACACCGAGTCGGATCGAAACCCGAGATCGACACGCTAGCAGCCGCCAGAAGCTCTGGACGAGCAAACGCGGCGCCGACGAGCAGCACGAGCGCCAGCGCGAACTCCGCGACGACGAGCGCGCCGCGGAGGCGCGTGACGTGGCCAGACGCGGTTGTTCCACGAGACGACTCGCGCATCACGCGGTTGAGATCCACGCGCGAGCCGTGCAGCGCGGGCGCCAATCCAAACGCCACGCCAGTGGCAACCGCGAGCACCGCGGTGAAGGCGAGCACCTGACCGTTGACGGCGATCCCATGCAGCCGCGACAGATCAGCGGGACTGATGCGAACGAGCGCGTCGACGCCCCAGACGGCGATCAGAAGTCCGGCGGCGCCGCCCATCGCGCTGAGCAGCACGCTTTCGGTGAGCAACTGCCGGATCAATCTGAAGCGTCCCGCGCCGAGCGCGCGGCGGACGGCGATCTCGCGCTGCCGCGCCGCTGACCGCGCCAGCAGGAGGCTGGCGACGTTCGCGCACGCGATGAGCAGCACGAATCCCACCGCCCCGAGCAACAGCAGCAACGCGGGTCGCACGTTGCCGACGAGATCGTCCTGCAGCGGGATGACGCGCCAGGTCCACGCCGCGGCCGGCGGATAGTCGGCGGGATACTGGCGTCGAATCTCCGCCGCCAGCGTGTCGAGACGGGCCTGCGCCATTTGTGGCGTGACGCCGGGCGCAAGCCGACCGAGTCCACCCTGCAACGGATAGGCGCGGCGAACCGGCTGCGGCGAGAACGGCGACGCGAGCCATCCCGCCGGCGCCCAGACTTCAACCGCGGTTTCGGTGCCGCGCCCCGGGTGGCGGAACGACGCCGGCGCGACGCCGATGATCGAGTAGCGATCGTTGTCGACGCGGATGCGGCGCCCGATGACGCCGGGATCGGCGCCGAAGCGGCGACGCCAGAGCGCGTCGCTGATCACCGCGACTTCGGTGATGCCAGGCTGCGCATCCGCGACGGAGAACAGACGGCCCACCTGCGGCTGCACGCCGAGCATCGCGAAGTAGCCCGCATCCACCAGCGCCGTCTCGACGCGCTCGGGTTCCTCCGTCTCGGTCAGATTGGCGCTCACGGGCCAGATGCCAGAGATGTCGCTGAACACGCCGGATCGCCGGAGATCGAAGAGCTCCGGAATCGACAGTCCCGCATCGCGCGTGCGTTGGCCGGGAAAATCCGCGGTGACGCGCACCAACTGCTCGGGGTCGTGAAACGGCAACGGCGCGAGCAGCACCGCGTTGACGATGGTGAAGAGCGCGGTGTTGGCGCCGATGCCGAGCGCCAGCGTGAGGACCGCGACGATCGTGAACGCCCGGTCGCGAAGCGCCGTGCGCACGGCGTAGCGCAGATCCTGCAGAAAGGTCACGGACGGCGCTCAGCCAGAACTGTGCCAGGGCCGCGACCGCGAATGGCAGGTTCGCGGGAAGGAGCCGGGAACTCCTGTGCGGCTATGGGATTTGTTTGGTCGAATCCGGACGGTCCGGCTAAAGCCGGACGCCACGCGTTATGGAATCGGTGAATCCAGCGGGGCGTGTCTCGCGTTCTGTGTAGCGGAGGCTACATGCCCTTCGTCGTGGTTGGACCCATCTT
>CAVSWN010000025.1:0-22095 GCA_963731545.1 uncultured Acidobacteriota bacterium | reverse complement strand
GGTGGGCGCGGGAGGGCGGTTCGGGAAACATTCGCGTATCGTTCCGCCGACAGGGCGGACTGCTCGGACTCCTGAAGACCATCCTGGCCGCGCTCCGCCTCCCCCTGTTGGGCGAGTTGCTGGATCATGCTCTCGTGGCCGACGTCAATGCCCTCGCGCTCTGACTCCGCGTGCTCGACCGCTGTCTCGTCGATCTCGGTCGACGCGGTTGTAGCGTCACGGGCGTGCCGGCGGCCCCGCCCGCGTCCTCGCTGCGCATCCACGCTCGGCGTGCCATCCGCGACGCCGACCGGCGCCGGCATCGGCGTCGCGGTGATCGACTCGGGCATTGCTTCCTCGGCCGACTTCGGCAATCGGTTCGCGATTCTTCGATTTCACGAACGGCGCGAAGTCGCCGCCGCCGTCCGACGGCTACGGGCATGGCACACACGTCGCCGGGCTGATTGCCGGCACCGGCAGCCTCGCTGGATCCACACTACCGCGGCGTCGGCACCAGCGCGTGTTGATCGGCATGAAGGTCCTCGACGCGCAGGTTGCGGACGGACGAGCGACGTGATCAGGGCGGTCGAATACGCGACCGCACAGCGAGCAAAGCTCGGCGTCGAGGTGATCAATCTGTCGCTCGGCCATGCCGTTTACGAACCGGCGGCAAGGATCCTCTGGTGCGGGCGGTCGAGGCGGCATCACGTGCCGGATCATCGTCGTGGCCGCAGCGGGGAACCAGGGATTGAATGCCGATCGCGGCGAATCGGGTACGGCGGATCGTGTCGCCGGGCAACGCGCCGTCCGCGATTACCGTCGGCGCCTGATGACGAAAGACACGACGAGCCGCGCCGACGACGAGTGCGCCGTACAGTTCTCGAGGGCCGTCGTGGTACGACGGTTTGCAAAACCGACATCGTCGCTCCGGGACACGGCCTGGTGTCGGTCGCGGCGTCGAACAGCACGCTGTACACGAGATATCCGACGTCGCGGGTTGGCACGAATTATCTGCGTTTGAGCGGCACCAGCATGGCCGCCGCCGTGGCAAGCGGCACGGTGGCGCTGCTGCTCGAGGCGAACAAGCGGCCTTTCCAAACGGGCCGCCGCTGACGCCGAACGCCATCAAGGCGATGCTGCAGGTACTCGTCGCTGCAGGTGCGCGATGCCTCGGGCGTCGCGTACGACCAGCTGACGCAGGGTGCCGGAGCGCTCAACGCCGCCGGCGCCATCGATCTCGCGCGCGCGACCAGGACCGCGACGCCGGTCGGGTCCTACTGGTGGACGACCAACATGGCGCCGTCGTCGAAGATCGGCGGCGTGGACTATACCTGGTCGGAACACATCGTGTGGGGCACGCACATCGTGTGGGGACGTCCATCGCGACCAACGAGGCTGAGTGGGGGCTCGACAAGACGTGGGGCAGCTCGGCGGTCTGGAAGTCGCACATCGTCTGGGGCACGGACGTGGTGTGGGCGGATCCGCATTCGTGGGCTACACACATCGTGTGGGGGACGAACTTCGTCGGCGAGATGTCCGGGAATCACATCGTCTGGGGGACGGCAGAGAAGCCGGAGACGACTGTGTGGGGCAACTTGGCGGACGCGGGAGGAACCAGTCCGTGATGGATGGGGCGTTTCGCCTCATCAAGCTGCCAGCGCCGGCGCGTGAGACGCCGGGGGCAGCGGGCACGCTGGCTGGTGTGCCGACAGGTGCGCGTATCTACGTGGGCCTGGTGTGCGGAATTGCGGGGATCGTGCTGTTGAGCGCGCTCGTGGGTGTCGGTGCGGCACCCACGGCGGCGATGTCCGCGCTCATGTTGCTGTCGCTCGTCGCGTCGATGATCAAGGTCGAGATCCCCGTCTTCGGGAATGCCTCGACGCTCACCGCGTGCCACGTCATCGATCTGATCGCGCTCGTCATGTACGGCACGCATGCCGCCGTCCTGGTTGGCGCGTGGGGGCCTGGACGCAGTGCACGTTCCGGGCGCGCGTCCGGAACCCGCCGCATCAAACCGCGTTCAGCGTGGCCAGCCTCGCCCTGACGATGTGGGTGGCGGGCACCGTTTCGAGGCGATGAGCGGCCCGCCGGTGGGCGCGGTGTCGCTGCGGCGGTGGGAGCCGCTCGGCGCCGCAGCCGCGGTGTCCTTCATGTTCAACTCCGGTCTCGTGGCGGGCGCCGTCGCGCTGACCACCACGCGGCGGCTCATCTCGATCTGGTTCGATTTCTTCTTCTCGAGCTGGCCCAGCTACGTGATTGGCGCCGTGCTCGCGGCCGCCGTGGTCACCGGCATCCAGAACAAGAGCTACTGGCTCGTGCCGCTCTTGATCAGCGCGCTGGTCCTCATCCATCGCAACCACAAGTTCGTCCTGGAACGGATCAACGATGCGATGACCGATCCGCTGACGGGCCTTCACAACAAGCGGTTCGTGGCTGAGCACGTGGAGCGCGAACTGGAACGCGCCAGCCGCACCGGCGACCGCGTCGCCATTGCCGTGATCGATGTCGACGACTTCAAGCACATCAACGATCGCATCGGCCACGCCGCCGGCGACGTCGCGCTGCGTCGCGTCGCGCAGGTATTGAAGCAGGTGGTGCGCGAGTCCGACGTGTGCGCGCGATACGGAGGGGACGAGTTCGTGATCGTGATGCCGACCTGCGGCGCGCCAGAGGCCAGGCGTCGCATCGAGGAAGCGCGGCGCGCCGTGGCCGAGGCGTCACTCGACCTGCAAGACAAGCTCGGCGGGTCACTCGGCATCAGCGCCGGTATTGCCGTGTACCCCCACGACGGGCGCCGGTTCGACGCCCTCTTCGCCGTGGCCGACTCGCGGATCTACGAGTGCAAGCGCGGCCGGCGGATGGCTTGGTCGCGCAACGCCTGAAGTCGTCGCAATCTGCGCCCCGTCAGGAAACTGTTTCAAGCGGCGCGGCGGCCTTACAAAGCGGACACTCTCCCGGCGTCCACACACGATACGGCTGGCGCTCCAGCATCTCGAGCGCAACACCCTGCTGTTCGGCGAACGCGTCGAACGTATCTCCCATCATGAGCAGGCACGCGATGACGGCCACCTGCGCGCCGCAGTCGCGGAGGTCTGCGAGCGTCCCCCGGACAGCCGAACCGGCGCTGATGACGTCGTTCACGATCGCCACACGGCGCCCGTTGACCAACGGCCGGAGGGCTGCCGGCAACTTGTAGCGGACGGGAAACAATGCGTTATTCCCTGGATCAGGAAAGCGTTCCGCGTACGTGAAGTCGCAGCCCAGCGCGTTCGCCACCATCAACGCGACGAACGCGCCTTCGTTGAGCGGACCGCATACCGCGTCAACTTCATAGGCGACGAGTCGGCGCGCCAGCCACCGCGCCAGCGGCTGAATGGCGGCAGGGCGACGGCAGAGGCTTTCGAGATCCATCCAGAAATCGGTGTGGTAGCCCGACTCGGTCTTGAAATGCCCGCGGCGCGAGGCGACGGTCGACAGCAGACCATCGGAAGATCGATCCTAAGGCGTTTCTGTTTCCGTGTAGCGCGGCCCTTTCAGGGCCGCGGAGGACGCGGGGCTGAAAGCCCCGCGCTACACCGAAATAGAGTCTTTCATGAGACCGCCGCGAGCAGCCGTTCGGCGGCGGCGTCGAGACCGCGCCCGAGCGCCGCGTCGGCTGCGGTCTTGCCGTCCTGGGTACGCGCCGCCGGATCGGCGCCGTGCGCGAGAAACAGATCGATAATCTCGAGCGCCCGCTTTTCATCGTCGGGCAGCCGCATGAGCGGCGTTCGGCCCCGTTTTGGTTCACCGTCTTCGCGAGGCCGGGTTCGGTGGCGAACAACTCGCGCAGCCGGGCGACGTTGCCGGAGAAGGTCAAGTTGAAGATATCCCGGCTGACCCCACCGAGCACTTCAAGTGCGCGGTGACGCTGTCCGTAGACGGCAAATCCCATCGGTGTCGCGTTCCAATTCGCTTCGCGCGCATCGACCTCCGCGCCGCGCTCGATGAGCAGCGAGATCACGCCGACCGCATCCGCTCCCGCGGCATGATGCAGCGGCCGCGAGCGTCCGTGTTCCACGTACTCGTGGTCCGGCGATAAACCATCGTCGAGCAGCCGCTCGGCGACATCCGCGCGATCCTCTTGAATCGCGGCCAGCATGGCCGCCGGCGCATCGTCTGCGACCGGCTCCCGTTTGATCCTCACCGCGTCAGGACGGGCGCCGTGGGCCAGAAGCCACTCGGTCAACTTCACGTGATTGCCGTCTCGTGCGGCATCGAGCAGGAAGCCGGCGCCCTGTCCGCGGCCCCACGGGTCGAGCATCGGCCACTCGGGATTGTCCCAGTCGGCCTTCCGTCCCCGCTGCAGCGAGTGCGTGTAGATCAGATCCAGGAGCCAGACGATGTCGTCGTCGAGCATCTGGCGTGAACCATGATCGGCGAACACGTTGTAGAGCGTTTGGCTGTCGTACGGCTCCGCGCCCCGCTCGAAGAGGAGCTGCGCGAGCGGCTCCGCGCGCGGATGCGTGCGCGCTTCCTCTTCACCCCGTCCGAGGATGCCCGTCAACACTGTGTACGGATAGTCCTCGATGCCATTGAGGATGTAGCGCGCATGCGGGTCCGCGCCGCGATCGAGCAATGCGCGCGCAATCGCCACGGCGTTCTCGTGTGCGGCCTCGGTCAGAGTCGAGCGTTGACGAGGTAGAGCAGCGGCGGCCATGCCTTCGGACCGCCCGCTTCGGAGGCGGCCTCGGGACGCCCGGCGAGGATCCGTTCGACCGCGTCGAGATCGCCGCACACGACGCTTGTATAGAGACTGTCGCCCGCGACTTCGGGATGACGCGTCAGCAACCGCGTCGCCGTATTGAGGTACAGGGTCCGGCTGCTCGGTCCCCGGACATCCGCATCGGGACAGGCGGCCTCGAGAAACGCGGCGACCCGCTCGGCATGCCCGAACCCTGAGACGCTTGCGGCAGCGGGCCGCGCCGCTCGACTGTCTCTTCGCATCGCTGCCCAACTCTCATAGCCGTGCTCGCGGGCGACGGCATGTTGGATGTCGCGCAGTGTCGGCGGGCCGGAGGCCTGCGGGTGGACGCGGTGCAGACGGGCGAGCTCAGCGGCATCGCCGGCGCGCACGGCCTTCAGCCAGCGCCGGGCTTGTCGACGGAAATTGTCCAGGGTCGTCACGAGACACCTTCCTTCCGCAATGCCTGGTGTCCGCTTGCGTCAGGCCGGAAGAAGGTTGAGTTGTGTGGCCGAACCCGACTGGGTGAGGGCCGATACCCTCTTGCCGCGGACAGGAGGCGCCCCAGCGCGCACTTCGACTAGTGTTTGCGCTTGCCGCGGCGGTGTCAAGCGTTCGGAATCGGGGTCTAATACGCCCATGAGCGATCTGCGCTACGCGGTTCGGATACTGCGAAAGTCGCCCGGCTTCACGTTCGTCGCCGTCCTCACACTCGCGCTCGGCATCGGCGCGACGACGGCGATCTACAGCGTCGTGGACACGATTCTGCTGCAGCCACTGCCGTTTCCAGACTCCGATCGTCTCGTGCGCATTGTCGAGAACGTCCCGTCGCGCGTGTCCCGGCCGCCCGGCCGGCCAGCGCGGGGTGACATATCAGGAATACCCCGAGTGGCGTGCCCGGAGCCGGACGCTCGCCGATGCCTTCGCGGTGGCCCGGTGCCAATGGAACGCGCGAACGCCTGACGGCGTCGCGCGCATGTGGGGCAACACGTCTGTCGACGAACGCGTTCGCGCTGCTCGGCACGCGCGCGCTTCCTTGGCCGCACGCTCGATGCCACCGACGAAGCGAACCCGAACGTCGTCGTCCTGAGCTATCGAGACGTGGCGGCGGCGTTTTCGCGGCGATCCGAACGTGGTGGGCACGACCGTGGAATTCCGCGCCGACTTCAACTCGAGTTTTACGCCCGAACTGGACCCTCCGCGGCTGATGACAGTGGTCGGAGTCCTGCCTCCGGGTTTCGAACTGCCAACCGGGCCGGGTGAGTTCTGCACGCCATTTGCGATCGAGGCGTCGCGGCCGTCTCCCGGCGTGACGCTGGTTGGCCTGCTGCGTTCCGGTGTGTCGCAGCAGGCGGCCATGGAGGAGGCGAACGTCATCGGCACAGCGATCCGGCCGCCGCGTCCAGCCGATGCGCCCGCCCTGACAGGTCCCCGGTTCGAGGTGCTCGGCCTCAAGGATCAGATCGTCCAGGAGCTGCGGCCCGCTCTTCGGGTGCTGCTTGCCGCCGTGGCGTTCGTGCTCCTCATCGTCTGCGCGAACGTCGCCAATCTGCTGCTCGCCCGCGGAACGGCGCGGCAGCGGGAGATGGCCGTGCGATTCGCGATCGGCGCCAGCCGAGGACGGGTCATCCGTCAGGTAATGACCGAGAGTGCGGTGCTCGCGTGTGCCGGCGGCGCGCTGGGTGCGGCGCTCGGAGCGGCCGGCGTGGCGCTCGTCAAGACGCTTGGCCTCGGTCGACGCACCGGGCATCTTTCGGCTCGGTTATGGTTCATCGATCCTGCCGCGGGGACACGAGGTCGGCATCAACCCGAAAATGCTGGGCATCGCGTTCAGCATCGCGGCGATCACCAGCCTTGCGTTCGGCGTGCTTCCCGCGCTGCACGTTGTCGCGGCCAGCGCGCTGCACGCCGATGGACGCGCCGCGGTAGCGGAGCCGGCCGGCGCGAATCGCGGACCCGGGCGACCCTGGTGGTCGGGCAGCTGGTGATGGCAACGGTGCTGCTCGTCGGCGCCGGGCTGCTCATCCACAGCTTCGTCAAGCTGTCGGCCGTTGAGCGAGGCTACGATCCGACCAACGTCCTGGCACTCCAGCTGGTGTTCCCGGCCGAGTACCCGATCGGCAGAAAGACCGAGACGATCGAGGCGCTGCTCGCGCGGCTTCGAGCCAATCCCGACGTCGAGTCCGCGGGCTTCACCCGCGCGGGCATCCTCATCGGCGAGGCGCATCACGATCGGCACGTTCGTGCCGCCGGGTCGAACGCGTGGACGAGATGCGCGCCGATCCGATGCGACCGCTCGTGCGGTCCGTCAGCGCGCGGGTATCTCTCGGCGGCAGGCGTCCCGGTTGCTCGAAGGACGCGAGTTCTACGCCGCCGACAACGCCGCCTCGACGCCGTCGATCGTCATCACTCGAACCGTCGCCGCGGCGGTATTTTGGACCGGCCGCGCCGTGGGGCAGGTCGTCGACTGGCACGGAGTCAAGGATTCCGTGACCCCGATGCACGTCGTTGGCGTGGTCGAGGACGTGCGCAATACCGCGCCGGATCGCAACGCGAATCCCGGAAATCTTCGTTGAGTACCGGCAGGTCCTCGCGCTTCAGCAGCGGTGGGGCGACTCGATCCAGCGGCAAGAGACGTTCGCCATCGGGTTCCTGTCGTTCGCGATTCGCGCCCGCGGGAATCTCGCAGCGCATTGCGCCTTCGGTCGGCCAGATCGTTCGCGCCGTCGACCCCAATGTCGGCATCGACGCGCTGATTCCGATGGACCAGCTCGTCGCGAACTCGGTCGCCCGCCCGCGCTTCTATGCGGTCTTGCTGAGCGTGTTCGCCGGGGTGGCGGGTGTGCTCGCCGCGATCGGCATCTACGGCGTGCTCGCGTATGCGGTCGTGCAGCGCACGCAGGAGATCGGCATCCGCATGGCGCTGGGCGCGCAGCGCGGCGCAGGTGCTCGCCCTCGTCTTGCGCTCGGGTCTGATCCTCGACGACTCATCGGCATCGTCCTCGGGTCGCCGGCGCTGCCGCGAGCGCCCGTTTTCTGCAGGGCATGCTGTTCGGCGTCACGCCGCTCGACCTCAGAACGTTTCTCGCCGTCGGCGTCATGTTTGCCCTTGTCGCGATGGCCGCGTCGTATCTGCCGGCTCGCCGCGCCACGAAGGTCGATCCCATCGTGGCCTTGAGCGCCGAGTGAGGGTGTCAGACCTCTGAGGCACCTTGATACGAGACGTGTGAGGGTGTCTGACACGTCTAACACCTGCTATAGAGAAAAGGTATGCGGTTCGCAGTGGTCCTGATGGCGCTCCTGCTGAGCGCGTGCAAGAACGATTCGCCGGGTTCGCCGACCGGCCCAGTCGATCTGCGCGTGGTGCTGGCGCCGGGTAACTCGGCGGTCGTGCCGGGCGCCAACACGGCGGTGCGGTTCGAAGGCGTCTTCGCGGATTCGCGGTGTCCGGGCGATGCGATTTGCGTCTGGGCCGGCGACGCGACCGTGCGTTTCGTCGTGGTGACGTCCGGCGACGCCGCGGCGAGCTACGACCTTCACACAATGGATCTGAAGCCGGCGCGCCATCGCGATCTCACGATCGCGCTGGAAGCGCTCGACCCCTATCCGTTCGCCAGCCTCGGCCCGATCAAGCCCGAGGATTACCGCGCGACCGTTCGGATTACGCGATGAAGGTCGCGAGCTCAGATGCCAGACTTCAGTACGTGCTCAATCATACGTGCGTCCGCCTTCTTGACGCCGAAGCCTGGCGAAGGCAATCATGCGGATCAATCTGAACGTGGCGTCCGCCTTTAGGCGGACCTACGCGCGAGCCGCGCGCGCGATGTCGCGCTGCTCGAGCACCGGCGTGGGCCATCCGCGCCGCGCGACATTCAGCATCGCCTGCCCGAACTGCTCTGTCGTCACAATCGCGTTCGGAAACAGGCGACGCGCCACGAACAAGAACGGCGCCGACCATGTGTAGAAGATGCGATACAACGCCGTCCTCGATCGAATGCCGTGGAGCGGCACGATCAGGCCCGGCCGGAACGCATACGCCGCCTTGAAGGGGAGCCGCCGCACCGCGTTCTCCGTGCGGCCCTTGACGCGCGCCCACATCAGCCGTCCCTTTTCGGAGCCGTCGGTCCCCGTGCCGGACACGAAGATGAAGGTCATCGCCGGGTTCAGCCGCGCGAGCGTCGTCGCGGCCGCCAGCGTCAGATCGTAGGTGACGCGCGTGTAGTCCGCCTCGCTCATCCCGGCGGACGCGACGCCCAGGCAGAAGAAGCAGGCGTCGAACCCGGCCAGCTGCGATTCGACTGACGCGTAGTTCCACAGGTCTGCGTGGACCAGCTCGCGCAGCTTGGAGTGCTGCTGTCCCGTGGCCGTTCGTCCGACGGTCTGCACGCGCTCGACATCGGACGCCAGCAGGCACTCTCGGAGCACTCCCTGGCCGATCATTCCCGTTGCGCCGAACAAGAGGACGTTCAAGCCACTGACCCCCCTGACGCCGGACGCGCGCCGTGCCGATACAAGCGTACCGGAGACGTGTGCCGAGTTCACCGATGAGCGCCACCCTGGAAGCCGAACGCCTGGAAACGCAGCTCTTTGGCGCGAAGATCGCCGATTCGCTGCTGAAGTTCACCGACACGATGATCCTCGCCATGCTCGGCGCGGGCGCGGGCATCAGCGATCTCATCTTCTCGCCCGGCCGCCCGCCGCAGGTCGAGCAGCACGGCGAGCTCACCGCGGTGGCGATCGACGGCGTGCCGATGCTCGAAACCGACCACACGGCGCGCGTGGCCCGCGAGCTGATCGGGGGCAACGAGCACGCGCTGCGCACGCTGCACGACAACGGCGCCTGCGACCTGTCGTACTCCGTGCCGAACTGCGCGCGCTTTCGCGTCAACGTCTTCCGGCAGCGCGGATCGTTCGCGATCGTCATGCGCGTGATTGCCACCCGCATCCCGTCGCTCGCGGATCTCGGCCTGCCGAATTCGCTCGCGCAGATCGCCTCGCTCAAGAACGGCATCGTCCTGGTGACGGGTCCGACCGGATCGGGGAAGTCGTCGACGCTCGCAGCGGTCATCAATCTGATCAACGAGTCGCGCGCCGAGCACATTATCACGATCGAAGATCCGATCGAGTTCCTGTACACGCACAAGAAAGCGACCGTGCATCAACGGGAGCTGCACAGCGACACGCCGACGTTCGCGCTGGCGCTGCGCGCCGCGCTGCGGCAGGCGCCGAAGGTGATCCTCGTCGGCGAGATGCGCGACCGTGAAACGATGGAAATCGCGCTGACCGCGGCCGAGACGGGCCATCTGGTGTTTTCGACGCTCCACACCATCGACGCCTCGAAAACCGTCGAGCGCATCGTCGGAACGTTCGAGGCCGGCGACCAACGCACGGTTCGCACGCGTCTCGCGGCGTCGTTTCGCTACTTCATCTCGCAGCGCCTGGTGCCGAAAATCGAGGGCGGGCGAATCGCGGTGCTGGAAATTCTGAAGGCGACGATGCGGACGCGCGACTACATCGAGCGGGGCGACGAAGAGGGGCGCTCGCTGCTCGACGCGATGCGCGATGGCGAGCTGGACGGGATGCAGTACTTCGACGGCGAGCTCGAGAAGCTGGCGCGGGCCGGCGTCATCACCACGGCCACGGCGCTGCTCAATGCCACCAATGCCGGCAATCTGCAGATACAGATTGCCGACCTGCTCGAGGACGAGTCAGCGATCGTGCGATAGATCTACTTCGCGCGCCGCTTTCTCGGACAGCCACACTTCGCCAGCCTTCAGGCTCGCGTGCAGCTTGTAGGGTCCCTTGCCCTTCCAGTCGAACGACCGGAAGAGGCCTTCCTTCCTCACGTTGAACGGATCGGCGTGGATTTCGCCCGCCCAGATCGACGCGTCCACCGTGTGGTAGTCGTCGGCGCGGTTGACGTCGATGCGCATTTCGCCGGCGTGCAGCTCGATGTCCTTGCTGCCTTCGACGCGCTCGAGCCGCAACTCGCCGGCCGTCAGCCGGATGTAGAGATCCGCCTTCTGCGGAATCTGGATCTCCACGTGGAAGTTGTTCATCGGGCCGTCGGTGACGATTCTGGCCTCCGAGCCCTTGACGTCGGCCCGCGCGTCGACGTCCGACAGCCGATCGGAGTCCCGAACGCTCCAGGTCATCCGAATCTTGTTCTCGGGGGTTCCGGTGATCCGGTAGTCGCCGGCCGACAGATCCATGGAGATCTTGCCGTTGGCGGCGAAATCGCGCTCCAGCGAGCTCGACTGCCGGCTGGACTGCTGGGCGTCGAGCGCCGGGCCGGCGATCAACGCGGTTCCGACGAGGGCCGCTGCAAAGATGTGGCGCATGTCGCGTTAAGACGGAGCCGGAAGGGGGGAGTTCCACACATTCGACTCACGGCGAAGTGGCCTGGTTGCCAACGCCTCGACAACGACGGCGTGACCGCGTTCGGCCGCCAGCTCCACAGCGGTCCGGTTGTTCCGATCGCGGCGGGTCGGGTCCGCGCCCGACGCGAGCAGCATCTGCACGATGTCGAGGTGACCGCCGCGGGCGGCTTCGTGCAGGGGACTCGTCCCGTCCAGCACCTGCGCGAGCGAAGGGTCGCGATCCAGCAGCCGGCGCACGAGATCCCCGAAGCCCCAATTCGCCGGCGTGCAGATGCCAAACGCTCGCGGCGTCACGCGGAGCACATCGTCGCGAAGGGTGTCGTCGGCGCCCGCTTGCATCAGGAGATCGACAACGTCGTTCGACCCGCTGAAATGCGCCCAATGCAGCGGCGTGCCGCCGTGGTAGGCCCTGAACGCAAGATCGGGAGACTTGGTCAGCAGAAACTTCACCACGTCCGCGTGTCCGTTCCGGCAGGCGATATACAGCGCGTCAGACACCTGCTCGGTTGGTGACGCCGGCGGGCACGGCAGGCGCGAGCCATCGGCCGCCAGACGCGTGCTCCCGGTCCGTGAAGCATTCGGCCGCAGCGCGCCGTTCTCGTCGAACCACGCGCTCACGCGATCGAGCGATCCCATCCCGGCGGCACAGAACAGATCCGCGTCGACGCCGAGGCGCACCATCGCGTTCGCGAAGTCGAGCGCGTGACACGTCACGGCCCACGACAGCGCCGTGTGGCCCGATTCGCCGTACGTCGCGTTCGGGTCGGCGCCGCGAGCCACGAGCAGCGCACCGATCCGCGCGTCGTTGTAATACGCCGCGGCGTGCAGCGGCGTCTCGCCCTCTCGCCGCGCGTTGACGAGATCGGGACGACGTGCGAGCGCGCTGACGACATCCTGCTCGCGGCCATCGCCGATCGCCTCGAAGAGCTGCGTCACTTCTCGATCGTCGTCAACCATCGTTCAGAGACTCCGAGGCCTGCACCACTGCACTCACCTGGATCTTCGCACCGTTCAGCGCCGAATCGTTACTGGCCTGACGAATCGGCGAACGGCCTGGTTGGCATTCGCCTCACCGGCAGCGGCCATCAGCTCAAAAACAACTTGAGCGGTGGAACGGGCAGCGGCGAGACCAACGTCGGCTGCGAATTCCTGGCGGCATCGGGCAACGTCAACGCCACGGGGAACAAAGCCAACGGCGTGACGGTTTCGGGATCAACGGGTCGGCGTTTTCCAACCAGCTGCATCGGAAGCTTGACGCGATCACGTTCTCACGGCGCGCGCGGCGACAAGATTGGTCGGGCGATTACAAACTTGTCGTGCCGGGCGCGCAGAGTGTGAAGAAATGCGCCGTGTTCACGCGCCAGTAATGGCGTAGCTGTTGCTCCATTCCTCGAGCCGCCGTGTATCAGGTCGACATCGCCAGCCTGCGATCCACCGCCCGGGCCGCGTCCGAACGCCGCGCCGGCGTGCTGGTTCCGCAGGCCATCCTCGTGCTCGGCTTCGTCAGCTGCATGACGGACATTTCCTCGGAAATGGTCGCCAGCATCCTGCCGATCTACGCGATTCAGTATCTGCAGTTCTCGCCGCTCCAATTCGGCCTCATCGACGGGCTGTATCAAGGCGTTGGCGCCATCGCGCGTCTGGCCAGCGGCGTCATCGGCGACCGCTGGCAGCGACACAAGGTCGTGGCCCTGGTCGGGTACGGGATGTCGGCCGTCTGCAAGCTCGCCATGTGGGTCGTCCCGGGGACGCCGCTGTCGCTCGCGACGACCATCGCCGTCGACCGCACCGGGAAGGGCGTCCGCACCGCGCCACGCGACGCGATGATTTCGATGCACGCCTCGGAGTCGAATCTCGCCGCCGCGTTCGGCGTGCATCGCGCCCTCGACACCGCCGGCGTGGTCATCGGTCCGCTGACGGCGTTTCTGGTGTTGCGGTGGATGTCGGGCTACGACGTCGTGTTCGCGTTCAGCTTTGCCGCGGCGCTGATCGGGCTCGCGGCGCTGGCGTTGCTCATCGAGGAGCCACCGAGCGCGCGGCGGTCGACGGCACCCTCGCTGCAGTCGATGATGCAGGCGTCGACGAATCCGCGGTTCCGCACCGTGCTCACCGTCGGCGGTCTTCTCAACGCGACGGTCATGGGCGATGCGTTCCTGTACCTCCTGCTGCAACGACAGTCGGACGTGGATTTCGGCGCCTTGCCGTTGTTCTACGTCACGACGGCCATCGCGTTCCTGGCGCTTGCGATCCCGATGGGACGGCTGGCCGATCGTGTGGGACGCGCCCGCGTGTTTCTCGGCGGCCATCTGCTGGTTGTGATCCTGTACGCGGTCGCGCTGGCGTTGCCCTTGAACACGGCTGGCGTGGTCTTGTGTCTGGCGATCTACGGCGCGTACTACGCGGCGACGGACGGCGTCCTCGCGGCTCTCGTGAGTGGACTGGGATCGCAGGAAGTACTCGGCAGCCGCCTCGGCGCGATCGGCACCGTCACGAGCCTCGCACGACTGTTCGGCGCGATCGTGTGCGGCGCCCTCTGGAGCTGGCAGGGGCCGATGGTGGCCCTCGCGTTTGCGTTGACGTCCACACTCGCTCTTCTTGCTGGCGTGGGCCGGCCCCTTCTACAACTCGATGACCGCTCAGTAACCGAATCTCCGTCTTCGCAGGCTTCTGCATCGCGGTCCTCGTTGGTGTCGGCGCGTACGTCTATGCCGCCCGGGAGAAAACGCCGAAGCGGAACTCGCGAGTTCGCGGCGGGATCGTCGATCGCGGGGCGCGATGCCGCCGACATCAAGGGCATACGGCGCCGTTCCCATGTGGTGTTCCGCGACACCAAATCAGGCGTCGATGGCCTTCGCGCCGCTCGAGCGGCCCGACGCCGAGCGAGTGACGACCGATCTCGAATGCTCGCGCGTGTACTACAGCGCCGGCGCGTTCACGTGCCTTGGAAAGAGCCGCGGGTTTCTACACCGGCTTTGTCGTGGACGACGACTTGATGGTGCGCCACACGTTCCGGATGGCGGGCGTTCCGAGCCGGACCCGAGTCTCGCGGGATGGTCAGCGTTGCGGCGTATACGCTGTTCACGGCGGCCGACTCGTACATGTCCGCCGGCTTCTCGACGCGGACCCGGCTCCTCGACGCCAGCACCGGCGGCCAAATCGCCGATCTGGAGCAGTTCGAAGCGTGGCGCGACGGCCAGCGTTTCCAGGCGGTCGATTTCAACTACTGGGGCGTCACGTTCGCTCGCGACGCCTCGAAGTTCTTTGCGACGCTGGGCACCAACGGCCGCAAGTATCTCGTCGAAGGTCACATTCCGACGAAGCGCGTGACCGTGGTCTACGACGGCGTCGAGTGCCCGTCGCTCTCGCCGGACGAGACGCGCGTCGCATTCAAGAAGAGAGTAGGGGCGGGATGGCGCCCGGCCGTGCTCGACTTGAAGACCCTGCAGGAAACAGTGCTGGCCGAGACGCGAAACGTCGACGACCAGATCGAATGGCTCGACGACCGCAGCGTGCTGTATGCCATTCGCCAACCTGGGACCGGCACACCACCGGGCACCTCCATCTGGCAGCTCCAGGCCGACGGCCAGGGTTCTCCGACGCTGTTCCTGCGCGACGCCGACTCGCCCGCCGTCGTTCGCCGTTAAGCCCCGTATGCGTGGTTCGACAAGCTCACCACGAGCGGACTCTGTGCCAGCTCTCCTGTAAACCAAACGCGCGCCGCTTCCGTCTATAGCCATTGACAATATATCGATGGTGGCTATAGTTCGGGTATGAATGAAATCGACGCGCTGCTCCCGCTGCCCACCGCGACGTTTCACATCCTGCTGGCGCTGGCCGAGGAAGATCGGCACGGCTACGCGATCATCCAGGAGGTTGAAGCCCGCACCGACGGTGAGCTCAGGCTGAGCGCCGGCACCCTCTATCGATCCGTGCAACGGATGCTCGAGCAAGGGCTCGTCGTCGAGACCCGCGAACGTCCGGCGCCCGAAGAAGACGACGAGCGGCGGCGCTACTACCGGATCACGCCGTTCGGGACGAGCGGTGGCAAAGGCCGAGGCGCGCCGGCTCACCAACCTCGTCCGGATGGCCCGCGCCGTCGGTTTCACGCCCACGCGGGCATGAACACTCACGCCGGAAACGAAACATGATGCGCTTGTACACAGCACTGCTGCGCCTGTATCCCGCCTCGTTCCGGAACGAATACGGCGCCGAGATGCGGGCTGTGTTCCTCCGCCGGCGCCAGCAGGCGAGCGGCGTTGCCGTCGTCGGCCTCATGCTGAGCGCGATCGGCGACGTGATCGTGAACGCGATCGCCGCGCATGTCGACATCCTCAGGCAGGACCTTTCCTACACCGGCCGCGTGCTGCGGCGCTCGCCGGGCTTCGCGATCACCGCCGTCGTGATCGTCACGCTCGGCATTGGCGCCACGACCGCCGCGTTCTCGGTCACCGATTTCGTCCTGATTCGGCCGCTGCCGTTTCCCGAGCCCGATCGGCTGATCAAGATCTCGGAGAAAACGCCTGGCTACACCACGATGGAGCTCTCGCCGCCCAACTATCGCGACTGGAAAGCGGCGGCGACGTCGTTCGAATCCATGGGGACGTATCGCGGCGCGGCGTTCACCGTCACCGATTCCGGCGAACCGCGGCGGTGGGCCGGCGCCGCTGTCGATGCGGATCTGCTGAGAACGCTTCGGGTGGCGCCGCTCCTCGGCCGCTCGTTCACGGACGAAGACGATCGCGCGGGTGCACCGGGAACCGTCATCCTCAGCTATCGGCTGTGGCAGACCGAGTTCGGCGGCGCCACGAACATCGTCGGCCGCAGCCTGACGTTCGACGACGCGCCGTACACCGTGATCGGCGTCATGCCGCGCGAGTTTCATTTTCCGAGCAGCGAAGGCCTGTTCTGGGTCGCGATCCGGTTCACCGAGCGCGACTATCAGCAATCCCAACGGACCAACAACATGCTGGATGCGGTGGGGCGGTTGCGCCCCGGGGTCACGCTCGCGCAGGCGCGCAGCGAGATGGAGTTGATTGCCGCGCGGCTGGAGCAGCAGTTCCCGAAGGAAAACAAGGACACGAGCGCGACGCTCCTCGAGCTCGCGAACGAGATCTCGGAGCGCTCGCGGCTGCTGCTGATTGCGCTCTCCGGCGCGGCGGCATGCGTCCTGCTCATCGCCTGCGCGAACCTCGCCAACCTGCTGCTGGCACGCGCGCTGAACCGGCGCCGCGAGCTCGCGGTCCGCACGGCCATCGGGGCGGGTCGTGAGCGGCTCGTGCGCCAGCTCATGACGGAGAGTCTGCTCCTCGCGGGAGTCGGAGGCGCGCTCGGGATTGCCGTCGCGATCGTGTCGGTGCCGATGCTGTCGCGGCTCGTGCCGGCCTCGTTGCCGATCGCCGCCTCACCCAGCGTCGACCTTCGCGTGCTCCTGGTCGCGATCGGGTTGACAGCGCTGACGGGGATCGCGTTTGGCCTCGCGCCCGTACTGCGGATCGGTTCGAGCTCCGATCTGGCCGGCCTCCGCGAGGGCGCGCGGGCGGGCGGCGGATCGAAAGAGCGCTTTCGGTCGGCGCTGGTCGTCGTGGAAATCGTCGCGACGGTCGTGCTGCTCGTGTCCGCGGGCCTGCTCATTCGCGCGCTCCTGACCGTCCAGGCGATCGACCCCGGCTTCAAGCCCGAGGGGGTGCTCGCGCTGCGCACCGAAATGCAGATGCCCGCGTATGGTCGGGTCGTCACGCGCGAAGCGTTTTACGCGCGCGTGCTGCAGGAAGTTCGCGCGCTGCCGGGTGTGCAATCCGCCGCGTTCGTGAGCTTCCTGCCGATCTCGCGGTTTCGCGGCGGCATGTGGCCCGTCGTCGTGCCAGGCGATGTCGAGGCGTCGAGCGAGGTGCGGACCGCGGCGAACGTGGCCGCGATTCGCTACGTCACGCCGGGCTTCTTCGCCACGCTGGGCATTCCGATGGTGCGGGGCCGTGACATCAGCGAGGCCGACACGCGCGATCGTCAGTTCGTCGCCGTCGTGAGCGAATCGTTCGTGAAGCGCTACTGGCCCAACGAGGATCCCATTGGCCGTCATTTCACGTTCGCCTTCGCCGATCGCGAAGTGGTCGGTGTGGCGGGCGACGTGCGCTTTCGCGGGTTGGAGCGACGGAGCGAGCCGCAGGTGTATCTCGCGTCGCCGCAGGTGGCCGATGGTGCGGTCACGTTTTACGCAGCTCAGATCGCTCGCGATCCGGGCGGCGAACCAGCCCGAACAGGTTGCGCCGTTGATCCGCGACATCATCCGCCGCGCCGATCCGAAGCTTCCGATCACGGAACTGCTGACGATGACGGACATGATCGATCTCGAGACGGCGTCGCGGTCCGTGCAGGTGCGTGTGCTCGCCGCCTTCGCGCTGGTCGCGTTCGTCCTCGCCGCGGTCGGGATCCACGGCCTGCTCTCGTTTGCCGTGTCGCAGCGGACGACGGAGATCGGCGTGCGGATGGCGCTGGGCGCGCGTGCGATCTGACATCGTGACGATGGTGCTGCGGCGCTACGCCGTGCTGGCGCTGGTGGGTGTGGTCGTGGGCGTGGCCGTCGCGTACGCGGCGGGACGCAGCATGGAAGCGCTGCTCGCCGGCGTCAAACCCGCGGACGCCGTGACGCTGATCAGCGCCGTGGCGCTGTCCGCGCTGATGACCATCGTCGGCAGCCTCGCTCCCACACTGCGCGCGATGCGCGTGGATCCGATCACAGCGCTGCGGGCCGACTAGGCATGCATGACATGTGGGGTCCGCCTTGAGGCAGGATCTGCAACGAAACACGATGTCACGTGTAGCGTGCGGCTAAAGCCGGACCCTGCGTTCGGCGATGTTGCTGCCTTCGCGGAGCCGACATCGAAATCGAACCGCTCAGTCCGCCCGAATCGACGCGATCGGATCGATTGACGCGGCGCGCCGCGCCGGCACGATCGACACGACGAGCGTGACGGCGGCCAGCGCCAGGACGGTCACGCCAAGGGTCGGCCCGTCCAGCGGACCAACACCGAACAGCGTCGTGCGCAGGATCCGGGCCGCGGCCGCCATCAGAACCAGGCCGATCGCCACGCCACCGATCAGCAGCCGGCCGGTGCCCGCGAAGACCAGCCTCACCACATGCGCAGGCGCGGCGCCGAGGGCCATGCGCATGCCCATTTCGCGCGAGCGCTCGGACACGATCAGCGTCAGCAGGCTGTAGAGCCCCAGCGACGCGAGGGCGATCGCCGCTGCGGCGAACATCCCCAGCATGCTGGCGTTCAGCCGCGGACGATCGAGCGCGGCGGCAATCACATCGTTCACCAGCTTCACGCCGAAGACGGCGCGATTCGGATCGAGGCGATGGATCACCTCTCGCACGTTGGACATGATCGCGCGCGGTTCCCCGCGCGTGCGCACGACGTATTCCGGATCGGGCCACGCGCCGGCCGACTGACACGCGTACGTGTACGGAGCGGCCGGAGTGCCCGGGCCGTCTTCCGCGACGTCGCCGATGATGCCCACGATCTCCTGCGCCGTTCCGAATTGATCGAAGGTGATACGCCGCCCGACCACGTCGAAGCCATATCGCTGCGCAAACGCGCGATTGACCATGATCTTGGGCGGCGCTTTGAAATCGAACTTGAGCGGAGGGCACCACGTGCCCGCGACCAGGGACATGCCCATCGCGTGCAGATAGCCCGTGCTCACGGTTCGGTAGCCGACGGTGATCTTTCCGTTGTCCTCGGCAGCCGCCGCGCCTTCGAGCCCGATCTGATACCGCAGCGTCGCGCCCGTCGCCGGCAGAAAATTGGTCAACCCGGCGGCGACGACGTCGGGAAGCGCCTGGAGTTCGGCGATGAAACGCTCCTGGAGCTGGCCGACGCGCGTGCGGTCCTCGTCCCAGGCGGCGGCGACGTGGAAGGTGATCGCGCGGTCGGCGTTGAAGCCGAGGTCGACGCTCGAGAGGTTGGCGTAGCTCCGCACCATCAGCCCCGCCGACCCGACGAGGACGACGCTGAGCGCGATCTGCGCGACGACAAGGCCGTGCTGCAGACGATGCCGCGCCGCCGAGGCGCCGCGTCCGGACTGCGCCAGCGCGGGCGTCAGCTGACCGCGCGTCGCATGCAGCGTCGGCCAGAGACCGAACGCGATCGCGGCCGCGGCGGACGCCGCGATCGCGAACGCGAGCCCGCGCGCGTCGAGCGCCAGCTCGTTCATCCGTGGCACCGTGGCGAACGTCTTGGCGAACAGGCGCACCAGGGCGTAGGCCGACCCGGCGCCGGCCACCGATCCGACCGTCGCGATCAGCAGGACTTCCGACATCACGGCGCCGACGATCTGCACGCGCGATCCGCCGATCGCCTGCCGGATCGCGAATTCACGCGCGCGGCGATGCAGCTGCACGAGCAGCAGCCCGGCGATGTTGGCGATCGCGATCGCGAGCAGCAGCGCGACCGCGCCGAAGACCAGCCAGAGCGCGCGCCGATATTCGCCGACGCGCTGTTCCTTGACATCCGCGACCGACGCCGACCAACCCTGGTCCGACGCCGGGTACCGCTCGCCGAGCGATTGCTGGACGCGCGCCAAATCCGCCACCGCCTGGTCGATCGTGACGCCGGGCTTCATCCGGCCGATGCCGCTGAGGAATCGCGCCGTGCGAATCCGCAGCAGGCCTGGCGGCGTTTGCGCCGGCAGCCACACGTCGGTCAGCGCGCTGGTGAACGCCGGCGGCATCACGCCGACAATCGTGTAGCCCACACCGCCCAGCACGAGCCGCCGCCCGACAACGTCCGGCGCGCGCGCGTAGCGGCGCGTCCAGAACGCGTCGCTGATCACCGCCGCCTTCGGTCCGCCGGCTCGCTCCTCGTCGCTCGAGAACGTGCGGCCGACGCTCGCCGCCATGCCGTACACGGCAAAGAACCGCGGTGCGACGCGCCGCCCTTCGAGCCGCTCGGCCTCGCCGGCGCTCGTGTCGGTCTGGTTCTCGCTGTACCAACCCGAGATCGCCTCGAACGTCCGGTTCTCGGTGTTCCATTCCTCCAGCCGCCCCGGCGCGATCAGGCTGAGCCGCGACGTCTTCGCCGGATTGGTTTCCATGACGCTGACGAGTCGATCGGCCTGGGGGAAGGGAAGCGGCTTCAGCAGCACCGTGTCCACAACCGAGAACATCGTCGTCGTGGCCGCGATGCCGAACCCGAGCGTGAGCGCGGCCGCAAGGGCGAACGCCGGACGCCGGGCGAGCGTGCGGCCGGCGATGGACCAGGACGTCATGCGCGAAACCTCCCGGTCCGTTAGACGGGGCCCGCGGGTCGAGTGATAGCATTTTTGCCGGAGACGACATGTCGAGAACCGGCCGCGTGCTCCGACCTACCAATGAAAGGGGTGGAACATGAAGTACATGTTGATGATGGGGGGCACGAAGGCGGGCTTCGAGACGTTCGGGCAGTGGCCGAAGGCGGATCTCCAGGCCCACATCGGGTTCATGGGGAGCTTGAACAAGTCGCTGAGCGAGGCCGGCGAGCTCGTGGCCGCCGAGGGTCTGGCGTTTCCCGACGAGGCCAAGGTCGTGCGGGCGGGGAAGGACGGCAAGCCCATCACGGACGGGGTGTTCCCGGAGTCGAAGGAATTCCTTGCCGGCTACTGGATCGTGGACGTCGAGAGCCCGGAGCGGGCGTATGAGATCGCCGCGCGTGCCTCGGCCGCGCCGGGACCTGGCGGCGCGCCGCTCAACATGCCGATCGAAGTGCGTCAGGTGATGGCCGGCCCGCCCGAAGAATTCCTGTGACGGCGGGCCCGCTTGACGCCCGTGTCGAGCAACTCTGGCGGGAGCTCGCTCCTCAGGTGCTCGGCGCGGTGGTCCGGCGGTTCCGGGATTTCGCCGCCGCCGAGGACGCGGTCCAGGAAGCGCTCATTGCGGCCGCCACGCAATGGCCGCGGCAGGGCATGCCCGACAATCCGCGCGGCTGGCTGATCCAGGTCGCGTCCCGGCGCATGACCGACGAGCTGCGCAGCGACGTGGCGCGCCGGCGCCGCGAAACGGTTGTCGTGGCGGAGATGGATCAGATCATCCCCGCGGCCAGCCTCGAACACGATCCCGATCAGGACGACACGCTCATTCTCCTGTTCATGTGCTGCCACGCCGCGCTGTCGCCCGCGTCGGCGATCGCGTTGACGCTGCGGGCGATCGGTGGCCTGACGACGGCGGAAATCGCCAACGCGTTTCTCGTCCCCGAGGCGACGATGGCGCAGCGGATCAGCCGGGCGAAGCAGAGCATCAAGAAATCGGGCGTGCCGTTCAGCATGCCGACCGACCAGGAGCGGGCCGAGCGTCTCGGCACGGTACTGCACGTCCTCTATCTGATCTTCAACGAGGGCTACACCAGCAGCGTCGGTCCGCACTTGCAGCGGACCGAGCTGTCCGGCGAGGCGATCCGGCTGACGCGGATCGTTCATGCGCGGCTGCCGAACGACGGCGAGGTCGCGGGACTGCTGGCGCTGATGCTGCTCACCGACGCGCGCCGTGCCGCGCGCACCGGACCCAACGGCGAGCTGATCCCGCTCACCGAACAAGATCGAACGCGCTGGGATCAGGAGGCGATTGCCGAGGGCGTGGCGCTGATCAGCGCCACGTTGTCGAAAGGATCGGTCGGCGCGTATCAGCTGCAGGCCGCGATCGCGGCCGTGCACGACGAAGCGGCGCGCGCCGAAGACACCGACTGGCCGCAGATCGTGGCGCTGTACAGTGTGCTCAAGCGGATGTCCGACAACCCGATGGTGACGCTCAACCACGCGATCGCGACGGCGATGGTGCAGGGCCCGGCCGCGGGGCTCGCGCTGCTCGAGGCGCTCGATGCCGACGCGCGGATCGCGGGCCACCATCGCCTCGACGCGGTGCGCGCGCACCTGCTCGAACGGGCGGGCGACCATCAAGCGGCCATCGCGCACTATCGAACGGCGGCCGGCCGCACGACCAGCATCCCGGAACGCAACTACCTGTTGACGCAGGCCGCGCGGCTCAGC
>CAVSWN010000024.1:0-7672 GCA_963731545.1 uncultured Acidobacteriota bacterium | reverse complement strand
AAGTCCGCCGCGCACGGATGTGATGCGCTGGGTGTTGAAGCCGAGCCAGTGCATCCGCCCGACGTAGCGGGCGTGTTCGACCTTGATGCACCGATCCATCACGACGGTGACGCCGCCCGCCTCCGCGATGCGCGCGCCTTCCTCGTTGATCACCGAGAACTGACACCACAGGTTCCCGGCGTGTATCTTCACCGCCTCGGCGGCGATCGCCGGCAGCGCGTCCGGCGCGCGGAAGACGTTGACGATGTCCACGGGACCCGGGACGTCCAGCAGACTCTTGAAGCTTTTCTCGCCGAGGATCTCCGCCTCGCGCGGGTTCACGGGAATGACCCGGTACCCGTGGCGTTTGAGGTAGTACCCCACGAAGTAGCTCGCTCGCAGCTCGTTCTTCGACAGTCCGACGATCGCGATCGTCTTCGCGTTGTGGACCACGCGCTGGATCGTCAACGGATCCTGATAGCGCGTCAAATCAAAGGAAGCGAGATTGGAAGGGGTCGTGGGCACGGTCATAGCGACGCCACTCCGCGTGTCGCCGATGCCGCCGACGCGGCGGTCCGGGCGAAGCCCTGTTCGAGGTCCCAGATCAGATCGTCAATCGATTCGGTGCCGACCGACAGCCGGATGGTTCCCGGGCCTACACCGGCCGCCCGGAGTTCGTCATCGTTGAGCTGCCGATGTGTCGTGCTCGCTGGATGGATGATGAGGCTCTTCGAATCGCCGACGTTCGCGAGGTGCGACCACAACGTGACGCCGCGAATGAAGTCCTGTCCCCCGGCGCGGCCGCCGCGGCAGTCGAACGAGAACACCGCGCCGGCACCGCGTGGCAGATACTTGTCGACCAGCGCACGGTAGCGGCTCGTCGGCAGGCCGGGGTGGGTCACGTTCGACGCGAGCTCGTGCGACGCGAGGTAACTCGCCACGGCGATGGCGTTCTCGACATGCCGCGCCATCCGCAACGACAATGTCTCGAGGCCCTGCAGGAACAGGAAGGCGTTGAACGGGCTCATGGCCGCGCCGAGGTCGCGCAGGGTCTCGGCTCGCAGCTTCATCAGATACCCGTAGGTGCCGAAGGTTTCGTGAAACTGGAGCCCGTGGTAGGCCGGCGACGGATCGGCGATCACCGGGAAGCGGCCGTTGGACCAGTTGAACTCGCCCGAGTCTACGACCACCCCGCCGATGCTCGTGCCGTGACCTCCGATGAACTTCGTCGCCGAGTGCACGACGATGTCCGCGCCCCATTCGAACGGGCGGCAGAGAAACGGCGTCGCAAACGTGTTGTCCACGATCAGCGGGATCTTGTGATCGTGCGCAATGGCGGCGATCGCCTCGATGTCGAGCACGTTGCCGGCAGGGTTCCCGATCGTCTCGCCGTAGAACGCCTTCGTGTTGTCGCGGACTGCCGCCTTCCACGCGTGTGGATCGTCAGGATTCACCCATGTCAGATCCACCGACATCTTGCGCAGCATGTGCTTGAACTGGTTCACCGTCCCCCCGTACAGCGCGGACGATGAGACGACGTGGTCGCCCGGCGAGAGCAACGTGAAGAGGGCTGCCGCCTGTGCCGCGATCCCGCTGGCGAACGCGACCGCACCACATCCACCTTCGAGGCTGGCCATGCGCTCCTCGAACACGGCCACGGTCGGGTTCATGATCCGCGAGTAGGTATTCCCATACTCCTGCAGGTTGAAGTACGCCGCGGCCGACTCCGGGTCCTCGAACACATAACTCGTCGTCTGGAAGATCGGCACCGCGCGCGCGCCGGTGTTCGGGTCCGGGCGCTGCCCTGCGTGCACCTGACGGGTTTCAAATCCAAAGCGACGGGCTTCTTCCATGCTGTCTCCATTATCAACGGGAGCGCTGCCCCGGACCCCCGCTCGGCCGCTCCCTCGCGAGGAAGTCTCGAATCATGGGCGTCTGGCGCGCCTCCTCCAACAGAAAGCAGTCGTGTCCATACGGCGCCTCGATCACCTGGAGCTGTGACCTCCTTCCCCAGCGCGCGAAGCGCGGTCGCGAGCTCCTCAGAACCTGACGGCGGATAGAGCCAGTCCGAGCTGAAGGCGATGAGCAGCGTTCGTGCGCACACGGTCCGCAGCGCGTCCGTGAGCGTGCCGTTGCCGTACTGCCGTGCGAGGTCGAAATACGTCAGCGCGCGCGACGTGTAGAGATAGGTGTTCGCATCGAAGCGCCGGACGAACGTATCCGCCTGGTGGCGCAGATAGTTCTCGATCTCGAACTCGGGGGCGGTCAGCGTGTACCGGATGTCGTCCGCGAACTGCAACCGGCGCCCGAACTTGTCCCCCAGAGACTTGGCGGACAGATAGGTGATGTGGCCGACCATGCGCGCCACGCCCATGCCCGCGTTCGGCGCGCGTCCCGTGGCGTAGTAGTGGCCGCCCTGCCAGTCCGGATCCGCGGTAATCGCGTTGCGCGCGATCGCGTTCCACGCGACGCCCTGCGGCTGCAGCGCGTGCGTGCTTGCGATCACGACGATCGCGTCGACCTGTTCGGGATAGAGAATGGCCCACTCGAGCGCCTGCATCCCGCCGAGCGATCCGCCGGCGACGGCGGCCAGCCGCGTAACCCCGAGCTCGTTCAGGAACGCGCGCTCCGTCCGCACCATGTCGGCGACCGTGATCACCGGAAAGTCTGATCCGTAGGGCCGGCCGGTTGCCGGGTTCGTCGAAGAGGGCCCCGTCGTTCCGCGGCATCCTCCGAGAAGGTTCGTGCTGACGACGAAGAACCGATCGGTGTCGAACGCCTTGCCCGGGCCGATCATCCCATCCCACCAACCGAGTCCGCGGCCGCTGGTTCCGTCGCGATCCTCGGCGGCGAAACCGTCCCTCGTGCTTTCCGGCGGCGGCGTCTTCGCGAAGCCGGCCGCATGCGCATCTCCGCTCAGCGCGTGGCAGACGAGAATCACGTTGTCGCGCGCCGGCGACAGCGTGCCGTACGTCTCGTAGGCGATGCGGATCGGATGCAGCGATCGTCCGCAGTCGAGCTCGAGCGGTTTCGGCAGGTCGAGATACTGCGTTTCGACCGTCCCGACCGAGCCCGCGGCGGTCTTCGACGCTGGCGTGGCCATCCGCGGGATCATATCTCCTGTCTCCCCGCGGTGTTCATGGCCGTTGTATGATCCGGAGCTTCACCAGGCCGTCTGGTACATCAGAAAGGGGCTCACCATGGCTACGACGAGTGTCAACAACGGAGTCAACGTCCAGGCGCTGCTGGACGCGCGGGAGGCGCTGAAGGGCGCGCCGGAGGCGGCAAAGTTCACGTGGCGGGCGACCTGCAAGTGGCAGAACGGCACGCACAGCAAGACGAACGTCAAGAGTTTCTTCGGACTCGGGCAGGAGCAGCAGCACAAGACCGAGAGCTCGTTCGAGGCGGATCACCCGGAGATCTTCGCCTCGGAGGATCACGCGATCACCCCGATCGAGTACGTGCTCGTCGGCCTCGCGAGCTGCCTGACCGCCGGCGTTGCCGCCGTGGCGCAGAATCGCGGCATCCAGCTGCGGTCGGTCGAGTCGAAGCTCGAAGGCAAGATGGACATCCGCGGCATCCTCGGCATCGACAGCGACGTCCGCAACGGCTACGACGACATCAAGGTGACGTTCAAGATCGACGCGGATGCATCGAAGAAGGACATCGAGGCGATCGTCGCGCAGTCGCAGAAGCGCTCGGCCGTGTACGACGTCATCACGAACCCGGTGAACGTCACCGTCGAAGTCGTGTAAACGACGCGGCAGCCGCAGCGGGAGCGGAACCATCGAACGGGTCACGACGGTCGTCATCGGGGCCGGGCATGCCGGCCTCGCGGCGAGCCGATGTCTCACTGAGCGATCGATCGATCACGTGGTGCTCGAGCGCGGGGAGGTTGCGAACTCCTGGCGGCGCGAGCGCTGGGACTCGCTGCGGCTCCTCACGCCCAACTGGCAGAGCCGACTGCCCGGCTATCGGTACGACGGCGCGGATCCGGACGGCTACATGACGATGGGCGAGGTGATCGACTTCATCTCGCGCTTCGCGATCGTGTCCGCCGCACCCGTGCGCCCGCACACCACCGTCACGTCGGTGAGGCGAACGGACGCGGGATATCACATCGCCACGAACAATGGCGACCTGCGGTGCCGTATCGTGGTGCTGGCGAGCGGCGCCTGCAATGTCCCGAGCGTGCCGGCTCTTCGTCAGGCCGTGCCGGCGTCCATCCCGTGCGTCACGACGTTCGACTACCGCAATCCGAATGCGCTGCCGGAAGGTGGCGTGCTGGTCGTTGGCGCGTCGGCCACCGGTGTGCAGCTCGCCGACGAAATCCACCGCTCCGGCCGGCCCGTGACGCTTTCGGTCGGCGAGCACGTCCGGCTGCCGAGAACGTATCGAGGGCGCGACGTGCTCTGGTGGATGGACGCGTCCGGCGTGTGGAACCAGCGCTACGACGAGATCGACGATCTGACGCGTGCCCGGAGGCTCCCGTCGCCGCAGCTCGTCGGCACGCCTGAGCGCACGACGCTCCATCTCAACGCCCTCAGTGCGATTGGCGTCGAGCTCGTGGGCCGCCTCGCCGCCGTGCGTGACGGCCGCGCGTTGTTCTCGGGAGGGTTGCGCAATCAGTTTGCGCTGGCGGATCTCAAGATGAACCGCCTCCTGGACACCTTCGACGAGTGGGTGCGCACCAACGCGCGCGATGCCGACTTCGCCCCGCCGGAACGCTTCGATCCGACCCGCGTGCCGGCCTCGTCGCGGCTCGGTCTCGATCTGCGGAGCGGCGAGATCCGTTCGATCGTCTGGGCAACGGGGTTTCGTCCGGACTACAGCTGGCTCGACGTGCCGGTGATCGATCAGAAGGGCTACCTGCGGCACGACGGAGGCGTCGTCGATGCTCCAGGGATGTATGCCCTTGGGCTGCCGGTCCTTCGGCGGCGCAAGTCGAGTTTCATCTATGGCGCCGAGGACGACGCGCGCGATGTGGTCGAACACCTCGCCGGCTATCTCGCCGGGACGACAGTGTCACAGCGGAGTTAGGGCCCCGTCCGGCGCATTCTCATCATCTCCGGCGGGTTGTTCCTGATTAGGCGGTCCTTCCCCTGGTGTACGTCCATGGGCCCCTAGATGGCGCTGGCGATCTTGAGCGCGACCGCTTTGAAACCCGGCTCGGTGGGATGCAGCTCGTTTGCCCAATCGCGCTTGTACGCGGCGGCGTTCGACAGCGTGCCACGGAGGTCCACGTAGCGGACGTGTTCGAACCCTTCGGCGCGGGCCAACTGACGGAGCATGGCGTTGAACGCGTCGATGAGTCTGCGACGACTTTCGTGTTGGCGCGAGGTCGCTGTGGCCCTTGCGGTGGAATCCGGGCCGCAGCCAGGGCCCTGGCAAATGCCGAAGCCGCCGAGGAAACCCCGGCCGTCGGGCACCGGGTAGTCGTAGCCGTGCAGGATGACCGGAATAGGCCGATCGAGCAGCGCCTGGCGATCTCGGTGAGGCCGCTGATCAGGAAGGCGTACGCATTTCTCAGTGCGGACGTCGATCACGCCTTGCACGATGTCGTCGTTGAGCGCCGGCAATCCGGAAGCGGCGTGATTGAGCAGCATCGCGAACTCGTCGCCGGCCAGATCGTTGCCACCGCCTGACAGGAGAATGGCGTCGGGCACTCGTCCCTGGCGAAGAAGCTTCTCGAGCAGCCGCGTGAAGTCGTCGAACTGCCCGCGTGAATAGGCCATGTCCTCGACGCGGTCGCCCTTGTGCGCCACGGATTCCACGTCGAACCCGTGTTCGTCCTCGAGCATCGACAGCACGTCGTTGAACGGATAGTCGAACCAGGAGTCGCCTTCGGCAACCAGCAGGCCCGTCGGAGGCGGAAGCGCGAGCGCACGCAGTGTCTGCGCTGGAATCTCGGCCCTTCCCGCCGCAAGAGCCCGGCCCCGCACAGAACGGACCGCCCGACGCTTGCGGCGCTGAGACGCTCGGCGCTCCAGCGTTCGGGCCGCCAGCGTGCGTCCCAACGCGCGTGCCTTGTTGATGCTGCTCGACTGACGCCCTGTCCTTTTTGCCATGCCCATTCCCCCACTGGAGCCCATCTGCGACAACCGGTATAGACCGACCTCTGCGATGCATTTCCACCTCTGATATGGAAAGACCGTGTCAATAGTCACTGAATGCTCGATAGATTCATCTCCGTTCTGATGCTCGATTGAGCACGGTAGCCCGCGCCCGGCTTATCGAGCCATCCGGGCGCGGGCGTCGTTGAGATCCAGTCAGCTGATCGGCCGAGCAACAACGACGATGAATCACTCTGATATTCGCGGGTCGGAACCGCATGACCATGATTCGTCGGGAGCTGCCTCGGTCTAGGGGCGCGAGTTAGCGACTGACGTCGGGTATCGCATAGAGCGTGCGAGGATTCTCCTTTCCGATGTCGGCCGATCAGCTCACTGGATCAAGGCCGCCCAGACGAAGCCGGTGAGTTCGCGGGCGACCGCGGTGATGACGTGTTGGTTCGGTTTCCCGCGCGCGGCGAGGCGGTGATAGCGACGATGCAAGCGCTGCTGCGCGGTCCAGGCCTGCGCGATGATGGCCGGCCGGCGCGCCGTGTTGCCGGCGGCGCAGCGCGGCGCCGACAAAGGGCCGATGGCGATAGTGCCAGGCGGCTTCGACCAGGACGCGGCGCAGATGGGCATTCCCGGTTTTGGTGATCGCGCCGCGCGCCTGTTTCGTCCCGCTGGAATGCTCGGACGGCACCAGGCCGACAAACGCCATCGTGCGCGGCGCCGTGGCGAAGCGGCGCGGGTCGCCGAGTTCGGCGGCGATGGTCAGCGCGGTGAGATCGTCGATGCCGCGGAAACAGCGCAGCCGCTCGACGCGCGGGCGCAGCGGCTCGAGCGTCGAGCAGCGCCCGCAGATCCTCTTCGACGGCGCGCAGCCGCGCGACCGCTTCATCGACGGCGCGCAGATAGGCGCGCGTGCGTCTGATCGAGCGCGGGCAGCGGCCACGTCTGCGCGCGGAGCCAGGTCGTCGTGCCGCTTGCGACCACGCCTTCTTCGTCCCGGTGAATCGGCGGCCGTGCCGCAGCAGAAATTTCGAGAGGCGATGCCGCGCGCGCAGCAGATCGGCGCGGATGTCCTCGCGACAGCGCAGGAGATCGCGGGCCGCTTCTTCCTGCTCGGTCGGAATGTGAATCGCCGTCAGCGCGCCGGCGCGATACAGGATCGGCGAGCTGGCCCGCATCGCGCCGGTCGGTCTTGATGCGATCGCCCGGCGCGACGCGGAATCAAGCGCCGGGCGCGATCACGTCGCACGGAATCTCGCGCGCCGTCAGCGCCCGCTGCAGCTCAAAGCCGCACGGGCCCGGCTTCGTAGCAGCAGGCCACGGCCCCTGGCGCCGGACCCGCTCCACGAAGCGCAGAATCGTGGGGCTGTCCGACGTCAGCGAGTGGAGCGCCGGCGTCCGATGGCCCGGCAACAAGACGGCGGCCACCGTCGTCGCGGCGTGCTGATCGAACGCAATGATGGTTGTAGACTGCATCATGACCGACCTCCTTTGTATGCGGCTCTGCTCCGAGCTGTCGCAGGCTGAGAGTAACCCGCGTCAGATGCAAAGCCGAGGTCGGTCTTTCCATATGGTCGCGGAAGCGACGAGCCTGCTGGACTGGCTGCACATTTGTTTTCTCCGCCTGCCAG
>CAVSWN010000023.1:0-14297 GCA_963731545.1 uncultured Acidobacteriota bacterium | reverse complement strand
TCCTGAATCAGCCCGACGAAGGGTTGCCCAAGCTCGCCGCGGCCACCGGCGGCGGCTATTTCGAGCTGTCCAGAGCCAGCGACCTCTCGGCGACGTTCACCAAGGTCGCCGACGAGTTGCATCATCAGTACACGCTCGGGTTCACGCCACCGTCGCTCGATGGCAAAATGCACGAACTCGAGGTGCGTGTGGCGGGCGCCGGATTGCTCCCGCGCCCGGAAGAGCTATCTCGCCCGCAACGAACGTTAGTGTCCTGACCGCGTGGTTCGCGACATAATTCCCGGGCGGGGCATCCCGGCTGGCGGCGTTGCTCGGCGCTCAAATATTCCCGATATTCTTCGCCTCGCGCCTTGCCATCCGGGCGCCGCGCTCCGGGACTTATGCCGCGATCCACGTGGTCAGGACACTAGCAGGAGTCATCATGGCATCGAGATTCGCACTTCTCATCGTGGCGCTCGCGTCGGTCGCGCTCACCGCGCAGAGCGGCGCGCAGCAGCCGGACTGGTCCAAAGTCGACGCCGAAACGATGCAGCACTTTCAAGCCGTGCTGCGGCTCGACACGAGCAATCCGCCGGGCAACGAACACCTGGTGGTCGACTATCTGAAGCAGCTCTTCGACAAGGAAGGCATTCCGTCGGAGATTTTCGCCAGCGATCCGAAGCGATCCAACTTCGTCGCGCGGCTGAAAGGCAACGGCCGCAAGCGTCCGCTGCTGATCGTCGGCCATAGCGACGTGGTCACGACCGACGCCTCGAAGTGGAAGCATCCGGCCTTCAGCGCGACGCGCGAAGGCGGCTACGTGTACGGGCGCGGCACGGTAGACGACAAGGACAACCTCACGGCAAGCGCGATGACGATGCTCCTGCTCAAGCGGCTGAATGTGCCGCTCGACCGCGACGTCATTTTCCTGTCCGAGTCGGGCGAGGAGGGCAGCACGGGCGTCGGCATCGGCTTCATGGTGGCCCAGCACTACCCGGCGATCGAGGCGGAGTATTGCCTCGCGGAAGGCGGCGGCGTGACGCGGATCAACGGCGAGGTCAAGTACGCCACAGGTCCAGACGCTGCGAAAAAATTCCGCGCGGCATCGAGCTCATCTCGCGCGGCGTCGCCGGGACATGGATCGGTGCCGCTCAAGTCGAACGCCATCGTCCACATGGCCGGCGCCGTGGCGCGCATCGGCGAATGGCGGCCGGAAATTCGGTTCAACGAGACGACGGGCACCTACTTCCGGCGGCTGGCGGCGATTTCGCCGCCCGAGGTGGCCAAGGTGTATCGCGATGTGCTCTCCACGGATCCGAAGGTCCGCGCCGCCGCCGACGACTGGCTCTTCGAAAACGAGCCGCGACATTCGTCCATGCTGCGCACGTCGGTGTCACCGAACATCTTCACGGCGGGCTATCGCTCGAACGTGATTCCGTCGGAAGCGAAGGTCACGCTCGACGTGCGCGCGCTGCCCGATGAAGATCCGGCGAAGTTCCTCGAGCAGGTGAAGAAGGTCGTGAACGATCCGGCGGTCGAGGTGCGGTTCTCGTCGCAGACCGCGCGGCCCGCGGCGCCCGAAGCGCGTCTCGATTCCGAGCCGTTCAAGGTGCTCGAAGAAGTCGCCAAGCGCATCTACAACGCGCCGACGCTGCCGGCGATGAGCACCGGCGCGACCGACATGGCGCAGCTCCGCTCGAAGGGCATGCAGTGCTTCGGCATCGGCCCCGCGACCGATTTCGAGGATGGCCCCAAGGGTTTTGGCGCACACAGCGATCAGGAGCGGCTGCTCGAAAGCGAGCTGCACCGGTTCGTGCGGTTCAACTGGGAGGTCGTGACCAGTCTGGCGCGCGCGAAGTAGCGCGGATCCAGGTACGAAAGGCCGCGAAGACCGCAAAGACGGTAGGTCTGCGAGCTTTGCGCCGGTTCAGATTCTGTGTCGCGGTCACGGCGGACACGACGAGGCGCCGCGACGCTTGATGACGCCCGCCGGCCCGAACCGCGCGAGGACGTCGACGTTGGTCCTGATATCGCGCGGCAGGGCGTCCACATCCTGAGCGATGGCGTACGGCAGTCCGCCCGGAAGAATCCAGCGCACCAGCGCCTTCTGCGGTTCGAACGTCTCGGCGACGAGCGATCGCTTCGCCCCTCGCGGATTGCCCAGCACGACCAGGTGCAGCCAATACGCGCTGTCATCGTCAGCAGACGAGGTAGTCCACGCATGCGGGCGGCACGTTCGCGCGCGCCCAGCGGCCTGCCTCCTGCAGTGTTGCCGACATCATCGGTGTCGGTCGTGGCGTGGTGGCGATCGACGCGTCCGATCGGGATCAGAAGCAACGCCACCAGCAGCCACGCAATGGAGCCCGAGGCCTTGAGCCGATCGCAAAACGAACGAGGCTCCAACCGCGCCGGCGACGGCCAGCGGATATATCGCCAGATAGAACATCTTCAGCGCGAGGTAGGGCGCTTCCGCGTTGCTGGCTCGCGCGACGGCGACGAGGGCGGCGGCCTGTAGCGCGATGGCGCCGAGCAGCAGCGGAACAGTCCGGGCGCGTCGATCCGACATCGCCGCCAGCGTCCCCACCACGCCAGCGATCGGGAACACCCAGCCGGTCACCTCCGGTGTCGGAATCAGTGCGAAGCCGGACGCGCCGGCGATAGCGGAGGCGGCCCCGAGGCGGCCGGCGGCGTGCACCGCCGCGATGGCGGCGATCGGGACGAGCGCGAGCGCGAGCTGCCGCAGGTGCGCGCCACGCGGTCCGTCACGTCGCAGCAGCGCCACCGCGACGAAGGTGACGATGATCGGGCCGAGCCAGACGGGCCAGACGAGGAAGGTCGCGACGCCCGCGACTCCCACAATCGCCGCGGCGCTCGCGGCCGGTTGACGATCCCAGCAGACGACCGCCCACCAGGCGACAACGGCAAACAGCTCGGAGAACACCTGCGCCAGGAACGAATCGTGGATGAAGGATCCGAGGAAGTATCCGCTCGGAAGAAACAGGAGCAGGGGCGCGATCAGCGCGAGCGGCACCCGTGCGGACCGCGGCTCCGGCGGCAGACACCGCAACGCGATCAGAAACACGATGCCGGCCTTGAGCGCGACCGACAGCGCGATGACGGGAAAGACCGCGTGCAGGCCGTCGGTTCGCGTCCAGCGTCCGGCGAGGACGGCCAGCAGATGGGTGCCCGGCGTGTAGTCGAACATCTCGGCGAAGTACGGCACGAGCGTCCGATCGTGGAGCAGCCGGCCGGTGCGATCGATGTAGTCGATGAGCAGCAGATGATGCGTGAGATCCGATCCGCTGCCGATCGGGAGCAGATGCGGCCAGGCGAGCCAGAGCAGCCAGCCGCCGACGAACGCGACGATGGCGAGGAACGCTACGAGCTCTGCCCGTATCGCTCGTCGTTCGACAAGCTCACCACGAGCGAGAGTTGCAGGCCACCGCGACGCTGGCAGCGAGCGACAACAGCAGGATCGGAATCGGATGGAGCGTCAGGCCGGCCAGGTCGCCGCCGTACGCCAGAACGATCGCCGCCGCCGGAAACGTCACGAGGGTGACGGCGGCCGCTTCAGCGCGCGTGAGCACTTTGGTGTCGCGTTACAGTAGCATTCCTGATGATTCCAGGAGCAGCGACGATGGGGAAACGAGATCCGCGGGTCGACGCCTACATCGCGAAGGCGCCGGACTTCGCGAAGCCGATCCTGACGCACATCCGCGACGTCGTCCACGATGCCTGTCCCGGCGTCGAAGAAGACTTGAAGTGGAGCACGCCCTCGTTCATGTACAAGGGCATCCTCTGCGGGATGGCCGCGTTCAAGCAGCACGCGACGTTCGGCTTCTGGAAACACGATCTCGTGACCGGTTCGCCGCGCGTCGAAGGGAGCATGGGGTTCGGACGGCTGACGAAGGTGTCGGATCTGCCGTCGAAGAAAGCGCTCGCCGCCTACGTGAAGAAAGCCGCGGCGCTCAACGACGCCGGCATCAAGCCCGCGCGGGCGCCGATGCGCAGCGAGCCGAAACCGCCGCCGAAGGCGCCGGCCGACCTGGTGGCGGCGCTGAAGAAGAACAAGAAGGCGCAAGCCACGTTCGACGCGTTCAGCCCGAGCGCGAAGCGCGAATACGTCGAATGGGTGACCGACGCGAAGAGCGACGAGACGCGCGCCCGGCGCGTCGCGACCGCCGTCGAGTGGATGGCGGAGGGCAAGCACCGCAACTGGAAATACATGTAGGTCCGGCTGAAGCCGGACCCCACGTACGTGAAAGTTTCGCATGCTTGTACGTGGGAACGTTTCGCCACTTGACGTACGTGGGGTCCGCCTTCAGGCGGACCTTACATCGGCCTACTCGTAGCGCAGCGCGCGCATCGGATCGACCTGCGACGCGCGGTGCGCGGGGATGAAGCCGGCGCCGAGCGCGACGAGCGTGAGCGCGACGGCCGAGCCCACCAGCACGAACGGATCGTATCCCTGCATCTGGAAGAGCAGCGACTGCGCGAGCCGCGCGAGCGCCACCGCGGCGGCCAGGCCGACGACGCCGCCGACGAGCGTCATCGACGCCACCTGGCGCAGCACCATCCCGCGCACGCGCCCGGGCGCCGCGCCGAGCGCCATGCGCAGGCCGATCTCGCGCGTGCGCTGCGACACGGTGTAGGCCAGCACGCCGTAGAGGCCGACCGCCGCGAGCAGCGTCGCCAGGCAGGCGAACGCGGCGGACAGCACGCTGATGAACCGATCCAGGAACACGTTCTCGCGCACCTGCTGCGGCATCGTGCGCAAGTCCTCGACCGGCAGATTCGGATCGAGGCGCGCGACGACCTTGGGGACGGTCGCCAGGAGCGTGCTCGGGTCGAGCCGCCGTGCGGACGTAGAACGTGATGCTGCCGATCTGCGGCGTGTCGCCCTGCCGGTACGGCCGGAAGAACAGCGGCGGAATCGCGTCCTTCACCTCGCTGTATTTCGCGTTCTGCACGAGGCCGACGATTTCGATGTCGAGCGTCGGCGTCGCTGCCGCGATTGCCCATGCGCTTGCCGACGGCGTCGCGTCCCAGGTTGAACTTCTTCGCGAACGCTTCGTTGACGATCGCGACCTTCGGCGCGCCCTTGGCGTCGGCGCGCGTGAACTCGCGTCCGGCGATGAGCGGGATGCCGAGCGTGCGGAAGTAGCCGGCGCCGACCTCGTTGTAGCGCGAGTTCGTGTCGGTGTCGGGTCCCGCCTTGAAGCCTTCGACCGCGACGTCGTTGCCCCAGTTGCTGCCGCCGAGCAGCGGCGACGAGCGAGTCGGTGACGCCGGTCGCGCCGGGAACGGCGGCAAGCTCGTCCTCGAGCCGCGTCGAAGAGCTGCCGCGACCGTTCGGCCGTGTAGCCGTTCAGCGCCGGCGAGACGCCGAACGTGACGACGTTGTCGACGTTCAGGCCGAGGTCGACGCGGCGTGACGTTGAACAGGCTCTTGGTGAAGAGCCCGGCGGCGACGAGCAGCGCCATCGACAGCGCGATCTGCGCCGTGGCCAGCGACGTGCGGAACCGCGCGGCCGACTTCGCGCCCGACGGCTGGCCGGCCTGACCCTTGAGCGACGCGACGAGATCCGGCCGCGTGCTGTGGAGCGCGGGGAACAGCCCGAAGAGCAGCCCGGTGCCGAGCGTGAGCGCCGCGGCGAACACGAGCATCGACGGTTCGAGCGACGTCGGCAGCGTGTCGCGCCGCCTGCTGCGGCATGAGCGACAGGATCAGATCGAGCGTCCACCGCGCGACCAGCAGGCCGGCGACGCCGCCGAACACCGCGAGCAGGCACGACTCGGTGAGCAGCTGGCCGACCAGTTGCCGCCGGCTCGCGCCGATCGAGAGCCGCACGGCCATTTCCGCCGCGCGCGCCGCCGATCGCGCGAGCAGCAGGTTGGCGATGTTGGCGCACGCGATCAGCAGCACGAACCCGGTGACGCCGAGCAGCAGGTTGAGCGGCGCCCGCGCCTCGCGCCGCACGCTGCTCTGGCCGCGTTCGGCCGGTCTGCAACGACGACGGCTTTCGCGCGGAATCGCGCGAGCGTCTGCTCGCTCATGCCTCTCTGCAGCGGCGCCTCGACGTCGTTGATGATGGCGTGGTACTGCGTGTTCAGCGCGGCGCGTCGCCTGTTCCATCGTCACGCCGGGCTTCAGGCGCGCGAACAGGTACGCCCAGTAGCTGCGCCGGTTGTCGAGGCCCTTCCACCCGGGCGTCATGATCTCGCGCATCGTGATCGGCACGAACACGTTCGGCTTGACGCCGAGCGTGGTGCCTTCGAAGCCCCGCGGCGCCACGCCGACGATCGTCATCGTCTGGCCGTTGACGATCATCGACTGGTTGAGGACGCCCGGGTCGGCGCCGAAGTGCCGCTGCCAGTAGGTGTAGCTCAGGACGACGACACGCGATTCGCCGGGCGCCGGATCGTCGCCCGGGCCGAGCAGCCGGCCGAGCGCCGGGCGCATGCCGAGGACGGGAAAGTAGCACCCCGAGACCAGCATGCCCTCGGCGTTGATGGTTTGCTTTGCGTACGACAGGTTCGCGCCGAAGATGCGGTGCGCGGCGATGCCGGTGAAGACCGTCTGGACCTTCTCGAGGTCGCGGAACATCGGGTAGCTGAAGACCGCTCGCAGCCGCCGGCGGTGTTGCAGGACGTCGAACCCGGCTTCGGGTCCGGGCGCGGAGAGGTTGACCAGCTGGTCCGGCGCCTCGACCGGCAGCGGCTGCAGGAGCATGTGGTTGAAGAGCGAGAAAATGGCCGCGTTCGCGCCGATCCCGAGCGCCAGCGACACGATCGCCACGAGCGTGACGAAGGGGGTTTTGAACAGCGTTCGGAGCGCGAACTTGAGGTTGGGCATAATGGTCTGACCAATAGACGGAACCACGTCGGCCATCGGTTTAGCCACGAAAGCACGAAAGCACGAAAATACCTTCCGGATCACGAAAAGTACTTTCAGGATTTCGTGTTTTCGTGGTTTCGTGGCAGATCTGTGTCTATGACTCGCGCAACTCGGCTCGCCAAACACATCCACCGGACCTTCAAAGGCCCCATGTGGCACGGGCCTGCCCTGGCGCAGGTCCTGGAGGGATTTACGCACGAGACGGCGGCGGCGCGGCCGATCGCCGGCGCCCACAGCGTGTGGGAGCTGGTGCTGCACGTGACGACCTGGGCCGAGATTGCGCGCGCGCGTGTCAAGGGCGAGCGCCTCGCCGACCCGACGCCCGAAGAAGACTGGCCGCCGGTCGCCGCCGTCAATGCCGAGCAATGGCGGCTCGCGGTTGTGCAGTTGAGCGAAAGCCATCGTACTGCTCTCGGCCGCCGTGCGGGAGTTGAGCGACGAAGCCCTCGACGCGAGGGTGGGCGAGCTCGAGTACACGGTGGATGTGCTGCTCCAGGGTGTCGTGGAGCACGGGACCTACCATGGCGGGCAGATCGCGTTGTTGCGAAAGGCCATTGCGAATCGGGCTCGGGAAGAGGAATGAAGCCGCGGTTCTTCAAGTCCCAGGCCGATTTTCGCGCGTGGCTCGAGAAACACGGGACGACCGAGCGTGAGCTGTGGATCGGCTACTACAGGAAAGCCTCCGGCAAAGGCGGCATGGTCTACAAGCAGGCGCTCGACGAAGCGCTCTGCTTCGGGTGGATCGATGGCGTCGTGAAGCGGTTGGACGAGATCAGCTACATGCAGCGCTGGACGCCGCGGACGCGCACGAGCTCGTGGAGCCTCGTGAATACGAAGCGTGTCGGCGAGCTCATGAAACTCGGCGTGATGGCGCCCGCGGGCATCAAGGCCTTTAAGGAGCGCGATCTCAAGCGATCGGGCGTGGTACTTGTACGAGCAGAAGGATCGCGCGCTCGATCCGAAGCTTCAGAAAGCATTCAAGGCCAACAAAACGGCGTGGACGTTCTTCGAGGCGCAGCCGCCCGGATACCGTCGGCTCGCAATCATGTGGATCATGACCGCGAAAAAAGAGGAGACGCGCCAGAAACGCTTCGACGCGATCCTCAAAGCGTCGGCGGCGAAATCGAGGACACGATGGATCTGACGTACCGCATCGAGCCGGCGCGCGAGCGCGACGTGCCGCTGATCCTCGATCTCATCAAAGGGCTCGCGGTCTACGAGAAGCTCGCGCACGAAGTGGTCGCCACCGAAGACGGCCTGCGCGAGTCGCTGTTCGGCGCGCAAGCCGGCGGCCGAAGTCGTGATCGCGTACGCCGGAGACGAGCCGGTCGGCTTCGCGCTCTTCTTCCACAACTTCTCGACCTTCCTCGGCAGGCGCGGTCTGTATCTGGAGGATCTGTTCGTGCGGCCCGAATGGCGCGGCCGCGGCGCGGGCCGCGCGCTGCTGACGCACCTTGCGAAGATCGCCGCCGAACGCAAGTGTGGCCGGTTCGAGTGGGCGGTGCTCGACTGGAACGAGCCCGCGATCAAGTTCTACAAAGGCCTCGGCGCGAAGCCCATGGACGAGTGGACGGTTTTCCGCGTCACCGGCGATGCGCTGTCGGCGCTGGCGGAGCGATTGACGTAGGTTCACGGAGGCAGCATGATCCGCCGCGTTCCAGCTCTCATTTGCATCGTCGCTTTCACCGCGGGCGCGGCGCTCGCGCAAACCAATCGCGTCGATGTCGTCACGCCGCTGGCGCCGGAGCTGGCGCCGTACGGGAAGTACGCCATCGGCGTCCGCACGATCCAGGTGACCGACAAGAATCGGCCCGACATCCTCGGCACGAAAGAGGGCGGGCCAACGGCACGGTACGACCGCACGCTGACCGTGGAAGCGTGGTATCCGGCGTTGCTCGCCGCCGGACAGACGCCGGGAGGCGAGTACCGGACGATCACGCGCGACCCGGCGATTGCGGCGACGCTGCACGGCAAAGCGGTGCGCGATGCGGCGCCGCTCGTCACCGACGGTCCGTTCCCGCTCGTCATCGTGTCACATGGCTATCCGGGGAACCGCTTCCTGATGAGCCATCTCACGGAAAACCTGGCGAGCAAAGGCTTCATCGTCGTGTCGATCGATCACAAAGACAGCACCTACGACGATCAGAAGGGGTTTGCCAGCACGCTGTACAACCGTCCGTTCGATCAGTTGTTCGTGCTGAGCGAAATGGATCGACTCGGCCGGCGCGGTTCGGGCAGCTTTCTCGCCGGGATCGTCGATGCCGGCCGGACTGGGATCGTCGGCTATTCGATGGGCGGCTACGGCGCGGTGAACGTGATTGGCGGCGGCTACAGCACGGCGAGTGCAACCCTCAGCGGCGCCCCGCCGAACCGGCTGCTCGCCGACCGTGGCGCGGCGAATCCCGCGTACCAGAAATCGATGGACGCGCGGATCAAGGCGGCGATCGCCATCGCGCCGTGGGGCATGCAGGTTGGATTGTGGGACGCCGACGGACTGAAAGGCATCAAGACGCCTGTGCTATTCGTCGCGGGCAGCCTCGACGATGTGGCCGGCTACGAGAAGGGAACGAAGGCGATCTACGCAGGCGCGGTCAACGCGGATCGATACCTGTTGACGTTCCTCAACGCCAACCACAACGCGGGCGCGCCGATTCCCGCTCCGGCCGAATCCTATGTCGCGCCCGCCGAAGGGCGGCCGGCGCCGTTTTCGCACTACGCCGACGGCGTCTGGGATACGGTCCGCATGAACAACATCCTCGACCACTTCGCGACGGCGTTCTTCGCGCTGCACCTGAAGGGTGAAGCGGACAAGCAGGCCTATCTCGACGGCGCATGGAAAGGGTTCAAGCGCGGCACGACCACCGGCCTGACGCTCGATCACGCGCAGCCGTCGAAGTAATGATTCAGAATCCGCGCATGAAATATGCGGTTGCGGCGGCAATCCTCGCGGGCGCGATCTGGGCGTCCCCCACGGTTGAGCCCGGCGATGTGTCGTTCACCGCGCATACCCTGGCGACGGAGCTGCGCGGCGGTTATCAAAGCGTCATCGTCGATCTGAACAAGGACGGCAAACCCGACATCATCGCGCTCGCGAGCGGGCTGCCCGAGCTGCTGTGGTTCGAGAATCCGGGCTGGCAGCGGCACGTGCTCGCGACCGGCTTCACCGGATTGATCAATGTCTCGGCGTTCGACGTCGACAAGGACGGCATTCCCGAACTCGGCGTCGCGAGCGGCTTCGCGACCGTCGCGAAGAACAGCCCGGGCATCATGTCGATTCTGACGCACGGCGCCGACGTGACCGCCCCGTGGACCGTCAAGGAAATCGATCGCGTGCCGACCGCGCACCGCGTGCGATGGATCGATCCCGATGGCAGCGGCAACAAGGTGCTGGCGCTCGCGCCGCTCATCGGTCCCGACGCGCTGGCGCCCGACTACAAGAGTTCCGTCGCGGTGTATTCCTACCGCCCGCCCGACTACAAACGCGAGACGATTGCCGACACGTTCACCGGCCTATTCCACGGCATCGAATCGGTGGCCTGGGAGGGCGGCCGCGGTCAGGCGCTGCTCAGCGCGGGCTTCATGGGCGTGCACCTGCATCGCTTCGCCAACGGCAAGTGGACGACCACCGAGCTGGTGAAGGGCGATCCGGCGCCGTGGCCCAAGAGCGGCTCGAGCGACGTCTACGTCGGCCGTCTGGGCAGCGAGACATTTCTCGCGACGATTGAGCCGTGGCATGGGAATCAGGTCGTGGTCTACCGGAAAGACAAAGACGCGTGGCGCCGGCAGGTGATCGATTCCGACATCACCGACGGTCATACCCTGATCGGTCTGGATGCGGATGGCGACGGCCGCGACGAGCTGGTGGCCGGGCAGCGGCGCGGCGAGCGGAGCCTGATCATGTACACCGCCACAGCCAACGGCGATTCGTGGACGCGCCGGGTCGTGGATGAGGGCGGTATGGCCGGAGCGGGCTGCGCCGCCGGGGACCTCAATGGCGATAAGCGGCCGGATATCGTGTGTATTGGCACCGCGACGGCCAATTTGAAGTGGTACGAGAATCTCGGAAAGAAGTAAAGGCGCCGCGTTACAATACTCCGATCGTTTAGCCGTCTAACAACGGAGGCACTATGACTGTTTCGCGTCGAAGTTTCGTCGGTGGCGTCGCGGCCGCGCTGGGATACCTGAATGTCGGATCGGAAGTGGATCTGTTCGCGCAGGCCCCCCGCCAGGGCGCCGCGGCCGGCGCCCGTCCGCGGCCGCCGATGGACGACTACGACGCGTTCGCGCACCTGTCGAGCAACGAGAACTGCTGGGGTCCGCCTGAATCGGTGTTGAAGGCGATGAACCAGTCGTTCAAGTACTGCATGCGCTACGGCTATCCCGGCGGCGATGTCGTCGGAGAACTCGCCAAGCTTCACGGCGTGAAGCAGGAAAACATCCTGCTCACCGCCGGCTCCGGCGAAGCCCTCGACGTCGTCGGCACGACGTTCCTCCTGGGCGGCAAGAAGGTGCTGGGCGTCGAGCCGTCGTACAGCTCGGTGTATCAGCACGCGACCACCATCAAGTCGACCGCGATCAAGCTGCCGCTCGGCAAGGACTTCCGGCAGCAGATTCCGGCGCTGATCAAAGCCACCAACGACAACGCGAGCCAGCTGGGGTTCGTGTACATGTGCAACCCCAACAACCCGACCGGCGTGATCGTGACCAAGGAAGAGATCAAGCAGCTGCTCGACGGCATTCCCAAGGACATGCCGGTCCTGATCGACGAGGCGTATCACCACTTCGTCGACGATCCGAAGTATGCGACGTCGATCCCGTACGTGCTCGAGGGGCGGCCGGTGATCATCGCGCGGACGTTCTCGAAGATCGCGGCGCTGGCGGCGATGCGCATCGGCTACGCGGTGGCGCCGGCCGAGATCATCGCCAAGATGCGGCCGTTCTCGTCGGGCAGCATCAACGTGGCGGCACGGTTCGGCGCGGTTGCCGCGCTGAAGGACGCCGCGGCGCAGGCCGAGATCAAGAAGCGGACGATCGCGCTGCGCAAGAAGACGCAGGCGGAGCTCGAAGCGCACGGCTACGAGACGATCCCGTCCGAGACCAACTTCTTCATGGTCGCGATCGGCCGCGAGATTCAGCCGGTCATCGAAGAGTTCCGCGCGAAGAAGGTGGCGGTCGGCCGGCCGTTCCCGCCGATGACGAAGCACATGCGCGTGTCGATCGGCACGGAAGACGAAATGGCGCGGTTCATGGTCGCGTTCAAGGAGATCTTCCCGGCCAAGACGAAGACGACGGCTGGCGTGTAGTTAATGTGTAGATGTGTAGGGCGGCCCTTTTGGCCGCCGACGCGGGCCTGAAGGCCCGGCTACCGTAGATGGGGCGACGGTCTCACGACCGTCGCCCTTTTTTTGTCCCTCCCTCGCCGCGCATTTCTGCGCAAAATTGCCGCCTTTTTGTCGCTGATCTGGCGCGATGCCAGTTTCACGCTCCCTTTTGCGCCTCTAGCAGTAGAGGTGATTGCCGTGAATGCCGTGAATGCCGTGCGAAACCGCCGAATCGTCGCCGCCGCAACCGTTCTTCTGATCTCCGCCGTTTTCATGACGCGCGGGTCCACGCAAGGCGCCTGGGTTCCGAAGGCGCCGATGCTGACCGCACGCTATACCCATGCGGCCGCCACGCTCGACGGCGTCATCCACGTCGTCGGCGGCGCCGACGAGTCGGACTGCTCGTCCCTGACCACCCACGACGTCTACGATCCCGTCGCCAACGCGTGGACCGCGAGCGCCCCGATGACGATCGGGCGAGCGCACCCGGCAGCGGCGGTGTTGAACGACGGCACGAAGGATCTTCTCTACGTGGTCGGCGGCGCGACCGGCTGCGGCTTCAGGACGGCCTCGATGGAGGCGTTCGATCCCGGAACCAACACGTGGACGGCGAAGGCGCCGATGCCGGGCGGAGAGCGCAACGCCATGGGCGCGGCGGTGATTGACGGCCGCCTGTATGTCGTCGGCGGGATTGGACAGTTCGAGGTGCTGACCGCTCGCGTCGAGATGTACGACCCGTTGACGGACTCGTGGACGACCAGGGCGTCGCTGCCGAGCGCGCGATACTCCATGGCGACTGGCGCCATCGACGGCATCCTGTACGCGGCCGGTGGCGGGAACGACGTCCCCGATTTCAGGAATGTGGATGCCTACGATCCGTCGACGAATACCTGGACGCCGAAGGCGCCGCTGTCCGTCGTGCGCGCGTACGCGGCGTCGGTCGTTTCGAACGGCCTGCTGTACGCGATCGGCGGACAGCCGGGCACTCTGAGCTCCGTTGAAATCTACAACCCGGCGACCAACACCTGGAGCGCCGGTCCGGCGCTGCCGTTCGCCCGCAGCCTGATGCCCGCGGCGATCGTCGGTGGCCGCGTCTACGTGATGGGTGGCGGCTACGACAACACCGGGCACATCGTGGCCGACACCTTGATGCTCGGCGACGCGATCGCAGCCGACGACGACGGCGACGCCTTCGATTGCCGCGAACGGCAACGGCTGGAACAACGGCGACGTGTCGGTCACGCTGGCGGCGGCCGACAACCTCGGCGGCAGTGGCGTCGCGTCCATCGTGTATTCGCTCACCGGCGCCTCGACGGGCGGTGCAACCGTCAACGCCACTTCGACCTCGTTCACGATCACCAGCGAGGGAACGACAACCGTCACCTACCACGCGGTCGATGCGGTGGGAAACGCGGAAAGCAACCAGCAACTGATCGTCAGGATCGACAAAACGCCGCCGGTTGTTCAGAACCTTCCGAACCTGACCGCCACCGCGACATCGAGCGCGGGCGCGATCGTCTCGTTCACTGTGCCGGCGGCCGACGCTTTGAGCGGCATCGTCTCCACACATGTCACGCCGATCGCGAGCGGGATGACCTTCCCACCGGGAACCACGCATGTGACGGCCACGGTGTCCGACGCCGCGGGCAATTCCTCCATCGGCGGATTCGACGTGACCGTGAACCCGACCCGTCCGGTCGTGACGATCACTGGCGGCGCGCTCGACGACGACGGCAATCCGCACGCGGCGGTCGCGTCGGTGACCGACAGCGTCGGCACGCCCGTCGCGGGAACCCTGACGATCACGTACGGACCTGGCGGCGGTTCGGTGCCGATTGCGCCTGGCCACTACTCGGCTACCGCGTCGTTCGTCAGCGCCGATCCGGCATTTACGCACGTGACACCGTGGTCGACGATGGCGCCCGATCCATACGCGAAACCGTCACCGGCAGTCGCCGAGATCAACGGAAGACTCTACGTGTACGGATACGACTCAGATGTGTCCGGGAACGCGAAAGTTGCTCGCTTGAGCAGCTACAACTCCTCGTCGAACTCGTGGACGACCGAAGCCCCGCCGGCCCTCATCCGCGCGTATGCGA
>CAVSWN010000022.1:0-153197 GCA_963731545.1 uncultured Acidobacteriota bacterium | reverse complement strand
TTCATCCCCGTTCTGGAAGCGATCGGATAACACGGGACCGGTCGAGCCGGTCACGGCCGGGCAGGGTCCGTTCACGGCGTTTTCAGCGTCTCCCGACGGCAAGATGCTCGTCGTCAGCATCAACAGTGGTTCCGACCTCGCTGTCGTCCGCCTGGACCAGCGCAGCGAGCCGACACGGTTGATCGAGGCGCCCGACATTCAAACCAACGCGGAAGTTTCCCCGGATGGGCGCTGGCTCGCCTACGAGTCGGGCGAATCGGGCCAGCGCGAGATGACTGTCCGTCCGTTCCCCACGTTCTTCGGGCTGGCCGATGGCAGATATCGACCAACGGGGGACAGCGGCCGGTCTGGGCGCGCAGCGGCCGCGAACTCTTCTACGCCGGAATACGCGACGTTGGCGATGACAGCGGTCTCGATCACCGGAGGTGCGACGTTCACGTACGGCAATCCGACCAAGCTGTTCCCTACTACCGCCGGCTACAACAAGTCGCCCGCCGCCGGACGCACGTTCGATGTTTCTCCGGACGGTCAGAAGTTCCTGATGATCAAGGATGCGACCGAGGCCAGCAGGCGCTCCACCGCAAATCTGGTGGTGGTGCTCAATTGGCTCGAAGAGCTGCGCCAGCGCGCAGCGGCCAAATAGTCGGATGCGCGTGTTCGACGACGTCGCTCGGGATGTTCGCTATGCCGCGCGGATGCTGGCGCGAAGCCCGGCCTTCACCGCCGTTGCCGTGCTCTCGCTCGCGCTCGGCATCGGCGCCGCCAGCGCCGTGTTTGGCTTCATCGACAGCGTGGTTCCTGCAGAAGCTGCCGGTTCCCGATCCTGACGTGCTCGTGTACGTCCGCGAGCCTGTACGCCTCCGGCGCGGATCAACGACGAGCTGTCGCATCGCCGTTTCGAACGCCTGCGGGACCAGACACAGTTGTTTGCGGCGCTCAGCACGATGAACGTGTTCGATCGATTGAACATCGCGCTCAGCGGCGCCGGCGGCGGCGTGGATGTCGAGCGGGCCCGCGTCGCGATCGTGTCGGCGCTGTACTTCAACGTGTTCCGCGTCGCGCCGGTGATCGGCCGCGCGTTCACCGAGGAGGAAGATCGCGGCTGGGGCGCGCACCCGCTCACGGTGATCAGCGACGCGTATTGGCAGCGGCGGCTCGGCCGCGCCAGCGACGTCATCGGCCGGACGCTGACGCTGAACGGCACAGCATTCGCGGTCGTCGGCGTGATGCCGCCAGGCTTCAGCGGCGAGTGGATCAGCCGTCCCATCGATCTCTGGGTGCCGTTCACGATGCACCCGCAGGTGCTGATCGAGGAGCCCGGACCGCTCATCGCGGGGAACGCCAACTGGCTGCACATCTTCGGGCGGCTGAAGCCCGGCGTGACCCTGAAGCAAGCCGCGGCGGAAGTGCAGACAGTCGATCAGCGCGCGCTTCGCGATTTCGCCGGCGCCGCCGCGACGCCTGATGCGATCAGCCGACTCGCGCAGGTGCGGATGGATCTCGAACCTGGAGGCCGCGGCTACTCGCTGCAGCGCGAGCGCCTGATCGAACCGCTGACGATCCTCGTCGTCGTGGTCGCGCTCGTGCTGCTCGTGGCGTGTACGAATGTCGCGAGCCTGGTCCTCGCGCGCGCGGCGCACCGCCGGCGTGAGCTGGCCGTTCGGCTCGCCATCGGCGCGGGCGCCGCGCGGATCGCTCGTCAGGCGTTGACCGAGGGGCTCTTGTTGTCGGTTGTGGCCGGCGCGCTGGGCCTGGTGATGGCGGCATGGGGCGCGAGCATGCTGGGCGTCAACATGGTGGCCGGACCGGTCGACATGTTTTCTCCTGGGGGCGTTCGTCGTGGATCTCGTTCGACGCGCACGTCGGCGGCGCCACCGTGCTGTTCGCCGCGATGTTGGCGCTGGCGACGGGCGTGCTGTTCGGCCTCGCACCTGTGGCGATTGCGCGATCGGCGTCGGCTTCCGCGCTCGTCGGACGGAGGCTGGCGTCCGACACCGGGAGGCGCTTCGGTTTCGGCAAGGCGCTGGTCGCGGCGCAGGTGGCGTTGTCGCTGACGGCGACGATCGCGGCCGGTCTTCTCGTGCGATCGCTAGGCAACCTGCAAGGTCAGGATCTCGGCTTCCGGCGCGACCATCTCCTGTTCGTCTGGACGCAGCCGAGCGCAGTCGTGCAGGATCCGGTGCCGCTCAGGGATCTCTGGTCGCGCGTCCTTCGACGCCTCGAGTCGGTCCCCGGCGTCGTGTCGGTGAGCGCGTCCAACACGCCCGTGCTCAGCGGCGTGATGCCCCGCGCCGCCGCTGAACAAGCTGACCGCGATGCGGCTCGCCCGCGAACAGCTCGCCCCGGCTCTCCAGCAATCCATCCGGCCGCGCCTACATCGGGCCCCGGTTTTTCGAGACCATGGGCGTGCCGGTGATCGCGGGCCGGGAATTCACCGAGCGCGATGCGGATCCGGCGCCGCCGGTCGTGATGATCAACGAGACGCTCGCGCGTCATTACTTCGGCGCGGAAAATCCCGTCGGCCGCAGCGTCGGCTTCGGTCCAGCGTCCAACGGCACGCCCGAAACGATCGTCGGCGTCGTGCGCAACTTCGAAGGCGGGACGCCTCGCGCCGTCGGACTCCAGCAATTTCGAACCTACTACCCCTATCGCGATCGCGAATCCCAGCGGCGCATCGCCATCATGATGATCGCCATTCGAACGGCCGGCGACCCGTCTGCGATGACGACCCCCGTGCGACAGGAGATCGCGAAGTCGGAGCCCAATCTGCCGGTGCTGAAGATCGACACGGTCGATGAACAATTGGCTGACGTCCTGTCCCAGGATCGGCTCATCGCCGGGCTGGCGGGCTTCTTTGGTTCCGTGGCGCTGCTGCTCGCGGGTCTCGGACTTACGGCCTGGTCGCGTATACAACGGCTCGACGCACGAGCGAAATTGGACTGCGACTGGCGCTCGGCGCCACCCGTCGCCGTGTGCTCGCGATGGTGATCGGCGAAAGCATTTGGCTTGCGGTCGCCGGCATCCTGGTCGGCATACCGGCCATGCTGGCGGTCACCCGTTTTCTTGCCTCTCGACTGTTCGGCATCCAGCCGTACGATCCCTTGACGTGGCGGCCGCGCTGCTGGCCGCTGTTGGCGCCGCGGCCGTTGCCGGCCTACTGCCGGTGCGGCGGGCCGCCAGAATCGAACCGATGACTGCATTGCGCTGTGAATGACTGACGAACCCCTGATCCGCGACGTCTCCGATACCGCGCGCTGGGTGGCCGTGTACCGCGCGCGCGAGACCGAGCGGCCTGATTCGGTGTTCCAGGATCCGTTCGCGCGCGCCCTGGCGGGCGATCGCGGCGAACAGATTGCGCAGGCGATACCGTTCGGCGATGAGACCGCGTGGGCTTCGTCGCGCGGACCTACGCGTTCGACCGGTTGATCGACCAGGCGCTGGCGGAAGGCGTCGATCTGGTCGTGAACCTGGCCGCCGGCCTCGACGCGCGGCCGTATCGGATGGCGCTGCCGCCGTCGTTGCGCTGGGTTGAAGTCGATCTGCCGGAGATCCTGGACTACAAGACGGACGCGCTGGCGTCTGCGACGCCGCGGTGCGTGTAGAGCGCGTCCCGCTCGATCTGTCCAACGCCGACGCGCGGCGCGGGCTATTCGATCGCCTCGGCCGTACGTCGACGCGGGCGCTGGTGTTCGCCGAGGGGCTGCTGATGTATCTGATGGCCGACGAAGTGTGCGCGCTCGGCCGCGACCTCGCGCGTCCGGCCAGCTTTGCCACGTGGATTATCGATATCGTGTCGCCGGGTCTGCTCAAGATGATGCAGGAGCGAGCGGGCGCGCTCGTGGCGGCCGCCGGGTTCCCCTACGTGTTCGCGCCGCCGGAAGGTCCTGCGTTCTTCGAGCGATGCGGCTGGACGCCGGCGGAGGTGAAATCGATCCTGCACACCGCGCACAAGCTGAAGCGCCTGCCGTTCATGATGCGCATGCTCGCGATGATGCCGGAGTCGACCGGCCAGCAGGGCGACCGCCCGTGGTCGGGGGTGATCCTGCTTCGCAGGAAGGTAGAAGTTAGAACTTAGAGTGCCGGAGTCAGCCTCGGCCTTTGTCTTTCAGGAGCGGATACGGGTCGATGGCGCGCCCCTTCCACCAGGCCGACTGTCGCCAGCTTCGAAGACGGCGAAGTGCAGGTGCGGCGTGTTGGGCGGCGCGTTGCCGGTCGTGCCGACGTAGCCGATCACCTCGCCCTGCGACACGGCTCGCCCTCGTGCAGGCCGTCGGCGTAGCGCTCGAGGTGCGCGTAGTAGTAGCAGAGCCGTCCGCTCGGATCGAACTGATAGATGGTGATGCCGCCCGCCTTGCTGAAGAACAGCTTCGCGATCGTGCCGTCGTCCACGGCGTGCACCGGCGTGTTGCGCGGCGCCAGCATGTCGACCGCTTCGTGCGGCGCGCGCCGCGCGCTCGTCGAAGCCGCCCTTGACCAGCTCGGATTCATGCCGTCGATCGGCATGCGCAGCGGGTTCGTGCCGGTGGTCGGCGCCGGTTCGCCGCATCGATCGGGGCGGAGCGGCTACGTCGGACGCCGCGTCGGCTGAATGGCTCGAGTCGCCGGCGGTCGTGTCTCGCTTCTCGTCGCGGCTTGAGCCGGCGCTTCAGGCGCCGGGCCGATCATCGTCGGCGCGTCGACGGGTTGCGGCGGACCGTAGGTGCGCAGCCGTCCAGTCGACCAGCGCGCCGGCGCAAAAGGCTGCCAGCAACGCCGCCACCGGCAACCGCGGCGCCGTTCGTCGACGCTTCATCGGAACATGACGCGGCGTGCCCGGCTTCACGAGCGCCGCGACGCGCGCCGCGTCCCAATTGGTCAGCCGCACGCAGCCGTGCGACTCGGTATGGCCGACGTTGCCGGGTTCAGGCGTGCCGTGCATGCCGTAGTGCTCGAGGCTCAGCGCAATCCACACCACGCCGACCGGATTGTTCGGACCGGGCTTGATCGTCGCTTTCTCGTCGGTGGCTTTCGCGTCCCAGAACAGATCGGGGTTGTAGTGAAACACCGGACTGCCAGCTGACGCCTGTGACTTTGTAGTCGCCCGGCGGCAGCGGGTCGTGCTCGCTGCCGGTCGTGACCGGCGCGAAGAACACGACGCTGCCGTCGGCGCGCGTCACACGCAACGATGAATCGTCGCGCGTCACCTGGATTTCGACGCCGGCGGCGGCTGGCGTGGCGGCCGGCTTGGCGGTCGCGTCGAACGGCGTCACGTTCGGAACCTTGATCGTGTCGCCTGCCCTGAGCGGAGTCGAAGGGCCGGCCGCGAACGTCGCGCCCGGGTTGAGCCGCTGCAGCAGCGCCGGCGACGCGTGAAACTTCTCGCCAATCAGCTCGATCGCGGACTTGTACGCGAGAGCGGGCAGCTTCGCCTGCTCCACGAGATTGCGCGGAATGTTCTCCTCGAAAGGACCTTTGACGTCCTGCTCGGTCATTGTGTAGCTCGTCGTCGCTTCAGTCCCCTCGCCTTCGAGCGCGCCCCAAGTGTCGCAATCCGGCTTCGGCGCGGCGGTGAGTTTGCGCGCGCTCTGAAACGCGGCCAATGCGTGCGCGAAGTTCGCGCCGGGTTTGCCGTCGATCTCGCCAGGCGAGAATCCCTGTCGATCGAGCAGCACCTGAAACGCCATGTAGTCGCCGCACGGCAACGGGGCGGGCGCGCGCGCTGGACCCTTCTTCTGTGCGGAACGCTGATGCTTCGCGCGTGCCTGTCCGGCCTCGGACGCGAGAGCAGCCGCGGGCAACAAGAGTCCAAGAGCGGCCGTCCACGCGAGCATCAGCTGAGGCATACGCATCGTCATGACGCTCGGAACTGCACGACGCGTGCCTCGGCCTGAGTGCGATAATCTGCGGCGCCCGAGCTCGGTTTCGGCCCCATATGACTCGTGTCGTAGCTCTTCAGCATGCGGACTGGTACAGCGCGGCCGGTCCTGCCGTCGCGGCGAATGCGCAACCGGCGATCGAGGCCGGTGACGTCCTGTTCTGTCCTGAGCTCCGCTTTATGGTCGAGCCCGGCGAGCGGTCGCTGTTCACGCCGGCCATTCTCGGCAGCGCGAAAAACGCCAGCTACGATCCGGCGGCCGATCGGCTTGGCGGGACGACGGTGACGGGTGGCGATCGCGAATCGCTGAAAACGTTGATGCGCCGTTTCAGCGACGCGGCGTCGGCGTGCGTCGATCGGCTCTTGCCGTCGTACCGAGGGCGCCTGACCCGCGCGCGCGCCAGCTTCCGGCCCGCCGAGATTGCCGGGCGCGCGACGACCTGGCGCAAGGACGACACGCGGCTCCACGTCGACAGCTTTCCCGCGACGCCTTCAGGCGGCCGCCGCATCCTGCGGGTGTTCACGAACGTGAACCCCGACGGTCATCCGCGATCCTGGCGCATCGGCGACGATTTCGAGGCGGTCGCCCGCCGCTTTGCCGATCGCCTGCGGCTGCCGCTGCCCGGCGCGGGTCTGCTGCTCGCGCTGGTGCGCGTCACGAAAACGCCGCGCTCGGCGTACGACGCGCTGATGCTCCAGCTGCACGACGCGATGAAAGGAGACGAGGAGTTCCAGGCGCGCTCGCCGCAGACGGCGCGTCGATTTTCCGGCCGGGTCCACGTGGCTGGCGTTCACCGACCAGGTGAGCCACGCCGCCACGGCGGGCCAGTATCAGCTCGAGCAGACGTTTCTCCTGCCAGTCGCCGCGATGCGCGAGCCGGACCGCTCGCCGCTTCGCATCCTCGAGCGGTTCAAGGGACGGCGGCTTACGTGAATCTGGTGATCAGTGATTTGGTGATCTAGTGATTGATTGCGCAATTGAACAATCCCAATCACCAGATTACCAGATCACCAGATCACCAGATCGCGCTATCGCAGTATCGTCGCCTTCACTTCGACCGTGACCTGCCGATCGCCGATCGGATCGGCCGACTGCGCCACGATCATCGGCTTGCCGTTCTCGAGAATCAGCGCGACGCTGTCGCGCAGCGCGGTCTTGACGACGGTGCCGCGCGGCGAATCGCGTCCCGCTTCGACCGGCGCCGGCCAGTCGTACTGCAGGGTGAGGCGCAGCCGGATCTTGTCGTCGCCGATCAACTCCGGATCCGCGTCGACGTTGAGCGGCACCGAGCCGACCGCGATCACCTCGGACTGCGATCGGATCGATCCGGCCATGCCGTCGGCCACGACCATGCTGAGCGTGCGCTTGATCGGGGCGCTGCCGGCGCGCTGATCGTTGATCGAGAGATCGATTCGCACGTTGATCGGCTGTCCCGTGCCGGCGCGGCGCCGGCGCGGCCGCCGGTGTCGGCAGGGCGCGGGCGCGGCGCGTGGCGGCTGGTGGCAGCGTCGGCGCGCGGAGCTGGCGCTGGCTGCTGCGCCAGCGTCGGCGTGGTGACGGAAGCGGTCAGGCACAACATGAGCGCGAACGCGCGGATCGTCATCGTGGATCTCCTTCATTCTCCGGTGCTGAGCGGCGCCACCGCGATCGGCGCGGCAGCCTGCAATGGTTCGACGTGAATCGACTCGGCGGCCGGCAACGTCGCGACGGCAATCGACTCCAGATCAATCGAAGGCAGCGTCACCGCATCCATGTCCGATGGACGGCTGGACGTGCCGTCCGCCGTCGGTCTAGCCGGACGGCCTGTTCGTACGTGGCGTCCGGCTTTCTTGCCCGCCGTAGCCGCCGAGCGGCGAAGGCGTGAGCCGGACCGCTTGTTCGACGGGCGCCGAGTGGCGAAGGCGGCGCCTGGACGATCGTCGCCGGTGCCGGCGACGGTCCCGGGCGGTACGTGGGGTCCGGCTTGAGCCGGACCATCACTGCGACAAGGATCAACGCGGCCACGGTCAACCCGGCGAAGACGGGACGCCACAACGCTGTGACGCGCGGACGGTTTTCGATGCGCGCCATCACGCGCACGCGGAAGTCGGCGCCCGGCTCGCCGGCCGTCATCTGCCGCGCCGCCTCGTCTATCGCCGCCTCGATCCGTTCCTCATCCCACATCGTCGTACCCGCGTTCGCGGAGCTTCAACCTGACGATCCGCCGCGCTTCCGACACGCGCCATTTGATGGTGCCCAGCGGCGCGCCGAGCATCGCGCCGATCTCGCCGTAGCTGTAGTCGCCGGACTGCGCCAGCAGCAGCGCATCCCGCAGCTTGGGCGCGAGCGATCGAATCGCGGCGCGGATTGCGCGATGCAGCTGGTTCCTGCACCGCCGCCTCCTCGGGCGAGAGGCCGGCAGCCGCCACGTGCTCGACCGCCGATTCCTCCTCGGCCGGCGCCGGCTGCACGATCTGCTTCAGCACCCGCGCGAGCGACCGGCGGCGGTTGATCGCCTGATGCCAGGCGATCGTCAGCAGCCACGTCTTGAAGCTCGCGTCGCCGCGAAAGCCGTCGAGCCGGCGGTATGCCATCACGAATGCGTCCTGCGCGGCGTCCTCGGCTTCGGCGTGCGAGCCGAGCGCCGCCAGCGCCGCGCGATATACCGCGGAGCGATGCCGATCGACCAACTCGCCGAACGCGGCAGGGTCGCCCTGCCGGGCCCGCGCGACCAGCTCGACGTCGCTCACACAGACAGTAGACACGCTCGGGCGCTTCGCTGGTTGGGACGGAGGGCTGGGCAGGACGGGCAGGAAGGGCAGGAAGGGCAGGCTAAGGCCGGCCAGTCGACGGTCGCAGCGCCAGACGCTAGCAGGAACGCGACAGCGAGCTCAGTCGCGCACGGCTTTGAGGATCGACTCCATGTGCGACACGTACTTCTCGAGGGCGCGGCGGCCGGCGGCGGTCAGACGGAACTCCGTGCGCGGGACCCGGCCCTCGAACGACTTGTCGCAGGCGATGTATTGCGCCTCTTCGAGCTTTCGCGCGTGGACGCTCAGGTTGCCGTCCGTCGTGTCGAGCAGGCGCTTGAGATCGTTGAAGGTGAGCCGCTCGTTCGCCGCGAGCGCGCTGACGATGCCGAGGCGCAGCCGCTCGTGAATCAGCCGATCCAGCTCGAGCGGGCTCTTCTTCGCCGGTTCCGCGCGGGATGCCGGAGCCTTGAGACTTCGAGCCTTGAGACTTGAGACTTGCTCTACCCACCGTACCTCCTGGCAATCACCCATCCGAATCCGATTTGCAGGCCGCCGAAGCCGGCGGCCATCAGCCAATGTCCCCACGACGCGGGCGCGGCGAACGCGACGGCCCCGAGCACCATGAAGCACAACCCCATGATCGGCACGATCCGAACCGAGAACGCTCCGCCGGTGGCGACTGCTGTTCCGTACAGCAGCAGCCAGCACGCCGGCAGCCTCGCCGCCAGGCCCATCGTCGCGAAGACGGGCGTGAGCACCACGCCGGCGACGAGCGGCGGCACGAACGCGAGCGCGAAGCGGTGAGCGGGCGCGGCCGACGACAGCGGCGTCCCGGAACGCCGCGCCTTGATCGACATCGCGGTGAGCCCGATCGCCGCGGCCACCGCGGCGTCGGCCAACCAGATCATCACCCAGCGAACCGTGCCGTCGGGCGGGCCCGAGATGATGGCGGTCGCGACCGCCGTCACGCCCATCAGCACGCCGCCCCAGCCCGGCACGGCGGTGAACGCGCTGGCGCGCTCCATCGCGTTGCGAATGAAGCGCAGGTTCTCGGCTGCGTGCGCGTGGATCGGCTCGGGAGACGCAGCCATCGACAAGAACTTTATAGCACAGAGGCGGCGGAGGAAGGGCAGGAGCGAGGGCAGGGGGCAGGACGTAGGGGTCCGGACTTCAGCGGACGGACGTCTGGACCGGGCCTACTGCGCGCGGAGGAGCAGGACCGGCACCTTGACCAGATGCCGCACGCGATCGGCCGTCGCCCCGTGCAGGACGTCGGCCAGAAAGCGATGGCCGTGCGTGGACATGGCGATCAGATCGACCTGCTGCTCCTCGGCCGTCCGAATCAGCTCGGTCGCGGGATCGCCCATCGCCAGCTTGGTCTGCACGGTGAAGCCGCGCGCGGTCAGATCGTCGCGCAGGCTTTCGAGATACGCGCGGTCGGATCGCATCTCCTCCGACTCGCGCAGCTTCAGCTGATCGAAGTTGCGCGCCGCCCAGCCGTCGGCGACGTGCACGAGCAGCAGCTCCGCGCCGGTCAGCTTCGCGAGGCCGGCCACGTGTTCCAGGATCGTGCGATCGGCCTGGGAGTTCTCGACGGCGACGAGAATGCGGCGATACATCGCGTCAGCCCGCGAAAGTCTGCCACAGAAGATACACGTTCAGCGCCGCAATCATGACCGCGACCGGCCACGCCAGCGCCTTGACCCACAGCGGGCTGGCGAACGTCCCCATCTTGTGCGGATCGCTCGTGAACATCACCAGCGGAAACACCGCGAACGACAGCTGCAGGCTGAGGATGACCTGGCTGAGAATCAGCAGCTGTCCGGTTCCGCGCTCGCCGTACAGCAGGGTGACGATGATCGCCGGAATGATGGCGATGAGACGCGTGACCAGGCGGCGCAGCCACGGCCGCAGCCGGAGGTTGATGAACCCTTCCATCACGATCTGTCCGGCGAGCGTCCCGGTGAGCGTCGCGTTCTGGCCCGAGCAGAGCAGCGCCACGGCAAACAGCACGCTCGCGGCCTTGAAGCCGAGCAGCGGCGAGAGCAGCTGATAGGCGTCGCTGATGTCGGCCACCGCTTCGTGGCCGCTGCCGTGGAAGACCGCCGCCGACATCACCAGGATCGCGCCGTTGATGAACAGCGCCGTCATCAGCGCGAACGACGAGTCGATCGTCGCGAACCGGATCGCTTCCCCCTTGCTCGCGACGTTGTCCAGATACTTCCGCGTCTGGACGATCGACGAGTGCAGGTAGAGGTTGTGCGGCATCACCGTCGCGCCGAGGATGCCGATGGCGATGTAGAGCATGTCCGGGTTGGTGATGATCTCGGTGCGCGGAATGAATCCGACCGCGACCGCGGCCCAGTCGGGACGCGCGACAGAACAGCTCGACGCCGAAGCAGCCGGCGATGACGACGATCAGCGCGATGACGAGCGCCTCGACGTAGCGGAACCCCTTGTGCTGCAGGAAGAGCACGATCAGCACGTCGAGCGCGGTGAGGCAGACGCCCCAGATGAGCGGCAGCCCGAAGAGCAGGTTCAACGCGATGGCGGCGCCGATCACTTCGGCCAGGTCGCAGGCGGCGATCGCGATCTCGCAGAGAATCCACAGCGCGATCGTCGTCGGCCACGAATAGCTGTCGCGGCACGCCTGCGCGAGGTCGCGCCCGCTGGCGATGCCCAGCCGCGCGGACAGCGCCTGCAGCAGAATCGCCATCAGGTTCGAAATCATGATGACGCTGAGGAGGGTGTAGCCGTAGCGGGCGCCGCCGGCGAGGTCGGTTGCCCAATTCCCGGGATCCATGTAGCCGACGGCGACGAGATACCCGGGTCCCGCAAAAGCGAGCATTTTGCGCCAGAAACCGGCGGTATGCGGCACGGCAATCGAACCGTGCACTTCGGGGAGGCTGGGGCTGCCGGCTGGCAGGCGCCAGCCGCGAGAGGGGTCGGTCGGGATTTCAGTCGACATGCGGTAGTTTTTGACTACTCAAAAATAATAACACACCTCCGTCCCTGCCAGCCGCCTCCGTGCGCCGACTTGCGGTTAGCCGGACCTGCATGGGCACCCCGCTCGATTCATTCCGTCGTTCAGCTGATAGTCCTTGAACCGCTCGCGCAGCTCGCTCTTCTTGAACTTTCCCGCGGACGTGCGCGGAATGGCGTCGACGAACTCGAACGCGTCGGGCAGCCAGAACTTCGGGAACTGCGGCGCGAGAAATCCCCGGAGCTCCGCCGGCGATGCGCTCGCGCCCGGCTTGAGCACGACCGCCGCGAGCGGCCGCTCGGCCCACTTCGCGTGCATCACCGGAATGACCGCGGCTTCCGCCACCGCGGGATGGCCCATCAGCGCGCACTCGAGCGCGACCGAACTGATCCACTCGCCGCCGGACTTGATGAGATCCTTCGAGCGATCCTGAATCTGAATCGTCGCGTGCTCGTCGATGGTGACGATATCGCCGGTCTTGAACCAGCCATCGTCGGTGAACCGGTCGGCGCAGTCGTCGCGGTCGTAGTACGCCGACGCGATCCACGGTCCGCGCACTTCGAGCTCGCCCATCGTCTGGCCGTCCCAGGGGACGAGGCCGTTTTCGTTGCGCGCGCGGATTTCGACGAACGGCGCGGGGCGTCCCTGCTTGGCGCGGAACCCGAACGTGCTCTCCTCCGGCGCGTCGACGAGCCACGACGGCAGATGCCCCGTCGTGCCGAGCGGCGACATCTCGGTCATGCCCCACGCCTGGATGATGCGCAGGCCGTACTTCTTCTGGAACGCTTCGATCATCGATTGCGGGACGGCGGAGCCGCCGACGTACATCGCCTGGATGCTCGACAGATCGAACGTGCCGGGGTTGGCGTCGAGATACTGCATCACGCCCATCCAGATCGTCGGCACGCCGCCGGTGATCGTGACGCGCTCGTTCTGGAAGAGATCGACGAGGCTGGCCGGATCGAGATGCGGGCCGGGCATCACCATCTTCGCGCCGTTCATCACCGCCGCGAAGGGCATGCCCCACGCGTTGGCGTGGAACATCGGGACGACCGGCAGCACGACGTCGGCTTCGCGATATGCCCATGCACGGACCTCATCGAGAGGCCGAAGGTGTGGAGCACGAGCGCGCGATGCGAGTAGAGCACGCCTTTCGGCGCGCCGGTGGTGCCGGTCGTGTAGCACATCGCGACCGCGTCGTTTTCGCCGGGCTCGGGCAGGTCGGTCGCCGGCGCGGAGCCCGCGAGCAGCGCTTCATATTCCAGGAAGCCATCCGGCACCGGCTTGGTGGCGCCGACCACGATCGTCGTCGGGACGCTGACGTGCGGCCGCACCTGCTCCCAGAGCGGCAGCAGCGTTTCGTCCACGAGCACCAGGCGGTCCTGCGCGTGGTTGACGATGTAGGCGAGCTCCTGGGGATGGAGGCGGAGATTGAGCGTGTGGAGGACGCCGCCGATGAGCGGGATGCCGAAGTAGGCCTCGAGGTGCGGTCCGTGATTCCAGCCGAGGGTGGCGACGCGGTCGCCCGGACGGATGCCGAGGTCGACGAGCGCGCGTGGCGAGGCGGCGCGTGCGGCCGGCCCAGTCGGCGTAGGTGTAGCGATGGAGGGACTTGTCCGCGCGGCGCGAGACGATTTCGCGGCGGCCGAACATCTGTTCGGCGCGGCGGAAGATGCTCGAGAGCGTCAGCGGGAAATCCATCATCAAACCGTCCATCGCGTCCTCCAGATGATCGCGTTCCGGGTTCGGGATTCGCGGATTGTAGTCGGGAACGGCGAGCGGGGCGAGGGTTTGGGAACGAACTACCCGCCGGGTAGGTTGTTCCCATGTCGAATCAGAGAGATCGGCGGAAACAGCGCCAGAAATCGCGAAAAGCCGGCGGGTAGCCACGCGGCATCGATTCTGCCTCGTCCTGGGAACATGCCGCAGTCGTTTCTGGTCGAACATGCCGCGGTTCTGCTCGGCGTCTCGCGGAGGACGATTTACAACCGGATTCGCGAGGGGAAGCTGCGGACGGTGCGCACGATGGGCGGGTCGCAGCGCGTGCTGCTCGAATCGATCGAGCTGCTGCGGGCGGAGGCGGCTACAGGCCCAGCCGCTGACGCTTCAAGTACAGACCCTTCCGGGAAATCCCCAGCGCCTTAGCGACCGCGTCGACTTTGCCCTGATTGTCGCGCAGCGCGGCTTTGATCATCTCGCATTCGACGCGCAGCAGCGTCGGCGTGAGCTTGTCGGTGAGCCGGACGGCGAGCTCGCGGCGGCTGGCCGGGTCGTTGCGGAAGATGGGCATCGCGTCGAGAATCTCGCGCGAGATCAGCTCGGGGCCGAGCGTCGAGTTCGGTTCGGCGAGGGCGACGATGCGCCGCAATTCGTTCTGGAGCTGGCGGACGTTGCCGGGCCACCGGTACAGCAGCAGCCGCTCCATCGTGTCTTCGGCGACGCTCGAGGTGGCCCTTGTTGAATTCCTTGGCGGCGCGCGTGACGAAGGTGTTGACGAAGCCGGGAATCTCGTCGCGCCGCTCGCGCAGGGGGCGGAGCGGGAGGCGGACGACGTTGAGCCGGTAGAACAGGTCTTCGCGGAACCGGCCGTCGCGCACCGCGTCCTCGAGGTTGGCGTTGGTGGCGGCGACGATGCGCACGTTGACGTGGTGGGTGGACGGGCTCGCCGAGGGGCGCGATTTCGCCGGATTCGAGAAAGCGGAGGAGCTTGGGCTGCAGGTCGAGGCTGAGGTCGCCGATCTCGTCGAGGAACAGGGTGCCGTCGCGGGCGGCGCGGATGACGCCGAGGTAGTCGCGATCGGCGCCGGTGAAGGCGCCGCGGCGGTGGCCAAAGAGCTGGCTTTCGACGCAGATCGCGCGGGATGGCCGCGCAGTTGAAGGGGACGAACGGCTTCTGGGCGCGCGGGGAACAGGCATGGATGGCGCGCGCGACGATCTCCTTGCCGGTGCCGCTCTCGCCGGTGATGAGCACGTTGACCGTGGTGCGGGCGACCTTCTGCGCGAGGGTCATCGTGTCGCGCATGTGGCCGGCGATGATCGAGGTGTCGCCGTCCACGAACACCTCGTCGGCCGGCCAGATCGTCGCGCGTTCCTCCCGCTCGGCGCGGGCGCGTTCGAGTTCCTGGAGGGCGGCGATGATGGTGGTGATCGCGTTCAGCGCACTTGTCGTTTCGATGCTCGAAACCAGTTCGACAATAAGTTCGACTTGGCGTGACGGCGAGCTCTGAATAACAAACGTTTTCTGGGTCTTCGACTCGCCGCTATCCGCCTCACGACTGCCAGACGTGTGGATGACTCTGGAGCCTTCATCGGCGGAACTTGTTCGAACCTCGACGAAACAGTCGTTTGCAGGCGCTAGTGAGTATTGCAGCGAGCTCGTGAGCGATGAACTCGGCCCGGCCGATGTGTGCGAGCATTGCGGCGATCGAATGGATGACGTCGATTCGTACTTCCTGTTCACCTCGCTGCGGATAGAACTCCTCTTGCTGGATAGCGAGTGGAGATTGCGCAGCATCTTCGTGCCAGCACCGCTCAAGGTCGAATGCCGTTGGCGCGTTCTTGATAGAGGCGCAGATTCGTTGCGCCCGCTCATAGTGAAGGCACGCCGCTCTACTCGTGCCCTGATCACGAAGCGCGCGCGCAATTGTGCGCTCGTACTGGACGTACAATTCTGGAGAAAAGTCGTGAAATTGATCGGCAGCCAACTCCAAAGCGAGAGTTGCCTCGACTCTGCGACCTGTTGCTTGAAGGAGTTCGGCTCTCGTTAGGCGAGCACTTTCAAGAAGAAGTCTGTCGTCGATTCTCAGCGCCAGTGTTTCGACAGATCTCGCCTGAAGCAGTGCGTCCTCGAGGCGACCCTGTCTGCACAAGAGTTGGCACCGCGTAAACAATGCGTAGCGGTTTGCGTACATGCTTTGATCGCTCGTGAGCCGGATCGACTCCTCGATGCAATCGAGCGCGGTTTCGCAATCGTCCAGGCGGCCCTCAGCCAGACGAATTCGGGCGAGTGTATCTAAACAACCGTTGCGCCGCTCACCTGACGAGGCGAGAACAACCAGAGCGCGATTGATGCTTTCAGATGCATCTGAGAAATTCCCTGCCAGGAGATACAAAAGCGCCTGATTTGCCGCAACTGCGCGGCGAATTGTCGCTGCCCCACAATCGTCAGCCAGCCGTCTCCCGAGCACCGCGTGCTTCTGACCTTGCTCGATGTCAGACTGAAGCACGCAGATAGCCAGCTTGATGTTCTCGGAGTGGGCTTCCAGCCATGGGCTCTGAAAGGACGAAGTCAGGCCAGTCGCAATTCGAAGATGTCGGTGTGCACTTCGGAAGAGACCGCGGCTTGCCTCCATTTGAGCGACAAAAACGTGGATTCCCGCAGTCGCGTATGGGTTACCGAGTCGGATCGTGTTGCGACGAAGCTCCGACAGTATGGGCGCCGCAGCGTCAGGCCCAGACAAGTCCGCCACAAGCCCCAGGAACTTGAGTTGCACGTTGCACAGCAGTTCGAGATCGTCGCTCTGGCGAGCCACTGAAACAGCGCGTTGCAGGTGTCGCGTGGCGGCTTCGGTGTCACCTTGCTCTAGCAAGAGTGAGCCGGCGACGTAATGGCAGGTGGCCTTTTGGGTGCTCGTGAGCTGCTTCGAATCCAAAAGGCGGTTCGTAAGCGTACGACATTCATCGTGCCATCCGAGCCGCTCAAGAATCTCGACTCTGCGAATGTTTGCGGCTGTCTTGTTCGAACTTTTGCACAGTTCAAGTTCCTGAAAGGCGTCCAGGAATCGACCGGTCCTGATGAGGGCTGCGACTCGATCTAGGGGATCCATGAAGCTGCTATCTCAATGGGCCTGGATTGTCGCAGAGCCTCGGCGGGCGCACCATCAAAAATTGAGGAATGCTGAAAAAGATGTGCAACAGGCAAGCCGTTGCTCGGGAAGCCGAATCAGTGAATCGACCTCTCCGACCCGGTTGCTGAGTGCTCTCTCTGGTATCGGACTCGATCGATCAACTCGTGCAGGGTACCTCCGTCTCTGGGAGCGGACACGCAACTGACCGAGACTTTCACGTCGGCCGATGAATCCCCGAACATCAAGAACGGATTGCTTCGACAATTGTCGTAGATCCTGCGAGCCACAGCATTTCCGGTGTCCGAATCTGAATTGTCCAAAAACACGATAAAGCCGTCTGAATCGCAACGACACAACGCATCGGAAAGCCGCAGTGCTCTGGTCGTCTGAAGGGCGACGTGTCGCATGATGTCTTCCCGAATCGCCACGCCACGAGTCCGGTGGATTTCTGAAAGGTCGTGCACATGAACAAAAAGCAATGAGAATCGGTGGCCGCGTCCGAGCATATGGTGGTCGAATGAATCCTCAATGCGATCGAGACCTGGAGAGATCGCCATCGAGCTTCGGCGACGGTCACCGTCCGAAGTCATCGCCCGCCGGAACACGGGAGCGATGTGCCTACCAACCGTTTCAATAATCCTTTTGTGCGCTTCAGTAAAAACCTCGACGTCCGAAGAGTAGAGACTGAGAACGCCAACGAGTTCGTGTTCCGAAACCAACGGCGTGCTGATGCAGGCTCGTAGGATCGGCGAGCGAGATCTAGCCATGTCGCCTAGGTCGAGCATAGGATCCGAGTTGAAGATTGTTTGCCTGTTCGCAGCGACCCATCCGCTTAGACGCTGCCCTAAGCCAATCCGAAGCCCGTTGACCGCTTCAGCTCCTTGACCAACAGCGTATCTGGCAACCAGTTCATCGTGGTTGGAATCGTATCGGTAGAAAACGAACAGGGCCGACGGAACAAGCCTTCGAATGTGGCGCGCGACGATATCACCGGCAACGTCTATGTCGTCAACTGGGGCAAGGGCTCTCGCCAACTCAAAGATTGCGGACATTTCGTCTGTGCTAGCCGAGCCTTCATCAATAGCTGGAAAGTCTAGTCGCTGGCGACTGACCTGTGCCGTGTTCGCGATTTCCTCAAGTACATGTCGCTCCTGATCCGTCGTGATCGTGTCAGGTGCAATCTGGCGGTGCACCCTCAGAAATGTGTCGACCACCCATGGGTCGTACATTGAGCCGCGCCGCTCGATCAGAATTGCTAGTGCGGCGTCGTCAGGCAGGCGAGGCCGATATGGTCGGTCGGATATCAGCGCGTCGAAGCAATCAACGACCGACAAGATTCTCGCGCCGACCGGAATGTCCGTTCCTCTCAGTCCGGCCGGATAGCCGGAGCCGTCCCAGTTTTCGTGATGGTGACGAACGATTGGGACGACGGGATACGGGAACTCGATCGCTGCGAGAATGTCAGCGCCGACCGTCGCGTGCATCTTCATTTTCTCGAACTCGGCTGGCGTCAGCTTTCCTGGCTTGTTGAGAATGTATTCGGGAACAGCCAGCTTCCCCATGTCGTGGAGCAAGGCGGCGGCTTCGATTGCTTTGAGCAAGCGGTCATCGGTTACGCCGAGTTCATGTGCCAGGCGTCACGGCGTACTGCTGAACGCGACGGATGTGTCCATGGGTGATCTGATCCTTGGCGTCGATCGCCATGGCCAGAGTTTCAATTGTCGACAGGTACAGACTGTTCAGTTGTTGTACGTGGCTTGTGGCATCTTCACTCGTCCCATTGTCGTCTTGAACGTCATGTACAAGACAAGAAGGAGTGGAACGATTACTCCGATGAACCTAACATCGACATTGTTTGAGTATGCGACAAGGAGGAGGGCGACGGAGGCACCGGAGAAGTAGTTCAAGGACAGCCACAGAAAATTCTGTCGCCAGACCTTGTACAGGTGACAGTCGCGCTTCGAATGCGACGGCGAATGCGATGAGCCAGCTGTTTAGCCCGAAGTACGTGATTGCGAAAACGACCAGCGGAAAGAGGAGTGACGTTGATCGAAGACTGGCTGTTGAAGAGGGGTTCGATTCCGGCGATTGCAAATAGAAGGTGTGCGGCAACCCATATTGAAATTGCCGGAGCGGCCATATTGAAAAGCGCGCGATACCACTCCGGACGCCGTTTGGCCATCCAAAAAGAAATGACGAGACCGTCCAGGGCGACGGTGATTGTGCCCGCGGAGGGACCGAACAAGAGCACGGATGCGAAAACGAACGTTTCTGAAACGGAAATCGAAGCGCCCGCAGTTGGCAGGTTGACTGTGGCGGAGCCACTGACGAACGTCAGGGCCGCAAGCAGATACCACTGAAACGGGAGCGGGTTGTACGGGCGTCGATTAACGACGTGGTGACCGCAGCAAGACCGCTAACGATCACCGCTCCCAGGTATGCGCGGCCGGTGGGGGTCATGCGCGATGCCAGCTTTGTTCTGTTAGGCATACCGCCCACAGAACGTTATCGGTCGATTAGTCCCAAACGATAATGGTGGATACCATAATTCCTCCGCTATCTATGTGTTACAGTTTCATGTGAGGCCGTAATGTGCTCAGTCGCCCCAGACCATGGTGTTGCCCCAGACCAGGGTGTCGCCCCAGACCAGGGTGTCGCCCCAGACCAGGGTGTTGCCCCAGACCAGGGTGTCGCCCCAGACCAGCGTGTTGCCCCAGACCAGCGTGTTGCCCCAGACCAGCGTGTTGCCCCAGACCAGCGTGTTGCCCCAGACCAGGGTGTTGCCCCAGACCAGCGTGTTGCCCCAGACCAGGGTGTTGCCCCAGACCAGGGTGTTGCCCCAGACCAGGGTGTTGCCCCAGACCAGCGTGTTGCCCCAGACCAGCGTGTTGCCCCAGACCAGCGTGTTGCCCCAAACCAGGTCTGACCGTGGAGACGACCTTCCGAACTGCGAGCTCTCGAGCTGAGACCGCTCCCCTTGAGTCAGCGGAACGACTTGGGAGAATGTAGAACCGGTTGCGGTGATGAGCTCTCCGGCGATTTCGTCGTTCCATTGAATTGCCTGAACTTGTCGATGGCCGCCACAGCCGCCGCCACATTCACACTCCCGGCCCCAGCGCCGAGCAGTCCATCAGCGGCCATGAACGTGCTGCTCATCTGCAGCACCGCCCGCACATCCAGCGGCGTCAGCTTCCGTTCCGCTCATCCAGCAGCAGCGCCACCGCCCCGCTCACCACCGCCGCCGCCATGCTCGTGCCCGACAACTGCATGTACGCCGTGGCGCCGCTGCCGCTCACGTGGCGCGCCGGGTAGGTCTTCGACAGATACGAGCCCTCCGCCTCGCTCGACACGATGTGCGATGCCCGGCGCCGCCAGATCCGGCTTCAGCACCAGGTCGTACCGCGTCGGACCCCGCGAGCTGTAGGCCGCCAGCGTGTCGTCCGATCGCTGCGCCGTCTCGTGCGTGTCGATCGCGCCCACGGTCAGCACGTACGGGCTGTTGCCCGGCGACGTGATCATCCCCATCACGAGCGATCCGTCCGCCGCCTGCCCGTAGTTGCCCGCCGCCGCCACCACGACGATCCCGGCACGCACCGCGCGCTCCACCGCCTCGCACAGCGGATCGTCGCGATACGGCTGCAGCACCGGCGCGCCGAGCGACAGGTTGATGACGCGGATGTTGTATTCCTTGCGGTGCTCGATCGCCCAGTCGATCGCCTCGATGACGTCGCTCGCGAGCCCCGAGCCGTCCTCGCCCAGCACCCGCAGGTTCACGAGATACGCGTCCGACGCGATGCCGCGGAACTCGCGCCCGTCCGCCGTCCGCCCGGTCTGGCCCGCGATGATCCCCGCCACGTGCGTCCCGTGGCCGAACCGATCCTTGCCGTCGCCGCCGGTGAAGTCCTCGGTGTGCAGCACGCGCCCCGCCAGCGCCTTGTGCCGCGTGTCGATGCCCGAGTCGATCACCGCCACCGTGATGCCCTTGCCCGTCAGCGCCGGCAGTGCCCCGGAGCCGGCCCACACCTGGTCGGCGCCGATGCTCTGCGCGGTCACGTCGAGCGTGCTCGACTGGATGCGGACGTCGCCCGACAGGTGGTCGACCGCCTCGTCGCGGCTCAACGCGTCGAGCTGGCCGGCGGTGATCCGCAGCACCGCGCCGGTCCTGAGGCGCTTCTTCACCTGGAGGTTGTAGCGCGTGGCCAGCTGTCTGACTTCCGCCGGATCGCCGTGGACGATGACGTCGATCGTCTGCGAGCCGGCGGACAGGTGGTCGGCCAGGTCCGCGCTCAGCCGCGCGCGATGCGCGGCCGCGCGGACCGGACGCCGGCCAGCGACAGGCCAGCGGCGGCAAGCACAGCGATCAGGACGAGACGACGCGACCAGGGGCAACGGATCTTCATCGCACGCTCCAACGTCGAACTAGCGTGATTCGAGCGGCCCGCCGAATCGGCGGGCGCGTCGGTCGCAGATACTTGTGCTGAACCGAGTCGAGCAGCACGCGCTGCGATCCGCCCAGGTGCGGATGGTCTGCAGGCGGCCGTCGCGAATCCGGTTGTAGATGGTCCGGCGCGACACGCCCAGCAGCTCCGCGGCGTGGTCCAGCGAAACGCTGCGGCCGATACGTGGCTCGATAGTCGAATCCGACAGTCGATCTGGGAGGCTCATCGTGGGCTCCGGTGTGCGATATAGAAGGGCACGCTCGGTGCCAGAGCTCATCGGCGGGTCGGTTCGGCCCGTAACGTGTTGCCGTCAAGGTGTTGGTGACGAAAGTGTGCCCCCAGACTTTCAGCCGTCATCCCTCGAGGCCGGCCAATGAACTGGCCTCGCCGCCCCGGCTGTTGCACACAAATGCAGGGCCCTCGAAATTTGCACGCAAAACTCAACTGGACGCTGACCCTGCACACGCTTTTTGACTGGCCAGTTTTCTGGCCGGCGAGCCAGCTTTTCGCTCGACGCTTTGGTACATGTGCTGGCGTTTAGCTGCGTGGCTGCAGCCCTTGGCGGCGATGCTCGCGTGTGGCCGCGCCGCGACCGCCTGCGGCCTCCAACACGGCAGTCCGCCGCGCCACGGCCCGGCGGCGAGCTCGTCGTCTCGGTCCGCACCGAGCCGCGCACCTTCAACCGCCTCGCGGCGCGCGACGGCCCAGCGACCTCGTCACCACGCTGACGCAGGCCAACCTGGTTCGGATCAACAAGGCAACGCAGGAAGTCGAGCCGTGGCTGGCCGAAAGCTGGACCGCCTCGGACGACGGCCGGCGCGTCACGCTCGCGCTCCGTCAAGGCGTGACCTTCTCCGACGGCCACCCGTTCACGGCCGACGATGTGCTGTTTTCGTTCGAGGCGGTGTACGACCCGCGCGTCGCGTCGGTGCTCGCCGACTCGCTGCAGGTCGGCGGCAGGAAGCTCGAGATCGCCGCGCTCGATCCGCACACGGTCGCCATCACGTTTCCGGCGCCGTTCGCCCCCGGCGTCCGGCTTCTCGACAACCTGCCGATCCTGCCGCGGCACAAGCTCGAGGCGGCGCTCAAGGGCGGCACCTTCGCCAGCGCGTGGAGCCTCTCGACGCCGCCGTCGGAGATCGCCGGCCTCGGACCGTTCGTGCTCGCCGAGTACGTGCCCGGTCAGCGCCTGGTCTTCACGCGGAACCCGCGCTACTTGCGAAAGGCGGCCGACGGCACGGCGCTTGCCGTATCTCGATCGCATCGTCGTCGAGATCGTCTCCGACCAGAACGCCGAGCTGCTGCGGCTCGAGGCGGGGCAGCTCGACATGACGAACGGCGAGATTCCCGCCGAGTCGTACGCGACGCTCAAGCGCGCGGCCGACGAGGGGCGCGTCAAGCTCTTCGATCTCGGCGTCGCGCTGGAACCCGACAGCTTCTGGTTCAACCTGAAGCCCGGCGCGTTCGCCGGCGATCCGCGCGCGCCGTGGCTGCAGCGCGACGAGCTGCGGCGCGCGATCTCGCTGGCGGTCGATCGCAAGGTGTTCGCCGACACGGTGTTCCTCGGCGCGGCGTGCCGGTCTACGGACCGGTAACGCCGGCCAACAAGAAGTGGTACTGGACGGGCACGCCGAAGACGCCGCACGATCCGGCCGCCGCGAAAGCGCTGCTCGCGTCGATCGGCCTGACCGACCGAAACGGCGACGGCATGCTCGAGGATGCCAGCGGCAACGCCGGCGCGCTTCACGCTCCTCACGCAGAAAGGACGGCCGCGGCTCGAGCGCGGCGCCGCGGTCATCCGCGACGAGCTGAAGAAGATCGGCGTCACCGTGGACGTCGTCGCGCTCGACGCCGCCGCGCTCATCGAGCGGATCGGCACCGCGCGGTACGACGCGGTCTACTTCGCGCGTCGCGCACCGACATCGATCCCGGCGATCAACCCGGACTTCTGGTTCAGCTCCGGCACCGCGCACCTGTGGAACATCGGTCAGACGAAGCCGGCGACCGAATGGGAGCGCGCATCGACGAGCTGATGACGCGGCAGATCGCGTCGCTCGACGAAGCGGAGCGCAAGCGGCTGTTCGACGAGGTGCAGCAGATCTTCGCCGAGCACGCGCCGGTGCTCTACTTCGCCGCGCCGCGCATCTTCGTCGCGTCGTCCTCGCGCGTCACCAACGCGACGCCCGCCCTGACGCTCTCGCCGCTGCTGTGGTCGCCCGACACGCTCGCGGTCGTGCATTGACGCGTTACCTCGCGCGGCGCCTGGCGTTCGCGGTGTTCCTGGTGTTCGCCGTGTCGTCGGCGTCGCTGGTGCTGGCGCGGCTGGCGCGCGGCGACTACGTCACGCGGCACGCTCGGCGTCGAGGCGCGGCGCGAAACGATCGAGCAGCTGCGCGCGCGCTACGGACTCGACAAACCGATCGCGGCGCAGTACGCGGACTGGCTGGGTCGCGCGCTGCGGTTCGACTTCGGCCACTCGCTGCTCTACGACCGGCCGGTGCGCGAGCTGATCCCCGAGCGCGCCGCCAACACCGCGATTCTCGCGTTCACCGCGCTCGCCGTCGCCACGCTCGTCGGCCTGCCGCTCGGCGTCGTCGCCGGCAGCCGCCGCGGCGTCCTGCTCCGCGACGATCCGGTCGGCCTCGCTGGTGCTGCTCTCGATGCCGCCGCTGCTGACGTCGCTGTTCCTGGTGTTCGTCGCCGCGCGGACCGGCTGGTTTCCGATCGCCGGCATGCGCTCGGCGGCGGTGCCGGCCGGCGGCGCGGCGCTCGATCTCCTGCATCACCTGGTCGTGCCGGCGGTCGCGCTCGCGCTGCCGCTCGCGGCGATGTTCGAGCGGCTGCAGGCGCAGGCGATGGGCGGACGTCATCGGCGCAGCCGTTCGTGCTCGCGGCGCTCGCGCGCGGCGTCGCCGCGTCGCGCGATCGTCTGGCGCGACGCGCTCAAGCCGGCGCTGCGGCCGGTCGCCGCCGTCTACGGCCTCGTCGTCGGCACGCTGCTCAGCGGATCGTTCGCGGTCGAAGTGATCACCGTCGTGGCCGGGCCTCGGCAGCTGATGCTCGACGCGCTGCGCGCCCGCGACGTGTATCTGGTCGCCGGCTGCGCGGGCGCCGGCGCGGTGTTTCTCGCCTGCGGCACGCTCGTGTCGGACGCTGCGCTGGCGCTCGTCGATCCGCGCGCGCGCGAGTCATGAAGCGCGCTGCGGATTGCTGCTGGTCGCTCGTTGCCGCGGCGGCGGCGCTCGCGGCGCCGGTCCTCGCGCCGCACCGCGTCGATCAGCGCTTCCCGGACTTCTGAACGCGCCGCCCACGCGCCCGCACATCGTGCGACGACGCGGGCGCGTGGCACGCGCCGTTCATCTATCGCTGGCAGCTCGCCAACCAGCTCGAGCAGCGCTACGAGGAGGATCGGTCGACGCGCGTGCCGCTCGCGTGGTTGACGAGCGGCGCGCTCGTGCGATCAGTCGGACGAAGCGTCGCGCGCCGCTGCTGCTGCTTCGGCGCCGACAGCTTCGGCCGCGACGTGTTCAGCCGGCTGCTGTTCGGCGCGCGGACGTCGCTCGCGCTGGCGATCGTCGCCGCGCTCGGCGCGATGCTCGTCGGCGGCGTGATCGGCGGGCTCGCCGGCTACGCCGGCGGCAGCGTCGACGATGTGCTGATGCGCGCGACGGATTTCGTGATGGTGCTGCCGGCGATGTACGTGGCGCTCGCGCTGCGCGCGGTGCTGCCGCTCGTGCTGTCGCCGTCGACGGTCTTCCTGCTGCTCGCCGGCATCTTCGCCGTCGTCGGCGCGCCGTTCATCGCGCGCGGCGTGCGCGCCATCGTGCGATCCGAGCGCCGGCTCGGACTACGCCGTCGGCCGCGCAGGCGCTCGGCGCCAGCGACGCGCGGCTGCTGGTGCGTCATCTGCTGCCGGCCGCGCGCGGCTTCATCGCCGTCCAGATCACGATGCTCGTGCCCGCGTTCATCGTCGCCGAGGCGACGCTGTCGTACGTCGGCCTCGGGTTTCCCGATCCGGTCGCCAGCTGGGGGACGATGCTGCACGATGCGTCCAACGTCTCGGTCTTCGCCGATTTTCCGTGGCTGCTCAGCCCGGCGGCGGCGATGTTCCTGGTCGTGCTCGGGCTGAATCTGGTGCTGCAGGGACGGACTGCAGGTCCGGCTGAAGCCGGACCCCACGAACGCCATCGGAGCACCTGCAATGGCCGATGTAAGATCACGCGGATGAATCTGGCAGGCGTTTTCGCGCCGATTCCGACGCCGTTCGACGAGCAGGACGCGGTGGACACGCGCCGGCTGCGCGCCGCGCTCGCGAAATGGCTGACGCGCCCGCTCACCGGCTTCGTCGTGCTCGGATCGAACGGCGAGGCGGCGCTGATGGACGACGTCGAGGCCGATCGCGTGATCGTCGCGGCGCGCGAAGCGGTGCCGGCCGACCGCGCCGTTCATCGTCGGCACCGGACGCGAGTCCACGCAGGCGGCCGTCCGCGCGGCGAAGCGCGCCGCGGAGCTCGGCGCCGACGCCGTGCTCGTGCGCACGCCGGGATTCTTCAAGTCGCAGATGACGAGCGACGCGTTCGTCCGCCACTACACGGCGGTCGCCGACGCGTCGCCGGTGCCGGTGCTGCTCTACAACTTCACGGCGGTCACCGGCGTCAACCTGCTGCCCGCCGCGGTGGCGCGGCTCGCGGCGCATCCCAACATCATCGGCATGAAGGAATCGGGCGGCGACGTCGCGCAGATCGCGGATCTCGTGTCGCGGCACGCCCGACGATTTCGCGGTGCTCGCCGGCATCAGCCTCCACGTTCTATGCGGCGCTGTGCGTCGGCGCGGTCGGCGGCATCCTCGCGCCGGCGTGCGTCGTGCCGGACGCGTGCGTGCGCCTGTTCGAGCTGGCGCGCGCCGGCCGGCACGCGGAGGCGGTTCGCTGCAGCGCGATCTCGTGCCGCTTGCGCGACTGCTTGGCCCGACGCTACGGCGTCCCGGGGCTGAAGGCGGCGCTGAGCCTCATCGGCTACGACGTCGGTGTGCCGCGGCCGCCGCTCGCGCCGGCTGCCCGACGCGGCGTTCGACGCGTTGCGCGACGCGATCGCTCACTTCGAGGAGATTCCCGCATGAGCCTGCTACCCGATGCCGATCGCATTCTGCTCGGCCCCGGCCCGAGCCTGACGGCGCCGCGCGTGATGCGCGCGATGGCGGCGCCGACGCTCAGCCATCTCGATCCGCTGATGATGCGGCTGCTCGACGACGTGCGCGCGCGGCTGGCGCGACTGTTCCAGGCGCCGACGGATCGCTGGCGCTCGCCGTGTCGGGCACCGGCACGTCCGGGATGGAAACCGCGGTCGCGAACCTGGTGAACGAGGGCACGCGCGCCACCGTCGTCGTGACCGGCTACTTCGGCGACCGGCTCGCGCAGATGTGCGAGCGCTACGGCGCGACGGTCACGCGGCTCGACGTCGAGTGGGGCCGCGCGTGCGATCCCGACGCGCTCGCGCGGCACCTGTCGTCCACGCACGGCCGACATCGTGGCGATGGTGCACGCCGAAACGTCCACCGGCGTGCTCAACCCGGTCCGCGAGCTGGCCGGCATCGCGCGCGAGCACGGCGCGCTGACGATCGTCGACGCGGTGACGTCGTTCGGCGGGCATCCGCTCGACGTCGGCGCGTGGGGCATCGACGCGTGTTACAGCTGCACGCAGAAGTGCCTCGGCGCGCCCGTCGGGGCTGGCGCCGGTCGTGTTCGGGCCGCGCGCGCTCGAGCGCCGCGTCAAGTGCCGCAGCTTCTATTTCGATCTGGCGCTGCTCGAGGACTACTGGCTGCGCCGGAAGTATCACCACACGATGTCCTCGACGCTGGTCTACGCGCTGTACGAAGCGCTGGCGATCGTCGAAGAAGAAGGGCTCGAGGCGCGATGGGCGCGCCACGAGCGGAACCATCGGGCGCTCGTCGACGCGCTGGGCACCGCTCGGCCTGTCGCTGCTGCCGCCCGAAGGCGAACGGCTGTGGACGCTCAACGCCGTGCGCGTCCCCGACGGCGTGGACGAGGCGGCCGCGCGCAAGCAATTGCTCGACGAGTTCAACATCGAGATCGGCGCCGGACTCGGTCCGCTGGCCGGCAAGATCTGGCGCGTCGGCCTGATGGGTGCGAGCTCGTCGCCGCGGCTCGTCGTGCTGCTGCGCGGCGCGCTCGATGCGCGTGCTGACTCGTCAGGGGCATCGCGTCCCAGCCTAGATCGCGTGGTACTCCGCAAGCTTTCGGCCGGCGTCCGCTGGGTGGGCCGCGCGATTGCGGCGTTGGCGGCAGTCGCGTTCGCGCTGCTGGCGTACGCCTACCTGACGCTGCCCGACGTTCGCCCGCTTCGCACGACCAATCCCGGCAGCACGGCCTTCATGGATCTTCGCGCGCGCGAGGCGCGCCAGCGGCGGACAGACGCCGCGCCGTGTCCAGATCTGGGTGAGCTACGGATCGATCTCGCGCGATCTGGTCCGCGCCGTGCTCGTGGCCGAAGACGATGCGTTCTGGCAGCACGACGGGATTGACTACGAGCAGCTTCAGGAAGCGCTGCAGGCCGACTGGGAGCGCGGCCGCCTGACGCGCGGCGCCAGCACGATCACCCAGCAACTGGCAAAGAATCTCTACCTCTCGCCGTCGCGAAACCCGATTCGCAAGCTTCGCGAGCTGATCATCGCGCGGCGGCTCGAAGCTGAGCTGAAGAAATCGAGGATTCTGGAGATCTATCTGAACGTGATCGAGTGGGGTGACGGCATCTGGGGCGCCGAAGCCGCGGCCCGGACATATTTTCACAAGCGCGCGGCCGAGCTGACGGCGTCCGAGTCAGCATTGCTCGCCGCTGTCATCATTAACCCACGAGTGCTCAATCCTGCACGGCCCACCGCGCGCATCGTGCGACGCCAGCAGCTCATCCTGCGGCGAATGGGTGTCGTGATACCACCGGAAGAGTCGGCTCAACTCGTGCGATAACAAAGAATTACCGCGCGGATCAGCTTGACACTGCGGATCGCGTTCGCTATCCTTACCTGCTTTTTCGGCTCGCAGCATTCTCGAACAATTGATCGCGACATGAGTCCACTCGAGGGAGATCCTCCGGCGTCAACGTGTGTGTCGCGCGGGCGCGATGGGAGTCCTGAGGACTGCATGATCAACTACACCGAGCGGCTGACGGCATTGATGCAGGACATCGTCCGTCGTGTCCCGCCGCTGTCGTTCATCGAACCTGCCGACGTGTTCATGTTCGCGCGATCGGGACGTTCCGACGCGGAAGGCGCGTTCGCCACGTGTCACTGCCTCACGCTTCCGGCGAGCGAACCTGGCTATTACTTCTGGCGCGATCGCGCGACGCATCAAATCACCAGGCGATCGGAATGGTTCGTGACCAAGTCGCCGGTGGTCACGATCGGTGGACGAGAGATCAAGTACATGATCTCGTTCGCGCTCCCGCGCTTCTGCGATCAGTCGCTCGATCGATCGCGCAAGGAAAAGTTCTACCCGGGCGCCGGCGCGTGGATCGCGAAGCTCGACACGGTCATCCACGAGCTCTATCACATCGATCCCGAGCTCAGAGGCATCCGCCGGATCGAGCGCGGCGACGGCACCTACTCCGCGAACTGTCACGGCCAGCGGTTCTTCGAGGAAGTCGCGGAGATGGTGCACATCTATCTGGGCAGCAAGCCGCCGGCATCCGTGCTGGACTTCCTGAAGGACGACTTCAGCGCGCTGCAGAAGCGCTATGGTGGCGTCGCCGGCGCAAGCTTCCGGCCGTTTCCGTCATTTCCGCAGCGGTATATGGAGCGTCTCGCGGAGCAGTTGCCGTGCGAGGCCGACACGCGAAGGCGTGATCGTCGAGCCGCTGCGGATGCCTCAGACGTTGACGCGGTATACCGACGACCAGATCCACATCCGGCAGTTCCTGCCGGAAGCGTCCCGCCGTCGCGCTCGTCAGAGCGCGGTCTGCGCGGCCTAGAAACGGCGCTAGTTCACGCGCCGCGCGCCCACGTACCGGCGCGACCAATAACTTCCGCTCAAGTATTCGACGCGCACCGTGCCCCACGTGCTGGGCGCGTGCACGAAGCCGTCGCCGCCGATCGCAATCGCGACGTGCGACACGTCGGGATTGGTCGTCGTGAAGAAGACGAGATCACCGGGTGAGATTTCGTCCGGCTCGAGCGGTTTTCCGATGCGGAATTGCGAGCGGACGTCGCGCGGCAGCGCGATGCCGTAGCGAGAGAACACATACTGCGTGAATCCGCTGCAGTCGAATCCATTCGAATCGGTACCGCCGTTGCGATACGGAATGCCGCGCAGCGCCGAGGGCCGTGCCGACCAGCGCGTAGCTGTCGAAGACCTGCACCTCATTCCAATCCGGACGCGCGCTCGGCGCGACAGGCGATCCAAACTCAGGCAGCGCGGGAGCGACCGGTGGCGGGTCCGGCGGTGCTTCCGGTTGAGCCGGCTGCGCCGGAGCGCCGGGCACGGGAAAAGGCCGCGGCGCGGGAACAGGGACCGGTACGCGTCGACGCGCATGCGCTCGTCAACGCCGCTAGGGCGAGCGTCCCAATCAGAGCTCTCATCGGTGGTTCTAGCTATCGGCGCGAGCGACGCGCCTCCGCAGAGGCGCTAACCGCGCATGTTCATGGTGTTTACGGCGTCGGACCGCTTGACACTCCGAGAACGGTCGGGCAAAATTCAAAACGACGCGCTCTCGACATGGAACAGACATTACTCCTGAACGCGACCTACGAGCCGCTGAAAATCGTCCACTGGCAAAAGGCCATCACGCTTGATGTGCCAGGGGAAAGTCGAAGTCGTAGCGGAGTACGACCGCGAGGTCCGATCCGTTTCGATCAGCTTCAAGCTGCCGTCGGTGATCCGGCTCCTCCGTTTCATCCGGATCAAGCGCCGCTTCGACTACGTGCCGTTTTCGCGGGCGAATATTTATGCCCGTGACAACCACGAGTGTCAATACTGTGGCGACGAGTTCCCGACGAGCGATCTGACCTTCGATCACGTCCTCCCGGTCGCCCAGGGCGGCCGCAAGGACTGGGAGAACATCGTCACCTGCTGCGTGAGCTGCAACCGGCGGAAGGGCGGACGCACGCCGGCCGAGGCGGGTATGCACCTCAAGCGGATGCCGAAGCGGCCCGAGTCGGCGCCGGCCATCCGGATTACGGTTGGCTTGCGGAACGCGCCCGAGAGCTGGCGCGACTACCTCTACTGGAACGCCGAGCTGGACGACACGTAAGAAGTGTCTCCACCCGTCGTCACGAGAATCACTCCGCTTCAAGCGATTGAAGGTGGACGGATCGCCATCGACGGCGACGGCTTCGTCGTCGATGGTCCGACTCTGCCGGAGGTGCGCATCGGCGATGCGACCGCGCGCAGTCGTGTACGCGTCACCGTCGCGGCTCTCCGCGATCGTGCCATCCGGGCTCGAGGCGGGCCGCGCCGCCGTCCGCATTGCCGGCGTGAGCGGCGCGACCGCGTTCATCGACATCGCCGGGCCGTTCGCGGCGGGCCTCCATCAAGTCGACAATCCTGTGTTCGATCGCGCGGGAAATCTGTACGTCACCTTCAGCGGCACGCGCGGCCAGAAAGTGCCGGTGTCGATTTTTCGCGTGACGCCGAACGGGACGCGCGAAACGTTTTCGTCGGGCATCGTCAACCCGACGTCGATGGCCGTCGATCCCGAGGACCGGCTGTATGTCTCCAGCCGGTTCGAGGGGACCGTGTACCGCGTCGCCGCCGATGGTTCCGTCGAAACCTTCGCGACCGATCTCGGCGTGGCGTGCGGCCTGGCGTTCGCGGAGGATGGCACGCTGTACGTCGGGGATCGATCCGGGACGATCTTCCGCGTCGACCGCAACGGACGCGCCGAGACGTTCGCGACGCTGCCGGCGAGCGTGGCCGCCTTTCACCTCGCGCTCGGCCCCGACGGCGCGCTGCATGTGACCGGGCCGACGCTGTCGTCGTACGACTCGCTCTACCGCATCGATGCCGACGGCACGGTGACCACCCGACACGCGGCGTTCGGCCGGCCGCAAGGGTTGGCGTTCGACACGAACGGCACCCTGTTCGTCGTCGAAGCGCTCGCCGGCTCGAGCGGGCTGTACCGCGTCCCGCCCGCCGGCGACCCGGAGCTGGTGCTCGCCGGGCCTGGACTGGTTGGCGTCGCGTTCGACCGGCAGGATGTCGTGGTCGTCGCGTCGAACGAGACCGCGTACCGGCTCCCGCCCGCACGGTCCGCCTGAAGGCGGACGCCACGTACAATCGCGACCACGCGTACGTCCACGCCGTTCGTAGTGTCCGGCTTTAGCCGGACCGTGCGATACAATCCCGGCGCATGTCGCAACTCTTCCAGCGGAAGCCGATCGCGGACCTGGTCGCCGACACCGAAGGCTCGCAGGGGTTGAAGCGCACGCTCGGCGCGGGCGACCTGATCATGCTCGCCATCGGCGCGGTGATCGGCGCCGGCATTTTCGGCGCGATCGGCACCGCGGCGGCGGGGCAGATCGGTCCCAACGGCGAGGTCATTCGCTACGGCGCCGGGCCGGCGCTCGTGCTTTTCGTTTCTTCCTGCTCGGCGGCGCGTGCGCGCTCGCGGCGCTCTGTGCTACGCGGAGCTCGCCGCGATGATTCCGCAGGCCGGCAGCGCCTACGCGTACTCGTATGCGACGCTCGGCGAGCTGGTCGCGTGGATCATCGGCTGGGATCTGATTCTCGAGTACGCCGTCGGCAACGTCGCGGTTGCGATCTGCGTGGGGCGACTACTTCAACACGCTGCTGCGCGGCTTCGGCGCCCAACTGCCGGTGTGGCTGACCACCGGCTACCGCACGGCGCTCCTCAGCGCCGACCCGAACATTCATGGCCTGCTCGATTCGGCGCCGCGCATCGCCGGGGTTCCGATCCTCGTGCATCTGCCAGCTTTTGCATCGTGATGCTGATCACGTGGCTGCTGCTGCGCGGCGCGCGGGAAAGCGTGACGGCGAACAACATCATGGTGGTGATCAAGCTGCTGGCGCTCGGCTTGTTCATCGCCGTCGGCGCGACGCATCTCCACCCGGAGAACTACACGCCGTTCGCGCCGAACGGGTTCACCGGCATCCATCAGGGCGCCGCCATCGTCTTCTTTGCGTACATCGGTTTCGACGCGATCTCCACGGCCGCCGAGGAGACGAACAATCCGCAGCGCAATCTGCCGGTCGGCATCCTCGGCGGGCTGGCCATCTGCACGCTGATTTACGTCGTCGTCGGATTCGTGCTCACCGGGATGGTGCCGTACAAGCATCTGGGCGGCGCGATCCGCTGGCGCGCGCGCTCGAGACTCTCCGGTTTCACCGCCGTCGGCTGGATCGTCGCGCTCGGCGCGGCCGTCTCGATGTCAGCGGTGCTGCTGGTGTTCCAGTACGGTCAGCCGCGCATCTTTTTTGCGATGGCGCGCGACGGCCTGCTGCCGCAGTGGGCCGCGAAGCTTCATCCGCGGTACCACATTCCGTGGGCGACGACGCTGTTTACCGGGTTGTTCGTCGCGTGCTGGGCGCTCATCGGCGACGCCGGAGAGACTACGACCTGACCAACATCGGCACGCTCTTCGCCTTCATGCTGGTCAGCATCGGCGTGCTCGTGCTTCGTCACACCGAGCCCGACCGGCCGCGTCCGTTCAGGGTGCCGTTCGTCTGGCCGGTCTGTCTCCTCTCGGCGGCCTGCATGCGTGTTCATCATGGTCGGGTTGCCGCAGCTCGGCGTGGGAGCGCTTCGGGATCTGGCTGGCCATCGGCCTCGTGCTGTACTTCGCGTACGGCTACGGCCACAGCAAGCTGCGCACGCGTGCATGAGCCTCTGCGCGGCGTTCGAATTCTCGACCTGACGCGCCTGCTGCCGGGCGCGTACGCGACGCTCCTCCTGGCCGATCTCGGCGCGGACGTGATCAAGATCGAGGATCCGCGCGGCGGCGACGGCATGCGCCGCGTCGCGGGCAATCTGTATTTCGAGCTGCTCAACCGCAACAAACGAAGCGTCACGCTCGACCTGCGAGTCCGCCGGCGCGCGCCCGGTGCTCGATGCGCTGCTCGCACAGAGCGACGTGCTCGTCGAGAGTTTCCGCCCTTCGACCGCGCGGCGACTTGGCGTCGATGGGCCAGACCCTGATCGCCAGGCACCCGCGGTTGATCTGCGCGTCGATCTCCGGCTTCGGCGCGACCGGACCGTACGCCGAGCGGGCGGCGCACGACATCAACTATCAGGCGCTGGCGGGTGATCGCTGCACCGCCCGCTCCTCCGGGTCCCCTTGTCGGCGACATCGGCGCGGCGATGCAGTCGGCGGTCGCGATTCTTGGCGCGCTGTTCCAACGCGAACGGACTGGCCAGGGCGCCGTCGTCGAGGTATCGATCCACGAAGCGGCGCTGCACTGGTCCATGTTTCCAACGACCGCCGATCTCGAGAGCGCGTGTTACACGATCTACGAGACCGCGGACGGTCACTGGCTGGCGCTTGGGTGCGCTGGAGCCGAAGTTCTGGGCCGGCTTCTGCGAACGCATCGGGCGCACTGACCTGGCATCGATGCAGCTCGCACGCGGCGCCGAACGCGAGCGCGTCATGCGTGAAGTGCGGGCGCTCATGAAGACACGGACGCGAGAGGACTGGCTGTCAGCGTTCGAGGGCGCCGATGTCTGCCTGACGACGATTTCCACGCGAGACGAGACAGTCCGGGATCCACACCTGGCCGCACGTGGTGTCCTGACGCGCGAGGCGGGTGTCACCTACGTCAGCCCGCCAGGAGTTCAGGTGCGTCGCGCTCCGGCGCTTGGCGCGGACACGGACGAGGTGCTCGAGGCGGCGGGGATCGATGCGGCTGCGCGCGCGTCGCTGAGGAGCGCGTCGGTTATTTGAGCGCGGTGAGCTTCCGCGACGCGGACACGACGTAGATCCACGAGATTTTCCCGTCGCTATCCAGATCGATCGTCAGCGCCAGGCGCGGCGCCTGCGGTCCGCGTGCGGACGGGAAGTCCACGACCACCCCGGGCATCCCGTTGAGCGTCGGCATCTGCACTCCGAGGTCGGGTCCGGTTTCAGCCACGGCCAGATAGAACCGCGTCACCTTGTCGCGGCCGACGATCGGCCGCAGCGCCGACTGGAATTCGCCGCCGCCGTCGGTCATGGTGCGCACGTTGTCGGCGAGCAGGGCTTCGATCCCGCGGACATCGTGCTGTTCGAGGCACCGCAGAAACGAGGTCAGCGTCGCGCGTGCCTGGCTTTGCACGTCCACCGTCGGGATCTGGCGGCGGCGGTCGTACGCGTCCATCGCGCGCCGGGCCCGGTGGTGCGTCGTCTTGACGTTCGCCTCGGTCATGTCCAGCGCGTCGGCGGTTTCCTTGACCGAGTAGTCGAAGACGTCGCGCAGCAGCAGCACGGCGCGCTGCGTCGGCGTCAGCGCTTCGAGCGCGAGCAGGAACGCGAACGAGACGCTTTCGAGCAGGTCGTACCGGCCCTCGAGCGTCTGCACGCCGTCGACCGCGGGTTCGTGCGCCGGCGGCGCCGCCTCGTCGCCGGTGTCGATTGGCGACGGAAGCCACGGACCGACGTAGCTGCGGCGCTTGCGCCGGCGAAGCAGATCGCGCGAGCGATTCAACGCGACGCTGCACCAGCCAGGGCCGGATCGGCAGGTCCGTGCGCGGCGGCGGATGCTCGATCGCGCGAACGAAGGTGTCCTGCACGGCGTCCTCGGCGTCGGCGGCGCTGCCGAGCATGCGATAGCACAGGCTCCAGAGAAACGGCCGATGCTCCGCGTAGACGTCCGCGAGCGGGAGGGTCATCGCGCGAGAACCGCTGCCACCAACCTCCGTCCCGGCGCGCGTCCGGGGACGGAGGTTTGACTCGGCTGGGGACGGAGGTTGGCCGCGCACGAGACGCTCGGCGGCGTCGGCGGCGCTCGCCGCGCAGCCGTCCGACAGCTGACCGCGCGGGCCGACCCAATCGCCGGCGACGACCACGTTGTCGAACGCGGCGAGTCGCGATGACGGACGTCCGGCCACGCCGCCGATGGCCGCTGTCGCTTCGGCGTGCGTCACGACCAGATTCGGCAGGAACTGCTTGAACTCGAGCTGGTCGCGCCAGCCGGGCTGCATCGTGTCCATCAGCGTCTCGAGCTCGCGCTCGGTGTCTCGATCGGCTGTGTCTTCCGGACGCAGGTACTTGGAGACGTGAATGACGGCGCCGCCGGCGGGCGCCAGCCGCGCGATCGCCGAGTGCACGGAAAAGTACAACGGCACGTCGACGCCGAACGCGACCGTCCGCTTGGGTTTCGGCAACGACCGCAGCGCGAGGTCGAGCGTCGCCACGCGCACCGGCGGCGGCAATCCGGCGACGAGCCCCGAGATCCCCGTGACGCTTTCGACATCAGCCGGCGATCCGGCCACGATGACCGCCGACGCTCGGATCACGGTCCGTCCGCGAGGCGCACGCCGTCTACAGTGCGTGCGTCCATCCGTTCCAGGCCAACCGCAGGCACGCCAGATCGAATCTCCACGCCGTGTTCCATCGCGACGCGTCGTAGTCCGTCCACGATCGTCTGCCAGCCGCCGTCGAGATACAGGACGGACCCCTTCAAGCCCAGTTGCACCTGCTCGATCGCCGCGCCCGCGCTCTGTCGATCCGGATCGTTCGTGAACGTCGTGACGCGAACGGTCATCTCGAAGAGCTGTCGCGCTCCGCGATCGTGGACGTTGGCATCGAGCCACGTCTTGAGCGTCGTGCGCTGAAGCGTTGACGCGTCAATGGCCGGCAGCTTCGCATACAGCCGCGCGAACTCAATCTTCCCGGCGATGCTCAGCGCGCCGCTGGTCATCAGCGACGTCAGGCCGATCGGAAGCGTATGCGCGCGCCCGCCCGCGATGGCGAACCCGCCGCTCCCGGTCGCGACGCCGCCGCTGACGGTGACGCCGAGCTCTTTCAGCGTCCGCCGCAGCAGGCCGCTGCGGTAGAGCGCGTGCGGTCCGAGATTGAAGGAAAACCCCGCCTTTTCGCGGGTCGCCGCGCGGCCGCCCGGCGCCGACGACCGTTCGACGACGACGACCGGGATACCGCGGCGGCCGAGGAGCGCGGCGCTGAGGAGGCCCGACAGCCCCGCGCCGATGACGACGACTGGCGATTCGCGATTGGTGATGGCAGTCATACCTCCATCACGTTCGACTGGCCTGAAAGGTTACCCGCCTTCGCATACCGACGCTCGCGCGATTGTCCGGCGAGCTACGGCGTGGCAAGCACGGTTCCTGAGCCAGCACAGCGGGCATCGGGATCTCGAACTCTCCCGCCTCGAGCGTATGGTTCGACCGAGCGTCGAACCGCCTGCCGGATCTGTTCGAGCGCCTCCGGCGTCTGTGCGCGGAGCACGGCCGAGGTCCGGACGCCGCCGTACAGCAGCGCATCGAACACGGCATCGCTCGAACCGAGCACCCAGGTCAGCGGCAACGTCCGGACGCTGATGTCCTTGAAGCCGGCGAGATCGAGCACCCGCCGGCATTCGGCGGCGTTGCTGAAGCGGAAAAAGGGCGGTCCTTCCGGCAGGCCGACGTCGGTGCGGCCGTGAGCCTCCACGGCCTTCAGCACCATGCCAAATCCGACGGCATCTTCAGGCGGCGCCCAGATCGTGAACCCGTACCGGCCCTCAGGCTTGAGCACGCGGCGCGCCTCGCCGATCGCCAGGTCGGGATGCGCCAGATGCAGCAGGCCGAAATTCATCACGACCGCGTCGAAGCTGGCGGGCTCGAACGGCAGCGCCTCGGCGTCGCCCTCGCGAAACGCGACCGACGGATGCGATCGACGCGCGCGCGCGATCATCGCCGGCGAGAAATCGAGCCCGATTGCATCCGCGCCGCGCGCCGCGGCGGCGGCCGCGACGAATCCTGGACCGCACGCGACGTCCAGCAACCGCGTCCCGGCACGCGCGCCCACCGCGTCGAGCACGGGATCGACGGCCTGCCGGGTCAAGTCCCCGAAAGCATCCGGATAATATTCCGCGGCGCGTTCCCACCCTGCATGTTCGAAATCGCGAAACGCGTTTTCCATGTGAATCACTAGTATGGTTCAGTGAAGCAAGCGCGAGGCAACGGTCGAAGACCTGTACCGCGTGCAGGAACACGGCAAAGCCGAGATCGTCAACGGCGAGGTTGTCGTGATGGGACCGATCGGCTTTCCTCACGGCTATGCTAGTCGCGAGATCACGTCGAGTCTGCGCGAGTACGAACGAGCGACCGGATCGGGCTGCGCGATTCCCGACATGGTCGCGTTCATCGTCAATCTGCCGAATCGACGCTCTTTCTGTCCCGACGCCGCGTTTCACGCTGGCCCGCTGCCGCGCCGGGGATTCATCCAAGGCGCGCCGGTCTTTGCTGTCGAAATCCGAAACGAGGAAGACTACGGCCCCGCGGCCGAGCGCAGGCTTGCCGCAAAGCGGGCCGACTACTTTGCCGCCGGCACGCTGGTCGTGTGGGACGTCGACGTGCTGCGTGACGACGTAGTGCGCGTATTTCGCGCAACTGATTCACGGACGCCGGCCATCTATCGCCGCTGCGAGCGCGCCGAAGCAGAACCCGCCGTTCCTGGCTGGTCGTTGCCCGTTGAGGATCTGTTCCCGCCCGCGTAGCGCGCGACGCTATCTGCCGCGAGCGTCATCGTCCCGCTCCCTGGCCGCGCACTTCCTGTGGCCAGTTCATCACCACGATGACCGGCTGTGACGTCATGTTGTCGGTCGTGTTCGCGATCGGACGCGGAATGAGGAAGCGCTGGCCGTCGAGCGTGACAGCGTATGCGTGATAGGGCGATGGGTGAACCAGATTGATACAACCCGAATCGAACAGTGGTTTCGGCAATCCGGCTTCGAACGCGGACCCGCTCGTTCTGACGTCGACCGCGACCACTTTGGCGCCCTCGAGGGGATTGATGTAGTTCAAGTAAAAGAGCTCTCGACCGTCACGGCGCCACCGCGGGTACGCGCCGCGACTCGACACCTGCCATTTGCCGCCGCCTGTCGGGAAGGGCCGCACGTAGACTTCGTTGTTGCCGCTTTCCGTTGACACGTACGCGAGCCACCGGCCGTCGGGCGAAACTTGTCCGTGATGCTCGGCAAAGCGTGTGGCGGATAGCGGTACAGGCTTTCGTGCGTCGCGTTCCCCGGTCAGCGGCAGTATGAATAGGTCCGGGCCGGTGCCACTGACAGTGACTTGGTACACCAGCGAGCGCCCGTCCGGCGAGAAGTCCATCGGCGCGATCTCGGCGAGCTGTTCGATCGGCATTTCGTCGTTGCCGCTTTCGGTTCGACGCCTTCCGATAGACGCCATTCTTGCCTCCGCGCAGCGAGCTGAACGCGGCGTGGCGCCATCGCGCGACCAAATTGGCGACGCGTTGTGCTGTGTCGCATCGAATGTGAACCGCGAGGTCGTGCCGCGTGACAGATCGGTTATCCACACATCTCCGCCCTGGCCGGCGAGGTGCCGGTGCGCGGCGACGCGAGTGCCGTCGGGCGAAAGATCCAGGCCTCGAATGTCCTCCGGCGTTCCCACCGTCCCGACAACTGTGCCCTGCCGATTGATCCACGTCAGTTGCGACGTCACGGCCCCAGCGTCGCCGCCGACCCCATAGGTCAGCACGCCGGTGTCAGAGACGGAGAAGGCGATGTGGCCCGCCGGCGTTCCCATCTGGACGCGTTGCGCGACCGGAAACGGTTCGCCTGAGAGCGTCAGCGTTTTCGCGTCGAACGCCTGTGCGAGCAGCGTGCCTTGACGCACGAACAGCAAGTGCCCGCTCGGCGCGTAGATCGCTCCGGAGTCCGCAGCGAGCAGATTCCGCAGTGTCCCGTCGTCCAGAGTGATACGCGCCGTCGGTCCCGATGAGCGGCTGCGATTCGACGGATTCGATCCGCCGCACCCACACCGAAATCTTGCCGGCACCGTCGCGAGCGGCAAACGCCAGGATGTGGCCGTCGGGAGAGATGGCGGCGTGCGCGGCCGGCTGCGCCTGGGCGCCGGTCGTGACCACGAAGCTTCATTTTTCCGGCGGCATGACAGTGAACCGTGTCACCTGCGCACCGGTTGACCGCGCGACGTACAAGGCAGCAAGGCTGCCAATCGTCGTCAGCACGAACAGCGCCGTCGCGAGCTTCCATGCGATCCTGGAGCCGCGCGATCCGCGCGGCATCGACGCCGGAGGTTGAACGGCAGCGCTCGCGGCGTCATCGAAGAGGAATCGCACGACTGCCATGTCGGGAATGCGCGCCTTGCGATCCTTTGCCAGACAGCGCTTCACGATGTTTTGAAGGTGAGAGGGTACCTCGCGAGGAAACGCGGTCCAGTCCGGGTCGCTCTTCACACACGTCGCTGCGCTTGTCCGCTATCCGGCCTTTCGCCTGCTCGGGACTCATGTACGCAGCCGTGCCGAGAATCAAGCCAACCTGCGTGCCGGCAAACGTCAGCGTCGGCGAATGGGTGGCGCCCCCAGGTCCACTCGATCGACCGGCGGCGCCGGCCTCGGCATCGATGCGCGCCAGACCGAAATCGAGCATCTTCACTTGATCGTCGCCGGTCAGCATGATGTTCGCCGGCTTCAAATCGCGATGCACGATCCCCTTGTCGTGCGCGGCCTCGAGCGCGTCGCAGATCTGCCGCGCGATGGCGAGAACTTCCGGGATCGCAAGGCTCCTTCGAAGCTTGTGATCGAGCGGCTCGCCTTCGACCAGCTCCATGACGATCGCGACGCCGCCGTCCGCAGTCTCCTCCAGCCCGTGGACGATCGCGATGTTGGGATGATTCACCGCGGCGAGGAGCTCGCCTTCGCGCCGGAAGCGCGCAAGACGATCGGGATCGCTCGCGAACTCGACGGGCAGCGCCTTGATGGCGACGTCGCGCTTCAAACGCGTGTCGTGCGCGCGAAACACCTCGCCCATGCCGCCGGCGCCCAGCGGCGCGACGATCTCATACGGTCCGAGCCGCGTGCCGGCAGTCAGCGATATCGTTCGAGTGAGCGGATTATGTGTCCCTATGGTTCAGCTGCTGAGTGTTGCGTGCTACGATGTTCGTTTGACTAATCCCTAACCGTGGTCTTATGGCTCACGACTGGATCTCCGTGCGCGGCGCGCGGGTTCATAACCTCAAGAATATCGACGTCGATCTTCCCCGCAACAAGCTGGTCGTGATCACCGGCTTGTCCGGCTCGGGCAAGTCGTCGCTGGCCTTCGACACGATCTATGCCGAGGGACAGCGGCGCTACGTCGAGTCGCTGTCGGCATACGCGCGGCAGTTCCTCGAGCAGATGGAGAAGCCCGACGTCGATCTGATCGACGGGCTATCGCCGGCGATTTCGATCGAGCAGAAGACGACCGGATCGAATCCACGATCGACCGTGGGAACGGTCACCGAAATCTACGATTACCTGCGCCTGCTCTTCGCCAACATCGGCACGCCGCACTGCTCGAACTGCGGCCGGGAGATCTCGAGCCAGTCGCTCGAGCGCATCGTGGACATGGTGATGCTCTACCCGCAGGACGAGCGCATCAACGTCCTGGCGCCGATCGTGCGCGGCCGGAAAGGCGAGTTCAAGAAGGAGCTCGCGGGGCTGCGCGGCCGCGGCTACACCAAGGCACGCATCGACGGTCAGTTTCGCTCGCTGGAAGAGGACATCAAGCTCGATCGTCGCCGCAACCACACGATCGAAGTCGTCGTCGATCGCGTCATCATCCGCGGCGGCGTCGAGCGCCGGCTGACGGAATCGGTGGACACCGCCCTCAACCTCGCCGACGACATCGTCATCATCAACTCGTACGAAGCGGGTGATCGGTTGTTTTCGCGGCGGCTCGCGTGCGTCAACTGCGGCCTGAGCATGCCGGAGATGACCCCGCGGGCGTTTTCGTTCAACTCGCCGCACGGCGCGTGCTCCGACTGCCAGGGCCTCGGATCGATGATCGACTTCGATCCGCAGCGCATCGTGCCGGACGAATCGAAGTCGCTGGCCGACGGCGCGATTGCCCCGTGGGCGCGCGGCGACCGCAAGCTGGTCCGCGATCAGCTCCAGGCGCTGTCGCGCGACTTCGGCATCGACCTGCAGGCGCCGTTCAGCCGCCTGCCGCGCAAATCGCGCGAGGTGCTGCTCTTCGGCAGCGGCCGGCAATTCGAGGGGTTGGTGCCCAACCTCCGGCGCCGATTCGAGCAGGGCAGTTGGGCCGAGCAGGAGGAACTCGAGGCGTATCGGTCGCTGCGGCCGTGTCCGACCTGCCACGGCGAGCGGCTGAAGCCGCAGAGCCTCTCGGTGAAGGTGAAGGGCCGCCCGATTTCCGATTACGTGAACCTGCCGATTTCCGAAGCGCTCGAGGTGATCGACGGCCTGACGTTGACGGACCGCGAGGCGATCATCGCCGAGCGCATCCTCAAGGAAATTCAGGAGCGCCTGCGGTTCCTGGACGATGTCGGCGTCGGGTATCTCACGCTTGGCCGCAGCGCCGCCACGTTGTCGGGCGGCGAAGGGCAGCGGATCCGGCTCGCGACCCAGATCGGCGCGAACCTCACCGGCGTGTTGTACGTGCTCGACGAACCGTCAATCGGGCTCCATCAGCGGGACAACCGGAAGCTGCTCGGCACGCTGTCGCGCCTGCGTGATCTCGGCAACACGGTCATCGTGGTCGAGCACGACGAGGAAACCATTCGCGTCGCCGATTACGTGGTCGACCTGGGCCCGGGTGCGGGCGATCTGGGCGGGCACGTGATCTTCCAGGGCACGCCGCAGGCGCTGATGGCGGGGTCTGATCCCGGATCAGATCCGGGATCAGATCTGGGATCAGATCTCGCGTCGCTGACGGGCGCGTATCTGACCGGCGCGCGGTCGATTCCCACGCCGAAGGCCCGGCGTCCCGCGCTGAAGGGCGAGATCGTGATCCGCGGCGCGCGCGCCAACAACTTGAAGAACGTGGACGTCTCCATTCCGCTCGGTCTCCTCACGGCGGTCACCGGCGTGAGCGGCTCGGGCAAATCGACGCTCGTCAACGACATCCTCTACAAATCGCTCGCGCGCACGCTGTACAAGGCCGCCGACGAGCCCGGCGCGCACGACGGCATCGATGGGATCGCGCTCATCGACAAGGTGATCGAGATCGACCAGTCGCCGATCGGGCGGACGCCCCGCTCCAACCCCGCGACCTACACCGGCCTCTTCACGTTCATTCGGGATCTGTTCGCGATGATGCCGGAAGCCAAGGCGCGCGGCTTCCGCCCGGGACGGTTTTCCTTCAACGTCAAGGGCGGCCGCTGCGAGGCCTGCCAGGGCGATGGCGTGATCGCGATCGAGATGCACTTTCTTCCGGACGTCTACGTCACGTGCGAACAGTGCAAAGGGCGGCGCTACAACCGCGAGACGCTCGAGATCACCTATCGCGGGAAGTCGATCGCCGACGTGCTGGAGCTGACGGTCGACCAGGCCCTGCCGCTGCTCGAGAATTTCCCGGCGATTGCCAACAAGCTGCGGACCCTGCAGGACGTCGGCCTCGGCTATATCGCGCTCGGCCAGTCGGCGACGACGCTGTCGGGGGGCGAGGCGCAGCGCGTGAAGCTGTCGAAGGAACTGTCGAAGCGCGGGACGGGACGCACGCTCTACATCCTGGACGAGCCGACGACAGGCCTCCACTTCGAGGACACGCGGAAGCTGCTCGACGTGCTCACCAAGCTCGTCGACCAGGGCAACACCATCGTCGTCATCGAGCACAACCTGGACGTCATCAAGTCGGCGGACTACGTCATCGATCTGGGTCCCGAGGGCGGTGTGGCGGGGGGGCGCGTCATCGCGACCGGCACGCCCGAGGAGGTCGCCCAATCGGCCTCGTCAGCCACCGGACAGTTCCTGGCCGGCCTGTTTTCTGCGCAAGAACGCACATCTTTGCGTGCGGCTGCTAACTGACGAGCTGTGGTAGTATCGCCACACTTTTCGGGGAAACGGCTGTGGTGTGCGTACCACAAGCGACCGGGACCAGGGGTTTGACCGAAGGTGAGTAACAGGCTTAAGAATCAGTATGTTGCATGGAGTTCATCGGCGAATTGTGGCTCGGGCATTCTGTTTGCTCAACTCGACTGTGCAAGTCGTTGACTCGTTGAGAGATTAATGGACGCACAGCGCACAATTCGCCGCCAAGTCTCCTGCGTCGGAATCGGTCTTCACTCCGGCAACAAGGTCAACCTCACCCTCAAGCCCGCACCCGTCGATTTCGGCATTCGATTCCGGCGGACCGACCTGGGGAGTCACGAGGTTCCGGCGACTGTGCAGCACCTGGCGGGGATCCAACTCGCCACCGGACTCTCGAGCAAAGAGGTGTCGGTCGAGACGGTGGAGCATCTGCTGGCGGCGCTCGTCAGCGTGGGCGTCGACAACCTGCTCATCGAGCTGAACTCGCCGGAAGTGCCGATCATGGACGGCAGCGCGGCGCCGTTCATCTACCTGATCCACGAAGCCGGCGTGAAGCGGCTGGCAGTCGCCGCGGAAGTATCTCAAGATCGTCCGGCCGATTGCGATCTCGCGCGGCGACAAGCGGATCGCGCTCTTCCCGTCCGATCACTTCAAGGTCACCTACAGCATCAGTTTCGATCACCCGCTCCTGCGTCATCAATCGCGCACGATGCGCATCACCGAAGAATCGTTCGCCGAAGAAATCGCGCCCGCCCGCACGTTCACGTTCCTGAAGGACGTCGAGATGCTGCGGCAGAACGGGTTGGCGCTCGGCGGTTCGCTCGAAAACGCGATCGTGCTCGGCGAAACGGGTGTGTTGAACAACGCGCTCCGCTACGAGGACGAGTTCGTCCGCCACAAGATCCTCGACGCGGTCGGCGATCTGGCGCTCGTGGGCTATCCGGTGATCGGCCACCTGGTCGCGCATCGGGCCGGACACGCGCTGCATACCGAGTTCGCGGCGAAGATTCTGGAAGAGTCGCAGTCGTGGCGGCTCGTGGAATCGCCGTTCGAGCCGGTGCCGACCACGCTGGGTCTGCCCATCAAGGGCATCGCCCACCGTCTGGCGAACTGAAGCCTCGCGAACTGAGCACCTACCGGACGACGAGCGCTTTCAGCGTCGTTTCGCTCCCGCAGCGCTCGAACCAGTCGATTCCCTCACTCACCAGGTCAAATTTCAACGCGTAGCGTCCCGGCTGTTCGGGCGACGGGATCTCGATGCGAACGTCGGCCTCTTCACCGGGCCCGAGGGCCTTGGGAAGCCAGGCCCGCGCGAAGTCGCGGTTCAGCAGTGCGCCTTGCTCGGTGCAGAGCTGGGCGCCCAGCCGGACGAGCCGGCGGCCGTAGGTTGCCTGCGCGGGGAAGGCGCGGCTCGAGAGATTGCGAACGCGCGTCCGCACGTTCAGCGGCCGACCGGTGCGGGTCCGCAACGGCGCGGCGCGAAACAGCGTGCGCACTTCGATCTGGGCCCGCGGCGTGGCGCCGGGGATGGCGTTCCCCAGTCCGCTGTTGTCCCACACCTCGTGCTTGATCGCGTCGAACGCCGCTGAACCAGGCACGAACCGGCGCGAAAAGCTGTCCTCGGGATGGTCGGTGAGCTCCCACGTCAGCCGGTCCACGCCAACCCGCGCCGCCATCTCGCGCGCGGTGTTCATCTCTTCGTCGCTGTCGTTCCACTTGAAGAGGATGTAGCGCCAGTTGAGGAACGGGACGTCGCGGCCGGCGCGGCGCTTCTCGTCGGCCATGGCTTCGAGCGTGCGGATGGCGACGTCGAATTTTCCGCGCTGCCGGTACTGCACGTAGCTTTCCGGGGTGGCGCCGTCGATCGAGAACGTCACCTCGTCGATGCCGGAGTGGACCAGACGCCGGGCCTGAGCCTCGGTGAGCGCCAGACCGTTGGTGCTCGTGTAGAGATAGATGTGCGGGAACTTCGTCTTGATGTACTCGCACATGTCGACGGCGCGCTTGTGCAGGAACGCTTCGCCGTAGTTGAAGAAGTCGATGCGCACGAGCGAAGGGCCCGCTTCGTCCACGACACGACGGAACAGATCGAAGTCGAGCATGCCCGCCTGGCGCGTGCGCGTGATGCCCGTTTCGGGCGCGCAGCACGCCTGGTTGCAGGAAATGTTGCAGGCCGCCGTGCACTCGATGTACAGCCGCGACGGCAGCGGTCCCGCGTCGACGGGACGCACCGTGACCGTTTCGTCGCGTTTCAACGGCAGCTTGAGCGGGCAGTCGCCGCAGAATTTCGATCCGCCCGCGTTCAGATCGGCGCGGAGCTGGGAGATGACCGTGCCGGTCCACACGTCCTGCACCGACCCCTGCCGAACGTCGCCCAGGACGCGTTTGCCGTACGGATCGGCGCAGCCGCAGACCATGCGGCCGTCGCACAGCATCACGAGCGTCTGCCACGGCCACGTGCACTGAAAGCGGGTCGCCAGGAAGTTCAGGGACACTACTTTTTCGTCAGTTTCTTCATGTAGGCCTCGAGCTTGTCGTTCTCGTACTTGACGGTATTGAGAAAGAGGCTCTCGGCGAGGTACGTGCGGCGCTCCTGATCGTCCATCTGGTCGATGAGGTGGTGGATTTCGCGCACCATGTCCTCGAAGGTGCGCTGCAGCTCACGCTTGGCGGTCACTTCCTGGTACAGCGCCTCCATGACCGCGAGCAAATCGCCGTCCAAGTCTACTGGGGCGCCGCTGGTGGTCTTGATCGTGCGCATGGCTCACGCTCCGAAGCTTTTGACGGCGCTCGGCTCGTCAGCGTGTATTTCGATGAAGTTCTGGGCGCCGGTCATCGACAGCATCGTTTCGACCCGCTTCTGGACGCCCGAGAGCTTCAGGTGGCCGCCTGCCGTCGTGACCTGGCGATACAAATCCATGAGGCAGCCGATCGTCGCGCTGTCCACGTAGGTGACCGGGCTCAGATCGATCAGGATTTCCCGCTTGCCCGCCTCGACGAGCTCGCTCACCGCGGTCGAGAAGTCGGACAGGATCGGATACATCAGCCGCGTCTCGCCGACGCGAACGACCGAAATGCCGCCGAGCTGTTCGGTTGTGACATTCATTAGTAGGCTCCCGTACGCTTGATCAAGGGTCCCGGCGCGCTGAAGTCGTCGCCGCGCAGCTTTCGCACCTGCCGCGCCAACTCGGTGCGGCCGCGGTTGATGCGCGACTTCACCGTCCCCTCCGGCAGCCGGAGGGCGTCGGCGATTTCCTGGTAGGACATTTCCTGAATATCGCGCATCAGCACCGCCGTGCGGAGCGTGTCGGGCAGCGCCGACATCGCCTGGCGCAGCAGCACCACGCGATCCCGCTGCTCGAGCGCCGCCACCGGCCCCGGGTCGTGCGACACGGGCGTCAGCTCGTTCGCGTCGACGCCGCGATCGATCGTTTCCCGCTCCTTGCGCACGCTGCGGTAGTGGTCGATGCAGAGATTGCGGCTGATGCTGATCAACCAGGTCTGAAAGTTCGCGCGCCGGTCGAAGGTGTCGAGCGACTTGAAGATCTTGAGGAAGATGTCCTGCGTCAGATCTTCGGCTTCGTCGTGCTTGCCGACGAACTTGTACGCGACGTTGAAGACCTTGCGCCAGTACTGGCGCACGATGGCCTCCCACGCAACCTGATCGCCGCGCAGGCAGCGCTGGATCAGCGCTTCGACGGCCTCATTTGACGCCGCTGAGGACTCCGGGTGCATCGTGGATTGGATACAATAGCGTACCACGTTGCAGCCATCGCCCGGCCCGACAGGTTTCTCCCGACAGCCCGACGACCTCGTGTGCGACGGCGTCCCGCTCGCCGAGATCGCCGCCCAGACCGCGACGCCCGTCTACGTCTACAGCGCCGCGCTGCTGCGCGAACGGTATCGCGCCATCGACGAGGCGTTCGGCGGCTATCCGCACGCGCTGCACTACGCGCTCAAGGCGAATTCGTCGCTGGCGCTCGTGCGGCTGCTGCGTGGCCTGGGCAGCGCGGCCGACGCCAACTCGATCTGGGAGATCGAGCTGGCGCTCAAAGCGGGGTTCCCGCCGTCGCAGATCGTGTTCACCGGCGTCGGCAAATCTCCCTCCGAGCTCGAATGCGCCGTCAATCTGGGCGTCAAAGCGATCAACGTCGAGTCGGCCGGCGAGCTCGCGCGGGTCGAAGCGATCGCGCAGCGCCTCGGTCGCGTCGCGCGTGTGGCGGTGCGGGTGAATCCCGACATCGACGCCCTGAGCCACCCGCACATTTCCACCGGCCTCAAGATCAACAAGTTCGGCATGCCGGTGGACGATGCGCGCGAGCTGCTCGAGGGGCTGGCCGGGCGAAGCGCGCTTGCAGCTCGTCGCGGTGCACGTGCACATCGGATCGCAGATCACGTCGCTCGATCCGCTGCGCCGCGCCGCGCGCCTGGCGTCTGGCCTGAGCTGGCACTTGCAGGGACGCGGCGTCCAGCTCGAATACGTCGATCTCGGCGGCGGACTCGGCGTGTCGTACGACGGCGGCGACGGTCCCGCTTGCCGAGGACTACGTCGCCGCCCTGGTCGAGGAAGTGCGGTCGACGTCGTTGCCGATCGTCCTCGAACCTGGTCGCGCGATTGCGGCGCCGGCGGCCGTGCTCCTCGCGCGCGTCATCGACCTCAAGCCGCGGACCGCGACCACCCAGTTCGCGATCGTCGACGCCGGCATGACCGAGCTGCTGCGGCCGGCGCTCTACAACGCCTTCCATCGGATCGAGGCCGTGACGCCGCGGGGCGAGAGCACGAGCGAATACGAGATCGTCGGTCCCGTCTGCGAAAGCAGCGACGTCGTCGGCCGCGATCGCGCGCTGCCGATGCTGGAAGTCGGCGACCTGCTCGCCATCCACGACGTCGGCGCCTACGGTTCGGCGATGGCCTCGAATTACAATCGCCGCCCGCTGGCCGCCGAGGTGCTGGTCGACAACGGCACATGGCGCGTGATCCGGCGACGACAGACGCTTGACGACATGCTGGCGTTGGAGAACCGTGTAGTCGACGTGACAACGTCGATCGACGTTGACTCGACGAGACTCGAACGATGTCCGGACACCTGATCGCCTTCGAAGGCCTTGATCAGAGCGGCAAGCAGACGCAGGCGGAGCTGCTGCGCGATCGGCTGAAGCAGGACGGGCACAAGGCGCGGCTGGTGTCGTTTCCCGACTACGCCACCTCGATCGGCGAGGAAATCGCCCGCGCGCTGCAGGGCGAGCGCGAGTACGGCCCCGATGTCATGCAGCTTCTCTACGTGGCGAACCGCTACGAGCGGAAGGACGACCTGCAGCGCTGGCTCGACGGCGGGCTGATCCTCGTCTGCGATCGCTACATGGCGTCGAGCGTGGCCTACGGCGAAGCGCAGGGCCTCGACCCGCGTGGCTCGTCGACGATGCAGAAGTTTCTGCCGCCGGCGCGGCGCTGACGATCCTCCTCGACATCGCGCCGGAAACGGCCGCGCAGCGCAAGGCGGTCGATCGCGATCGCTACGAGCGCGATCTCGCCATGCTCGCGCGCGTCCGCGACAGCTACAAGCGCCAGGCGGAGAGCGGTGGCTGGGTGGTGCTCGACGGCGAGCGGCCGAAGGATGAGATTGCCGAGGACGTGATCAGCGCGGTGAGATCGATCGTCGAGGCTGAACGACTCGCGCGGCCGTGAGCGCCCGCGGACTTCGCGCACGCCTCCTTCGCTTCAATGCTCGCGCGCACGCTTCCAGCGTCGCGCCCGTCGTGCACACATCGTCTACGAGGACGACAACCCCGCCGACGCCGCTGCGCCAGACGCGGCCGTGGCCATGAAGGCGTCGCGCACGTTGCGGTGCCGCTGGGCGGCGGGGAGTTCGGTTTGCGTGGCCGTCGCCCGCACTCTGCGAAGTCCGGCGACGACCGGCAGCCCGAGGTGCCGCGCGAGGTCGGCCGCCTGGTTGAAGCCGCGCTCCCGCTTTCGTGAGGGATGAAGCGGGACAGGAATGGCACACGCGGCGCCGTCCAGGACATCTGCGCCGTGCCGCTGCATCAGGACGCCGAGCGGCCGCGCCAGGGAGCGGCGTCCCTCGTACTTCAGCGCGTGGACGATCGAGCGGAGCGTGCCCTCGTAGGCGCCGATCGCGCGCGCGCGGTCCACGAATCGGGCACTCCGCCGGCACCGCGGACATCGCCCGAGCACGCTGCTCGATCGCCAGGTCGCCAACGGGTCGCCGCAGCCATCGCAGAGCGGCGGCGTGAGCGGCAGAATCGATCGCCAGCACCGTCGCAGACCGGCCCGCGCGTCGGGAAATCCAGCGGCTGGTCGCACGCGGCGCACGCCGGCGCCAGCACGACGGCCAGCACCGCATCCAGCGCCGCTACTCCAACCCGTATCGCTTGCGCTTCTCCCACAGCGCCTTGCGGCTGATGCCGAGGATCCGTGCCGCCTCGGTCTGGCTTCCGCGCGCGTGGCGCAGCGTCGCCGCGATGTAGCGGCGTTCGACTTCCTCGAGTGTTGGCCGATCGGCGAGCGCGGCCTCCGGTTCGAAGGCCGGCGCGTCGAGGATTTCCTGCGGAAGGTGATCGAGCGTGATCGCGCCGCCGTCGGCGGCCTGATAGGCGCGCTCGATCGCGTGTCGCAGCTGGCGGACATTGCCCGGCCAGCTGTAGTCGCCCAACGCCGCGCCCGCGTCGCGACTCACGGCCGGCGCCGAGCGGCCGGCCGCAGCCGCAGCCCGTTTGAGAAAGTATTTGACCAGCGGCGCGACGTCCTCGAGATGCTCGCGAAGCGGCGGGATCAGCAGCGGCAGCACGCGGAGCCGATGATAGAGATCGCTGTCGAAATGCGCCTGAGCGCACGGCGTCCTCGATGTCCGCGCCGGTCGACGCGACGACGCGGGCGCCGACGACCATCGGCGACTGCCCGCCCAACCGCTCCACGCGCTTCTCCTCGACGATGCGCAGCAGCTTGCCCTGGCCTTCGACCGACAGCTCGACGACGCCATCCAGGTACACCGTGCCGTTGCCGGCAAGCTCGAAGCGTCCCGGCCGCGCCGCCACCGCGTCGGTGAACGCGCCGACCTCGTGGCCGAACAGCTCGGAATCGATCAACGAAGGCGACAGGCTCGCGCAGTCGATCGTGATGAACGGCCGCCGCGCGCGCGGCCCGCGAGCGTGGAGCTCGCGCGCGACGGCATTCTTGCCGGTGCCGGTCTCGCCTGCGATGAGGACGTTGGAGTCGGCGCGCGCGAAGCGCCGGATTTGATCGGTGAGCGCCCGCATCGCGCGACTGTGCGCGATGAAGCGCTCGGCGGGCAGGGCTATCGCGTCGCCGGAACCTCGATCCGCTCGGCGCTTCCCCAGAGCCGCTCGAGCCCGTAGAACAGCCGCGTGTCGGGGCTGAACACGTGGACGATGAAGTCGAAATAGTCGATCAGCACCCATTCCGATCGGTCGTAGCCCTCGATGTGCGCCGGCTTGACGCCGTCTTCCGCCAGCGTGTCCATCACGCCGTCCGCGATGGCCCGTACCTGCCGCGAATTCGTGCCCGAGCAGATGACGAAAAAGTCGGTGAAGCCGGCCGCCTTTCGCAGATCGAGCACGACCAGGTCGACCGCCTTCTTGCTGTCGGCCGCCGTCAGCGCGCGATCGATTTGCGACGGGAGACGTGACGCGGACGTCGAACGCTTCTCACTTTTGGCCATGCAACCTGCCTGCCGCGTCCTTCGACGCGATGTCCGACGCGCGTCGTCTCGAAGTTTTCGCGGCGTAAAGTCCATGCTGCTCAATGTATTGCTGCACGAGTGGAGGCACGAGACCCGCGATCGATTCGCCCGTTTCGCACCGCGCGCGGATCGCAGTTCCTGAAACGTCGGCGGTGGGCGCATCGATCAAAAAGATCAAGGTCGACGACACGCCTTCGTCCCCGGTCGACGGGGACGGAGGTGTCCGGCGGGGACGGAGGTCGCGACCATCCGCGACGCGAGCGCGGGCAGTCTCTCGGGGAGCGCGTCAACCGACAGACCCGGACGCGAGACGACCGCGAAATGCGCCGCGTCGAGGATCCGCGGGTAGTCGTACCACGTGGCGATCTCGGCGAACGCGTCGGCGCCGATCACGAAAAACAGCTCGTCGCGCTGATACCCGCGCTGCGTGTACCGGGCCAGCGTGTCGGAGGTGTACGACGGCCCGTCGATGCGCAATTCCATATCCGAGGCGCGCCATCCAGGCCGGTGCCCGAGCGCCAGGACCACCATCGCATATCGTTGAAACGCCGATGCGACCGGCTGGCGCCGGTGCGGCGGAACATTCGCCGTGACGACATACATCCGCGACAGCCCGAGCGCGGCCTCCGCGGCTTCGGCGACGCCGAGGTGTCCGTAGTGAATGGGATCGAACGTGCCGCCGAGAATACCGACGCGCCTGCGGGTCATGCCGCCGATTGTCGCGCCGCGGCCAGCCGTCGCCACATGGCTTCGAGCAGGTCGGGAACGCCGGCGCCGGTCGCGCCCGAGATCCGCAAGAAGGGCAGACCCAATTCGGCGGCGCGCCGCTCCAGCGGCGCGACGTCCTCGTCAACGGTCGAGGGGTCGACGGCGTCCAGCTTGTTGGCCGCGACAACCTGCGGCTTGGCGGCCAGCGTGGGTTGATACAGCTCGAGCTCGCGCCGCACGGTATCGAGATCCTCGACCGGATTGCGCTGGCTCGCGCCCGACACATCGACGAGATGCACGAGAACCTTCGTCCGTTCCAGGTGGCGAAGAAACTGGTGACCGAGTCCGTGGCCGCGGTGCGCGCCCTCGATCAAGCCGGGCACGTCGGCAACGACGAAGCTGCGATCGTCGCTCAGTTTGACGACGCCCAGATTCGGCGTGAGCGTCGTGAACGGGTAGTCGGCGATCTTGGGCCGTGCCGCCGAGATGCGCGCGATGAGCGTCGACTTGCCGGCGTTGGGAAACCCGACGAGCCCGACGTCGGCGAGCAGCTTCATCTCGAGCCGCAGATCCCGGACCTCGCCCGGTTCGCCCGGCTGCACCTTGCGCGGCGCTCGATTGGTGGACGTCGCGAAGTGCGCGTTGCCCAGTCCGCCGCGTCCGCCGCGCGCGACCAGCACCTTCTCGCCTTCCTCGGCAAGATCGGCGAGGAGACGCATCGGCGCGTCGGCGTCGCCGGTCTTCTCGTACACGAGCGTGCCGATCGGAACCGGCCAGTTCGAGATCGACGCCGGTGCGGCCGGTGCAGTTGGATCCCTGGCCGTGCGCGCCGCGTTGGGCGCTGAACTCGGGGTGAAAGCGATAGTTGATGAGGGTGTTGACGTGCGCGCTGGCCACGACCCAGACCGATCCGCCGTGGCCCCCGTCTCCGCCGCTTGGGCCGCCCCGCGGCACGAACTTCTCGCGGCGAAAGGCCAGGCACCCGCGCCCGCCGTCGCCTGCCGCGACGTGGATGTCGACTTCGTCAACGAACATCGGGTAATCGAGTAATCGGGGAATCTGGTAATTGCATTGGCGGGATTGCCAATTACCCGATTACCAAATTATCCAACTACCAGATTTCACGTATTCGACTGGGCTGAATGCTGATCACGCGCCCGCGCGTGCCGTGATTCTCGAATTTCACGCGTCCGGCGATCTTCGCGAAGATGGTGTCGTCCTTGCCGAGACCGGCGTTGAGGCCGGGACGGAACCGGCGGCCGCGCTGGCGGACGATGATCGTTCCGCCGGTCACGACGTTGCCGTCGTGCGCCTTGGCGCCAATCCGCTGCGAGTTCGAGTCGCGGCCGTTGCGTGAGCTGCCTTGTCCCTTTTTATGAGCCATTGAGACTATTCCTACCGCTAAACGAGGATTTCCTTGATGCGGACGCGAGTGAACACCGCCCGATGACCCTTGGTGCGGCGCATGCCCTTGCGGCGCTTCTTCTTGAACACGCGGATCTTGGGACCGCGCGCCTCACCCTCGACCACCGCCGTGATGCGGGCGTTGGCGACGAACGGCGCGCCGGCCAGAATTTCGCCGCCGTCCTTTTCGACGAGCAGCACCTCTTCGAGGGTGAGCTCGGCGCCGGGCTCACCGACGGTCCCGTCCACCATGACGACGCCGCCGGGCGTGACCTTGACCTGATGCCCGCGGCTCTTGATGATTGCGTACATAATCGGCACCTGTGCGAAACACTTAGTCTACTACTAGAAATGACTCACGAGCAATGAGTTAGCGGGACGCTATGCGCAAATGGCCTACGAATAGGTCGACCGGCGACGAATCAGCTCGCGCGCTCACCTCCGTTGTTCGACGACCGGCAGCTGAGGATGAAACGCCCAAAGCCGACGTGCGACATCTCGCGTCATGGCTTCACTCGGCCGGCAGCGAAAGATCGGCGGTACTCCGCCTGGAGACATGACCAACAGGAGCGCAGTCGCTGTCGCCTGACGAGGGGCGCTGAAGCCGTGGCCGACGGAAGCCCAAGCGGATCGGCCAGCGGGACGGTTGGCGGTTCTCTTACGTGTGCCTCGTGCACGGCCGTTCTGGCCGATGACGCTGGGGCTCTCCGACAAGAATACCGGACACAGCGCCGGACCATTTAGATCAAAGCAGACCCACAACGCGATGGCGTTACGTGACTACTTCCACCTGTTCTGGGTGCCAGCCATCGCGTCCGCTCTGCTCTTGGCTCTTCTCTGGGCTCAGGACAAACTCTCAGGACGGGTGTCTTGGTTTCTCATTGGCTGGTTTTTACTGGCACTCGCGGCGCAATATCTGGCGACGGCAACAACTGGTGTATGGATTATCGGCCTCGCGTTGCAAACTGCTCTGGCGATCTTCCTGCTCCTCAAACAGCAGATCAGCGGGCTCTAATTGAAAGTAGCCCACTACCGCGGCATGTGGCCGGCTCGGAGGCCACTAGGGTCGTCAGGGGGCGGTGTAAACCGATGCCGCACCACGCGCACGAGCGCTACCGCTCTGGGATTCCTTCGACGTGGTCGGTGCCGGCACTTCGGACAGGCTGGGGTTGACTCGGGCTCCTCGACCCGGAGGGCGCCTACTTTGAGGAGGACGCGCGAGCCCTTGATCTTCTGGCTGCTCAGCGCGCTGAGGAAGCTCGGCACGAGCCGATCCATCAGCTCGAAATACGACGACAGCGCCGGCGTGTTCTGCTGCGCGTTGTAGAGCACCTCTTCCCGGTAGCTCTCCGAGTACATCGTCGCGCCGCTGCGGCCGTCGATGAACACGAACTTGGGGCGGAGCATGAAGCCTTTGCGCTCCATGTAGGTGCGGGTCGGGACGACGCGGCGGCGGCCGTACGGATCGTAGATTTCCTGGTCGCGCTGCACGAACCCCGACGTGGACCGGTTGGTGAAGAGCACGGTGCCGGTGACGATGAGCGGGTTCTGGAACTCTTCGCCGATCCGTTTCCAGTACGCGGTGTTGGCGAAGAGACGCTCGTAGGGTTCGAGATCCTTCTCGTCTTTGATCTTCTGCGGCAGCGCCATCGCCGCCTGCTGATCCTGGCCGCTGCTGGTGTTGTTGGGCGAGGCGTTCTCGCGCGCGAGCTCGTCGGCGGTGGCGCGGTTCTGATCCTGGGCGACCTCGAGCAGCGGCAGGATGTCGGCGTCGATCACCCTGAGCGCCGACTTGGTGCGCAATTGACTGCGCAGCAGGCGAACCGTTTCCTGGTTCGCGTCGATGTCGTCGCTGCCGCCGGCCACGAATCCGGCCACCAGCACGCGCTGGAAGGCCGACACGTCCAGCTTGGGCTGAATCGGTGTTTCGATCGGGATCTCGAGATAGGTAGCTCCGCACGCCAGCGTGAACGCTGCAACCAGCGCGACGCCGCCGGCGAGGACGACCCTACCGATCTTTTCCGGAGTTCGTCCGATCATTGATTTCCTTGAAGAGCTCGTAGTTCTGGCGAATCTGGGGATTGTTCGGCGCCAGCTCCATGGCCTTCTCGTACGCCTTGCGCGCCTTGTCGAGCTGCCCTTCATGCTCGTAGGCGATCGCGAGGTTATTGTAGGCTTCGGCGTAGGTCGGGTCGAGCTCGGCCGCTTTTTCCCAGCGGTAGATCGCCTCGCGCCACAGCCCGCGCTGCACCACGTTGATACCGAATTCGACCTGCGCTTTGGCGTCGCTTCTTGCGTCGGCGAACGACGGCGAACCCGACACGAGGATGGCGCATACCGCGATTGCGGCGGCACGGAACTTCATGGCTGGATGCTGGCCACTATATCCTTCCGGACGCGCGGGAGCAAGGCATGTGCCACGGGCTAATCTTTGAAATGACGAGACTTTCGCGCGCTTCGGCATCGGCGATTTACGAAATGTGCTGAGAACTCGTCCTCGGACGTCGGTCAGCCCTCTGAAAGTCGGACACCACGTCCGCCGTATAATGAACGTCCCGAGGTCGGGTCCCGCGTTTCTTGACGCGGCGGCCCGGCCTCTTTGTGTTTTGTGGCCGCGCCGCGCCGATCGAGGTGCGGTCATGAGTGACGTGTTGGACTTCGTCGCGTTGTCGCTGCTCCCGCCGTGGTGTGGTCTTCACGCGGCCGAACGGCTGCGACGCGGCGCATCGGGAGCCGTCGTCCTCGACGGCCTGCTCCGGAAACATTGGCGCGACGAGCCCGAGAAGCGCGGCGAGCTCGGTCAACGCGCCGAGGCCGCGGTCCGGCGCGCGGCGGACGCCGGCATCACGATGCTGCCGTGGAACCACGCCGCGTATCCGGCCGCGCTCTCCGCGATCATCGATCCGCCGCCGGTGCTGTGGATCCGCGGACCGGTCGAAGCACTCAGCCGGCCGGCCGTCGCCATCGTCGGATCGCGCGCCGCGTCGGCGTACGCGCTGTCGGTCGCGGAACAATTGGGCGCCGATCTCGCCGCGGCGGGTCTCGTGGTCGTGAGCGGCCTGGCGCGCGGCGTCGATTCGGCGGCGCATCGCGGCGCGCTCGCGGGCGGCGGCACGACGGTGGCCGTCCTCGGATCGGGTGTCGATGTGATCTACCCGCGCGAGCACGAGCCGCTCGCACAGGACATCGCGCGCGACGGCGCGGTGATCAGCGAGCTCGTGCCCGGCACGCCGCCGCAGGCGCAGTTCTTTCCTCGGCGCAATCGCATCATCAGCGGGTTGTCGCGCGCGGTCGTCGTCATCGAGGCAGGCGAGAAGAGCGGTTCGCTCATCACGGCGCGCTGCGCGCTCGAGCAGGGTCGCGACGTGCTCGCCGTACCCGGCAACGTGTTGAGCGGACGCAATCGGGGCGCGCACGCCCTGTTGCGTGATGGCGCAAGAATCGTGGAGTCGGCCGACGATGTTCTCGAGGAACTGGGAATGGTGAGTGGGGCTGGTAGGAGCGAGGGCGGGCAGGTACGGCAGGCGAGTCGGTCACGGATCCAATTCTCGATTCGCTGACGGTCGGCGAGCCGAGCGATCTCGATGAAATCGCTGAGCGATCCGGGCTCAGTCCCTCGCGATTGCTGCCCAGGTTGTTCGAGCTCGAACTGCAGGGTCGCGTGACGCGCGTCGGGGGCGGCCGTTTCGTGCGAATTGACAGTTCGTGTTAGCGTTGAACCCCGGATGGCGAAAACACTGGTGATCGTCGAGTCGCCGGCGAAGGCGCGGACGATCGAACGGATCTTGAAGCGCGGGTACGAAGTACGGGCGAGCTACGGCCACGTTCGTGATCTTCCGGAATCGGCAGGAGAGATCCCCGATTCGATTCGCAAGAAGAAGTGGGGACGGCTCGGTGTGGACGTCGACGGCGACTTCACGCCGTACTACGTGATCCCGAACGACAAGCGCAAGTACGTGCTCGCGCTCAAGACGGCGCTGAAGACCGCGACGCAGCTGTACCTGGCCACCGACCCCGACCGCGAAGGCGAGTCGATCAGCTGGCACCTCACGGAAATTCTCAAGCCGAAAGTTCCCGTCAAGCGCATCGTGTTCCACGAAATCACGGAAGACGCGATCAACGACGCCGTGCGCGACGCGCAGGACGTCGATACCAATCTCGTGCGCGCGCAGGAAAGCCGGCGGATTCTCGATCGGCTCTACGGCTACACGCTGTCGCCCGTGCTGTGGAAGAAGGTGCAGACCGGATTGAGCGCCGGCCGCGTGCAGAGCGTCGCCGTCCGCCTCATCGTCGAGCGCGAGGAACAGCGGCTGGCGTTCAGGGCCGCGACCTATTGGGATCTCGAAGCGCGGTTGTCCGGAGAGGGCCGCGAATTCGTCGCGACGCTGTCGCGGCTGGGCGCCGATCGGATTGCGACCGGCAAGGATTTCGATTCGAAAGCCACGATGACCGGCGCGAGTGTCCGCGTGCTGGCGGAAGCCGACAGCCGCGCGCTCTCGGACGCGCTCTGGCACAACCTCCCCTGGACGGTGTCGGCCGTCGAGGAGAAGCCGGGCGTCGAGCGGCCGGCGCCGCCGTTTACGACGTCGACGCTCACGCAAGAGGCCAGCCGCAAGCTCGGATTCTCGACCGAACGCACGATGCAGGCGGCGCAGCGGCTGTTTCAGGACGGGCACATCTCCTATCACCGGACCGATTCGACGACGCTGAGCGAGAAGGCGCTGGGCGAATCGGCGTCGGCGATCCGCCGGATGTTCGGCGACGAGTACTACAGCGGTCCGCGCCGCTACGCGACGAAAGTCAAGAACGCGCAGGAAGCGCACGAGGCGATCCGGCCGTCGAACTTCGGCAGCACGCCCGCGTCGCTCGAAGGCACGCTGGATCGCCACGACTGGCGCGTCTACGAGCTGATTTGGAAGCGCACGATGGCGTCGCAGATGGTCGACGCGCGGGTGATGCGGACGACGATTGAAATCTCGGGGATGGGGACCAACGGCGAGACCGCCGTGTTCACCGCCTCGGGGCGGACGATTGAGTTCGCGGGCTTCCGGCGCGCCTACGTCGAGGGCAGCGACGATCCCGCGGCGGAGCTCGAAGAGCAGGAAACCGTGCTGCCGAAACTCACGGTCGGCGAGCGCGTCGATCGGCCGGGCGCGTCGCGCGTGCAGGTCGCTGCGCTCGAGCCGAAGAAACACGAGACGGCGCCGCCCGCGCGGTACACGGAAGCCTCGCTCATCAAGGAACTGGAGCGGCTCGGCATCGGGCGGCCGTCCACCTACGCGTCCACCATCGGCACCATCGAGCGGCGCGGCTACATCTTCCGCCAGGGCAAGGCGCTCGTACCCAGCTTCACGGCGTTCGCGGTCACGCGGCTCCTGGTCACGCATTTCGGCGATCTCGTGGACGTCGAGTTCACGGCCGAAATGGAAGAGGATCTCGACCAGATTTCGCGTGGCGAGCGCGAATGGCTCGACTTCATCCGGCAGTTCTATCGCGGCGACAGCCATCACCGCGGACTCGAGGAAGCCGTACGGCAGGCGGAAGAGCGCGCCGACTATCCGTTGATCGACGTGGGCGTGGATCCGGAATCCGGGGAAGCCGTTCGCGTGCGGATTGGCCGGTACGGTCCGTTCCTGCAGATGGGCGAAGGCGGGCCAGGGAAGACGGCGTCGCTGCCGCCCACGCAAGCGCCGGCGGATCTCTCCGTCGAGAAGGCGATGGCGCTGATTCGCGCGAAAGCGGAAGGTCCGCGGCGTCTGGGCGAGGATCCAACGACGGGAATGAACGTCTACGCGATTCACGGCCGCTTCGGCGCGTACGTGCAGCTCGGCGAGACCCCGGACAAGGGATCGAAAGAGAAGCCCAAACGATCGTCGCTCACCAACGGTCTGACCGAGTCGACGGTCACGCTCGACGAAGCGTTGAAGCTCCTGGAATTGCCGCGGGAACTTGGCACTCACCCGGAGTCGAGCCAGCCCGTGCTCGCCGGGCTCGGCCGCTTCGGTCCCTACATCCGGCACGGCGACGACTACCGGTCGCTGGCCGCCGACGACGATCTCTTTACAGTCGGCCTCGAGCGGGCGCTCGCGCTGCTCGCCGAGCCGAAGCGCGCGGGTCGACGCCAGACCGCAAAGCGCGTCATCCGCCAAATCGAGGCGACCGACGGCGGCGCCGCGCTGCAGCTGCTCGAAGGCCGGTACGGGCCCTACGTCACCGACGGAGAAACGAACGCCTCCATTCCACGAGGGGTGGACCCGGCGACGGTGTCGCTCGAGGACGCGCGCGGTCTGCTCGAGGCGCGGCGCAATGCGGAACCGACTTCCGGCAGGCGGCGTCGTGCCGCACCGGCGCGCAAGCGCCGGCCCGCCCGCGCGGCGGCCGCCGCCGAATCGGCCGCGCCCGCGAGCCCCTCGCGGTCGCGAGCCAAGCGCAAGCCCGCCCGCCGGAAACCCGCTCGAGCCAAGATCGTCCACTGATGCGCGTCACGATCGTGGGCGGCGGTCTTGCCGGCTCCGAAGCCGCCTGGCAGGCCGCGTCGCGCGGCGTGCCCGTCACGCTGTACGAGATGCGGCCGGTCCGGCCGACCGCGGTCCACAAGACGGATCGCCTCGCCGAGCTCGTGTGCAGCAATTCGTTCCGGGGCGACAAGCTCGATAACGCCGTCGGTCTCCTGAAGGAAGAAATGCGGCGCCTCGGCTCGCTCGTGATGCGCGCGGCGGAGGCGAGCCGCGTGCCTGCCGGCGCGGCGCTCGCCGTCGATCGCGAGCAGTTTGCGGCGATGGTCACGCGCGAGATTGCCGAACACCCGCTCATCACCGTCCTGCGCGAGGAAGTCACGTCGATTCCCGCGTCGAGCGAGCAGCAGCCGGTGATCGTCGCCACCGGTCCGCTCACGTCGGACGCGCTGTCGGCCGACATCGCGCGGCTCGTCGGGAGCGAGCATCTGTATTTCTACGACGCGATCAGCCCGATCGTGCTGGCCGAGACGATCGATCGCAGCAAGGTGTTTCGCGCCTCGCGGTGGGGCCGGAGTCTGCGCGACGAGATCCGCCTGAAGGCGGACACTGACGTACGACAACGGATTCGAAAGGCCCAGGACGTGAGACAGTGTCCGGCTTCAGCCGGACCAAGCCAGCATGCGGCGTGGATGATGGCGAAGGCGACTACCTGAATTGCCCGCTGACGCGCGAGGATTACGAGCGCTTCTACGACGCGCTGGTGACCGCCGAGTCGGCGACGGTCCACGACTTCGACAAGGAGCGCTTCTTCGAGGGGTGCCTGCCGATTGAGGTCATGGCGCATCGCGGCCGCGACACGCTGCGGTTCGGGCCGATGAAGCCGGTCGGCCTCGTCGATCCGCGTACCGGGCGCGAGCCGTACGCGGTCGTGCAGCTGCGACAGGACACGCTCGCCGGCGACCACTTCAGCCTCGTCGGCTTCCAGACGCAGATCAAGTGGGGCGATCAGGCGCGCGTCCTCCGGCTGATTCCAGGGCTCGAGCAGGCCGAGTTCGTGCGCTTCGGGATGGTGCATCGCAACACCTACATCAACGGACCCACGGTGCTGGCGGAAACGTGGCAGGTGCGGGCACGGCCGACGCTCTTTCTCGCGGGTCAGATGTCGGGCGTCGAAGGGTACGTCGAGTCCGCGGCCTCGGGTCTCCTCGCCGGCGTCAACGCGGCTGCGCTAGCGAAAGGCGAACCGACGTCGGCGCCGCCGCGCACCACCGCAATCGGCGCGCTCGCCTATTACGCGTCGCACGCCAACCCCGCGCACTACGAACCGTCGAACATCACGTTCGGGATCCTGCAGCCCCTGCCAGGCGCGCCGCGCGGGAAGAAGCTGCGAAACATCGCCCTCTCCGAACGGGCGCTTGACGATTTGGAACGCTGGATGTCGTCGCGGGGGCTCGTGGTTCGACAAGCTCAAGAGGAGGCGAAGGAGCTCTCCACGAGCGGACACAGGAATCCGCTCATCCTGAGCCTGTCGAAGGATGAGCCTGTGACGCAGTACCTCGAAGAGTTCCTGCAGTTCCTCGCGCTCAACCGCAACGCCTCCGAACACACCGTCCGCGCCTACGAAAGCGATCTCACGCAGTTTCTCGATCACGTGGCGGCCGCCGCCGGCGTCAAGCGCGGCGACCTCGAGGCCGCGAATCTCGATCGCGCCGCCATCCGCGGATTCCTGGGCGAGCTGCATCGGGCGGGCGTGTCGCGCGCGACCGCGGCCCGCAAGCTGGCCGCCGTCCGGACGCTGCTGCGCTACCTGCGCCGCGAGGGCGCGATCGACGACGATCCGGGCGCGCTGGTGCCGACGCCCAAACGCGACGTCCGCATGCCGGCGCACCTCTCGGAATCGGAGATGGATGCGCTGCTCGACGCCGCGGGGAGCGACGCGCCGCTCGGCCGCCGCGACCGCGCGATTCTCGAGCTCTTCTACGCATCGGGCCTGCGCCTCGCCGAGCTCGCCGGGCTCGACCTCGACGACGTGAATCTGAGCCAGCGGATGGTGCGAGTGCTCGGCAAGGGCCGCAAAGAGCGCATCGTCCCTTTCAACGCGAGCACGGCGAAGGCGATGCGCACGTATCTGAACGATCGGGAGGCGTTGGTCCGAGGGGTCCGGCTTCAGCCGGACCGGGCAGGGGCAGGTCCGCCTAAAGGCGAGAGCCGTCCCGTCCGGCCCAGCACGTTCCGCGTGCCAGCCCTCTGTTCGTGAACTATCGCGGCGGCCGCCTGACCGTTCGCAGCATCGATCGGCTCGTCCGCCGCTACGTCGCCGCCAGCAGCGCGCGCATGGGCATCAGCCCGCACGCGCTGCGCCATTCATTCGCGACGCATCTGCTCCAGCGCGGCGCCGACCTGCGCGCGATTCAGGAGCTCCTCGGCCACGCGCGCCTCAGCACGACGCAGCGGTACACGCACGTCAACGCCGCGCAGTTGCTGGATGTGTACAGGAAGGCGCACCCGCGGGCTGGGGCAGGAAAGGCAGGAAGGGCAGGAAGGGCAGGAACGGAAGGACTGGAGGAAACGGCAGGAGAGCCGCTCGTCCCCTCCTGCCCTTCCAGCCTTTCCTGCCCTTCCGCTACGACGCCGCCGCGACCTCGTGCTCCGCCGGCTGCAGCGGCGCGGCCCGGCGGCCGCGCGGGAATTCGATCCCCAGCGTCTTGATCTTGTAGTTCATCACGCGCGGGCTGATCGAGAGCAGCTCCGCGGCGTCTTTCTGCACCCAGTTCGACATCTTCAGCGCTTCGACGAGCGCGTGCCGCTCGATGTCCTCGAGCGCGATGCCGGTCGGCGGAATCTTCACGACCGCCCCGTGATCGCGCGACGATCCGCTGGACGCCACTTCGCCGAGGCGGAGGTCGGGCGCCGCGATCCCGCGGCCCTCGGCCAGCAGAATCGCCCGTTCGATGGTGTTTTCCAGCTCGCGAATGTTGCCCGGCCAGTTGTAGCGCATCAGCAGCTTCGCGGCGTCGGGCTCGAGCCCGTCCACCTTCTTCTTCAGCTCGCTGGCGAAGCGGCGAATGAACGCGGTGGCGAGCGGCACGATGTCGTCCTTGCGCTCCCGCAGCGGCGGCATGTCGATCGACACGACGTTCAAGCGGTAGTACAGGTCCTCGCGGAAGTGGCCCGACTGCACCATGCCGGGGAGGTCGCGATTGGTCGCGGTGATGAGCCGCACGTCGACGCGCAGCGTGCGCGTGCCGCCCAGCCGCTCGAACTCGTGCTCCTGGAGCACGCGCAGGATCTTCGCCTGCGTGCTCGGGCTCATGTCGCCGATCTCGTCGAGGAACAGCGTTCCGCCGTCGGCCTGCTCGAAGCGGCCGATGCGCTGCTTGTCGGCGCCGGTGAACGCGCCGCGCTCGTGACCGAACAGTTCCGATTCGAGCAGATTCTCCTGGAGCGCCGCGCAGTTCACCTTGACGAAGTTGCGCGCGTTGCGCAGGGAGTTGTGATGGATGGCGCCGGCGATGAGCTCCTTGCCGGTGCCCGTCTCGCCGTGGATCAACACGGTGGTGTTGCTCTTGGCGACTTTCTTCACGATGTCGAGGACGCGCTGCAGCGCCGGACTCGATCCGACGATGCGATCGAAGTCGTAGATATCCTGCTGCGCGCCGCGGAGGTACTCGAGCTCGTTCTTCAGCCGCTTGTGCTCGAGGGCCTTGGCGATCTTGACTTCCATCTCCTCGATTTCGAACGGCTTCTGCACGTAGTCGAACGCGCCGATCTTCATGGCTTCGACGGCGGTGTTGACCGAGCCGAACGCCGTCATCAGGATGACGGCCGTCGTCGGATGGAGCGCGCGCGTCGTCCGCAGGACGTCCATGCCGTCGCTGCCGCCCATCTTCAAGTCGCTGAGCACGACGTCGAAATAGTTGTCGTGCAGGCGCTCGATGGCGGCGTTGCCGTTGGATGCCTCTTCGACGTCGTGGCCGCCCTCGGTCAGACCGCGGACCAGCCCGCGCCGCAGTGCATCGTGATCGTCAGCAATCAGAATTCGACCCATACGTACCTTTCAGCGTTATCTGAACCACTCGGAGGCGCTGCGCACGGGCAGCGTCACGCGGAACCGTGTCCCCGTGCCCGGCACGGCGCTCACGTCGATGCGCCCGTCGTGCGCGTCGATGATCTTGCGCACGATGGCGAGACCCAGCCCCGATCCCTGCGGCTTGGTCGTGAAGAACGGAAAGAAAATCTTGTCCCTGATGTCGTCGGGCACGCCGGGCCCGTTGTCGACGACGTCGACGACCACGACCGGCAGCGGATCCTGATTGCCCGTGAGCGCCGGGTCGTCGTCGAGCGAACCAGCCGTGGCGACGATGCGGATCTGGCCCTTGCCGTCGAGCGCCTCGAACGCGTTCGCGATCAAGTTCGTGAAGACCTGCGCCAGCTGATGATGGTCGGCTTCGATCGCCGGCAGAAGCGGCTCGACGTCCACCGCCATCGCCACGCCGCCGCGCGCGGCTTTCGACTCGGCCATGGTCATCGACTGCTGGAGCACTTCGGCCACGTTGGTGCGCTCCACCTGCAGCCGGACCGGACGCACGAACTCGAGCATTTCGACGACGATGGCGTTGGCCAGCTTGGATTCGCTGATGATGTCGGCGAGCAGCGACAGCGCGGCGGGCGAATCGGGGACCTGGCGCCGCAGCAGCCCGGCCATGACCTCGATGCCCGCGAGCGGGTTCTTCAATTCGTGCGCGATGCCCGCGGCCATCTCGCCGAGCGAGGCCAGGCGGTCGCGAAGCCGTTCACGTTCCTCGCGCTGCTCGACCTGCGTCAGATCCTTGAAGAACATGACCGCGCCGATCTGGATGCCGCCCTCTTCCTTGACCCGCGACAGCGTGTAGCCGATGACGCGCTTGAGATCGTGCAGCCGCAGCTCCGCCCGGCTCGGCAGATGACTGAGCTCGAACGCGCTCGAGAGCACGCGGATGACCGCGGGCCACTCGCGGAGCACGTCGGAGAAGGGCCGGCCGAGGTCGCCGCCGGCGCTCTTCTGGAGACCGAAAATCCGGTACGCCTCGTCGTTCATCAGGGCAATCGTGCCGTCGCGGCGAACCGCGATGACGCCGTTGCGCATGCTGGTGACGAGGTAGCGGAAGAACCGATCGTCGGGGGCCGGTCCGGACCGGGCGACCTTCCGGCGCTCGGGCTGCGCAGCGCGGGACGACGCCGGTTTGGGCGACCGCCCGGAGCGGCGGGCAGGACGGCGTTGGGACGGATCAGACATTCCGGAGAGCACGGAGGTTTGGCCCGCGAGGGGCAAACTGTATGCCTGGGTTCGCGGGTGCGAAAAACGCAGAAGCTCCAAATAATGAGGCAGTTAGCTGAGAGGCGCACTGCCGGCAATGATAACAAAATTGTAATTGGATTACGATTCTGTCGATCAGGCTTCGGTGGGGGCGTCTTCGGTCTGCAGCATTTCCCATTGATGCATGAGGTCGCCGACCTTCCACATCAGGGCCTGGTGCTCGTCGATCACGGGCTGTGCGGCGGCGCGGTCCTCGTAGAAGCCCGGCTCCGACATCCGGCGCTCGAGGTCGCGAATGGACGCTTCGCAGTCGGCGATCCGCGACTCCAGCTGGTCGACGCGCTGCTTGCGGGCCTGCAGCGCGCGCGCCTGCTTGCGGGCCTCGGCATCCACGCGCTTCTTTCTCCTGATGCGCGGTCGTTGGAGCCACCGCGGCGCGACGCTGGCGTTTTTTCGCTGCCGTTCCCGCCTGTCCTGCCTGTCCTGCCTTTGCTTTTCCTGCCCCGTCCTGCCTTTCCCGCCCGTCCTGCCGCTCCCGCCCTTCCTGCCCCTCCTGCCCGGCGTGAGCCTTGTGCCACAGGAATTCCTTGTAGGTGCCCGGGTACATGAGGGCCGCGCCGTTGCCGACCTCGATGATCTTCGTTGCGAGGCGCTCGACGAAATAGCGATCGTGCGAGACGAAGATCAACGTGCCGCCGTAATCGACGAGCGCATCGAGCAGCACTTCCTTCGAGTCGAGATCCAGGTGGTTCGTCGGTTCGTCGAGCAGCAGCGTGTTCGACGGCCGCAGCAGCATCCGCGCCACGGCGAGACGCGTGCGCTCGCCCCCCGACAGCACGCGAACCGGCTTGTAGACATCGTCGCCCGAGAAGAGAAACCCGCCGAGAATGTTCCGGATCATCGGCACCATGTGCAGTGGTGAGCCGGACGCCAGGGTTTCGTAGACGGTGGGCACGGGGTCCAGGCGCGTCGCCTCGTCCTGCGCGAACGACTGCATCACCACGTTGTGGCCCGGCGTGCACGTGCCGGAATCGGGCAGGTCTTCGCCCGACAGCAGCCGCATGAGCGTGGACTTGCCGGCGCCGTTCGGGCCGACGAGCGCGATGCGATCGCCGCGCTCGACATGGAGATTGAGATCCGCGAGGACGACGAGGTCGCCGTACGTTTTCCGCACGTGTTTGAGCTCGAGCACACCCCGGCCGCTCTTGCCGCAGCTGGGAAAATCGAAGTGGATGGTCTTGCGCTCCGGCGGCACCTCGATCGGCACCACCTTTTCGAGCAGCTTGATCCGGCTTTGCACCTGCGAGGCCTTCGTCGCCTGGTAGCGAAACCGGTCGATGAACATCTTGACGCGCGCGACTTCCTCGTCCTGTTCCCGCTTGGCCTTGCGCAGCGCCTCGATCCGCGCCTCGTGCTCGATCAGATACTGGCTGTAGTTGCCGACGTAGTCAGTGAGCGTGCGCAGGGTCAGGTCGGTGATGCGCGTCACCACCGCGTCCAGGAAGAAGCGATCGTGCGACACCAGAATCACGGCGTGCGGATACCCGTTCAGATACTCTTCGAGCCAGTTCCGCGCCTCGAGATCGAGATGGTTGGTCGGCTCGTCCAGCAGCAGCAGATTCGGCTGGCCGAGCAGCAGCTTGGCGAGCGCGATGCGCATCTGCCAGCCGCCGGAAAACGTCTCGGTGGGCCGCTCGAAATCCGCGGTCCTGAACCCCAGGCCGCCCAGCACGGTCGCCGTCTTCAGGTCGATGCTGTAGCCGTCGCGGAGGCGAAACTGATCCTGCAGATCGCTGTAGCGGTGCAGCATGGCGTCGTGCTCGGGCTCCGGCACGGCCGGGTCGCCGAGCCGCGCCTCGAGGTCGTGCATCTCGGCCTTCGTCGCGAGCAATTCGCCGAACGCGCTGGCCGCCTCCTCGAACAGCGTGCGACCCGCGTGGCTCAGGCCGTCCTGCGGTAGATAACCGACGGTGAGGCTGGCCGGCTTCAGGATCGCGCCGGAATCGACTTCGTCGAGTGCCCGCCATCATCCGCAGCAGGGTCGTCTTGCCGACGCCGTTGGCGCCGCACAGACCGACCCGCTCGCGATCCGTGATCTGCCACGTCACGTGATCGAGGAGGACGCGATCGCCGAATGATTTCGTGAGGTCCTGAAGCTGGATCATCTTGGGAAGCTAGAAGTGAGACAGGTAGAAGTGAAAAGGACTGAGCCCGCTTCCTTGCGGTCCTTCTCCACTTCTGCCTGCTCGCTTCTAACTTTGCGCTATTCCCCCAGCGCCTTGGCCGCGGCGGCAAGAACCTGCGGCACGCGGAACGGCTTGGTGAGATAGCCGGCGACGCCGATGTTCACCGCCTCGATCGCGCTCGATTCGGTCGAGAACCCGGTGATGATGATCACCGGCAAGTCGGGCTTGTATCGCTTGGCTTCCCGAATGACCGCCAGCCCATCCATACCTGGCATCTTGAGGTCCGCGATCAGGAGGTCGTACGGATAGAGGCGCATCCGTTCGAGTGCCGATCGGCCGTCAGGGGACGCATCCACGTCGTATTCGGCGAGCGCGAGGGTCTTCGACAGCAGATCGCGAATGCTGGCTTCGTCGTCGACGACGAGGATGCGGGGGCGCCCGCCCCCGGCGGCGACCGGCCGAGCTGGCACCGCCGGCGCGGGACGCGCCGCTCCGCCGCGCGGCCGCTGACTGTCGAGCCAGGCGTCGATGTCGCGCTTGCGGAAACGCCACTGGCGCCCGACGCGGACCGCTGGAATCTTGCCGGCTTTGATCAGCCGGTAGACGGTCCGCAGATTCACCTGGAGATACTCCAGAACCTCTTCCGTGGTCAGAAAGGTTTCGTCAATCATTCGTCAGCGTCCTGCGGCCCGGGCCGTCGGCAACTCGACAGTAAAAATGGCGCCACCATCTGGGTGATTCGCGGCGCTGATGTGTCCCCCGTGCTCCTGCACGATCCCGTAGGCGATCGCCAACCCCAGGCCGGTCCCCTTCCCGACGTCCTTTGTCGTGTAGAACGGCTCGAAGATGCGCGTCAACGTGTCGTCGGAGATCCCCGTACCGGTGTCGCGCACCTGGACGACGATGCGGTCGCCCGCAGGCGCGACCGCGGTCGTGACCTCGAGACGGCCGCCGCGGCCCGTTGCGGCTATCGCGTGCTCGGCGTTGATCACCATGTTCAGGAAGACCTGGTGAAGCAGCAGCGGATCGCTCAACACGCGCGGCAACTGCTCGTCATAGTGTCGCACGACTTCGATGCTGACGGCGCGATGAGTGGCGGCGCGCAGGGCCAGGACCTTCTGCAGGACGCCATTGAGACTGACGGATCGCCGTGTCATGCGCCGCGACCCGGCGAAGACGAGCAGGTTCCGCACGATCTTGGCGGCGCGATCGGCTTCGCGGTAGATGGTCTGCACCTCGCGGCGCAGCTGTTTGGGGAAGGCGCCGGTCGCGCGGAGGAGCTCCATGTGCCCCAGCACCCCCTGCAGCGGGTTGTTCAACTCGTGCGCGATGCCGGCGATGAACTGGCCGAGCGCCGCCAGCTTTTCTGTCTGCGTGAGCCGTTTGCGGTGTTCTTCGCGCTCGCCTTCGAGCTTGGTCTGCATCAGCAAATCGCGCGCGACGATGACGTTCCCCGTCGGCCGGTTGTCGTGGTCCAGCAGCTCGGTGGCGGTCACGAGAAACGGGCCGTTGAGTACCGGATCGACGAATTCGCGGGTGCCTGCCTTTTCGCCGTCCCCGACATGCGGGGCGATCTGCTGGCGTTTGAGCCAGGCGGCGAGCTCGGGTCCAACCGCCTCGGCAATCGGCTTTCCGATCAGCGTGTCGCGCGCCCGCCCCACGCGAGCGGCGAACGCCTGGTTGACGTAGGCGACGTGGCCACTGCGATCGATCACCGCGACGAGGTGCACGATCGAATCGAACGTGTTTTCCAGCTCCCGGCGTGAACAGATCACGTCGTCGAGGAGCTGGCTGGTTTCGATCGCCGTCGACAGCTGGCGCCCCAGTTCGTCGGCTCGATCGAGCACGTCGAGCTCGCCTGCGCCTTCGATGCGCGCGCCCTCGACGACGATCGTGCCGAGCGCGCGGCGGCGGCCGCGGAGCGGGATGGTGAGCATCGCCGTCGCGCCGCCGTCGCCGAGGGTCACGATTTCGGCCCGCTCCCGGCGCATCGCGACGGCGGCGGGCGCGAACTCGTCGTCGGCGTCGACGCGGACGCTGCCGGCGACATGGCGCGGATCGGATGCGGCCTGCAGCACGAGATTCCGCTTGAGCCGCTCGTGGATCCAGGCCGACGTGCGGTCCGCCGCGAAGAGGCGATTGGCGCCCTGGCAGAGCACGCCCAGGCTGATCGCGAGACCCGAGGTGGTGAGGCTGGTGGAAAACGTATCGAGAAGCGCGATCACATCCCGTTGGAGCTGATCGCGTTGACGAAAGCGAATGAGCTCGAGCGCGGCGATGTACGCGTCACCGACCGCCTCGACGTCGGGCATCGTGCGCGGCGGCGAATTCCGGAATCCCACCGCGAGCAGCCCCACGCGTTCCGACTCACCAATGAGTGGCACCAGCAACGCCGCCGGGGCATCGAGCCGGGCCGAGAGATCGGGGACAAGGCGGTCGGCGTCGGCCACCAGAACGGCGCTCCGACTGTCGAACGTGCTGTCGATCACGCCTGCCTCGTCGCCGTCAGGCGTCCACGCTTCGACGCGCAGGGCATCGAGGCCATAGCCGGACGTGGCGTGCAAGAGGCCGTTGCGCGGGTTGTGCTGGAAGAGGATGACGCAGGCGCCGTCGGTGACGTCGAGCGCGTGCTCGTGAAGAACCGAGAGCAATTCGTTCGGTCTGGCCGAATGGGCCAGCAGCGACACCAGCGGCCGGGCCGGGTCGACGCCCGCGGAAACCGCAGAGGAGGACTGATCTAGCCGACTGGTTCGCGTCTGTCGGGACATCGTTTCGCTTCGGGGGGGCCGGGCGTCGGGCGACCGCGCCCGAGGATTTTACTCCCGATCCTTGCGCCTGGGCCAGAAAGCGTAAGGCCAACCGTGGGAATTGGTTACGGTCGCACACGATATAATGGCGAAAGCCGGGTTCCCGACCGACTCTGTACTCCGATCCGCCGTCTTAATCAGCTGAGGGATCCGCGCTCCCGCATGACGTGGACCGACGAAGAACTCGTCGCCCGATCGATTGGCGGCGATGCCGACAGCTTCAACGAGCTGGTTGTGCGATGGGAAAGGCCCATCTACGCCCTCGCGTACCGCACGATCGGTCGCGAGGACGATGCGCGAGACGTGTGTCAGGAGACGTTTCTCCGGGCGTTTCGGGCGCTGCCAGGCTTTCGGGGTCAGGCGAAATTCTCGTCGTGGTTGTATAGGATCGCGCTGAATCTGTGCCGCGACTGGATCCGGCGCGAGCGGCGGACGCCGGTCGTGCAGGCTCCCGAAGACGTCGATCTGCTCGCGCTCGCGGCCGCGACCGAGCCGTCGGAGTCGATCGAGGATCTCGTCGCGCGGAAGGACTTGTCGCGCGTCGTCGAGCGGGCGATGGCGCGGCTGCCCGAAGAGCAGCGCACGGCGATTGTGCTGAAGGAGTATCACGGGTTGACGTTCCAGGAGATCGCGGATCTCCAGGGCTGCCCGTTGAGCACGGTGAAGACGCGCTTGTATCAAGGCTTGTCGGTTCTTCGACGCGAATTGGCCAAGGACACCCTCGGGGCCGCCGCAGCGGCGGAGGTACCCGATCAGCCGCGGCGGCGCAGGGGACGCGCCCTGCTGGCGTGAGGCATATGACAGACACTTGCACCTATCCCACCGATCGCGACGAAACGCTCGTTGCGTATCTCTACGATGACATCGACGCCGCGGCGCGGACGGCGTTCGAGGCGCACTTGAGCTCGTGCACCGCGTGTCGCGACGAGCTGGAGTCGCTGCAGGGCGTGCGTCATCGGCTTGTCGACTGGGCGACGCCAGATGCGAACCTCGGAATCACAGTCGACAGTCGACAGTCAACAGTCGACGGGTTGACAGGCAACGCTCGACAGTCGACCAGGAGTTCCTGGTTGCCTGATGTTCCAGCGTGGGCGCAAGCCGTCGCGGCGATTCTGATTCTCGGCGTGGCGGCGGGCATTGCCAATCTGGATGTTCGATACAACAAGGACGGACTGACGGTGCGGACGGGATGGTCCGCGCCCGCCGCGGCCACCTCGCCTGCCGCCGACGCGTCTTCACGCGGTGATGCGGTGAGCCGCGCCGAACTGGTCGCGCTCGAACAGCGGCTGAAGACCGAGGTCCGCGCGCTGCAGAGCAGCGCGCACGCCGTGGCCGCGGCCGACGCGCTGCCGGCGCGCAACGGCATCGATGCCGAGCAGGTGAGACGCGTGCGCGCGCTTCTCGACGAGAGCGAGAAGCGGCAGCAGCGAGAGCTGGCGCTGCGCGTCGGCGAAGTGCTTCGCGATATCAACGCGCAGCGGCAGGCCGACCTCGTGCGAATCGATCGCAGCCTCGGACTGGTGGAAAACAACCTCGGCGTCGAGGTGCTCAAGCAGCGCGAGCGCGTCAACTATCTGATGCGCGTGAATCAACGTCAGTAGGGGGAATCGAGAGTGGGGGCAACGAACGTGAAACGGCTTGCGATTTCTGTCATTGGAGTGAGTGTCGCCGCCCTGGGCGCGACGCCGGTCCGGGCGCAGTCGGCGGCGGCCACGGAGCGCCAGCGCCAGACGCAGGACGTCGTGGCCGCGCGCCACGCCTCCGAGCAGCGCTATCAGATCGGCCAGATGGAGCGCGTGCTCGAGGGGGCCGTGGAGCACGGCGTCACCGTCACGCGCGACCGCCTTCAGGCGATCGCGCAGGTGCCGGCGGAATTGCTGGTCAGCGACAACGCCCACGCGCGCGGCTTCCGCCTCGACGGCTACGGCATCTTCTTCGACGTCGTGGTCCCGTCGTTCGAGACCACGCTCACCTGGAGCCTCCGCACGCTGGATCAAAACGACCTGGGACTCGACAGCGCGTGGCGCGCGCTGCAGACGCACGTCAAGACCACCGGCGATCCGAATCTCGAGCAGGCGCTCAAGCGCATCGAGCTTCAGGTGAGCCCGTCGGTCCTCACGCGGCAGTCGGTTCCCGACGTGCCGGGCGCGCGCACGTTGACCGGTTCGGCCGCGACCATCGCCCAGGACAAGCCGGCGCTGCCCGACGATCCGATTCTGGCGGACCCCAACGAAGCGTATCGCGCTGAAGTGGTGCAGGCCCTGAAGGACGCCATGCTGTCGCACAGCAGCTCCCTCGGGATCGGCCCGGCCGATTGGCTGACCATCGCTGCGAAAGGCAACGACGATCGGCCGCGGCTTGCGCCGGCCGACAGCGATGCGCGCACGCGCATCATTCGACTGCGGGGATCGGACCTGGCCGACTTTCTCGCCGGCCGGATCACGCGCGACGAAGCGCTCCAGCGGATCGAGGTAAGGGTGTTCTAAGATATACGCGCGATATGCGCGTGCTGGCCCGCTTCGTCCTGCTCCTTTCGGTCGCCGCCACCGCCTGCGGACCGACCGTCGATCTCACCAAGGGCCTGAAGATCACCATCGTCGAAACCGGCTGGTTTGACGCCGGCATCGTCAACGGTCAAAACAAGCTCGTCCCGACGGTGACTTTACGCTGACCAACCTGTCCGATCAGAAGCTCGTCGACGCTGCAGGTGAACGCCGCGTTCCGTCGCGTCAATGAAGAAGAAAGGAATGGGGCAGTGGCTTTATCACCGCCGCCGGGTTCGAGCGGGCTGGCGCCTGGCGCAACGACCGACCCGTTAGTGCGTGCGATCGCAGCTCGGATACACCGGGAGCGATCAATCCCGTCAGGAAATGCTCCAGAACGCGCACTTCGTCGACGCGAAAGTCGAGCTGTTCGCGAAGTACAGCAACATTCAGTGGGTGCGGATGGGCGTGTTTCCGATCGAGAGGAAGCTGCTGACGAAGTAGCTGCCGGGCAGGAAGGGCTGGATAGCCCTTCCCGCCGTTTCCTGCCTACGGAATTCTCTTGAGCTCTCCCTGATACGTCGTCAGATGGTCCGCTGAAATCCGGACATCGACGACCAGCGGCTCGTAGCCGGGCGCGCGAATTTCGACGCGATGCGTGCCGCTCTCGATGTGCAGACGCTGGAAGACGCCGTCGAACTCGTCCACGATGCCGACAAAGAACCCGTCGACGTAGACCTCAGCATCGCGCGGCTTGATCTTCAGGCGCAGCAAGCCTTCTTCGTTGTAGGACGCCCCTGCGGATAGTAGGTTCCTCCGCCGCCATACGACGGGTACCCGACCCACCACCGCCATACGACGGATATCCCCCGTACCACGGGTCGTAGTAGCCACCGTAGTAGCCCGTGTAGCCCGCGCCGTACCACCACGGGTCGTAGTAGCCGCCGTAATACCCGCCCGGAAGGATCACCACCGAGCCGGGGCGATTGGTCGTCGGAACCGATCCTCGCGGAACGGCCGTGCCGACCGGCTCCCGCCCGTCGCGCGGACGCGCGTATTCCGGCACGCTGTCCGCGGCCTCGGCCGCGGCCCGGCCGACGGCGCCGCCCGAACGGGCTGCCGCGCGACTGCTCGCGCCCGATGTGCTCGCCGTCGAGCCGCCGTCACGTGGTGCTGAATAGCCGCTACCGCCTGTGGCGCCCGACCGGCCACGCGAGCCGGACCCCGCCGCGCGGGACCCCGCGGAGCTGACGGCCCCGCCACCCGACGAGCCGCCCGAGGAGCCGCTCGACGAGCTTGACCCGCCGCTCGACCCTCCGCTGGAGCCGCCGCTCGATCCTCCACTCGATCCGCCGCTGGACGATCCACCGCCGCTTGCACCCGCCGCTGCTGCCGCCGCCGCGCCCATGGCGCCTTGTGCGGACGCAGGCGCAGGCATCGCTGTCAGCCAGACCATCGCCACAGCCGCACCGGTCAGCAGTGACCACGCTGGATATGTTTTCTTCATGGCTGGAACCTCATCTTCAGCACGAGCAACTCCGCTGCCAGTCTGTCGCGTGAGAGATCGCCCCAGTATCGGCCCAAACGGCCACGTTTGCACACGGAAATTTGGCGTCAGGTGTCTCCGTGCGGGGGCAGCAGTCCCGTTTTCTTGACACCTCGATCCCCCGGCCGATACAGTCGGACGACGACCGTGTTTCACAGTACGACCATCCTCGCAGTGCGGCATCACGAGCGGGCCGTCCTCGCGGGAGACGGCCAGGTCACGTTCGGCCAGACCATCGTCAAGCAGAGCGCCAGGAAGATCAGGCGCCTCTACAACGACAGGATTCTGGCCGGTTTTGCCGGGTCCGCGGCCGATTCCTTTGCCTTGTTCAGCCGATTCGAGTCGAAGCTCGAGCAGTATCGGGGCAATCTGGAACGCTCCGCCGTGGAGCTGGCAAAGGATTGGCGAACCGATCGGATTCTTCGCCGGCTCGAAGCCATGCTCGTCGTGCTCGACAAGAACACGACGTTTCTCCTGTCGGGCAACGGCGACCTGATCGAACCCGACGACGGGCTGGTGGCGATTGGGTCGGGCGGGCCGTTCGCGCTCGCCGCGGCCAAAGCGCTCGCGCACAACACCGACCTCGACGCCCGCGCGATCGCCGAGAAAGCGATGGCGATCGCCGGCGAAATCTGCATCTACACGAACAACCAGATCGTGGTGGAAGAGTTGTAGTGGCCATTCTCCTTCCGGAAACGACGCGCACGGCGGCCGACGCCTTGACGCCGCGCCAGATCGTCGCGGAGCTCGACAAGTACGTGATCGGCCAGGGCGCGGCCAAACGCGCGGTGGCGATTGCGCTGCGGAATCGGATGCGGCGTCAGAAGCTCTCGCCCGAGCTCGCCGAAGAGATCGCGCCCAAGAACATCCTGATGATCGGACCGACCGGCGTCGGCAAGACCGAGATCGCGCGCCGGCTCGCGCGCCTTGCGCAGTCGCCGTTCCTCAAGGTCGAGGCGTCGAAGTTCACCGAAGTCGGCTACGTCGGCCGCGACGTCGAGTCGATGGTCCGCGATCTCGTCGAGCTGGGCGTCGACATGGTCCGCGAAGCGCGCCTCGAAGAGGTGCGCGCGAAAGCCGCGCAAAACGCCGAAGACCGGCTGCTCGACATCCTGCTGCCGCCCGCGCGTCCGATCGCGCCGGACGAAGATCCGAGCGCCGTTCGCGATCAACAGCAGCAGACGCGCGAGCGCTTCCGCGAACAGCTCCGCGCCGGCCGCCTCGATGCCCGCTTCGTCGAAATCGACGTCCGCGAGAAATCGTTTCCGTCGTTCGAGATCATTGCCGGGTCGTCGGTCGAGGAAGTGGACATCAACCTCAAGGACATGCTGCCCGGACTGTTCCAGGGCAAAACCAAGAAGCGCCGCGTGAAGGTGCCCGAGGCGCTGGAGCATCTGACGCAGGAAGAGGAACAGAAGCTCATCGACATGGACAGCGTCGCGCGCAGCGCGGTCGAGCGCGTCGAACAGGCCGGCATCATCTTTCTCGACGAGATCGACAAGATCGCGGGCCGCGAAGGCGGCCACGGACCCGACGTCAGCCGCGAAGGCGTGCAGCGCGACATCCTGCCGATCGTCGAAGGCACGACGGTCAACACGAAGTACGGGATGGTCCGCACCGATCACATCCTGTTCATCGCCGCCGGCGCCTTTCACGTGTCGAAGCCGTCGGACCTGATTCCCGAGCTGCAGGGCCGTTTTCCGATCCGCGTGGAGCTCGAGCCGCTCGGCAAGGACGAGTTCGTGCGCATCCTCACCGAGCCGCGCAGCGCGCTCGTGAAGCAGTACATCGCGCTCATGGAAACCGAAGGCATCGAGCTCACGTTCACCGACGATGCGATCCGCCGGATCGCCGACTTCGCGCAGCATCGTGAACGAGCGCACCGAGAACATCGGCGCGCGCCGCCTGCACACGGTGATGGAGAAACTGCTCGACGAGATCTCCTTCGAGGGACCCGATCTCGAGGACAAGCAGGTCACCATCGACGACGCGTACGTGACCAGGATGCTCGCCGACATCGTGAAGAACGAGGACCTGTCGCGGTACATTCTGTGAGGCGTGATCGAAGACACGATTCACGCAGAACGCGCTGAAGCTCGCAGAGCAGGACTTGTGTTCTGCGTGTTCCGCGAGTTCTGCGTTGACTGTCGTGATCGTTTGTGCCGGTGTGCGCTCGCCTGCGGCCGAAAGGGTCCGCCGCTCCCGCCGCTTCTGAAGCAGCCGAGCGCTCCCGCCGAGATGAAAGCCGAGCGCCATGGCGGCGTCGTGGACATCCAGTTCGTCGTGCCGGCGGCGAACACCGACGGCACACGGCCGGCCAACGTGTCGCGGATCGACGTGTACGCGATGACCGCGACGCAGGCGCTGAACGAGGCCGACATCGTCAAATTCGGCACCAAGGTCGCCAGCGTTCCGGTCAAGGCGCCGCGTCGATCCGAATCAGACCATCGAGCCGGATGAAGCGGAGGACGTCGAGTTGCGGGGGACGGGACTCGATCCAGGCGCGCGCGCGCACGTGACGGACCGTCTCACGCCCGAGGCCCTGCAGCCGGTCGACCTCGCGAGTCTCAAGAAGGCCGAGGACACGAAGCCGACGGTCGCGCCTGCCACCGATGGGCCGCTGCTCGCACCGGTGCTGCCGCAGAAGACGCGCGTCTACGTCGGCATGACCGTGACGACCAAGGGCAAGAACGCCGCGGCGGCGCATGCCGTGGTGTCGATGATCGACTCGCCGCCGGCGCCCGGCGCGCCGCAAGTGACCTACGACGAGAAGACGGTGACGATCGCGTGGCCGCCGATTCAGTTCGGTCTCGCCACCGCGGCGGCAAACGGCGACGTTCTGCCGTCCACGCTGATCGGCGTGTCGGTTCCGACGGTTTCGTACAACGTCTACGAGGTGTCCGAGACCGACGCCGCCCACGCTCACGCGCCTCACGGGAAGCCCGGTCAAGGAGCCGCACCATGCCGTTCCGCGCGCCGGCTGGGGCGAGCGCCGCTGCTACGCCGTGCGCTCGTTCGTCACGATCGACGACGCCAGCCTCGAAGGCAACGAGTCGGCGCCGGCGTGCGTGACGCTGACCGACACGTTCGCGCCGGCCGCGCCGCAGGGGCTGCAGGCGGTGCCGAGCGAAGGCCGCGATCAACCTGATCTGGGACGCGAACGCCGAGAGCGACATTCGCGGCTACATCGTGCTCCGGGGACCGGTCGCCGCGGAGACGCTGGTGCCGATCATCACCGAACCGATCCAGGAAACGTCGTTTCAGGATCGCACGCCGTCGGGCGTGCGTTTCGCCTACGCCGTGCGGGCCGTGGACGCGGCCGGCAACCTCAGCCCGCTGTCGGCGCGCGTCGAAGAAACCGCAAGGTGATCTGAGAATCCGCGCAGCGAAGGGAGCTCCCATGAAGCTTTTTGTCGACACCGGCAGCATCAAGGACATCGAGGCGATTGCCGCGCTGGGCATCCTCGACGGCGTGACGACGAACCCGTCGCTGCTCGCGAAGGAGCCGGGCGACTTCCGGCAGAACCTGAAGCGCATCTGCGAGATCGTCAAGGGGCCGGTCAGCGGCGAAGTGACCGCCACCGACTTCGCCGGCATGCTGCAGCAGGGACACGACATCGCGAAGATCGACGCGCACATGGTCGTCAAGGTGCCGCTCACGCGCGACGGCATTCAGCGCCTGCAAGGCGCTCTCGGGCGAGGGCATTCGCGTCAACGTGACGCTGTGCTTCTCGGCGGCCCAGGCGCTGCTCGCGGCCAAAGCCGGCGCCACCTACATCAGCCCGTTCGTCGGCCGGCTGGACGACATCGCCACGAACGGCATGGACCTCATTCGCGAAATCGTCGACGATCTACGACAACTACGAGTTCACCACCGAGGTGCTGGTCGCCAGCTGCCGCCACCCGATCCACGTCGTCGAAGCCGCGAGAATGGGCGCCGACATCGCCACCTGTCCGCCGGCGGTGATCGAGCAGATGTTCAACCACCCGCTGACCAACATCGGCCTCGAGAAGTTCCTGAAGGATTGGGAGAAGGCTCAGACGGTCAAAGCCTAGACGTGACCGATCCCTCTCGAGACGCTCGCGCAACTGGAAGTCCTCGCCGAACTGGGCGGCGGCCAGGACCGCGATCGATCGGCAGCACGCCGCCGGCAAGCTGACGGCGCGCGAGCGCATCGACCTGCTGTTCGATCCCGGCACCTTCGAAGAACTCGACAAGCTCGTCACCCACCGCTGCCGCGATTTCGGCATGGAGCAGCACATCATCCCCGGCGACGGCGTCGTCGCGGGGCACGGCCTGATTGACGGCCGGCAGGTGTGCGCGTTCGCGCAGGACTTCACCGTCTTCGGCGGGTCGCTCTCGGAAACCAACGCCGCCAAGATCGTGAAGATCATGGATCTCGCGATGCAGCTCGGCGCGCCGATCGTCGGGTTGAACGATTCGGGCGGCGCGCGCATCCAGGAAGGCGTGCTGTCGCTCGGCGGCTACGCCGACATCTTTCTGCGCAACACGCTCGCCTCGGGCGTCGTGCCGCAGATCTCCGCGATCATGGGCGCCTGCGCCGGCGGCGCGGTCTATTCGCCGGCGATTACCGATTTCACCGTCATGGTCCGGAACACGAGCTACATGTTCGTCACCGGCCCTGACGTGATCAAGACGGTGACGCACGAGGACGTGACGAAGGAAGAGCTCGGCGGCGCCATGACGCACAACGCGACCAGCGGCGTCGCGCATTTCGCCGTCGCCGACGATCGCGAGTGCCTGGCGCTCCTCCGGGAGCTGCTCGGCTACCTCCCGAGCAACAACCTCGACGATGCGCCGAGGGTCGCGACGAGCGATCCGGCGGATCGCGAGGACTCGGCGCTCGATGGCATCGTCCCGCCGTCGCCGAACCAGCCGTACGACATCCTCGACGTGATTCACGCCGTGGTCGACGAGGGCCGGTTCCTCGAGGTGCATCAACACTACGCCCGCAACATCGTCGTCGGCTTCGCGCGGCTCGATGGGCGGTCAGCGGGCATCGTGGCGAACCAGCCGGCGGTGCTGGCCGGAACGCTCGACATCGACGCGTCGGTGAAGGCCGCGCGCTTCGTGCGGTTCTGCGACGCGTTCAACATTCCGCTGGTCACCTTCGAGGACGTGCCGGGATTTCTGCCGGGCACCGTGCAGGAGTACGGCGGCATCATCCGGCACGGCGCGAAGCTGCTGTACGCGTTCGCCGAGGCGACCGTGCCGAAGGTCACCGTCATCACGCGCAAGGCGTACGGCGGCGCCTACTGCGTCATGTCGAGCAAGCACATTCGCACCGATTTCAACTTCGCGTGGCCGACGCGCCGAGATCGCGGTGATGGGTCCGGAAGGCGCGGTCAACGTCCTGTACAAGCGCGAGCTCGACGCGGCCGCCGATCCGCAACAGGCGCGTGCGGAGCAGTGTCGCCGAATTCCGCGAGAAGTTCGCGAACCCCTACATCGCGGCGTCGCGCGGGTTCATCGACGAAGTCATTCGGCCGCGCGAGACGCGTAAGAAAGTCATTGCGGCGCTGCGCCAGCTCGAGAACAAGCGCGACAAGAACCCGCCCAAGAAGCACGGCAATATCCCGCTGTAGACCGCACGAGTCCATCGCGCTGGATCGCCCCGACGGTCTGGCGAAGAGTGCGGCGAAATCGCCGAAAACCCTGTTGACTTGGCAATTCGTGCCGGGCAATGCTACGCGCGCCATGTGTCACCGCTTGTCTCCGATTTGCTTGCGCTGCATCTGTCGATAGAGGCGCCCGCCTCAAGGCGCGACGCCTCTATCCAGCGCGCGTTTCGTTTTTCGTGTCGTGCATCTTCGGTAACCCCTCAGACGGAGGTAGTTTCATGCATCGATTGTCGGCAGTAGCGGCGGTAGCCGTCGGTGTCTGGCTGCTCGTCGCCGGTTCGGCGCACGCACAGCAAGGCACCGGCGAGCTGCGCGGACGCGTCATGGACGCGCAGAGCGCGGTGCTGCCGGGCGTGACCGTCGTCGCCAAGAACGAAGCGCAGCGGCCAGTTCCGCGAAGTCATCAGCGGCGCCGATGGCTCGTTCTTCATGAGCGCGTTGACGCCCGGCAGCTACGAGCTGACCGCGCAGTTGTCCGGCTTCAGGACGTATCGACGCGGGGCCGTCCGCGTGGAGGTCGGCAAGACGCAGTCGATCGACGTGCAGCTGCGAGGTCGGCGGCATCGAGCGAGGAAGTCACGGTGACGGCGGAGTCGCCGATCGTCGACACCACCTCGAAGCAGCTGGGCGGCAGCGTGCCGGCTCAAGAGCTGAACGAGATGCCGTCGCTCAACCGGAACTTCACGTCGTATCTGGCGTGCTGCCCGGGATCACCGCCACGCTCTCGACCGACTCGTTCGGCGCCGATTCGATCCGCGTCAACGGCCAGGCGACGCAGAACGCGAACTACATGCTGGACGGCGCCGGCAACAACGACAATTTCAACAACGGCAACGGCGGCGCGCAGGCGCGGACGCCGGTCGAAGCGGTCCAGGAGTTCCAGCTGCTGACCAGCCAGTTCGACGCGGAATTCGGCTCGACCTCGGGCGGCGTCGTCAACGCCGTGTCGAAGCAGGGCACGAACAACTTGCACGGCGTCGCTGTTCTTCTTCAATCAGAACCAGTCGATGACGTCGCTCGACTACTTCGCGAAGAAGCAGAACCTGACGAAGCCGGAAGCGCAGCAGAAGCAGTGGGGCGGCAACCTCGGCGGCCCGATCATCAAGAACAAGCTGCACTTCTTCGTCAACCTCGAGCGCATCGATCAGAACCGCGCGCGGACGATCAACATCAACGCCCGGCCGGAGCTGAACTTCACCGACTTCACGCACGACAACGTCTGGAACTGGATGGTGCGCGTCGATCACCAGATCAACGCCAACAACACGTGGGCGGTGCGCTGGCTGCGCGAGATCGTCGCCGCAGACCAATCAGTTCGTGCAGACCAACTTCACGCGAGCGCGCGCCGAAGAGGAAGCAGGACATCGACTGGACGATGGTCGGCACGCTGAACTCGGTGATGGCCAACACCAAGGTCAACACGCTCAAGTTCTCGTACACGCACGAAGACGTGTTCTTCGGCAACCCCGGCTACTTCGAGACCGGCGACCAGGCGGCTGCTGGCGCCGCAGCTCTCGCATCCAGACGTTCGACGGACGGCGCCAGCACGCGCGCGAACCGGCGCATGGATCCCGCGTACCAGCTCGACGAGACATTCGCGTGGTTCCTGCCCGGCAAGAAGGGCGACCACGACCTCAAGTTCGGCGCGAGCTACTACTATCTGCCGCTGCACGTCTTCGACGCCGGCACCCTGAACGGCGACGTTCACGCTTCTCGGCCAGCGACCGCGACTTCAACGCCGGCGATCCGCGCACCTATCCCGACCGTCTCCAGGTGCGCGTGCCGGGCGAGTCCGACTACTTCGTCAAAGGCAAGGAAATCGGCGTGTTCGCGCAGGACAAGTGGAAGCTGAACAGCCGCTTGACGGCCAGCCTCGGCCTGCGCTACGACCTCGAGATCGTGCCGATCGACAATACGGGCAACTACCTGTTCTCCGACCCCGGCCAGTACCCGGTCGACAAGAACAACCTCTCGCCGCGCGTCGGCGCCGACCTAGACGCTCGACGAGGCGAGCACGGCCGTGATCCGCGGCGGATGGGGCCTGTATTTCCAGAAAACGGCGTACTCGAACTTCACGCCGCTCGTCTCGGCGGGGGCGATGTCCACTTCGTTCCTGGTCAACCTCTGCGGGCCGGCGAACGCGCCGATCTGCCCGTCGGCGACGAGCGTGGATCCCGGCCCGTCCGCCGGCCGGCTGCCGACGAATCCGTTCCTCGTCAACGGACCGGTCGTCGAACCGCGCGCTGCTTGAACGCGATGTTCCCCGCGGGCACGACGCAGGCCAACACCGGCACCGTCAATTTCGACAATCCCGATCGCCATCTGCCGTATTCACGGCAGGCGAGCATCGGCATCGAGAAACAGCTGACGGGCGACATCGCGGTCAGCGCCGACGTCATTCACGCCGAGTATCGCGATCTCTACATGCGGCAGGAGCTGAACCCGGGTCCTGCGCGACACGACCGGCCGCACGGCCACGCTTCGCCGCTTCGATCACGAGGTTCACCGCGCGTGCTCGAGCTCGTGAACCTGGGCTACGCGGATTACAACGCGCTCCAGATGAGCATGCACAAGCGCTTCAGCAAGCACTACCAGTTCCGCGTGTCGTACACCTACTCGAAGGCCGACGGCATCGTCGCCGCCGCCGGCGCGACCGACACGATCATCACGCAGACGGTCGATCCGGTGACGCGGGCGGTGTCGTTGAACCTCGACAAGCTCTTCCAGTTGTCGGATCAGGATCGTCCGCACATTCTGTCCATCGGCGGATCGGTCGAAGTGCCGCACACGAAGGGTCTGGTCGTCAGCGGCGCATAGCAGTATCAGAGCGGCACGCCGTTCACGATCACCGACAGCACGACCGATCCGAACCGGAACGGCAGCTTCAACGACGACGCGCTGCCGGCCGGCACCTATAGCGGCGGCGATCCAGCGCGCGGTGATGCGATTACCGTGGAAAACAAGGGCGGCATCGGCGGCGCGCGCGGCCCCGACTTCAGATCCTCAACCTGCGCGCCGGCTACCGGTTCCGGCTGCCGGGGAATCGCGCGTTACAGGCGCACGTGGACATCTTCAACGTCACGAACCGCGCCAACTTCAACAACCCGACGGCGACGGCGGCGTCGCCCGATCGCCGCGATGCGGCCACGTTCCTGGTCCTCCAGTCGATCCGGGGAGGCGGGCCGACGCGGACCGCGCAGTTCAACCTGAGGTACAGCTTCTAGCAAGGGCGGGAAGGGCAGGAAAGGCAGGAGGGGCGGGAAGGGAAGAACATCTCCCATCCTGCTCATCCGGCCCTACACTTACGGGATGCGTCTGCTATCCGTCGTCGCCGCCGCAGTTCTTGCAGCGGCGACGCTTTCCGCGCAACAGCCCGCATCGTTTCGCCTCGAAGAAACCACCATCGCGCAGATTCAGTCGGCGTTTCGCGACGGGTCGCTCACGTGCCGATCGCTCGTCGATCGCTACCTCGCCCGCATCGAGGCGCTACGACCAGCAGGGCCCGTCGCTCAACGCGATCGTCACGATCAACCCCGACGCCCGGACAAAGGCCGACGATCTCGATCGCCGCTTCCGGCAGTCCGGCCCGGTCGGGCCGATGCACTGCGTGCCGGTGATCGTGAAGGACAACTACGAAACGCTCGACATGCCGACGACGGCGGGTTCGCTGTCGCTGAAGGGCATGATGACGGGGAAGGACGCGTTCGTCGTCAAGCGGCTGCGCGACGCCGGCGCGATCATGATCGCGAAATCGAACATGGCGGAGTTCGCGTTCAGTCCCGTTGAAACGGTGAACTCCATCCTGCCCGGCTACACGCGCAATCCGTACGACACGCGCCGCGTGACCGCCGGCTCGAGCGGCGGATCGGCGGCCGCGGCCGCCGCGAACTTCGGCGCCGTCGCGCTGGCGAGCGACACCGGCGATTCGATCCGCGGTCCCGCCGCGCATCAGGCGCTGGTCGGGCTCGATCGACGATGGGCCTGGTGAGCCGCGCCGGCGTCGTGCCGCTGAGCCTCGCCGCGGACATCGCCGGCGCCGTCACGCGAACCGTGGAAGACACGGCGGCCGTGCTGCAGGTGATCGCGGGCGAGGATCCGAACGATCCGGTCACCGCCACGAGCAAGCGGCCACGTCGATGCGAACTACGCGGCGGCGCTGCGGCGCGACGGGCTGAAGGGCGCGCGGCTCGGCGTGCTGCATCAGGCCTACGACACGCCGACGCTCGATCGCGAGCGTCGACCGCGTCTTCCGCGGCGCCCTCGGCGAGCTGCGCAACCTGGGCGCCGAGGTGATCGATCCCGTCGCGGTCGACGGATCTCGACGCGATGCGGCGCGCGCAGAGCGGCGGCTGCAATCAGTTCAAGCACGACCTGAACCGGTATCTCGCCGAGCTCGGCGACAAGGCGCCGATGCATTCGCTCGACGACATCATCAAGTCGCGCCGATTCCATCCGTCGATTCAGCAGCGGCTCGAGAGCAGCCAGGCGTCCGACGATGTGCCGGGAGAGTCGGCGGGGTGCCGAAGCCGCGACGAGTTCCGCGAGAAGCTGCGGGCCGCGCGTGCTGAAGCTGATGAACGACCGGCAGCTCGATGCGCTGATCTACCCGACGTGGAGCAACCCGCCGCGCCTCATCGGCGACCTCAACACGCCCGGCGGCGACAACAACCAGCTCTTCGCGCCGAGCACGGGTTTCCCGGCGATCACCGTGCCGATGGGCTACACGCACGGCGACACGCTCCCGGCGGGCCTGCAGTTCTTCGGCCGCCCGTGGAGCGAGGCGACGCTCTCCGGCTCGCGTATGCCTACGAGCAGGCGACGCACCATCGCAAGCCGCCGCCGGCTACGCCCCCGCTCTACGCCTGACGAGTACGAATATTCCCTTCTCGTGAAAAGGATTCTGATCGCCAATCGCGGCGAAATCGCCGTGCGCATCATCCGTGCGTGCCGCGAGATGGGGCTGTCGCCCGATCGCCGTCTATTCCGAGTGCGATCGCGCCGCGCTGCACGTCCGCTACGCGGACCGCGCCTACGCCATCGGCCCGAGCGAGCCGCGGGAGAGCTATCTGAACATCGCCCGCCTCATCGACGCCGCCAGGCGGGCGGGCGCCGATGCGGTGCATCCCGGCTATGGGTTCCTCGCCGAGAACGCGGCGTTTGCCCGCGCCGTCCGCGACGCCGGCCTCACGTTCATCGGCCCCTCGCCTGACAGCCATCGACACGATGGGCAGCAAGACCGCCGCGCGCCTCGCCGCGATGCGCGCCGGCGTGCCGGTCGTGCCCGGCACCGAGCAGCCGCTCGAGCCCGGGCTTGCGGACGAGGACGTCGCGGCTGCGGCGCGAGCGGTCGGGTATCCGCTGCTCGTGAAAGCGGTGGCCGGCGGCGGCGGCAAGGGCATGCGGACGGTCAGCGATCCCGCGGACCTGGCCGGCGCAATCCGCGCGGCACGATCCGAAGCGGACACGGCATTCGGCGACGCGGCCGTGTATCTCGAGCGGCGGCTGACGCGCCCGCGCCACATCGAAGTGCAGGTGCTCGGCGATCGCCACGGCACGGTGCTGCCGTTCGTCGAACGCGAGTGCTCCATTCAACGGCGGCATCAGAAGGTCGTGGAAGAAACGCCGTCGGTCGCGGTGACGCCGGCGCTGCGCGAGCAGATCACGTCCGCGGCCGCCGCGGTGGCGCGCGCGGTCGGATACACCAACGCGGGCACGATCGAGTTCCTGCTCGACGAAGACGGCCGCTTCTATTTTCTGGAGATGAACACGCGGCTGCAGGTGGAGCATCCGATCACCGAGATGGTGACGGGCGTCGATCTGGTGCGCTGGCAGATCCGGATCGCGCGCGGCGAGCGGCTCGACCTCGACCCGGCGTCGCTCGTGACGCCGGACGGCCACGCGATCGAATGCCGCATCTACGCCGAGGATCCGGACAACCATTTCCTGCCCTCGCCTGGGCGGATCGTGCGGTTGTCGGCGCCGGCCGGACCGGGGATTCGCGACGACAGCGGCGCGGCGGCCGGGCTCGACGTGCCGATCTTCTACGATCCGCTGATCTCGAAGCTGGTGGCCTGGGCCGAGGACCGTCCCCTCGCGATTGCCCGCATGCGCCGCGCGCTCGCCGAGTATCGGGTCGCGGGCATCAAGACCACCGTCCCGTTTTTCACGTGGCTGTTCGCGCAGCCCGAGTTCGTCGCGGGCCGCGTCCACACGTCGTACCTCGACGAGTTGCTGCAGGCCAGGAACGGGCGGCCGTTCGTCGAGCCGACGGCCGGCCTCGAAGACCTGGCGGCGATTGCCGCGGCGCTCCATCTGGCGCTGCCGGCGGACACCGCCGCCGAGGCGCCGCCGGCACATCTCAGCCGATGGCGGGCCGAAGCGCGGCGCGAAGGGCTGCGATGAGCGTCGAATTCACACGCTCGTGGTGAGCTTGTCGAACCACGAGCCCAGCGCTCGTCCTTCGACAGGCTCAGGACGAGCGAGCGGGACTGATTGCGATACGAGATTGAAGTCGGCGGTCGCATCCGCGAGGTCGCCGTCGAACGTGCGGGCGACGGTTTTGCAGTCGCGCTCGACGGCCGCACGTGGCGCGTCGACGCCTCCCGCGTCGACGCCCATACGCTGTCGCTGATCCTGGACAACGAGGAGCAAAATAGGGCCGGCGCAGAGGTCACCATTGTCCCCGGCCGCGCCGCGGGTCAGTTTACGATTCAGGTTGGCACGGTCCCCATCGCGGTGACCGTGGACGGCCGCCGCCGGCGGGGTCAGGCCGAGGAAACGGCAGGGGCGGGACCGCATCGGATGACGGCGCCGATGCCGGGCAAGGTGGTCCGGCTGTTCGTAGCGGCCGGGCGATGCCGTCAAGGCCCGTCAACCGCTCATCGTTGTTGAAGCCATGAAGATGGAGAATGAGTTGCGCGCCGGCCGCGATGGAACGGTCACGGAGGTCCACGTGCGAGAGGGCCTTTCCGTCGAGGCCGGCGCCCTGCTCATCGTCATTCAGTGAAGGTCCTCCAGCGCATCCGCGGCAACCGGTTCCTTCGATACGCCAGCTTTGGGATCACGACGACCATCGCGATCCTGTCGGCCGCCATCGTCGTATCCCTGACCATCGATCTCGGGCCCTATGCGCGCGAGTATGCGGAGCGTGCCGGCTCGCGGTATCTCGATCGGCCGCTGCGCATCGGATCGCTGCGCATCCGGCTGCTGACCGGCCAGTTTCTGGTCGACGACATCCGGATCGACGGGCTGCATCCGGGCGATCGCCCGTTCTTCACCGCGAAACGGATCGCGGTCTCGCTCGATTGGCTGCCGGCGTTTCGCGCCAAGCCCGAGTTCCTGGTGACGGCCGTCGAGATCGTCGACTGGCAGATGCTGGTCGAGCGCTGGGAAGGCGCGCAGAGCTTCCCGCGTGTGGTCCGGGGCGAGCCGTCGAAGGGGCCGCGGCGGACGACGGTCACCGTGCAGTGGCTGCGGGCGCACCGCGGGCAGTTCCTGTACGAAGATCACGCGACACCCTGGGGCATCGTCTGCCGGAACCTCGACGTGACGATCGGCAACCTGCCCAACTATCACGGCACCGCGAGCTTCAGCGGCGGCACGGTCGGCATTCAGCGCTACGAGCCGATGTGGGCGAACATGAAGGCGCGGTTCGACATCGACGGCACGCGCATCCACCTCACGCGCGTCGATCTGGATACCGATGGCGCGAAGACGGTCGCTCGCGGCGAGCTCGATTTCGCACGGTGGCCCGACCAGTCCTACCAGGTCCAGTCGCGCGTCAACTTCCCGCGGATGCGCCAGCTGTTCTTCACGAACGAACGGTGGGACGTGTCGGGTGAGGGCGATTTCACCGGAACGTTCAGCATGTCGAAGGACGGACCGGATCTCGCGGGGTCGTTCACGAGCGAATTGGCCGGCGTCAACGCCTACAGCTTCCCGTCACTCTACGGCTCGCTGCGCTGGACGCGGAATGCGTTCGACGTGTGGGATGCAGGCTCCCAGTTCTACGGCGGTGACGCGACGTTCACGTACTCGATCAAACCGCTTGGCGCGAAGGTGCGCCCGTCACATCGATTCGAGACGACGCTGACGGACATCGACCTGACGCGCTTCACGGATTTCGAGCAGCTGCGCGGCGTCAGGTTCGCGGGACGGGCGTCGATACAGAACCTGCTCGAGTGGCCGTCGGGCCGATTCTCCGAGCATCGCGGCAACGGCCACGTGCTCGTGACGCCGCCGGTGGGCGTGACGACGATGACGCCGTCGCAGTTGATGCCGCCGCTGCAACTTGTCGCAGAGGCCGAGCTCGCGGCGGCCGACCGTGCCCCCGTCGCGCCGGAACCGTTGACGTGGCATCTGCCGATCGCCGGAGAAGTGACCTATCAGTTCGGGCCTGACGAGGTGACGTTCGAGGGCGGACGCTTCGCGACCGAGCGCACCTACGTCTCGTTCGACGGATCGACGGCGTGGGGGGATCGATCGCGGCTGCCGTTCAAAGTGGTGAGCGCGGACTGGCAGGAAAGCGATCAGGTGCTGGCCGGCATCATCACCGATTTCGGCGCGCCGACGCGCCCGGTCCCGTTTGGCGGACGCGGGACGTTCGACGGCGTGATGCTCGGTCCGTTCCGCAACCCGCGCGTGGAGGGACGGTTCGTCGGCGAGTCGCTTCGCGCGTTCGACACTCTGTGGGGCGACGGCGACGCGCAGATCGTGTTCGAGAACAAGTACATCACCGTCACCGGCGGACGCGTGCGCATGGGCGACTCCGAGATTACGGCCGAAGGGCGCTTCTCGACCGGCTATCCGCGCGAAGACGGCGGCGAAGAGATCGACGCCCGCGTCCGTCTGAGCCGGCGGGACGTGGACAGCCTGCGCCACGCGTTCGGGATCGACGAGTATCCCGTGTCGGGGCGGCTCTCGGGCGACTTTCACCTCACCGGCCAGTACCAACGCCCCGTCGGTTTCGGCGGGATGACCATTGAAGACGGGAAGGCGTACGCCGAGCCGTTCCAGCGTGCGACCGCGTCGGTGCGATTCGACGGCGGAGGGATCCGCCTCGACAACGTGCAGGTGGCGAAAGGGACCGGCCTGGTGACGGGAGCGGCGTTCGTTGGCTGGGATTCGACCTACTCGTTCGACGCCGACGGCAAGCGCATTCCGATCGAAGCGATCGCCGGGCTGAACTGGCCGCGCCTGCCCCTATCCGGCACCGCCGAATTCACGGCGGGTGGGAGCGCATCGTTCGACAATCCACGCTACGACGTTCGATTCCGCGTCAACGATCTGTTGGTGGCCGATGAAACGGTCGAGCAGGTCACGGGGACGCTCGCGCTGCGCGGACAGGAGTTGAGCGGAACGATCGACGCTGCGTCGCCTCGGCTCGCGCTCACGGGAACCGGCCGAATCTCTCTCACGCCCGCTGCCGATGCCGATCTCACGTTCCGTTTCCACGACAGCTCGCTGGAGCCGTACGTCCGCGTGTACATGCCGAACTTGTCGCCGAACACGACCGCGGTGGCGACGGGGTCGATCCACCTGGCCGGCCCGCTGACCGATGTCGCGCAGCTGCGAGTCGAGGGCGTCGTCGACAGCGTGGACATGCAGTTGCGCGACCGCGATTCTGCCCGAGCGTTAGAAGCACCGGCGGATTACGACATCCGCAACGCGGCGCCGATCCGGCTGACCTACGACCGGCAGGTGATTGCCATCGAGGAACTGGACCTGGTCGGCGAGGACACGCGCCTGCGCGTCTCGGGCCGCATCGGCTTGCAGGAAGAACGGATCGCGCTGAAGGCGGCGGGCAGCGCGAACCTCGGCATCCTCCAGGGCTTTCTTCGCAACCTCGGGATCTCGCAAGGTCTGATGAACGACGTGCGCGCGGCCGGGCGTGCGGAGTTGGCGGCCGAGATCAACGGGCTGTTGCAGCAACCGGTGTTTTCCGGCAGCGCCACGATTACCGGCGGCCGCGTCCGGTATTTTTCGCCGGGCATTGCCCCGGGCGCGGCGCCGCCCTCGCTGGACGCGATCAACGGCACGCTGCGCTTCGACACCGACGGCATCCGCCTCGACGAGGTCTCGGCGATGGTGGGCGGCGGCCGCGTGCAATTCGGAGGGCGGGTCGGGTTCGAGGGATACACGCCGACCGAGTTGAACGTGATCGTGCGCGGCGAGGACGTTCGTCTCCGGTATCCGGAAGACTTCCGTTCCACCGTCGATGCCGACCTGGCTGTCCAGGGCACCGTCAAAGCGCCGGTGCTGCGAGGACTGGTCACCGTGAAGAGCGCCGTCTACAACCGGCGCATCTCCGTGCCGAGCATTTACGAGCTGGCTACGAAGCGTTCGGCTGCCGCGGACGCGACGGTCATCGTGGCCGCGTCGCCCGCTGCTGCCCTGCGATTCGACGTGCAGATCCTGGTTCCGTCGACGCTGCGCATCGACAACAACCTCGCGCGCATCGTCGCCAACGCGGATCTGTCGCTGCGCGGCACCTACGATCGGCCGACGATCATCGGCCACGCCGACGTGGACCGTGGCGAGGTGACGGTCGAGGGGCGGCGCTACCGGATCACGCGCGGGTCGGTGGACTTCGCGAACCCGGCGCGGATCGAGCCGTTCTTCGACATCGAGGCCGAAACCAACGTCCGCGTCCCGGGCCAGACCTATCGCGTCATCGTCGGCTTCGCCGGGACGACCGAGCAGCTCCAGCCCACGCTCAGCTCCGATCCGCCGCTGCCCACGTCCGACGTGCTGGCGCTCCTGTTCAGCGACGTGCGGCGCACCGGCGCCGATTCGGTCGCGCCCGAACTGCGCGCGAAGCAGAATCCGACGCAGGCGCAGAGCGACATCCTCACGGCCCGCGCCACGCAGCTCCCCAGCCGGGTGCGCGATGAAATGGACAAGGTCGCGAAGGAGACGTTCGGAGTGGACACCTTCCAGCTCGCGCCGTCGCTCGTCGATCCCTACAACCAGCAGACCGCACGGCTCAATCCCACTGCGCGGTTGACCATCGGCAAGCGGATCTCGGATCGCGTGTACCTCACGTTCTCCCGCAGCCTCGGCACCACCATCAACGATCAGATCGTGCTGCTCGAGTACGAGGAGAGCGATCGCCTCTCGTGGATTCTGTCGCGCAACGAAGACTCGCAGACCTACGCGCTGGAATTTCGCGTGAGGCGCGTCTTCTAGATGCTCGGTCAGAGGCGATCCTCATTGCCGTCCTGTCTTCGTGTTGCGCGCCGGCTTCGCCGCGGCTGCCATCGACGACTACCTCGGGAAGCCCGTCGCCTCGGTTCGGCTGGTGATCGAAGGACGGCCCACCGTCGATCCCGTGCTCACGCGAGTGGTCGAGACGCTGGCCGGCCGCCCGCTGTCGATGGCCGATGTCCGGCAGACCGTCGCGCATCTCTTCAGCCTCGCGCGGTTCGAGGACGTGCGCGTGGACGCGACGCTCGAGGACGGCCGCGTCGAGCTGCGCTACGAGCTCTCGCCGATTCATCCCGTCGCCCGCATCCGGTTTGTCGGCGCGGACGGCCGCCCCGGCATCGATGGCGACGAGCTGCGCCGCGCGATCGTCGATCGCTACGGCGGATCGCCGCCGCTCGGCCGCCTCGCCGACATGACGCGGCTGCTCGACGATGTGCTGCGCGAACGCGGGTATCTGCACGCGTCCATCACTCCACGCGCCGACATCGATCATGAACCGGAGCGCGCGACGCTCGTCTTCACGATCGAGCCGGGTGCGCGGACCACGATCGGCACGGTCCAGGTCGTCGGACCACTGCCCGCGGCGCGGAACGATCTGATCGCGCGCCTGGGCCTGCGCCCCGGGGCGCCGTATCAGCCAAACGCGATCAAGACGCGCATCGATCGCTACGTGGAGGAGCTGCGCGCCGGGCGGTACTACCAGGCCAAGGTCGCTTCAACGGTCAATCTCGAAGACCAGGATCGCCTCGCCCAGGTGACGTTGACGGTCACGCCGGGGTCCCGGGTCAGCGTCGTCTTCGAGCCGCCCGACGAGCTGCCCGCCGATCGCCGCAGAGAGCTCGTGCCGGTGGAGCGTGAGGGATCGGTCGACGAGGACCTGCTCGAGGACTCCAGCCGCCAGATCGAAGAGTTTCTGCGGTCTCAAGGCTACCAGGACGCCACCGCGTCGCATCGCCGCAGCGAGGCCGACGGCGAGCTGAAGATCACCTTCACCATCAAACGCGGCCCGTTGTACCGCGTCACGAAATACGAGATCACCGGCAGCACCGCGATCAACCAGGCGGAATTTCAGCCGGCGCTGCGCCTGCGGGCCGGGCAACCGTTTTCATCCCTCCAGCTGATCGCCGACGTCACGATGCTCAAAGAGCTGTACGTCCGGCGCGGGTATGAATCGGCGGACGTGGTTCCCCTTCAACCCGAGATCGAAATCACGGGCGGCCGGCCCGATCCGGCGGCGGAGGTTCCCGTCGTCGTCCGCATCGCGATTACCGAGGGCGTGCGGACGACATTGGAAGCCGTGAACTTTTCCGGCAACGCCGCCGTGGACGAAGTGGCGCTTCGTGCGCGTCTCACCCTGCGGCCCGGCGAACCGTTCGTTCGCGGTCAGCTCGCCGTGGACCGTGACGCCATCCAGGCGATCTATCAGGATCTGGGCTACGAGAACGCCACCGTCGAAGGGACGCCGCAGTACGCCGACGATGGGACGCGCGTGACGGTGCAGTTTGCGATTCGCGAGGGCGCGCGCGTGCTCGTCGATCACGTGCTCATCGTCGGCAACGTCCGGACGGCCACCGAGACCATCGAGCGCGAGCTGCAGGTCAAGCCGGGGCGGCCGCTCAGCCTCGCGGCCATCAACGAGAGCCAGCGGCGGCTGAGCGGGCTCGGGTTGTTCCGTCGCGTGCGGATCAGCGAGCTGCGTCATGGCGACGAAACGGCGCGCGATCTCCTGGTGACCGTCGAGGAGGCGCCAGCCACGACGGTCGGAGTTGGCGGCGGCCTCGAAGGGCGGCTCGTCGCGGGCACCTCCTCGAACGGCACGACGAACGACGAGCTCGATCTCGCGCCGCGCGTGTTCTTCCAGATCGGCCGCCGCAACCTGTTCGGACGGAATCAATCGATCAACCTGTTCACGAGCGTCAGCCTGCACTCGAAGCACTCGAGCGGAGCGGGCGTCACCGAGTACCGGTTCGTCGGCACGCTGCGCGAGCCGCGGTTGTTCGACACCGCCGCCGACGCGTTCATCAACGTGACGGTCGAGCAGCAGATTCGATCGAGCTTCAATTTCAGGCGCCGCAGCGCCAGCGCGGCGATCGCGCGGCACGTGACGCCCGCGATCAGCGTGACGGGCAACTATCAGATTCAGCGGACGAGCGTGTTCGACGCGCGCGTCGATCCGGCCGATTTGCCGCTCATCGATCGCACCTTCACGCAGTTCCTGCTGTCGTCGTTCTCGGCGGCGCTGATCCGCGACACGCGCGACGACCCGGTGGACCCGGCGTCGGGCGCGTACGTGAGCGCCAACGGGCAGCTCGCCGCCCAGGCCATTGGATCCGAGGTCGGGTTCGTCAAATCGTTCATCACCGCGCAGGCGTTTCGCACGCTGCCCAGCCTCACGCGCCTGGTCGTGGCCGGGAACGCGCGACTGGGGATGGCGTCGGGATTCACCACGCTCGGGCAGCTGCCGGCGAGCGAGCGGTTCTTTGCCGGCGGCGACACCACCGTGCGTGGATTCGCGCTGGATCGCCTGGGCGTGCGTCACCGCCCGTTCCAGCCGGTCGATACGCTCGACAGCGAGGGCCTGCCGATCGGGGGCAACGGACTCGTAATCTTCAACGCCGAGCTGCGCACGACCATTCCCGGCGGCTCGCAGGTAGTGGGCTTTCTCGATACGGGCAACGTGTTCGCGCGCGCGTCGGAGATCGATCTGACCGAGCTGCGGAGCGCGGTCGGCGCGGGCGTGCGATACAAATCGCCGTTCGGCCCGATCCGCTTCGATCTCGGGTTCAAGGTGAATCGGCAGCAGGGAGAAGGACTCACGGCATGGTTCGTCAGCTTCGGACAAGCGTTTTGATCAGCCACGAAAGCACGAAAGCACGAAAAACCAGTCGGTCGTCTTTCGTGTTTTCGTGTTTTCGTGGCCTGATCCTTTGCGCGAGTTTGGGGCCGTGGCCTCGGCCGAGACGCTCGACCGTGTCCTGGCCGTCGTCGGCGGGCAGGTGATTCTCCTGAGCGATGTGACCGCGGCGCGCGAGCTGGGACTGCAGGATGCGGATGGCGCGGGCGATCCGATCCGCGTCGTGCTCAACAAGCTCGTCGATCGAGAGCTGGTGCTGGCCGAAGTGGATCGCTACGCCCCGCCGGAACCCGATGCCAGGGCGATCGATCGAGGCGTCGCGAGCGTGCGCGGGCGTTTTCCGTCGCCGCAGGCGTTCGCCACGACGCTCGAGCGGTCGGGGATCGACGAAAACCACGTGCGGGAAATCGTGCGGCAGGATCTGCGGGTCGTCGCCTATCTGAACCAGCGATTCGCGACCGCGGGCGATCGGCGAACGCAACTGATCAACGACTGGATGGCTGGTCTCCGCCGGCGCGGAGACGTGATCGACATGTACCTCACGCGGTAGTCATTGGTCGTTGGTCATTGGTCACGACGAACGACTACGACTAACGACTAACGACTATGTATTGCACGATCTGCAGCAGATCGAATCCCGAGTGGCTCACCATCGGCGCCACGCACGAGCGGCGGCGCAGGTAGACCACGCCCCAGAACGCCCCGAGGAGGCCGGTCGCCAGCATCGCGTCCACGCCTTGCAGCAGGTGACCGGCGCCGAACGCCACGCTGGTGACGACGATGCCGGTCACGCCGCCGCCCAACCAGACGTCGAACCGGTGAATCAGGAACGCCCGCTGCACTTCTTCGCGGATGCCGCCCGCGACCAGCAGCACGAGGGCGAAGAGCGTCGCGTCGCGCGGCGATCGCATCAGCTCCTGCAGCGGATTCTGTTCGACCGTGTGCAGCGAGGGCGCGAACCGCTGGACCGCGAGCAGCACGGTGAGACCGATCGCAAGTGCCGCGACGATGAGCGGGATCCCGATCGCCACTTCGTGCAGGACGCGGCCGCGACCGATCAGCACGTCGCGAGGTTTTTCGCCGTGCGTGTACAGAAAAAGCAATACGAGCCCGATCAGCGCGACGCTGTCGGCGAGCGACAGGATCACGACGTAGGTGACATTCAGGCGTCCCGGCGCGACATACGCGTTCAACCCGAATGCCGCCAGCGTCGTGCCGATCGCGAGCTGCGTCGGATAGTCGGAGCACAGCAGCACTTCGATCAGTGCAACCGTGCGACCGACGGAGCGTTGTTGCTGGGGAGAGGGTTCGGGGGAAAGCGGATCGGGATCGGAGTCGGGAAGCACTCGCCGTAGCGTACTGCATCCTTGTAGGTCCGCCTAAAGGCGGACCCCACGTACAGCACTGGTACGTGGGGCATCTGAGTGCGTCGTAAACGTGGGGTCCGGCTTCAGCCGGACCTGTCACGAGGCGACTTACGTTCGCACCTTCAGCCGTCAACGGCTGCGTGAGGCGCAGCGTCACGCGCGAGCCGCGGACCATTCGCACTTCCTTGCCGCGCGTGGACAGCACGACCGCCGTGCCGCCGCCGCCTCCGGCTGCCGCGCCGATGGCCGCGCCCTTCTTGCCGCCCACGATCCCGCCGATCACCGCGCCGCCGGCCGCGGGCGCGCCGATGGTGAGCGCGTCCTTCTTCTTCGTCGCGGGCGCGGTTCGGCCAACCGCCGCCGTGTGGATTCTGTAGCGCTCATCGTCGCCCGCGGGCGTGAGCGTATCGAATCGCACGGCAACGTGCGCGCGACCTTTGACCTTGCCGGACCGTCTCGCGTCGGTGACGACGCCGCTGAGACGCGAACCGTTCGCCACCACTGTGCGGCCGCCGATCGTGATCGGGCGAGCCAGGTGCGCGTTCACAGGCCCTTCGATGCGACTGATGTCCGACCCCACGCCGGTGTCGAGGACGATCGGCAGCGTCGTGCCGGCCGGAATCGTCACTTCGCGCCATGCTTCTTCGGTCGTGGAACTGCTCGCCTTCGCGGCGGCGGTGGTTGTTGGCACCAGCGCGCTGCCGGCTTCAGGGGTTTTCACCGTGTCGGTCGCGCCTGCGGTTCCTGCAGGTGTTCCGGCCGGCGTCTCCGCGTTCTTCGCGATCGCCGTATCTCCACGGGTACATCCACCGATTACCAGCCCGATGGCCAATACTCCGGTTGTCAGCATTCGCATGATGTTCTCCTGTCGAAAACTACTGCATGAGCCGTGGTGCAAAGATGCCGCCAGTGCGGTTGAGTTCGACTTACGACGTTGATAGTTGAGCTTGCGGCTGGCGCCTCGGCCGGACAGAATGTAAAAACGACATGGCTGAGGTATCGCGATGACGACGACAGCGGGTGAGCCGGACATGACGCCCGGCGACGTCGCACTCGCCGGGGCCGAACGGGTCCTGATCGTCGAAGACGATGCGTCGGCGCGTGTGGGACTCGAACAGCTGGTCAGAAGCTGGGGCTACACCGCCGAATCCGCGAAAGACGGCGAAGACGCACTCGAAAAAGTCACCTCGTTTCGTCCGGCGATCGTGATCACCGATCTGGTCATGCCGCGAATGGACGGGCTCGGCCTGCTGCGCGCGCTACAGCAGCAAGGCGCGGACACGACGACGCTGCTGCTGACCGCGCAGGGCACCGTGGAAACCGCCGTCGAGGCGATGAAGGAAGGCGCCTACGACTACCTGACGAAGCCGGTCGACATTCAGCGGCTGAAGATTCTGCTCGACAAGATCGTCGAACGGCTCGAGACGCTGCGCGAGGTCAAGGCGCTGCGGCGGCAGCTGCGCGATCACGGCACGTTCGGATCGCTCATCGGCAACAGCCCCGAGATGCGCAAGATCTACCAGGTGGTCGAGCAGGCGGCGCCCACCAGCGCGTCGGTGCTGATCACCGGCGAATCGGGCACGGGCAAAGAGCTCATCGCGCAGACGATTCATCAGCTGAGCCCGCGCTCGGCGTTTCAGTTCATCGCCGATCAACTGCGCGGCGATTCCCGAGACGCTGCTCGAGAGCGAGATCTTCGGGCACGAGAAAGGCGCGTTCACCGGCGCGGCCGATCGGCGGCAAGGCTGCTTCGAGCTCGCGGATCGCGGCACGTTGTTTCTCGACGAAATCGGCGAGATGACGCCGGCCACGCAGGTGAAGCTGCTGCGCGTGCTGCAGGAGCAGAAGTTCCGGCGGCTGGGCGGACGCGTGGAGCAGACGGTCGACGTGCGCATCATCGCCGCGACCAACGCCGATCCGGTCGAAGCGGTGCGGCAGGGCAAGCTGCGCGAGGATCTGTTCTACCGGTTGAACGTCTTTTCGCTGCGGCTGCCGCCGCTCCGGGAGCGGAAAGACGACCTGCCGCTGCTGATTCAGTCGTTCATCAACGAATTCAACGCGCGCAACCAGAAGGCCGTCGCCGGCGTGGATCACGAGGCGATGCGCCTGCTCGAACAGCACACCTGGCCCGGCAACGTCCGCGAGCTGCGCAACGTGATCGAGCGCGCCACGATTCTGGCGCCGGGTCCGTTCATCGAGTCCAAGCATCTGCCGCCGGTGGTCGAGGGCGAGGCGCCGGCATCGCGCGAGGCGCCGATGGCGCTGGCGGCCGGCATTACCGTGGAGGAAGCCGAGCGGCGGTTGATCATGATGACGCTCGCGCACACGCGCGACAACAAGACCCGCGCGGCGGAAATCCTCGGCATCAGCCTGAAGACGCTGCACAACAAGCTGAACAAGCTCCGGCTCGGCCCAAGAAGGAATGGAGGAGTGCTGGTGCGGTAGGTGCGGGTGCTAAGTGCGGCGTGCTGGTCGGCACGCGCCAGCACCAGCATCCAGCACGCATGCACTGAGCCCGCCGCATGCGACTGGGGATCAAGGGCAAGCAGGTCCTCGGCGTCACGTCGATCGTCGGCGTCGTCGTCGTGATCCTGAGCCTGGTTCACCTGGCGCAGCTGGCGAGCGTCGGTCTCGAGGAAAGCCGCGCCCGCGCGGAGCTGCTGGCGAACGCCATCTTCCATCGGGCGCGCGAGGTCGTGAGCGAAGGCGACGATCCGTATCACGCCCTGCGCGCCGATCCGGGATTGCGGGCGATCCTCGAGTCCAGCCTGTATTCGAAGAACGTCATCTCCGCCGCGATCGTGGACGTCAAAGGCCTGGCCGTCGCCCATGCCGATCGCTCGCTCGAAGATCAGCAACAGCCGCCGGGGGACGATCTCATCGCGCTGCTCGCGCGCCCGGCGCTCTCGCAGCTCGGCACGATCTACTCGGGGCAGGGCCGGACCTACGAGTTCCGCCAGCCGCTGCTGCTCGGCGGCACCGAGTTCGGATCGATCCGGATCGGCGTCTCGACGCTGCTCCTCCGCCAGGACCTTGACCTGTCGCTCCGGCCGGCGGTGGCCGCCGCCTTCGCCGCGCTCGGCGTGGCGGTCATCGTGGCGATGCTGCTGGCGCAGCTCGTGCTGCGGCCGATCCATGTGATCCGCAGCGGCTTGACGCGGTTGGGCCGCGGCGAGTTCGGCGTCAAGCTCGATCTCGACCAGGGCGATGAGTTCGGGGAACTGGGGACGTTCTTCAACACCGTCAGCGCACAGGTGTCTGCCGATCGATCGCAGATGGCCAACCTCGAGTCGGCCGTCGAGCAGCTGGAGGACGCGGTCGCGATCGTCAACCCTCGCGGCGAGCTGCTGTTCGCGAACCCCGCGATGCGCGAGCTGATTCCCGCGCCGCCGCCCGGCGCGCCGCTGACCGAGATTCTCGAGTCCGAGCATCCGCTGCGGCGGCTGTCGGAGCAGACATTGGCGAGCCGGCAATCGCACGGTCCGCTGCAGGCCACGTTTGGCGACCGCGGCGAACGGCTGGTCACGACGCATCCGATCAACGATCCGCAGGGCGAGCTGGTGGGGATCATGGTGACCGCGCGCAACCTGCAATACCTCGATCAGGTGCAGTCGACGGTCAGATACTCGCGCAAGCTCGCGGCGCTGGGACGGCTGTCGGCCGGCGTCGCGCACGAGGTGAAGAATCCGCTGAACGCGATGATGATTCACCTCGAGCTGCTGCGCCAGCAGTTGTGCCGACAGACCCGCTCGTGCTTCGACCGGCTCAGCGCGAGCCGGCAGACGTCGCCGGGCACGCTCGTGGTGAGCTTGTCGAACCACGAGCCACGGCGACGGCGACCGTCGCGCACGCCGGCCGCGCTCCAGCACGTGGATGTCATTGCGAGCGAGATTCGCCGGCTCGATCAGGTGCTGCAGGATTTCCTGAAATTCACGCGGACCGAAGACCTCCATCTGCAGCCGCTGAGCGTGGCCGCGCTCGTGGACGAGGTCGTGCCGATTGTCCGGCCCGAAGCCGAGCAGCGGGGTGTGGCGCTGGCGGTCGATTGCGACAGCGTTCCCGACGTCAACGGCGACCCTGGCATGCTCCGGCAGGCGTTTCTGAATCTGGCGTTGAACGCGTGTCAGGCGATGCCCAGCGGCGGCACCCTCCGGATCCGCGGCGAGCGCCAGATGGGCCGGCGCGTGGCCGTGGCGTTCACCGACACCGGCACCGGCATCGCCCCCGAGCACCTGCAGCGCATCTTCGACCTCTACTTCACCACGAAGGAAAAAGGGAGCGGCATCGGGCTGTCGATGGTCTATCGTACGGTGCAGATGCACGACGGCGAGATCGAGGTGCAGTCGACCCCGGGCGTGGGCACGACATTTCGCGTGTTGCTGCCGCAAGCCGTGAGTGGTCAGTGGTCAGTGGTCAGTGGTCAGTGAGACAATGAGTAAGCCTTCATGAACGCGCGATCGTCAGCGTGGCGCTGGTTCTACTGGCCACTGATCACTGGCTACTGTCTACTGTTGTTGTCTGGCTGCGCGCGCGCGCAGGCGAAGACGGTCCCCGACCTCCCGGACGCACCGCTGAACGTGCCGCCGCCGCCGGAGCGCGACGTCGAGGCCGTCGACGTCGAAGCGCCGCCGCCTCCGCCGCCCGAGCCGGCACCAGCAGAGCCGCCGCGGACGGCGCCGCCGCGTCCCCGGCCATCGCCGGCGCGCGAGCAGCCCCGCGCCGAACCGCCGAAGCCGGAACCACCGCCCGCGGAGCCGCCCGAAACCGGCCGAAGAACCGCCGCGCGGCAGCGACGAGCACGCTGCAGACGACGCCGGCCACCGTGGAAGGGGAGCTCGAGCGGGGCGTCCGCGCGACGCTGACCCGCGCGACGAACGAGCTGAACCGCATCGACTACCGCGTGCTGAACGCCGACGCGAAGATTCAGTACGACACGGCCAAGCGCTTCATTCGGCAGGCGGACGATGCGGTGCGGACGAAGAATCTGCGTGTTCGCGAAGAACCTCGCCGACAAAGCCGCGACGATTGCGGATCAGTTGGCAGGACGGTAGCGCGCTACACACCGAACTGAACGGTATCTGCTCAGTATCGTGTGATTTTTTCACTCCCAAATCGAACAATTCGAAAATTCTGAGGAAAATGGCCCGGCGGACGCCGTGGCACCACGCTTGCTCAGTAACCAGGCAGCCCCGTTCTTTCCGCAGCCTGCGGGGAGGACAAGAACCTTCCAAAGGACCTGCCTGTGCACGGGAGGCTGAAAGTTAGCCTCCCACCTGCCATTCGACTCGCCTGCACGCTGCGCTCGCTCATGGCAGGCCAGCGAATGGCCCTGCGCGAACTCGTGCGATTCATCGAGTCGAAGGGCCATCCTTCGTCAGCGGCTTTGTCATCATCTTGCGAGTGCCCTAAAAGGAAAGCACAATATATGGTGTTTACACGCTTGACAAAGGAGTTACCTGAGCGCATATTTGTCCGCCGAACCAAACGAGCGATTGCGATGCGAGAACCTCCCAGCTTCTCGCGCCCGTCGTCTCGGGCGTCGGACCGATCAGCCAACGATTTCCATAAAAGCCTGGCATCGCCTCCTCGGGGTGGGAAGCGATTGCCGATTCCGGGTCGCGGACTCGGAAGTACACGGAGCAGAACATGAAGGACCGCGCCCCCTTCCACGCCGCCAGTGCCGCCCAGACCGTCGAGAGCCATGGAAACGCCGTGGAGGCGACGCCACGCGCGAGGAAGGTCGCCGCGCCGGCGGCTGGTCTCGCCGTTCCCGCGATTCTTCACCGACGCGGACGTGGATCCGTTCGACGAAATCGAATGGGAGGTGCGCGCGGCCGTCATCGGCAACGAGCGCGGCGACGTGGTGTTCGAGCAGCGCGACGTCGAGATTCCCAAGAGCTGGTCGCAGCAGGCCACCAACATCGTGGTGTCGAAGTATTTCCGCGGTCAGCTCGGATCGCCGGAGCGCGAGCGCAGCGTCAAGCAGCTGATCGGCCGCGTCGTCAACACGATTACCGAGTGGGCGCGCACGCAGCGCTACTTCGCCACCGACGAGGATCTGCGCGCGTTCAGCGACGACCTGAAGCACATCCTCGTCTACCAGAAGGCGGCGTTCAACAGTCCGGTCTGGTTCAACTGCGGCTTCGAGAAAGCGCCGCAGTGCTCCGCCTGCTTCATCAACTCGGTCAACGACACGATGGATTCGATCCTGACGTTGGCGCGGACCGAGGGGATGCTGTTCAAGTTCGGATCGGGCACCGGCACGAACCTGTCGCCGATTCGCTCCTCGCGCGAGCTGCTGGCCGGCGGCGGCACGGCCTCGGGTCCGGTCTCCTTCATGAAGGGCTACGACGCGTTCGCCGGCGTCATCAAGTCGGGCGGCAAGACGCGGCGCGCGGCGAAGATGGTGATCCTCGACGCCGACCATCCCGACATCGTGGACTTCATCAACTGCAAGGTCGACGAAGAGAAGAAGGCGTGGGCGCTGATCGACGCCGGCTACGACGGATCGTTCACCGGTCCGGCCTACTCGTCGATCTTCTTCCAGAACTCGAACAACAGCGTGCGCGTCACCGACGACTTCATGCGCGCGGTGCTGGACGACGGGAACTGGGAGACGCACGCGGTCACCAACGGCGAGGTGATGGATACCTACAAGGCGCGCGATCTGATGCGCCTGATCGCCGAAGGCACGCACATCTGCGGCGACCCGGGCATGCAGTTCGACACGACGATCAACGAGTGGCACACCTGCTCGAACACGGATCGCATCTTCGCCAGCAATCCGTGCTCGGAGTACATGTTCCTCAACGATTCGGCGTGCAACCTGGCGTCGATCAACCTGATGAAGTTCGTCAAGGACGACGGCGAGTTCGACGTCGTCGGCTACAAGGCCGCGATCCGCACGCTGATCACGGCGCAGGAGATCATCGTCGACAACGCGAGCTATCCGATCGCCGATGATCGAGAAGAACAGCCACGCCTACCGGCCGCTCGGGCTCGGCTACGCCAACCTGGGCGCGCTGCTGATGTCGCGCGGCCTGCCCTACGACAGCGACGGCGGCCGCGACTACGCCGCGGCGCTCACCGCGCTGATGACGGGCGAGGCCTATGCGCAGTCGGCGCGGATCGCGCGCGACCACGGCGGTCCGTTCACGGGCTACGAGAAGAACCAGGAGCCCTTCCTGCGCGTGATGCGCAAGCATCGCGACTCGATGCGCGACGTCAACGCGCGCAACGTGCCGTCGGATCTCTACACGGCCGCGAAGACGTCGTGGGACGATGCCGTGGAACTGGGCGAGGAATTCGGCTACCGGAACGCGCAGGCCACCGTGCTGGCGCCGACCGGCACGATCGGCTTCATGATGGACTGCGACACGACGGGCGTCGAACCCGACATCGCGCTGGTCAAATACAAGAAGCTCGTCGGCGGCGGGTTGATGAAGATCGTCAACCAGACGGTGCCGATGGCCCTGCGCAAGCTCGGCTACACGGCGTCGCAGATCGAAGCCATCGTGGACTACATCGACGTCAACGAGACCATCGAGGGCGCACCGGCCCTGAAAGAGTCGCACTTGCCGGTGTTCGATTGCGCGTTCAAGGCGGCCAAGGGCGAGCGGTCGATCCACTACATGGGCCACATCAAGATGATGGGCGCGACGCAGCCCTTCATCTCGGGCGCGATCTCCAAGACCGTCAACGTACCGAAGGACGCGTCGGTCGACGACATCCTGCAGGCCTACGTGCAGTCGTGGAAGCTCGGCGCGAAAGCGATCTCGATCTATCGCGACGGCAGCAAGCGCACGCAGCCGCTGAACACCTCGAAGGACAAGGAGACCTCGGCCGGCCTGAGCCGGGCGGACGTCGAAGCGATGGCCCGCACGCCGATCCGGCGCAAGCTGCCGGACGAGCGTCAGGCCATCACGCACAAGTTCGACATCGCCGGCCACGAGGGCTACATCACCGTCGGCCTGTTCGAGGACGGCCAGCCGGGCGAAATCTTCCTCGTGATGGCGAAGGAAGGATCGACGATCTCGGGCTTTGCCGACGCCTTCGCGCAGGCGATCTCGTACGCGTTGCAGTACGGCGTTCCGCTGCAGGCGCTCGTCGACAAGTTCAGCCACGTCCGCTTCGAGCCGTCCGGGATGACGCGGAACGCGGAGATCCGGTTCGCGAAGTCGATCGTGGACTACATCTTCCGCTGGCTCGCGTCGAAGTTCCTGTCGCCCGAGGCGCAGTTCCACGCCGGCGTCAACGGCAAGGAACTCGAGGAGATGACGACCGCCGCCGACGCGGCGGCGCAGGCCGTTGTCGCCGCCAGCGTCCGCAGCCCGCGGCCGCGGCGCCCAAGCCGTTCTCGACGATTCAGAACCAGGAAGACGCGCCGCCGTGCTCGACGTGCGGCTCGATCATGATCCGCAGCGGGGCGTGCTACAAGTGCGTCAACTGTGGGAATACGAGCGGCTGCGCGTAGCGCCGGTTGCGGCGAGCCTGGCGCTCGTTCTCGCCGGCTGCATCTCTGACGCGTGTTCGCGATCGTCGTCGTCGCCGACGATCGCGCAGAACGTGAAGCTCGTGTTCCGCGGATCGACGTCGAGACGTCCGGACCTGCCCGTGTCATCTGGTCTGCGTCGGCGAGACGCACACCCATCCGAGTTGGCGCGCGTTTGCCGCGATTCCGCTCACGCCGGTTCCGCCGGACCGCTACGAGATCGTCTTCGACGATGTGCCGGTCGACGCGCGCGTGTCGTTTCGAGTGAACGATCAGAATTTCTGCGATCAGAATCCGACGGGCGCGGTTCTGCGCAACGTCTTCGTGAACGACGTCGAGCTTCGCCAGAACACGACGACGCCGGGCAACGGCGACGAGCCGGGGTTCGCGTTCACGCTGACCGCGAGCGGCCGAATCACGCAGTAGGGCGTGGTTCGCTGGTCGTTCGACGGTCGCTCAGGACGAGCGCGTCTGCGATCTAGACGCGCGTCCGGCTCCCGACGACCACGAGGACGATACCGCCTACGACCGAAGCGATGCCGACGATGGGCGAGAGCGGGATCTCGCGATGTTTTTCCGCGGTGGCTTCGATCGGCCCGATATCGAGGACTTTCTCGCGCGTGGTGTAACGGATTCCGCCCAGGACCAGTGCGACGATGCCGAAGACGATCAGCAGGACACCGATGAGCTTCACGGTTGCCTCCTCGACCGACGATGCATGGAGCGAGCCACGACGGGACACGACGCCGCAAGTTGTTGTAGTACAGTAGCGAGCCCCGGTTCTTACTACTCGAAGGAGCTTCCGATGAAGTACGTCACGTCTGCCGTCTCGGCCGCCGTTCTCCTCCTCGTCGCCACCGTGTCCGCCCAGCCGCCCGCCGGCGCACCGCCGCAGGGACAGAAGATCGGCATCGCGACCAGCCTGCAGAACGGATACAGCAACTTCAAGAACAACTTCACCGCAGGCCGCCGAGAAGATGCCGGAAGCCGACTACAGCTTTCAAGCCGGGCTCCACGCCCGAGGCGCGGACCTACGCGCAGGCGATCGCGCACATCGCGCAGGCGCAGTTCGGCCAGTGCTCGAACCTGACCGGCCTGCCGAACCCGATGGAGGGCAAGAACTCGAGCAGGAGCTGAAGACCAAGGCCGAAGTGACCAAGGCGCTCGCCGACTCGTTCGCGATCTGCGACAAGGTGTTCGAGGCCGTCACCGACACCGAGCGCGACCGAGATGGTGCGGCAGGGGCAGAACGAAGTGACGCGCGCCGCGGCGATGTATGGCGTCCTCGTGCACGGCAACGAGATGTACGGCACCGCCGCCGTGTATCTGCGATCGAAGAACATCGTGCCGCCGTCGACCGAGAATGCGGGACGCGGGCGCGGGCGAGGCAACTTCTAGAACTTAGAAGTTAGAACTTAGAAGTCTAGAAGTCGAGAAGTTGAGAGCCGCCGGTGGGCCGTTGAGCCCCCGGCGGCTTTTTGACTTTGAATGCTTACTATGTCAGCATTTGAAAACGATGACCGACCCGTCCCCGCTTGGTGAGTTCGAACAGGTTGTGCTGCTGGCCATCCTTCGCCTCGGCGACGAGGCCTATGCCGTTGCCGCGCAGAACGAGATCCTGCGCTGCACGGGGCGGGACGTGTCGCGCGGATCGATCTACATCACGCTCGATCGGCTGGAAACCAAGGGCTATCTCCGATCGCGCCTGGCCGATCCCACGCCGGAGCGCGGCGGCCGCGCGAAGCGGTACTACACGCTCCGGCCGGCGGCTGTTGAGGCGCTCAAAGAGAGCCGCCGAGCGCTGGTGGCGCTCTGGCGTGGACTGGAAGCGAAGCTTGCGTGATCGGGTGAACCGATGAACCAGCGCCTGCCGCGCGGCGTCGAGACCCTTCTCCGATACGGTTTGCCTGCCGATCAGCGGGAGCCGATCGCGGGCGACCTCCTCGAAGAGTACGCGGATCGGGTGCGCCGCGACGGGCGGCTCCGTGCACGCGCCGCCGTCTGGGCGCAGGCGGTGCGCATCGCGTGGCGATTCCGGTTGGACAAGACGGTGCACGGCCGGCCGCTGCCGCCGATTGGCGACGAGATACGGAGAGCGGGCATGTGGGACGCGATTCGACAGGATGTGGCGTTCGGGCTTCGGATGCTGCGGCGCCAGCCGGGATTCACCGCCGTCGCGGTGCTGGCGCTGGCGCTCGGCATCGGCGCCAACACTGCGATCTTCAGCGTCGTGGACGCCGTGCTCTGGCGCCCCTTGCCGTTCGCGCGCGGGGACGAAGTCGTGGCGCTCGGCGAGGCGCGGCCGCGCGAAGGGCGCATCAACGGGCCCGTCGCCCCCGCCGACTATTTCGACTGGCGGCGCGACAGCCAGTCGTTCGCCGCCATGGCGGCCTACAACGAGACCGCACTCAATCTCACGGGAAGCGGTGAACCCGAACGGTTGCGCGGGCTGGCCGTGTCGCCGGGGTTTCTCGCCGCCCTGGGCGTCGGACCCGCGTTCGGGCGGGACTTCGCCGAAGAGGAGGAAACGTTCGGCCGGCATCGAGTCGTACTGCTGACCGACGCGCTGTGGCGGCGGCGGTTCGGCGCCGACGGATCGATTGTCGGCCGCACGGTGACCTTCGACGGCAACCCGTACGAAGTCGTCGGCGTCCTGCCCGCGCGTTTCTGGTGGCCGACGAAGCCGGATCTCCTCGTGCCGCTTGCGCTCGACCGAGCACGATCGCACGCTTGCGCGCCGCGCATTTCCTGAGGATTGTGGCCCGCCGCTCCAGCGGCGTCTCGTTCACGCAGGCGCGAGAGGAAATGGCGGTCATCGGCCGCGAGGCTCAGCGCGGCGTTCCCGGTTGAAAACGCGCAATCACACCACCGCGGTGCTCCCGCTGCGCGAGGCGCTGGTCGGCGATACGCGCACCGCTCTGCTGGTGCTGCTCGGCGCCGTCGGTCTCGTCCTGCTCATCGCCTGCGCCAACGTCGCGACGCTGCTCCTGGCGCGCGCCACGACGCGTCAGAAGGAACTGGCCATCCGGATGGCGGTGGGCGGCGGCCGCGTCCGGCTGATTCAGCAGATGCTCACGGAGAGCCTCGTGCTGGCGATGGCGGGCGGGACCGTCGGACTGCTGCTCGCCGTGTGGTCGATCGAAGGGCTCCGCGGGATCCTGCCGGCACAGTTCTCCGAGCTGCCGGGCATCGATCAACTCGGCCTCGACGCCCGCGTGCTTGCAGCGGCGTTCGTCGTGTCGCTCGTGACCGGACTCGCCTTCGGCCTGGCGCCTGCGCTCGTGGCTTCGGACCAGCGCGTTGGCGCGACGCTCAACGAAGGCGCCCGGGGGACGAGCGGCGGCGCCGGCGGCCGACGGCTGCGATCCGCGCTCGTGGTCGCCGAGTTGGCGCTCTCGCTCGTGCTGCTGGTCGGCGCGGGGCTGCTGATGGCGAGCTTCTGGAATCTCACCGAGGTCTCGCCGGGATTTCGTCCCGATCACCTGGTCACGATGCGCGTGACGCTGCCTGCGACGCGTTATGGGGAACCCGCGCGCGCCGTCGCGTTCTATCAGGGAGTGTTCGATCGTCTGCGGACCATGCCTGGCGTCGAACGAGTCGCGGTGTCGAGCGCGCCGCCGTTCACCGGTCTCGACGGGCGGCTGAACCTCGAGGTCGAAGACCGGACCATCGAGTCGCCGTTTCCCGTTCGCGCTCACCCGCGCGTCGTCAGCGCCGACTATTTTCAGGCGATGGGGATTCCGTTGGTGCGCGGACGCGTGTTTTCCGACCGCGACACGGCCGACGCCCCGGCCGTGGCGATCATCAACCAGTCGGCGGTGAAGCGGTTCTGGCCCGCGCTGAACCCGATCGGTGAACGGATCAGCCTCGGCGATCCGGCGAAGTGGAGGGAAATCGTCGGCGTGGTCGGCGACATCAAGCACGATGGGCTCGACGCCGAGACGACGCCGGAAGTCTACATGCCGTTCCAGCAGAATTTCACGGCGCTGGGCACCGGCCTGATCCGCGGACTCAGTGTCGTTGTGCGCACCAGCGCCGACGAGTCAGCGATTGCGCCGCTGATGCGAAGCGCCGTAGCGGGCGTGGACGACCAGCAGCCGGTCGGACAGATTCGGACGATGGACGACCTGATCGCGCAGTCGGTCGCGCCGCGGCGGCTCAACCTCATGCTGCTGGTGGTCTTTGCGCTCGTCGCCGTGACGCTTACGGCCGCCGGCCTCTACGGCGTCATGGCCTATCTGGTGACGCAGCGCACGCGCGAGATCGGCGTGCGCATGGCGCTGGGCGCGACGCCGTCAAGCGTCCTCGGCCTCGTCCTGCGGCAAGCGGGCGTCATGACGTCGGCCGGCATCCTGATCGGGCTCGCCGGCGCCTATGCGCTCGCGCGCTACCTGGCGAGTCTGCTCTTCAACGTGAGCGCCGCGGATCCGATGGTCTATGCGCGCCGTCTCGCTCGTTCTCGCCATCGTCGCGTTCCTGGCGATCGTGATCCCCTGCTCACGCGCGACGCGCGTCGATCCGCTGACGGCGCTGCGCCAGCCCTAGCACGCTGCAGCGCTTTTCACGCTGGCACCGGGCTACCTGGCACCTGGCACCATGGCACCCTGGAACCTTCCTACGAAGACATTCGTATTGACTACTACGAAATGTCTCGTAGATAATCGGGAACGCGACGTCGCTCGAGACGTCAAAGGTTGCCAAGGACATGACCACGCGAAGGCCCACCGACGCTGAGCTCGCCATCCTGCGCGTGCTCTGGGGACGGGGCGCCAGCACCGTCCGCCAGGTCGCCGAAACGATGGACCGGGCCGTCGGCTACACGACAGTTCTGAAGCTCCTGCAAATCATGACGGAAAAGGGCCTGGTGGTTCGCGACGAGTCGTCGCGCACGCACGTCTACGAGGCGGCGTTCAGCGAGGACCAGACGCAGCGCCAGCTCGTCAACGATCTCGTCGAGCGCGCGTTCGACGGGTCGGCGGCCAAGCTGGTCCTGCAGGCGCTGGCGTCGAAGAAGGCCACGCCTGAAGAGCTGGACGAAATCCGGACGCTGCTGAACAAGCCGCGGGGAGGCGCGAGATGACAACCCCCTTTCTCCAGACAGCCGGCTGGACGCTGATTCATTTTCTCTGGCAGGGGTGCGCGATCGCCATGGTGGCTGCCGTCCTGCTGCGGCTCGCGGAACGCCGATCGGCCAACGCGCGATACCTGATTGCGTGTGTCGCGCTCGTCGCGATGGCTGCGGCGCCTGTGGTCACTGCGCGGCTGCTGTGGCATCCATCGAGCGCGACGGCACCCGCCAGCGTCGAGCATGCGATCGTCGAGAGTCCCGCTCGCCGCGCGGGCCAGCCAATCCGTAGCGCGTCGGCAGTCCGTTCGAGTGAGAGCCGGAGGCTTCAGCCTGCCGGCGCTCCAGTATCGAGCCGATTGATTCCAAGCCTTCCCCGGCTTGATCCGGATCGCGCCGTTCAGGTGATCGCGTTGATATGGCTGCTGGGTGTGTCGGTGCTCCTCGCGCGGATGGCGGGCGGGTGGTGGCACGTGCACTCGCTGCATCGCGTGGCGCTGGCGACGGCGGCGTCGCGCTGGCAGCCGGCCTGCCGGCGGATCGCGTCGCGCCTCGGCCTGACGTCGGTCGCGCATGTCGTCGAGTCAATCGCCGTCGAGGTTCCGACGGTCGTCGGCTGGATTCGACCGGTCATTCTCCTGCCCGTGGCGGCGGTCGCCGCGCTGACACCGGCGCAAGTCGAAGCGATTCTTGCCCACGAGCTCGCGCACATCCGGCGTCACGACTACGCCGTGAACCTGTTGCAGACGCTGGCGGAAACGCTCCTCTTTTATCACCCGGCGGTCTGGTGGATCTCGAAGCGCATCCGGACGGAACGCGAGCACTGCTGTGACGACATCGCGGTCAGCGTGTGCGGCGATGCCGTGAGCTACGCGCAGGCGCTGGCGGAGCTCGAGACGTGGCGCGTGACGTCGACGTCGATGGCGATGGCCGCGACGGGCGGATCGCTTCTCGCACGCGTGCGCCGCATTCTCAGGGAGCCGTTGAACGACGAGCGTCGATCGCCGAGCTGGGCCGTGACGCTGGCGCTGACGCTGGTGTTCACCGCCGGCGCTGGGGCCGTGCAGCAGTTGCCGTCGTGGATCGCGTTGCGCGGCGACGCGCGTGCGGCCTCGACGCAAGGAGACGCTCGCCTGAAGGCTCGCGCTCCATCGGCTCACCCATCAGGAACAGTAGGGGTGGACCCGAGTCGAATCTCGCCGCCGTCGGCCGTCGAAGGACGAGCTCGCTCAGGACAAGCAAGCGTCGGCCCCTGCGGAGCTCCTGAGACCGCTTCTCGCCGCGACGGCGATCGTTGGGGATCAATATCGCTTCTGGCAGCCGCCGATCCCGCCGGAGCCACCAACTCCGCCGACGCCGCCGACACCGCCAGAACCGCCGACGCCGCCGGAGCCACCGACGCCGCCGGAACCACCGACACCACCAGAGCCGCCGACGCCGCCAGAGCCGCCGTACGCGGCCGCGTGGACGGCACCGCCGGCGCCTCCGGTGCCACCAGTACCGCCGGCACCACCGGCCCGACCGCGCGCACCGGCGCCGCCCGCACCGCCGCAGCCGCCGGCGCCGCCGGCTCCACCATCACCTCCGTCACCGCCGGCGCCACCGGCACCGCCCGCGCCCCCGGGGGACGGATTGTTCTCGATGTCGAGCAACAACGGGCAGTGGCGGATGCAGTGGCGCGACGGCTCGAATCGAATGGACGTCAGGGGTGAAGGCACCATCACGTTCACCGACGACCTGACCGATGTGCAGTCGCTCTCCGACGGCGGCGAGCTCACGATTCGCGATTCGAGCCACGGGGTCGCGCGCACGATCGAGATCCGATCGTCGGGCGGCCGGCTGACGCGCACCTACTACGTCGGGGGCGTGTCGCGCGGCTGGGATGACGAAGCGCGACGGGCTCTCGCCGACATTCTGCCGCGGCTGGTCCGGCGCTCGGGCCTTGGCGCCGAATCGCGCGTGAAGTCGATTCTCGCGAAGAAGGGTGCGAGCGGTGTCCTCGACGAGATCGCGCTGCTCGAGAGCGACTACGCGCGACGGCTCTACTTCGTCGCGCTCATCGACAACGCGTCGCTCGACTCCGGATCCGTGCAGCCGGTACTGGCGCAGGCGAGTCAGCGGATGACGTCCGACTACGATCGCCGCCAGGTGCTGCAGCGCGTCGCCAGCCGTGTCCGGCTCGATCAGCGCGGCGCCACGGCCTACGTGCAGGCCATGTCGGTCATGCGCTCCGACTACGACCGCCGTCAGGTCCTCACGGCATTGTTCAATTCAGGCAGCCAGTTGGCCGGCGCCGACGAGCTGTACGGCGCCATCGGCCAGATGCGATCGAACTACGACAAGCGGCTGGTGTTGTCGGAGCTCATGAGCCGGCCGTCGGTGTCGATCGAGCTGAAGCAGGCGATCCTGCGCGTCACGCGCGGCATTCAGTCCGACTACGATCGCGGCCAGGTGCTCACCGCCTACATCGACAAGTTCGGCGTCGAGCCCGCGGTCCGCGATCCGTTCTTCAGCGCGGTCGGCGCGATTCAGTCGGCCTACGAGCGCCGTCGCGTTCTCACGGCAATCGCGAAGAAGGGCGTGCCGAGCGCAGACGTGCAGCGCGCCGTGTTCGAGCTTGTCGCGTCGATGCAGTCGGATCACGATCGCGCCGAGACGCTCCTGGCATTCCTGGGGACGCAGCCGATGGATACGTCGACGCGGCAGGCCTTCGTCGCCGCCGCCGAGCGCATCCGCTCGTCGCACGACCAGAATCGAGTGCTTGCCGCGCTCGTGCGAGCCGAACGCCAGTAGGGAAGGGATCGCCACCGGCCCCTGGGCCTGACCCGACTCGACGCGCGGCGGGGGAACGTTCACAATGAGCGCGTGCCAGTAGCCGGGCGAGTCCACTACCTCGAAGCGCTGCCGCGGCCAGACGTCAGGGGTCGCGGCACGCTTCTCCTTCTACACGCATTTCCCCTCAACGCCCGCATGTGGGACGGGCAGTTGGCCGTCTTTGCCGACCGCGGCTGGCGGGTCATCGCCCCGCACTTCCGCGGCTTCGGCGATTTGGGGTCTGATCCGGGTCAGACCCCAAGTGGCACGGCATGTTGTGCCAATGGGGTCAGACCCCGTTGCAGTTTCTGCCATCGACGACTACGCGGCCGACGTCATCGACCTCCTCGACAGCCTGCACCTCCACGACGCGGTCGTCGTCGGCCTCTCGATGGGCGGGTATGTCGCGCTCGCGTTGCTGCGGCTGGCGCCGCACTACGTCCACGCGCTCGTGCTCGCCGACACACGGCCGCAGGCGGATACGCCCGAGAGCGCGAGCAATCGCGTGCGACTGGCTCAGCTTGCGCGCGACCACGGCGTCGCCGCGGTTGCCGATGACGTCCTGCCGAAGCTGATTGGCGAGACCACGCATCGCAACCGGCCGGCCGTCGTGTCGCGAGTTCGTGAGCTCGCGCTGGAGAGTTCCGTGAGCGGCGTCGTCGGCGCGCTCGACGCGATGAGAACGCGGCCCGACTCGACGGATGTGCTGGCGTCCGTTCACGCGCCGACACTGATCATCGTCGGCGACGAAGACGCGCTCACGCCGCCCGCCGTGTCCGAGGCGATGCACAAGGCGGTCGCAGGATCGTCGCTCGTGGTCGTGCCAGGCGCCGGGCATCTGTCGAACCTCGAAGACGCGGATGCATTCAATGCCGCGCTCGCGAAGTTCCTCGACCATCAGGTATAGTCGACTATCGTTCGATGATTGCGTCGTGTCGACCTCTTCGAAGATCGCCGACGTCGAAGGGCCATGCGTCTGACTGTGTTGCGCTGCTTGCACGCCGTAGTCGTGGCGCTACTCCGCACGCGCAGAGCGATGCGCGCCAGCGGGCGTTCGATGAAGTCCTCGACTTGTACGTCCGCGACGGCGAAGTCTACTATCGCGCGCTGAAGATCGAGCGCGCCAAGCTCGACGGCTACGTCAACTCGCTCGCATCGGCGGCCGTGGATCGCCTGAGCCGCGAAGAGCGCATGGCCTTCTGGTTGAACGCCTACAACGCGCTCGTCCTGCAGACGGTCATCGATCACTATCCGATCCAGAAACGCTCGGCTGACTATCCGGCGAAGAGCATCCGTCAGATCCCGGGCGCGTTCGAGCGGTTGCCGCACCGCGTTGCAGGGCGAAACCTCACGCTCGATCAGATCGAGCAATCGATCCTGGTGCCGTTCCAGGATCCACGCGTCTTCCTCGCGCTCGGGCGTGGCGCGCTGGGGAGCGGACGGCTTCGCAGTGAAGCGTTCACGGCGCAACGGCTCGAGACGCAGCTCGCCGAAGCGGCGGTTGAATGCTCGACGCGGGCCCGGTGTCTCAGCATCGATCGCGAGGCCGACACCATTGCGATCAGCTCGGTGTTTTCGTGGCGGGAAAAAGAGTTCGTGGCCAAGTATGCCGACACCGCGCCGGCCGCCTTCGCCGCCAGGACTCCCATCGAACGCGCCGTCATCGCGCTGCTCCAGCCGAAACTGCTGACCATCGAGCGCGAAATGCTCTCCAAGAACACCTTCCGCCTGGCCTACATCCCCTTCGACTGGACGCTCAACGACCTGACCGGCCGCGGCGAACGATGAAATTGCAGGATTGCAGGATTGCAGGATTGCAGGATTGGAACGTCAGTCCTCCAAATCCTGCCATCCTGCCATTCTGCCCTCCTGCAATCCATGGATCTTGATCTCGCCGGCAAGGTCGCTCTCGTCACCGGTTCGAGTCGCGGTTTGGGCCTGGCGTGCGCCACGGCTCTTGTCGCGGAAGGGTGCCGAGTCACCATCTGTGGCCGCGGTGAGCCGGCGCTGTCCGAAGCAGCGGCTGCGCTCGGCAAGCTGGCCAACGGCGAGGATCGGATCCTGCCCGTGGTGGCCGACGTGTCGACCAGCGATGGCGTGGACCGGGTGATCGACGAGTGTGTCCGCCGCTTCGGTGGGCTGGACATCCTGGTGAACAACGTCGGCGCGGCCCGCGGCGCCGGCATCGTGGAGACGTCCGACGCCGACTGGCAGCACGCGTTCGATCAGACGCTGTTCCCGGCCGTCCGCGCCTCGAGGCTGGCCGTGCCGCACATGCGCCGCCGCGGCGGCGGCGCCATCGTCATGATCGCGTCGATCTGGGGCCGCGAATCGGGCGGACGGATGACCTACAACGCCGTCAAGGCCGCCGAAATCAGCCTCGCCAAGTCGATGGCGCAGCAGTTGGCCGTTGACAACATCCGCGTCAATAGCGTGGCGCCGGGCTCGATTCGGTTCCCGGGGGGCAGCTGGGATCGTCGGGTTCAGGAAGATCCGGCCGGAATGGCCGAGTTCGTCAAGCGGGAATTGCCGTTTGGGCGCTTCGGCCGCCCCGAGGAAGTCGGGGCGGTCGTCGCGTTTCTCGTCTCACCTCGGGCCAGCTGGATCAGCGGGGCAAGTGTGCCCGTTGACGGCTGCCAGTCACGCTCCCTGATCTGATCTGGGGCCGCGTGCTCTCGATTCGCGATTCGCTGTGGGATCGGCCGCCGGAACTGGCGACCCGACGAGAAGCGGTTGTGCGCCGGATTCGGACGCGAACGCGAACAGCGAAGCCCTCGGGGTTTTCGTGCTCGCCAGCGTCCGGCTCACCATCCGGTGAGTGAAGGAAGAAACCTCTGCGCCGCACGCGCGGCTCGCATTCATCCATCTGCACTCTCCTCCTTTGAACGTATCGGTCGCACGAAAAAAGAGTAACAGTGGTTTTTTGAGGCGTCAACGAAATACAACGCGCTGGCGTGTAAATTTTTCAGTACCGAGCGTCGTCACGCGCGGCGAGCGGCGCGATCGCGCGCGCCGAAGGCGATGTAATAGACGGGCAGTCCCGCGAGAATGATCGCGAAGGTGATCACGGTCGACAGCGTTTCGTTGATGAGCGCGTTGATCACGAACGCGGCCACGGAGAGGATGAAGATGGCGGGGACGACCGGGTAGCCGATCGCCCGATACGGCCGCGGCATGTCCGGGCGCAGGCGCCGCAGCCGGTACAGAGCGCCGATGCCGAGGGCGTAGAACGGCCAGATGGCCAGCACGAACGTTTCGGTCAGCGCCTCGAAGCTCCGGCTCATGACGAGTGCGATGCCGAGCACGGCCGCGAGGATGATGGCCACGTACGGCGTCTTGAAAGCGGGGATGGACCTTGGCAATCGTCTCGAAAAACAGCCCGTCGTCGGCCATGGCGAAGAACACGCGTGGCGACGCCAGCATGCTGCCGTTGAGCGAGCTGAACGACGAAATCATGACGAACACGGACACCAGGACGACCCCCGTCTGGCCGAACAGCGTCATCATCGTGTCGGCCGCGACGAGCGGATTTCGCGGATCCGCGATCATCTCGAGCGGGTTGACGTAGAGGTAGGCGACGTTCGTCATGACGTAGATACCGATGAGCGCGAGCGTCCCCAGGATGATGGCGCGAGGCAGCGTCCGCTGCGGATTCTTGACCTCGCCGGCGGCAAACGACAGGTCGCCCCACCCGTCGTAGGCCCAGAGGACGCTGACGAGGGCAAGACCCAGCGCCCCTACGGTGATCGGACCCGTGGCGGGCGCCGTGAGGTGCGCGAAGCTGCCGCCGTGGCTGCCGCCCAGAGCGAGAGAGGCGCCGACGAGCAGCATGAGCGCCGAAAACTTCGCCGCCGTGGAGACGCCGACGATGGCCGCGCCGATATTGGCGCCGAGGATGTTGGCGCAGGCGGCAAACGCGATGGCTGACGCCGACAGCGCACGCGCCGTCACGTAGTTTTCGACCGGATCGATACCGAGGCTGCGCAGCAAGTATTCGCCGAAGACGACCGCGATGCCGCCGAGCGCCGACGCGCGGATCAGCACGAGCTCCGACCAGCCGAACAGAAACCCGGCCGGACGTCCCCACCCTTCGCGAAGATACGCGTAGAAGCCGCCGGTTTCCGGCATGGCCGCCGCGAGCTCGGCGAGCGACAGCGCACCGCACAGCGTGATCAGGCCGCCGACGACCCACAACGCCAGCATGAGCGTGGGGTCGGGCACCTTCTGCGCGATGCCGGCCGGCGACCGGAAGATCCCCGAGCCGATGGTGATCCCCACGACGAGCGCGACCGAGCTCCAGAGACCGAGTGTGCGGGGCAGCCGCTCTGAGGAAACTGATGTGGTGGCCATGAGTCGCGCAAGCCTAGCACCTCCGTCCCCCGCGCCGCGAACCTCCGTCCCGAGCTCCTTCCGCCGCGGGACGGAGGTGGGTGACGTTGTGTGCACTTTCACCTCTTGATCGCCCCCCTTCGCCTTGGTACGATGCTCCGCCATGCTGCCGGCCCGCCGCGAACCGCACGACCTCGCGCTCGACGCGGCGCTGGCCAAGCTTGGGACCGACCGTGCAGGCGACTTCGACCGGCCCGACGCATACGTCACCGCCCTCAGGCGGCTCCCGGCACTGACGGCGCGATACACGCCGATCCCCGACGCGCTCGACGATTCACTCAGGCAGGCGCTCGCCGCCCGCGGCATCGACCAGCTCTACACGCATCAGGCCGAGGCGATCGATCACGCCCTTGCCGGCCGACACGTCGTGGTCACGACGCCGACCGCGTCCGGCAAGACGCTCTGCTACAACGCGCCGGTCCTGCACGCGATTCTCCAGGACCGATCGAGCCGCGCGTTGTATCTCTTCCCGACCAAAGCGCTCGCGCAGGATCAGCTCGCCGAGCTCCATGCGATGTGCGAGACGCTCGCGGCGGCGCAGCGGCGAGGACGACCCGTCCAACGGGATTGGCGTGTTCACCTACGACGGCGACACGCCGCAGGATGCGCGCCGCTCGATTCGGGCGCGCGCGCATGTCGTGCTCAGCAACCCCGACATGGTGCACTCGGGCATCCTGCCGCATCACCCTCGCTGGGCGAAGCTGTTCGAAAACCTGCGCTACGTCATCATCGACGAGCTCCACGCCTATCGCGGCGTCTTCGGCAGCCACCTCGCGAACGTGCTGCGCCGGCTGCGCCGCATTTGCCGGCACTACGGATCGAGCCCGGTGTTCCTGTGCTCGTCGGCGACGATCGCCAACCCGCGCGAGCTGGCCGAGCGCCTCACCGAGCAGCCGTTCGAGCTCGTGGATCAGAGCGGCGCGCCGCGCGGCGAGAAGTGCTTCGTGTTCGTGAACCCGCCGGTCGTAAACCGGCAGCTCGGCATCCGCCGCTCGTATCTCGGCGAAACGCGGCGGATCGCGTCCGAATTCCTCAAGCGCGATCTCCAGATGATCGTGTTCGCGCAGAGCCGCCTCTCGACCGAAATCCTGACCACCTATCTCAAGGAAGATTTCGAGGGCGTCCCCGGCGCGACGGAGCGGATCCGCGGCTATCGGGGCGGTTATCTCCCGAACCGGCGCCGTGAAATCGAGAAGGGCCTTCGCGAGGGCGCCGTCCGCGCTGTCGTCTCGACCAACGCGCTCGAGCTCGGCATCGACATCGGCGCGCTCGACGTCGCCGTGCTCGCCGGCTATCCGGGGACGATTGCGGCCACGTGGCAGCGGGCCGGCCGCGCGGGACGCCGCACGAACCGTTCAGCCGCCGTGATGGTGGCCAGCAGCGCGCCGCTCGATCAGTTCGTCGTCCGCAACCCGTCGTACTTCTTCGACGCCTCGCCGGAGCATGCGCTGATCGATCCCGACAACCTGCACATCCTGGTGGATCACATCAAGTGCGCGGCGTTCGAGCTGCCGTTCGGCGGCGACGAGGCGTTCGGCCGCCACCCCGTGCAGGAAATCCTCGGCGTGCTGGCGGAGCAGGGGCTCGTGCATCAGCCCGAGAGCGGCGGGCCCTGGTCGTGGACGAACGAATCGTATCCGGCCGACGCCGTGAGCCTGCGGTCGGTTACCTCGGACAATTTCGTCGTCGTGGACACGACCGACGAGACACGCGTGATTGGCGAGACCGACTTCACGAGCGGCCCTTCGACGCTGCATCCGAAAGCCATCTACATCGTCGAGGCGAAGCTCTATCAGGTGGAGCGGCTCGACGTCGAGGGCCGGAAGGCGTTCGTCCGCGAGGTCGACTGCGACTACTACACGACCGCGATCTCGTATTCAAAGGTGACGGAGATCGATTGTTTTGCCGCCGAGGGGATTCGATCGCACGGCGAGGTTCACGTCGTCTCGCGGGTCGTCGGCTTCAAGAAGATCAAGTTCTACACGAACGAGAACGTGGGATCCGGCGAGCTTGATCTGCCGGAGCAGCAGATGCACACGACGTCGGTACTGGCTGACCATTCCAGCAGACGTCATGGAACAGTTGCCGTTCGCGGCTGATGATCGACGCGATGGCGTCGTCGGGCTTGCGTATGCCCTCCGCCAGGTGGCGCAGCTCCTGCTGATGTGCGACGGCCACGACATCGGCATCTCGATCGACGGTCTGGAAGATGCGGCGTGCAGCCGCGCATCTTCGTCTACGACAACTACCCGGGCGGCATCGGGTTCAGCGCGCCGCTTTACGAGATGCACGAGGAGCTTCTGACGAGCACGCGCCGGCTCATCGCCGACTGTCCTTGCGAGATGGGATGCCCTGGCTGTGTCGGGCCGATTGGAACCACCGGCCCGCTCGCCAAGGCTGCGGCGCTTCGCATCCTGGATCTTCTGGTGAACGACGCCGCGATCGAGAAGCGCGCGGAGGCCGTATGAGTGCCTTCGCCGATCGCATTCGCGGGATCGTCAAGCAGCCGCAGCTAATGTGGCGCAGGGCTCCAGCCCTTGGCGGACCTGCGGTCCGGCTCGCAGGCCGGAACAGGTCCTGCGCCACCACGTCGCCGATCTTGAAACGGTCGCTCGGCGGCACGTGGCGCGAAACCGGCGACCGCGCCGATGCTTTGTCGTGGAGCGCCGCATGGATCCGGACGGGCGGCACGGACGCGACGCTGTCGGAACGCTCGCCGACTGGGTGCACGACGGCACGCCCGACGCGGTGTTGTTCGCGGGTGGCGCTCCGGCCGCGGCGCCGTTCGTCTTCTTCGATCTCGAGACGACGGGGCTGAGCGGTGGGGCGGGGACGCACGCGTTTCTCGTCGGCTGCGCGCGGTTCGACGGGGATCGCGCGTTCGTGACGAAACAATTCCTGCTCACTCAGCCCGCGCACGAGCGCACGCTGCTCAACGTGGTCGCGGAGGAGTTGGGCGGCGCGGGCGCGTTGGTGAGCTTCAACGGCAAGTCGTTCGACGCGCCGATGCTCGACACGCGCTATCTGTTTCACCGCGTGGAGTGGTCGGTGGCCGGCATTCCGCACGTGGACGCGCTGCACCCGGCGCGCCGGTTCTGGCCAGGGGATTGTTCGCTCGTCGCGCTCGAGCGGCAGATGCTCGGCGCTCGCCGCCGCGGCGACGTGCCGCAGGCGGAAATTCCGGCCCGCTATTTTCAGTTCATCCGGAGCGGCGATGCGCGTCCGCTCGCGGCCGTCCTCGAACACAACCGTCTCGATCTGCTGACGCTGGCGGCGCTCACGGCAAGATTGCTGCGATTGGTGCGGCTGGGCCCCGCGGCGGCCCGCGATGCGCGCGAGGCCTACGCGCTGGGGACGACCTACGCGCGCGCCGGCCTCGATGTCCGCGCTCGCGAGTGTTTCGCACAGGCGATCGCGATGTCGCCGGCGCCGGCCGGCGCCTTCGACGCGGTGCGCCTCGAGAGCCTGCGGGCGCTCGCGCTGGCGTGGCGGCGCGCCCGTGATTTCGAGAAGGCGGCGGCCTGCTGGCGTCAGCTGCTGGAGACGCGCGGCTGTCCGCCGGCCATGCACCGTGAGGCGGCCGAGGCGCTGGCGATCCACCACGAGCATCGCCTGCGAGACCTCGACACGGCCAAAGCGTTCGCGCTGCGAAGTTTGATCGACGAGCCGCGTCCGGCATGGACCCAGGCGGTACAGCACCGCCTGGCCCGGCTGGATAGAAAGCTGCGAAAGTCGGACGTCTCAAGTCTCAGGTCTGACGTGCAACCGACCTTGAGCCTTTAACTTCGGATTTGAGACTTGAGACTTCCGACTTGAGACTTGCGACGCCCGCCTAACGGGCCCCGGCGGGCGCAGCTTTCTTCGCCTTGGTCTTCTTGGCGGCGGCTGCGGTCTTCCGGCTCTCCGACGTCTGGGCGCCGAACTTCTTCGTGAAACGCTCCACGCGGCCTTCCGTATCGATCAGCTTCTGCCGGCCGGTAAAGAACGGATGGCAGTTCGAGCAGATTTCGAGGTGCAGTTCGGGCTTGGTCGAGCGGGTCTTCCACGTGGCGCCGCAGGCACAGCGCGCGTCGACGTCGTGGTACTTCGGGTGAATGCCTTCCTTCACTGTGGGGCTCCTTAGGCTATCCGGAACTATTCATTATATAGCAGGGCAGCCTAGGCGGTCAGCGAAGGGCGATCCCAGCGGTGCGCCCGCAGCCCCTCGCGCAGCCTGGGAGGGAGCGGCGCGCCATCGCTGGCCCCCAGATTCCGCTCGACGTGGCCCGGGCGGCGCATGCCCGGAATGGTCGTGCTGACGGCCGGATGCTCGAGGATGAACCGAAGCGCCAGCTCCGGCAAATCCATGCCGTCTGGCACGAGCGGCCGCAAACGCTCGACGCGGTCGACGGTCGCTTGCAGAGTCTCGCCCGAGAAATACAGGTTCCGAAAATCGCCCGCCGGCCAGGTCGACGTTGGTGTCAGCGTTCCGGTCAGGCCGCCTTCGTCGAATGGGACGCGCGCGATGATCGCGATCCCATGCGCCTCGCAGTACGGGAGCAGTTCGTCTTCGGGAGCCTGATCGAAGATGTTGTAGACGACCTGCACGCTGTCGATCATCCCGGTCCCGAGCGCCTTCAGCACATTCGCCGGTTCGCGCCGGTTGACGCTGATGCCGATTGCTCCGATCAGCCCCTCGCTTTTGAGATCGTCCATCGCGCGCTGCCACCCTTCGTCCTCGGCCCACGCGTCGCTCCAGACGTGGAACTGCTGGAGATCGATCATGTCGATCCCGAGGTTCTGCAGACTCTTCTCGGTGTATTCGCGGATGTGGTCGGGCGGATAGGTTTCGCTGACCGGATACTGCGCCTTCGCCGGCCACTTCATGTTCTTCGGCGGAATCTTCGTCGCGACGTACACGCGCTCCGGCTAGGGTTGAGGCTTTCGCGCTGCGAAGGGCGCGTCCCAGGAGCTGCTCGCTCTTGCCGTTGCCGTAGACCCAGGCGGAGTCGAAGAAATTGCACCCGAGCGCCAGCCCGCGCTCCATCGCGCGCAGCGATTCCTCATCGTCAGACCCGGTCCACCCGCCCATGCTCCACGTGCCGAAGCCGATTTCCGATACCTGCCAACCCGTGCGGCCAAACGTGCGATAGCGCATATAGAATCTTCACACAATGACGAGAATTCTGAACGCGACGCTGCTCGCCATGCTGGTCTCGGGTGGCTTGATGCGCGCCGCCCCTCGACCTGGATCGGGGCCGGCCGACACCACCGGGCTGCGATTCGAGATCTCGTTTCCTGCGTCCGCACACGCCGGCCCGATTACCGGCCGCGTCTACGTGATGATCGCGCGCGAGAACACGGACGAACCGCGCCTGCAGATCGGCCGGACCGGCGTCCCGTTCTTCGGCCGCGACATCGACAAGCTCGGACCTGGTCAGGCCGCGGCGATCGACGGCAGCGACCTCGGGTCGCCTGTCGCGAGCCTGGGCGATTTGCCGGCCGGCGACTACTTCGTCCAGGCCTTCATCAACGTCTACTCGGAGTTCAAACGCGCCGACGGCCACACCGTCTGGATGCACGACGACCAATGGGAAGGGCAGCGCTGGACGCGGAGCCCCGGCAACCTGAAAAGCGCGGTGCAGCGCGTCCATCTCGATCCGAAAGCCGGTGGTGTCGTGAAGCTCAGCGCCGCGGACGTGCTTCCGCCGGTGGTGGTGCCGCCGGACACGGCGTGGGTGAAACGCTTCAAGTTCCAGAGCCCGACGCTGACCAAGTTCTGGGGCAGGCCGATCTACCTCGGCGCGGTGGTGCTGCTGCCGAAGGACTACGCGCGGGAAACGATCAGTTACCCCGTCAACTACATCCAGGGCCACTTCTCCCTGCAGGCGCCGAACGGTTTCGACGAGCGCAACGACTTCTCCAGGGCGTGGATGAGCGACGGCTTCCCGCGCATGCTGCTGGTCACCTTTCAGCATCCGAACCCGTACTTCGACGACTCGTACGCCGTGAACTCGCCCAACGTAGGGCCGTACGGCGACGCGATCATGCAGGAGCTGCTGCCGGAGGTCGAGAAGCGCTTTCGCGTGATTCGCGAGCCCTACGCGCGCGTCCTGTCCGGAGGATCGACGGGTGGCTGGGAGGCGCTCGCGCTGCAGCTGCTGCACCCGGATTTCTTCGGCGGCACCTGGGCCTACTGCCCCGACTCGGTCACCTTCACCGACGTCGAGGGGATCAACATCTACGAAGACACCAATGCCTTCTACAAGCAGTACGAGTGGCGGCGCGAGCCGACCATCAACTCACGCGAGACCGACGGACGCGTGCGGTTGACGTCGGAGCAGCGCAACCACTTCGAGCTGGTGAGCGGCACGCGCGGCCGATCGGGCGAGCAGATCGACATCTGGTCCGCCGTCTTCGGCCCCGTCGGCGAGGATGGCTACATCGATGCCGCTGTTCGACAAGCGCACCGGCGAGATGCAGCCCGCAGTCGCGCGCTATTGGAAGGATCACTACGACCTGCTCGAGTACATGAAGCGCAACTGGCGAACGCTCGGACCGAAGATTGTGGACAAAATCCACGTCTACACCGGCACGATGGACACGTTCGGCTTGAACAACTCCACGACCGAGATGGAGAAGTGGATGAAGACCACGACCAACCCGCACTACGAGGGGTTCTTCATGTACGGCGACCGCAAGCCGCACTGCTGGACCGGTCCCGTCACGCCCGCCGAGCGGTTGAAGGAAATGGCGCAGTTCATCCTGGCGAAGAAGCCGGAGGGCGCCACGACGCCGTGGTGGAGGTACTGAACCTAGGCCTCGCCTATGGAACTCCCCTGGATAAGATGAATCAGAACAACACGATCCCAAGCATGAAAGCCGGACTGTCGCCGGTCCTACTTAATCGCGAAGACAACATCGCCCACAGGGAATCCTCCGATCAGAATGTGTGCGACATAGCTGCCCGGTCCCAAGACTTTTGGCGGCGAGGTTGTGCACGGTACCTGGCAGTTCGAGGCGTCTATTCGGAAGCTCGATCCGTGGTCGGAGGCCTGGACGTACTCACTCTCGTTCACCTGGCCAACCTGGGCTCCCGCTGTCCGGCTCACACTGATCATCGCTGGTGGCAGCTGGCACGTGGGCTGCCCCTCGACCGCGAGGGTGAATTTGACCGGCACGACTCCTCGGCCCGCGCTGAATATGCTCGAGCCGTTTGCGTTCAACGGCGCTTGGACTCTCGCGTTGTACCGATGGCTCGAATAAGGCAAAGGGCGATAGCGATGTCACCGTTCCACAGATCGTCTGCGTGGCCGTGTTCAGGCTTGAACTCACATTCACCCAGGTATTGTTCTCGTAGTGGAACAATCGCACGTTCGACGGGTTCAGGAAGCTCGTCGAGCCGTAGTTGACGCACACCAAGACAGGTCCAGAGAAAACCGCAGTGGTAGTGATGTCATAGTAGGTTGCCGGAGCTCCGAGCCTGAAGTTTGAGGGCGGCGGATGCCCGCTGCTGCTTGTTGTCAGAGTCGTGGTGCCCGGCTGGGTCACATCAGAGAAATCCACCGTCACCGGCATGGCTCCTGTCGCGGGGTCTATAGGCTGAACGAAGTTGTTGGCACCTACACTGACGCTGCGAATCAAGCTGTCACCGTACTGTGAGACGACAGCGGTCCCGTCCTGCGTGAAGCCAATGCCCCATGGAATGCAGACAGTTGCGGCGAGGGCCGGACCGCCGTCGCCAGACGAGGGACACCCTGATGGCACAACCCTCGCAAGCCGGCCGGTTGGCCAGTCCACGGTCAACAACCCGCTGTAGAACGCAGTCACGTAGATGCGTCCACCGAAAACGGCAATGCCCGTGATGCTCCCGGCCGGCACCGCAAGCGCGCTCGTAACAACTGCGGTGCTCGAGTCCATTCGCGCGACAGTGTCGTTGGCCGCGAGAAAGAGACTGTCTGTAGCGTCAACCGCGATCGAGACCAGAGCGCCCAGCGAGATGACGAAATTCAGGGACGGTATGGTTGTGATGGTGCCTGTCAGTGGATTCACCTGCCACACGGCGTGCCGATCGGCAATGTCCACGGTCCCGTTTGTGCCGATGGCGACATCGCTCGGCCATTGCAGATTCGCCAGCGTCGCTGGTCCGCCGCTACCGGAGAATCCGGCGATTCCGCTTCCGGCGAAACGCGCGATGATGCCCGTGCCGGCATCGACCCGACGGACGCTGTGGCACCAGTAGTCGGCGATGTAGATGTTGCCGGCACCATCCACAGTGAAGCCGTGAAGTCCGAAAGCCCGGCATTCAGGGCGGGACCATTGTCACCGGCACAACCGTACGCTCCTCCTGCGACAGTCGTGACCAGACCTGCCGGACTGATTCTCTGGACCCGGGAGTTGCCCGAATCCGCAATGTAAACATTCCCCAATCCGTCGACAGCGACGTCGTGTGGCGCCACGGTCGATACTCCTGGAACCGTACCTGACCGTCGCGAGTTGGCCAAACGCCTTGGTGCCAAAGCAGAGAAGGACGGTGGCGATCTGGAGGTATCCGCTTTCGACGCCGGGACGCACCACAGCGCAAGCACACTCTGACCAACCCAAGAACAACGGTCAACATGAGTCCCCTCCGTATGCGGAGCTTATGGATGCTCGAATCTCGCACTGGCCAACGCCAGGAACGTCTCCAGGCCGCGGATTTCATCGGAAGGTCAGGATAGTGATCGTTGGTGTCGTCCGTGTCAGCCGTGCGTCAAGACTGCGTCACGTTTTGCCGCGGTGCGGCGTAGCAGCGCTTGACCTTTGGAATTCGGCTCATGACGGGCACGTGGGACACGTGACGGTGATCTGGAACGGCGTGTGATACAGGCCGACAAGCGACTCCTTGTACCCCTTCGTCTGCGTCAAAGCCGCCACGTCGCCAGGCCCCGGCGGTACTCCTGGATCCGCCGTGACCGTCCATGTATTCCCCATCCGGGATACGAACACCGTTGACGCATAGGTCGACGTGTCGATCCACCTCGAGTTCGGCAAGAGCTTCAAGCTGGCCCACGGCAGTGCCGAAGATTGCGATGGCGTTCTTGGCCTGCCCGGGCGGGAGCGTGAGGATGTTCTGGATATTCATGAAGATGTTCCGTTCGGTCGAGCGATCCGCTCGGCGCGCCGGCCGGCGTGATTGGTGTGAGCGAGAACGACAGATAACGGGGAAGTGGACCCGTCAGTTGGCGCAAAACGAAATCGCCACTCAGCTGCCAGAAGCCGGATTCGATCTTGGCGGAGCCGCCGTCTACATAGCTGTGACTGCCGCTTGTCAGGTAGTCGCTCGTGATGTTGTCGCCTGCGCGATCGCTGAACGTCACGGTTGCCGAATAGTGGGTATTGGCGGCTACGCGGATTCCGCCGCTGACGACCACCAGGGACGACGCCAAAACCAACACAATCCGAAAAGTCTTCATATTTGGCCCTCTGTTCCCCTAAAACGGTGGCCGGCAGAGATATCGCACAAGGGTAAAATGTGGGCCTCACTCGACAGCTGATGGCCCCCAGGGGATCCGAAGACGCCCGCCGAGTCGTCTCTTGACCTGCTCGAAAGGGCGCGCGCCGGCGACCAGTCGGCGCTCAACACGCTCATGGCGACGCCACCTGCCGCGCCTGCGGCGCTGGGCCAGCGGCCGCCTGCCCCGATGGGCGCGCGACGTCGCCGACACACAGGACCTTGTGCAGGACACCCTGCTCCAAACGTTTAAGAGGATTGACAAGTTCGAAGCGCGCGGCGAAGGGGCGCTGCAGGCGTATCTGCGCCAGGGCGTCCTGAACCGGATTCGCGACGAGTTTCGGCGCGCCGGCCGCCGCCCGCCGAACGAACCGCTCGATTCGCAGAAGCCGGATTCGGGTGCGTCGCCGCTCGAAGAGGCGATCGGCCGCCAGGCGGTCGACCGCTACGAGACGGCGCTGCAGCGGCTGCGCGCGGACGATCGCGAAGCGATCGTCGCGCGGATCGAGATGGGATTTACGCATGACGAGCTGGCCACGCTTCTCGGCAAGCCCTCGGCCAATGCCGCGCGCATGGCGCTCGAGCGCGCGCTGGTCCGCCTCGCGGCCGAGATGCGAAGCCAGTCACCGCAGTCCGAGTCGACGGCGTCTTGACGCGAGCGGCCCGAGCGCCGCAGGGCAATCATGAATCCTGACGAGAACCTCGGCCTTCTCGAGGCCGCGCGCGCCATCGTGGCCGGCCGGCGCGTCGACTGGGCCGCCATCGAGTCGAGCGGCGATCCGCTCAGCGAGTCGCTGGCCGCGCTCTGCGGCGAGCTCAAGGTCGTCGAGGACATCGCGGCGCTCCACCGGAGCCTGCCGGATTCAGAACGCATCGCCGTCGGCCGCTGCCGGCAGTCTCATGCTGTCGTCGGCCGACCGTCGACACCGGTGGCGCCGCCGGCGGTCACGTGGGGCTCGTTGCGACTCCTCGAGCGCGTGGGCCAGGGCGCGTTCGGCGACGTCTATCGCGCCTGGGATCCGCGTCTCGATCGCGAGGTCGCGCTGAAGCTGCTCCGCCGGCCGGACGTCCGGCACGATCCGGTCGGCTCCGCTCGTCGATCGACGAAGGACGGCTGCTCGCGCGCGTGCGCCATCCGAACGTCGTCACCGTGTACGGCGCCGACGCATCGACGGCGCGTCGGGTTGTGGATGGAGTTCGTCCGCGGCCGGACGCTCGAAGCCGTGCTGCACGAACAGGGACCGTTCGGCGCGCAGGAAGCGGCGCTCATCGGCCTGGACATCTGCCGGGCGTTGTCGGCCGTGCATCGCGCCGGCCTGATTCACCGCGACATCAAGGCCCAGAACGTGATGCGCGAAGACGGCGGGCGGATCGTGCTGATGGACTTCGGCACCGGCCGCGAGGATCGTCGAGCGATGCGCAGCCGAGCTCGCCGGTACGCCGCTGTATCTCGCGCCCGAAGTGTTCGACGGCGCGCGCCGCCACCGCACGAGCGACATCTACAGCGTCGGCGTGCTGCTGTTCCACCTCGTCACCGGCGTCGTATCCGGTCAAGGGCCGCACCGTCGCCGATATCCGCGAGGCGCACGCGGCAGCGGCGACGGGCCTGGCTGCGCGACGACGCGTCCCGATCTTCCCGATCGCGTTCGTGCAAGCCGTCGAGCGCGCGCTCGACATCGATCCGCGACTCAGCGATACGAAAGCGCGGGCGCGATGGAAGCGGCGCTCTCACAGGTAGTCGGCGCGGAGAAGCGAGGACGTCACGACGAAGAGGCTCGGCTCGCCGGCCGCTGGCTGCGGCGGTGCGCGTGCTGGTGGCCGCCGCTCGTCGTCGTCGCGCCGCCGTCATGGCGCGATCGCGTGCTCGGCGGAGGCGGCGGCGGGCGCTCGACTCCGAGTGCGGCAGCCGGTGGTGGGCCGACCGACTCGGTTGTCGTCCGCCGCGTGACGCTTCCCCACGGAACGCTCGTCGGTTCGCCGTCGTTCGACGGCACGCTGTTCTCGATGGTCGACGATGACGGGAACGTCGATGATTGTCGATCTGACGACCGGTCAGGCGCGGCGGGTGACGACCGAGGGCGTCCTCGACAGGCAGAGCCAGTACGCCGAGTTCACGGCGATCTCGCCCGACAACCGACTCCGTGGCCTACCAATGGCAGGCACTGGACGGCAAGTCCGAGCTGCGGGTCGTCGACATCGACGGCAAGCGGCCGCGAGTGCTCATTCGCAGCGATGCGCTCGAGGTCCTCGATTCCGATTCAGTGGTCGCGCGACGGCAAATTCGATTCTCGCGTCGCTCAAGCGTCCCGATCGCACCTGGCAGCTTGCGTTCGTGTCGGCGGAGAACGGCGCAGTGCGCCCGCTCAAGGAAATGGGCACGGCGCGGCCGATCTACGCCTCGTCTCTCGCCTGACGGCGAGTTTGTCGTCTACGACGCGCCGCAGACGGCCTCCGGCAGCGCACGCGACATCTTCATCGTGCGCGCGGATGGATCCGACGATCGACGCCTCGTCGATCATTCCGCCAACGACGCGGACCCCGTCTGGACGCCGGACGGCGGCCGCGTCCTCTTTGCCAGCGATCGTTCCGGCAGCATGGATGTCTGGGGCGTGCCGGTCGTCGGCGGCGCTGCGCAGGGCGAGGCGCAGGTGATCCACCGCAACATCGGGCGGATGACGCTGCGCGGTCTCACCGACACGGGCAGCTATTTCTATTACGCCACGGTCGGCACCGTCGACGTCTACCAGGCAGAGTTGACGGCAGATGCCGCGCGGAACCCGGTGACGGTTGCCTCGAGCTACGCCGGATTCGAATATTTCGTCGAGCTGGTCGCCCGACAGTCGCCGTGTCGCCTTCGTCTCGCGCCGCGGGCTGATCGGCTTCGATCGCTTTCGATGACGCTGGTCATTCGCGACGTCCACTCGGGCGATCACCGCGAATTCACGCCGCAGATGAGCGCGTTCATCGTTGGTCCATGGTCGCCCGACGGTCGATACGTGTTGATCGGCGGATCCGATCTGAACGATCGGCCTGGCGGTCATGCGATTGACACCGAGAGCGGCGCTGATACGGCCCTCCGCCAAGGGCTGGGGGTGCGGCCGGATTGGCGACTCGACGGAAAGCTCTGGTCCTATGTCCCGGGCACCGGCAAGCTCGTCGCTCGCTCGGTGCCGTCGGGCGTCGACACGATCATCGCGGATCTGCGTGCCGAGGGCATCGAACCCGAGCACAACCTCACCGGGCGTGGCTACAAGCTCGCTCCGGACGGCGCGCACGCTGGCATATGCCTCCGACTGGCGCGACGGCGCGGCCTCCGGTCGCTCCTTGTCGGTGAAGGTCCTCGGCGGCGGGCCGGCGCGTGAGCTCGTGCGCGTCACGGCGCCGGACTCGCTCCGATTCCAGGACTGGATGCCCGACGGCACGGCGTTGGTCTTCACGCGATCGATCTCGAAACCTGATCAGCCGATTACGTTGTGGCGCGTGTCGATCCACGGCGGCGAGCCACAGCCGCTCGGCCTGTCGATGCCCGGCATCCGCGATGTCAGCGTGCGTCCCGACGGCAAGGCGATCACGTTCACGGCCGGCTGGCCGAAGAACGAGCTCTGGGTCATGGAGAACTTTCTCACGGACAAATGAGAGGCGAATGATGTCGGGACAACGCGCGCTACGGGTCGTTCGTGTGGCGACAGCTCGCGTCGTTCTTCTGTGGCCGCCTGTCGGGGCGTTCGCTCAACGGGGTCAGGATGCCGCCCTTGTCGGTACCGTGCGCGATGGCTCGGGCGCGGCGGTCGCGGGCGCGACGCTGAGCGCGTCGAGTCCGCAGTTGATCGGCGGAGCGCAGAAAGCGGTGAGCGATGCGCACGGTGCGTATCGCTTCCCATTCCTGCCGCCGGGCGACTACGACGTCGTCGCGGCGCAGACAGGATTCAAGAGCGTCAGCCGATCGGGCGTGACCCTGCGTCCTGGTCTCACCTTCACCATCGATTTCAGCCTGGAAGTGGCACCGGTGAGCGAAACGGTGTTCGTCTCGGGTCCGACATCAATCGTCGATGTGCACACGTCCTCGGCACCCGTGCTGATCGATCGCAGGCTGCTCGAAAACCTGCCGTTGTCTCGCACCGTGAGTGACATGGTCAATCTCGCGCCCGGCGTGATCCGCGACGTCGCGTTCGGCGGGAGCGTGCGCTCGAACCCACTCTCGATCGATGGCACGAACGGCAACGAACCGAGCTGGGGGACGCCGACTGTGACGCCGAACCTGAACTGGATCGACGAGATCCAGAGTCGTCTCAGTAGGTGCCGATGCGCGGTACGGCGAGTACACCGGCGCGCTCCAGAACGCGATCATGCGATCGGGGTCGAATCGGTTCTCCGGCCTTGTCGACTCCTGGACCACGCGTCCGGGATGGACCGGGAACAATCGCGGGTCGTTATCGCCGCTGCTCCAGGAACGTTTCCGGCCCCTGGAAATCATCCGGCGGTGGGATTCGAATTTTCAGGCCGGTGGTCCGCTGCTCAAGGATCGGCTGTGGTTTTTCTCGGGCTTCGAAGCGTATCGGAATGCCTATCGACCCGCGAGCTTCAGCGGCGTAACCAAAACGCCGAACGAGCCGAAGTACGACGAGACGGAACACAAACTCATCACCAAAGCCACCAGCGCGCTGTCCCCGGCGATCCGCGTGGAAGGCTACTACGCCTACGACACATGGGACGCCACGGGCGTCAATGCCGGACCGCTCGTTCGACCTGAGGCCCTGGCGGTCGCCACCAGACCGGAAACGATGTGGAATGCACGGGCACTCTGGACGCTGAACGCGAATGCGTTTCTCGAGCTGCGGCACGGCGGGCATCATGCAAATCGCTATGTCGGCCCACCCGCCGATCGCCGTTCGGGCCCGCCGGGACACTCCGACCAATTCACCGGCGTCACGTCGCAGAACGCGCTCTCCCACAGCCAGTTCCTTTCTCGACCGATTACGACCGGCGGGCACGTCACCTATTTTGTGAAGGGAACGTCTGGACGGAACCACGAGATTCGCGCTGGCTTTGAACACGAGCGCGCGCGACTCCTCCAAGGAAGCGGCTATACGGGCGGACGATTGTTTCTCGATCGCGACGGCCAGCCGGATACCGTCTACATCGCCGAGGACACGCTCTATCGCCCAACCTACAACCGCGTGACTGCTTACGCGCAGGACGGATGGGAGGTAGCGGATCGGTTGACGCTGAACATCGGGCTCCGCGCGGGTTTCTACGGTGGACGGGTGCCGACGCGAGGCCAGGTCTTTTCAACTCATTCTGTCTCGCCACGGATTGGTGGCGCCTGGGATGTGGCTGGCGACCATCGCACCGTCGTGCGAGTGCACTATGGCCGTTATCACGACGCGCTGGTCACGACCTTCTTCGACTTCCTGGATCCAACGAGTCAAGGCACCACGATTGTGGCCCAAGTGATCGGGCCGAATCAGTTCCAGGAAGTGACCCGGTTCGGATCCCTGCTCAATGCGTCGATCGATCCGGACCTCAAGTTTTCGTTTGCCGATGAATACCTTGCCGGCGTCGAACATCAGATGCCGTGGGGAATTACCGGTAAGAAGTCAGTTCATCTGGCGGGATTTCAAGAACACGGTTGGCTTCATCGACGTCGGGTCACATTGGCAACCGGTTCAGCGCATCGATCCGGGACCGGACGGCCAAGTCGGCACGCCCGATGATGTCGGACCGATTACCGTCTTTTTCGACATCGATCCCAGTAAAGCGTACTGGTCCAGACGAATCCCAAGGGAGCGTACCGACGCTATCGCGGTGTCCAGTTCGTCGCCAGCAAGCGCTACGGCAACGATATCGGATTCCAGGCGTCTTACACTTGGTCGCGAACCGTGGGCAGCTACGACAACTCGTTTTCGAGCAACGCCGGCAGCAACGACCTGGGCACCAACGGCGTATTCGTCAATCCCAATCGCGCGCTCAATGCCGAGGGTCGCACGCCGCAGGACTTCCCGCATGAGGTTAAGGTGGTCGGCACCTACCGGCTCTCTCACTGGGGCGGTCTCAACGTTAGCGCCGTGTACCGGTACCTGAGCGGCCGCATCACGGCGCGGACTGTGCCTTTCGGCCCGCAGACGCAGCTCTTTGCCATCCTGGTGGAGCCGCGGGGGACCCGGCAGCTTCCGGATCTGAACAGGCTTGATGTTCGTGTGGAGAAAACGTGGAAGCCATCGCCGAAGATCGGCACGCTTGGTGTATTTGCCGACGTGTTCAACGTGACCAATCAGGGCATCGCCCTGGGCATCAACCAGGGTTCTGGCCCGAATTTCTTCCTGCCGAACAACTCGAGCGAGCCGCGACGCTGCGCGCGTGCGTGAGGATTATGTTCTAACTCTCGTGGTCTATTTGTTGAGCAGTCCCTGCCAGTTGGCCACGACCGTCATCGGTGATGCTTCCCGTTCGTCGACAGGCATGAGCACAAGAAACCGCCGGCCATCCGCGACACGTCGTAGTTGCCGCGGATGGTAAACAGCGGCGCCGGTGTTCCAAATCGCGGCGCAGCGCCATCGGCAGTTGCGGCCACCGACATCAACATACCACCAGGCGAAACGTAAAAAAGTTCCTTGCCGTCCTTCCGCCAGCGCGAGAGGTCGCCTCCCTTGGAGGACACGTGCCATTTCGCGCCATCAGACGGAAACCGTTGACGTAGATTTCCTTGCCACCGGATTCGTCCGACGTGTAGCGATCCACTTGCCATCGGCGCAAAAGCGCCGTTCGTTTCGCCAAACAGCGCGGCAGAACCTGCGTCGCTGTGCGTTCGCCTGCGACCGGACCAGCCACAGTGCCGAATGCGTCTGAGCGCCTAGAACGTTCGGAAGCTCGCTGTACAAGATGAAGCGCCCGTCCAGCGACCAGTCGGAGAGCTGCTGCGAATTGCTGGTCTCAGTCAGGCGTTCTGCGGTTCCGTCGACGTTCCTGATGTAAATGTTCAGAGCGCGTTCCGGAGTACGCGACGCGCTGTCCGTCAGCGACCAGATCGCGTTGTTGCGTTGTTCCGCGTGAGACGCGTTGTCACGCCGCGCTCAAGTCCATCACCCAGATATCGGATCGTCTAGCTGACTCCGTGCGTTCAACACGATCCGCGTGGCACTCAGCGAGAGCGTACGACAGGACCGCCGAAATCCACCTCGTGTTTAGCCGGGATGCCACAGCGCCGATTGGCTTGCCGTCCCTGCCGTACCAGGTCAATTGAGAATTCCTGCCGGCGCCTTCTCGTAGATCAGCGTGCCATCCTGTGAGACCGAGCTGAAATCCCAGCCGACAACGCCCGTTACGGCCCTTGGCAATCGCGCGCCTCGCCCTTCAACGTTCCGCCGTAATGTTAACGCTTGCGCCATCAGCACATCATCGCGACCCACAAAGATGTCCGCTCTCAATCCTTTCGCCCAGCGCGTACCATCCGTGCGGCGTTCCGATAATTCGAGTCTTGTCGTTGGGGTGATCAATTGAATCCGGATCCACGGCTGAGTCCTGGTTCCGTTGTCCTGATGTAATACAGCAGTTTTCGACCGTCCGGAGAACTGTGCCAGCGTGAAAGTTTTCCCCTCTTGCCGAGTCAATCGTCGTCAACGGAACGGCGTGCCCCCGAAGCCGCACATGCAAGAGCGTCCATCGTTGAATCCATTGAAGACAATCGTTCCATCGGTGTTCCAGTGCCGCCGCGTCCGACGTCACGTCGCAGAGCGCAATGGAGGCCGCCAGCGAGCTCAACTCGTTTGAGCTTGCCACGCGAAAAAGCCGATCGATTTGCTGTCCGACCAGAACAAACAGCGCGCCGTCCGTCCCCGCCAGCTCTCGACAACCACGGAATCGGCGCCGACCCACAATTCGATCCGCCATTCCCGAATGCGCGACGAACGCGACCATCGTCGGCCGTCAGCGCGATCTAGCGCTGCGGTATTACGCAGTCTGTGGGTTGTCGCTGACGCTGCGTTCGATCGCGGACTGCGACGATTTTCGCGTTGCACACCAGTACTCCTCACCGCCATAGCCTGAAGCCTTCCGGGAGTGCTCAGCCAGCCATTCCAAGTCGCGCTTAAGCCGTGGTGCCGGCGTGATTCCGGATTCGAGCTCGCCACAGCTCGCCCGCATCGGCGATCCGGATTCGAGCAGACTCGCCGATCACACGTGTGCAGCTCGCTCCGGCATCGTCTGGTCACGTCATCCGCCGACGTGGCGCCCGCTTGCCGGCACCATCTCGCCGCACGCCCACGCGAAGAGCGCTGCGCGCTCAATCTCTGGTCCGGCTTTGGCTGATGTACTGCTGTCCGAGCCCGCCGCCTGTCCGAGTCTGCGGTCGTCTCGCGTCGGACGATCAGGGGCAGCGATTCGCGAGTCCGAAGTCGAGCAGCTTCGCGCCCGCTTTCGTCAGCATATGTTTCCCGGCTATAGGTCGCGCTGCACGGTGACGGAGTGGCGCCTCATCAACGCATCGGCGATCTCACGCCGCGTCGCAGTGCCTGTCGAGCTGCAACGCACCCTTGACGAGCCTGTCGCGAGCGATTCGCCTTCGAGCTCCATGACGAGAAATCGATGCCGTCCTGCTACCCCACGTCGTCATCGTGCCGATTGCCGATGGATTGGACGCAGGCCCGCGCGGGACGGCAATACCGTCTGGATCCGGCCGCGCATGGCCAATACGGGACGTTCTGGTCGCCGCGGCGAGGTTGTTGGTGTCGATAGCCGCCGGCGACGCGGCAGTCACCGGCGACGTGTTGACCGCGATCGATGGATGGTCGGCGCGGGCCGCGTAGGCACGCTGCCCAACCCCGGACCCCTAGGTTTTCCCGTTCGACATCGACGACGAGGAAATCCTGGTTGGTCTTGGTCTTGGCCATCCGCGACAGCAGCAGCTCCATCGCTTCCACGGCGACAGCGGCGTCAGCACCTTGCGCAGGACCCACACGCGGTTCAGGTCCTCTTTCGGGATGAGCAGCTCTTCCTTCCGCGTCCCGCTCTTGGTGATGTCGATCGACGGGAACACGCGGCGGTCGGTGAGCTTCCGATCGAGGTGGATTTCGAGGTTGCCGGTGCCCTTGAACTCCTCGAAGATCACTTCGTCCATGCGCGAGCCGGTGTCGATGAGCGCGGTCGAGATGATGGTCAGCGATCCGCCCTCCTCGATGTTCCGGGCCGCGCCGAAAAAGCGCTTCGGGCGCTGCAGCGCGTTGCTGTCGACGCCGCCCGACAGCACCTTGCCCGACGGCGGCACGATGGTGTTGTAGGCGCGCGCCAGGCGCGTGATCGAGTCGAGCAGGATCACGACGTCCTTCTTGTGCTCGACCAGCCGCTTCGCCTTCTCGATCACCATCTCGGCGACCTGCACGTGGCGCTGCGCCGGCTCGTCGAAGGTCGAGGAAATCACCTCGCCGCGGACCGATCGCTGCATGTCGGTGACCTCTTCGGGCCGCTCGTCGATCAGCAGCACGATCAGGTACACCTCGGGATGGTTGTGCGTGATGCTGTTGGCGATGTTCTGCAGCAGCATCGTCTTGCCGGTCCGCGGCGGCGCGACGATCAGGCCGCGCTGGCCCTTGCCGATCGGCACCATCATGTCGAGCACGCGCGCCGACAGGTTTTCGGCCTCGGTCTCGAGCGAGAGCTTCGACTGCGGATAGAGCGGCGTCAGGTTTTCGAAGAACACCTTCTCGCGCGCGCGCTCCGGCGGCTCGAAGTTCACGGCCTCGACCTTGATCAGCGCGAAGTAGCGTTCGCCATCCTTGGGCGGCCGAATCTGGCCCGACACGGTGTCGCCGGTATGCAGATCGAACTTGCGGATCTGCGACGGCGAGACGTAGATGTCGTCGGGGCCCGGCAGGTAGTTGTAGTCGGGGGCGCGCAGGAAGCCGAAGCCGTCCGGCAGCACCTCGAGCACGCCCTCGGAGAAGATCAGGCCGCTCTTCTCGGCGCGCGCCTTCAGGATCTCGAAGATCAGCTCCTGCTTGCGCATGCCGGTGACGCCGGGGACGTCGAGCGATTTGCCGATCTTGGTCAGCTCGCTGACGCTCAGTCCTTGAGCGTCGACAGTTCCAGCTTCTCCGGCGGGGGAGTCGTGGCTGCCTGTCCGTTGCCCTTGGGGCGCAGCTGGGCTGCTGCGGGGTGGCGGTGGTCGTGTCCGGCTTTCACGCGGACGTCACTTGCTGCGCGATCAGTTTCCACAGGTCGTCCAATCCTTCGCCCGTCACCGCCGACACCGGCAGCACGGGCATTTCAAACACGGATTCGAATTCCCTCAGCGCGCGGATCCGTTCGCCGCGCGTGAGCTTGTCGATTTTTGTCGCGACAATCGCGACACGCTCGACTGTGGGTTGCAACCAGCGCCAGGCCTCGAGGTCGCTCGCCAAGCCTGGATGGCGCGCATCGACGAGCAGGAGCGCGCTGGTGCCCCTCCCGCCCGAAGAACGCCCGCGTCAGCTCCTCGAACTCGCGAGCCGATGCGGCGCCCCCTCGCGCATATCCGAAGCCGGGCAGATCGACCAGGTAGAACGGATCCGCCCCGCCCCGTGCGATGCGATAGATGTTCGCCAGCCGCGTCTTGCCCGGCGCCGCGCTCGTTCGCGCGACCCGCTGGCGCACCAGCGCGTTGATCAGGGTCGATTTGCCGACGTTCGACCGGCCCACCAGCGCGATTTCGGGCGAGCGCCGGCGCGCGGCAAGATCAGTGACTGTGCGCGCGGCGGCGCATGTTTCCACGAACTCCGCGGCAACGTCTTCAGTGGGTAATCGTGTCGTCCGCGATGTTTCAACGGGCGCCGCGGCTTCAGCAGTCCCCAGGCGCGACACCAGCGGCTCGGCCAGGGCGATCTTCAGGACTTCGTCCATCGTCTGGACCATGTAGACGTTCAACGTATCCAGCACGTTCTTGGGAATGTCCGCCAGATCCTTCTCGTTGTCCTTCGGCAGGACGATGTTCTTGATCCCGGCGCGGTGCGCGGCCAGGAGCTTTTCCTTCACGCCGCCGATCGGCAGCACCTTGCCGCGCAGCGTGATCTCGCTCCCTCCCGCTCCTCGGATGAATTCGACGTGATTTTCAGGGCTGGCACCGCCTGGCAGAGCCTGCTTCGCCCCCTTCCTGCCAGCCTGCCTTCCTGCCCATCAGTGAGTAATGGTGTCGTCGACGATGGCGCTGTCGACCGGTTCGGCCTGCGCTCTCGGCCGGCAGGCGTCCCGCCAGCGGTTCGGCCAGCGCGATCTTCAGGACCTCGTCCATCGTCTGGACCATGTAGACGTTCAACGTGTCCAGCACGTTCTTCGGAATGTCCGCCAGATCCTTCTCGTTGTCCTTCGGCAGGATGATGCTCTTGATGCCGGCGCGGTGCGCGGCCAGGAGCTTTTCCTTCACGCCGCCGATCGGCAGCACTTTGCCGCGCAGCGTGATTTCGCCGGTCATCGCGACGTCCTTGCGGATCGGCATGCGCGTCAGCGCCGAGACCAGCGCGGTCGCGAGCGTGATGCCCGCCGACGGACCGTCCTTCGGAATCGCGCCTTCGGGCACGTGGATGTGCACGTCGGTCCGCTTGTTGAAGTCCTTCGCGATGCCGAATTCCTCGGCCTTCGAGCGGACGTAGCTCATCGCCGCCTGCGCCGACTCCTGCATGACGTCGCCGAGCTTGCCGGTGAGCGTCAGGTGGCCCTTGCCGGGCATCAGCGTCGCTTCGGTCACCAGAATCTCGCCGCCGACTTCGGTCCACGCCAGGCCGGTCGCGATGCCGATCTCGTTGGTCTCCTCGGCCATCGTGTTGCGGAAGCGCGGGACGCCCAGGTACTGCGGTGACCTTGTCCGGCGTGATCTCCTCGCTGAAGGTCTTGCCCTCGGACGACGACCTTGCGGGCCACCTTGCGGCAGATCGACGAAATCTCGCGCTCGAGGTTGCGAACGCCGGCCTCGCGCGTGTAGCGCTGGATGATCGTCTGGAACGCCTCGTCGGTGAAGGTGATGTTGTCCTTCGTGAGCCCGGTGCCCTCGACCGCCTTCGGCGACGAGGAACTTCTTCGCGATCTCGATCTTCTCGAGCTCGGTGTAGCCGGCGAGCTGCAGCACTTCCATGCGGTCGCGCAGCGCCTGCGGAATCGTGTGCAGCACGTTCGCCGTGCAGATGAACATCACGTGCGACAGGTCGTACTCGACGTCGAGGTAGTGATCGAGGAACGTGTGGTTCTGTTCCGGGTCGAGCACTTCGAGCAGCGCCGCCGACGGGTCGCCGCGGAAGTCCATCGACATCTTGTCGACTTCGTCGAGCAGGAAGACCGGGTTCATCGTGCCGGCCTTCTTCATCATCTGGATGATCTGGCCGGGGAAGGCGCCGATGTAGGTGCGGCGGTGGCCGCGGATTTCGGCCTCGTCGCGCACGCCGCCGAGCGACAGGCGCACGAACTTGCGGTTCATCGCGCGGGCGATCGACTTGGCGAGCGAGGTCTTGCCGACTCCGGGAGGCCCGGAGAAGGTGAGGATGGTCGCCTTCGGCTTCTTGACGAGCGCGCGGACGGCGAGGAACTCGAGGATGCGCTCCTTGATCTTCTCGAGCCCGTAGTGGTCTTCGTTGAGGATCTCTTCGGCGCGCTTCAGGTCGCGGCTCTCGCGGCTCTTCTTGTGCCACGGCACCGCGATCAGCCAGTCGAGGTAGTTGCGCGAGACGGTCGCCTCGGCCGACATCGGCGGCATCGCTTCCAGGCGCTTCAGCTCCTGGATGGCCTTCTCCTCGACGTCCTTCGGCATCTTGGCCGTGTTCGATCTTCTTCTTCAGCTCGTCGACCTCGTTGCCCTTCTCGTCCTTGCGGCCCAGTTCCTTCTGGATCGCCTTCATCTTCTCGTTGAGGTAGTACTCCTTCTGCGCCTTCTCCATCTGCTTCTTGACGCGAGACTGGATGCGGCGATCGACCTGGAGCTTGTCGACCTCGATTTCGAGGATGCCGGCGATGCGGTTGAGGCGTTCGAGCGGCGAGATGATTTCGAGCAGGTTCTGCTTCTCGTCGACGCCGACGAGCAGGTGCGCGGCGATCGTGTCGGCCAGCTTGCCCGGATCGTCGACGCGGACGGCGGCAATCATCGCGTCGTAGTGCAGGTTGTTCGACAGCTTGACGTACTGCTCGAACAGCGACACGACGCGGCTCATCGTGCTTTCGGCGTCGCCGCTCGCCTCGCGCTGCTTCGGCAGCACCTTGACGACGACGCGGTAGAAGCCCTTGTCTTCCTTCCACTCGACGGCGCGGGCGCGATCGACGCCTTCGACCAGCACCTTGATGTTGCCGTCGGGCAGCTTCAGGCTCTGGACGACGTTGGCGACGCAGCCCATCGTGAAGATGTCTTCGGGCCGCGGATCGTCGACCGACGCGTCGTGCTGCGCCGCGAGGAAGATGCGCTTGTCCTTCAGCAGCGCGTGCTCGAGCGCGCGCGTCGACGATGGGCCGTCCGATCACGAACGGCATCATCATGTGCGGGAAGACGACGACGTCCCGGAGCGGGACGATCGGGAGGGTTTCGTAGACTTCCAACGGGTCTCCATACGATTGCAATGGCAGGCATCTGGAATGAACTCGATCGCAGTCCGCTTCGCTATCCAGCCTTCTCGATCAGCGTGATCGGCTTGTCCTTGGCCAGCACCACTTCGCGCGTGATCGTGACTTCGCGGACCTTCTTCTGGTTCGGCACCTGATACATCAGGTCCAGCATCAGGTCTTCGATGATCATGCGCAGGCCGCGCGCGCCGATCTTGCGCTCGAGCGCCGACTCGGCGATCGCCTCGAGCGCGTCGTCGGTGAAGCGGAGCTTGACGTTCTCGTACTCGAACAGCTTCATGTACTGGCGCGTGATGGCGTTGCGCGGCTGCGTGAGGATCTGGACGAGCGCCGGCTTGTCGAGCTCGTGCAGCGTGCCGATGACCGGCAGGCGGCCGACGAACTCGGGAATCAGGCCGTACTTGATCAGATCCTGCGGCTCGAGCTGCTCGAGCGTCGCGCCGATGTCGCGCGACCGCAGCGACTTCACGTCGGCCTTGAAGCCGAGCGTCTTCTTGCCGACGCGCCGCTCGATCTGCCTTGTCGAGGCCGACGAACGCGCCGCCGCAGATGAACAGGATGTTGGTGGTGTCGACCTGGAAGAACTCCTGGTGCGGGTGCTTGCGTCCGCCCTGCGGCGGCACGTTGGCGACCGTGCCTTCGAGAATCTTCAGCAGCGCCTGCTGGACGCCTTCGCCCGAGACGTCGCGCGTGATCGACGGGTTCTCGTCCTTGCGGCAGATCTTGTCGACCTCGTCGATGTAGATGATCCCCTGCTGGCACTTCTCGATGTCGCCGCCGGCGGCCTGCAGCAGCTTGAGGATGATGTTCTCGACGTCCTCGCCGACGTAGCCGGCCTCGGTCAGCGTCGTCGCGTCGACGATGGTGAAGGGGACCGAGAGGAGCTTGGCGAGGGTCTGCGCGAGCAGCGTCTTGCCGGTGCCGGTCGGGCCGATGAGCAGGATGTTGCTCTTCGTCAGCTCGATGTCGTTGCGGCTGCGCGGCTGCTTCTGGATTTCGATGCGCTTGTAGTGGTTGTAGACCGCGACGGCGAGCTTCTTCTTGGTGCGCTCCTGGCCGATGACGTACTCGTCGAGGAACTTCTTGATTTCCTGCGGCGTCGGCAGCGACGAGCGGGTGCCGCGGTTCTCGAAGCGGTTGTCGTCCGCGATGATGTCGTTGCAGACCTCGACGCACTCGTCGCAGATGAAGACCGTCGGGCCCGCGATGAGCTTGCGGACGTCGTTCTGGTCCTTGTTGCAGAACGAGCACCGCAGGACCTCGGTTTCCCCGGCCTTCTTCACCATGGCCTCGAGCCCTTAGCCCTTCAGCCCTGAGCGTGGCCGTCTGACGCTACGCCCTTTTGCGGATGACATCGTCAATAATACCGTATTCCTTGCCCTGGTCGGCGCGACATGATGTAGTCGCGCTCCGTGTCGTCCTGGATACGCTTGACGGCTGTCCGGTGTGGTGCACCAGGATCTCGTTGATGCGCTCACGCATGCGCAGGATCTCGCGGGCTGCAATATCAATATCGGTCGCTTGGCCGGCCAAACCAGACATCAGCGGCTGGTGGATGACAATTCGCGAATTCGGGAGCGAAAACCGCTTGCCCTTCGCCCCCGCCGCCAGCAGCACCGCCGCCATCGACGCCGCCTGGCCGATGCAGTTGGTCTGGACGTCCGGCTTGATGAACTGCATCGTGTCGTAAATGGCCATCCCGGCGGTAATCGACCCGCCCGGGCTGTTGATGTAGAGCAGGATGTCCTTGTCGGGGTCCTCGGCTTCGAGGAACAGCATCTGCGCGATGACCAGGTTCGCGATCTGATCGTCGATCGGCGTGCCGATGAAGATGATGCTGTCCTTGAGCAGGCGCGAGAAGATGTCGTAGGCGCGCTCGCCGCGGTTGGTCTGTTCGACCACCATCGGGACCAGTTGCATTCGCGAGTCAGTTACCATAGCGGATATCGCATAGCAGATTCTGCGTCGGTGATTGTCGGGGAAATCGTGCGCGGGAGTGTCTTACGATCTCCTGCAATTGTAGCACGCGCCATCGACGAAGTCAATCGACTTCTCCCGCCGCAGCCCCGCATAGACACGCGGACAAGCCGCCTTCTTTCTCGAGCGCGCGCGCGCACCGCCGCCGGCGTGCGGCCGGTCCGTTCCGCGTAGCGCTCGACCTCGCGCCTCGACCTCTTCGTCGGTCACCTCGAGCTGCTCGCGCCGCGTCACCTCGTCGAGCACCAGCGCCGCCGCGACCGCTTCCCGCGACACCTCGCGCTGGCTCTCGCGGAACGCGTTCCAGTCGATGCCGGCCTGCCGCGGGTCGATGTTCTGATCGATCAGCCGCCGCGCGAACTCCTCGAGCCGCCGATCGATTTCGCGCTCGACCATCGACGGCCGGCACGTCGAACGGCAGCCGCGTCGGCGAGCTGCTTCATCAGCTCGGCGCGATCCTCGCGCTCGGCGGCGTGCTTGCGCCTCGTGCTCGAGGTCCTCGCGCACGCGCGCCGCGCAGCGCGTCGAGCGTGTCGAACTCGCCGAGGTCCTTGGCGAACTCGTCGTCCAGCTCCGGCAGCACGCGGCGCTTCAGCCCCTTCACCGTGACTGTATACGAGACGTCGGTGTTCGGCGAGCTCCCCAATCGGGTAGTCGGCCGGGTAGTGGATGCGTGAACGCCTTGGTCGCGCCGAGCTCGAGGCCGAGCAGCTGCTCGTCGAACCCCGGCGGGTTGGCCTTCGCGCCGAGCTCGATGCTGACGTCGGTGTGCTTGTCGGGCGTCGCCGGTCGCGCGTCGCGCCGCTCGAGATCGAGCACGACCGTGTCGCCGTGATCGACGCCGCGTCCTTCGACCGGCTCGAACCGCGCGCGCGCGATCGCGCAGCCGCTGCAGCGCCGCTTGCACCGCTTCGTCGTTGATCGCGCTCGACGCGCGCCGGAACGCGATCGTCGACAGATCGCCGGGATCGAACGCCGGCACCGTGTCGAACGACGCCGTGAAGGTCAGCGGCCGGCCTTCCTCGATCGTCACGTCGCGGACGTCGGGCGTGTCGACCGCCTCGACGCCCCGCTCGCGCAGCGCATCGTCGACCGCGCGCGGGATCAGGTCGTGCGCGACGTCGTGCAGGATCTGGTCCTTGAAGCGCTGCTTGATGACGCGCGGCGGCGCCTTGCCGGGACGGAAGCCCGGCACGCGCGCCTTGCGCGAGTAGTCGCGCGCGACGCGATCGATCTCGGTGTCGACCACGTCGCTGGGGATTTCGACGCGCACGGTTCTTGCGCGTCTCGTTGACGTCGACGAATTCGGTTTTCATGTAGCTTCAGCTGCTCAGCGATGTCAGCCGGTCGCGATCGTCGCGCTTCGCGCTGCGCGGCGCTCCGGTCGCCTTCGCGCGTGCTTGCGCTCCGAAGCTGCAGCGTCGAACGCACTGCGAGCAGCGATAGCGAGCAGGAGTGCGAAAGGGGGGAGTCGAACCCCCATAGCCTTGCGGCTACCGGATCCTAAGTCCGGCGCGTCTGCCAATTCCGCCACTTTCGCGCGGTTTCGTCGGGCGTCCCGGCCTGCAATACCTGAGAGTAACATGCGAGAACGAGAGTTGGTAGGTTGGTAAGTTGGTAAGTTTACCAACTCACCAACTCGCCAATTCTCATAGCGCGCTATCCCGCTCCGCCCACCACCAGATTCCCAGCGCCGGTGGCGAGAGCACCGGCGGCGGCGCCGGCATAGAGGGGGAGCGACGGCGCCACGCGGCGGGCGAACGTCACGAGGCCGGTGCCGAACAGAACGACCGCGTCGTTGCTGACCGCGGCGAGGCCGGAGCGATTCAGCAGCAGCCAGACGCCAATCCGGACCGACAATGGCCTCCGCCGCCGCTGAACTCATCGTATTGCTGCTGCAGGTCCGAGGATTGTTTGCGTGTCCGACGTCGCGAACATGGCACAGGCGTCGATTTGCTTCGCGGTACTTCTCTCCGACACGTTCACCTCAACCGAGCCACCGATGACAGCCGCGCCGACGAGAGCGACGACCACGGCTGCAAGAGATGCCCACACCAGGAGCCAGGCAACTCGCGACATCGAAAGCTCCACCCGCACATCTTGCCCGCTCCGCGCTCTCTCCGTGCAGGCCATCGGCAGTGTTGGCATCGGCCGCTCCTACGAGTGCCCTCCGACAGCGAGCTGCCACGTGTACATCACCTGGTCGACTGGCTCGCGTGTACCACCCGCCGATGCGTACGTTGCCAATCCTGCCGGCTTATCGTCGTCGGTCAGCACCCAGACCTCGGTGCAGCCGCGGTCACGAGAGTGCTCGATGAACCCATCGACCAACTGCTTTCCGACACCTTGGCGGCGGTGCGACTCAGCAACCTCCAGTGAATACAGCAACATCGTACGTTCGCCGTCTGGGTGCACAAGCTCATGCCCGTACGCGTAACCCACCACTCGGTTGTCGTCAGCGGCAATGAGGATCGTTGCATTGGGCGCGTTGAGGATCGCCGCGGGCTTGACGGTTCCGGTCGTGTACAGGCGACATGCCTGCTCCACGAATTGCTCGTCTTCGGGAGGAGCAGTCGGATCTCCATGCATACAGAGTGCCTGGTCCTGCCGTCCACGGTACGGCAGTCGGCCCGCCGGGATGCGAGCACCATGTGCGTCTTCGGCCGATCGGACTCGATCACGGGTGCGCGGCGAAGACGTGGGCGACGCCTCCGCCGCTGAAGACGGTGGTGCTCGTCGGCTCGATGGTGAGCGGCGCAGTGAAGAGCCGTTCGCCCGCGCCCAGAACGACCGGATGGACCACAAGGCGGTACTCCTCGATCAAGCCGGTCTCGACCAGCGATGGGGCGAACCGTGCCCCGCCGTGGGCGAGCAGGTATCCGTCGGAGAGCTCCCGCTTGAGCCGTGTGACGGCTTCGGCCAGGTCTCCGGCAACGATCGTCGTGTCGCCCCAGTCGGCGGACCCGAGCGAGTTCGAGAACACGACCTTGGGGATCTCGTTCATCGACTGGGCGAACGGCCCGGAGGCGCCGGGCCAGTAGGCGGCCCACCCCGCGTAGGTGGCGGCACCGACGAGATGCGCGCCGGCGTTGCTCACGGTGTCGACGTTCCAACCGAGGGCGTCCTCGGAGCGTCCCGCAGCGATCCAGTCGGTGCTCCCGTCGATTGGTGCGACGTAGCCGTCGAGCGAGATGGACATCTTGAGGATCAGTGAGGCCATGCGCTGCTTCCTTCCCTGGATGGAGGCGCTCGGCGCGCCCTGAGTGTTCAGATCAGGATGCGATGGCGGACGTACACCACGCCGTTGTCGAACCGGCGCTCGTCGAGCAGCTTGGCCACGGTGCTCACTCCTGACCTTGTCGGTGCCCCGGCGACCCATCCTGAATCGTCGCGACCTTGTCCTCGGGTACCAGATATCGGCTCCCGCCGTCGTCCCACCGCGGTGGGAACAATGATTAGGACGTACGGCGATTCGAGAACTCATCGCCCGCGGCAAGAGACCGTGGGCAACTCCTAACCGACGGGCTCGTACTTCCAGTCGGGGAGCAAGCCGAGGTCGGAGCACAGCTTCGGGGCGAAGATCCACTTGTTGAGGAACCGGTCCGCACCGGAATCGGTCGCGAGCCAGGCCACGACCTTCCCCGTCGCCTCGGCGGGCTCGCTCCCGTACCCGGCCGAGTACTCGTCATCCGCCTTGATCGCCTTGCGGGCCTCGGTGACTACATTGCCGGGGTCGACGTTGAACGCCCTGATCCCAGCGCTCCGGTACTCGGCGTTGATGCCGCCGGCCACCCGCGCGAACGCCGCCTTCGACCCCGAGTAGAGGATGCCCCAGCCGCCCTCTCCCGGTGGCGCCTGAGGGTCGAGTCGGGCGGAGCCGGACACCATGTCGATGATCGTCCCCCGTCCCCGCTCGAGCATGTGGGGCAGGACCGACTGGATCAGAAGCACCTGGTGCACGAAGTTGCCCGTGAACATGTCGAGCATCGACTCGCGCGTGAGATCCGCGACGCGGTCCAGGGTGCCGACGCCCTTGTAGATCGCGTTGTTGAAGAGCACGTCGATCCGGCCCCACTCCCCGAGCACGGTCGCGGGTAGCGCGAGGACGGCGTCGCGATCGAGCAGGTCCATCGGCACGATCAGGGCGCGCCGGCCCCGCTCCTCGACTTCCGCTGCGGTGCGCTCGAGGCTGCCCGGCACCACGACGGTGCTCCGATCCTGGCGCACGGAGGTGGCGTCGGGCACCGTCCCCCTCCTTGACGGTGCGGGCGCTCACGACGACGTCAAACCCGGCCTCCGCCAGCGCGAGCGCGCCCGCGCGTCCGATGCCGCGGCTCGCGCCGGTGACGACGGCAACTGGCGTGTCGGTCATGGCAGTCCCCTCTCGGATACCGCTCGTCGGCGAAGCAGTGCGGCAGTCATGCAGGTCTGGGCACAACGAGTGGGCGGGTTGTGACGACATCGCCTGCAACAGTTCCTGATCCGATCAGGAACGGCACGAAGAGCCGATGGGTGAACTTCCAGTCACCGTCGATCCTCTCGACCGTGTCGAAGTAGATCCCGAACTGATCCACGTTGAGCTCACTGCCCGCCTCGCCGAGCAAGCCGTCGCCGATGTCGCCACCAATGCCGCGGATCCGCTCCTGAATCGTGGTGGTCGTGTGTGCCCGGTCGCTGGCATCCAAGGTGACGACGGGGTTGTGGGCCGTCTGGATCAAGACGTTGAGGCTGTCGCTGCCCTCGATCTGCATCGCGATGAAGTCTGACGCCTGCTCGTAGCGCATGCCCAGCAACGGACTCTCCCAGACCGCATCGGATGCGAAGACCGTCGCCATCTGTTCGTAGTCGGCTCGAGTGACCGCATCCGAGTATCGATAGATCAGGTCCTGAATGGCGAGGCGATCCAGCCATTCTCTGATCTCTGCATCTGAAGCACGGCCCATGCCGCCTCCTCCCCTGGTCGCCAACGACCACGCATCTTGCCCGGTCGAATGCACTGCCGCGTCAGCGACGCTCGCTCGTGATCGTCGGCGAGGTTGCCGTGGGCGGTTGCTCGCCTCGTGCACATGGAGGAAGACTGACCCGTCCCGGCGGAGAGGCGCTGTCGACGATGACGCAGGTGCTCGATCCCGAGCTGTTCCTCCCGGAGCCCGAGCCGGCGACGGTGAAGTACACGGTCATCTCGGTCGACGACCACCTCGTCGAGCCGCCGCGACATGTTCGAGGGTCGCCTGCCGGCGAAGCTCCAGGACCGCGCGCCGAAGGTCGTGGTCAACGACGCGGGCCACGAGGTCTGGGAGTTCGAGGGCGAGCGCGCACTACCAGGCCGGGCATGAACGCGGTCGCCGGCCGCCGGCCGAGCAGCCACGGGATCGAGCCGTTCCGCTTCGACCAGATGCGACCGGGCTGCTACGACCCGCACGCGCGCGTGCGCGACATGGACCTCGGCGGGATCTGGGCCGCGCTGAACTTCCCGTCGATGATCACCGGCTTCTGCGGGCGCGTGTACTCGGCGGCCAAGGACCCGGAGCTCGGCTTCGCCGTCACCCGCGGCGTACAACGACTGGATGGTACGAGGAGTGGTGGCAGCAGCACCCCGACCGGTTCATCCCGCTCGGCATCACCTACCTCGCCGACCCCGAGCACGGCCGCGGCCGAGATCCGCCGCAACGCCGAGCGCGGGCTTCGTGGCGGTCACGCTCCCCGAGCGGCCGCACAAGATCGGGTTCCCGTCGATCTTCGACGACGCCTGGGACCCGGTGATCCGCGCGTGCGCGGAGACCGACACGGTGATCTGCCTGCACGTCGGCTCGTCGGGCATGGCCGACGTCGCGCCCGGCGCGCCGCTCGGGCCGATCGGCGCCACGCTGTTCGGGCAGCTCGCGCTCACCGTCGTGCGCCGAGTGGGTGTGGTCGGGCTGGCCGGTGCGATACCCGGACCTGAAGATCGCGATGTCGGAGGGCGGGCTCGGCTGGGTCGCGATGCTGCTCGACCGCCTCGACTACATCGCCGACCGCTGCGAGCTACCTGTCGAACGGGCTCGGCCCCGACGGCCGCCCGGCCGACGTGCTGCGGCGCAACTTCTGGTTCTGCACGATCGACGACCCGTCGACGATCGACACCCGCCACCGCATCGGCGTCGAGCACGTCATGCTCGAGGTCGACTACCCGCACGGCGACAGCACGTGGCCCGACACGCAGGCCGTCATCGAGCAGCTACTGGGGCCACATCCCCGACGACGAGCTGCGGCTGATGACCCACGCCAACGCCGCGGCAGCCTTCCGCCACCCGCTGCCGCCGGTCACCCGGCCCTGAGCCGACGGCCGGAGCGAGTCGCCGATCCACGCCCGTTGACCGCTCGGGAAACGGCGCCGTACGATCCCCAATTGCTGTCAGTGCTCGATGGCACCAATTTGGGGGAGAGCGCAATGGGACTGCTCGACGGCAAGGTCGCGGTGATCACCGGGGCCGGGTCCGGCATGGCGAAGGCGTCGGCGAAGCTCTTCGTCGCCGAGGGGGCCCGGGTCGTGGCGGCCGACATCAGCGGCGCCGAGAAGGACACCGCGGCGGAGATCGGCGAGGGCGTGTTGCCGATGCACTGCAACGTGAGCGACGAGCAGGACGTCGCCGCGCTGTTCGAGGCCGCGGTCGCCGAGTTCGGCCAGGTCGACGCGGTGCTCAACGTCGCCGGCATCGGGATCGGCGGACCGATCCACAAGACCGAGATGAGCGACTACGACAAGGTCATGGACGTCGACCTGCGCGGGGTCTTCCTCGGCATGAAGTACGGCATCCCGCGCCTGCGCGACGCGGGCGGTGGCGTCGTCGTCAACTGGTCCTCGGTCGGCGGCCTGCGCGTGTCCGAGCAGGCCATGGCCACGTCGGTGTACAACGCGGCCAAGGCGGGCGTGGTGTCGCTCACGAAGTCGGCATCCGCCGAGTACGGACGCAAGGGCGTTCGCGTGAACTGCCTGTGCCCGGGCTTCATCGAGACCGAGATCATGGGCGTGTCCGGCGGCTCCCAGTTCCCCGAGATCGCCAAGAAGGCGTCGCTCGGCCGCGGTGGACGACCCGAGGAGGTCGCGGAGGTCGCGGCGTTCCTGTGCTCCGACCGCGCGTCGTTCGTGTCCGGCGCGATCATCCCCGTCGACGGCGGCTGGTCCGCGCGACTTCCCTGAGCGAGGCATCAGTGACGACGACCGATTTCTCGGCAACCGATCTCTTCCGCGACAAGGAGCTCCCCCGCAACCCGTATCCGTTCTACGACTGGGTGCGCGAGCAGGGACCGATCTGGTACTACCCGCTCTGGGACGTCTGGCTGGTCACCGGATACGAGGAAGCCACCGCCATCTACCGCGACCAGCAGACGTGGTCGAACTGCAACACGGTGAGCGGACCGTTCAAGAAGATGTCGGTGCCGCTCGAGGGCGACGACATCACGCAGATCATCGAGGAGCACCGCGAGGAGCTGCCGTTCAGCGACCAGCTCCCCTCGTTCGATCCGCCGAAGCACACCGCCCACCGTGGGCTGCTCATGCGGCTGATCACGCCCAAGCGGCTCAAGGAGAACGAGGCGTTCCTGTGGTCGTTCGCCGACCAGACGATCGACCAGTTCATCGACGCCGGGCGAGTGCGAGCTCCTGCACGACTACGCGATGCCGTACACCCTGATGGTGATCGCCGACCTCCTCGGCGTGCCCGACGACGACCGTGACGACGTTCCTCGAGCACCTCACCACCAAGGTGCGGGCGGCGCGGATGGAGCACAAGCCACTCGGGTTCCTCTACGACCAGTTCACGCGCTACATCGAGGACCGCCGCGCGAACCCCCAGGACGACGTGATGACCGAGATGGCGCAGGCCACCTTCCCGGACGGCACGCTGCCCCCGGTCGAGGACGTCATGCGCATCGCCGCCAACCTGTTCTCGGCGGGCAGCGAGACCACCGCGCGGCTCATCGGGATGTGCGTGCGCACCCTCGGCGACCATCCCGAGTTCCAGCAGCGCCTGCGCGCCGACCAGAGCCTGATCGCGCCGTTCGTCGAGGAGATGCTGCGCACCGAGGCGCCGCTCAAGGGCTCGTTCAAGCTGGCCAAGGTGCGGACGACGGTCGGGGGCGTCGACCTCGCGCCCGGCACCACGGTGTTCGTCATGACCGACGCCGCCAGTCGCGATCCCCGGCACTTCGACGACCCGAACGAGTTCAAGCTCGACCGGGCCAACGGGCGTCAGCACCTCGCGTTCGGCACCGGCATCCACAGCTGCGCCGGCGCGCCGCTCGCCCGGGCCGAGACCCACGCCACCCTCGTGCGCTTCCTCAGCCGGATGTCGGACATCCGGATCTCGGAGGAGCACCACGGCCCGATCGAGGCCCGCCGCTACGAGTACGACCCCACGTACATGCTGCGCGGTCTGCGCGAGCTCCACCTGGAGTTCGACCCGGCGCCGCAGTGATCGCGAGCGCCGACCGCCATGCGCGCCGCGATCTACCTGCCCGGAGCCGACGACCTGGTGGTCGAGACGGTGACGCCCGTGCCGGCCGGCGATCGCGACGTGATCCTGCGCGTCGCCGCGAGCGGGGTGTGCCACTCCGACCAGGCGGTGATCGACGGCAAGCGGATGGGACCGATCATGCTCGGTCACGAGGCAACCGGGATCGTCGAGTGGACCGGGACTGCCGTGTCACGCGGGTGCAACCCGGCGACCGGGTGATCGTGTCGATCACGCCCGTGTGCGGCACGTGTTGGCACTGCCTGCGCCAGGAGACGCACCTCTGCGACCTCAACGCCGAGATGCTCCCCCGCCTGCGCGCCACCCGCGCCGACGGCACCCAGGCCAACGCGCTCGCAGGCATCGGCAGCTTCGCCGACGTGATCACCGTCGACGAGGCGTCGTGCATCCCCGTGCACACGGACCTCCCGGCCGACCAGTTGTCGTTGATCGGCTGCGGATTCACCACCGGCTTCGGCGCCGCGGTCAACACCGCCGAGGTGCGCCCGGGCGCGACCGTCGCCGTCATCGGAGCGGGCGGCGTGGGCACGGCCACCATCCTGGGCGCGCAGGTGGCGGGCGCGGCGCGGATCATCGCCGTCGATCCCGTGGCGATGAAGCGCGAGTCGGCGTTGCGGTTCGGCGCGACCGACGTGGTCGACCCGAGTGCCGGTGATCCGATCGAGCAGGTCAAGGCGCTCACCGACGGACGCGGCGTCGACTACGCCTTCGAGGCGGTCGGCAGCCATGCATTGGAGCTGCAGGCGCTGGACATGACGCGCCGCGGCGGCACCACCGTGTTCATCGGTGTCCCCGGGTTCCGGGACACGCTCCCGCTGCCGAGCATGCAGCTGATCATGGAGGACCGCACGGTGAAGGGCAGCTACTACGGCTCCGCACGCGTGACGCGCGACTTCCCGCGGTTCATCGAGCTCATCGAGTCGGGCCGGCTCGACGTGGCGTCGATGATCACCCGGCAGTACGCGCTCGACGACGTAACGACGCCTTCGCGGCGATGCGCGACGGCGAGGTCGTCCGCGGCGTCGTCGTCCCGGCTGATCAGCTCGCGCCTGCTGGCGGCACAGGGAATCCGAGTTCACCCGGTCTTCACCAGCCTGTGGTTTCGATTCAGGGTGCTGGTCCGTAACTTGAGCAGCGCAGCGGGACCCCGAGGCGTCCCAGCCTCCCGAACCCCCCGAGTGGCGAAGCGACTCAGGGCCCCGCTGACCACTCGATCAGGCGTTGCGCTCGTCGACCTCGGGCGTCGTCGGTAGAACGGCGGGACGTACTCGACCAGTTGGATGCGACCGTCGAAGGTGCGGCTGCTGATCATGTCGAGCGCAACATCGGGGTAGCCGTCGTAGATGCGGTCCTGACCGGTGCTGCCGGTGATGACGGGAAAGATGACCACGCGGAAGCGGTCCACGAGGCCGGCCTTCAGGAGTGAGCGGCACAGGGTGAGGCTGCCCATGGTGCGCATGGACCTGGAACCCTTGTCCTTCATCTCCCGCACCGCCTCAACAGCATCTCCGGCAACGAGCCGCGTGTTCGGCCACGAGAGGGGCTCGCTCAGCGTGCTCGAGAAGACGACTTTCGAGAGGCCGCCAGGGCATCGGTGCCCGGCTCACCTTCGGCGGCGAATCCCGACATGAGGCGGTAGGTGGTTGGCCCCATCAAGACCGTATAGTCTGCTTCTGGCGCTCGCCCAACGACGCGAGGTACTCGGGTCCTTCGAGCCCCCACCAGCCCGGCCAACCTTCGGCGGCCCCGTAACCATCGAGCGAAGTGATGAAGTCGATGAGCAGTTCTGGCATGTCGTCTCTCCCTGACTCGATTGCACGGCTGAGAGTTGGGACTCCAGGCAACAGGAGAACTCATCGCCGGGCGGCCCTAGCGGGCAGTGTGCTTCGCCCTGGCTTCGACCGTGAGCTGGCCCAGGAACAGGATGCCGCCAAGGCGGTCACCTACGTCGACCACGAGCTCTGGACCCGCTTGACCCTGAGTCACCTCATCGTCGGCGGCGTGTTCCTACGGATCCTGATCTCACCGTCGTGTGGACCGAGATGCCAGGCCTCCGATGGGTCGTCGAGGACCTCGAGCGCATGACGCGCGACTCCGCATCGTGCAGTCGCGATTCGTGGGACGTGCGCCAGCTGAACTTCTCGATGGTCTTTGGCACAGCCACCACTGATGCGTTGCAGCTCACACCGATCGAGTACTTCCAGCGCAACTGCTACGTGGGTGCCAGCATTCTCTCTCCGCATGAGGTGCACTGGATCAACGTGCTCGGCGCAGACCGCATCATGTGGGGTCATGACTTTCCCCATCCGGAAGGTGCGACCGGCCACACCGTTGACGCCTTGCGCGGCGAACTTCGCCGACGTCGACGACGCCACTCTCCGCATGCTCCTCGCGGGAACGGCCGCCGACGTGTACCGGTTCGATCTCGACGCACTGACGCCCGTCGCCGCTCGCATCGGACCCCCGGCCGGCGATGTCCACACCCGCCTTGCAGCGGTACCGGATGCGGTCGGCTCACCGTTCTGGGAAGCGGACGACCTCACCAGTCGGCTGAATCACATCTGAGCTCCCAAACCGGAAGACGCTGATGGCCAGCGCGGCGGGGCGCGGCCGTAGCGTCGTCGTCGACATGTCGCAGGCATGAGAGGGCTGGTGGACAGGCCATGGGAGGACTGGACCTCGTGCGGTGGCCGCTGATACAAGCGCCGATGGGCGGAGGGCCATCTCGTCCGGAGCTGGCGGCGGCGGTGAGCGACGCCGGCGGGATGGGCTTCCTGGCCGCGGGTTACAAGTCCGCAGCCGAGATGGTCGACGAGATCTCGGCGACCCGGCGTCTCACCGATCAACCGTTCGGCGTGAATGTGTTCGTGCCGTACGCCCCCTCCGGTGGATGCCGAGGCGCTGCAGGAGTACCTCGCCCAGATCGAGCACGCAGCCTCATCGCTCGGCGTCCAGGTCGGACCGTCGGAGTGGAGCGACGACCATTGGGAAGCCAAGCTCGCCGGTCTGGTGCAGCATCCCGTCGCGGTCGTCAGCTTCGCGTTGGATGCCCGTCACGTGACGTCGTCGCCGAGCTCCACGGGGTCGGGACGCAGGTGATGGTGACGATCACGAACCCGGGAGATGCCGACGTCGCGGTCGAACGCGGCGTCGACGCGCTGTGCGTGCAGGGCATCGAGGCCGGCGCGCGACCGCGGCGGCTTCACCGACGACGAGCGTGACGACGGGTACGGCCTGTCGCGCTGATCGGCGCGTCCGGCAGACGACGAACGTTCCCCTCGTCGCGGCGGGCGGGGTCATGGACGGTCGCGACCTGGCGGCTGTGGTCGTGGCGGGGCGGAAGCCGCGCAGCTCGGCACCGCATTTCTGCGAACCCCGGAGAGTGGAGCCCACGACACGTACAAAGCGGCCCTGGCCGATCCCGCGTTCACGACGACGGCGATCACCCGAGCGTTCAGTGGCCGGCGTCCGCGGCCTGGTCAACCAGTTCATGCTCGACCATCCATCGGCGCCGATCGGCTACCCGCAGATCAACGGAGCCACGCGGCCGCTCCGAGCCGAGGCAGCCCGACGCGGCGATCCGCACCACATGAGCTTTTGGGCGGGCCAGGGCTTCCGGCGCGCCCAGGCGCGTCCGGCCTGAGATCGTGGATCGCATCATGACCGGCTACCGCGCCGTCGTCGACGAACGGTGACCGCCTACGTCGTGGGTGGTGCTGTCCGATGCAGGGTGGATGGTGACCGGATCCCGGAGTAACGTGCCATTCCGGTGATGGGGTCGAGCGTGTCCTTGCTGGTGAGCAGGTTCACGTTGGCGTGCTGATGACCGTGCGGCACGGACACCGCGCCGGGTCGGATGGCGGTGTCGATCTTGGCGACACCGGTGAGCTCGCCGTGCGTGCTGCGGACGACGATCGGAGCCCGTCGCTGATGAGGGCGGTGGCGGCGTCGTCGGGGTGGAGCATGATCTCGGCCGGCTCCCCCAGGTAGTCGAACTGCGAGTTCAGGTGCCGGACCTGCCGGCGCGGCACGAGCACCAGTGCGTCGTCGAGCTCGAGTGCGGCGAGCTGGTCGACGAGGAGCTGCGGCGCAAGCCGCCATCCCCCCATCCGTTCGACGTGGGCGTCGACCCACGGGGCGGGGAGGTCGTGGCCGGCCTCCGCGTAGCCGTCGCTGCGGAGCTGGTCGTAGGAGCATCGGGCACGTTTGGTGATGCGGGACAGGCGCGCCTCGTTGGTGGCGTCGTCACCGGTGGTGGTTGCGAGCTCGTAGCCGAGTCGTCGGCCCAGCTCGGCGAGGACCCACCAGGTGGAACGGCGGTCCCCCACCGGCTCGACCACCGTGGGCGTGTGTTGGGCCGCGACGCGGTGGGGTGAGGAAGTCCGACAGCGTCACGTCGGCGGGCGGCTCGAGTTGATCCTTCGTCGGC
>CAVSWN010000021.1:0-208691 GCA_963731545.1 uncultured Acidobacteriota bacterium | reverse complement strand
TGTTCAAGGATCGGCACCAGCGCCGGACGGTGGCCTCGAAGCATGTCGGCCGGCCCAGCGAGACGCGATTCGAACGGCTCGCCGCGTGTGCCGGCGCCGCGCGCGGGGCTCGCGCTCCTCCGCTGTTCGCTGGCGACTGGGCGCGCGCACCAGATCCGTGCGCATCTGCACGCACGGGGTTGGCCGCTCGTTGGCGATCCGACGAACGGTGAGCCGCGGTGGAATGATGTCGTCGATCCAGCGCTCGCCGCGGCGCTGCGGGCGTTTCCACGGCAGGCGCTGCACGCCTGGCGAGTCGCGTTCGCCCATCCGGTGACGCAGCAGCTGATGTCGATCGAAGCGCCGCTGCCGAATGACTTGTCGGAGCTGCTCAACGCAATCGGCTGTAGCGCGGGGCTTTCAGCCCGCGATCGCGGCCCTGAAAGGGCCGCGCTACACCTCGACGTCGAGTCTGGCCGGCCGCGATCCGAGCTGCGCGAACCAGCCGACGCGATCGGCGACGCAGTCGATCTCGAGGACATATCGGCCGCGCGGCAACGCCGGGAGACTGATCTCGAGCGAGACAATTTCTGCCGGCCCCACCTCCCGAAAGCCTTCCTTCAGCGCATGCGAGAGCACCTCGGTCTGGAGCAGTCGTCCGTCATCATGGAACACATGGCATCCGAGCGAGACGCCGCCGATGTCGGCCGTCCTCGGCAGCCAGACCGCGTCGCCGACGTTGGTCACGATGACGCGAACCGGGATCGGCGAGCCCGCGATGACCGCGCCGGCAAGGCGTGCATCGATTTCGCACGCCAGGCCCGCCGGCGAACGGCTGTCGCGCCGCTCGACGCCCTCTTTCACGAGCATGAAGTTCCGGATGTTGCGGAGGAACGTGCGCGCGTCGCCCAGCCACTCCGCGCACGTCTCGCCGCCGCGCAGGAAGTCCTCGAAGCGCTCGAGCGACACGTGGAACGGCTGGCCGTGCAGGATCATCATGCGCAAGTCGGCAAAGCCGCTCCCTCGAGCCATTCGCCACAACCCGTGCACGTCGATGTCGTTTTCGACGACGCGATACGAGCGCATTTCGAACTGAGACTGCGCCGAGCGCGAATGCGTCGGCCCGGGCTCCGCGAACGCCGCGATGCCGCCCGGGCGCAGGATCCGTCCGAACTCCGCGATTACCTCGGCCGGATTCGGCACGTGATGGAACGCGTGAAGACACATGATGCGATCGACGCTCGCGTCGGGCAGATCGATGCGGCGGCCGTCGAAGACCAGAAACGCCGGCGCCGGCTGATCGCCGACAACCGGTACGCGCTCGGTACAACGCGGCCGCGATGCTGGAGAGCGGTCGGCGAAACGTCGAGCAGGATGACGCGGCATCCGAGCTGCGTGAGAAACCGCGACGCCCAACCCGTGCCCGCGCCGAATTCGAGCACCGTCAACCCCGGCTTGAGCTGCAGCGCCTGCAAGACCGCGGTCAAGTGCGTCAGGAGCCACGGCGCCTCGTCCACGCCGCTGAACGGTTTCGCCAGATGGTGATCCCATGTCGTGAGCGAGGCGAAGTACTCCTCGGCGGCGGCGTTCAACTCCTCGATCGACGTCGATGCGATCAGCTGCTTTACGTCGATCGGCTCGTCGATCGCTCGCCTGAAGGCTTCGCGCTACCGACGTTCTCCGCCGCAGGCCTCGCGCTCCGGGTGCGTAGGGCGCGGCTTCAGCTGCGCCGACATCGGCGCTCGGTAAACGCCATCATGCTCGCCACGTCACCATGGTCCTCGAACGTCAGATACGTCGCCGGGCAGGCCGGCGGCGTCGAAGATCTTCAGCACGTCCTCGACCCGATACGTGTGCGTCGGCATGAACGTCTGCGACCACGTCTGTCCGCGCAGCGTGTTGGTCACGCCGTTGACGCCCGGCACGCGCTCGCGCAGCCAGCGCGTCGCCGTTGACGACCGACGACGCCTCCGTCCGATAGGGAAACTGAAACACGCCAATCCCGCCGGGCACGACACGCTCGATGAGCGCGCGCACCAGCGCGAGCCCCTCTCGCGGCGGGAGCCGCTGCAGCACCAGGTAGCACACCACGAAATCGAAGCGCTTCTGCCCGGCGAACAGCTCGTCGGGTGCGGAGAACGTGATGTTGTCCACGCCGTGCGCCGCCGCTTCGGTACGGGCGGTTTGCAGCATCGCCGGCGATCGATCGACGGCGGTCACCGTTCCGGCGCGCCGCGCGGCACGACGCGCGAGCGGAATGGCCAGGCGCCCGGCGCCGCAGCCGGTACCGAGGATCGCGGTCGGCGCAAAATCCGGCGACAGCCGCAGCTGAATCGTCCGCCACATGAAATCCACGAGCGTGTCGCCGCCGGCGAAGAACTCGCGGCGGGCATCGTCGGTCAGATTGGCGCGCAGAAACTTGGGATTGGTCAGAACCGTGAAGTAACGGTTCGTCCGCGTCATCCTTCGACTCGCGCTCATCCCGCTCGCTCAAGACGTGCCACGCGGGCAGTATAGTGTTTGTCGTATGCAGTCGCCGGTGCGCGTGTCGCATGTCAAGCTGGCAGGAGTCGCATGCATCTCCGCATCGATCCTGCTGGTCGAGCTCGGGATCACCCGTCTCTTCTCCGTCATCACCTGGAGCCACTTCGCGTTCCTGGCCGTGTCGCTCGCGCTCTTCGGCCTGAGCGCCAGCGCGGTGTATCTGCACGTCCTGGCGAAGCAACATCCGCCCGAACGCCTCGACCGCCAGTTCTGGACCTACGGCCTCCTGTTTGCGGTGTCGTCGACCCTCGTCGCCGTGCTGTTTCTGCGGACGCCGATCGGCACCGTGTTCCTCTCGCGCGATCTGGCATCGCTCGCCGGCATTTATGCGCTCTCCGCGCTTCCGTTCTTCTTCGGCGGCGCGTGCCTCGCGCTGGCCGTGTCGCGGCTGCACCACGACATCAATCGTGTCTACGGGGCCGACCTCGCCGGCGCGGCCGCGGGCTGCCTGCTCTTCATTCCGGTTCTGGAACGCTTCGGGGGGCCCGGTCCGCTGATCGGCGCCGCGGCGCTGGCAGGGGTTGCCGCCGTGTGCTTCGCGGGCACCCGGACGCGCCAAGTCATCGCTGCGGGCGTCGCGCTCGCAGCCGTCGTTGCCCTCGTGCTGCACGGCCGTTGGCATTTTCTCGACGTCCGGTTCACCAAGGCGGGCGAGCGGCCGTGGATGTTCACGAAGTGGAACTCGCATTCGCGCGTGGCGGTGTATCCCGAGCAGCACCACGATTGGGGTCTCTCTCCCAACGACAAGGGCCCGCATCCGTTTTCGTACTTCATGGACATCGACGCCTCCGCGTCGACGGAAATCCTGGTCGCGCAGAAGCCCGAGGACGCCGAGTTCCTGCGCTATGAGGTGACCGCGTTTCCCTACCGGATCATGCCGCCCAACGGCGAATCGCTCGTCATCGGTCCGGGCGGCGGCCGCGACGTCTGGTCCGCGCTGGTCTTCGGCGCTCGCCGCGTCGTTGGCGTCGAAATCAACTCGATCATCGTCAACGACGTGATGCGCGACCGCTTCCGCGGCCGGTCGGGGCGCCTCTACGAGCGGCCCGACGTGCAAATTCATGTCGATGACGGCCGCAACTTCATCGCCCGGTCGCGCGAGCGATACGACGTCGATTCAGGCGTCGCTCGTCGACACCTGGGCGGCCACCTCGGCCGGCGCTTTCTCGCTCACCGAGAACAACCTGTACACGGTCGAAGCATTCGTCGAATATCTGCAGCATCTCCGTCCCGGCGGGGTGCTCGCGATGTCGCGGTGGACGCACGAGGGCGTCCGCGTGCTGTCGCTCGCGCGGGCAGCTGCCGAGCGGATGGGGTGGACGGTTGCGGATCGCTTTTTCGCGGTCGAGCGGCCGCCCATCCCGCGGGGCGAACCGGGCGTGACGACGTACATGCTCCGAACGACGCCGTTCACGCCGGACGAGAACCGCCGCTTGCGCGAGGCGGCACGCGACCTCGGATTCCGGATCATCTACGCGCCGGGGATGGACGGCCAGCCGGCGGAGGGCGATCCGTTGTACGTGACCCTGGCGACAACCGCCGACGCTGAAGCGATCTACCAGCGACACGAGACCGACATCTCGCCGGTCGTCGACGATCGCCCCTTCTTCTTTCAAGGCGTGAAACCCTCGTCGGTGCCGAAGGCTTTTCGGGACGCCGCGATGACCGACTCGCGTGACGGCATCAGCCTGCTGGTGCGGCTCCTCTACGTGTCGATCGGCCTGGTCGTGGTCTTCATCGTGGTGCCGCTGGCCTTTCGCGGCGGCGCACCCAGCCGCGAGCTGCCGGTCGGGTGGCTGGGTTACTTCTCGTGTCTCGGCGTGGGCTTCATGCTGATCGAGATCGGCATCATGCAGCGCTTCGTGCTGTTCCTGGGCCACCCGGTGTATGCGCTGACGGTCGTTCTGTTCACGCTGCTGATCGGCGGCGCCATCGGCAGCCGCGTCAGCCGCCGCTTCGACGACGACCCGCGCCGCACCCTGCGGGTCACGCTGCCGCTGGTCGCCGTCCTCGCGGTGGGCTACGCGTTCGCGCTCCCGCATCTGTTCAGCATGTGGCTTGGATTCGAACGGCCCCTGCGCATCGCGTTGTCGATCGGGCTGCTGCTACCGCTCGGCATCGGGCTCGGCATGCCGCTGCCGGCGGGCATCGCAATGCTCGCCCGGCGCCGGCCGGAACATCTCCCGTGGGCCTGGGCGATGAACGGCGCGACGTCGGTACTGGGGTCCGTCGTGGCGATGCTGATCGCGCTGACGGTCGGCTTCCGCGCCGTTGTCCTGGCCGGCGCGGCCTGTTACGTGATTGCGCTCGCGCTGGCATTGTTGATTCGTCAGGACCGTCCAGAAAACGCGCGTCTGCCAGTCTAAAATATGCGCCATGCCTGATCTCCACGAAACCAGACGGCGGTTCATGGCCCACTTCGCCGGCATCGGCCTGGGAAGCACGCTCGCGCCCGGCATCATCTGGGCGCGCATGCAGGATGCGGGCGAGAAGACGATCACGCTCGCGATGGTCGCCGAGGCCATGAAGCTGTCCGGCCTCGAGCTCACCGAAGACGAGCTCAAGTCGATGGTGGATTCCGCGAACCAGAACCTGACGCGCTTCGAAGAGATGCGCGCCGTTCACATTCCCAACGACGTCTCGCCGCCGTTTCACTTCAGCGCCATCGTGCCGGGCATCGAAGTCAACAAGACGAAGCTGCCCTTCAAGTTGAGCGCGGCGCCGGCGGTGAAGCGGCCGTCGAACCTGGAGGACGTGGCGTTCTGGCCGGTGCGCCATCTGGCCGAGCTCCTGCGCACCAAACAAGTGACGTCGCTGGAACTCACCGAGATGTACCTCGCGCGCCTCCACCGCTACAACGGCCTGCTGAACAACGTCGTCACGTTCCTCGACGACTACGGACGCGCGGAAGCCAAAAAGGCGGACGCGGAGATCGCCGCGGGCAAGTACAAGGGACCGCTGCACGGCATCCCCTGGGGCGCGAAAGACATCATCTCGGTCAAGGGCTACAAGACCACGTGGGGATCGCCGGCGTTCAAGGAACAGTCGTTCGACTACGACGCGAGCGTCGTGGAAATGCTGCGCGACGCGGGCGCGGTGCTGATTGCGAAGCTCACGACCGGCGAGCTGGCCAGCGGCGACAACTGGTTCGGCGGGCAGACGAAGAATCCCTGGAATCCGACGCAGGGATCGAGCGGATCGTCGGCGGGTCCCTCGTCGGCGACCGCGGCCGGATGCGTCGGCGTTCGGGATCGGCACCGAGACGAGCGGATCGATTCTGAGCCCCTCGGCGCGATGCGGGCTCGCCGGCCTCCGGCCGACGTTCGGCCGCATCAGCCGGTACGGCGTGATGGCGCTGTCGTGGACGCAGGATCGGCTCGGCCCGATCTGCCGCTACGCGGAGGACTGCGCGATCGTCATGCAGGCGATCGCCAGGCCCGACGGCCGCGACATGAGCGTGTCCGACATCCCGTTCAACTGGAACGCGCAGCTCGACGTGAAGAAGCTGCGGGTGGGCTACATCAAGGAATCGTTCGACGAGCTGACCAACGCGAGCGCGAAGAAGAACGCCGAGCAGACGCTCGAGACGCTGCGATCGATCGGCGTGACGAAGTTCGTGCCGATGTCGGTGCCTGACGTGCCGGTGAACGTCAGCGGGCTCGGTGTCGAGTCGCTCGTGTTCTTCGACGAGTACGCGCGGGCCGGGAAGATGAAGGAGGCGCGCGGCGGCGGCAGGCCCAACGGCCGGCTCGTCCCCGCCGTCGAGTATCTGCGCGCGCAGCGCGTGCGCATGATGATGATGATGAAGCTCGCCGAGGCCACCGCGAACCTCGACGTCTACATCGTCGCGTCGAACAACACCGGCGTGCGGTCGGCGCCTGCGCCCCGGCGCGGGGCGCGGAGAAGGACGCGGCGCCGGTGCGGGCAGCGAACCGCCGCGTCCGCAGACGCCGGCGCAGCGCCACTTCGAACATGGCCAACCTGGCGTGCTACCCGGCGATCAACGTGCCGAACGGCTTCGCCGACACCGGTTCGCCGACCAACGTGACGTTTTTCGCGCAGACCCTTTGGAGAGATGGAATTGCTCGCGCTCGCGAAGGCGTATCAGGACGCGGCGGGCTTCCACTTGAAGCGCCCGCAGGCGCTCGAACAACAAGCTACAGCGTGAACCGTGGTATGCCCTGAACCGTCCGTGGGGTCCGCCTTTAGGCGGCCTACATCTGACAGGCGTACTCTTCTCTGTAGGTCCGGCTAAAGCCGGACCCCACGTACACACAAAGTCCGGCTCGCGCCGGACCCCTGCATATCCGCCGTCAGCTGGTTACGGAATGTAGGTGAACTTGGTCTGGCCGGTGATGGAGGCCGCCCATCCCAGCAGCGAGCCGCCCGACGGCCGCGCGCGCGCGCTCACACGCACGTAATAGTCGCGCGAGGCATCGAGCTTCTTCGTCTCGCACAGCTCGAGCCGCTTCCACGTCGTCAGCCACTCACGCGCCACGGACTCGTCGTCGGTGACCATCGCGTCTTCGACGCGTCCGTCCACGGTCCGCGTCAACCGGTGCTGGCGCGTCAGGTTGTCGTACTGATCGCTGGTGCTGACAACCGCGGTCGCCACGGTGCGGTCAACCCACGCCACGACGCGAAGCGCCACGTCGAAGCTGAACGTCGTCTTGAGGCCGCTCGAAATCGACTGCCGGATGGCGTCGTCGTACGCGTTGGTGAGCTCGAAGGAGACGACCACCTTCTTCTCGCGCATGATCGGCGTGATGCGGATGCTGTCCTGCGCATGCACCACGACCATCGTGCCAAGAAGCAACGCCGCGCAACAACCGAGGGCTCGTCTACTCATCGAAAACTCCACCGCCGTTTATCCGACCGCACGCTTGGTCCGGCCGGATTCTAGCTCATCTTTCGAGCGTCCAGCCCATCAGGATCCCCGCGAGGGTCAGTAGCGTACCACAAGAGCCATGCTCGCGCGCCAAAATGACAACCGAGCGGCTCCTCCCTCGGTCGTCGTACCGGGTTCGGCCGCAGATGCTTTGAGCGTGCCAAACCTTCGCACGTCCCACGCCACCCCCACCTGCGACGTCAGGAAACCGACGGCGCCGCCGCCGATGTCGTAGGCGGCCAAGGCTTTAGTCGGGTCGAACACGCTCAACACATCGGCGATATTGACGCGCATCACTCCCGCGCCCGCCACAAAGTAGGGTCGAAGAGTGTATTCCGTCAACCGTTTTGGCAGTGTAAGGATCACGCTGCCCGTCGCCGTCGTGACGCCACTCCGGACGACCAGCCGATCGGGATCCGGCTCGAAAAACCCGGGTCCCCAACCGACCTCGCCCTCGACCCCGACGATGTCGCCCACGAGAGCCGCGCCCACACCGAGAACGGTGTGCCGCTTGCCGACCGCGTTCCCCAACACGAACGTCGTCGAACCCTTGAAGGTGACCGCCGCGAACGGCCGCAGCTGCTTTTCCGCGGCCGACGGCAGGCGACGAAAGCAGAAGCAACGCCACCGCGAGCGGCCACACCCGCGGCATGACGCTACTTCGTGAAGAGCTCGAGGAACAGCCTCGCGAACGGCGACGACGTCGACGTCGCCGTTGGCCAGATTGAACGATTTCGACAACCCGTCGCTGTTGGCCAGCAGCACCAGGGTCATCGACCGCGCCGGCAGAGTGATGACGAGCGACGACGACGCGTTGTCGCCCTGCCCGAACGACCACACGACTTTTTCGCCGTTGTAACTCTGCACGAACCAGCCGAGGCCGTGCGGCCGGCCGCCGATCGGGTTCCACGCCATGCGACAACATGTCGAAGCTGAGCGGGTGTCCGCCCTTCTTCAATCCCAGATCGAACTTCGCGTATTCCCGCGCCGAGGAAATGAGGCCGCTGCCGCCTCGCAGGCCGGTGGCTGGATACTGCGACTTGGTCGCCCGCTTCTGAGAGTCCACCGCGTACGGGACCGCCAGTCGTCCAACAACGGTCTGGTACCGCTCGATCGCTGCCTGGCCAATGCCGCCCGGGGATCCGATCAAACCGGCGGCGTCGGGACCCGGCACGGAATCGTTCATCATCCCAAGGCTATCGAGCAGGTCGGCGAGCGCAACGCGGAACGATCCGGACGGATGGCATTTCTCGACGACGACCTTCAGGACGTCGAGCCGATCCGGCTGATAGGCGAACCCGCCGCTGGGGGTAGTGTGCGAAAGAATCTGACGAACGGTCGCGCCTTCATTGGGATCGCCAGGCGCAAACTTCGAAATGGAATCGTCGAGCGAGATGCGCCCTTGATCCACGCAGCGCAGCACGAGCGTCGCGGTCAGGGTTTGCGTCAGGCCGTCGGTGTGAAACGGTGTATCGGCGCGGGTCGCTACCAACCGTTCGACGTCCTGGTGGCCGAACATCCGTTCGTAGGCCACGTCGGTGGCGCCGACGATCATCAGCGCCACACCGGGGATGCCGATCTGGATGCGCAATGCTTCGACGTAGTCGCCGAAGCGAGAGAGGACCAGGTTATCGGCGGCGTGCAATGGCACACCGATAATGAGCGCGGCGGCGAGTCCGGCGGCAGCAGCTAAACGGCGCATAGTGGCGCGCAAAACGCCTCTGTAATCATACTTGATTCCCACCAATGCACGCGCTAGCGTGCGCGGCATGACCCCTGATCTTTTTCGGCGGATCGCCCTCGGCCTGCCAGGGGCCGTCGAAGGCGCCCACATGGGACACCCCGACTTTCGGGCAAATGGCCGGATTTTCGCGACTCTGAGCCCTGATGGCCGACGCGGGATGGTGAAATTGACGCCCCCGCAACAGAAGGAATTCATCGAAGCGAATCGGGACGTGTTCGAGCCCGCCAGCGGCGCCTGGGGGCGTCAGGGATGCACGATGGTGGTGCTGCGGGAGGTCGGCGAGGAGGTGCTGGGCGAGGCGATGACCCTGGCCTGGCGGAACACGGTCAAGACCAAGGCGCCCAAGAAACGAAAGTCCGGGGTCTGATCCGGATCAGACCCCAGATGGCACGGTTTTCTTACGAGGCCGGCGCCGCGGTGGTCGCGATGATCGCCTTGATCCCGTCGGCGTCGAGCGATTCCACTTCGAGGAGTTCTTCGGCCATGCGCCGGACCGAGGCGCGGTGACCGGCGATGAGCTGCCGCGCGGTCTCGTAACCCCGCATCACCATATCGCGCACCTGCTCGTCCACGCGCTCGGCGGTCGCCTCGCTGATGCCCGTGCCGCGATCGGTTTCCCACGGGTTGCCCGGTGTCCGATACGCCAGGGGCCCGAGCGCCGACATCCCGAACTCGCAGACCATGCGCCGCGCAATTTCCGTGGCGCGCTCGATGTCGTTGCCGGCGCCGCTCGTCATCTGTCGCAGGAAGAGTTCCTCCGCGACGCGGCCGCCCATCAGGATCGCGATCTGCGCCTCGAGGTAGTCGCGCGTGTGCGTGTGCCGATCGCCTTCCGGCAGCTGCATCGTCACGCCAAGCGCGCGGCCGCGCGGGATGATCGTCACCTTGTGCAGCGGATCGGCGTGCGGCAGCAGCGCGGCGACGACGGCGTGGCCCGACTCGTGGTAGGCGCAGGTGATGCGCTCGTCCTCGCTCATCGTCAGCGATTTGCGCTCGACGCCCATCAGGACTTTGTCGCGCGCGTGATCGAAGTCGCCGTCGGTGATCGTCCGCCGTCCGCTGCGAACCGCGAACAGCGCGGCCTCGTTCACCAGGTTGGCGAGCTCGGCGCCGGAGAACCCGGGCGTGCCGCGCGCGATCTGCCGCAGATCCACTTCGGGCTCGAGCGCGACTTTCCGGGCGTGAATCTTCAGAATCTGTTCGCGCCCCTTGAGGTCGGGCGCGCCGACGGTCACCTGGCGATCGAAGCGCCCGGGGCGCAGCAGCGCCGGATCGAGAATGTCGGGACGATTCGTCGCGGCGACCACGACGATGCCCTGATTCGGCGCAAAGCCATCCATCTCGACGAGCAGCTGGTTGAGCGTCTGCTCGCGCTCTTCATGGCTCAGCGAATTGCCGCCGCGGCTGCGGCCGACGGCGTCGAGCTCGTCGATGAAGACGATGCAGGCGGGATGACGCCGCGCGTCCTTGAACAGCTTGCGGATGCGCGACGCGCCAACGCCGGCGTACATCTCGACGAAGTCCGATCCGCTGGCGAACAGGAACGGCACCTTGGCCTCGCCCGCGATCGACCGCGCGAGCAGCGTCTTGCCCGTGCCGGGCGGCCCGACCAGCAGCACGCCCTTCGGAATGCGGCCGCCGATCGCGGAGAAACGCTCGGGCTCGCGGAGGAAGTCCACGATTTCCTTCACTTCCTCTTTCGCCTCGTCTACTCCAGCGACGTCCTCGAAGGTCACCGTCGAGGATTCCTTGTCGGCCTCACGCGTCTTGCTCTCGAGCGCCGGAATACGGCCCGTCGTCACGCGATAGAGCGTCAGGCCGAGCACGCCGAGAAAGCCGACGCCGAGAAGAAGCGCGCCGTAGCCGTACGCGGTCTGCTCAGGCGCCGAGCGAACGTCGATGCGCACGTTGCGCTTCGCAAGGTCCGTCACGAAGGAAGGGTTCGCCGTCACGTAGTTGAGCGGCGCAACCGTGCGGAACGTCTGCCCTGTGCTCAGCTTGAAGTCGAGCGTATCGCCGACCACGACGAGCTCGGCGACAGCGCCGCGATCCAGATGCCGCAGCAGATCCGAAAACGGCACCTGAGCCACGCTCGCCGCTCCGCGGGCGCGCATGAGCACGCTCGACGTCGCCGCGATGAGCAGAAGAACGGCAACACCAATCCAAATCGTCCGGCGAGACCACTTGCGAGCAAACACGTGACGCTCCGTTTCGATGGGACCACCCCGTCGATCCGACGGTCCGGCGGCGGACTCGTGGTGCGTGGGACGTTCCGGTGCGTTTGTAAGAAGAGATTTCCGCGAGGGGACGCGGAAATGCCCAGCGATCTTACACAACGGTGCTGCGAATGTAAATGCTTTCGGTTGAAAGAGTTACCCCATCCGTAATATCTCGCGCGGTCACGCTTTTGTCACACTTGCGCTAAACGTCCGACAACGGCCTCCAGTCCAATCAGATAGAAGGAGACCTCGCATGACAACGAAACGTTTGGCTCTCGGCGTCGCGACTGGCGTGTTGGTTCTGGGCGTCGGAGCTGGTGTATACGCGGTGGCGCAAACTCCGAATCAGGACCCGCGTCCCGGGATGGGCCGGGGCATGGGACCCTTCGACTTCGCTCAGGGCAGGCCGGGCGGCCTGGCGGCCGCGACGGTCACCGGGGCCCGGGCGGTCCGATGGGCATGCTCCCGATGCTCGCGCGCGAGTTGAACATCACCGACGCGCAGAAGGATCAGATCAAGAACATCGCGGAGTCGCATCGCGAAGAATGGAAGGCGCTGGCCGATCGCGGCCGCACGGCGCACGAAGCGCTCCGCCAGTCGGTGACGGCCGAGACCGTGGACGAGGGATTGATCCGTCAGCGAAGCGCCGAAGTGGCGGCGGTCGAAGCAGACATGGCGGTCGCGCGCGCCCGCGTCCACGCTGAAGTGTTCCAGATCCTCACGCCCGAACAGAAGGCCCAGGCGAAGACCCTGCAGTCACAAGCGCAGGAGCGCATGAAGCAGCGGGGACGAGGGCGCGGGGCGTTCTGACGTCAGACGTCAGACTTCAGACTTCAGATTTCTGGAGCTGCTGCACGGCCTTCACGACGTGCGCGGCGGAAATACCAAATCGTTCGAGTAGTTCATCCGGCTTGCCGCTCCGCGGAATCTCGCGGACGGCGAGCCGGTGCACGGTGAACCCGGCGCCGGAGACCGCTTCGGCGACGGCGTCTCCGATTCCGCCGGCGGCGTAGTGGTCCTCGACGGTGATGAACCGTCCGCCGGTCGCACGGCCGGCGTCAATCAGCGCCGGCCTGATCCACGGGCGCCACCGAATACAGATCGATCACCCGCACGGATGTCCCGGCCGCTTTGAGCTGTTCGTACGCCTTCAGCGCCTCGAACACCGTAATGCCGCCCCCGACGATGGTGACGACGTCCTGCGCGCTCGACCGCAGCACCTTCAACCCGCCAATCGGAAACGCCTCGTCGTTCGAGTAGATGACCGGCGTCTTCGGCCGGCTGGTGCGGATGTACGCGGGGCCGGCGTGATTCGCGGCGGCCGCGACGAGACGCTCCGCGCTGACGCCATCGCAGGGATACAGCACCGTGAAATTCGGCTCGGCCCGGAACATCGCGAGATCTTCCAGCGCCATCTGCGACGGGCCGTCTTCGCCGATTGAGATCCCCGCGTGCGACCCGGCCAGCTTCACGTTGACGTTGCTGATCGCCGCCATGCGAACGAAGTCGGCTGCGCGCGTGAGGAAGCAGGCAAACGTCGACGGAAACGGAATCGCGCCGCGCGCGGCCAGCCCCATCGCGGCGCCGACCATCACCTGCTCCGCGATGAAGCTCTGGTAGAACCGATCCGGCGCCACCTTCTCGAATCTCTCACTGAACGTCGAGTTCTTCACGTCGGCGTCGAGCGCCACGACGCGCGCGTCGGCCTCGCCAAGCTTGGCGATCGCGGTGCCGTACGCCTCCCGCGTCGCGACTTCTTCGCCCAGCTTGTAGGCCGGAGCCTGCACGGGCTTGGGCGCCGTCTCCGGCTCGCGCTGACGCGGGCTTCTGAATCTGCCGCGCAAGGTCGGCGTCGGCGCCGGCCGGCATCGTGACGAACTGCTTCTCGAGCTCGGCCAGCGCGCGATCGAGCTCCTCGCCCTTCTTGAAGGCTTTTCCGTGCCATCCGTCCTTGCCTTCGACGAACGACACGCCCTTGCCCTTCAGCGTGCGCGCGAGGATCATCGTCGGCTGCCCGCGTGTCCGGCGCGCTTCTTCGAAGGCGTCGAGGATCGCGTTCATGTCGTGGCCGTCGATCACGATCGTGTGCCAGCCGAACGCGCGCCAGCGCCGCGCGAACTGATCCATGTCGTGCCGCCACATCGTGGGGCGGCTCTGCCCCAGCGCGTTCACGTCGGTGATGCCGCACAGGTTGTCGAGCGACTCGGTAGCGCCCATGTCGGCGGCTTCCCAGACCGAGCCTTCCGCCGATTCCCCGTCGCCGAGCAGCACGTAGGTGCGGTAGTCGGATCCAATGCGCCGCGCGTTGAGGGCGCAGCCGATCGCCGCGCAGATGCCCTGACCGAGCGACCCGGTGGCGACGTCCACGAACGGCAGCCGCGGTGTTGGATGCCCTTCGAGATCCGATCCGATCTGTCGAAGCTTGAGCAGCTCGGCGCGATCGAACGCGCCGGCCTCGGCCCACGCCGCGTACAGAATCGGCGCCGCGTGGCCCTTCGACAAAATGAAACGATCGCTCTCGGGATTCCCGGGATTGTCCGGATCGAACCGCATTTCGGCGAAGAACAGCGCCGCCGTCAGATCGGCCATCGAGCAGCAGCTCGTGGGATGGCCGCTGGCGGCTTCCGACGTGGACTTCAGCGAATCGATCCGCAGCTGGGTGGCGACGTTCGTGAGAGCGGGAATCAGTGTGGAACGATCACGCGGCATGGCGGCGAAGCATATCAGAGCCCGGCGCCAACTTACATCCCGCTCGTGGTGAGACTTGTCCAACTCGTCGAGCGCAAGGCCGTACCGCGCCGGATCGATGGCCGGATCGTCGAGCGATGTCGAGGCGTGCGCAAGGATCCGCTCGGCGTCGGCGCGATAGTCCGCGCCGGGCTTGATCACCGCCGCGGCGCGATACTCGGCATCGTCGTGCAGCCTCGCCAGCCGGCAGAGGACGCGGGCCGCCTCGCAGCTCATCTCATAGTCGGCGGTGAAGAGTCGATCGTGCGACCCTTGCATCAGCTCCTCCGCCAACATCGAATACGGCAAGCGTCCGGTGAGCTCGAAGGCGGTCAGCAGCGCTGATGCGGCGCGCACGTTGTCTGAGAGATCGCCGAAATCTTCACCGGGCCGATACGCGGCGGCTACGATTCGTTCCAATTCGTCGATCGCGCGGGGGACGAGGTCCTTCGGATCGACGAGGTGCGAGGCGAACAAACAGGCGTCAACGGCGGCCGCTGCCTGCGCAACGCGTGTCGTCGCCGACGCTGCCCCTTCGACTTCGCTCAGGGCGGGCCCTTCGACTTCGCTCAGGGCAGGCCACGCGCCGGCGAGAAGGGCCATGACGCCGCGCGCCGCATCGGCAAGACGCGCATCGTCGGACACCGTCATCGCTTCGGTGAATGCGCGCAGCCACTCGGCGCGGTCGACAGTTGCACGATCGTCGCCGTGCTGCTCGATGGCAACAGCCAGCGCGTTGCCCAGGACGTCGCACACATCCTGCTGGCCCGTGGCCCGGTATCGGCGCACCAGGAAGGTCAGCGCCGCCGGTGAGAGCGCATCGCCGCGTGCCGCGCGCTCGAGCACCGCCGCGGTCACGCGTTCGATGGTCTCCAACCCCTCAAATTATAATTCCCTGATGTTCGTCGTCCGATACGTGGCGCTGGCGGCGGTCGTCATCTGGCTGGGCGCTCTCCAAGGCGTGCTCGTCGACGGTCGGACGATGCCTGTCACGACTATCCCGTATGTCTGTGGCGCGGTGCTTCTCGTCGGTCTGTTTGCGTTGAAGTTCGTCGGACCGCCGCCTCGAGCGTTTGTGCCGCGAATCGCCACTGTGGTCTTCATGCTCGCAGTGACGTTGTCGGAGCCCTGGTGGAGTTCCGCCCGGACGCCAGCCCTCATCAACGCCGCGCTCGGATTTGCGCTGCTCGCCTGGTACGCGCACGAATGACACACACCATTACGCTCATCCCCGGCGACGGCATCGGCCCGGAAGTCACCGAAGCGGTCGTCCGCATCGTCGGCGCGTCGGGCGCGCAGATCGACTGGGAGTCGCACGTCGCCGGCGCCGAGGCGGTCGAGCGCACGGGCGACTCGCTGCCGAACGAGCTCATCGACTCGATTCGCCGCAATCGAGTCGCCCTCAAAGGCCCGGTGACCACACCGGTTGGACAGGGCTTCACCAGCGTGAACGTCGGGCTGCGCAAGACGCTCGATCTCTACGCGAACCTTCGTCCCGTGTGGAACCTGCCGGGCGTCCAGGCCACCTTCAGCGGCGTCGACCTCGTCATCGTCCGCGAAAACACCGAGGATCTGTACGCGGGGCTCGAACACGAGGTCGTGCCCGGCGTCGTTGAAAGCCTCAAGATCATCACCGACAAGGCGTCGACGCGCATCGCGGAGTTCGCGTTCGACTACGCGCGGCGCAACGGCCGGACAGCGCGTGACCGCGATTCACAAAGCGAACATCATGAAGCTCGGCGACGGCCTGTTCCTCGAATGCTGCCGCCGCGTCGCCGCCGCGCATCCCGACGTGCAGTACGACGAGCGGATTGTCGACGCGGCGTGCATGCACCTCGTGATGCGCCCGTCGCAGTTCGACGTGCTGCTGCTGCCGAATCTGTACGGCGACATCGTGTCCGACCTGTGCGCCGGCCTGGTCGGCGGGCTCGGCCTGGTCGGCGCCGCCAACCTCGGAACGGAGCTGGCGGTGTTCGAGGCCGTCCACGGCAGCGCGCCCGACATCGCGGGCAAACATCTGGCGAATCCGACGGCGCTGCTGCTCTCGGCCGTGATGCTGCTGCGGCACATCGACGAGCGCGCCGCGGCGGACCGGATCATGGCCGCGCTCGGCGCCGTGCTGGGCGCCGGGGTCGTGCGCACGCGCGACCTCGGTGGGACGTCATCGACCATGGAGTTCGCAGACGAAGTGGCGCGGGCGATCGTCTGAACACACAGGCGCACCGTGCTATATTGCGCCTGGCATCAATGCTCGACGATATCGCCCAGGCGGTCCTCGCGCGCGAGGAGATCCTCAAGTACCCGCGCGACCAGGTTCACGCCTATCTCGACGAGCTTCGCACCACGCAGCGCCACAAGTTCTATCGCGCGCTGCAGCATCCGCTCTATCCCATTCTTCGCAAGATCGAGCGCAAGCACGAGAACCTGCATCATGTGATGGCGGCCGTCCGCTCGCATCGGATCGTCTACGCGTCGAATCACAAGAGCCACACCGACTACCTGGTCGAGCCCCTCGTCCTCGACGACAACGGGATTCGCCCGCCGCTCATGACGGCCGGCATCAATCTGTACGGCGGGCCGCTCGGACTGCTCAATCGCCACGTCACCGGCGCGATTCCCATCCGCCGCAACAGCAAGGATCCCGCGTACCTGACAACGCTCAAGGCGTATGTCGCGGAGATCGTCAAGAAGCACGATCTGTTCTTCTATCCGGAAGGCGGGCGCAGCTACAGCGGCGAGCTGAAGCCGGCAAAGACCGGCATCCTCAACGCGGTGCTCAGTGCCGGACAGCCGGACCTGGTCATCATCCCGACCTCCGTCTCGTACGATCTCGTGCTCGAAGACCACATCCTGGCGCATCAGCGCGTGAAAAAGCGGCAGCGCCCGTTCACGCGGGAGCTGGCGGAGATGGTGCGGTACGCCGTCGGCTACCGATCGCGCGCGTTCGTGACGTTCGGCGCACCGATCAGCGTCGCCGACCGCGACGTGCATTCGCGCAGCGACGTGCTGGAAGTGGCGCGTCTCATCCGCACGCGAATCGGCGCGCAGTACAAGGTGCTGCCGACGGCGCTTTTCGCCGCCGCCATGCGTCCCTCGATCGCGCGCCGCGATCTCGTCTCGCGCATCGATCACCTGATCGAGGAACTGCTCGCGCGGCACGCGAACCTCGACCTCACGACCGGCCGCGAGGTCGTGGCGGCGGCCGCCGAACCCCTCGAGACGCGCGGCGTCGTCGTCGCCGAGCGCGGCCGCTTCCGCGTGCGCGAGCGCACGGTGCTGCGCTACTACGCGAAGACGATCGAGCACCTGTTCGCGACCCCACGGCCGTCCGCACTGCTTAGCGTAGTCGACTGTGACTGTCGACTATGCTGAGCGCCCTGTCCAAGGCCTTTTTCCACGCCCTCTCCCACAGCGGTACGTTGAAGAAAGTCGCGTCGCGATACGGCATGCGCCGGCCGACCAGCTTCGCGCGCCGGTTCATCGCCGGCGAAACGGTGGCCGAAGCGATCGACGCCGCCCGTGCGCTCGAAGCGCGCGGCATGAGCCATACGCTCGATCTCCTGGGCGAGAGCGTCACCAGCCTCGAGGGCGCGGACGCAGCGACCCGCGCGTACATCGCGGCCATCCAGGCGATCGTCGAGGCCGGCATCGAGCGGAACATCTCGCTCAAGCTCACGCAGCTTGGCCTGGATGCCGACAAGGCGAGCGCGGTGGACAACCTGCGCAAGATTCTCGAACGCGCCGAGCCGGCGGGGTTCTTCGTCCGCATCGACATGGAAGATTCCAGCTACACCGAGGTGACGCTCGAGGTGTTCGAGACCTTGTGGCATCACGGTCATCGCCAAATCGGCGTCGTGCTGCAATCCGATCTGTACCGCAGCGAACGCGACCTGCAGCACCTCAACGCGCTCGGCGCGCGCGTGCGGTTGGTGAAAGGCGCCTACCGGGAACCGAAGACGGTGGCCTATCAGCGCAAGGCGGACGTCGATCTGGCGTACGCGCGCATGCTCAAGACGTTGCTCTCCGAAGGCACCTATCCGGCGATCGCCACGCACGACCCCGCGATGATCGACCTGGCTCGTGAGTGGGCCCGGACGCATGGCATTGGTCCGGACCGCTTCGAATTTCAAATGTTGTACGGCATCCGTCGCGATCTGCAGGCGAGCCTCGTGAAAGAGGGCTATCGGCTCCGGATCTACGTGCCCTTTGGCCGCGAGTGGTTCCCGTATTTCATGCGCCGGCTCGGTGAACGCCCGGCGAATGTCATGTTTGTAGTTCGCGGAGTGACCGGCGAACGTGGCTAACAAGTCTCACCTGTTGGCAAGCTGAACACCCACTCGACACGCCTCGCCGACGACACATCGTCGCAACCCAATTTCCTCCAACTACTTAGACGTACAGGCGGTTTCGGCACAGCTCTTGATATCAGCTGAACCGCAACGACGAGCCGCCGCGTCTTCTGATGGAGCGGCTCTCGGGAGGAGCAAGAGGACATGGTCACGAACTATCCCCAGTCGATCGCGTCGGCTCGTCCGCGCACGGGCGAGACGAACGAAGAAGGTTTCAGCGGCCGTGTGTTTGATTGGCTGCGCCAGACGATCTGCGGGCTGCATGGGCACGATACGCTGCTGCAGTTCGAACACGAACGGATGTTCCTGCGCTGCGTCTCGTGCGGTCACGAAACGCATGGGTGGGATCTGGACCGCGCGCGCCCAGCTGTTCGGCTGCGTGTCGAGGCCACGCGCAAGGCCATCGCGGCTCCGCAGCTTGTCAGGGAGCGGAAAATCGCGTAGCAGAACAATACGCAGCCCGTCGGGCTTGACTGAAGACCTAGCCTCGTATCCCGCCGGATCGAGCGAACTTCTCCGCCAGTTCCACGAGCACGTCGCGGCAGACCAGCACGTCCGCGACGTTCACGTACTCCTCCACCGAATGGAGTCCCGCGCCGCCCGGTCCAAACAGGACGCGACGGTGTCCCGGCGTGCCCCAGCACCGCCGCGTCCGTCCAGAAGCTCGCGCCGAACACGTCCGGCGCTCCGGCCGACAACCGCGGCGAACGCACTCCGCGAGCATGATCGGTACGGCGTGATCGGCGGCGACCTCGTACGCCGGTCGCCCGAACACCGCTCGCGCGTCCGCGCGAAACGACGGATCCTCGCGCGCGAGCGACTCGAGAATCTCGCGCACCTCGTCGAGCGGCGCTGACTCGGACTCGGTCGGCAGCGTGCGCCGCTCCATCGTGAGCCGCGCGCGATCCGGGTAGCTGCTCAATTCGTGGCCGCCTTCGACGAACGACGCATGCAGCGACGCCGTCCCCATTCGGGGATGCGGCGCGCGCGCCTGCAGCGCGCGGTCGAGCGACTCGAGCCGCGTGAGGACGCGGCCGAGGCGAAGGATGGCATCCTGACCGTCGGCCGGCCGGCTTCCGTGGGCGGCCTTGCCGGCGACATCAACCTCGATCCACGCGAAGCCTTTGTGGCCGATGGCAATCGCCAGATCAGTCGGTTCGGTGACGACGCCGGCGTCGGCGCGCCACGTCTTGACGAGCGCGTCGGCGCCGATGCTCGAGTGTTCCTCGTCGACGACGGCGGCGACGATCAGACGTCCTGACGCCGGGCCACCGCGTTGCGCCACCACGCGCGCGGCATCGATCATCGCCGCCACGCCGCCTTTCATGTCCTGCGCCCCGCGGCCAAAGAGACGGCCGTCGCGCTCGACCGGCGTGAACGGATCGGTCATCCCGGTGACGCCGACCGTGTCGGTGTGCCCGCAGAACATCAGCGCGGGTCCCTTCGCGCGGCTTTCGAGCACGCCGACGACATTCGGTCTGCCGCCGCCGGCATCCTCGACCGAGACGTCGAGCCCGATCCGGCGCATCGCGACGGCGACGGCATCGGCGATCTCGCGCTCGCCAGGCGCGCCGGGTATCAGCGTCGGGTTGACCGAGTTGATGGCGACGAGATCGCGAAGCAGGCTGATCGCAGGATCCATGGGCGTGTTCTCGCTAATGCTATCCTCGCTGCGAGATGTCCACCAAGCGAGTGATCGCCATCACCGGCGGATGAATCCCACGCTCGATCGCGTCACCGACATCGCTCGCGCGGTTCGCGACGCCGGCGGCCGGGCCTTGATCGTCGGTGGCTGGGTCCGCGATCGCCTGATGGAGCCGCCGCGCGCCGGATCGAACATCGACCTCGAAATCTTCGGCATCCCCCCCGATCGCTTGCGACCGCTGCTCGAATCGTTCGGCCGCGTCGAGGCGGTCGGCGAGAGCTTTCAGGTGTACAAGCTGGGCGACATCGACGTCTCGCTGCCGCGCCGCGACTCGAAGGCCGGCCGCGGCCATCGAGGATTCGTCGTGGTCGGCGATCCCGACATGTCGATCGAGGAGGCGGCGCGCCGGCGCGATTTCACGGTCAACGCCATCTCCTGGGACCCGCTGACCGAGGAGTACTTCGACCCATTCGACGGCCGGAGCGATCTGCAGCGCCGCTGTTTGCGCATGGTCGATCCGAACACCTTCCCCGACGACAGCCTGCGCGTGCTGCGCGCGGTCCAGCTGGCCGCCCGATTCGATTTCGTGCTCGACGACGCGACGCGCGCCGTGTGCGTGACGATTCCGCTCGACGATTTGCCGTCCGAGCGGATCTGGGGTGAGTTCGAAAAACTGCTGTTCGCCGAGCGGCCGTCGATCGGATTCGCGCTCGCGATGGACCTCGGCATCGTTGCCCGGTTGTTCCCCGAGCTGCAGGCGCTCGCCGGCTGCCCGCAGGAGCCGGAGTGGCATCCGGAAGGCGACGTCTGGGTCCACACGCTGCAGGTGATCGATCGCGCGCGCGGGCGCATCGACGACCTGCCGCGGCCCGAAGCCATTGCCGTGATGCTCGGCGCCGTGTGCCACGACCTTGGCAAGCCGGCGACGACGGCGTTCATCGACGGACGGATTCGGTCGATGGATCACGAGGAACAAGGCGTGGCGCCGGCGGCGGCGTTCCTCGACCGGCTGAACGTGAACTCGATCGACGGCTACGATGTGCGGCGGCAGGTGCTGGGAATCACGGCGCAGCATCTGAAGCCGGGTTCGTGGTTCAAAGTGCGCGACGAAGTGGGCGACGGTGCGTTCCGGCGGCTGGCGCACAAAGTCGATCTCGAGATCCTCGCGCGCGTCGCGAAGGCGGACTGCGAAGGCCGCGAGCCGGGCCGGTTCGACTGTTCGGCGATGGACTGGTTTCTCGAACGTGCGCGAAGGCTCGGCGTCGAGCATCGGCCGCCCGCGCCCATTCTGCTGGGACGCCACCTGCTCGAGCTGGGGCTGAAGCCGGGACCGCGTGTCGGCGAGATCTTGAAGGCGGTCTACGAGAAGCAGATGGATGGCACCGTGACGACCCTCGAGGACGCGATCGCCGAGGGCAGGCGGCTGCTGTAGCCTTACATTCCTGCCGATGCTGCGCGCGATTCTCGGTTCGCCCATCAACCTGCTGCTGATCGCCGCGCCCATTGCCTGGGCGCTCGAGTTCTCGGCGCCGGGATCGCCCTGGGTGTTTCTGACAGCAGCGATCTCTCTGATCCCGCTCGCTGGACTGATCGGACTCGGCACCGAGGAGCTCGCGCATCGTTCCGGGCCGGCGTGGGGCGGCTTCCTGAACGCGACGTTCGGCAACGCGGCGGAGCTCATCATCGCCGTGGTCGCGCTGCACGAGGGCCACGTCGAGCTGGTGAAGGCCTCGATCACGGGCAGCATCGTGGGCAACCTGCTCCTCGTGCTCGGCCTGTCGTTCTTCGTCGGCGGTCTCCGCCGCCGATCGCAGACATTTCATCGGACGGCCGCGACCAACACGGCGGCGATGCTGTTCCTTGCCGTGGTCGCGCTCGTCATGCCGGCAGTCTTCGACCTGTCGCTGTACGGCAGCCTGCAGGCGCATCCCGCTGCGATCGATCGCCTGAGCTTCTGGAGCGCGCTGGTCCTCATCGGCGCCTACGCGGGCAGCCTGATCTATGCGTTCACGGCGCAGCGCGATCTGTTCCGCCCGGACGAAGGGGGTCACGGCGGGCACCACCTGACGCTCGGCGCCGCCGTCGGCACGCTGGCGGTCGGCACGATCCTCACGACCGTGCAGGCCGAGATCCTCGTCGGCGCGCTGCAGCCGGCGCTGGCGCGCTTCGGATTGTCCGAGATGTTCGTCGGCGTCATCGTCGTCGCCATCATCGGCAACGCCGCCGAACACTATTCGGCGGTCGTCGCGGCGTATCGGAATCAGATGACGCTGGCCGTCGAGATTGCGGTGGGCAGTAGTGCGCAGATCGCGCTCCTCGTCGCGCCGTCGGTGGTGCTCTACTCGATGGCCATCGGCCAGCCGATGTCATTGCTGTTCAACGCATTCGAGATTTCGGCGATCGCGCTGTCGGTGCTGTCGACGGTCATCGTCGTCGTGGACGGCGAGAGCAACTGGGTGGAGGGGCTGCAGCTGGTGGCGGTCTATCTCATCCTCGCGCTGGCGTTCTATTTCGTGCCCGCCTGAGGATGGCTGAGCTCGGATCGATGCGATAATCGGGCAGATGGGAGACCTGAGCGATCGCCTGATCTCCGAGCTCGTGGACGCGGTTCGCGCACAGCTGCGCAAGGAATCGTCGGACCGATTGCGCGACGTCTACCTGGTCGGCGACATCGAGAAAGACACGGCGCGCACCTGCATCGAGCGGCTGCGCGAAATGGCCCACGACAACAACCGGCCGATGACGCTCTTCATCAACAGCGCCGGCGGCAACGTGACCGACGGCCTGGCGATCCACGACGCGATCCGCCACATCATCAGCCGCGGCATCGAGGTCACGATCATCGTGCAGGGGATGGCGTACTCGATGGGATCGATCGTCCTCCAGGCGGCCAGCGAAGGACGGCGGCTCGCCTTCCCGCACTCGTGGATCATGATTCACGAGCCCGCGAAGTGGGCCGGCTGGCAGTCCACGACCGCCGCGGCCCAGCACCTCGAGCGGCTCAAGCAGATGCAGGATCAGATCTACAGGATCCTGTCGTCGCGCTCCGGCAAGCCGCTGCGGCAGATCATTCGCGACACCAAGCGCACCGATTTCTATCTCGATGCACAGAAGGCGCTGGAATACGGTTTGGTCGATGCCGTCGTCGCGGGCGAGCTGCCCGAACCCAAGCCCGCGAGCCTCGAGCCCATGGACGCGCCGCACCTGGTTCCGACGCCGTCGCGGCCGCCCGATGCGGAGGCGGCGCGGGAGCGGACGATTCCAGGAGATGAAGAGGCAGGACGGGACGGGCAGGTAGCAGGATCCGTCCCGCCCTTCCTGCCCTAGTTCCGCGACGCGCGCCACTCTTCCAGCAATCGCACCGCATTCCCGGCGACCGAGTGCAGGCTTGGCGCCCAGCCAAGCGCGCGGGCGCGCGGACTCCGGACCACCTGATCCAGCGCGAGCGCGTCCGCGTACGCGCCCATCTTGTGCCGCGCTTCCTCGATTGGCACGTAGCGCACGTCCGGCTTCACCGGCACGTGCGGCTTGATCGCATCCACGACGTCGTTGACGCGCTCGTCGCCCTCGTCGTTCGCGTGATAGATGCCGGACGCATCCTCGCGCGCGACGAGACGCGCGTACAGATCGGCGAGATCGCGATCGTAGACGAGCGGCCACCGGTTGTTGCCGTCTCCCACCACGCGCACGAGGCCGTTGCTGGCCGCCGAGAACAAGTCGCAGATCAGGCCGGTTCCGCCGCCGTACACGAGACCGGGCCGCACCACGACCGTGCGCAGCGTGTCGCTCGCCGCCGCGAGCACAAACTGCTCTTGTTCCGGCACGCCACGACACGAGCTCGATCGGATTGATCGGCGTGTCTTCCGTGGCGGGATCCGACGTTCGACCCAGGATCGACATGACCGACGTATAGATGACGCACCGAGGAGGCGAGGTCACGTTCGCGGTGCGCGGCCTCCGCGCCGCGGCGATCATCAGCTCGAGCGCCGCACGCTCCATCGCCGGCCCGCGTCCCGATCGCGCGTCGAACGCCGCGTGGACGTAGCCGTCCTGGCCGCCGAGCGTTTCGCGAAACGATTCGGGGTTCTTCAAGTCGCCGACGATCGGATGGCCGCCCCGCTTCGCGACCCGCCGTGCTTTTTCCTTGTGACGAACGAGCGCGGTCACGTCGTGACCGGCGCGCACCAGCGAATCCAGTACGGCGGCGCCGATGGTGCCGGTCGCGCCAGTCAAAAAGATCCGCATGAGGGCCGTATATCATAGTCCCACTCGTGGCCCGCGACACGCTCCTCGATTTTTTCCACGATCTCTCTCACGCCCGCGGCGAGTTCCTCGCGCACGACGACGGTTTTCGAAGCCGCTCGTACACCTACGACGAAGTCGGCCGCGCCGCGCGCGGGTTCGCGGCGAAGGTGCACGCGCTCGGCCTGCGCAAGGGCGACGCGGTCGTGTTCTGGAGCGAGAACCGCCCCGAGTGGATTGTCGCGTTCTGGGGTTGCCTGCTCGGCGGAATCGTCGTCGTGCCGATCGACTATCGCGCGTCGCCGTCGTTTCTGACGCGTGTCAGCGAGATCGTCAAAGCCAAGCTGCTGCTGATCGGCCAGGACGTGCCGCCACTCGACGCGCCGCCGGCCGCACCCGTCTGGAAACTGCACGAGCTCGACTGGGACGAAGGCGAGCCGCCGGCCGTGTCGATTGCCCGAGACGATGTGGTCGAGATCATCTTCACGTCGGGCGCGACCGCGGACCCCAAGGGCGTGGTCATCACGCATCGCAACGTGCTCGCCAACATCGTGCCGGTCGAGCGCGAAGTCCTCAAATACCGCAAATGGGGCACGCCGTTCTATCCGTTGCGATTCCTGAACCTTCTCCCGCTCAGCCACATGTTCGGCCAGGCGATGGCCACGTTCATCCCGCCGATGATCCCGGGCGTGGTCGTGTTCATGCGCGGCTACAACCCGGCGGAAATCGTCGCGCAGATCAAGCAGCGCCGGATCTCGGTGCTGGTTTCGGTGCCGAAGATTCTCGAGGTGCTGCGCGAGTACGTCGTAGCGCGGCCGCTTTCAGGGCACGCGATCGCGGGGCTGAAAGCCCCGCGCGACGAGCCGAAACGACACTTCGCGCTTCGCTGGTGGATCTACCGGCGCGTCCATCGCCTCTTCGGCTTCAAGTTCTGGGCCTTCATCGTCGGCGCGGCACCGCTTCCCTCGGAGCTCGAGGCGTTCTGGGGCGAGCTGGGGTTCGCGGTGATTCAGGGGTACGGACTCACCGAAACGGCGCCGATTGTCACGCTGAATCATCCATTCGGAACCAAGAAGGGATCGGTCGGCAAGGCGATCGCCGGCGTGGACGTGAAGATCGCGGCCGACGGCGAGATTCTCGTGCGCGGCGAGAACGTGACGACCGGATACTTCAACGCGCCGACCGACACCGAGCGCGCCTTCGAAGACGGCTGGTTCCATACCGGCGACGTCGGCGAGTTGGGCGCCGACGGCCAGCTCTATATTCGCGGCCGGAAGAAGGAACTGATCGTGACGCCGGAAGGGCTGAACGTCTTTCCGGAAGACGTCGAACGCGTGCTGAACGACCTGCCGGAGGTCCGCGACTCTGCGGTCGTCGGCGCACCAATCGAGGCCGGCGGCGCGAACGAGCGCGTGCATGCCGTGCTGGTGCTCGAGCCAGGCGGCGACGCCGACGCGATTGTCCGGCAGGCCAACGCCAGGCTCGACGAACACCAGAAAATCCGGCGCGCCCTCGTCTGGCCCCAGGCCGAGCTTCCTCGCACCGAAGGTACGCGCAAGCTGAAGCGCGCGGCGATCCGTGAGTGGGTCACCTCCGGTGCCGCGGCGCCGCGGATCGGCACGCCAGGCGGCGACGTGCTCGCAGCGCTGGTCGCCCGACATGCGGGACGAACGGATCTGTCGGCGTCCACGACGTTCGACGAGCTGGGCTTGAGCTCACTGGATCGAGTCGAGCTGATGGTCGCCCTCGAAGATGCGTTTCAGACGCGAATCGACGAAAGCGCGTTCTCCGAGGCGCGGGATCTGGGGCAGCTGCGCGCGCTCGTGGATCGCGCGTCCGCTGGAGAGCCCGCGGCGGCGGAACCCGTGGATTTTCCGACCTGGAACCGGTCGTGGCTCGCGCGCGTTGTCCGGCGCGTCAACCTGGCGCTGTGGATCATGCCGCTGGCGCGCGTGTTCGCCTGGCTCACCATCACGGGACGCGAGCATCTGGCGGGCCTCGAAGGTCCCGTCATCTTCGCGGCGAACCATCAGAGCTTCATGGACGGGCCGGTCATCATGGCCGCCCTTCCCGCGCGCTGGCGCTACTCGGTGGCGCCGGCGATGGGAAAAGAGATGTTCGCGGCGCATTTCTTCCCCGCCCAATATTCGCGCCGCGAGTGGTTCCTCAACAGCCTCAACTACTACCTGGCGTCGCTGTTTTTCAACGCGTTTCCGCTGCCGCAGCGCGAGGCCGGCGCCCGCCAGACGCTTCGCTACATCGGCGAGCTCCTGGGCGAAGGGACGTCGGTCATGATTTTCCCGGAAGGCCGCCGATCCGCAACCGGGGTCATCGACACGTTCCGCCCGGGGATCGGGATGATCGCCTCCCGGCTGCGAGCACGCGTCGTGCCCGTCCGGATTGACGGCCTGCAGCACGTGCTTGCGAGTGGGCTGGCGGATGGCGAAACCCGGGCGTGTTCGCGTGGCGTTCGGCGCGCCGCTGCAGTTGACCGGAGAAGACTACCAGGCGCTCGCGGGACGGGTGGAAGCCGCCGTGCGGCAGTTATAGCCCCACGATGTGCCATAATGCTTCCTTGAGAAAGGCACGCTAGCAGGTTGAGCAAGGACGATCTCATCGACATGCAGGGCACCGTGGTGGCGGTGCACAGCGGCGGGTTATACCGCGTGCAGTGCGACGCCGGCCATGAGGTGCTCGCTCAGCTCAGCGGCCGCATGCGCCGCTTCCGCATCAAGGTAGTCCCGGGCGACCGTGTGACCGTGGGCGTCTCGCCCTACGATCCGGTCCGCGGCATCATCACCTTCCGGGCACGCTAGCCAGAACGAGTTTGAATTCCAACACAACCGATAGACGACCTGGCCACGGCGGACACCAGCGCCGCCGCGGGAGCGGCCCCCGCCGCCAGGGCCAGAAGACACAGCGCGGGCACATGGATGCTCGTGCTCACACCGCCCCGCCGCCGTCGCGGCACCAGGGCCCCTCACTCGAGCCGACGTCCTGCGACGCGACACCCGTGCCCTTCACGACCCTCGCGTTGGATGCCCGCCTGCTCGAAGGCGTCCGCGATCTGGGATACGTCGAGACACGGCCCATTCAAAGCGCAGTGATTCCTCTCGCGCTCGCGGGCAACGACCTGATCGCCTGCGCCGAAACAGGGACGGGGAAGACGGCGGCGTTCGTCGTGCCGACGCTGCAAAAACTGCTCACTGCCGCAGCCCAGGACGAAGCGGCGCAGCCCGTGAGAGCGGCGAAATCACGCGTCCTCGTGCTCGCGCCGACCCGCGAGCTTGCGGTCCAGATCGAGGACGAAATCCACGGCCTTGCCTACCACACGAGCGTGACGAGCGCGGCGGTGTACGGCGGCGTGGAAATGGGTGCGCAGGAGCGCGCGCTCAAGGCCGGCGTGGACATCATCGTCGCCACGCCTGGACGCCTGATGGACCACATGCGGCAGCAGAATGCGGACCTCACGGCGATTGAGCTGCTCGTGCTCGACGAAGCCGATCGGATGATGGACATGGGCTTCTGGCCCGACGTCCGCCGCATCATCACCGCGCTGCCCGCGGAACGGCAGACGCTCCTCTTCTCGGCGACGATGCCCGACGAAGTGGTGCGCGACGCGATCGAGATCACGCGTCAGGCGAAGTACGTGCAGGTCGGCCAGCGCAGCGCGCCGCCGAAGAGCATTACGCACATCGTCGAAGCCGTGGCGTCGGGTGCCAAGGTCAAATGGTTGATCGACCATCTGCGCCGGCCCGAGGGTCCCGTGCTCATCTTTTCGCGCACGAAGATCGGGGCCGAGCGGCTGGCCCGTACCCTGGCGGCCGCAGGCGTCCGCTGCACGGCGCTGCACGCGGACCGCAGCCAGGACCAGCGGCGCAAGGCCGTGGAAGGGTTCAAAGGCGGCAAGTACAACGTGCTGGTCGCCACCGACGTGGCCGCGCGCGGCCTGGACATCGACGCGATCCACACGGTCATCAATTACGAGGTGCCGGACTCGCCCGACGCCTACGTGCATCGGGTCGGCCGGACCGGTCGAGCCGATGAGGTGGGGCAAGCGATCACGCTGGTCGCGCCCGAGGAGCGGCGCGCGCTCGCCTATCTCGCCAAGTCCGTTGGGCTTCGTTTAGAATGACAAGGATGTCCGATCCCCTGACCGCCCCGCCGACAAGCCCGGCCGAACCGGTCCCGTCGGCGGCGAGTGTCGAGGCGCCGGTCGTATCGGAGGCGGTGGCGAAGTTCAAGTCGTGCCGCTGGCGGCGGCCGCCCGAGGATGGCCCCGAGTGCTGCGGCCATCGCGACGTCCTGCCGATTGCCGGCACAACCGGCTTCGATCCCGAGGCGTGGTGCCCGGATTGCTCGTTCTACAAGCTCCGCCGGACGCCCAAGAAGCGCAGCCCGGACGAATACCGGTATTAGGTCCGGCTGAAGCCGGACCCTACAGTAGCCGCCTCTACTCGGAAAACTCCTTCGCCAGCTCGACCCACTCGCCTTGCGGCGCGAGCTGCTTGTACGCGCGCCAGTGCGGCCGGGCGTCCTGCGACAACCCCATCTTCTCGAACGTCACCGCCAGGTAGAAATGGCCGTCGGCGTAGAACGGATTCAGCCGCAGTGCCTCGCGGTAGCACGACTGCGCTTCGGTGAACCGTCCGAGATCGTGATAGATGTTTCCGAGGTTGAAGTGCGCCTCGAAGAAATCGGACTCGAGACCGATCGCGCGCTCGTATAAGGCCTGCGCTTCCACGAGCTCGTCGTGGCTGTAGTGGATGTTGGCGAGATTGATCAGCGCCGCCACCAGGTACGGATCGAACTCCAGCGCCTTGCGGTAGCCCGCTGCGGCCTCCTCCATCGTGGACTCGTCGCCATCGTCGAGCGCGGAGGCGGCTCGAAAATACTCTTCGGCGCGCGCCGTGTTCTGTTCGGGAGTCGGCTGAATCGAATCGGGACGTGGCGGGGGCGCCTTCCCTGCACCGGACGGCCGGCGCAGTTCGATGACCCGCGCGGGCGCCGCGTCCAGACGGAAGTCGAGCTCGAGCTGGCCCTGGCGCGACGCCATCAAGCGTGCGAACGATGCTGCGGAACGTGGCGCCGGCGGCGAGGCCTTCGTTGGCCTGCCGGACGATCCCGAGATCCGGAAAGGCAAAAAACGTATCCGCGTTGCTGCGCAGCACGGGCCGGAGCACGCCGCATTTCACGAGATAGCGCACGTGGTCCTCGCGCAGACAGCGGTAGCGCGCCAGCAGATCGCGCAGCGCATGGTACTGCTGCCTCAACACGTCGGCGGTCGGCACCTGCGCGATCCGGCAGAACTCTTCTTCGGTCAGGACCCGAACATGCAGCTCCTCGGCCCGCTTGAGTTTGTTGCTCTTGTCCTGCAGCGCCGGACCGAATCCTTCGGCACCGACGACGAGCATGGTCGTGCGCGCGTTGACTTCGTCTCCAGTGGCGCCTCCCAGCTGCGCGACGAGTGCGCGCGCCGCCTTGCGGCCGAGCGAGCTGAGTTTGCCGGTGAAGACGACGAGTTGTCCCGAGAGTGGCTGCGATCCGGACAGGTCAGGCGAGGGTGAACGCAAACATCCTCCCGACTGAAGTGCTGGGCGAAGGGAACGGCACTCAAGATGAAGGAGAATGAGAATGAAGTCAAGAGAATGCTGCTAGCTGGCGACATCGGCGGAACAAAAACGTTGCTCGGCCTCTTCGACGCGCTGCCGGTACGTCCGCGGGCGATTGCGAGTCAATCGTTCGTCACGCTGGACTACGACGACCTCAGCACGATGGCCGCCGAATTTCTTGCCGCACAGCACGCACGCGCCGACGCGATCGAATCGCGCGTGCTTCGGCGTGGCCGGTCCGGTCATCGGGGACGCCGCGGAACTGACCAACGTACCGTGGCGGGTCGACGCGCGCAAGCGTCGCCACGTCGCTCGGGATTCGACGCGTCGCCCTCCTCAACGATCTGCAGGCGATGGCACACGCCGTGCCGGTGCTGCAGGGACACGAGCTTCACGTGCTGCAGGAAGGCGAAGCGATCCGGGGCGGAAACATCGCGCTCATCGCGGCCGGCACCGGACTCGGCGAAGCGCTGCTCCACAACGTCCGCGGCCGCTTCATCCCGTCGCCTTCCGAAGCCGGTCATGCGGACTTTCCCGCGCGAACCGAGCGGGAGATCCAGTTGGTGCGCGATCTGACCGCGCGGTACGGGCGCGCCGAAATCGAACACGTCGTGTCGGGTCGCGGACTCATCAACATTCACCGCTCCACCCACACGCAGCCATGCGCGGCCGCGATCGATCTCGACGACGCGGATGCGCCGGCAAAGATTTCGGCCGCAGCGCTCGAGCGCGCATGCGCGCAGTGCGTGGAGACGCTCGATCTGTTCGTCGGCGCGTACGGCGCCGAAGCCGGCAACCTCGCGCTTCGAACGGTTGCCACCGGCGGCGTGTTCATTGGTGGCGGCATCGCGCCCAAGATTCTTCCGGCGTTGACCGCCGGCACGTTCATGCACGCGTTCCGTTCGAAAGCCGCCGCTCGATGCGCTCCTCGCGGCGATGCCGGTGAACGTGATCCTCAATGCGGAGTCCGGTCTACTGGGCGCTGCCGTATTTGCCGCCGACCAATTGATGATGTAACAAATTGGGACGAAAGTCTGGACGGCCTGTCCGTGTTGTCCGCTTACGTGCACAGACAGCAACGCCACCGAACGAACAGCAGCGACGTACGTTCTGCACACCAAAAACTTCCCGCTCGACTCGGCAGTACGGGTGTAGGCTGAGGTGGTTGCATGATCTGGTTCTTTGATCGCGACGGTGAACGACTACGCTACGAAATCACACGCGGTCGCTCTGCTGTCGGATACCGCGTGGTCATCACGCGTCCAGACGGCACCGAGTCTGTCGAAGAAGTGAAGGAACCCACCGAGCTCATCGAACGATCCGTCCAGCTGATGAACGCGCTTCGCGGCGACGGCTGGAAAGTCGCGTAGCCCTCTTCGCACTCAACGCATTCTCGACAACTCCTGCATCTCCATCGACGCGAGCAGCGCCATCGCTCCGCCGCGGTCGTCGGCGCCGGTGATCGCCGGTCGCTCCAAATAGTATTTCCGCGTCGGTCCCGCGCCCGTGCCCGCGCACACGTCGATCACCGTGCCATCGTCCCGGACGTGAGCAGCCAGCGCGCGCCAGGCACGCTCGACGACCGGCCGATACGAGCGATCGATCCATCCGAGCCGGATGCCGCGCGCCATGGCCGTGAACAACATCGCCGTTGCCGTTTCTTCCCGATACGCGCCCGGCTCGTCGATGACCTGGCGCCACGTGCCGTCCGGCGCCTGCATCAGTTTCGCCGCGGCCATCTGACGCCGGTAGATTGCGAGGATCGCGGCGCGCTGGGGATGACCTGCGGGCAAAGCGGTCAGCGCCTCGGTCAACCCCATCGCGGCAAAGCCATTGCCGCGGCCCCACGCCGCGGGGCCGTCTGTCGCGTGATTGAAAAGGCCATCGTCGCGCTGAAGGCGGGCGGCGGACGTGGTCAGCAGGCGGGCCGCGACGTCGAAGTCCTGCTCGCGGCCCTGCCGCCGGCCTGTGCGCGCCAGGGTGGTGGCCGCCATGAACATGTCGTCGGTCCACCCGGCGCCGTACTGCGCCAGTCCAGGTGACTTTTCCGTGGCGGCCAAACGGGCGCCTTCATCGGCGAGCGGCGTGGCCGCCTGATCGGCCAACTCCGCGAAGACGATCGTCCCGGCGACCGACGTGAGCTGGATGCGATCGCCAAACAGCTTCCGGCCGTCCACGAGCCATGGCCGGATCTGATCGAGCACTTTTGCCCGGAGAGACGCATCGCCGGTGGCAGCCGCGAGCTGCAGCGTGCTGACCCAGGCGACCGCCGGGATGTAGCTGATCGACGGCGTCTCCGGGTAGCGTCTGGCGAGGACGCGGGCAATCTCGATCGGATCGCGTCGGACCCTCGCGTCGATTGTGCGGTGCAACGCCGACGCAGCGACATCGGTCGCGAGCAGTTTTTCGAGGGCGGCAACCGCGGCTGGCGCCGGGATCGATTCCACCTGAACACCTTCGAGCTGAAGCGTGCCCGCCCCGCCGACGACCACGACGAGATCCGGCGCCTGAAACGTCAACCATCTCGAGAAGGACTCTTTGTCCTCCGCTCGAAATCGAGGATGAGGCAGCGCGCTGGCGATCCATCGATCGCGAAGCGCTCGCGGCGCTGACGTCTTCAACCAGCGGACGGCGGCGACAACCGCGTCGGCCGCGATCGGATCGTCGGCGCCGACGAGCACCAGTCGGCGCTTCACGATGGTTGGATCGAACGCGGACGGGTTCTCGAGCGTGAGAATCCGCGACTCGTCGGCCGCCAGACCCGCGGCGCTGACCGTTTGAGGCTCACCGGGAAGCGCGGCAACGGCCGCGATGTCGGACTCGAGCGAGAGCGCGGCCCCGAGGGCGGCGCAGACGAGCGCGGCGCACAGCATCCGCGCAGTCTACGACGGTTTGTAATGGTGCACGCGCGGGAGCAGATCGGCGGACGGACGGGCGTCGACCGCGGCGCTCCACCCGACGATGGCGGTGGGCGGCCCGAACATGACGATCACGAGCCCGTCGCGCGGAGCGTCGGCGACGGCGGCGCCCCGATCGATCCGCAGGCCTCGCGCCCCACCCTCGACGAGCGCCGCGGATCTGGCCGCCAGCGCTGTCGCGCCAAGGCGCCGCAGCGTCGCCGCGCGCCGCTGGCACCGCGCGTACGTGTCCGGACCGCCGGTCATCACATCCCGCGGCAAGTCGACCGCTTGTGCCGGCGGATCACCGATGTCGACCGCCCACATCTGGCGGCGAATCGTGAGCAGGTCTTCGGGGTCTGTGATTTCCTCGTGGCGGAGGAACTCCGCCCACGCGCCGTCCGGCGTGTCCGCGAAGTAGTGGGCGGGACCATCGCCATCCGCATGCCATCGCCCCGCCGGCTGGCGCGGGTCGTCCCACAGGAACGGATACCGGGCGTCGACCTGCCGGAAGACGATCATGTGGCCGTCAGCGTTGTCAGGCTGCGGGCGAGCGCGCGGACCCGCACCGGTCCGTCTTCGTCGGGGTCCCAGTCGCCCGCGAGGATCGCGGCCGGCGACCGGTTCTCGAGCGCGATTCGTTTGCGGTGGAACCAGCGGCGGATGCCGATGTCGTTATAGGACCCGGCCAGGTCGCCGACGACGAGCGCCAGGAAATGGAGGCGAGCGGCGATTGGATCGGGTGTGGTCCGCTCGCCGCTGGCATAGCGCTTCAGGCTCGAGGCGGAAATACTCAGGAGCGACGCGAGATCCTCCGCGTCGAACACGCGCGCGAGACCACCCCATTCGAACTTGGGCACCGGCGACGCCTCCAGCGCCGCCACCATCGTTTCGAGCAGTTCGGACACCTCCGCCGCCGTGGGGACCGTCACGTTATTGAGCTCGTCCGCGGCGCCGGCGGCAATCCCCGCCCGGCGGACGCGGTTCGCCAGATGGCGAACCGCGGTCACGTCGCTGCGCGCCACCGCCCCCGGCTCGATGAGGCCCATCGCCTCGGCCCGCCGCGCGGCCTCGAACAGCAGGCGGGGCGACACGTCGACGGTTTGCGCCGCCGCCACACTGGACCGACTTCGGGTTGTGGACATTGTCCAATTGTGGTCTGTTTTTGGTCCGATGTGCAAGCTGATAGAATCCGTCGCTTGGACCATCGCGATCGCTTTCGCAGAGAGGGTGCATGCGCATCGGAGTCTTGAAGGAGACCAGTCCCGGCGAGCGGCGCGTCGCGCTCGCCCCCGAATCGTGCAAGAAACTGGTGCAGGCCGGCTACGAGGTCGCGATCGAATCGGGCGCCGGCGAAGCCGCGGGATTCTCGGACGCCATGTATGCCGAGGTCGGCGCCACGCCGCACGCGGATCCGGCGGCGCTCGCGGCTGCGAGCGACCTCGTGCTGAAAGTCAATGCACCGCTTTCGTCGCACAGCAGCCTGAGCGCCGAAGCGCCGCAGCGCAACGAAGTCAGCTGGATGCGGAGCGGATCGATCTACCTCGGTTCGCTGATGCCGCTGCGCAACCTCGAAACCGTCCGCGCGCTCGCGGCGCACAAGGTCACCGCGTTCGCCACCGATGCGATTCCGCGCACGACGCGCGCGCAGCCGATGGACACGCTGTCATCCATGGCGAACATCGGCGGCTACAAGGGCGTGCTGCTCGCGGCGGTGGAGCTCAATCGCTATTTCCCGATGCTGATGACGGCCGCCGGGATGGTGCGCCCGGCCAAGGTGTTCGTGATCGGAGCGGGCGTCGCTGGATTGCAGGCCATCGCCACCGCGCGGCGTCTCGGCGCGAACGTCGTCGCGACCGACGTCCGCCCGGAGGTGAAGGAACAGATCGAAAGCGTCGGCGCCAAGTACGTCGGCATCGAGCTGAAAGAGAGCGCCGCGGCGGGCGGCGGCTACGCCAAGGAGCTCTCGGCCGAAGATCGAGCCCGCCAGAGCCAGCTCCTCGCCGAAGAGTGTGCCCAATCAGACGTCGTGATCACGACGGCGCTCATCGGCGGCGTGTTCGCCCCGCGACTCATCGGCGCCGACACGGTCCGGACGATGAAGCCCGGCTCGGTGATCGTGGATCTCGGGGCCGACGGCGGCGGCAACTGCGAGCTGTCCAAGCCCGGCGAGACGGTCCACGTTGGCGGCGTCACGATCGTGGCCCCGCTCAACCTTCCGGCCACGATGCCCTTCCATGCGAGCCTGCTGTTCTCGCGAAATCTCACCGCATTCATTCTGGCGTTCACCAAGGACAAGGCATTTCAGCTCGACCTGAGCGACGACATCCAGCAAGGCGCGCTCATCACGCACGCGGGCGAGGTCACACACGCGCGCACGCGTGAGGCGCTGGCAAAACTCTAAGGAGACGACGTGGATTTCTGGCCGACTCTCTATGTATTCGTGCTCGCGACGTTCATCGGGCTGGGCGTCATCCGCCGCGTGTCGCGGCTGCTGCACACACCGCTCATGTCGCTGACCAACGCGATTTCCGCAATTTCTGTCGTGGGCGCCATTCTCGTCACCGGTCGTGACTATCCGCTGTACATCCAGGTCATGGGCGCGATCGCCCTCTTCGCCTCGACGACCAACATCGTGAGCGGGTTCCTGATCACCGATCGCATGTTGCGCATGTTCAAGACCGACAAGCCGGGTCGGCCTGGGGGCGGCGCATGATGTACGGCGTCAGTCAGTTCGGGTACCTCGTCGCGTCCGCCCTCTTCATCTTCGCGCTGCACTGGATGAACGCGCCCACGACCGCCCGCAAGGGCGTGTACGCGGGCGCGGCGGGGACGGCCATCGCCATCCTCGTGACCTGGGCCGACCCCACGGTCATCCATCATCTCTGGATCGTCGTCGCCATCGCTGCCGGGTTCGCCGTCGGCGTCCCGCTGTCGCGAGTGCCACTCACGGCCGTGCCGCAGCGGACCGCGCTGTCGCATGCGTTCGGCGGCGCCGCCGCGGGCCTGGTCGGTACGGCGGAATACTATCTGAACGTCGCGCATCATCCGGAGTTCCTCACGCCGTTCCGGATGATCGCGCTCATCGCGGAGATCCTCCTCGGCTACCTGACGCTGACCGGCAGCCTGATGGCGGCCGGCAAGCTGCAGGAGGTCAAGTGGGTCCCGCAGCGGCCCGTGACCTATCCGCTGTCAGAACGTCATCAACCTTCTGCTTGTTCGCGTGCGGCGATTGTGCTGGCCGGCGCCATCGCGTGGAATCCCACCGCGCCGTGGGCGCCGATCGTGTTCGCCGTCATCATCGTGCTCGCGCTGCTCTTCGGCGTGCTGCTGATCATTCCCATCGGCGGCGCGGACATGCCGACCGTGATTGCGATCCTCAACTCATACGCCGGCCTGGCTGCCGTGGCGATGGGTTTCGTGCTCGACAACAAGCTGCTCATCATCGCGGGCGCACTCGACGGATCCAGCGGCCTCATTCTCGCCATCATCATGTGCAAGGCGATGAACCGCTCGTTCACCAACGTGCTGTTCGGCGCGTTCGGCCAGGTGCAGCAGGCCAAGGGCGGCGGCGAAGAGCGAGTCTACAAATCGGAGACGGCCGAAGGCGCGGCGCAGGTGCTCGAGCAGGCGAGCTCGGTGGTCATCATTCCCGGCTACGGCATGGCGGTGGCGCAGGCGCAGCACAAAGTGCGCGAGCTCTACGATCAACTCAAGAAGCGCGGCATCACGGTGAAGTTCGCGATTCATCCTGTCGCCGGCCGCATGCCGGGGCACATGAACGTGCTGCTGGCGGAAGCCGACATTCCGTACACCGATCTCGTCGAGATGGATGAGATCAACCCCGACATGCCACAGGTCGACGTCGCCCTGGTGGTCGGCGCCAACGACGTCGTCAATCCGGCGGCGCGAACCGACAAGACGAGCCCGATCTACGGCATGCCCATCATCGATGCCGACAAGGCGCGCAGCGTCTTCGCCATCAAACGCAGCAAGAACCCTGGTTTCGCGGGGATCGACAACGAGCTCTATTTCTCCGATCGCACGTGGATGCTGTTTGGCGACGCGAAGAACGTTCTCGGCGAGCTGGTCAAGCAGTTCGCCGGCCCCGGCATGCACTGATTCACGCAACCGTCCGGATTCGGTGGGCCTCGCTGTCTCCCACATACAGCACGCCGCGAGAGTCGACCATGACGCCATGCGGGCGCGACAAGGCGCATCGAAGCGGTTCAGGCTCTGGACCATCGCCTCGCTGACCGGTGCCGAGCACCGTTCGAATGATTCCCGTGCCCAGATCAATCGAACGAATCACGTGATTCTCGGTGTCCGCCACGTACAAGATGCCCCGCGACCATGCGAGGCCTTTTGGCCCCGCCAGTGTCGCCAGCCGGGCCTGTCCACCATCGCCCGTGTACCCTTGCTCGCCGGTTCCGGCGACGTGATGAATGGTTGAGGCTTTGGCATCGACGCGGTAGATCGCGTTGCCTTCCCGCAGCGCGAGATAGAGATTGCCGCGCGTGTCGAAGGCGATGGTCCTCGGACCATTCAACGGCGCTCCCGCGAGCGCGACGCCATCGGGAGTCGGCCGCCTCTCCCCGGTACCGCCGAACGTCTCGATGACGCCCGTGACGAAATCCACCTGTCGAATGCGGTGATTCCCGATGTCGCAGATCAGCAGCCGGCGGCGGCTTGGATCCACGGCGATGCTGTGCGGCTGGCGCAGCTGTGCGCGCGTCGCCGCTCCGCCGTCCCCGGAGAATCCGGGCTGACCCGTGCCGGCAAACGTGGAGATGATCCCGGTCTTCCGATCAACTTTTCGAACGACATGATTGTCGCGCTCGGCGATGTAAAGGTTTCCCGCCCGATCGAACTGGATCTCGTGCGGCATGTTCAACGACGCTTCCGTCGCGAGTCCCCCGTCGCCCGCGTAGGCTCTTTGTCCGTTGCCTGCGACGGCTGACGTTCTGCGCGTGCGCAGATCGAGGCGTCGAATGCGTTGATTGTCCAGATCGCAGAAGTACAGCGCGCCGTCCGGTCCGATCACGAGCCCGTACGGGTTGTTGACCTGCTGGTCGGAGTAGCCCGCCACGCCGGTGCCGATCAGCGTCTTGACGGATGCCGTCGCCGCCACTGCCGGCGACGGGACCAGCAACATCAACAACGTCTTCAACGCATCCCGTCGGATCATGAAAGCGCGCTCACAGGAACCACGCCGTCAGGAAAATGCCGACCATCGCGAACGCGAGGCCGATCTTCACGATGGTTCCGATGACGAAGCCGATCCAGGCCGCAACCCCGGCGCGGCCGGCGCGCCGCCAATCGCGCTGCACTCGTCAACTCGCCGACGACGGCGCCGGCGAATGGACCGATGATCAATCCCGGCAGCCCGAAGAACAGGCCGGCGAGCGCCCCGATGGCGGCTCCCGCCGCGGCACGGCGCGTTGTGCCCAGCCGTTTCATGCCGAGCGCCATCATGGCCACGTCCACGAAGTACGTGGCCACCGTCAGGATCCCGAGCACGGTGATCGTGAACACGCCGACGCGCGCGAAGCCATCCGCCCAGGCGGCCAGCAGAAGTCCCGCGAAGATCAGAACGGTTCCAGGGACGGCCGGGAGCACGACGCCCACGAGGCCGACGACAACCAGAAGGACGGCGAGCGTCCAGATCACAACAGGCGGCGCCAATGCGCCGCTCAGTTGTCATGAATTTTTCGCGTGCGCGCTGCGTGACCTGTCGCAGCGACGCGACGGGCTCCTGGTGGGACGGGCCCCGCCGCCCAACGCCCTTGAGATCCGCAGAATTGCGACAGCGCCGAGCAGCGCCTACTACAAGTTCGTTTCGTGCGTATACGCGGAGAACTCCTAGCTTTCCAGTAGAATCAATCAATGCAAGCCGGTGGACGATCATGGTGAACGGCGATCCGTACGAGCTCGTCGAGCCGCTGACGGTGAGCGCGCTCCTCGCGCGGCTCGACATCGATTCCCGCCGCGTCGCGGTCGAGCACAACCTGATCGTGGTCAAGCGCGGGTCCTACGACGCGACAGTGGTCAAGGACGGCGATCGAGATCGAGATCGTCAATTTCGTCGGTGGAGGCTAGCGCCCGTGGACAGGTTCACGATCGCGGACAAGACGTTCACGTCGCGGCTCATCGTCGGCACGGGCAAGTATTCGTCGCCTGCCGTCATGGTGCAGGCGCACGAGGCGTCGGGCGCCGAGATGATCACCGTCGCGGTGCGCCGGGTCAACATCAGCGATCGCTCGAAAGAATCGCTCCTGGACTACATCGACACCGCCAAGTTCTTCCTTCTGCCGAACACCGCCGGGTGCTATACGGCGGACGATGCGGTGCGCACGGCTCGGCTGGGGCGTGAAGCCGGGCTGTCGAACTGGGTGAAGCTCGAGGTGATCGGCGACGAGCGCACGCTGTTCCCCGACAACGAGGCGCTGCTCGAGGCGACGCGCATCCTGGTGCGCGAGGGATTCGTGGTCCTGCCGTACACGAACGACGATCCGATCGCGTGCCGCAAGCTCGAGGACGCCGGCGCGGCGGCGGTCATGCCGCTCGGCGCGCCCATCGGATCCGGGCTCGGCATTCAGAACGTCAACAACATCCGCATCATCCGCGAGTTCTCGCGCGTGCCGGTCATCGTCGACGCCGGCGTCGGCACCGCGTCGGACGCGTCGCTGGCGATGGAGCTCGGCGCCGACGGCGTGCTGATGAACACCGCCATCGCGGGTGCTCAGAATCCCGTGGCGATGGCCGAGGCGATGAAGCTGGCCGTGCGCGCCGGCCGCCTGGCCTATACCGCCGGCCGCATTCCGCGAAAGATGTACGCGACGGCGAGCAGCCCGGTCGAAGGCCTCGTCGGCCGCTGAGAAGTAAGCCGCCAGCCGGCGCCTATTTGGATACCGCCGCGACGCGCCTCAGCTCGTCGAACCAGTTTTGGACCACGACGATCTCGCGCGACTCACCGAGCACGCGGCCGCCGCGCATCAGCAGGAACCGCTGGCCGTCGACGGAAGCGGCCCAGGTTTGACCCAGGTCGATGCCAGCGATGAATGGGCGCTGGAACAGGACTCGAGGAGCGCTGAAGGAAATCGTGGATCCCGGACGCACGTCGACGGCCACCATCCGTGGCGGATTCTCCTGGCCTACGAAAAAGACTCTTTGCCATCCGGTCTCCAGAGCGCACCCGCGCCGCCGTCAGCCGACACACGCGTCTTGCTTTGTCCATCGGGGAACTGCCGTGCATAAATCTCGTTCCGGCCGGTCTCATCAGAGGTGTACGTAATCCACTTCCCGTCGGGGGAGATCTCCGGGTTCATCTGGTTGGCGGTTGGGGACGGAAACAACGGACGAAATTTCGTCGGATCTCCGCTCTGCAGGTCGATCACGAAGAGATTCGTGATGGCGGTCGCTGGATCCGACGAGATGTAGATCAGAAAACGGCCATCGGGAGATAACGAACCCGCCGCCCAGAACATGCTGGCCGCTTTCAGAATCTGCCGTTCGGGACCGGTCGAGGCGAGGCGATGCGTCCAGAGCTCGGCCTGACCGTGGCGCCCCTGGCGAAAATCAGGCTTCGGCCATCCAGCGACCACAACGGCATCGACGGATAGTCCAATCGCAGCTCGGCCACGTCGGAGAACGCCTTGCGAGCCAGATCGAAGACGGTGATTCGCGCCGCGCCGCCGCGGCGCCCCATGATCGCGAGAGCGGAGCCGTCGGGTGAGAGCTGAAAGTACGGCAGCGCGAACGGCAGCGTGAACGTCTCCAGCGTTTTCCCGCTCCGGTCCACCCAGTCCACCGTGCGTTGACTGGCGGTCTCGTCCGGACTCACGGCGTAGACCAACGTTCCGTTGGCGGAGACCGCCAACTGTGGCACCGGCATGCTGTTGTTGGGGAGGTCGAAAGCGACGTTGATTCCCAACGAGACCACCGCGCCCACGACCTCGGCGCGCTCGCGATCGAAGGGCGCCACCATCACGTCGCTGTCGCGGACGAACAACAGATGCCCGGAAGTCAGAAACATCGGCTGACTGGCGTTGTCGAGTACCTTCCGGCGGTTGGTACCGTCCAGCCCGATGGCGTCGATGCGATGACTCTCCCCATCGCTGACCGTGAAGAGCGCCATGCGCGAACCCGGCAGGACAATCGGCGCGAGCAGGAGTTCACCGACCATTTTCGTGAGCGTTCGGCGATTGCTGCCGTCAGCGTTCACAATCGACAAGCTGTCGCCGAAATTGTCGAAGACGATGCGGCCGTCGTCACTCCATTGACCGCCCAACCAGTAGGCCGCCCTGAGATCTCGGACGACGGCCACGGGACGTCCCCCGGCCGCCGGCATCTTCTTCAAGGCGCCGTCTGAGGTGAAGAAGGCGAGCCACGCGCCATCCGGCGAAAAGAACGGTTGCTGCGCGCCGACAGTATCGGGAATCGTCTTCGTGTCGCGGGCGTCGAGGCGACGCCGCCTCAAACGATCGCCCGGTTCCGGGCCGGCGTACACGATCTCGGAGCCGTCCGGTGAGATGGCAACCGCCGATCCTGGGTAGTAGTGGATGGTGAGCGGCGCCTCCGGCGGGAGCAACACCGACAATCGCGACACGCGCGATGCCGAGGGTGCGTCGCCGGACCGACCGACGATCAATAGCGTTCCAGCCACGCCCGCGATGAGGCCCGCGACAACGCCTGCGACGGCCATCGTCACTCGAGAGGGCCGGGCCACCGTGGTCGACCCCGCACTCGTCGATGGCTGAGCATCGAGCCGCAGCATCGATCGAGCGTCGGCGATGTCACGCAGCCGCTCGCGTGGGATCCTTTCGCAGGCAGCTCTTCACGAGGTCCACAACCGCGGACGGCGTCGTGTCGGGAAGCACCGTCCAATCCGGTTCGAGCTGCAGGACCCTGGAGAGCGTCAGCGACGATGTCCTCGCCGCCAAATGCCATTCGGCCGCGTGAGCATCTCGAACAGGACGCAGCCGAACGCCCAGATGTCGGCGCGCTTGTCGACCGGCCGGCCGCGCGCCTGTTCGGGACTCATGTAGGCGGCGGTGCCGAGAATCACGCCCGTCTGCGTGGCATGGCCGAGACGTCGGTGATAGTCAGCGACCTCGGCGCTCGACCCTGCGGTCTGCGTCGATCGCCTTTGCGAGGCCGAAGTCCAGCACCTTCACCGTGCCATCGGGACGAATCTTGATGTTCGCCGGCTTCAAATCGCGATGGACGATCCCGCTGTTCGTGCGCGGCCTCGAGCGCGTCGGCGATTTGACGGGCGATGCGCGAGCGCTTCATCCAGCGCCAGACCGCGACCGCGCGCGCAGCATCGATCCGCCAGCGTCGGGCCGTCGACCAACTCCATCACCAACGCGCGCACATCGTGCGCCGTCTTCGAAGCCGTGGACCTGCGCGATGTGTGGATGATTGAGTGCGGCCAGCACCTGTGCTTCGCGGGCAAAGCGCGCCAGCCGATCGGGGTCGTTGGCGACCGACGGCAGGCAGCACCTTGAGCGCAACTTCGCGATTCAGCTTCGATCGCGGGCGCGATATACCTCGCCCATACCGCCGGCGCCGAGCAGGGCCAGGATCTGGTAGTGGCCGACCGTTGTCCCGGCGGCGAGGCTCATGTCGCGCGCGATTCTACTCCGCCAAACAGCAGCAGATCCTGATCGGGCAGCACCGCTGTACTTTCAACCAAGCAGAAACTCCAGCGCACCCGGCAGACGTCGCGCCCAGTCGTCTTCCGAGTGGCGGCCGCGCGCATCCTCGACGTAGCGAAGCAATCCGTTCTTGCGCCGCCACCCGCGCCGCGTGAGCAGGCGCGCCAGACGCCGGGTATTCCGCAGCGTGCCTGCGCCCTCGTAGGCGCCGACGTCGACGTACACGCGACCCTTGGACCCGGTCGCTTCCTGGACGGCGTCGAAGATCCGGCCCTGGCCGAACCACAGCGCCGGACTCATCACGCCGGCGGCGCCAAACACCTCGCCGCGCGCCACGAGCGCATAGAGGCTGATCAAGCCACCCATTGATGATCCCAGGATCACGGTCGATTCCCGGCCGGGGCGCGACCGAAACAGCCGATCGATCCGCGGCTTGAGCGTGTCGGTGACGAACGCGAGATACGCGTCGCCGTCGCCGCCGCCGTGACGCCGATCCGGAAAGGGACTGTACTCACTGATCCGTTCCGTGCCGGCGTGGTGCACGCCGACGACAATCGCCTCCACGCCGCGTTCGGCCAGTTGCTCGATCGCGCCCTGCAGCTCCCACGTGCCGGCAAACGCCAGCTCCGGATCCGACAGATTCTGCCCGTCCTGCATGTACACGACCGGAAAGCGGTCGCGGCCCGCGCTGTACGACGGCGGCAGGTAGACGTCGACACGCCGCCGGTTGCGCAGCTGCGGCGACCACACATGATTGAGTGTCCGAACCGTCATTCGACCGGACGCTCGGGCGGCGGCGCGGTCGCGAAGAAGTCGCGATAGTAACGCTCGGTGTAGTCGGCGATCAGCGCGTCGATGCGCGCGGGATCCGGCGAGGCGACGATCAGGCCGGCATGGTGCGGCTTCCGAATCCGCACGCGGATCTCGGGATCGGTGAACGTCGACATGTCCGGCTCGGCCTGCCGCGCGAGCGACAAGACGATCGCGGCGCAGTCCTGACGTGGAGGCGGAACGGCGTAGGAGCCGTCCTTGCCGGCGACGTCGATCTTGGCCCACTCGCGCCACAGGTTGATGCCGGTCGCCGCCTCGATGGTGTCCGCGATGAACGCGCCGCCGACGCGCGCGGATGTCTCGAGAAACAGGAAGCCGTTCTCGCCGCGAATGAACTCGGTGTGCGAGACGCCGCGGCCCAGACCGAAGCCGGCCTGGAGCTGTCGATTGGACTCGAGCAGGGCCCGCGCCTCGTCAGACCCGTCAGGCAACCGCTTGGTGACGAAAATGCCTCCCTGATGCGCGATTTCCATGGGCGGCCGGCCGTACTTGAACGCCACGGCGAACACGACTTCCCCGCCCCAGACGATCGAGTCGACGTGATACACGTCGCCCTGGACGAAGCGCTCGAGCACGCACTCGGCCGCGGCGATCCCCGGCCGCTTCGAGCGCACGCCACAGCTCGTCGCGATCCTGGATTTTCTTGATGCCGATTGCGGCGGCGAACGATCGCGGCTTCAGCACCCACGGCGGCGGCACGCGCGCCGCCCAGTCGGTGACCACTTGATCGTTGAAGACAGCGGTGAACTCGGGGACGCGCAGTCCGATGTCGCGCGCCGTCACGCGCATCGCCAGCTTGTCGCGAAACCGGCTCGCGACGGTTCGGCCGAAGCCCGGCATCTGCAGATGTTCTCGCAGCATGCCGGCGGTCTCGACGTCGAAGTCGTCGAGCGCGGCGATGGCATCGAGGGCATGCCGCTGCGCGATGGCCGTCACGGCGCGGCGGTACTGGGCCTCGTCGGCGTCTCGAGGCACGGTGTGGATTTCGTCGATGGACTCCCGCGGCCAGGCGGCGTCCGCCAGCGAGTCGACCGTCAGGAGCAGGACGCGGCATCCCTGCTCCCGGCACTCGCGGAGGAACGCTTCGCCCTTCAGGTAGGTCGCGATACAGAGAATCGTCCGCATGTATACTTTTCGCCCTTACGCATGCATCGAGAAGTTCATCGCTGGTATTCGCATCGCCTCGGACGCGAGATGGGCGTCGTCGTCCACGGTCACTGGGGCTCGCCGCTCCTCATGTTCCCGACCACGGGCGGCGACGAAGGCGAGTACGAGCGCCAAAGCCTGATTGGAACCATTGCCGGCAGCGATCGAAGCCGGCCGCGTCAAAACGTTCTGCGTGAACACGAACAACGGCGACTCGTACGGCAACAGCGGCGCCCATCCCTTTCATCGGAGCTGGATGCAGCATCAGTACGACGCGTACATCCGGCACGAGGTGGTCCCGTTCATCCGCCACCATTGTCAATCCGGCGACATCGGAGTATGGACGATGGGCGCGTCGCTGGGTGGGTATCATGCGGCCAACACGCTCTTCAAGTATCCGGACGTCGTGAAGCGCTGCTATGCGCTCTCGGGCGTCTACGACATGAGCCGGTTCATGGGCGGCATCTACGACGACAACTTCTACTTCAACAATCCCGTCGACTATCTTGCGAACGCATCGGACCCCTGGATGCTCGGTCACCTGGCAAGCTGTGACATTCACATCGCGACCGGAACCGGGCCGTGGGAGCATCCCGCCGAGTCGTACCGGCTGTCTCACATCCTCGCGAGCCGCGGCATCGCGCATCATCTCGACGACTGGGGACCGCTCGGCGGCCACGACTGGCCTTACTGGCGACACCAGATGCACGAGTATCTGTCGCGCGTCTGACCTTCCAGAGACCGAAACTTATCCATCAGATAGCGTCCGCGCCCGATCACCTGCTCGTCGTCGATCCACACGTCGCAGACGCGCGTGAGGACGTCGATGTGCGTGCGCGACTTCCAGGGCGCGCCGGTCTGGCTGCCGTATGGATCGCCGAACGCCAGGTGGACGCCAGGAATTTTTTCGTCCTGGAGGAGGACACCGATCATCTCGTCGAGCGCGATGTTGGTGCCGAAGGCGAGCTCGCCGACGCGGTCGCTGTGCTCGTCGGTGTGACAGTAGGCCCAGAACTCGCGCTCGAGATCGCCGCGCGCGCAGCTCGCGGCTTGCAGCCGCCCGCCGGCAATCTCGAGCCGCAGCGGCGTGGCGCTGAGGTCGCCGTACTTCGGCCCGAAGTAGTCGCCGGCGGTCCCGTCGCAGACGAACACGCCGTCGACGCTGGCCGGTGTCGTGAACACTTCGCCGGCAGGCAGGTTCGACCAGTAGCGGCGGTTGATGAGACCGCTGGTCTTGACCCACGTCAGGCCCGGATCGAACGTCGCGGTCAACGCCGTGCCACCTTGCGACGTCACGCGCAGATGCCGGGCGCTCCGCATCCGTTCGCACAGCCGCTGACTCAGTTCGTCCACCAGCTTGTAGTCGGCGCGCATCCCCTGCTGCATGATTTGCGACGTCACGCCGACCATGTGCGCGTAGCGCATGCCGCGCCGTTCGACGAGCGACACGATTTCCATGCGCGCGCTCAGCTCGCCCTGCCTCGGCTGGATGCACAGGATCCCGGCGTCGGCGCGCTCGAGCGCGTCGAGGACGGCCGGAGGCGCCCCTCCCAGCGGACGGTCCGCCACCTGCTCGATGAGGACGCCGTCCCAGGGCGCGCCGACATGGTCGAGCGCGGCGGCGAGACTGGCCGCCACTTCACCGCTCGCCTCGTCGGCGATCAGCGCGACGCGTTCGTCGGGCCGGATGCCGAGACACACCTCGACCGCGTTGCGGGCGCCGGGCTCCAACTCCGCGCTGGCGGGACCAAACAGCATCATTCCATTCTGCTTCTGATCTTCGTAGCCTGAGACTTCGGCTCACCTCTGACTTCACGAATGCCGGAACCTGGCCGCCGCCCGACGTCACGTTGGCGAGGCCGGTCGCGCTCAGGCGGGTGAGAAATCCTGCGAATTTCCCTCGGAAGACATACGGCGCCAGGTCCACGAGCATGTCCCGCATCGTCACACCGTCGCCTTCGCAGATGGGAAACACCTCGCGGCGCACCGTGATCCGTTCCTGCGCCACCCACCCGCGATCCCGTTCGCGGACCGCGCGGTCGATCGCCTGATCCCACGCGCGCTCGTCGGTCTCCCAGCCCAGCGTGACGCCCGTTCCGCCGTATTCGTCGTTCGGCTTGATCACGAGCGTGTCGCGCTGACGCCTCAGATACGGCAGCAGGTCGAACGACTCCCCGTCTCGCGACACTCGGCGCTCCTCGATCAACACCGTCCACGGAATATGCCGGCGGATCACCTCGCGTTCGTCCGCCGTGAACAGCGACGCGTAGCGCGGATCGGTCAGCACCGCGAAGAATGCCTTCTTGTGCGGAATCTTGCAGCGGAGGGTGTTCGCGACGCAGACCGCCTTGTCCGCATACGCGTCGAGCAGCGCTCGGCAATCGTCTTCGCGCGCGACCATGTCGTTGATGAGGACGCGGCGATACACCAGATCGACACGCTCGCCGTTCGCGAAGAGCCCGCTGCCGCGCCGGTAGTCGAGATCCCGCGGGTCGCAGATCGTCGTCGGCACGCCCGCGGCCACGAACGCATCCCGCATGATCTCGAACTCGCTGAAGGTGGGGACTTCCCGAAAGTCGACGATTGCGATACGTGGAGGCGACGCCGTACCGCCCCACTCGCCGTAACTTGCGATCAGGGCGTCGAGAACGCGCTCGACCGGCGTAAACAGCCGCGCACCGAACCGCTCGCGAAACCGCGCCATCAGCGTTTGCTCGTCGAACAGCTTCGCCAGCCCCTGACTGTAGCCGGCGCCCGCGGGTGACTCGCCGTTGTACTCGGCGAACTGCAGCGAGTCGGGCTGGATGAACGCGTCCGCACGCGCCGCCGTACTCGCCGTGTGATAGCCGGGATCGATCCGCGCCAGACGGATTTCGGCCTCACTCAGCGCGAGGTCGGACAGCATCGCTGGATTGTCGATGGCGGCGCGCGTAACCCGCTCACCGAAAATCCACAACAGCTCGACGACGGATCGAACCCGCGCCTCGTCGTCGGCCTCGAGAAAGAAGGGGCGTAGAAACGGGCAGAGGACACGATCGCCGAACCGCAGCCTTCGCGCCCGCATCTGGCCGGCAAGCGACGCGCACAGCTCCGCGGCGTCGACATCCTGCAGAAGGGCGTTCCAGGCAGCGATCGCGTTTGCAGTGGACACGTCGGCTAGACAGGACCGTTGCGGCCGAGCCCCACCATTTCGGCCCAGCGCGGCCAGGTGTTCTGGGCGGAGCCGTGCAGCGCGCGGTCGATCACGAGGTCCGCCATCTTCTGCACCGCCATCTCGAAGTAATGCGGCGTGATCCGATCGCGCTCGAAGTCCGGCGCCGGGTTCAGAAAGTCGATCGCGTACGGCACGCCGTCCTGCACGGCGAACTCGATCGTGTTCATTTCGTACCCGAGCGCCAGGTTGAGCGTGGTCGCATCGCGGACGATGCGTGCGCCGAGGTCGGCGGACAGGTACTCGTGGTCCACGAGATACCGGCGCTGGTGCGGATCGTAGGCGACCGGAACGATATCGGTCTTGCCGAACGTGAAACAGCGGACGTACTTGTCGAACCGGATGAACTCCTGCAGCGTCATGCAGTACGGCGCGGTTCCATCATACGCGGCGATCAGCTCCTCGCGATCGTGCACCTTGTACACGTGCTTCCAGCCGCCGCCCGAAAACGGTTTCAGAATCGCAGGACGGCCGACGTAGTCGAGGAGACCGTCCCAATCGATCGGATAGCCGAGGTTGTGCAGCGATTCCGCGGTCAGATCGATGTCAGGCGGATAGCCCTTCTGCGGCAGCACCACGGTTTTCGGCACCGCCACGCCAAGCCGCTGCGCGACCGAGTAGTTGAAGAACTTGTCGTCCGCCGTCCACCAGAACGGGTTGTTGATGACGTAGGCACCCTCCAGCACGGCGTGCTTCAGGTACGCGCGGAAGTACTCAACCTCGTGCGAGATGCGATCGACGATGACGCGATAGCCGGACGTCTCGCCCATCTTCGTGCCGGTCAGCTTCAGGAACTCAGCGGTGATGCCGTGCGCCCGGCCGAGGGTGTTGACCCGGTCGAGAAACGCCGGGGGAAAGGAGTACTCGCGGCCGCAAAGGAGTCCGATTTTCATGAGATGTGATAGGTCTTGGCCGACTGTTCGGTGCGTTCGCGCGTCTCGTCGACCAGCCATTGCACGACCGCGCGCAGGTCGCCCGTCTCGCGGTAGACCTGCAACTGATGCTCGGCGCTCGTCCCGTCGGCGATGATCTTGCGGACGTACTCGATCTCCCGCCGGCTGCCAAGATCGTCGACCACATCGTCAACGAACTCGATCAACTCGACGGCCAGGTCGCGCATCGGCACCTCGGCGCGCTTGCCGAAGTCGATGAGCTTGCCGTCAATCCCCCACCGCGCCGCACGCCACTTGTTCTCCTCGATCAGGGCGCGATGATAGCGCCGGAATCCGAGGTTCCGCTCTCGCAGGCGGTACAGCTTGACGACGATCGCCTGTGCGAGCGCGGCGATGGCGATCGACGCATGCGGGTTGGTCGGCACGTCGCAGATGCGGAATTCCAGCGTGCCGAACGTGGGCTGCGGACGCAGATCCCACCAGATCTTCTTGCCGTTGTCGATGCAGTGGAGCTCGACGAGCAAGTCGACGTAGTGCTCGTATTCGGCCCAGGAGTTCAAGTGATCCGGAATCCCGGTGCGCGGAAAACGACGAAACACGGTCGTGCGGAACGACTTCAGTCCGGTGTCGCGCCCGATCCAGAAGGGCGAGCTGGTCGACAGCGCCAGCAGGTGCGGCAGAAAGTACCGCGCCTCGTTCATCAGCGCGACCATCGTCGATCGATCGGGCACGGCGACATGGACGTGCAGGCCGAAGATCAGCAACGAGCGCGCGAGCATCTGCAGCTCTTCGACGATGTTCTCGTAGCGCTCGCCAGGCGAGATCGCCTGATCCACCCAGTTGGAAAACGGATGCGTGCCGGCCGCCGCGATCCGCAGGCCGACGCGCTCGGCGGCGTCGGCGAGATCGCGCCGCGTGCGAATGATCTCTGTGGCAAGCTCCTCGATCGACCCGCAGATCTTGGTGCCGACCTCGACGATCGACTGGTGCATCTCGCGCTTGATGTGATCGCCGAAGGCGGGAGCGCTCGACGCCAGGAGCTCGGACACGTGCGACCGCAGCTCCCAGGTGTTGGGATCGACGATCTGGAATTCCTCCTCGACGCCGACGGTGAAGGCGTGCTCCATCCAGCCGTTATCATAGCCTCTGGGTATACATTTCGCTGGACCAGCTCATTGCCCTCTTCGTCATGCGGTCTTCGCTGAGCGGCGCTCGCGTCGTCGGACCGCCGCCGCGACCGCGTGGTCGCGGCGCCAATCGCCGGCTGGCTCTTCTGCGCGCTCGTGGCCGGCTCGTTCGTCGGCGGAGGCTATCAACCCGAAGGCCTCGCGGCCGCCGTCAGGTACCTCCTCAGTTTCGCGTTGACCGCCGCGACGGTCAGGTTGTTCCGGCAGCACCCGGCAGCTGTCGATCGATCTGCCAAAGGCGCTGACGGCTGCCGGCTGCGTGTCGGTGCTGCTGATCGTTGTCGGGACCTGGTCGATCGATCTGCGTGCGGCCGCCGCCTGCTTCGCCCTCGTAGCCTGTCTCGCAATCGGCATGGCGGCCCGCAGCCTCGGCCGCGCGCGACTCGCCTGGGCGACGGCGAGCTTGTGGCTGATCGCAGGCGTCGTATTCGCCGTCGTTCGGTCGCCGGACATTGCAGCCGGCTTCAGCCGGACGACGCCGCTCATCGCCGCGACGTTGCGCCTCCTCGGTGATCGGCCGTTCTTCGGAGTCGGAATCGGCCAGGACGCCGCGACGGCGCCGCTGTTCTACTCACCGCCGCTCTCGTGGAACGGCGGAGCCCTTGGCACCCACAATCTGCTGGTCATCGCCAACGAGCTCGGACTCGTGGGGCTCGCGTTGTGGAGCGTCTGGATCGGCGCCGGCCTGCTTCGCGCCGCGCGAGCGCTGTCGATCGATCCGCGCGACGCGCGACTGTGGGGCGCGACGATCGGCGTCGCGGCCTTCGTTGCCGCCCTGGCAATCGGCCGGCCGTTGGCATTCAGCGAAACGGTGTTCCCGTTCGCGTTTCAGTTCGGATTGATGATGGCGCTGGCAGGGTCGACGCTGATCGACACCACGCCCACCTGGACACGACGTCCGCGATGGCAGGTAGCCGTAACAGCGTTGGGGATGGCGGCGGTCGCGGCGGGGGCGCTGGTCAGCGCCAGGCGGGGGTCGATCGAGCCGCCTGCGTCAGAGGCGGTCGATGGCTACGCGAGCGTCTTCGTGCCGGAGGATGTGAGGAGCGTGCAGCTGCCGCTGCGCGCAGCGGGCGCGACGCCGGGCTCGCCGGTCCCTGTGGAGATCAAGGTCGATGGTGGCGAACCGCAGTCGACGACGGTCGGCGATGTCTGGCAGGCCGTGAATATCGCGCTGCCCGAATCATCGGTCGTGGGTCGCTTCCATCGCATCGACGTGAAGATGCCGGAGCAGGGCGTTGAACTGGCGAGATCCAGATCGGTTCGCGGACCGCTGAAGAAGGGGCCGCGCCACGGTGTAGCGCGGGGCTTTCAGCCCCGCGATCAACTGCCGGAGCTGTGCGCGTCCATGTCGGCAACAGCCGGAGCCATTCCTCGAAACACAGCAGACTCCACAACTGTGGGCCGACGTGCCGCTTCGTGGACAGATGATCGCGGACCAGGCCTTCGACGAACGGCCCGGACAACATGTCGCGATATCGCGCGTTCGGCGCGAGCAGCCGGTCGCACAGGTAGTCGCGCAGCTGACCGCGGAACCACGCGCCAACCGGCACCCCGAAGCCCATCTTGCCGCGGCGATCGATCGCCTGCGGCAGCAGATCCGCGAACGCCTCGCGCAGGACGACCTTCGTGCGCTGACCCCGCAGCTTCAGGCCGTCAGGCAGCCGGGCAGCGAACTCGGTCAGCTCGCGATCCAGAAACGGACAGCGCGCCTCGAGCGAGTTCGCCATCGTGCAGCGATCGGTTTTGACGAGCAGATCGTCCGGCAGGTACGACTCGAAATTCGCATGCAACAGCCGGCTGAGCGTTGACAGCCCGCGCATGCGATCCTGCTCGCCGGCAAGATACGCAAGCTTGTCGATCGGCCCCAGGCGGGACCGGAACTCCGGGAGCAGAAGCTCTTCGAGCTCGTCGAAGAACGGCGCCATCCATCGCGTGATGCGCAGATCCACCGGATCTGCGGCCGCCTGGACGAAGCGCCGCGCACTCGCCAGCCAATGGCGATCGTTCCGCGGCGTGGGCAACCCCGACGAGAGCGCCCGCGCGGCGCGCACCGCCGCGGAGGGAAGACGCTCCGACATCAGCGCGGCCGCAAAACGACGGTAGCCCGCGAACAGCTCGTCGCCGCCGTCGCCGGTCAGGACGACGGTCACGTGCTCGCGCGCCAGCTTCGACACGATGTAGGTGGGAACGGCCGACGAATCGCCGAACGGCCCGTCGTGATGCCAGATGAGCGTGTCCACGAGATCGACCGCCGACGGCGACACGCGGAACTCGGTGTGTTCGGTCTTGAAGCGCTCGGCCGCCAGCCGCGCGTACGCGGTTTCGTCGTACGACGGGCTCGCCCTCGAAGCCGATGCTGAACGTCTTGACCGGCGCCGACTGCAACCGGCTCATCACGCCGACCACGATCGTCGAGTCGACGCCGCCGCTCAGGAACGCGCCCAACGGCACGTCGCTGACGAGACGGCGCTCGACTGCTCGCGTGACGAGATCGCGGACGCCGGCGATCGCTTCTTTCCGTTCGATTGGCGGAACGGCGTTGGCTTGCGGAAATCGAATCTGCCAGAACGTCCGCGCGCGTGCGCGTCCATCCGCCTCGATCGTCATCACGGTGCCCGGCTCGAGCTGCTCGACGCGCTTGTAGAACGTTGCCGGACCCGGGACGTAGCCGTGAATGAAGTAGGACGGCACGGCGTCCGGATTGGGTTCGATCGAGATGTCCGGATGTCCGAAGAAGGCCTTGATTTCCGACGCGAACGCGACGAGCCGGTTCGAACGGTAGATGAACAGCGGCTTCTTGCCGGCCCGATCGCGCGCGATCGACAGGCGACGGTTGCGCTCGTCCCAGATCGCCAGCGCGAACATCCCGTCGAGCTCGTCGATGGCGTCGGCGCCCTTCTCCTCGTACAAGTGGATGATCGTTTCCGAGTCGCTCTGCGATCGGAACCGGTGGCCGCGCGCGACGAGACCCGTGCGCAGATCCTTGAAGTTGTAGACCTCGCCGTTGAAGACGAGCCAGACCGAGCCGTCCTCGTTGGCCATCGGCTGGCTCGCGTTCGGCGACAGATCGATGATGCGCAGCCGCCGGAAGCCGAGCCCGGCCCCGCCGCTGGGCGAGACGTACACGCCGTCGCTGTCGGGGCCGCGATGGAGCATGCGATCCCGCATGGCGGCCACATCCGCTTCGCGCGGCGCCCGGCCGTCGAACCTCAATTCACCGCAGATGCCGCACATATCAGCTTTCAGCCATCAGCTCTCGGCTCTCAGGATTCAGCTTTCAGCGAAGAGCCGGCCTACAATGTTGACGTTCATGCCAACGGTGCTGAACGTCCCGCAGATTCCGCCGCCGGCCGATCTCGCGCAGCCGCCCGCGGACGCCGTCAAGACGCCGGCGAAGAAAGATCCGAGCCACGTGCTGGTGTCGAAAACCATCACCGCCGGCACTGGCGACTCGCATCCGGGCCCGACCAACATCGTGACCGTGCATTACACCGCCTGGGAGGCCGACGGCACCACGATAGACGACTCGCGGTCGCGCGGCACGCCGGCCACGTGGATGCCGAACCGGTTGATGGAAGGACTGTCGTCGGGGATCCAGTTGATGGTCGCGGGTGAAAAACGGCGGCTCTGGATTCCGGCGAACATGTGCCACGAGTGGGCCACCGGCACGATCGTCTACGACCTCGAATTGCTCGCGATCGCGCCGCCGCCGCCGTGGCCCGGCCCCGGCGAAGTCGGAACGCCGGCGGCCGATGCGACGCGCACGTCGAGCGGCCTCGCGTTCAAAGTGATGCGGCCCGGAACCGGCACCGAGCGCCCCAAACCGACCAGCACGGTGACGATTCACTACACCGAGTGGACCACGTCCGGCACCACGATTTACGACGACAGCGTGGCGCGCGACGCGCCGATGACGAGTCGACGTCGATCTGGTGATGCCGGGGTTGTCCGAAGGGCTGCAGCTCATGGTCGTCGGCGAGAAAACGCGTTTCTGGCTGCCGGCGGACCTCACGTACGCTCCGCCAATCCCGCGCGCGGCGCTGTTGTTCGACGTCGAGTTGCTGGCCATTCAGCAGGCGGTGGCCGGCCCATCGGGCACGGTGCGCGTCCAGTCCAACAGCCCGGACGCCACGTACGACGTCATCCTGCCCGACGGCACGCCGCGTCGCGCCAAAGGACCGCAAACATTTGCCGATGTCGCACCGGGCCGATATCGCATCAAGCCGCAACCGCTCCGCTCCTACGCCACCGGGATCGTCGCGTCGCCGGCCGACATGACGCTGGCGCCTGGCGGCACGCTCGACATCACCATCACCTACGCCCCGATCATTCGCTGACGGCACACTACGTCCCGGGCGCGAGCCATGGCTGCAAGTGCGAGAACACGATGTCGCCCACGAGGCGTGCGCCGTCGTTCGTGTAGTGGACCCAGTCGGTGAAATACCGGGAGTCCTTGGGCATCTCGCGGGCGAGGTCGATGAGCCGCACGCCCGCCTTGGCGCTGAGCCGGCGCGCGACGTCGTTGTACAGCTCGAGCGACATCCACTCGACGCGTCCGTTCGACACGGCGCCGATGGCCGCTGTCGCGAGCGAGACGCCGGTCGTCGGATCGGTCAAGTCGCCGTACAGCGCCGGCTGCGTCAGGAGCACCGGCTCGATGCCGTTCCGGCGCGACAGCTCGACGATCTCCGTCAGGCGGCGCTGGTAGCCCTGCCAGATATTTCGAGCGATGTTCGTCGAGGATCGCGTTCGTCTTCTCATCGTCCAGCAGTCGCGACGCCAGGCGCTCGAGATGAATTTCGTCGGTCCTGACACCCGCCTGATAGGTGCGGAACATGCGGACGAAATTTTCGGGACGCGCACCAATCTGCGAGTGATCGGCGAGAAACGTCAGCGTGCGATGCCCCGCGCTCAGGTTCTGCGGGTTGAATTCGCTGTCCCTCGGCAGCGCCGACCGCCAGCTTCATGTCGTTGTACCCGGTCAGGAACAGCGCAACCTTCGGGCGCATCGACACGCACGAACTCGCGGAGGAGCACCAGGTGGCCGAACGTCGAATGGCCCTCGAATCCGGCGTTGTTGATCCACGCGTCCGGCCGCACGGCCATGAACCGGCGCGTCAGCTGATCGGTCCAGGTCTTGCCGTCCGAGAGGAACAGGCATTCGGTCGTGCTGCCGCCGATCGTCAGAATCGTCAACCGTTCGGACCAGTCGCGAGGCGGTTCGGGACCGCGGAACCCGAGCGAATTCTTCGTGACGTGCGTGACCGGGTCGAGCTTGATCGCGCCCGTGTGCGAGATGGTGTACTTCTGGTGCGCGGGCAGGATGATGTGATCGCCGCGCACACGGAATGGAAACGGATTGTGAATCCGCAGGCCGATTTCCAGGGCGATGAGAAACGAGACGATCACCAGGGCGGCCCGTTTGGCCACGCGAGCCATCATGACGGCGCGGGTACCGGTGGAATCAGCCGCTCCGATCGTCTCGACCACCACACGACGACAGCAGCAATGGCGATTGCCACTGACACGGCCAGGGCCGCCTGCCCGGCGGTCCTCACAGGCAACTGCGCTCCGAATCGCAAGTTCGAGATGCCGAATGCCGTCACGAACGAAGCCATCGCCCATCCGGGCAATTCGCGCAGCACCTGGACGGCGATCGGGATGACGATGAAGTGAAAATTCCAGAGCGCGCGTTCGGGCTGCTGGACGTACACGAAGGCCGCGACGGCGGGCAGCGATGCCAGCGCGAGGTTCAGGTTCGTTCGACTGTGCGCCAGTCCTGCCGGCAACAGCAGGTAGAGCGCGCCGAACGTGATGAACAGGTACAGCGCCGCGTTGACGGGGCCGACGTTCCCCAGCCACAACGCCAGATACGCCCCGTGCAGCAGGTTCGACGAAGCCGTGGCGCCGTTCGTGTAATTCAACAGGACCCGCAGCCCAATCTGGAGCGCTGCCCAGATGGCCGTGACGATGGCGGCCGTTTTCAGCAGACGGGAGGCTTCGCGCCAACGGCGCTCGAGAGCGGCCATGAACGCGAAGATCCACAGCGGCGCGGCGGCAAACTCCTTCGCGAACACTCCAATCCCACTCATCACGCCCGCACGGCCGATCCTGCCCTGCCAGACGGCAACCGCTACGAGCGGCCCGATCAGGTACATCAGCGGATCCGACGTGTAGCAATCGAAGAGCGAGTACAGGGAGCCGGACCCGAGCGCGGAGATCCAGGTCGCGGCAACGGCCGCCGACGCCGACAGTCCCAGCAGCAGACAGAACTGGCCGACGGCGACCGCGGCAGCCGCATTCGCCAGCACGGCGTACGCCTTCCATTTCACCAGCGACGGCCCTGGCAATGGCTCGAGGGCGATAGCCACCAGCACGCGGAAGCAATGAATGTTGGAGCAGTCGCGAATCAGCAGGTGACGGCCAACCTTCTGATACGTGTCGCGATCGTCGGTCGAGGGAGTCGGCGTGGACGCCGCGATCGCGCCGAGCAGGACGACGATCAACACGGCGTGCATCGAGAGTCGTCGCACCTAATCCGCGTCCATCGTGCCAGCGAAGCCTGGGCCGCCCGCCGCAACGTAGCCGCGGCTCGCGCCGCGCGGCGAGGCGGCGACCCAGAACGCGTACAAACGGCCGTCGCGAAGATAGAAGCGGAAGCGAACAGGCTGGCCGGCGAGTTCTCCAATTGACGTGCCCGGCCAGGTGACCTCGACGCGTGTGCTGTCTCCCGTGACGGGCGTGCATTTCGCCGCGGAAAACGGCTCGATGACCTTGCCGTCTTTGTCGAGCACTTCCGCACGCAGATCGCCGCCGTCCATCGCCGCGTTCACGAAGAGATGCGATCCCGTGAAGCGCACCATGCCGGGTCGTCACTGCACGCGCCCGTGGCGCAAGCCCGGCGATTCGCGGCAGGCGATCGGCGAGCGCGTCGAGCGAGGCGAACCCGTCGCGCCGTAGCGTCGCCAGGCCCGTGGAGCACGCTCCCGCACTGACCGTTCCCTGCACGCCGGCGCGGCCGCTGACGTAGAAATACAGCCGGTCACCGACCACCAGACAGCAGCCGCCCGCCGACTGGACGTTGGCCCAGTTCCAGTCGCCGGCGCGTTCGGACACGTTGATGAACGCGTCGCGCGACGGGCGCGCCCAGTGAAACCCGTCGCGGCTGAACCCGACCTGGATGTGATTCGGTTTCTGCCGGTCGCCAGGATCACCGTAGTACATCGAGAACAACCCGAGCAGGACGCTCTCGTACGCGACGCAGTCCAGGCTGTACAGCTCGGGTTGGAATCCGATGTCGACCCGCGGCCGATCGAGAGGGTCCGCGGCGATCCATGCGGTCGCCTCGGCGCTGCTCCACGGCGTCAGCGAGCAGAAACTCGCGGACTCGACGTAGCGGCGGTGGCGGCCGAGGTAGCTCTCGTGATCCCTGATGGTCGCGCAAGCTGTAGACCCACTTCTTGCGGAACGGGTTGTAGAACAGCGTCGTCCGATCGCCCGACGGCCCGGCGAGGCCGGCCGGCGTCCAGTGGATCCCATCGGGCGAGACGAACTGACGGAGATGCCGGATGTTCTGCAGGAAGAGCACCATCTTGTAACGAAGGTGCGGGTTGGGCTCGTCGCGATCGAGCCACACGGTGCTGGAGTCGCGAATTTCGTCGAGGACGATGTTGGTGCCGGGAATCACGTCGAGGGGAGGGCGAACCCACGCGAGCCCGTCGTGCGATTCCGCGTAACACGTCGCACGGCCGTAGCCGGCCGTGTACCAAATCTTGAACTTGCGGTCCGCGGGATCGAACCACACGCCATCGCTGAACGGCATCGCGGTGGGCCGCGGCGGCCGGCCGGCCCCCGAGCCGATATCGCGCTTGTCCCACTCCGTTGCCGGCGCCAGGATCGGATTGCCTTCGATGTACGTGGCCGAGTGGAACGAACGATCGAGGTTGGATTCTTCGATCAGGAAGTCGTCGACGAACAGCTGGCGGCCGACGTCGATCGGAATCACGGCGGGCGGCTTCTGCAGATAGGGCGGAAACTCCAATTCGCGTTCGAGCTGACGGCGGTACGGCGGCCAGGGGCTCGGCAGGCTGATGCCGTTGTAGAGGACTTCGGTCCCCGGAGCATCGACGATGCGCGGGCCAACGCCTGGCCGCGTCAGCCGGACATAGATCTCGCGCGCACGGGGCGATCGGTAGACGGCCGCGCCTCCAACCGCCGCCGATGCGACGGCGCCGCCTGCCGCAAGTTTCAGGAACGTACGGCGGTCAATGGTCACTGCATCACCGCGTACCAGGTCAGATGCGCGCCGTGAGCTGACGGCTCGCGACCGATCGCACGGTTGAAGCCTGCGATCACCAATGCGGTCGCGATCGTCGCCGCGAGCCCGAACGCCGACGGCCACAGGAAGCTGATCGCCGTGTGATAGGCGACGTAGTAGCTGACGAACGAGCCGGCGAGGCCGCCGGCGAGCACCGCCGCGCTGGTCGCGCCGCGGCTGAACATCGCGAGCAGATAGATGCCGAACAACGGACCGCTGAACGCGTTGATCAGCTTGTTCGCGATTTCGAGCAGCGTGCCGATGCGCGACACGTTCATCGCGAGAACCGTGCCGGCGAGGCCGAGCACGCAGTGTCGCAATCCGCGACACGCGGACCTGCGTCTCCGCGCGACCGCCTCTGAACCGGTTGTAGAAGTCGACGACGACAACCGTCGTGCAGGAGTTGATCGCGGAATCGATGCTCGAGAGCGACGCCGCGAGAATCGCGGCGATGACGAGCCCGACCGCGCCCGCGGGAAACGCCTGCGACATGAAGTACGGAAGAATCTTGTCTGTCGCGTACTCCGGCGGCAGCGGATGGTGCGTGAAGTAGGCCAGCAGCGCGAGACCGACGAACGACAAGCCAAACATCCAGAGCACATCGCCCGCCGCGTTCACGAGGTAGGCGCGGCGCGAATCCGCCATCGACCGGGTCGTTTGAAACCGCTGCACCATCACCTGATCGCTGGTATAGCTGGCCATCCGGCCCAGCACCATCGTGATGACGAGCGCGGGCAGCGTGATCGGCTGCATGAATATTATCGCGCGTAGGCCAGGAGACCCGTGCCCTCCGAGGCCGACACCGGCAGCGACATCTTGCCGGCATCCCGCGCGGCCACCCAGATCTCGGAGAGGCCGCCCGGCACGTTGGTCAGCGCAATCCACACGGTGGCGCCGAGTCCACCGAACATGATGCAGAACTGAATCACGTCGTTCCAGATCACCGCCTGGATGCCGCCGAGCATCGTGTAGCAGCGTGACGAGCACGCCGAGCCCCAGGATCATCAGCCGCAGATCGAACCGGCTGCCGGTCGCGGCGTCGATGGCCAGACACGGGACGTACAGCGCGGTCGCCATCCAGCCGAGTCGCCAGGCCACGAAGATCCCGGCCGCCAGCGTCCGGACGCGCACGTCGAAACGCGCCTCCAGAAACTCGTAGGCCGAGTAGAGATTCATCCGGCGGTAGAACGGCAGCGTGACGCGCGACACCCAGGGATACAGAAAGATCCAGGAGCTCGTGCCGGCGAGGAGCACGATGCCGAAGCGAATCGTCGCCGACGGCTGCATCAGGTAGTCGATGCCGCTGTTGAGCGCGGCCATCAGCGACAGGCCCACCGGCAGCCACGCCATCGACCGGCGCGCCACGAAGAACTCGTCGAGCGTCGTCTGGCGCCGCGAAAAGTACACGCCGACCGCCGCCATCGCGGCGAGGTAGCCGATGACGATCGCGGCGTCGATCCCGGTGAAGGCCGTCTGCATGTCAGCGATAACCCGCTATGATCGACGGCTGATGCGTGTCGTCAACGCGCTGCTCGAGCGCCGGTCGACGGTGTACGTCGCGTGCGGCCGCGAGCCTGGCGCTGGGGCTGTTCTTCATCTTCGTCTGGACGCCGCTGCCCTGGGGGTGGAAAGGCATCGACGGCTACGACACCATCTCGCTCGCGCTCGCCAACGGCGCGCCGTTCCCGACCGTGCATCTCGTCTGGGGCTACGCGTACTTTCTCGCGGCGTTCTACTGGCTGTTCGGGAATCAACCGGCGATCCCGTTGGTTGCACAGGCGGTCTTGAACGCATCGATTCCGGTGATGCTCTATCACCTCGTGCGAGTCGAGATGACCGAGCGGATCGCGGTGATGGCGGCGCTGCTCGCGGGCTTTCTGTCGTTCAACACCATCTACGCCTCAACGCAGGCGTCCGACTCCGTCTGCACGGTGCTCGTCGTGGCGGCGATATTGTGCTTCCAGCGCGGCGAACGTGCAGGGCGTCCGCTGTACTTCGGCGCTCGCGGGTCTCCTGAGCGCCGCTCGCGTATCAGTTCCGCCCGAACCTCGTGCTGTTTCCGGCATTCATCGCGGCCGGCTATCTCCTGTTTCGATCGTCTTCGCGCAGCCGCCTGACGCACGTGGCGATTTTCCTCGCGGTCTTCGTCGCCGGCGCCGTGCCCTGGATCGTGCGCAACTACCGATGGACCGGGCTGTTCATCCCGGCCAGCACGCACGGCGGCGTGCAACTGTGGTTCGGCACGCTCCAGACCGGGCCGTATCGCGAGAGCTGGCTCTACAACCCGCGCGCCGCGTTCGAATTTCCGCCCGTCGACTACACGAGCATCGACGAGATGCCCCTGATTGTGTACGATCGACTGTGCCTACCTGCGACGCCGGCAGCCGTCAGGCCATCGAGGTCGTGTACTGGACGAATCGCGATCGCACGCCACGACGCATCTCCAGCCGGCTGCGATCGCCGGCGGCGACATCTCTGTCGACGTTGCCGGCCCAGTCTTCGCCGACGGCGATCTACTACTACGTCGACACCACCGTGCTGTGGCACGACGGCTGGTCCACGTGCACGACGCCCGAACGCGGGGCGTCGGATCCGCTGATGACCGTCATCAGCCGCGATCACCTAGGCGACCTCGATATCGACGGGCAGCGCTCTGGACGTGTTCGACATCGACCGCATGCTCCGACATCTGGCGTGGAAGGACATCCCCTGGCCGCTGAAGTCGCCTCGACCTCGACGGCGACGGCCGCGTCACCGAAGCCGATGTGCGACGCGGCGCGGCACGTCATCGTCGACAACCGCGCCGACGCCCGTCGAGCGTGACCGACCCGATCACATCTGTGACTCGGGCGACGAGACCGAAGCGATGCTGCGTTTTCGAGACGGTTCATGGCTCGCTCGTGCCGAGGGTTTGCGAGCTGGCAAGATCACCGATCTGCAGACTACAGACACCGGTGGTCGGCTCGATCGCCGCGCATTCATCGTCAGCCACTCGCGGTCCTTCGCAAGCCTGGAAACATGCGTCGGACCCGCAGCATCGCCAAGTGAGCGATCGGATGCGACTGCATGACGATGGACGCCGTCCGCTTGAACCGTGTGCCCGTATCGCCGTTTATCCGCACGAACTGCGCCGTTTCACAGCGCTCGCCTGGGACAACATCCGTCACGATCCGTGGTCGTATCTCGCGGCGTCGGCGGCGCGGGCTGTGCGCGTCTTCATCATCGCGGGAAGCGAAGACGTGCGGACCGCCTATCAATTCTCGGGTGCCGGCAGCGTATACGCCATCGGACGCGCTGCCTCGCTTGTCCTGCTCGCGCTGCTCGCTGCCGGCGCCTGGATTGCCCGCGCGCGCGGCTTCCGGCTTCTGCTGCTCCTCGCACCCATCGTCTACGTTCCGCTGACGATCTGTTTCATGCTCATCAACGCGCGCTACTCGATGACGATGCAGCCGTTCGTGTTTGCGTTCGTGGCGGTGTCCCTGGTTACGGCGATTGACGCGCTGACGCCAGCAAGGGCGACCGCTGTTCAATCGCGTTGATCGCCAGCGGCAGCACGATGATCGCCAGCGGCAGGAAGTGCCGAAGCTCGCGAATGTAGATCACCGGATACGCGAGCAGCAGGTAGACGACGCCCGTGGCCGCCAGATGCTTCGCAAATGGATCCGCAATCTTGAGCACGCGCCGCACGGCGAGGATCCAGAACACGTTGTAGAACAACGCGACCTTGATGTTGTTCTTGATGGTCAGGCTGAACTCGTACATCGACCGCTGCAGAAACGGAACGTTCGCGAACACCATGTGCCACCAGGCCCACTGCGTGAAGCGGGGCGGGATACAGAGTGCGCAGCACCGCCGTCGGAATGGCCCAGGCGATCACTGACACCACGAACGCGACGCGCGCCCGTCGCGACGTCAGCGACTCGAACGCCAGCAGAATCGGCACGAGCATCATGGTTTCCTTCGCCCACGCGCCGACGAACGTCAAAGCCGCGGCTGCCATGTAGCGTTCGGAGCGGATCAGGTACACGGCGCCGAACCAGCACGTCACCATGACGTAGTCGTTGGTGAAGTAGATCCGGTACTGCTCGCCGATGAAGCCCGCCACCGTCAGCAGGAGATAGAACCCGATGACCGCGTAGGCGCCGCCTTCGCTCGTGTACCAGCGGCTGAAGAGAAACAGCAGGCACGTCGACGCAAACAGCAGCAGCGTTTTCACCACCAGATCGATCGTGGTGAGGAGGAAACCCGGTCAGCCGTTCGCCCGCATACACGAGATAGCTGCCGAGCAGCCGCCACTGATAGGGGAACCCTGCCACGCCGGCCAGCATGTCGCGGTACTCGCTGAGCGAAAGGTTCGTCGCGATCGATCCCGAGCTGGCGTCGATCGTGTGAAGCGACCACGACGTGCAGTACACCGCAATGATGCAGAAGGCGCCGATCAGCAACGCCGTCGAGAGCGATAGCCTGGGCGTCGCTGTTTCGATCGCTGCCGGCGCCACCGGCTCAGAATAGGTCATCTGGAGTACAGTCTGGTCTCTGCGACTGATGAGCACGTTCCATAGGTCGGTTTCTCGCGATTGTCCTGGTCACTCGGGGCGATCGCGGCCATCGGGGAGACGCCGCAATCCGCCGACCGCGACATCTACCAGACGATTGGCCGGCAGTTGATCGTGCTCGACTGCCACGACGTGCACTGCTACCGGCTTCTCCCGGCACCGTTCATCGAGCCTCTTCCCGGCCCGTCGATGCTGAAATGGAAAATCTACGCGGTGCTCGCGAACGCGGCGGCGGCCATCGCGCTCGGCCGGCTGTGCCTGGTGCTGGGCCTGTCGGCGCGTGCGGCGGTGTTCGCAACGTGGATCGCGGCGCTGGGATTCGGGCCGATGCAATCCGTGCTCGATCCGTACACGTCTGACCCCGTGATGTATCTGTTGGCGCCGCTGATGATGGCCGACCTGCTTGCCGGCCGCATCGCCCGCGCCGGGCTCATGGGCAGTCTCGGCGTGCTGGCGAAAGAATTCGCCGCGGCACCCTTTTGGATCTTCACGCTGCTGTCTGGCGCTTCGACGCCGCTGGGACACCGCGATGCGCGCCGCTCTGGCGGCCACGACGGCGACGCTCGTGTGGTTCACGCTGCAGACGACGCTGATGACGCTCTACAACTACAGCTACGGGGACAATCCATCGGTCAATCGGCTGCTCGAGGGCGGCTACTTCAAAGTGTGGATGACGGCTCTGGGCTGGCCCGCGCGGCCTCGCGGCGCTGTTCATGACGTTCGGCCCGCTCTTCGTGTTGATGCCCGCCGGCTTCCTGCGCGCCGACCGGAGGCTCCGGCTCCTCGCGGTCGCGTCGCTGCCGGCGATGGCCGCGTTCGTCTACGTGCAACAGCCCGACCGCGCGCTCTGGAACTTTCACTTCGTCGCCATTCCGATCGCCATCCTCGCGCTCGAGGCGCTGCCCGATCGTCTCTGCTGGCTGTTCATCGCCGCCTTCGGCGTCGCCAATCTGAAGCTTGGCGACAGCCAGCCGATCGCCGTGTCCTGGTCCGAGGCGCGATGCTCGTCGTGTCGCTGGCGATCGCGGCGATGGCCCTGGCGTCTGCGTCGCGTCGACGTGGCGCCGAAGTCTTCGGGGCGGAGGCGTCGTGAGCCTGTCGCGCCCGAACGACGCTGGCGCTGTTCGCGATCGAAGCGCTGGCCTTCGCGTTCCTCGTATTCGCGCTGATCGATCGGCGCGCCCACCAAGTCCGACCCGACGCACGGCATCAACCAATGGGGCTACCGAGGCGTTGCGCGCGGCGAACGGCTACCGGGCGAAATCCGGGTTGCGCTCCTCGGCGGCAGCGCCGCGTTCGAGAGGTGTCGGCAATGGAGACACGATGGCGAACAAGCTCTGTATCAATTGCAGGAGGTGCGGCCGGCCCCGCAGCAGGAATACAGCATCGCCAATCTGTCCGAACCACAAGTGTCGGCCGATTCCTACGTCACCACGCTTCGCGCCTACGAGTTCCTCGATCCCGACGTCGTCGTGATCTTCGACGGCTACGATGCGATCGCCGGTCAGCCGGCGCATGCCCGCCAGCGATCGGTTGTGTTTCGCACGGTCGGGTACCTGCCGATCCTGCCGGCGCGGATCCTCGGCCGGCCGGCCTGGCTGTCGGATCCAGACCGCGGCGTGCTGGAGATGCTCAAGGACGGACAAAGTGAACCGGCCGACGTGGGCTGCACCGGCGGCTCGAAAGCGTATTGCGACGCGATGGCCGACACGGTTCGTTATGCGCTCCGAGCGCGGATACCCCATTGTCGTCGCGTCGCCTCCTTACGCATCCGAGCGCCACGCGGCCCAACAGCGATCGCTCGGCGCGATGCTGACGCAGGCGTTCGGCAGCGACCCGCGCTTCATGTACCTCGATCTCGGAACGGCGATCAATCTGTCCAACCGCGCGGAATCGCCGGACGGTCTTCGTCGCACGATTCTCGGGAATCATGAGGTCGGCCAGCGCATCGCCGTCGGAATCCTGCGGCTGCTCGAACGGCTTGCGGCTCCCGCTAGGGCACGTTCCGGTGATTCGCGATGATCCACGTGTAGGTGTGGAGCAATCCGATGGCAGCGAGCGACGCCGCCGCCATCCGCATGGCCACCGTGGACGCCGAGAGATGCGCGCCGAGGAGCGGGACATCCCGCTCGAGCTTCGGGGTCAGCATGTGGCCGTCCTGGTTGAGGACGTTCGTGCGGAGCAGGAAGAACAACGGCCACGTCGCTGCGGCAATCAATGCCGCGGTCGAACGGCGCTCCACCGACACGGCAGGGTTGGTCCAGGGCCAACGTCAGTCCCACACCCACTGCGATGGAGGCAAGAACGATCGAATCGACGAAGAACACCGTCGTCACGACCGCGATCGCGATCCACATGCACAGCTCGGCGAAATTCGTCGCAGGGCGAAATCCCCGCGTGCGCGCGGGCGAGGCGATCATCGTTTCCACACGTGGCGCGCGAGCAGAACCAGAAGCGAGACCAGAAGCGCGTTACGCGCGAACAGCAGCGCGAATCCCAGCGGCCGCATCTCGAACACAGCCAGGAAAAACCGCGGGTAAATGAGCGTCGTCAACCCGGCGACGAGCGTCAGGGCCGCACACCAGAGCCAGAGTGCGCGGCCTGCCGGCCAGGCTTCCGCGCCGGCGAGGAGCAACAACGGAATCAGCCAGAGAAAGTACTGCGGGGAAAGCACCTTCGACAGGCTGACGAAGACGGCGAGACCGATGGTTGCCGCGACGACCGCCGAGCCTGGCCAGGGACGCGCGCGTTCCGCAGCCAGACACACACCGACGGCAACCACCGACGCCACGACGGACAGCTGCGCGATCGCTTTCGACCATGGACCGATCAACTCGATCGAATGTTCGACGTGCGCCGCTGAAATCGCCTGGCCCATCCATCGCATCGGCCACAGCACTGTCGCCCAGACGGACTCGATCTCGAGCCCACGGTCGACGTGGTAGGTGAGGAAACTCAACGACGCGCTGCCGGCGATCGGCCACAGCACGATGAAGGGCGCCGCCACGCCCACGACAAACCAGAGCAGCAGACGTCCGCGCTCGCCGGCTGTGATGCCTCGCCAATCGTGCGCGAGCACGAACGGCAGCATCAATGCCGGCGCAACCTTGTACGACGCCGCCAGGCCAAGAACTCCATACGACAGGGACCGTCTGCCGCCGGTCGTCCCGGAGGCGGGCGCGAGGGTCAACCAGCTCCAGAGCATCAACAGGAACAGCAGCCCGGTATCGAGACGCGTCGAGAGAAACTCCCGGAGCAACGTGGTGGCGACCACATAGGCCGCGGCAAGGAGCCACACGCGGCTCGGCGCAAGACGGCGCGCAACCAGGAGGAAGAGACCGAACGCCGCGAGCTCGAAGGTGACGGCGATCCAGGCGAACCGGTGAACGTAGGTAACCCAGTCGGTCGTGCCCGGCGCGCGCATGACCAGCCACGCGGCGGGCGGATACTCGATCGCGAAATCCGCGTATGGCGTCTGCCCGCCGGCCGCCCGGCGCACGTAGTCGAAATAGAAATCGAGATCCGTCCCCGGATTCGTGTACGGCCGAAGCAATAGCCGGGCGCGGCTGATCGGATAGAGAACGAGGACGACGAGCTGACACGCGAGCCGCACGAAGCGCCCATCAGACTCCTGCGGCGCTTGGGACGGCATCGGAGCGTCGGAACCACATCTCGAAACACGTCACGAGCGCGGCCACTTGACCGGCAATCAGAATGAACAGCCCGTATCGGGCTTCCGACATGGGGGCCGCGACGAGAATGCTGAGCTCCAGCGCCACGGCGAGGTAGATCGTCACTCGCATGGCGCTCGTGGGCTCACCGAGCACCTTCGCCGACACGATCAACGCGATCAGCCACAATCCCGCATTGCCGACGACGACCGCCAGCGCGTTCCAGGCTCTCGCGATCAGTCGCACCGTCCCCGCAACTCGAGGAAACGTCCATTCCAGATCCAGATTGTTCGGAAGAATGGTCGAGTGAATGAACGGCAGGTTGTCCATGCGTGGCACGCCCGCCACGAAGGGTGGAAGGAAGATCCGGACGCGCTCAGCGTGCGCCCGCAACATCTGAAGCGGATTCTGGAGAGCCAGCCCGAGCCACACGCGAAGCAACGCACCAGGATTCTCGCGCACGGGCGCGCTGGCGGAACGATGCAGCCGCAAACAGTTCCTTGGCCATGAAGCGGCACGAGTTCGGCTGCGGCCAGTCGGTCCGGCTCGCCACCGTCGTGAGGTACGCCCAGCTGCCGTCGGACACCTCGACGCCTTCCTTGCTCAAGAGGCACGAGATGTCGGTGATGGCCCACTCCACCGCGCCCAACGGGTCCGCAATCTGACTGTGTCCGGCGATGCGCGTCGCCGCGAACGTTCCCGCGAGCACGGCGCCGGCCACGATCAGCAGCGTCAACCCCTGCCGAACGAGAACGGTGCCCGGCATCAGCAGGCATGCCAGCCCGGCGGCCAGCACCACGGCGACACCGTTGTGACGCGTGGCGATCAGCAGCACGGCGAACACCAGGAGGACGACGTCCACCACGCGCGGCCACGCGGGGTCGCCGGCCCGGCCGACGACGGCCGCGCAGAGGAGCAAGCCCGCCGTCATTTCAATGTCGTGGCGCACTTGAATGCCCAGCGCACCGACGAGCGGCGTGGCGCACACCAGGCAAATCGCCAGCGCGCGCGAACGGCCACGCGGAAAGCACGCCGCCGCCCAATAGCGAACCGCGAACGTCAAGGTCAGGACACCGAACAGCGTCAGAAGCGGAATCGCGCGCGTCCCGAACGTCACGAACCGGATGAAGTAGATCCACCACGCCGTGAACCAGACCGTCACGGGCCCGTTGCGGGCCTCGGTCAGGTTCATCAACGAGTCCTCGCCGAACAGACCCGGGTACATCGCGATCCACCACGCCAGACCGATCGCCAGCGGAAGCCACGGTTCGGCCCTGACGAGGAAGCTTTCGGATGTCGCCCGCGGCGGAGGCACCATTACCCCGACCATCGCATCCAGATCGCGCGAGCGCCTCCGGGCGCGAACGCCAGGAGCAACGGCTCCGCGCCCCACCGGTGACGCATCTCGACAAACATGATCGCGTGCACGATCGACACCGACGCGAAGTAGATCACGATCAACGCCGCGTCCGCCCTGAATGCCGGTTGCCGATACACGGCACCAATGCCGACGCACGCAGCAGCCAGCACCACCAGGTAGTAGGCGATGTACACGTAGAAGAATCCCGCCGGATACGACTGGCCGCTGTTCGGCGGCGCCGTCCAGAAGTAGACGAACTTCTTGACGACGAGTCCGGCCGCGCGCGCCGGATCCTTGCGGATTTCAGCAAAGGCTTCGTCGCGAAAGAGGCGAAACTGACCGGTCTCGTCGCGCCGCCGCCACTCCTGGACGAGCCGTTGGGGCGCCGCCTCGTACACGTTCCGCCCCCCTGCCAGATAACCCGACCCGTCCGAGTACGTCGCATTCCCCTTCCACAGCTGCTGCATCGTCATCGTCTCGAGCATGAGCATGCCGTGAATCGAGTAGTTGCGAGCCGCCCAGGGCAGAATGACCACCAGGAGTCCGCCCACGACGGCGGACGCCGTTCGGAGACCGCGCGGCCGAGGCTGGACGACCCACACGAGCCACACGAGACTCGCGGCGCAAAACAGCATCATGCTGCCGCGTTGGAAGATGGCGAACCCCATCGCGACGCCTGTTGCGGCCGCGGTCCACGGACGGCGATCCTCACGCAATCGCAACATCAGCCAGACGGTGACCATCATCATCAACGAATCGAATCCGAGCGGATGCAGCTTGCGCGCGTCGTAGTAGATCAGCGCAGGATGAAACGTGACCAGAGCGGCTGCGAGCAGCGCGTCGGTGTCCGGGAAGAAGCGGCGTGCGATCTGAAAGACGACAATCGCCAGAAGGCCGGCGTACAGCGACTGAACGACGACCATCGCTCGTGGCTGCAGCGGAAACAGCCAGTCGGTGACCGCGTTGATACCGATATACCCGAGCCCCGCGTAGAAGCTGCGATACGGCGTGCCCAGTTGCTCGTAGACGTAGCCTCGGCCGGCGACGAGATGCCGCGCCAGGTCGTCGTACTCGAAGCGCTCGGGCGGTCCGCTCACCGCGATCAGCGCCAGCCGGAGCGCCGTCGCCGGCGACGACGACCAGCGTGAGGCGCCTCGCTACGATGGCGCCACCACCGGGCGCTCGCGACGGGCGCGGATGAACGCGACGGCGGCAACGATCGCCATCACGAGGCCAACGGCATGCGCGTAGCGGGATTGGGGAACGAACGCGACTTCCGCGCCGACCTTGAGGTACGCGAACAAGTACGCCGCCACGAAGGACCACACGAATGCCGGCGACATCGACTCGAGCACCAGCGCAGCGAGCGGGCTCGTGAGGAAATGAAAGTTCCACAATGCGCGATCGGGTTGCTGCAGGTACGCGTAGACGGCCGCGATCGGCAAGGCGGCAATGACGACGCGCCGCAGCTCACGCGACGCGGCCAGCCAGCCCAGCGGAAACAGCAGCCAAATCGCACCGAACTCGTTGAACATCGCGGCAAGCGCGCCGCGCGCGCTCATCTCTCCCAGCCAGAAGACGAGATAGCTGCCCTCGAGGAACTTGGGTGAGAGGTTGGGCCCGAACGTATACCCGTACTGGCTCCTGAGAAAGAGCTGCAGCCCGAGCCAGACCATGAACGCGATCGCGCCGGCAGCCGCCGCGCGAAATGCCCTGCCCCATCGGCCATCACGGGCATCGGCGATTCCCGAGATCGCGAACGGCACCACAATGAATTCCTTCGCGAAGACGCCGACCGACGCGAGACAGCCGGCCGCGGCCATGCGACCCTCGAGCGCCCAGCGCATGACAATCGGCGACCACCAGAACATCAACGGATCGGAGTTGTACGGCTGCCACAGCGTGCCGAACGATCCGAATCCGAATGCCGTCAAGGCGCCGGCGATGATCGATCCGCGCCTGGTCAGTCCGAACAGGAGCGCGAGATCGAAGACGGCAAGCGCGGCTCCCGCGTTTGCCAGAACCGCGTACGCCTTCCACTTGAACAGCCAGTTCCCAGGTATGACGCCGATGGTCCACGGCACCAGCACGCGGAAACAATGGATCTCCGCGCAACCAGGCGTGATCATCCGCTCGGCTGCGTCGATGTAAAACCGGTTGTCCGGAAGACGCTCGCGCGAAGCGATGAAGCCGACGACGGCCAGCGCGAGCACGAAGGCAAGATAGAGGCGCAGGCGTCCACGCGCCGCGCTGACGCCGGATTGGTGTTGGTCGATCACAGATCCGAACACATTTCCAGCACGCGCACTTCGCCGAACGCGCGCTCGCCGCAGGCTCTGGACCCGGCCAGACGCTTCAGATTGGGAAAATCATTCAACGAGACACCCGCCCACGTGTGTGGGCCCTCCAGGACGATCCGTCTGACGCCGAAATCCCGCAACCGCGAGATCAGGTCGGCTTCGAACGCGGCGAACTCGGACGATTCACGCCTCGGCATGGTCAAACCGGGATCGAGCCACAGCGCGCGGCTGGGAGAGACTTTGCCGGTCAAGCCGTAGAGCACCGACGAATCGCCAATCAACAGGAAGCCGCCGTCGGCATCGCGCAGGTAACGCACCAACGCCGTCAGCTCGTCCGGCTCATATCGCGACGCGCCGCGCGACCAGCGCATGAACGAGAGGCCGTCGGGCAGGCGCCCTTCCGCCGCGCGCGCCGCCGCGTCGCTGTACTGTTTGTGCACGGTTCCGGGCGCGTCGACAACCCGAATGAATCTCACCGTGTCGGCCAGCGCCGCGACGGCAACGACGACCGCGGCCAGTTGATGCAGCCGCCGGCGAGTGGAGTCGCTCACAGCCATCGCGTCCACGGCCTGACGAATGACAATCGCGCCGATTCCAGCGATCAACATCGCCAGGCCCAGCCCCGTATCGATCTGTGTCTTCGAGTACGCGACGAACGCCCCACTGGTCACGATCAACCCGATCAGCGACCACAGTTGCAGAGGCCAGGCGCCATTGCCACGAGCGGCGAACGGTACCAGAAAGATGGCGACAACGGCCAGGATCAGCGACCACAGGTGCGCCCAGATCGGAAGCCGCCAGATCGTGCCCAGCACCATCCGCAGCGGCGACAGCACGCCGGGCGTGGGTGTCCTTGCCCCACCCTGGCGAAGCGGTGTCGCGATCACGTGCTCGAACGCGGATACGACATCGACATTGGCGGTGAACGCGAGGACCGCGATGGCTGCGGCGATCGCCACGACACCTGCAGCGAGCGGACCAACCCAGCTCGAGAGCGCGGCGGGGATTCAAGGCGACCCACGCCGCCACGCACACCGCGCCGAAGGCCGTAGGAATCTGACAGGAAAGCAATCCCAGCAGGAAGAGCGACGGCACAGCGAACCAGGCCAGGCGCGCCCGCCACGCAACCGGATCGCTCGAACCCGCGACGACGGCCAGGAACATCAGCGCTGTGAAGAAAAACGAATGCTGATCGTTGAATGGCGTCCCGGTCGGCGGATAGAAAAAGAACGCGCTCAGCGCCGCGAACGCCGTGGCCTCCGACACCGTCGCCTGCAACAGCCTGAGAAACCCATACACGGCGAGGCAGAAGAAGCCGTTGACGACCGCGGCGTGCAGGCACAACGCAAACCAGGTCACGCCGAAGACCGCGAAAAACGGCGCCTGCATGGCGGCGGGCACGATGCCAGCCGGCGCGATGAAATCGCGGAACGGCAGCTGCCCGTTGAGCATCCGCCAACCCCCGTCGAAGGCGATGCTCTGATCGAGCGGGAGAAACCCTCGCCGTCCGAAGTAGAGATTGACGGCGACTCCCAGGACGAACACTGATACGAGAATCAACCAGCGTCGCATCCGAGCTCATCGTCGAACGCCGATGACGCCGCGGCCGCCGCCCAGCACAGCGTCGCGATGACGAACAGGTAGTAGTTGGCGAACGCCTGCTTGCTGAACGCGAAGAACACGAGTTGGACGACGCCGAAGGCGCCGGCGAAGTACGCGGGCGTCGGCTGGCTCCGCCACAACGCTGCGGCAAGGGCGACGGCGAGCGCGACAAACGGAATCGCCTGCAGCCACGGAATCTGCGGAAAGTACTTCTGAATCCACACGAGGTGGCTGAGCGCATCGGTGCGAAGCGGCTGGACGAACTGGAATTCCACGACCGCCCGCCAGAACGCACGCGGATCCCAGATGAAAAACGGCAACGTCACGGCTGCGGCGACGACGAGCGCAAGCCCGATCAATCGAACCGTGCTGCGACGCGTGCCGCCGGGACCGGCCAGCAAGGGGATCAGCGGCAGCGCGAACACCGAGTATTGCTTGGTGGCCAGGAACAATCCGAGCGCGTACGGGAGAGCGGGACGCCAGCGTAGCGCGCTGAACATCAGCGCGGAGAATGTGAACGCGAACAGCGTTTCCGTCCACGCGTACTCGATCACGAACAGGCTCCGCGGGGTCAGCAGGAGCAACGCCGCCATCAGACCTGTCCATCGGCTGGGCCCCGAGAACAGCACCAGGGCGGCTGACGCCGTCATCGCGGCGATATCGGCATAGCGGCTATCCCCACCCAGGACGTAGCCAGGCAACACGAGCAACAGACTGAGCGGAGGGTATGGCAACCCGACGGTCAGCCGATTGTTCGCGTCCACGACGCCGGGCCCGTAGAAAGCCGTGTCGGACTCGTAGAGATTCGGGTATCGCGGCGTGTACGGATTCTCGCCGCGCAGCAGACCTTCCGCGCCCATTTGCTGAAACATCAGCACGTCGATGTGGGGCGGCGGCTGGGAACGGATCCAGACGGAGGCGACGACACAAAACACGCCAAGCATCACGCCTGCGAGCGGCACTCGGAGCGACCGCAGATCGACGGCCTGGAGCGCACCCAGCAACCCGAGACAGAGCGCGCCGACGCCAACCAGACGATTGTCGCCGGTCCGCTGCCAGATCAAGAGCGCCTCGATCCCGACCGCGGCGGCGATCACGACCGCCACAATCGCTCTGCTGGCGAGCGATTCGATCATCGCGGACGGCGGCGCAAGACACACCGCCCCGCCAATTCCGATCGCTGCCGAAATCAGTACCAGCCCTACGACGTGGTAGTAGCCGTTGTTCCAATGAATCGCGAGGCCGACGAGCCACGCGGCCGCGGCCATGCCCAGCGCGAACGTCCGGCTATGGCTCACCGACTCGCCGGCTGTCGACCATGGTCAGACGTTTCCCTTCGGGGTTGAAGATCGCGAAGCGGCCGAGGCCGTGCCGCTGCAGGAAAAACTTGCCGCTCGTCGCCAGGACGCCGAGTCCGTACCGGACACTGCGCGAGAAATTGATCGACGACGCTTCCGGGAAGTACTTCGTCGGGCACGAGACCTCGCCGATGCGGAAGCCGAAATGCACGCATTGCGTCAGCATCTCGTTGTCGAACACGAAATCGTCCGAGTTCTCGAGGAGCGGCAGCGTCTCGAGAACCTTGCGGCTGAAGGCGCGATAGCCGGTGTGATACTCCGACAGTTTCGCGCCGGTGAAGAGGTTCTGCCAGAGCGTCAGCACGCGGTTGGACACGTACTTGTAGAGCGGCATGCCGCCGCTTCGAGCCGTCCCGCCAAGAATCCGCGAGCCGATGACGACGTCGTAGACGCCGTACGCGATCATGCTGGCCATCGCCGTGACGAGCAGCGGCGTGTACTGGTAGTCAGGATGCACCATCACGACGACGTCCGCGCCGGCCTTGAGCGCCTGACGATAACAGGTCGTCTGGTTGCGGCCGTAGCCGTAGTTCGCGTCGTGTACGAACGTGGAGAGCCCGAGCTTCGCCGCGATCGCAGCCGTCTCGTCGCGGCTCGCATCGTCCACGAGAATGCGCTCGTCGACGATCTCCGGGAGCTCGGCGACGGTCGCGGCGAGCGTGCGGGCCGCGTTGTAGGCTGGCAACACGACGACGAGACGCTGTCCGTTGATCATGACGCAACGGAGTCCTGTGGTACGCTGAGCGCCACCCCATGAAATCGGTCGCGACTGCGTGTCTGTTGTTCGCGATCGGCGTCGGCGTCAACCTGACGTTCGGCCGCAGAGGCTTCCTGCCGCTCGACCAAAGCATCGTGTTCGACGGCGGCTGGCGGCTGATGTCGGGGCAAGTGCCCTTCCGCGACTTCGTGGCGCCGAGCGGCATCGTGCCTTCGGCGATCCAGGCGGGATTCTTCAGCGCGCTCGGCGTCACCTGGTTCGCGTACTGCCTGCATGCGTCGGTCGTCAACGGCCTGTTTGCGGTGGCGGTCTACGGGTTGCTGCGGCTGTGTGGATCGACGCGACTCGAAGCCACCGCTTTCGGCGCGCTGAGCGCGCTCTTCTTCTACCCGCCGACCGGCACGCCGTTCATGGATCAGCATTCGTTCTTCTTCATGACGCTGATGTTTCTGGCGGCGGCGGCGGGAACGGTTGCGACTGGACCAGCGGAGTTGGCGGCGTGGTTCGCGGTGCCACCGCTCTTCGTGCTGGGCTATTCGAGCGGTCAGATTCCGATTGCCTTCGGCGCGGTCTCGGTCGCGATCTGGGTGGCGTGCCATCCGCGCCGCGCCCCGAGATGGATCGCGGCGATCGCCGGCGGAACCGTGTGTGCCGCCGCGTGCCTGCTCCTCGTCCACGCCGTGTGGCCGCTGGACTGGAAGGCCGCGTGGCAGTATTCGGTCACGCTTCCGCTGCAGGTGGCGGGCGATCGGACGGCGCGGCCGGGGGCCGCAGGTCCCGTCCGGATGGTCCTCGCGACGCTGGTGCGTTTTCCGGTCTGGGTCAAACTCTGGTCGCTCGACCTTGCGCTGATCGCGGCCGGTACCGCTCATCCTGCTGCGCCGTTCACCACGATGGTCATTGCAATCGTGGACCCTGCTCAGTTGCCTCGTCACCACCGCCGCGTTCATGGCGTTCACGCGCACGCTCTGGCAGACCGGGCTCGCGCTCGCGATGACGATTGTCGCAGTGGCAATCGCGCTGGTTCGAGAGTCGCTCCCAGCCGCAGTGGCGACACCCATCATCGCGATCATGGCGCTCGCCGCCGCTCGCGACACTGCCGTGTTCGTGACCACAGTTGACGGTCCGCGCCTCGAGCACGTGCAGTACAACGCGGACGAGGCGGCGCGCGCGGAAGGACATCTGCCTCCAGGCCTCGAGTTCATGCGCTGGAGCCGCGGACCCTCCGGGCTCGACGCAGACGAATTGACGGCGCTGGTCCGATTCCTGCGCGAGACCGACGGCAATTTTCTTCTCATCGGAGACGCGAGCATCCTGTATGGGCTGACGGGCAAGCCGTCTGTGAGTCCCGCGCTGTGGCTCGATCCGCGGCTGACGATGCCGCACCCTGAGGCGCCGGAATTCGCGCAGTTCGAGAGCCAGCTGCTCGAACGTCTGCGCACCCACGACGTACGGCGAGTCGTGCTCGATCGACCGAAGACGTGGACGCATCTGACGATTCAGCATTTCCCGCAGCTCGTCAGGGTCACGAAGAGCGGGGCCTGCGGCGAGAAATCGTTCGGCAGCGCCAGAGTGATGGAGATCTGCCCCGATTCATGACGCGCACTCATTTGCCACGCGTCAGCCGGCATTTCAGCAACACGTACACCGCATCGAGCCCATCCATCGGCCGGATCTTCTTTCCTTCATCAGCTCGCCGCGGCGAGTAGCCGATCGGCACTTCCACGATCTTGTAGCCGGCGAGCAGCAGCTTCGCCGTGATCTCGGGCTCGAAGTCGAAGCCGACGCAGCGCAGCCGAATCTTGCCCAACACCTCGCGGCGAAACACTTTGTATCCCGTCTCCATGTCGGTCAGGCGGCCGGCGAACATCACGTTCGTCAGCATCGTCAGCACCCGGTTGGCCGCGCGGGTGCGGAACGAGATCGCGCCGTTCTTCTGCAGAAATCGCGAGCCGTAGACCACCGTCGCGCCGTCGTTGATGATCGGCGCGAGCAGCTTGCCGTATTCCTCCGGGTCGAGCTCGAGGTCGGCGTCCTGCGTCAGCAGCACGTCGCCGGTCGCGTACTGCAGGCCGAGCCGAACGGCGGCGCCTTTCCCGAGATTGATCGGACTGTGGAGGACACGGATTGTGGGATCGTCGCGCCACGGCCCCTCGTCGATCGCGCGGCGCGTGCCATCGCTCGATCCGTCGTTGGCGACGATGATCTCTTTTTCGATGGCGCCGAGGTCGACGGCGCGGATGCGTTCGATGACCGCGCCAATGGTCTGCTCTTCGTTGTACACGGGCACGATGACGGAGAGCTTCATGCGTGGCTCATCGTATTGCGCGGCCAGAAGCGATCGACGATCCGGGCGCTGAAGCAGGCCGCCAGCGCCACGGCGACGGGCATCAAGTGGATCGAGAAGCGGCCGACATACGCCGTCCCGCGCGCGACGAGCGCCCCGGCGAGCCCCGCGGCGCAGAACAGCGCCAGACCGGCCGGCACGTCGCGGAACCACGGCACGCGAAGCAGCGCGAGCACGGCGATCGCGATGCCGCCGACCACGAGAATCGCACGGGGATCGAACCGCGGCGGATCCTGGACGGTCACGAGAACCAGCACGCTCTCGACCAGGTGACCGATCGCCTGCAGGTAGGTATCCGTCGGCTGAATCGTCGCGACGAGCTGTCGCTGGGTTCCGTGGAACACGCTGAATACGCCCGTGTAGTGCCAGGTGCGCCACGCGAAGAGCATGAGGCCGACGGCCAGCGAAGCGAGGATCACGGCGGCGCTTGCGACCGGCATTCTCGAGATCCACGCGCGCGGGCGCCAAATCGTTCCGGCTGCGACGTCGAGCGGCAGGAGCAACGCCACCAGCGCAACGAGCCAGATCAGATGATTCAGCCTGGTGTAAAAGCACAAGACAGCCAGGAGGCCGGCCACGACGGCCCGCCACAGTTCAGCGCGACGATCGCTCACGAGCAGCAACGCGGCAGTGTAGGCGAATCCGGCCGCCGTGATCTCGCTCAAATCGCGGCCGACGATCCACCACGACGGACCGATGGCCACCGTCGCCAGCAGCAGCGCCGATGCCGCAATCCCCCACCGGAACGACGCGACGCGGTGGCAGACGACGAAGGCGAACTGTGCGCCGACGAGCAGACAGCCCGCATCCAGGTACCACTCGCCGACACTGGAATCGCCGAACACGATGTGGACGGGGCCGATGATCCATCGGTACAGCGGCTGATACCAGAACATCCACTGCCCGCCTTCGAGCCAGTACCCCTGCATGTAGATGCGATACGCGAAGCGCTGGAAATGCGTGAAGTCGTCGCCGGGCGTGAAGAGCGTGATTCGTCCGACGTCGGCGAGCGAGGCGCCCGCGAACAGCGCGAGCCACGGCACGCCGACGAGCAGCACGGCGCCGCGGACGTTGCGCAGCCGGGACGGAAGCGGGACGAAGACCGCCGCCAGAAGCAGCAGCACGGCGATCCGGCCTGCCGAATGGACGCCGGCCATCCCGGCACTGAACGTCACGGCGGACGCGCCAGCCACCCACGCGGCTGCGAGGCCGCCTGGCGCGAGCGTCACGGCGGCAGCGATGACCCACGAGACGAGGAGTATGAACGCCAAGGCAGCGCCCGCCAAACGGACCGAGACGCCAGAGCATGTGATCGATTCGGTTTGGTGTGGTCGTGGTCGTGAGAACGGACGAGAAGACGTTCGAACCATTCCACAGCGGAACGAATCGCCAGCGCTCGCCGCTGAAGACCGTCCAGAGACGAATGTGATGCACGCCGCTCGGCACCAATATCTCGTGCGCGGCGTCGTCGATCGCCACGCCGTCCAGCGTCCCTTGAATGTCTTGATGCTCGGTGATCTCGAGCGACAGCGTGCCTGGCGTTGACGTCGACAGGTAGCCGTCCACCGTCATCGCCACGACCGCGTCGGGTGGCCGGGCGGCGGGTCCTGCCAGGTTCAGAAACCAGGCTGGAAACGACACGAGATCGGTGTAGGGCCGCGCGAAGACCGCCGAGCACCGCGGCACGGCGGATCGCCAATCGGCTCGCGCGTCCCAGCCGAGTTGAATCTGATTCGCATCCTGGTTGAGCGGCGCCGGCGTGATCAAACGCGCGCACCACCCTTCCTGGGTCATCGTCAGCGCGCCGGCGAGCTTGACGGCGAGCAGCGCGATCGACAGCCCGCGGGCCGTCCACGACAGGACGAACTGCGGAAACAACCAGCACAGCACGGGGAGCATGAGACCGATCGCGACCGCCTCGACTCGTGAGTCGAGCGGAATGCCATCGAGCGGACCGATGACGCGAGCCGGCCACAGCAACGCGACGGCCGCGACGAGGAGCCATGGCGCTGACCTTCGGTACAATGACGTGCCTTGAGTCGTGTCCTCGGAGTCGTGTGCGGCAGCGCGCTGGTCGCGGCGCTCGTCGGTTGTTCCCGCGTCGACAGTTCGCGACACAATCCGATTGAAGCACCAATGCATGAGGCCTTCGACGGCGAGGCTGGTGCGCAGTATGAGGTTGGTGTTCGGATTGTCAGTTCCCCCGCGAGCTCGCCCGACTACCCACAGGCGGCCGGATGGTTTCGCCGGGCCGCCGATCAGGGCCATCCCGGCGCTCAGGCCGCGCTCGGATTCATGTATCACCGCGGCCAGGGTGTTCCCCGCAACGACGTCGAGGCCGTCAAGTGGCTCAACCTTGCGATTTGGCAAAACTCTCCGGAGCACGAGGCCTATGAGCTGTGGCGCGAGTACGTCACGCATCAGATGAACAGCGCGGACATCGCGGAGGCGGAGCGGCTGGCGCGTGAATGGCGGCGCCCTTCGTAACCACCAGGATTCCTGACGAACCTGTCGTAACCGGCAACCAGCGCTATCGCGACGAACGCGAACACGAACGGCTGCCCCGACAACGAATAGCGCGCGTTGGTCAGGAACGGCGCGATCGTGATCGGCACGTACAGCACGGCAGCCACCAGCGGGACGATGTCGCCCCCGCGCCGCCATCCGACGACAATCCCTGACAGGAACAGCACGAAGACTGAAAGCGAGACGGCGGTGCCCGCCGCGTACAGCAACCGGCTGCCCGCGAACTGATGGGCGGCGTCGCTGCTCTCCGAGCCAACCGTGACGAAGATCCCGATCATCCGCCGGAGCGTTGCCCAGGCGTAGGCCATCGGCGTTCGGCGAATGTTGTCGAGCGCCAGTCGCGCGTACCGATCCTGCGACTGCGGCTGGGCACGGTAGAACACCGCGTCCATTCCGCCCGCCACTCGAAAGCACTCTTCGAACTTGCGAAGGGCCGGCACCTGTTCCGCCGACAGCCCGACACTCCGAGCCGTCCGCCGGGTGTGGACGATGCCGCGCGCGATCGCTCCGCGTGCCTCGAGATCCACGAGCCGGCCCGAAAAATTTCGCGGCACGGCCAGCGTCGAGCCGTCGCGAAATTCGAGCGCCGCCGTCGTGTCACCGGCGACGACCTTCCGCGCGGTCCCGCCGTGCGGCACGGCAATCGGGTTGTTCTTGTCGCTTTCGAGCACGCCGATCGCGATGTCGAGGTCGTGGAACGTGAGCGTGCCGTCGCGGTCGAAATCGAGCGCCGAGGCGGACGGCACCGGCTCGTGCCACGCCTCGTGCCGCACGAGGCGGACGACATCGAAGACGTCGACGAAATCGCCATGGCGATCCTGATCGCCGAAGTCGTTCGACGAGACGAAGAAGATCGACGGATCGAACGGACCGGCGACCGGCGACTGCTGGGCGACGACGCCGGCAGGCGACGACCACGTCGCGTCGAAGTAGTAATAGATCGCGGTCTCGTCGGGCTGCGCCGGAATCTCGAAATGGACGCCGCCGTCCCGCCACGGTCGAGACGGAAGGCTGACTTTCTCCGCGTTGCGATCGGTCCAGTACGTGACCGCCACCGTTTCCGGTACGACGCCGTCGCAGTTGCCGCCTATCGGTTTGATCGACGAGATCACGAGAGGCTGCCGATCAGGCCTCGCGTACGGAAACGTGCGCTCGCCGAAGACGTCGCGCGGATTGTCGAACCAATTCGGGTAGAACGGCCGAGCCTGCAGGCTGCCGTACCACAGCTGGATGCCTCCATGCGCCGAGGCCGGAATGAAGCGCCCGGTCAGGCGGGCGTTTCTGATTGTCCACGGCGCGATCACGAGAAACGCCGTGGCGGCGAAGACGGCCAGACGTCCGAGGGCGGGCCGCGGTCGCATCAGCACCCACGCCAGGGCACCCAGCCACAACGGCAACAGGAGCATGTTCGGCCGTACTTGCATCGCGGCGCCGGCGAGCAGGCCACTGACGAGAAAATGGCTCGTCTTTCCAGATGCCTGCGCGCGCATGAAGAGCACGACAGACGCCACGAACAACACCGTGCAGATCGAGTCGGAGGTCTGCGTCGAGGCGTAGACGGTGTTGAATGAGAAGCACGCGACGAGAACGGCGGCCACGACCGCCTCGCGCTCGCCCACTCGGCTCCGGACGCCCGCGTAGATCAACAGCGGGACGAAACCGTTCAGCAGCACCTGGACGACGAGCGGGATCCATTGGCGGTCGCCGAAGGCTCGGTAGAAGAGGGCGAGAAACGCCGGGTATCCCCACGGCACTTCGAGTGTCGGAAAAAGCTCGCCGCGCGCGAGGGTCAAGCCGAGCTGCCGATAGTTGTCGAACCCCTCCCAGCCCCATGGATGCGGCGCCTTGACGAACACGAACGCCAGGCCGAGACCGACGCTGATCGCCCAGGCGCCGGCGAGCACGAGTCGCGTCCACCTGCGTGATCGCTCTACACCCAACCCCGCCACCAGTAGTAGGCGCGGGCGCACCATTCGTAGATCACCGCGTTGCCGACTTCGAGCGACTCGTCGTTCGGCGTCAGCGGAAAAGGACGATTGGTCCGGTCCGGATACAGCGGCGACGCCGACGGCACCGGCTGAAGACCTTCGACGGCGAACGCGGCCAGCGCGCGACTCATGTGAACCGGGGATGTGACGATGACAAAGCGATCGATGCGGCGCTCGGCCAGGAATCGTTTGAGCGCCACCGCCTCTTCCCGTGTGTTTCGCGATTCCGTTTCCAGAATCACCCGACCGGGCGGGACGCCGAGCGCGACGATCGCCCCGCGAATCGCCTCGGCTTCCGACAACGCCTGCGCCTCGCTATCGGTGACGCCGCCAGCAACGATCACCAGCGGGTCGCCCAACAGCCGGTAGACTCGCGCGGTCTCGAGCGCGCGCAGCGCGGACGGATTGGTCAGCATCGGCAGGCGGCCGCCGGCCGCGCGTACGGTCCGGCTGCCACCGCTCAACAGCACGACGGCGCGCACGCCCGGCGCCTCGTCCGCACTGCGCGAGCGGCCGGTGATCGGCCGTCAGCGTCCGCGCCAGCAGCGCCGCGCCGGCAGGACAACTGAGCATCCAGTACGCCACGACGACGGCCGTCAGCCATCGCCGGCCCCAGCGCGCGAGCGTCGGGCGCGCGTACAGCACGGCGACTCCCGGTGCGATCAGCATCAGGAAGAGCGTCAGCGAGGCCGGCTGAAATGATTGCTTGAGGAGGGAAAGGATCAGCGTTCGGTCCGTGGGAACTTGCGGATCTTCGAGCTCGCGACCGCGGCGCCCGCCGACGCGGCGCGCTCGGGATCCACGAGCGGCTCGAGTCCGACGACGAGGCGCGACAGCTCGACCGAGTGCGCGGCGCACAGCGCTTCGAGCTCGCGCAGCCGTGCGCTGTCAATCGCGCGCGTGCTGAGCACCACCACATCCACGCTGTCCGACAGGACGAGATGCGAGAGCACCTCGAAGGCGCCGAGCACCGGGTAGCCACGAACCCGCGCGCGCCGCTTCCGCGGATCGTCGTCGATGAAGCCCACGAGCCGGACGTCGTGATCGGGGTTGTTCAGCAGCTCGCGCACCGTCATCGCCCCGCCGTCGCCGGCGCCGTAGACGACGATGCGGCGGCCGGTCTGCCGGCGCCGCTGCAACGCGTCGCTGATGACGCGGAACGACGCCCGCGATCCCGTAATCATCAGCACGACGACGATGGAGTAGATGATGAGCACGCTGCCCGTGTACCTCTCGGCCTGGAACATGTACGCGAAGATCAGCGCCGACAGCAGCGTGCCCGCGAGGACGCCTCGGACGACCGTCACGGCGTCCGACGCGCTGAAGTGGCGCCACACCCCCTGGTAGACGCCGACCGCGTAGAACGCGGCGACCTGCACGGCGACGACAATCGGGAGCGACCGCGTGAAGTAGGTGAAGTTGGCGGCAAACTCGATGAAGTCGAACTTCAAGCGGTACGCCGAATAGTACGAAACGGTGACCAGCACGAAATCCAGCAGCACTTCAGCCACCCGCCGCCGGTAGACGAAATCGACGACGATCGGCGTCAAGCCGCCGCGCTCGAGCGCCGCGGCGTCCGAGGTCTCGTAGACGCGGATGCCGCCCAGATAGATCGCGAACATCGTCATGCCGACGGCGAACAGCGCGGCGACGATCGACCACCAGGCCGCGGACGTGCGGAACGCCACGCCAATCGCGCCGCCGGCGGCAGCGAGCAGCCACAACAGCATCACCGCCGATCGCTCAGACAGCCCGATCGCGACCAGACGATGAGACGTGTGATCGCGCCCGCCCATCGACGTCGGCCGGCCCGACAACATGCGCGAAATGGTGACGAGCGTGGTGTCGAAGATCGGGATGAGCAGGACGAGCATCGGCACGGCGATGACCGACAGCACGTTCTGCCCGCCGGTGATCGTCGAGCCGAGCGTCAGCGACAGCCCGGCGAGGCTCATGCCGATGAGCAGGCTGCCGCTGTCGCCCATGAAGACGCTGGCCGGGTGCGTGTTGTAGACCAGGAAGCCGAGCAGCGCGCCGATGAGGGCGGCCAGGTACTGCACCTGGTAGTACGCCGACGTGCCGATCTGACCGGCAGGGCCGTGATCAGGAACGCGGCGCCGGCGACAACCGCGATGCCGGCGCACAGGCCGTCCATGTTGTCGAGCAGGTTGAACGCGTTGGTGAGGCCGACGATCCAGATGAGCGTCAGCATCCAGTCGACCGTGACGCCGTTCACCCAGTTCAGGTGGTAGCCGAAGTAGAGAAAGATGGACGCGACGCCGATCTCGACGACCAGCTTGGAGACGGGCTTCAGCGACCAGATGTCGTCGGCGAGCCCGGTGAGAAACATCAGACCGGCGGCGGTGCACAAGACGCCGAGCTCACTGAACCGGCCGAAGACCAGCATCGCGACGATCATCGACAGCGCGATGCCCACGCCGCCGAGCATGGCGATCTCGCGCGTGTGCCAGCGATCCTCCCGCGGCTTGGCGACGAGCCCGAGCCGCCGCGCGACGAGGCGGCACAGCGGCACGAAGACCAGCGCGGCGACGAAGGCGAGCAGGAATGGTGCGGCTATGGCCATCTCAGTTCAGGCTCGAGCGAGTTGGCGAGCCCGGCGACGGTATTCCCTGATCCGTTCTGATGTCGGATACGAATAGTAGGTCTTCTCGGCCTCGGAATTCGGCCGCCGTGTGAGCGATCCGCTCGCGCACGCGTCGATCGCCTCGGCCAGCAGCGCCGACGCGGTGGCAAAGGCCTGCGGATAGAGCGTATCGAGCGTATCGGACTCCTGAATGGCTACCGCTCGTTGGACGACGATGTCGCCATTATCGAGCTTTTCGTCCATCAGATGCACGGTGACGCCGAAGGAGGGCTCGCCGTTCATCAGGGCGTGAAAGATCGGCAGCAGACCCCGATAGCGGGGCAGCATGCCGAAGTGCACGTTGAGGCAGCCGTGCGCCGGCAGCGTCAGGATCGGCGTCTTCAGCCGCTGCGGCGTGTTGATCGACACGATCAGATCGACCTGGAGCTGGCGCAGCATGTCCAGGAACGACGCCGCGTTCACGTCGGCGACGTCGTGGACCGGAATCCGGCGCGCTGCAAACTGCCGGTGCACGACCCCGCCTCGAGCGGAGGCGACGGCCATCCGCGCGATCCGCCCCACCGTCGAGAACGGACCGTAGAGCGCGATTGTCGTCCTGAGCCGCTTCCAGTCGAAGAAGCCGGCCGGGAACGCGGCGCCGACAATCGAGGACCCGAAGCGCGCGAGAAGCGGCTCGACGCACGCGCTCGTGTAGAACGGCTCGTCAACCAGCAAGAAGAAGATTCGCATCCGGTCGCAGTGTCTCGACCATCTCGCGCATCGTCGTCAGCGTGTAGTCCGCCTGGAAGCGGCGGATGGCGTAGACGAGGAACTTTCGATTCTCCGCCGCCGGCCGTTTCAGACACGGATGGCGATGGATGCCCGGATACCGTTGCCGCAGCCCATCGTCGTCACAGTCGGCCAGATCGATCGAGTGCAGCTCGTAGGTGAACTGGGATCGGCCGCGCCGAACCAGCGAGTAGGAGGCGTCGAAGGACGCGCGCCCCAGGGCGAAGTGAATCGTCGAATAGAACGGGAAGCGGACGATCGGTACCGTCGCGATCGGAATCTCGGTGATCGAGCGCGAGCCGCGACGGTGAAGCTTGCCGGGTCGGGGCGCGTAGGGATTGCCGGGAGCGAAACTGTTCTGCCACGCGCCGGTGTTGCGGAACTGTCCCCGCGTGATCAGACCGTACGCGAATTGCTGCACCTGCTTCAGGTAGAACGGCAGCACGGATGACTCGTACCGGTACCCGTTGCGCTCGAGAATGTCGACGACTTCCTCGTCGACGTCGAGACACGGCGCCCGAAAGCCGACCACGCGCTGGCCGGTGATGCTCTCGAGCAACCGGCCGGTCGCGAGAATCTCTTCCTCTTTTCGCGACCGCGACAGGCGGCTCAGATTGTGCGGGTGCGTCATCGTGTGGTTCGCCAGCTCGTGGCCGGCGGCCACCATGCGCCGCAGCACTTCCGGCGCCAGCTTCTTCGATCGCACATCGTCGCCGACCATGAAGAACGTGGCCCGGACGCCGGTTTCCGCGAAGAGGTCGAGAAACCGATCGACGATGCGATCGTAGTCGCGGTCGCGATCGGGATGCGTGAGACCGAGTGTGACCGAGTAGTGGTACAGACTTTCGAAATCGACGGAGATGTTGGCCAGTTTCAAGGGATTAAAGAGTGTACCCTAGCAGCTTGCAGTCGAGCACCCCCATCCGAGTCGGGTTCGTGCTCACCGAGCTCATCGGCGGCGGGGCCGAGCGCTCGATGCTGTCGATCATCGACGCGCTCGATCGCCGCCGGTTCACGCCGACGCTGATCCTGTTCAGCGATCGGCGCGATCACGAGCCGCCGGCCGACGTGCCGATCGTCGTGCTGTCTGCGCGCGCGCCATTCGGGCTTCTGCGGACCGCCTCGCGCATTCGTGAGCTCGCGCACGTCGTGAAGCGCGAGCGCATCGACTTGCTGGTCAGCTTCCTGATCGGTCCCAACGTCGTCTCGGTGGCGGCGGCGAGGCTCGCCGGCGTTCCAGTGATCATCGGCGAGCGAAGCGCGCCCCAGACGGTGCTGTCCGACGCCAATCCACAGCTGCGTCTTCGCGGGCTCTGGTCGCGGCTCGTGCGGCTGATGTATCCGCGCGCGTCGCACATCATCACCAACACTGAGGGTGCGCGAGCCGAGTTGGCGAGCTTTCTCAATGTGTCCGCGTCGAGCGTGACGGTCATTCCCAATGCGCTCGACCTGGAACGCGTCGCCACGCTGGCGGCCGAACCGCTCGATGACCGGCGTCGTCTGGCCGCCCGATCCGGTGCTGGTCCATGTCGGCCGCTTCACGTACGCCAAGGATCACGACACCCTGTTGACCGCGTTCGCCACGATCCGAAGCCACCGCTCCGCGACGCTGGTGCTCGTGGGCGACGGCGAGGACGAAGCGCGAGTGCGGGCGAAGAGCGCCGAGCTCGGTCTCGGCTCCGATGTGATCTTCACGGGCTTTACGCGCAACCCGTATCGGTATCTGGCTCGCGCGACGATTTCGGTCCTGACCTCGCGCTTCGAAGGTCTGCCGAACGCGCTGATCGAATCGATGGCGCTTGGCGTGCCCATCGTCTCGACGGCGTGCCAGTTCGGGCCCGTGGAGATCCTCGGCGACAACGAATACGGCGTGCTGACCCCGGTCGGCGACGCCGCGGCGTTCGCCGCGGCCGTCGAAGCGCTGATCGACGATCCCGATCGACGGCGCGAGCTGTCGCGACGAGGCCGCGCGCGCGCCGCCGACTTCGACCGCCGGCGCGTCGGTCCCACGTACGAGAACCTGTTCACTCGTATGGTCGGGCGACAACCGCCCGTGGATTCGAGCGTCAAATCCAGCCACGCCACCAGTACATGACGATCGCGGCGTACTCCTGAAAGATGCCGCGCATCTGTTCGAGGCTCGCGCCACGATCGTGCGCGTAGAACTGACTGATTCGCGCGGGCGTCGCGACGACTGCAACATCCGGCGCGGCCTTGCGCCAGGTCAGCGTGGCGCGGCGCATGTGGTACGGCGAGCTCACGAGCAGGACGCGCTTCCAGCCCGTTGGCGTTGAGAATCCGCTGTGAGAACAAGACGTTTTCGCGGGTATTGGCCGCTCGCGTCTCGAGCTCGATCGCCGAAGCCGGCACGCCGTTGTCGACGGCGAGAGCCCGCATGATCTCGGCCTCGGGAAACGCGAAGACGAACCCCGACGAGAAGACGAGATGGCGCGCGTAGCCCTGGTGATAGAGCTCCGTGGCTTGCTTGACGCGTTCCTGATACCCGCCGCCGGCCTTTCCCGATTCCCCCACGCCGCCGGCGAAGACGACGATGCAATCTGCCTGCTGCGGAGTCTCCACGATCCGGAGGGGCCGCGCGAGGAGCCAGACCAAGGGGGTTTGGAACAGGAGCAAGTAGGTGAACACGACGGCCAGGACGACTTCAACGGTGCGACGGCGCGCGCGTTGATAGACGCGACGCAGCCGCGCGTCCCATCGTTCCTCCTGTCGCGCGCGGGTCGCCATCGCGCCGGCGATGAGGTTCGACATCTGACCGATGCGCGCCGGCCAGCTGTTGGCCTGCGCGACGGCCAGGCGGCGTCCGACGGCATCCGGCGACGCACCCGAGATCGATCGGTTGATGGCCGCGGCGAAATCACCACTGTCCCGCGCAATGGCGACGATCTCGCCGTGCTCCGCGTTGAACCGCCGAATCTCGGCCAGATCGCTCGCGACAACCGGAATCCCCATGGCGAGGTATTCGTTGAGCTTCGTCGGGTACACGTTCGCCGTGTACTCGCTCAACTTGTAGGGGACGAGCCCGACGTCGAATTCGCGGACGTAGTGCGGCAGCTCCGAATGGGGCTTCCCGCCCAGCAGCTTGACGTTCGGCGTCGCCTCGAGGCGCGACAGATCGCATTGCGGAGGGCCGACGAAGACGAACGTAGTGTCGCGACACTTCGCCGCCGTTTCGGCCACGAGGTCCTGATCGATCCACTGATGCAGTCCGCCAACGTATCCCACGATCGGACGCGTGAGTCCGGCCATGTCCGCGGGCGTCCGCCGCGGCGACTCGCGGACCGCCTCGAAAGCCTCGTATTTCACACCGAACGGAAACAGGTGGACGCGCGGCGTGAAGGTCGCGGCGCGCTGCCGCAACTTTTCTGACGTCACGAACACGAGGTCGGCCCGCCGGAACATCGCCTCTTCGCTGGACGCGATCCGGCGCGCTTCAGGCGAGCTCGACGCGAGGTCGTCGATGCAGTAGTAGATGGTCAGCGCCGGATCGAGGAACGTGATCAGCTCGTGCGCGAGCGGCGTCGGCAGAAACGTCCAGGCGATCGGACGGCTGACGCCGAGGGTGCGCATCCACCGCCGAATCGATCGCAGGAGCAGGAACCTGTTGATCCGCGTCGCAATCCGCGAGTACGGACCCGGCAGCACGATCGGCGAGAGGACGAAGAGATTGGGCCGCTCTTCGCGGAAGCCGCCGGGCCCCTTCGACCAGTTGCGCAGGCGCCGCCGCAGGCGAGGCAGATCGCGGAACCGCAGCGGCCGCACGCCGGTGTTCTCCAGGAACAACACGCGGCGTCCGTCCGCGGCGAGCGACGACATGATTTCCTGATGTCCCTGCCAGATGAAGTCCCAGTCGATCGAGGAAATGCAGAGGATGTCGGTGAGCCCCGCCGTCTCGCGGGCGCCCGTCGCACGGACGTCGGCTGTTTCGAGGTGAATCATGCCACCTGTGCTGCGACGGCCTGATACGCGTTCAACCATCCGCGCGCGGTGCGATCGGCGCTGAACTCGTTCGCCACATGTCGGCGTGCCGCGCCGCCGATTGCCGACGCGGCTTCTGGATTGGTGAGCAACTCTTCGATTGCATTCGCCAGCGCATCGACGTCGCCCGGCGTCACGAGCACTCCCGTCCGGCCATCGTCCACGATCGTGTCGGTCGAGCCCGGCAGTCGTGACGCGACCGCGGGAAGACCGGTCGCCATCGCCTCGAGAAGCGCGACCGGCAATCCTTCGCGGCTCGATGGCAGCGCGAAGACGTCGGCGCTTCGGAAGTACGCCTCGATGCGCGGCGTCGGATCCGCGAACACCAGGCGGTCGGACACACCTGCGCGAGCCGCTTCCGCCCGCATCTCATCGGCCAACCGATGATCGACTTCAAAATATTGCGAGCGCGTCGCACCGACGAAGACGAGCGTCGCCGGCACTTCACGGCGCTGCAGGCGGAGCCAGGCCTCGAACAACACGTGCGGTTGTTTCTCGCGCGAGAAAAAACCAACGAACAGCACGATGGGCCGCTCGATCGGCAGGCCGAGCGAATGCCGAATCGCCGCCCGTTCATTTGCCGCCGGCGGCTGAAAGCGGTCGAGGTTCACTCCGTTCGGCACCTGGCGGATCTTGTCCGCCGGCAAGCCGGCGGCCTGACATGCGTCGGAGAGACTCTGGCTCACGGTCAGGTAGAGACTCGCGGCCTTCAACGCCCACCGCGCGAGCGGGCCGTGCTGTCGAATCATTTCAGGCTCGTCGAAGCCGGCCGTGTGGAGGCTGAGCACGATGGGCACGCCGAACGACTTCGCGACCGCCGTGACCGGCACGTTCTTCTGCGAGTAGCCGTGAAGGTGGACCACGTCGGTGTCGCGCATGAGCGCCGTCGTCTCGGCCAGCATGGGGCCGGCGGCCGAGAGTTTCGAGCGAGGGCTGTCGGCGTCGACGACGATCCGCGAGACGGGCACGCCGTTGACGACAGAACGCCGCGGCAGTGTGGTATCGACGGCAGTGGTCAGGACTTTGAATGCCACGCGGCCGGCAAGCGCCTGAGCGACCATCTGCGACTGCAACCCGCCGCTGCTGATCTCGGGTGCGTAGGCGCCGGTCACGAGCAGTACGCGCAGCGGACCCTCATCGGTCGCGGTCATCCCCTCGGCTCGGCGCGCCGCCGAACCATCGGGGTCACGTCGCCGACCGGCTCCTGCGCCCGAAAGCCGCAGGCCGCACACACCGCGATCGCGCGAACGTTGGTCGTGCGGCATTCCAGATGGATTTCGCGCAGACCCCAGCGTTCAAGCGCTTCGTCGACCAACACCGCCGTCGCCAGCTGCGCCAGTCCGATCCCTCTCGCCTCGGGATCGCCAATCAACAATCGGCCGAACTCGGCGCGGCCTGTCGTCCAGTCGATGTCGTACATGGACAATTGCCCGACCGGACGTTTGAACACGTCGGTCTCTTCGATGACAAAGACGAAGTCGTCATCGCGCTCCCGATACTTTTCGAACCACCCACGATGCTGATCGGGCGAGATCTCGGCGGTCGAGAAGAACCAGCGGCGGTTCTCGTCGCGATTGCGCCAACCCAGCGTCAATGGCAGATCGGTTTCCTCGAGCAGGCGGAGGCGCACGCGACCGTTCACGAGCGGTTCGATTGGGCGTTTGGCCATCGGCGACGTGTCATCGCACGATCGCGCGCAGCCCGTCACAGATCCGCTGCACATCGGCACGATCGAGCCGCAGGTGCATGGGCAGCGAAATCAGGCGATCGCTGGCCTGCTGCGCGCGCGGACAGGGCGGCTGATCGGCGTACATGCGGTAACGGCTGTTCTCCTGGTAGTGCACGCCAGGATAGATGCCGCGCTCGTTGAGGCCGACCATCACCTCGTCGCGCCGGTCAACGAGCACCTGATAGAGATGACGGGCGGATTCACACCCGGGCGCGACGGGAACCGTTTCGACACCAGGAGCGCCAGTCAGCCCTTCGTCGTACCACGCGGCCAGCTGGCGGCGGCATGCGTTGTCGGCATCCAGGTACTTCAGCGCGACCAGCGCGAGGGCGGCCATGATCGAGTTGCCGTGGTACTTGAAGCCGACGTGCTGGACGTCGTAGTGCCACTTGTAGGTGCGGTCGCTGTGCGTCCGCGAGTAGGTATCCTTGTCGATGCCGAGCCACGTCCAGTGCCGGACGGCCGTGTCGAGCTCGGCGTCCGCGAAACACACCATTCCAGCGTCGGCGGTCGGCAAGTTCTTGACGGCGTGAAAGCTGAAGACGCTCGCGGCGCCTTCCGCGCCGACATGACGACCATGCAGACGCGTGCCGGCCATGTGCGCGGCATCGAGGATCAGCGTCAGCCCGCGATCGCGGCACAGGCTCGCGACCGCCTCGAGCCGGCCCGTGTTGCCGCCCAGACCGACAAAGATGACCGCGCTCGTGCGCCCGGTGATTCGCGAGGCGACGGATTCAGGATCGAGGCACAGATACTCGTCCACATCGGCGAACACCGGCCGCAGCCCCTCGTACAGGATCGCGTGGTTCGTCGAGACGAAACTGAGCGGCGTGCTGATGATCTCGTCCCCTCGCGCCAGCCGAAACGGTCCTTCAACAGCCGCACCGCCAGGTGCAATCCGGCCGTCGCTGAGTTCACGAAGTGGCCGTGCGGCATGCCGGTATAGCGTGTCCAGGCCTCTTCGAACTGCGCGGTCTTGAACCCGAGACCTGTCCATCCCTTTTCGAGGCATTCGCGGATCTCTTCCAGGCACTCGTCGATCCGGAAGACCGGTACGAACAAGTGGAGCGGCGTGTCGGGCGGCTTAGACGCCATGCGTCGCATCGGCCAGCGTTGGTTCGTCCACGTATCTCCCCTCGGTGTACACACGCACCACATCGTCAGTCGGGCCGTCGGCGATGATGCGGCCTTGCCGCAGGAGAATCGTGCGTTCGCAGAAGCTCGGCAGCACATCGAGGCTGTGGGTCGCGAAGACGACGAGGCTCGCTCGCTCCATGAGATCGTTCATCCGCTCTCGAGCGGTCTCGATGAACTGCACGTCACCGGCCGCCATGACCTCGTCGAGCAGGAGGATCTGCGGATCCACCGCGGTTGAGGTCGCGAACGCCAGGCGCACGTACATCCCGCTCGAATAGTGCCGGACCGGAATGTCGAGAAATTCGCCGAGGTTCGAGAACTTCGCGATGCTTTCGATCTTGCGCTCGATCTCCTTTGGCATCATCCCGAGGAGGAGCGCGCGGGTCCGGATGTTCTCCCAGCCAGTGGCTTCCATCTCGAACCCGGTCACGAACTCGAACAGCGGGCAGACGTGACCTTCGATCTTCACGCGCCCGCGCTGCGGCGGATAGATGCCGGCCATCACCTTCAGCAGCGTGCTCTTCCCCGCGCCGTTGTGGCCGATGAGGCCGACCCGCTCGCCCGCCTGGATCGACACCGACACCGACTGCAGCGCCTTCACCGTCCGCGGAACCTTTCGGCGGCGCAGGCCAAACCGGTGGGCGAGCACGGAATTCAGCGTGTCCTGCCGCTCGGCGCCGACGTGGAATTCAAGATCGACGTTGTCGAGAAGAATGCGGGCCACAGTGCTACAGGGCGAAGACGATGCGGCGCTGGAAGGCGGCGATGACCGCCGCCGCGCCGATGCCGAGAACCGTGAGGATTAATCCGGCGGCCATATAACTTTGATATGGAGGAGGCGTGCCCATCAGCAGCGGATGGCGCACGACCTCGATCAGGTGGAACATCGGATTGAGCGTGACGACAAACGAAAGATCCGGACGCCGCGTCAGAAGGACTTCAGCAGGAAAAATGACCGGCGTCGCATAGAACAAGACCTGCAGGAGCACCGTCGCCATATGCGCGATGTCGCGAAACCGCGTGTTGAGGTGCGCGAAGATCGTGATCAGGAAGAGCGACGCCGTCAGGTCGATCAACAATCCCGGCACAGCGAGGAGCGTGCCGGCGGAAAACGGCACGCGGTAAAACACAGCCACGAGCACGAATGCGATCGCGGTGATGCCGGCGGTGAGCGCGACGCTCACGAAGGCCCGGAACACGTAGATGTAGATCGGCAGGCTGATCTGCTTGATGTAGCCCTCACAGTTGACGAACGCGTTCCCGCCTTCGACGATGGAGTTCGTCAGGTAATTCCAGAGGATGAGTCCAGCCGTCAGATACGGGATGAAATAGTGCGCGTCCTGGCCGAGCAGGTTCGCGTAGATGAACCCGATCGCCATGACCAGGACGCTCAGATTCAGGAACACCCAGCCGGGACCGACGGCCGATCGGCGAAAACGCATCCGCAGATCGAGGAGCCCCAGACGCGTCCAGATATGCCAGAGCCGCACCGACCGCACGACGTCGCGAACGGTTCGCTGCATTTGCTCGGTCATTTGTGGCCCGACACGCGCTGCTGCAACCGCCACCGATGAAACTCCCACGACACGATCTGCCCGAAGCCAGCCAGATACCGGTACGACCGGCGAACGGTGTCGCGAACGCCGTTTCGCCACAGCATCGGCATGGCCTTCGCGCTCAAACGCCCGGCGTGCGCGGCGAGAGCGAACGCCGTCGTCCAAGGTCTCGCACCTGTCACGGCGAAGAGATCCGGCGGGTTCTCGCGTGTGTCCCGCACCGACATGACCGGCGAGGCTGTCTTCGCGGCGAGCGGTTCGATCTGCGCCATCCAGTCGTGGCCTGTGCGCTCGTCGTTGTAGTGCGCACGCGCGTATTCCTGGGCCTGTTGCTGAATCCGGCGTCGCAGATCGGCGTCGGCAATCAGGCGCCGAACCGCTTCGAACCACGCGCTGTCGGTTTCGCCCGCCAGCAGGCCGGTCTCGCCGTCGGCCACGCACGTGTTGTAGACCGATGTGTTCGAGTACACGCCGGCAACGCCGCATGCGGCGTACTCCCGGAACTTGTTGTTGCTCTTGCAGCGGTGAAAGCTGTCATCGGGAAGAGGCGCCAGCCCGATGTCGAAACCTTCGCGAGCGAAGCGCGCAAAGAACCGATCGTAGTCGCGAACGAATGGCAGATGCCGGACTCGCGGATGCCGTGACAGCGGCTCGAGCGTCGGCCCCCAGATCGTGAGCTCGGTCTGAGGAAACGCATCGAGCACCTTCTGCAGTGGATCGAGGAGCATTCGTCCGATCCGGTCCTGCTGTCGGCTCGTCGCGTAGACGAGGCGGATGCGGCTCGAATCGCGCGGCGGCAGTGGATCCGGGACGAGCGTCCAGTCGATCGGTCCGTCCACGGTCACGACCTGCTGGTTGAACGTCGACAGGAAATCGCGCAGCGCCGGCGAATAGGTGCGCACGACATCGGCTTGCGCGAGACATGCGAGCAGCGCCGACCGTCGATCGGGCGCTCGCAGGTACTCCATTCCCGGAATCTCCTCGGGAACGTCGAGCAGGTTGTCGTCAATCTCGTAGATGAGCGGTCTGCCGAGCTCGCGCACGCAGTCCACGATCCACCTGAACGCCGGATCGATCGTGTGGCACAGGACGACAACCGCGGCGCGCTCGACGGCCGATCGTTTGACGAGACACTGGAGTGTGACTTCGAGATCGATTGCGCCCGCCTGGTGAAGCCGGAGCAGTGGCTTCGCCACGCCAATAATCGTGGACGGGAAGAGCAGGTCCGGCAGTACCGCCAGGACGCGTGGACGCTGGGCGATCACGTCCCTTCCACCAGCGTCAAGCCGTCTGGCGGCCGCCCCGCGTAGCGCTTTCCACACGACCCGCACGAGACCTGCTCGGGCACCGTGGCGCCCGATGCGAGCTTCACGCCGCACGCGCACACCCAGCCTTTGATGCGGCCGGGATTTCCAAGAATCAACGCGTAGTCGGGGGCGTCCCCGGTGACGACGGCGCCGGCGCCGACGAAGGCGTAGCGACCGATCGTGTGCCCGCACACGATCGTGCAGTTGGCGCCCAGCGTCGCGCCGCGCATCACGAGCGTCCGCTGGAACTCGTGCTTGCGCACGACGTGACTGCGCGGATTGATCACGTTGGTGAAGACCATGGACGGGCCGCAAAACACGTCGTCTTCGAGGACCACGCCGGTGTAGATCGAGACGTTGTTCTGAATCTTGACGTTGTCGCCGATGACCACGTCCGGCGAAATCACGACGTTCTGCCCGACGTTGCACCGTGCGCCAATCGTGGCGCCGGTCATCACGTGGGAGAAGTGCCAGATCTTCGTGCCCTCGCCGATGCGGCACCCCTCGTCGATGTACGCCGACTCGTGCGCGAAGAAGCTCACGTCTTGTGCACGGCCTGGACGGACAGGGCCGCTTTCGGATCGACGATCGGAGCGTGGCGGATTTGATGCGTCAATTCGATCGACGGGCGCGCCGCGTCGATGCCGCATCCGCGACCCGCAAGGACGTCTTCGTACACCCGCGTGTGCAGGTCGTTGAAGCCGTCGCTGAACTCGAGCTGCAGCGCCGTCCACGGTCATCGCCCGGAATGTGGCGCGGGCGCCGGGCGCCGGCGCAAACGGCAGGTCGGAGGCATCCGTGGAGAGGAACCAGCGAACGTCGGCGCGCTCGAGGTCGAGCGAGCCGGCCGCGCGCGCAGCATCGCGCTGGTGCACGCTCGATTGCCGCACGCCGCCGAACAGCCAGAGCAGCAGGTCGAAGAAGTGGATGCCGATGTTCGTGACGATGCCGCCCGACCGCTCCTCCGAACCCTTCCACGAGACGTCGTACCAGTGGCCGCGGGCGGTGACGTAGGTCAGCGTCACCTGGTGACGCCGGCTGGCCGCGCCGGCGATCGTGTTGACGGAACGCGATCACCGACGGGTGCAGCCGCAACTGGAGGACGGTGTTGATCCGCATCCCGCTTTCACGTTCGAGCTCCTGCAGCGGATCGAGGTTCCACGGGTTGATCACAATCGGCTTCTCGCAAATCGCGTGCGCGCCCGCGCGCAGCGCCAGGCGGATGTGCGCGTCGTGCAGATAGTTCGGCGAGCAGATGCTGACGTAGTGCACGCGCTCCTCGTCCGAGGATCGGCGCAGTTTTTCGAGATGGCGATCGAAGCGCTCGATCTCGGTGAAGAACCGCACGCCGAACGAGTAGCGATCGAGCAGCCCGACGGCGTCGTGCGGATCGACGGCCGCCACCAGACGATGGCCGGTGTCGCGAATCGCATTCAGGTGGCGAGGCGCCACGAATCCGGCGACGCCCGTGATCGCAAAGTTCATGACACCACCGTCCTGTGTCCTTCGGCCTTGGTGCTCGACCCTTCGTCGGTCACGGCACCGTGGCGCGCGAGCGCCGCGCCGAACACGGCCGCAACCCGCGGCGCTGTCACGTGCAGTGAATAGCGCTCCTGGATGGTGCGGCGACCCGCCGCGCCGATTCGTCGTCGCAAGTCAGGGTCGTCCATCAGCGCCGCGAGCTTCAGGCGCCACTCGTCCGGTGTCGACGCGAGAAACCCGTTGACGCCGTCCTGCACGATTTCGCGGTTGACGCCGACCGGCGACGCGACCACCGGCACGCCGCACGACATGAACTGAATCGCCTTGAACCCGCATTTCCCTCGCGCCCAGTCGTCGTCGGGCAGCGGGTAGACGCCGATATCGCAGCCGTTGAACAACTCGACTTCGCTGTCGAGCGACCAGGCCACATTCGCCGTGTCAACTCCCTCGAACGCCATCGGGCTCGTCGAGCCGGCGACGCGGAACTCAAACTGATGCGTCGCGGCGAGCGCGCGAAGGACAGGGGCCAGCGGAGTCAGGTAGGAAGCGGTCGTGGGCGTGCCAATCCACCCGAGGACGAGGCGCGCATCGGAATGGCGCGGTTCGGCGCGTGGCACGAACATGTCCACGTCGATCGCGGTCGGAATCACGTGCACCGACGGGTTGAATCGACGCGCATACGACGCGAGGTATTCGTTGCCGGCGATCACCTGGTCGCAGCGGCGGATGATCGCGCCGGTTTTCTGCGGACGCTTCAGCGCGGCGATCCATCGATTCGCGTCGCTGGTATTCGGCAGAAACACCGCATCGTCGAAGTCGTAGACCAGCGGCACCTTCGCGCCCGCCAGCAGCGACTCCACGATCGGCGGCCCGACGGGGAGCGCTTCGCGATAGATCACCATCATGTCGTAGCGGCCGTGCTGCCAGACTGTCCGAAGCCGGCCTGCCGCCTGCCGGAGAAAGCGCATCGCCTTGCGCGCGGTCTGGCCAGGCCGATAGACCAGTTCGAAGAACTCGCGGTCGAAAAACGGCGCGACCGTGAGATCGATGCCGTGTGTGGCCAGATGCGGGATGTATTGCGCAATGCGATAGCGGCAGCCCGCGCCTTCGTAGGGAACGGGCGACAGCGCCAGCGCGCGCACGCGATTCACGAGCGTTCACCGTAGGCGCGCCAGCCGAACAGACCGGTCGGCGACACGGCCGTACGACCCAGCTGCGCGCGCTCGAGCCAGCCGCGCATGGCGCGATCGTCGTAGTAGAACCGAATCGGCGCGGCCAGACGATCGAACCAGTCCGCGTAGACGACCTGGAACGGATACTCGGCGTACACCTTCAATCGCGCGCGGCCCGATGCGGCGCGCGAGCGACCCAAGCCCCGGCAGCCGCGACGCCACGCGATACGGCGCGATGAACAGGGTCCAGTCGACCGCGGCGCCGACGAAGGAGAGGAACTGCTGCGCCGGTTTCGGCGACCGCGTCGTCACGGCGCGAACCGATTCGAGCGCGAAGTTCAGGAATCGGCGGCGGTTGCTGTAGACCCAGATGAACACCGAGCCGCCGGGACGGACGAGCGACACGACACGCTGGAACGCCTTCTCGGGCTCGGGCAGGTGGTGCAGCACGCCGATGCTGTACGCGAAGTCGAAGACGCCCGGACGGAACGGGAGGTGATACACATCGGCCTGCACGAGATGCACGTTCGGCAGACCCTCCACGTTCACGCGGGTCGACTCGATCGCTTCGCTGATGTCGACGCCGACCATCTCGGCGCCGAACTTCGCCGCATTGTAGATGTGGCGGCCAAACCCGCAGCCGAGATCGAGCCCCCGCTTGCCGGGGAAAAACCGCTCGTCCACCGGAGAGATGTACTGCAGAAAGTTCTCGCGGAAATCCACGACCATTTCCGAAAACACGGTCCACTGGTAGCCGAAGCTCTCGCGCGTGGATCGAATCGCGTCGGCGTGCGGTTCGGCGGGCTCACCGTGCGGCAGCGTGGCCGGCAAGCGGGGCCGATGCTTCGCGACGAAATCCTGATGGAGCTGGAACGCATCCGCCAGAATCCGCGGAATGCCTCGGACGATCGGGAAGACGCGTCCGCATCCGCATCGCAGGATGCCCTCTTCGACGTCGCCCGCATCGGTGTCCGCGAACGACTCGACGGCGAATGCTCCCCCGCACCACGGACACTGCAGCCACTCGAGAAGACGATGCTTCATCGCGGGCGTCCGTCCGGTTGATTGACGGCCTGTTCGCTGCGTCCATGCAGAAGCGACGGCACGCGAGCACAGGCCAGCGGCGACCGACGTGAGCATCGCGACGATCCACGCCGCCCGCGCCCACCACGTCGGCTCCGGAGCGCGAAATCCGGTCAGCGTCACGTGCGTCACCACGGCAACCGCGACAACGACCGATACGAGCCGCACACGCCGTTCGAGCGAGTTGGCGAGCCAGGCCGAGACGGCGCGGGCGAGCGCCGAGGATTGCCACGCGACGACAATCCGATCGCCCGCTCGCGACACGAGGCGGAATGGCGCACTCGAATCCACCAGCTGGACCAGCCGATCGGTTGATTCAGAATGGGTCTCGATCATTGGTCGGTCCGATCGCGCGGTGATGTCTCGGGCTTCTCCGGTCCAACCACGCGGACGATGAATCCCCGCACGAGGTAGTCGGCCGTCTCGAACGCCAGCGCGCTGCCCGGCCGGATGAGCTCGTCACGGTACTTCCACCCTCGATCCACTTTCTGGAGCGGCATACGCAGTACCGCTGGACGCATTTTCAATGGCATGCGGCCGGACGCCGAGACATTGGCGCCAAACGGTGGTGAATCGACGAGGCCCTGTGAAAAGTTCAGCACGAGCGCCCCGTCGCTCACCTGCGACGGTTCGAGCGATCGCACCGTTGCGCCGCTCTTGATGCCCTTCGGCGCCTTCTCCTCGTTGAAGCGATCGACGTCGCCGACGCGAATCAGATCGAGCACCTCGGCGATGCCGAACAACCGCACGTGGACGTCGAGCCACACGCCGTCGAGCCGGATCTCGTCGACGGCAAAACGCAGCTCCTCGTCCTTACCCGGCGCGCGCAGCGAGATCGACTTCCCGGGTTCGATCGGCGTCCCAGCCAACACGCATGGCGACGTCGTTCCTTCGCACGAGCCTCGCAGCGTCGCCGTGAGCTCGCCGCCAGCGCCCGGCCTGATTTCGAGAATCTCGGCCGCGGGCCGCCCGCCGGCGGTGAGCGTGGCTCCCGGCGCGAGTGCGGCCGCGGCGGCCCCGCCGGCAAAGCGCCCGACCAACTGCACGGGCGGCAGCGGCGGCGGCGTGATGGTCAGCGCGTTCGGCAATGACGCAACCTGCTCGGACGGATCGAAAAGCGCGAGGTCGTACGTGCCGGGTGGCAGCTCGTTGAACACGATTTCAGCCGACGTCGGGCTCTCGATGAGGAAGTTGCGGGCATCCTTTTGGCCAATCTGCGCTCTGAGGAAGGGGCGCAGGTGTTCGCCCTTGATTCGCACTCGCTGCTCGCCCTTCGTGAACGGCAGCGGATTCGGCGTCACGCCAAGGAGTTGCGGCGCCGGCGTGCGAAACAGCAGGTACGCGCCGTAGCCGAGCGGCACCAGCATCAGCGCGAACACGAGCAGCGCCAAATCGATCAGGTTGATCTTGCCGAAGACCCGGCCGCGATCATCGATCAGAGGCATAACGTCCTTGTTGCGAAGAACCGAATCGCGAGAGCAAGACGGCGGTGCCGAACGCGCTCAACGCTCCGAGATACGGAAGCGCGAACGCGCGGTGACGCACGAGTGTGCCCATGTTGCCGCTGTTCACCCCGACCGCAATCAGGGCGACGACGGCATATCCGGCCAGCAAACAGGTCACGAGCCTGTCGCGCCGCAGTCCGGCGACGATGCCGATGGCTGCCGTGAACACCACGACGTACCAGATCAGCTGCTCCGGCATGTACAGCGAGCTCGGATCGCGACCGCGCCTGCCACGGCGCCGGAAAGATCACCATGCTGGCGATGCCGCGTCCGATGAAGGTTGCCGCTTCGGCGCGGCTCATGTCGCGCAGCGATCGCCGGCCGTAGTACACGGAGGGCAGCAGCTCGTACGAGTGGCCGCGTGTGAAGGCATGCCCCATGTGCTTCACTGCCGCGCCTCGCACGACCTGCATGGCAGCCGCCTGGACTCGCGGTGTGCGAAGCGCGACTCCGGTGGCCAGGATCGTCAGCACCAGAGCGACGACGAGCCGCCTCGGGCGCTGCATCACCAGCGTGCCCACCAATCCCACGGTCAAGACCCACGAGCGCAATCGCCAGCGCGCCGTCGCGGAGGGACTGCAGCACGGCAAGGCCGGCGACTATGCCGAGCGCGGCGACGGGACGCCACCGCGCGGGCGCGCGGAACACCAGCACCGTCGCGCCGAGCGTGGACACGACGATGAAGAAGTTGAACGACTCCTTGAGCGCCGCCGTTGACCACAGCAGCATGCTGGGTAGAAACAGCAGAAACGCGAGGCTCGCGAGCGCCGGCATCGGGCCATACGCGTGCCGCACGATTCGGTGCAGGATGATCCCGCCAGCTACGTACAGAAGAATGTTGAACAGGTGCACACCGTAGGGCGCCGGCCCGACGAGCAGTTGCAGAAAGGCGAGCACCTGCAGGTAACTCGTCCTGCCATACAACTCGTACGAGTCGCTGAACGCATCGATTCGCATCGGCAGACCGAGGAAGATGGCGCGCAGCCGAAGCGCGCGAACGATCATGTACTGCTCATCTCCGAAAAAGACGTTGAACGGTACGTAGATCCGATCCGGTGAGCCGAACAGGAACAAGGCGGCCACCATGGCCACGCGAATGGCCATCGCGCCGACGAGAAGCGCCGCGATCCACCGCTGCTCGCGTGCCGGCAGACCGTGCACCGCAATCCGCAGCAGGACACAGCCGCAGACCACGAACCACACGGTCATCGGAGACAGCGTGTACACGCAGCCAATCGCGACGCCGACGATGACCGCGATCAGCATGCGACCTGCGCCACGCCGTCCATGAAGGCGGTGGTCATCCGTTCACGCGGCCACGACGCGGCCGTGCGGACGGCGCCGGCCGCCAATTTCCGGCGCAGCGCGCCATCGTCGAGCAGCCGCGCCGATCGCGGCCGCGAGCGCGGCGGAGTCGCCCGGCGGCACGATCAGACAATTCTCGTCGTGCCGCGCAAAATCCGCCACGCCGCCACAGTCCGTCGTCACGACGGCGCAGCCGGATGCCATCGCCTCGAGTGGCGGCAATCCAAACCCTTCGCGATGCGAGGCAAACACGAAAATGTCGCACGCCGCGTAGAAGTCGGCCATCTCCGGTTCGGTCACAGCTGTTCGCTGCTCGGCGCGAAGAGACGCGGGCATCGGAATGCGATCGTCGAGCACCGCTATCACCAGATCGAACGAGGCGTCCGCGAACTGCGCGAGGGCCGCGAGAACGTCGGCATACCCCTTCGTGCGCGCCACTGCCCCGATGGTGCCGACAGCCACTCGCGCCGGCGGCTGGTCGCGATTCCGCGCCCGAAAGACTGCCAGGTCGATGCCCTGCCCCACCACCACCGCGTCTGGCCTCCGTACCTGGCGCCGCAGCCAATGCGACACGCACAACATCGGCAGCGGCAGCCGATAGCTCGCGCGCGCGAGCGCGAAACGGATCCATCGGCTGACGAGCGGCGCCTCCGCGAGACGCCCGTGACTTTCGGCTTCGTCGCCCTGCAGGAAATAGACGACGCGCACACCGCGATTCATCAAGCGGGCGAGAAACGACGCGTGGGCAGTGAGATAGAAGTTCGCCACGCAGACGTCGGTGTCCCGGGCGGCAACACGCGCCAGCCGGAGATAGAAGCGGATCATGCGGAGACCCGATGGGCCCGATCCCGTCGCAAGACGCACGACCTCGATCCGTGACGGGAGCGGGAGAGGCGATTCCGCCGCGTAGTCGGGCGCGACGATCCGAACGCGCCATCCGCGTTCGGCCATGGCGCCGGCGAGCAGAATCAGCGTCTTCACGCCGCCGGAGCGATTGAACCCCGCCAACGGGATCGTCACCCTGAGCGCGCGCTGCGCCATCACCGGCTGGCCACGTTCAGACAACGCCTCGCTGCCCGAGCGCATCGACGATGGCACGATAGCTGGTCAGCTGGCCGAGCTCGTCGCTCGAAAACGAGACGCCGAATGCTTCTTCGAGCGCCATCACCAGGTTCAGATGTCGAATGGAGTCCCAGTTGCTCGCGACTTCGGCCGACAGCTTCTCGTTGATGTCCTGCTCGGGCATTTCCAGCACCACGCCGAGAATGTGCCGCACGCGCTCGTTCATGAAACGACCTGTTCACCGTCAACCACGACGGATTTGAAATGTGACGGAAACGCGATCGGCTCGCCGCGATCGACCGGCGGAAACGGCCGTCCGCATCGCGGCTGAAACCTCGCGCCGAATAGAAGTCGGCCACGCGCGCGTTCTTGGCGGTCGGGATGAACTCGCCGACGACGTCGCGACCGCCTCGCCGCCGGCTCGCCAGCAGACACGCGACGAGCAGCGCGTCCTCGACGCCGCGCCCGAGCACGCGACAACTCATGAGAAACGAATCGATCCAGGTCGCCCTCGTCATCGTGACGCAGGATCGCCACGCCGACGATCCCGGAGTCGCCGAGCCGATCGCGAACCCGAACGGCGAGCACGTCGTGATCGGACGAGTCGGCGAACTGCCGGATGTCGCTCTCCGTGTAGCGCCGCGTCGTCAAATTGAACTGATTGGTCTTCTGGGTGAGCTGCGCGACGCGCGCGATGCTCCCGTCGTTCACGCGATCGACGACGATCTCCATCTCGAGGCCGCGGAGGTAGTCGTCCACCGACATCGACGAGGATTCCTCGACGCGCCGGCGCTGTTCGGCGGCGTACATGTCGCTCCGGCGCCGGTCCTCGTCGGAGAACGTCAGCGTATCGAACAGATCGCAGGCTTCCAGGACGTTCCGGTACGCCACTGGATCCTCAGGGAGCAGTATCGTGTGCACGGCCGGCAGCAGTTCACTGACGAGGGCCGTCTCGTGCGGGTTGTCGTCCACGAAAACGAGACTGTCCACGCCGATGTTGAGCTCCGCCGCGATTTCGCGGATGTTCTGGGCCTTGTCCGTCCAGTTCACGCGGATGGCCGCGAAATGCTCGAGGCGGAGCGGCATGTCCGCCGCTCGGGTCGCGAAGACGTCGTCTACCGCCGCACGATCGTTCTTGCTGCAGAGGGCCAGCAGGATGCCGCGATCCCGCAGCGCCAGGAGCGCCTGCTGAAACTCGTAGAACGCCGAGCCGGGGAACGACCGCCCCACGCGCACTCCATCCGCGCCATCGTCGCCGACGATGCCGCCCCACAACGTGCCATCCGCATCCACGACGACGCACTTTCGGTTGCGACCTTTCGCGGCGCGGACGATTCTCAGATACTCGCCGGCGATGGCGCGCATCGCCTGGCGCGTGTAGGGAACCCGGCCGATGTGCCATGTCCGCGGGTCGACGAACGCATCGGCGGTGTGGCGTGCGCGAATGGCGTCGAGATCGATGATGAAGGTACTTCGGTCGCGAGACAGGCGATCGGCGAGATCGAGATTCAGGCGACGAATGGAATTCACCTGCCCGGCAACGCTCCGATAGTCGATCACGCCCAGCGCGGGATGGAGCGGCGTCTCGAAGTTGTGGACGAGAATCGCGGCTCGGGATTGCTTGCGCACCGCAGCAGCGACGGCGGCGACGTAGTCGATCGCACGGGCCTGTTCGGCCTGAATCTCGTCTGCGGTCAAAGCGGCGAATCGATCGACCAGCGACGGCGCCAGCACCTGCAGGCGCAGGGCGATGACGACGATTTCGGCCGCGGCACATTCGGCCGAGGATGCGTCCTGCAAGGCTGTATCGAAGCCGCCAATCCAGACATCCGCGTCATACCCGAGGTCGTAGCACAGCTGCTTGAGGAACGGCCGCAGCGGTTCCTGCGTCGTGTTCGAGAGCAGCGCCCAGCGCAATCGCGGCAACTGCGCGTTGCGCTCGCGATCGCGCACCGTCTCCAGCATGGAGACGTACTCCGATCGACTATCGGCGTTCGGCTTCGACAAACTCGACCAGCTCCCGCTGGCGGGTGTAGAGAAACGCGACGCGCCGGCCGTCGAACGCGACGGCTGGCAGCGGTTCGCGCACGACTTTCGCGTCGTTCGCGACCAGCGCTCGAACGCTCGACTCCAGATCAGCGACGCGATAGCAAATGTGATTCAAGCCGCCGCCGTGCTTGAGCGCGCGCGCCGCGGGCGAATCCTGGCTCAACGGCCGAATCAGCTCGAGCCTGGCGCCGCCATCGTCTTCGAGGAACTGCAGCTCGACGTCCTGCAGGGGATCGACGATGCGGCCGCCAACTTCGCGAAGGCCGAACGTCGAGGTGTAGTACGCCGACGCCGTATCCAGCGATCCGACGATGATGCCGATGTGATCGATGGTCATGCGCTCGCGAACATCGCGGACCACAACCCGTCCCCGTCGTACATCGACAGGTCCCACGCATCGGGCGATCGCAAGGGTTCCATCAATGATGCGTCCACGGCCTTGTAGTACAGCGGCCATCCCGGCGTCTGCTTCACGTGTGGACGAAGCGCGCCGAGCGCCTCACGCTTCGTCTCGTTGTGACCGGACATCGCGACGAGGTGAATCCCCTGCTCGCGAGCGAGCCGCAGCGCTCCGCTCATGACCTCGCGCACGAGCTCCGGCCGATCGTCGAGCGCCTGCAGATCCGCGACTTCGAGCCGCCGGTAGTCGTTCTGATCGCGGCGGACGAGGACCGCATAGGCCACGAGCTCGTTGCCGCGTTCGAGCACGGCAATCAGCGGCCGTTCCCGCTCGAGCGCGAATCGCCATGTCAGCGTCGCCGCGTCCCGAACGGCCTGCAAACGATCGCGCCGCGCCCGCGCGGCGGACCAGAATCGATCGAAGCGACCATCGAATTGGTCGAGCGCACGGACACCATCGGAGCCGGCGCGACGACGAGTGATATCGCCGAGCCATACCGCAATCGTCGCCGGATGGCGAAGCCCACTCGGCAGTCCACGCTCGCGCACCAGGTTCGCGGCGAAGCCGCCGTACCCTGTAATCCAGAGAAGCCGTGTCGTGTACGTCGGCTGAGGCACGCGCTCCGCGCGAAACGCCAGGAACGCCTTGCCGGAGGTCTCCGCGACGGCCGTCGTGTTCAACAGGACATCGGCATGCGGCTGCTTGAAGTACTCGGTCGCCAGCATCAGCGAGCTCCGCCGATGCGCGGCGTCCACGGCCCACGCGCTCGCGATGGCCACGCGTACGGGACGCTGGTTCCATTCATAGAGAAACGAAATGTTTCGAAACGTGCCGACAACGCCGTCCGTGTCGTCCACGAGCAGCCAGCCCGCAGGCATGCCGTCCAGCTGCGCCGGGTGCGGCGTCGCGCTCCACAGGTACTCCCATTGCTCGGGCGTCGGCTTCCGCAGGCCGTTGCGGACCAGCACGGCGACAACTTCGGCGTAGTCGTTGCGTCGAAGCTCACGAAGCCGCATGCGCCTCGGCGCTGAATAGCGAGTGGATCTGCGACGTCCAGTTGAAGCCCCGCAGTCCTGTACGGCGGATGGCAAACGGATCGCTGTGCGAGCCATTTGCGCCTGGACGGGTCGTGAGAAAACTGCTGAACCCGATCGAGCGGGCGCGCGCGGGATGGATCTGGGGATCGAAGTCGGCGCCCGGCACACCCCACGGCGCCGCGAAATGCAGGCAGGGCGCCTTGAGCTCGTCCTCGATGCGCCCCTTCGATCCTCGAAGCTCGTCATCGCACTCGGCGCTGGACATCGCCTGAAGACGGCGATGTCGGCGCGTGTGCGCGCCAATCGTCATGCCTGCGTCGTGCATGCGGCGGCAGTCGTCCCACGTGACGAAATCGAACGCGCCGCGAAACCCTGTGTACGGCTGCGGAAACGGGCGAATGCGCTCCCAGTCGGTCTCGAGACGCAGGCCGACGTAGTCGGTGGCGATGAAGAACGCCGCCGGAACGCGCCGTTCGACCAGGATCGGCAACGCGTTCGTCACGCAGTTCTTGACGCCATCGTCGAACGTCACGCAGAAATATCGGCCGCCGATTCCGGCCGGATTCACGAGCGCCTGCACCGCATCGTCCATCGAAATGAAATCGCCGTGGCGGCTCATGTAGCGCAGATGCGCGTCGAATCCGCGCCGCTCGTCGTCCACGATGAAGTGATAGAGCGGGAAGAAAATCCAATCGCGGTCGGCCGGCAGCCGCGCGAAGGCCGCGCTGATCGTCGACAGCGTCTTGCGGCCAAGATTGCGCCAGCAGGCGAGATGGCCGATCAAGATCAGGAAATCGTGCGTGGGCGCGCGGCTTGTCGGGATAGCTCTGGTTCGGGACGCCCGGGCCGTCGAGAAATTCCTCGTATATTCGCATCACGGCGGCGCTGTAGGCATCGGCGCCAAACCGATCGCGGACGGCCGCGCGAGCCCTCGCGCCGAGCCGCACGCGAAGCGCGCCGTCCGCGCACACGCGCGCCAGCGCCGAGCCAAGCTCGATGGCATTCCCAGGCTCGACCAGCAATCCGGTCTCGCCATCGCTCACGACTTCGGGTATTCCAGCCAGGCGCGTGGCGACAACCGGGCGGCTTGCCCCCATCGCGAGAATGAGCGCCAGCGGCAACCCTTCCCAGAGCGACGGCAGCGCGAACACATCCATCGAAGGGAGAAGGTTGCCAAGGTCGCGTCGCGTGCCGCAGAAGGTGACGCGATCCTTGATTCCCAGCGTCGCGGCATACGCCTCGAGCGGCGCGCGCTCGGGACCATCGCCGACGAGCATCAGCCAGATGGCCTCGAGCCCCGGCGTTTTGGCGACCGCGTCGAGCAGCACGCGATGTCCCTTCTTGTCCTGCAGCGTGGCGACGACACCGACCACGATCCGATCGGACGGGATCCCGAGCTCAGCCCGGACCTGGTCGGGCGTCATGGTGGCGTCGAGCCGTTCCCAGTTGACGGCGTTGTAGACCACGCGCACGGCATCCGAACCGATGCCAAGCTGGCGGACATACGCCGTCTTCACCGATTCCGCTGATGCGACGACGCACGCGCTGCGCGCGGCAAGCAATCGCTCGATGAGGATGTGATGCCGCTGCTTGCGTTCGTAGATGTTCACTTCGGTCCCGATGATGATGGGAACGCCCGCGGCGACCGCGGCGGAGCGGCCATAGAGACTGGCCGGCAGCATGAAGGTGTGGACGATCTCGGGCCGCAGCCGGCGAAGCTGACGGACGATCGACCACCACGCAAATGGGCTGCGCCAGCCAGGGACCACGCCAAGCGGAATCACCTGAACTCCATGCGCCGCAATCTCGGGTCCGATCGGGCCAGGTGGATTCTCGAAGCAGCACACGATCGGCTCGTAGCGATCGCGCGGCAGCCGCGTGACCATGTTGAGGATCAGTTCCTCGGCCCCGCCAACACCCAATGTGTGCGTGAGGTAGACGACCCGCACTGGTGTCTTCGTCATCTACGACGTCGCGGTCTGCCCGAGAGACACCGACACGGTCCTGCGCAGACCATCGGGGAGCGTCGTGGCCGGGCGCCAGCCGACCTCGCGCTCGATCCGCGTGACGTCCGCCACGAAGTCGCCCGTGTCGATCTCCTGTACCAGCGGCGGCCACGGCTGATGCTCGACGCGTCCCGTCCCAGCGATGTCCACGACCAGGCGCGCCATCTCGATCATCGACGTGCCGACGCCGCTGCCGACGTTGTAGACGCGCCCGTCGCTTCGCTCGTCGACGCCAACGAGGAGCAAGGCTTCCACGACGTCGCCGATGTAGACGTAGTCGCGCAGCTGCAATCCGTCGCCGTAGATCGGCAGCGACTGGCCGGCCAGCGCGCGGTGGATCAGGAAGTTGATGACTCCGTAGGCGCTGCGCCGCGCCGGCTGTCCGAATCCGTACGGATTGGTAATGCGCAGCGTCGTCGCGCGAATGCCGTGCAGCTGGTGGTAGATGGTCAGATACTGCTCGACCATGGCTTTGTGCGCACCGTGCGGGCAGAGCGGTGCGAGCGCGTGCTCCTCGGCGACCGGAAGCGCGCGCGGTGCGCCATAGACGAGCCGCGAGCCGGCGAATACCAACTTGGCGTGGGGAGCTTCCTGCCGAAGTGCTTCGAGGAGCGCGAGATTGCCGGCGCAATTCACGTCCAGATCGAGGATCGGCTCCTTGACGCTTTGAAGGGCGCCCGACTGGCCGGAGAGGTTGAAGACCACGTCCCGACCGCTGATTGCGGTCCGCATCGCGGAAACGTCTCGGACGTCGCCCTCGATCATCGTGGCGCCACGCTCCTTGACCGAGGCCCAGAGCGCGTGATGGCGCGCGCGATCCGGCGTGACGACGGTCACATCTGCGCCAGCGTCGAACAACGAGGCAACCAGGTTCGATCCGATGTACCCCAATCCACCGATCACCAGCGCGCGACGTCCCGAGTAGCTCACCAACTCACCAATTCCCCAATTCACGAATCGCCGCGAGCTGCTTGGCGATCAGCTCTCCGACCAGGCGATCGCCCTTGACCGTCAGGTGTCCGAGGTCGCTGAACAGCTCGTCGCGCGCGTCTCCAAGCGCTTCAACGGCCTCCAGGATATTGACCACGGGAATGTTCTGCTCCCGGCACAAATCGATGGTACGGAACAGCGCCAGGCGCTGATTGAGCGCGCTGATCTCGGTCACGTCGTACGTGTACTGGGGGTCGGCTTTCAGCCGATCGAGCAGGGCCTCAACCGCGTGGTAGTCGAACGTATCGACACCCTTCCACATCCGCGGAAAGCGCACGATCTGCGTCGCGAGCACGAAGCGCGCGCCGCTCTCGCGCACCGCCCGCGACAGCGCCACGAAATGCCGCAGCTGGTTCAGATCCACCTTCCAGAACCGGTTGCGAGCGGCTGCCAGGCGCAATCCATACTTCTCGACCAGGTAGGTGTAGAGCATCGATCGGTAATAGAGCGTCCGATGCAATCGATAGCGGGTGAACGCCGCCAGGCCCTGATCCACGCGCATGCCGGTGAACTTGATGTCGCCCTGCTGCTCGTTCCAGGCCTCGTAATACAGCACGAGATCGGGCGAGAAGTTCTTGACGACCGACTCCCAATACGTCCGGATCACGCGGCTGTCGAAGTTCGCTTTGCCAGCGTTGACGACCGTGACCCGCTTGCCGCTCGCGGCCGGCGGCAGCGAGCGTTTGAACTGCGCGGTCATCATCTCGTCGTCCGACTGGCCATCTTCGACGGTGGAGCCGCCGAGAAAAATCACGCGGTACTCGTCGGGATCCTTTTGCAGTTTCACGCGATCGCCACGGAAACAGTTCTCGTCCCAGGTCCGCGGCATTTCTTTCCGGAGCTCGCTGCTGTAGACGACGTGGTTGACGCACGGCGTCTGCCACCGGAACACGAGCTGGTCGTCCGCTGCACCGTCCTCCGCCATCGGCGTGGACGCCGGCGCGGGCGAAGTAGGGGGCGGCGCCAGAGCGGAGCCTCGACCGATGGGCGTCGTCAGGTAGGTCCAGTCGCGGCCGTGCGGCGAGAAGAAATACTTCAGTCGAACCGTCGCCTCAGCCGTGACGAGGAGCACGACGGTCGGCGTCAACGCGAAGACGACAAACCGGCCTGAGAATACGCGCCGCATGTTCAGGCTCGTGCCCGAGCGGTCTGAAGTTCGTCCGCCTCGAACAATTCCTCGGCGGTCACGAACCGTACGTCGGGAAGCTTCTCCGCGTGATCCAGGAATCGCAGCAGCACGCCCTTCAGCTGGTCGTCCACTTCCCAGTAGTGCGTGGCCAGGCAGAAATCGCCGCCGAAACGCCGCGCCTCGTCCAGGCCCGCCGCCAGTTCCTCGAACGTCGTGCCCGGAATCAGACCGTGGCAGCCGAACTCGGCATGCCGCTCGTACCGCAGCGGATGGGGATAGACGAGACGATCGGATCGCGTGCGCGACGTCGCCCGGCGAAACTGCTGGATGCGGCGCCAGTTCGAAAACGTAAAACGATCCCACGTGCGGTTCGACGGCCGAAACGACAGGAACGATCCGAGCACGTTCAGGCTGGCGAGGCTGACGGCATCGAGGCCGCGTTTTGACAGCGCGTTGTGCGGCGGCACGAACACGCGAACGGGCGTGTGAAGCACGCGTTCCAGGTAGGCGCGGCCTTCCATCACGCGGCGATCGAGATCGGGCGCCGCCTGGAACTCGAAGCCGTCCGGGTAGTCTTCGTGGGTGTACCCGTGCAAGGCGATCGTGACGCGCCGCTCGACAATCCGCTGGCGGAGCCACTCGACGAGCTCCCGGTTGTCCTCGAGTGGAAACCGGCGGCCTGAGTGCCACTCCGATTCCGGGATGCCTGCTCGCGGGTATCCGACGGCGAACGGTACCGTGGCGAGGCACACGGGGACGCGATGCCAGACGTCGCCGTACACGCGCTCGAGCTCCGCCGGCGATGTGAAATAACAGGTGTCGTCATCGCGCAACGCAATCTTCATGCGGATGCACGGTAGGCAGGTTGTGTCTCACGACCGCGCGCGATCACTCGCTCGTACACCGATCGGAGAGCCCGCGCGCTCTGCGCCCATGAGAACCCGGCGACGACATCTTCACGATTCCGCCGGCCAACTCGGGCCGAGAGGTCGGGATCATCCAGATAGCGCAACATCGATGCGGCGAGCGCGGAGCTGTCGCCGGCCGGGACGAGCTCCCCGTTCACGCCATGGCGAACGTACTGGCGGAGTCCGCCGACGTCAGTGGCGACAACCGGCAGACCGCTCGCCATCGCTTCGAGCGCGACATTCGGCGAGTTGTCGAACTCCGACGGGAGCACGAACACATCGGCCGACCGATACCACGGCGGCACGTCTTCGTAAGGCACACGGCCTGCGAACGTGACATGCTCGGTCAGACCGAGCGCGGCGACGCGCGCCTCCAAAGCGCCGCGCAGTGGACCGTCGCCGACGACAACGAGCCGCACGTCGGTGCGCTCGCGCGCCACAATTCCCATCGCGTCGACGGCAAGCGCGACGTTCTTGATCGGCACGAGACGGCTGACGACGAGAGCGACGCGCTTCCCGTCAAGGCCCAGCGCGTCGCGCCTGTTCGGACCATCGGGGCGGAACGTTTCGACGTCGACGCCCTTCGGCACATGCTCGACGGTCCGTCCGAGCGCGGCCGGCAGATGTTCCGCGGCCCAGCCGTCCGCGACAATCGCGTCGGCAAGCCGCAGATCCGCGATATCCCGCGGGTCCGCCATGCCGGGCAGGTTGATGATGGTCGGAATCGGAAGAGAGCGAACGCGTGCGGCGGCCGTCAACGCGTGCGCGTGCACGACATCCGGTCGCCGTGTGGACTGCGCCAATGTGGCGCCAGGCAGCGCGGCAGAACCACTCCTCGTCCGCGCGAAGCATGCGGGCCAGCACACGGCCCAAACCGCGCGTCCGTTGAAACTGATACACGAGGTCGCGCACGTACGGCGAACGCAGAACCACAATCGCCGGATCGAGCTGGTAGCGCGCCGGCGCGAACAGCGGCCGGCCGGTCACGATCGTGACCTCGTCTCCGGCTCGCTGCAGCTCGCGCGCCCACGCCAGATGACGCGTCTCGCCGCCGCCGTGCATCATGCTCAAACACCGCAGCAGGATCGTTACGCGCACGGGAGTAATTCGGCCGCCGGCTGACGATCGACGTGCCGGCGCGCCCACAGCTCCAGACACACCAGAGCCCACAAGCGTGACGCGTGGTCGCGCGATCCGTTTTCATGCTGCGTCAGCAGGCGCGCCACCTCGCGCGGACGCGTCCACCCGCGCTGGTTCGCGCGGCTGTCGTTCAGCACGTCGCGCGCCCAGGTGAACAGCGGTCCAGCCAGCCATCGCCGCATCGGGACGCCGAAACCGGACTTCGGACGCTCGAGCACCGCGGGCGGCACCCACGGTTTCACGACGTCGCGGAACAGCCGCTTCGTCGTCTGCGCGTCGCCATGGCTGGCGCCAGGCTGCCGGCATGCGAGCTCGATCACATGATGATCGAGCAGCGGACATCTCGCCTCGAGCGAATGCGCCATCGTCGCGCGATCGACTTTGACGAGGATGTCGTCGGGCAGGTAGTGCCGCTGATCCCATTGCTGCAGCGTCGTGAGCAGCTCGCCTCGCGTGGCGAGGAGGCGCCGGACGATGGCCGCCTCCGGAAGCTCTGATACATCGTCGAGGACCGACGGATCGACGACGTCCTTCAGCAGATACAACGGAAAGACGGTACGGCGCCAGACGAACCAGGCTTCGGGCCCGAGCGCCATGGTCTCGAGCCGCGTTTTGCCGCGCGCATGCGATGGCAGCAGATCGGCGGCGACGCCAATCAACCGGCGCAAAGCGGCGCTGCCGGCGGCACCGGCCCGCGCCAGCGCCTGGGCGTACGGCCGATATCCGGCGAAGAGCTCGTCGCCGCCATCCCCTGTGAGCACCACCGTGACCTGGCGACGCGCGAGCTCGGCGACGTAATACGTGGGAATTGCGGACGCATCGGCGAGCGGCTCGTCGTAGTGCCATGCGAGTCGTTCGGCGACGTTCACGCAATCCGGCGTGACGATCCACTCTTCGTGGTCGGCGCCGAAATGCGTGGCGGTCTCGCGCGCGCCCAGCAGCTCGTCGTAGTCCGGATCGCCGAACCCGATCGTGAACGTCCGCACCGGCTTCGACGTCATCTGCGTCATCAGCGCAAGCACGGCCGCCGAGTCGATCCCGCCGCTCAGAAACGCGCCGAGCGGAACATCCGAGCGCAAACGGATTCTCACCGCCTCCGTCAGCTCCGCGCGCAGGCGCTCAACAGCCTCGTCGTGCGATAGCGGCGCTTGATCTGTGTGAGAGGGCCACGTCCAATAACGATCGCTCGTCGAGCGCCCGTCCGCGGACACCTTCATCCAGGAACCCGGCTCGAGTCTCGACATGCCCGTGAACATCGAGTCGTCGCCGCCGACGCAGCCGAACGTGAGAAAGCTGAGGAGCGCGGGGCCGAACACCTCGGGTGCGCGTTCCAGCACGGCGAGAATGGCCTTGGCCTCGGATCCGAACAGCAGCTCGCGATCGGTCTTCAGCACGTACAGCGGCTTCTTGCCGACGCGGTCCCGCGCCAGAGTGAGTTGCCGATCGCTGTCGATCCCAAATGGCAATCGCGAACATCCCGCGCAAGCGCGCGAACGCGCGTTCGCGATCGCGGGCGTAGAGATGACCGATCACTTCCGTGTCGCAGGAGGTGCGCAGGTTCGCGCCCGTCGACGCCAGCTCGCGCTGCAACTCCACGTAGTTGTAGATCTCGCCGTTCTGCGCGACGGTGATCCCGCTCTCGGGAATCGACAGCGGCTGATGACCGCCCGCGACGTCGATGATGCTCAGACGCGCGGCGGCCAGTGCCAGCCGGACCATCGGTGAAGATGCCGGTGTCGTCCGGACCGCGGTGGCGGAGCGTCGCGATCATCCGCTTGGCGCGCTCCGGCTGCGCCGGCTGTTCATCGAAGCGCAGATAACCTGCGATGCCGCACATGTGTCTGGTTAGTCGATCCGCCACGAAAACACGAAAACACGAAACAAGACCGGTTTTGCCTTTCGTGCTGTCGTGATTTCGTGGCTGGTTTCGGGATGCCGACGACTCTAGTCATGTCTTTTGACTGACGACTGTCGATGCGGCCGTGGCGAACTCAAAGGCGCACGGCAGCGACACGAAGCCGTCCTCCTCGTCGCCGAACTCGCCGCCGCGCACAGTCGGCGTCACGATGAATCGCGGACCGGCCGTCACCTGGTCGGTACTCGACCGTCCGCAGGCTGTCGAGAATCGAGAGGCGCACGATGTAGTGCCGCGGACGAAGCGGAAGCGACGGGAAGGTGCATCGGATGAGGCCGGTGCCGTCGACGACGGGCATGGACGAAGGCTGCGAGGCCGCCGTGGAGACCACGAAGCCGGTGTCGACGTCCACGATCGCCATGTGAAACACCGGATGGCGGACCGGTTCGTTGGCACGATACTCGGCCGCGATCGTCAGCGCATCGTCGGCCGCGATCATCTTGGTCTCGAGTCCGCTCGCATCGAGCAAGCGAATCGCGGTGAATCTGATTTCGCCGGTGCCGCGCCGATGGCTCTGCAGCGCCGTTCGTTCGTTGGCAAGCGCCTCGAGGTTGACCTCGCGCATGTAGCGCTCGGCCATCTCGGCCGCCGGACCGTACGCGCGCACACGACCCTGATCCATCCACAGAATGTGATCGCACAACCGCCGCACGTTCCACATGTCGTGCGAGATGAACAGCACGGTCTTGCCGTCCTCGATCAGCTGCCGCAGGCTGTCGATCGCGCGGCGGCGGAACGCCGCGTCGCCGACCGCCAGCACCTCGTCCACGAGCACGATGTCGGGGTTGCTGTGAATCGCGACACTGAACCCGAGTCGCGCATAGAGTCCGGAGGAGTACCGCTTCATCGGCGCGTCAATCATTCGCTCGACGCCGGCGAACTCGACGATGCGATCGACTTTCGTGGCGATGTCTTTGCGCGACAGGCCGAAGAGCCCGCCGCCGAGATAAATGTTTTCCAGGCCGGTCAGTTCGGGATGAAATCCGGCGCCGAGCTCGATCAGCGATACGACCCGGCCGGCCACTCGCACGCGCCCCGACGTCGGCCACGTCACCCGCGAGATCAGCTTGAGCAGCGTCGTCTTGCCGGCGCCGTTTGGACCGATGACGCCAAGACCCGCGCCGCGGTTGACCTCGAAATCCAGATCCTCGACCGCCCAGATATTCGCGTCGCGCTTGCCGAGCGTGAGGCTGTACACGGAATCGTCCTCGCGCGCGCGCACCAGACGGCGAACACGGGAGCCGACAAGCTCGGTCAACGTGCGGGAACGCCCGGCACGATAGCGCTTCGAGACGCGCTGGAGTTGGATGACGACAGGCGACACGTCAGATGACGTCGGCGAAATAGCGGTCGAGGGTCTTGAACAGAATCGCGGACACGATCAGCAGGGCAACGATGATTCCGCCGCCCAATCCGACGAGCGCCCAGTCCGGCGGCTGGTTGAACACGAGCGCCGTCCGGCTGCCCTCGATGATCGCGGTCAGCGGATTCAACGCGAAGAAGAGCCGGTATTTCTCAGGTACCGCGGACAACGGATACGCCACCGGCGTCAGGTAGAGCCACAGCTGAAGCGCGATCGTCACCACGGGGCTGACGTCGCGATAAAACACGTTCGTGGCTGACGTGAGCAGCGTCACCGCGCAGGTGAACGCGACGAGCATCACGAAGAACAGCGGGACGGTCAGCGCCCACGCGCCCAGGCCGATCCGGTAGTAGAACAGCATCACGACGAAGAGCGCCGAGGCGGCGCCCAAGTCGAGGAACCGCGAGCCGACTTGCGCGAGGGGAATGATCTCTCTCGGAAAATACGTTTTGGTGACGATGTTGCGGTAGGTGATGACGCTCATCATCCCCGAGCTGACCGTGTTCGAGAAAAAGAACCACGGGACGAGCGCGGCATAGGCGAAGAGCGGATACGGCGCACCGCCCGATCCGATCTGGCCAAGGCGTGAGAACACAAAGGTGAACACCAGCATCGTGGCCAGCGGCTGCGCCATCGCCCAGGCGAAGCCGAAGAACGACTGGCTGTACGCGGCCTTTCACCTCGCGCCTGGTGAGATTGACGAGCAGCTCCCAGTAGGCCGCGGCGCCGAGGCTCGGGCTGCGATCGAGCAGCACGTCCTGGGCGGCGATGTTGGAAGTGAGCGGCCACGTCAGTCGAGCGCGAACTCCTTCTGCCACTCGGTACTCGATTCGGCCTTGGGCTGCGCGTCTTTCAGAAGAACGAACGATTCGAGGACGAGCACGTCCATCGCCGTGCGCATGAAGCAGCGGTACGCGTCTTCCGGCGTGCAGACGATCGGCTCGCCGCGAACGTTGAAGGACGTATTCACGATCACCGGGCAGCCAGTGAGACCGTTGAAGGCACTGATGATGTCGTAGAAGAGCGGATTCGCCTCGCGGCGAACCGTCTGCACGCGCGCGGAATAGTCGACGTGGGTGACGGCCGGAATGTCCGAGCGGGGCACGTTGAGCTTCTCGATGCCCCAGAGCGCCTGCTGCTCGCTCGTCATCTCGATCCGCCGCGACTTGACGACGTCGGCGACGAGCAGCATGTACGGGCTCTCGGCGTCGAGCTCGAACCACTCGGCGACGCGCTCCCGCAGCACCGCCGGCGCGAACGGCCGGAACGATTCGCGGTATTTGATCTTGAGGTTCATCACCGACTGCATCTTCGGCGAGCGCGCGTCACCGATGATCGACCGCCCGCCGAGGGCCCGCGGACCGAATTCCATCCGCCCCTGCACCAATCCGATCACGAGGCCGTCAGCGAGCAGCCGGGCCACGCGCTCGGCCAGGGCGGGACGCGCAACCCGTTCGGCCGCGTAGCCGGACGCCTCGAGCCACTTCGCGATCTCGTCGTCGCTGAACGACGGACCGAGGAACGAGCCGCGCATCGCGTCGCTGAACGCAGGCACGGCCGCTGACGCCGTTCGTGCTGGAAGTTGCCACGTCCCGATCCGCTCGGCGCTGGCCCGCGGCACGCCAACGTGGTGGTGGGCGAGGCTCAGCGCCACGCCCAGCGCGCCTCCCGCGTCACCGGCTGCCGGCTGGATCCAGAGATCCTCGAAGGGTCCCTCGCGTTGAATGCGTCCGTTGCCGACGCAATTGAGCGCAACGCCGCCCGCCATGCACAGCTTCTTGAGCCCCGTGAGTTCGTGCGCCGTCCGCGCCATTCTCAGCATCACCTCTTCGGTGACCTCTTGAATCGATCGCGCGAGATCCAGCTCGCGCTGCGTGAGCGGAGCTTCCGCTTGCCGCGCCGGACCATCGAACAGCCGCTCGAATCCCGGGCCGGTCATCGTCAGACCGTGCACGAACTCGAAGTACTCGAGATTGAGCCGAATGCTGCCATCGTCGCCAATGTCGACGATGTGATCGCGAATGGCCTGAACGTAGCGCGGCTCGCCGTACGGCGCGAGCCCCATCACCTTGTACTCGCCGGAGTTGACGCGGAAGCCCGTGAAATACGTGAAGGCGGAATACAGCAGCCCGAGGGAGTGCGGAAAGCGCTGCTGCTTGAGCATTTCGATCGTCGATCCGCGTCCTACGCCAATCGACGATGTCGCCCATTCACCGACGCCGTCCATCGTCAGAATGGCGGCCTCCTCGTAAGGAGACGGATAGAAGGCCGATGCAGCGTGCGACTCGTGGTGGTCGCCGAAGAGCACGCGGACGTCGTCCCGGCCCAGTTCACGACGGATCCCATCCTGGAGCCACAGCTTGCTGGCCAGCCATTGCGGCATCGCCATCAGGTACGACCGCAGCCCGCGCGGCGCCACCGCAAGATACGACTCGAGGAGCCGATCGAACTTGACGAGCGGCTTCTCGTAGAAGCCGACGATGTCGATGTCCCCGATCGTGAGGCCCGCTTCTTTCAGGCAGTACGCGACCGCATGGGACGGGAACGCCGCGTCGTGCTTCTTGCGGGTGAATCGTTCCTCCTGCGCGGCCGCGACGATGTCGCCGTCGAAGACCAGGCAGGCGGCCGAGTCGTGGTAATAGGCCGAGAGGCCGAGGATTCGCGTGGGACCGGCCACTAGAACAGTGTGTAAATGAAGGGCGCGACCGCGCTCGACTGCGAGAACACGATCAGCAGTCCGAGCAGCACGAACACGACAACGATTGGGGCCAGCCAGTACTTCTTTTCTGTTTTCAGGAACTCCAGGAACTCGCCGAGGAGACTCATCTTCGACATGACTTGTTACCTCACGGAGCTGGGCTCAGGTTCAATGATTCCCAGAAAGTGGTCTAGCGCCTTGCGTGGCTATCCGAAAACCAAGGCGTGCCAGGCGTGCCAGCACCCCATGATGCCGTCGGACTACGGTTCTCGAGGACCGCGGCGTGGATACAATGAATCGCGTGAACGTTGGGGGGCCATCCTGTTCGCCCGTTTCCAGCACTGCATCACCCTGGAACGGGCATCGCGCTTCGCATGGGCCTTGTCGGCGACATGTGCTGCTCTGGGGTCGCAGGCAATTGACGTTCGACGGCGTTCCCCTCGATACGGCGTCAAGGCAATCGCGATTGGGCTGGCGTTCCCAACTCTGTTGTTGTGCTTTTCCGCCGGACTGCAGTCGCTAGTCACGCGCGCACTCGTTGCAGTTTTGGTCGCGATCAAGATGCTGTCACTCGCCATCCTGACCCCTCAAGGGTGGTGTCTCCAGTTCGTGACGGCCGCTCCGCTCCGACCGGATACCAGCCGTACGCAGATGAGTTGCGACGCTCGAGTGGATCGGCGAAACGCTACGCCACGGTCTCGGCCATCGTCAAAAGGCCATATCCCAATCTGACGTCATTTCCGGCTTGGTTTCTCAACCTTGCCCAAAACTCAGAACGGCCGCCGGCGAAGAAGGTGGCCATGAACATGACGGTTTCGTGTTCAGCAACGCGGGCGTCCGTCGCTGGGCCTCCGAGGCCCAGCGTTCGTGGCTCGATTCGCGACCACGATATCGATCCGCGCGCGGGTCCGCCACGATCATGTGGAACGCACCGCATCCACGTCGAAGCGGTTCTGACCGGAGACACTTGGCACTTCGAGCCGCGGTGGAATGGATCGAATGGGTTTCGATCGATTCTGACGCGACTGCCGAGCCACGCCGCGCCGACAGCACTTGGGCACCTCGCCGGACGGTACGTCCGCGAACGATCGCTGGCTGGGCACCTGGCTGTTCGCGGCTTGGCGTGTCGTTGCCCATCCACGCACCTCGCCCTTTGGGTGATCGGTCTCGACTCTCTGCGCGCTGGCCGGCGTTGCCTTCGGCCGAACCGTGGGAACGCGCGTGGCCGCGCTCGTGTTGGTCGCCGCCGTCCTGCTGCGTGGCACCTCCGCGGCTTTCCAACATGCGCGGCGCCATCCTGTCGATTGGCCTGCCATGGCTCGCCCTGATTGCAGGCGCCTCGACCTGGGACGTCGGGCAGTTCTCGTTCTACACGCCGGGCGACGATTTTTGGGCTTTCCAGGTTTACGCCCACCGGATCTACATGCAGGGCTATTGGCTCGAGGGTGGGCAGCAGACCTTCTGGTTCCAACCCCTCTATCGATGGGTTGTGGGCCTCGTGCATATCGTATTCGGCGACTCGAGCGTCGGCGAGACGTACATCGACGCGGGCTCGTTGCTCCTGGGAGCGTTGTTTGCGTTCGCGGTTGTGATTGAGACGGCCCCGTTCGCGTGGGCCCTGGCCGCCGCGTTTCTTACGCTCGCGACCGTCGTGCTCGGGCCATCGTGGTGGCTCACTGGCCGGGGCTTGAGCGAGATTCTGGCGGCGGGACTGATGTCCGCCGCGGCTCTGATTGTCATGCGCGATCGGGGTTCGAGCGTGAGCCACATGTTCGCAGTCGGTGTCCTCGCCGTCCTGTCGGTCTACCTTCGGTTGAACAACCTGATTGTCATCGCAACGCTGCCCTTGTTCATGCTGCCCGGTCGGCTCCCCGCCGCGGCGATCCGGACGCCCGTCGAGGCTGCCGACGACGCGTTACCCGTGTGGCGATCGTCTGGGAGCGCTCGCGGTTGGTCTTCTGTTGTTCGCCACGCGCACGGCGGACGACACGGGGATCTTCAGCGTCTGTGCACGGACCCTTGAATGCGATCTGCTCGCCACGGTCAAACCGACCGACACGCCAATGATCGCCCTGGCGCATGTCGTGGAGAGCGTGCTCGTCGTGATCACCATTCAGGATCCGCCGCGCTTCGATGCGCGTTCGGTGGCTGTCATGATCGGCGTGGCGGTGTCGTTCCTGGGATTGTTCCTTTCCACGGTTCCGCCAGGTACCGCACGCCGCGCTCGAGCGTGCTCGCCGGTCTGTCGGGCGCCGTGGTGGCGCGTGGCACGGCGTATGTCGGCCGCTTCTCGATTCATTTGATACCAGCTGCCGTGCCGTCGCGGTGTCGCTTCCCGGCGATCATCTGCCGGCGAACGGCCACGTCCGACTTGCCTGGTACTACGCTCGCAACATAAGCGAGCGCCAGTGGCACCACCAGCGTGTACAACGGCATCAGCAAACGGACGTCACTCCACAACGCGGTCAGCCCGAACACAAGAAGGAAGATCGGAATCGCAGCGGCGGCGCGCTTCAGAAACGCCGGTGCGCGACCGAATCCGAGCATCGCGAGAACCCAGACACCGCCTAGAAACAGGCCAATGTTGATGACGCCAGTCGGCAGGCCGACGAGATTGGCCCGCAACATGTTCGCGGGGTGACGCGGACAGCCACGGACCGCCGACACTGACGCGAACCCCCAGCAGCACACCCGCTGCAATCGTGGCGTATGTCGCCTGTTGCCATCACTGTTCGACCTGTGATCTGATTCGCGCACAGTACACAGCGGTACCCGAGAGCGACTTCGATGTTCAGCGCGCGCCGCGCCATTCCGCAGCGCCATCGCCTTTTCTCGAATGAGCAATAGCGATGCGGCGACGATGCGGTTATACCCGATCATGCGGCGAGAAGACGGCCGCAGAGGAATCGGTGCCAGCCCCAGGTACTCGCCTTGCCGGAGCGCGAGTCCGATGACATTGTAGACCACGAGAAAATCGCCGATATGTCGCGGTTTCTTCCGAAAACCAACGTTTGAAGTAGGCCAGCAGGCTCAGGAGAAGCAACCAGAGCGCCCCCAAACAGTACGCCGTGTACACGCGTCCGAACGCCTTATCGGGCCGCATGAGGCTCGCCGCGGCCTGGATCGGTGCGTGAAGCAGTACGGCACCAGCACGTGATATCTCTCCGGCGCTGCGGCCTGTGAGATTCAGCACGGCCTCATGGGTCTGCAGCCGGAGCGGAGCGCGTGTAACCAGAAAGCTATATTGATAGGCGTTCACGACGACTGCCGACAGGAGCACACCGGCCTGGATCCAGGGTCGCGCGAAGGGCCGGACGTTGGCGCCGCGATTGAACAGGTACGAGAGCGCCAGCGGCAACAGCACCGGATAGAGCGGCGTGAACAATCGAATCTCCGACCACGTGCCCCAGATTAACACGGTCACGATGTACGGCGCGCCAACGAGCGCACTGCGTCGCACGAACTCTGGACTATGCCGAAAACCCAAGGCCGCGAACACACAGAGGGCACCCAGCAGCATGATCGCGTTCTGAGTTGCGAGCATCAGATGTTCCGGGTGGCGGTTCCATGCCCAAATCGAGTCTAGCGTCCACACCCGGGTCCCATCGCCGGAAATGTAACGGATGCCGAAGAAGACGACGGCCCAGATGAGGAAAAGGCCCCCACAGGCCGCCAGATTTCTCTTGGTCACGGGGCTGGTCACCGCAAACAGCATCGGGAGAAAGACAGCGGTTTCTCGGTTTAGCGATGCAACCGCCACGAGCGCAGCCAGCCACCAACGGCGCTGCCGATATGACAGCAGCAGCGCGAGCGCGAAGAAGCTGGGTTCGAGAACCGAGAACGGCGTGTACTCCTGCATCGTGAGGCGTAGCGCCGTGCCAATCAGCAGCGCCCCGACCAGTGCCTGCTCGTCGGTGAACCAAATGCGGAGGTACGCGAACTGCGTCCACAAGAGCCAGGCAAATCCGCACAGATAGAAAAGCGCGTAGACCCATTCGAATGCCGCGCGGTACGGCACGAGGGGTGTGATCAGCCGGATCGCGCCTTCGGTCACGTAGGCAACGAGCACACGGTACCGCTCCGGCGCGTTGGCCGTGTGCTGAAGGATGCCGGAGTGGACGTCGTGCCGAAACTGCCGTGCTTCTGGGTAGGTCTGGAAAGCATCATCGAACGCCGTAATTGACACCGCAGTGAGGTTGACTGCCGCCAGCACCGGCCACCGGATCCGACGGAGTCTCATTCCAGGCCCGAGCGGTTTAAGATGCAGATCCGATGTTGAACTCACCGCAGAAATCTTCTTCCCGGTCTGCGGTTCCGGGTGCTCGAAAACAGTGCTCTGAAATGCTAGTGTCGTCGCAAGCGCTCCGCACATGGTGTTCACATCGACTCCCGCTTCCGGCGCTCGAGCCGCGGTTGATCCCGAGATATGACGGCCGAGCGAAGCCGGCGGGCCATGATAACCAGACGGACGTCAGCGGCGAGCAAAACGCGCGCGTTGAACAGCCCGAATGCAGTGACCGACCGCGACCAGCCTGGCCGCCGTAGCCCGGCCAGGGAGCCGGGACGCACGAGGGCGGCAACCCTCAGGAGACCTCCGATGACGGCGAAAACGGCCGCGCGCGTCGGATGGCCGCGCCACACCAGTACAGCGGCGAGGACGGTGAGGACGCCGCCCACTGTCAAGCCGAACGATCGGTGACTTGGCGACATCGCGGAGCGATGTACGCCCGTCCCAACGAATGCCACTGATGGGGCGCGCGCCCAATGCTGCTCGGACCTCTCTGCGTCATGGTTCGGTTCGCTGGCTCTCCGCTTCGGTTGGCTCGAAAGTCCGACGTCAGCGGCGCGGAGTTCCTTGCAGAATCGGTCGGACTACTATAGGCCGCGTATGGTTCGGGTCGCGCGCATCATCACGCGCCTCAACATCGGCGGTCCCGCGATTCAGGCGGCGATGTTGTCCGATCGGATGCGCGAGCGCGGCTTCGAAACGCTGCTGATTTACGGCCGTCTCGCGGCTGGCGAAGGCGACATGAGCTACCTGCTCGACGGCCGTGATGTGCAGGCGTCCTACCTGCCGTCGCTCGTGCGGTCGGTGTCGCCGCTGGCCGATGCCCGCGCCGTCGCCGGCATCCTGCGTCAACTGAGAGCGTTCCAGCCGCAGATCGTCCACACGCATACGGCGAAGGCGGGGACCGTTGGCCGCACGGCGGCGATGGCCTACAACCGATCGGCCGCCACACGAGCCAGGACGGTTCACACGTATCACGGCCACAGCCTCGAGGGCTACTTCCGGTACGCGGGCGCGTTCATTTCGATCGAACGCCTGCTCGCGCGCAGGACAGACCGTTTGATTGCGATCTCGCCGCGGATTGCCGCCGATTTGCGCGATCGCTACCACATCGGCCGGCCTGCACAATGGGCCGTTGTTCCGCTTGGATTCGATCTCGCGCCGCTCGCGGCGATAGACGATGCGTCGCGGGCCGAGGCGCGCCGCGCCCTCGGCTTCGATCCGGCCACGCCGGTCGTCACGATCGTCGGCCGCCTGACCGCGATCAAACAGCACGAGCTGTTTCTGCGCGTCGCCCGCGACGTGCACGCGCAACAGCCTTCGACCGTGTTCGCGATCGTCGGCGACGGCGATCGCCGCGCGGAACTGGAAGCGCTGGCCCGCCAGTATCGGCCTCGATGGCCATGCGCGATTTCTCGGCTGGCGCAAGGATCTCGCCACGGTGTATGGCGCGACGGACGTGTGCGTGCTCACCTCCCGCAACGAAGGCACGCCGGTCGCCGTGATCGAGGCGCTCGCCGCTGGAGTCCCTGTCGTGAGCACGGACGTCGGCGGCGTGCGCGATGTCATCAACGATCCGGGCCTCGGCGCCGTCGCGCCCGACAACGACGTGTCGGGCCTGACCGCGCACGTCCTCGCGGCCTTGTCGCCCGCGACCAGAACGCCCGAGCGCATTGCCGCCCGGCGGGCATCCGTGACGGCGCGCTACGGTTTCGACCGTCTCGTCTCGGATCTCGCGGGTCTCTATCAGTCGCTGCTCGCTCCGGTCCGCTAACGGCGGGGCTGCTATCATCTGTCGCGCATGGAACCAACGCCGCGACGGATGCTGCTCGTGATCGCGCTGGTTGCGCTCGCGCACGCCGTCTTCTTCATCGTCTATCAACGCCCGGACTGGGAACTGGCCTGGGACGACCAGGTTGGCTACCAGCGACTCGGCCACGTGCTGGCAACCACGGGCACGTTCACACGCTATCCCGGCGTAGAGCCGTTCGTGCCCGAAACGATTCGCACGCCGATGTATCCGTTGTTCGTCGCGATGATCTACAAGATCGCCGGCGAGAGCCACGCGGCCGTCGCCGTAGGTCAAGCCGTGCTGTTCGCCCTGATGGCGCTGGTCGTGTACGCGATGACGGCGCGGTTGGCGACAAGGCGTGTCGCCCTCGGTGCTGCGTGGCTCACGGCGCTCTTCTCGCCAATTCCGTACTACGGCGCGCTGGTCCTCAGCGATCTGGTGTGCGCGTTCTTCGTGACGCTCGGCATGTGGACGGCGGTGCGCGCCGTTCAGGATCAACGTCCGCTGGACTACATGCTGACTGGCGTCTTCCTCGGCCTCGCCACGCTCACGCAGCCGAGATTCGCACTGCTGCCGGTCGCCATGGCCGGATGCGTCTCGATCGTCGCGCTTCGTCAGCGCAACTGGCGGGCGATTGTGTCTTGGATCGTGGACGCTGGCCGTGTTCGGGCTCGTGCTCGCGCCGTGGCTCGCGTACAACCTGATCTACGTCAATCGGCTGACGCTCTCTCCCGCCGGCGGACTCGGCCGCGCCACCTGGGAAGCGTCGTGGCAGGGCACCTGGCCCGGACGCGTCCAGGCCGATCTCACGCGGCTCGTCGAGGGGCACGTCAAGGACGACGACGCGACGCTGGACATGCTGGTGAAGCAGTTCGCCAGCGAGCACGCGCTGCCGTCTGAGCCGATGATCACCTACGCGCATCAATGGCGCGACATCCGCCTCATCTGGGACACGCCGACCGACCCGCGCGAGCGCGCCGTCAAGCGCATCGAGGCCGACGAGGAATACTGGCGCGCAGGCGTCGCGAACATCGCGCGCAATCGTCTCGGGCACGCGCTCCGTCGTGTGACCACCGGCGCGTTCGTGGTCTGGGCGGCCGAGATTCCAATCCGATACACGGACATCAACGCCGTGCCGCGACTGGTCATTCGTGCCATCTGGCTCGTGCAAGCGGGCCTGCTGGCGCTCGCGCTCATCGGCCTCGTCATGCTCGCCCATCGCCGCGGCCCGCTGGTCGCCGCGCCGCTCGCCGCCCTGTTCGTGTACATCACCGCCGTGCACCTGCCGATGCTGGCCGAAGCCCGCTACTCGCTGCAGGCCAAACCCGTCATGGTCGCGCTGGTTGCCATCGCACTCGCGGAAATCCTGCATCGGGCTCTTCCGCAAACCGGCGACTACTTGCCCTGAAACCGCAGGTTCATGAACGCGAGCATGTCGTCGAGCCACGCGCCGCTCTGAAACCCGGTGTCCACGATACGGTCGGCGACCTTGCGTGCCGAGCAGCACGTTGTCGTCCATGCTGTTGTTCAGGAACAGACCATGCCGGCCGATCGTCAGCAGGTTCTCGAGACTGTGCACGCCCTTGAGCACCGCGACGAGATGCTCTTCGAAGTTGAGCTCGTACACGGGATACGCGGTGTCGATGCCGAACACGTGATACTCGACGACTTCCGATCGCTCGATGCCGTATCCGGTTTTCTGCAGGTCGCTGAAGGCAATCTCGAAGAGTTCTGCGTCGGGCGCCGACCAGATCGGCTCGTCCCTCCAGCACGAAATCTCGATGCACAGGACCGTTCGCCCTTTCGGCACCATGTAGGGGCTGACGTTCTTCTGCTCCGAGACGCGATTGATCCGGAAATCCTTGTCGAGCAGGTAGACCCAGTGAAAGTCGGTGAGCTGCTCGCGATTGAGCGTGATGTAGACGAGCTTGAGACTGCGATAGCGCAAGCGCCGAGCATGCTCGATCACGCTGTCCGGCAACGCGGGCGTGATCATCTTGACCAGCGCCGGCAACGGCAAGGTCGACACGACTCCGCTGCATGGAACGGTCACCTCGGAGCCCTGCCGCCGATAGGTGACTGAGACAATCCGGTTCCCGTCGCGCTGCAGACAGACGGCCGGCGAGTCGAGCAGCAGCTCGCCGCCGCATTCGCGGAATCGCGCGGCCATGTTTTCGTAGAGATCGCTGATCCCGGCGCGCGGATACATGTACTCGGTGAAATGCGCGGCCGGATCCGCCTTGATGCCGAGCGTGCGCAGGATGATGTTCTTCAGGTTCAGCTTCGCGACGCGTTGTGCCTGCTTGGACGATATCTGCGACGTCGGCAGACCCCACACGCGCTCCGAATAGATGCCGAAGCACAGGTCGTACAACGTCCGTCCCAGATTCCGCACGCCCCATTCTTCGAACGAGTCTTCGGCCTTCGGCTGACTGAACATCGTCTTCGCCGTGGCCACGAAGTAGTCGAAGAAGATGCGCGCGGAGAGCGACGGCTTGACGCCGAACAGCACCTGCAGCAGCTCGAGCGGGTAGATGTAGTACTTGCCCTGCAGAAACACGCGCGTGCCGCGCGTGAGAATGAGCGGCTCGGCGCCGAAGAAGGGTTTGATCGACTGAATGACCGCGCGGCTCTCGTCGGTTTCGCGGATGTGGAAGGTATGCGGACCGAAATCGACGCCGTAGTCGCCAAGCTGCAGGGTCTTCCCCATGCCGCCGACGGCGGTGTCGCGCTCGAGCACCGTGGCCTGAGCGCCGCGCTCGGCCAGCCGCCAGCCCGCCGAGATGCCGGCGGGGCCCGCGCCCAGCACCAGGACGCGCTGGCTGTCGCGGTCGGCCATCACCCGCGAACCGCCACGTTTCCATGAGCCGAGACGAACGCTCGCAGCCGCTCGAATCCTTCGTCGAACGAGAGCTGCGGCGCGACGCCGAAATCGTCCGCCATCCGGCGATCGCCGGAGCGGAACTCGATGTATTCCTCGGTGACGCCGTCGCGGCGGATCTGGATGTCACTGCCTGTCAGGCGCACCATCGCCGCCACGACGTCGTTCACGGATATTGGCCGCCCGGACGCAAAGTCGACCGTCGCGCGAACCGGCCGGTCGTCCGTCACCAGCGCCAGCAGCCCGCGCACCGCATCGTCCACGTACATGAAGTCGATCAGGTTGCGGCCGTCGCCCCGCAGCGTGAACTCGCGGTCGCCGCGTCCGACCGCGGACAGAAAGCGCGTCGTGATCTTGCGAAGCGGTTCGTAGGGACCGAACGCGCCGAAGAAGCGGACGTTGACGTAGCTGGCTGGCGCGCCGCGGCGATCTGCGTAGAACCGGATGTACTGCTCGGACGCGAGTTTCGAGATCGCGTACGGGAGATGCGGTTCGACGGGCGAAGCCGGCGTCACCTCGCCGGCGAGCCCGTCGTAGACCGCGCCCGAGGACAGGTAGACCAGGCGCGGAACCGGGCAGTGCTCGAGAAATGTCAACACCGCAACGGTGTTCAACTGCAGGTCGCGCAGTGGATCGCGCGCCGACGCGGCGGGATCGCCGTTCGCCGCGAGATACAACGCCGCATCCAGACTGCCCGGCGCTTCCGCGGCAACGCGAAGCGCACGAACTTCAGAGGGGTTCGTCAGGTCGCAGCGGACCGCGCGCACGTGACGCAAACCCTCTTGCGCGACGAATGCCGGAAAATCGAGCGCATCGTGATAGACGGCGACGACGTCCCAGTCGGACGGTGCGTGCAGAAGCACATTGCGCCCAAGGAAGCCCGAAGCGCCCGTCACGAGCACTCGCATCTACGCCTTCACCCCTGCGAGGTTTTCGGCGTACCAGGCAATGGTTCGCGTGATGCCCTCCTCGAGGCTCACACGCGGCGCATAGCCGAGCAGCGCGGCGGCTTTGTGAATCGACGGCACGCGCAACTCGATCTCCGAGCCCGGATGCGGCCGGTACGTGATCTCGGACTGCGACTTGGTCAGGCGCAGAATCATGCGGGTCAGCTCGAGGTTCGTGATGGTGCCCTGCGGATTTCCGAGATTGAACACCTGGCCGATCGCTTCCGGCTTCTCGGCGCACGCGAGCACTCCTTCGACGAAATCGTCGATGAAGCACCACGCGCGAATCTGCGTGCCGTCGTTGTACAGAACGACCGGCTCGTTCTTGAGCGCCTGCAGGATGATCCCGCGCACCGCGCCGTCGCCCACCTGCCGCGGTCCGTACACGTTGAACGGCCGGACAATCGCGAGCGGCAGGCCCGACTCGAGGTGATGCGCGTACGACAAGTGCTCGCTCGCAAGCTTGCTCGCCGCGTACACCCACCGCGCTTCGCCGACCGATCCAAGCGCCGTCGGCTCGCTCTCTTTGGCGTTGTGCACGAACGCGCCGTACACCTCGCTCGTCGAGAAATCGATGAAGCGCTCGACGCCCGCGTTCAGGGCCGCCCGCACGACCGAGTTCGTCCCGAGAAAGTTCACCTCCATCGTCCGAATGCTGCTCTTGACGACGGTGTATACGCCGGCGATCGCGGCGCAATGAATGATGATCTGGCAGCCGGCGAGCGCCTGCGCGGTCGCCGGCAGATCGAGGACGTCGCCCTGCACGAACGTGAAGTGCGGGTGGTCCTCGACGTGCGCGAATTGAATCGCGTTCCGGTGGAGGTTGTCGTACACGACGATCTCGTTCGCCTCGATGAGCCGTTCCACCAGGTGCGAACCGATGAACCCCGCGCCGCCCGTTATCCCGATCCGTTTGCCGCTCAATGCCACGAGCTGTCCCCTTTACGCGTGCTGACCGTTGCCGCTGCGAGCCGCGTCTCCCGCCTTTCGCGGCGGCGCCGGCTCCTGCCGGAGTGGAAAGAGCTTTTCGCGCGGCACGCCGTTGTCGAGCAGTTCCGTCACGAACTGCTGCGCCGACCGTTCGAGCGTGGCGACGATGATCAGGTCGTAGTCGATGTCGGCGTGATCGCGGATCGCCCGCACCGGCATGCCCAGGAATTCAGTGCCGGCCTCGCCGTCGAAGATCGCGATTGGCTCGAGCCCCGCCTCCTTGAGCGAGAGATACGCGAGCTCAGCCGCCTCGCCGCGTCCGAAGATGGCGACCCGCCGGCCGCCGGCGGCGCAGGCTTGGAACACCGTGCGCAGACGCTGCCGCACGTCCGGCGTACAAGTGCAGCGAGTAGTCCATGAACTCGTACGTGAGCCGGGCTTTCTCGACAATGCCGCGCGGCGTGATCAAGTACCAGATGCGGTTCGATTGCACGTTGACGCACTTGATGTAGCCCTTGCGCACGAGCCGCTTCAGGTAGATGTTGGTGAGCCCGAGCGCGATCCCGAGCTTGGTCGAGAGCGTGCGTTGCGTGACGCGCGCGTCCTGCTCCACCGCTTCGAGCAACTGCAAATCGCGATGTGCTTCGATATCCATCACTGAACCACGCCCTTGGAAGAAGTCAGTTCCCGAACGATTGCCGCCGCCACCCGCTCGGCCGCCCGGCCGTCGGTGAACTCGCACTGATCCACGACGATGCGGCGCGCGGCCCTCGGCGTCTGTCGACGGCGCCGCGAGATACATGTTGATGAGGTCCACGAGCTCTGCGTCTGATTGCGCGATGCGCACCGCGCCGCTCCGCACGACTTTCTGGAAGTGCGTCGATCCGTAATGCCACTCCATCAGCGCGCGGTTGGATCCTGGCTGCCCGTCGAATCCGATGTTGATCACGGGCGTGTCGAAAATGGCCGCTTCGATCGCGATCGTCGAGGCCACGTTCAACACGACGTCGCTGTGATGCAGCGTATCGGCGAGCTGGCGGGTGTTTTCCGACATGAAATCGATGTCCATGCCGTCGCCGGATCGCGTCGTGGTTTGCCGGAACGGTTTCTCGACGACGACGTGCGGCCGGCCTGAGTACTTTTCGTACCGCTTCGCGTCGTCGCGGGGATGCAGCCGGATCAGCAGGTCGGCGGGCTCTCGAATCGCGCCGGCCTGCATCGCCTCAATCAGCCGATCGATCACGAACTCGTGATCAGGAAACTTGCTGGGCGGAATCGTCGCCAGCGTGATGATCCGACGAGCCGGATCGAGGCCCGTCCGCGTGCAGAAGTCCGCCCGGCTCGATCGTGGTCCACGAAAGTACGAATCGAACTGTGGCGGGCCGGCCACCGTGACGCGATCGCGCGAGTATCCGTGCAGCGCGCAGGCTTCATCGCGCATCCCCGAGTTCCACAGCACGAGTTGCTCGACCTGACGGGCGGGAAAGAACTTGTTGGTCAGGTTGTCCCAGCTCAAATCAACGGCGGCGGCTGGAATGGATCGGCGTCGCGCGGTGCGCAGGATGGGAATCTCAGAAAAAATCAGACCGGGCGACGCGGTGGCCACGAGTGTTGGCCGGTGGCGATCAAAGAGTGGTTCGATCGCCGGATCGCTCACGAGCCGATCGACGACGCCGTACCAGTCGCCACGCCGGGCCCTCGGCGCGGCGAATCGGCCGAGCAGGCGCTTGAGCGAACGAAAGCGCACAGCGCCGGGAAACTCTTTGGGCCCGCGAATACGCAGCGTGTCGGTCTTGCAGATCTGCAGAAACCGGGCCTGCAGGATGCCGAACAGCCGGCCCTCGAAGCCGGCCGGCGCATGGGGCGGCAGCACCTCGAAGGTCACGCGCGGATGGGTGAACTCGCGCGTGAATGCCGGGTCGGCGCTGAGCGGCGACACGAGCACGACGCGGGCGTCGGGAACCGCATCGAGCACCGACGCGAGCACGCCGGTGCGAAGCATGCTGCCCGCCGATGCGCCGTGAGGAATGCTCCAGAGGAGACAAGGGGCCGACAAGACGTGGGGCGAAATCAGCCGAGAGGAACGGAGACCGGCGGATCGCAGAACCGCTTCTGCGTGTACAGGTCGACGCCGGCGATGACGTCCACGATCGCCTGGCTCGAATCGGGCTTGAAGTACAGGTCCGATCGGCTGAATGCACCGTGCCGGAGCTGCGCACGAATGCCGCTCGCGATCGCCGCGGCCTCGCACGGCGCGTGGACGACGTGCTCGCCGTGCAGCCGGCCCTGCTGGCGCGCGCCGACGTCAACGACGGGAGTGCCGAGAAACGAACACTCCTTGATGCCGGCCGAGGAATTGCCGACGAGACAGGACGTCGCGCGCAGAAGCGCGATGAACTCGTCAACCGGCACGTTGGTGATGAACCGGATCTTCCCGGTAATCGCCGCGTGGTGCTCGCGGAAATGGCGAATGCTCTCGGACATCTCGCCGGTTCCAGCGTCCGGGTTCGGCCAGAACCAGATGGTCGGCATGTCCACTTGCGCGATCGCCTGCATGGTTGCTTCGAGGTGCGCGCGATTTTCGGTCTCGCTCGTCACCGGATGCTGGATGACGGTCAGGAACGGCCGCGTGATGTCGACGGCGTGGCCCACGCCGTAGCTGTTGATGCGCTCGTTGGTCAGCTCGGTCGTGACCATCGACGCGAGCTCGAGATCCAGTGAGCCCGTATTGAAGACGTAGTTCGGATCCTCGCCCATCGCGAGCACGCGACGATGCGCGTCCGCGTTGGTGACGAAATGAATGTGGGCGAGCTTCGTGATGGCGTGACGCACGCTCTCGTCGATGCTGCCGGTGACGTCCCCGCCCTCGATGTGCGCGATCGTCTTGTTCAGGTAGGCCGCGGTCATGGCAATGGCGAGCTGCTCGAAGCGATCGCCGCAGACGACCACGATATCCGGATCGATCGAATGAAAGCCGTTGGTGAACTCGAGCGCCGTCAGGCACGCCGTCTTGGCCATCGCGACGTGGTTGCCGCCTTCGATCACGTTGAAGTACGACGTCGAGATCGCGAAACCGCCCTTCTCGATGTCGTCCGCGATGTGGCGGCTGTATTTGTCGAGCAGGATCGATCCGCCAAGCATCAGCTGCAGGTCGATGTCCGGATGCGCGTGCAGCTTCTGAATCAGCAACTGCGTGCGGCCGTAGTACGCACGGCTGGTCATCGGAAAGCAGACGCGGCGTTTGCCCGTTCGCGGAATTTTGGGCGTCGCCGAGGCGAGACGAGTGTCCATCAGACCTTCGCGGGATCGTGGTTGACGACGACGGTCTTCCACTCGCAGTAGCACGTCGAGCGCCTCGGTGCCCGGCTCTCGGAACCCGTTGCCCGAATTCTTGACCCCGCCGAATGGCATGTGCGGGCCGGCGCCGTAGGTCGGCCCGTTGATCGACACCAGGCCCGCTCTGTAGCGGGCGATGAACTCTTCGATGCGGTGCGTGTTCGTCGTGTGGATGGCGCCGGTCAAGCCGTAAGTGGTGGCGTTGGCGAGCGCGACCGCCGCGTCAAAGTCGTTGACGCGGTAGACGCACGTCACCGGACCGAAGAGTTCGATCTGCGAGATCTCGTCGGCCGGATCGACGCCTTCGAGAATCGTCGGCTGCATGTAGTAGCCAGGCGCGAGCGCGTCCACGCGACCGCCGCCGCATACGACTCGCGCGCCTCTCGAGGTCGCACCCTCTACCGCCCGCAGCAATCGATCCAGCGCGTCACGCGAAATCACCGGACCGCACTCATCGTCGGCGCCGGAGCCCACTCGCACTTTCGACGCCCGGGCCATCAGCGCCGCTCGAAAGCGATCGTAGACCGCGTCGAAGACGATGAGGCGGCTGCCGGCGGCGCATCGCTGACCGGCGTCGATGAACGCCGACGCAACCGCGTGCTCCGCAGCAAGCGTGAGATCGGCATCGTCGCAGACAACCAGGGGATTCTTGCCGCCCAGCTCGAGGCAGACCTTCGCGAGCACGGGTCGCGCGCTGACGTTCTGCTGAATCGCTTTGCCCGTTCGCGACGAGCCGGTAAAACTCACGAGGCCGACGCGTTCGTCCTGGACGAGCGCGGTGCCGACCTCGGGCCCAAGTCCTTGCACCGCGCCATAGACACCGGCGGGAAGGCCGGCGTCGCGAAGCAATTGGCCGAAGGCGACGGCGGTGTGCGGCGTCTGCTCGTGCGATTTCGCGACGACCGCGTTGCCGCACACGAGCGCGGGAAACACTTTCCACGCGATGCCCGCGAGCGGACTGTTGAACGGCATGATCGCGGCGCAGACGCCGATCGGCGAGCGCAGCGTTCGGACGGTCCGATTCGGCACCGGGCTGGTCATCGTCCGGCCGTAGAAACGGCTGCCTTCGCTCTCCATGAAGATGGCCAGGTCCGCGGACGAGGCGACCTCGGCGGAGGCGTTCTTCAACGGCTTGCCCGTCTCGGCTTGAATGATTGCGGCGAAGTCGCCCTCGCGCGCGCGCAGGAGCGCCGCCGCGCGTCCCAGCACTTCTCCTCGGCGGGGAGCGGGAAGACGACTCCAGGCGTCGGCGGCGCGACACGCTGCGTCCACGGCACTCGCGACGTCTTCCGCTGTCCCGCGGGCAACGGCGGCGATCGCGCGATCATCGATCGGGCAACGTTTCTCGAACGTTGCGCCGTTCGACGCCGCGACCTCGCGGTCGGCGATCCAGTGGGAAACGTGTTGGGGATACATCGTGAATGTCGTAGGTGGCGTCCGGCTTTAGCCGGACAAGACTCGATCCGGAGAGGTCCGTCTAAAGGCGGACACTACGTTCGAGGGCCGCGCTGACAGCGCTCGCGATCGACGCGCCGTCGAGGCCGTGATGCGCGAGGACTTCGGCGTTGCCGCCGCACGCCGGAACGTCCGTGAGACCGAGCGAATAGACGTGCGCGCCTGCGCGCGTGCGCGCAAGCGCTGCGGCAACGATCGTTCCCTGGCCAAGCGAGATGTATTGATTGTCGAGCGTGACGACTGTCGAGAACCGGCCGAGCACATCGCGCACCCATTCGTCATCGATCCGATTGAGCCACGGCAGATCGACGACCGCCGCGCTGACGCCCTCTTTCGCCAGCGCGTCGGCAGCCATCCACGCGTGCGTCAGAAGAACAGGCCCGTAGCCGACGAGGGCGACGTCGAGGCCAGCCCGCAAGACGACGCCGCGGCCCGCCTCGAGCGCGTAGGACGGCGGGAGCGAGTACGGCAGATCGAGCGGGACGTTGACGAAGCGCAGATACGTGCTCGCGTCGTTCTGCTCGACGGCCCAGCGAATGGCCAGGCGCGCTTCGCGCTCGTTGCACGGCTCAATCGCCGTGAGTCCAGGAACGGCGCCAATCGCCGAAATGTCGCGCACGGACTGGTGGGAGTGACCGGGACCTCCCGGAATGACACCGGCGAGCGTGCCGACGTAGATGATCTTCGTCCGCTCGGTCGCGTTGTTGTAAATCTGCTCGTTCGCGCGAGTGGTGAGAAAGCACGCGAACGAGTGGACCACGGGCAGCATGCCGCGAAGCGCCATGCCGCCGGCTGCCGACACCATATGCTGCTCGGCAATTCCACACTCGATGAAGCGCGCCGGCAGGTCGGCCTTGAACGCTTCGATCCCGCAATCCGACAGCAGATCCGCGTCCATCACGACGATGTCGGGACGGCTGCGCGCCATCTGCAGCAGTTCGTCGCCGTATGCGAGAACCAGCTTCTCGGGATGGCTGGGTCCCACGCGCACCGGTGGCGGTGCTGTTGAGAGCGTCAGCGGTTCGAGGCCGAGCGCCGTCAGCCGGCCGTCGATCCGCGCCCGCAGTTCCTCGGTTGCCGCCAGGTAGTCAGGCAGCGAGGGCGCGCCCGCGTGGAAGCGGTACGTCTCGTCGCCGCGAGCGACGCCATGCATGAACGAGACGCCCTTCCCTTTGATCGTGTCGGCGATGAAGACCTTCGGTCGATCCACGACACCGCGAAACTCGGCGAACACCCGTTCGAGCACGCGCGGATCGTGGCCATCGTCTCGACGCACGTGCCAGCCGAAGGCGCGGAACTTGTCTTCGATCGGCCCGAGATCGCTGACCGCCGCCACGGCCGCATCCGATTGGAACTTGTTGTGATCGACGATGACGGTGATCTCGCCCAGTCGCTCGTTGGCCACGGGCTGGAGCGATTCCCAGATCTGCCCTTCCTGCAGCTCGCCGTCGCCCGTGAGGACGACGATTCGCGCGCTGCGTCCCTGGTAGCGGTGCGCGCGCACCATGCCGTAGGCCTTCGAAATGCCCATGCCGAGCGAACCGGTATTCGCGGCGATGAACGGCGTCTCCACATCCGGATGGCCAGGCAGTCCGCCGAGGCGACGAAGACGATGGAGAAGATCGAAGTCCAGTTTTTCGAGGGCGATGAGCAGCGCGTAGAGCGCCGGAACGTCGTGTCCCTTCGACGAGAAGTACACATCGCTGCCGGGCGCGGCGCCGTTGGCGTCGCGCAGCTCCTCGGTCCATAGCCAGGTGATGAGATCGGTTGAGCTGAAGCTCGATCCGATGTGGCCGGACCCGGCGTTCATGATCGCGTAGAGCGTGTTGACGCGGCAGACGTCCGCGAGCACTTCGGCCCGAGCGAATCGATCGGCGATCCCCGAGCGCACGCGGCGAATCTCGTCGAGCGGCACGAACGCCAGCCCGGCGTCGCCGCTGAGCAGCTTGTCTGAATGATCTTTTTCGCCCATCTATCCCGCTTCTACTTCGCCGTCCATCCGCCGTCCACGACGAGTGTTGCGCCCGTCATGTACTCCGACGCCTTCGACGCCAGAAACACGACGGCCCCGTTGTATTCGTCTTCGCGCGCCATCCGGCCGAGCGGCGTTCGGCGTGCTGTACTCGGCGACGAACTCGGGCGCGTGGCCGGCTTCCTGAACACCACCCGGCACGAGCGTGTTGACGCGCACGCCGAACGGCGCGCAGTACTCGGCAAGCCAGCGCGTGAAGTTCAGCACGCCCGATTTCGCGACGCTGTAGCCGATCGGTTTGAAGTACTCGGCGCCGCCGCGGCGGCGGAACTCGTAGACCGATTGATCGGGCGACACGACGCCGTAGGTCGACGAGACGTTGATGATGCTGCCGGTCAAATCCGGGCGCGCCGCGCGGGCGCGTTTGAAGGCCGCAATGAATGCCTGCGAGGCCACGAGCGCCGTGGTCAGGTGCGAATCGAGCATGGCGTCGCCACGCCGCGTCCGGGTAGTCCTCGAAGGGACCAGTTTCGAGGGCCGCATCGGCCGGCGACGAACCGAGCCCCGCGTTGTTGACCAGGATGGTCGGCGTGCCGAACGTGCGAACGACATCGGCGACAACCGCGTCCATCGCCTGGCGGTTCGCCACGTCGGCCCGGTGGAACGAAATCGCGCCGCCTTCGTCCACTACGCGTTGAACCATGGAGCTTGGGCCCGGCGCGACATCGCATGCGCCAACCGCCGCCCCAGACGCCGCGAGCGCGCAGGCATACTGGCTGCCGAGCCGCCCGGCGCCGCCAGTCACGATGGCGACGTGTCCGTCGAGGCGAAAGAGATTGTCGGTGGGCGTCGGATGCGGGCACGAGAGACAAGCTACCGCCCTGTCAGTCCCAACGCAGCCCGTACGGACGGGCTCGCGCGACTGGCTATCTCGAGGGCGCTGAAAAAGATTGATTCACCCCGTCGCGTTCACGAAGTGAACAGACATTATCCGGGCAGCCCCGAGGCGTGTCAAGCCATCGCCGCCGGCGCCATCGCTCGTACCGCCGAGCGTTCAATATTTGAACACGACGGCTCGCCGCAGCGCCCGCCTACGGCAATCTGGCGAGCCCTGGCAGGATTCGTTCGACCCGTTCCCAATCTTCCGGATCGTCCAGGTTCAACCCGTACGGCGGCGGCATCACCATCGCCGCGACGCGATCGCCGTAGAGATTCGGTTCGACCGGGTCGAAGAGGAACTGCGTCTTGAAGAGGTAGATCGCGCCGTTCATCACCCACGCTGGCGGCATGTCCTGCCGGCGCCCCGGCCGGCGCTTGACCGGTGCGCCGCCGACGAAGAGCCGGGCCCACCCATCCGAATCCAGCGTGACGACCCGCATCGGATTGAAATGCGGTGGCAGCTCATCGACGCCGATCACGGAGTCGGCGCCGGTCGACTGCTGCAGCGCGATCGCTTGCCGAAAGTGCGCCGGCTGGCAGAGCGGCGCGGTTGGCAGCAGCGTCATGACCGCGTCTGGTGAGTACCCTTGGTTGTCGCGGAGCCAGGCAAGCGCATGCTGCATCACCGGCAGGTGCGGCGTGGCGTCGGTCGCGAGCTCGGACGGACGCATGAACGGCACTTCACATCCGCTCGCTCTCGCCAGGTCCGCGGCGACGGCGTCGTCGGTCGACAGGATGACGCGATCGAACGCACGCGACGCCAGCGCGGCTTCGATGATGTACAGAATCAGCGGCTTTCCCGCGAGCGGCCTGGTGTTCTTCCCCGGAATCCCTTTCGAGCCGGCGCGAGCCGTCACAACACCAACCACTCGGTGCGACATCAGCAATCAGATTGTGACAGACTGAGCGCCTGTTTTCATGTTCACGATTCGCCGATGCCAGACGTCCGATGTCCCGGACGTGCTGGCGTTCCTCGAAGCCCACTGGAAACCGCGACACATCTTCACGCTCGATCGCGCGCTCTTCGACTGGCAATACGCGCGCCCCGATCGACCTGGCGAGTACTCCATCGTCATCGCCCGAACCGATGCAGACCAGACGATTGCGGGGATGCTTGGCTTTCTCCCGACCCGGCGATTCGATCCGGCGCTCAGCGCGAACAACACGATCTGGCTGGCGCTCTGGAAAGTGCGGGATGACATCGTCACCGGCACGCTTGGCCTGAAGCTGCTCAGCGACGTCACCGAGAACGAACCGCACACGAGCGTGGGCGTGATCGGATTTCAGCCGCCGGTCGCCGCAATCTACAAAGCGCTGAAGTTTCAGGTCGGCGAGCTGCGCCACTACGTCCTCCCGAATCCGGACGTGTCGACGTATGAGTTGGCGTCATTCGAAGATCCACCGTACCGGCCAGTACCCGAAACGACCGTCACCGCTGTGGCACTCGACGACAGCAACTACTCGGAAAACATCGCCGGGCTCGAATTGGGAGCACGCGATGCGCGAACGCCGAAGAAGACGCCGGCGTACTTCCGCGCCCGGTTTCTTCAGCATCCGATGTATCGCTACTCGTGCTTCGCGCTGCGCCGCGACAATCGGCCGATTGGGCTGCTCGCGACACGCGTCGCGTCGCACGGCGGTCGGCAGGCATTGCGGCTGATCGACTACATCGGCCCGGACGAAGCCGTGCCGGCGCTCGGCGCCGTGGCACTCGCGCACATCCGTCGACTCGGGGCCGAATATGCCGACGTGCACAATTGGGGCATCGATCCGTCACTCTTCGAAGCCGGGGGGTTTTCTCGCGTCGATCCCAGCGGCCCGGACATCGTCCCCAATCACTTCGAGCCGTTCGAGCGGCGCAACGCGACGATTCGATTTGCGTTGAAGTCGGCGGGACCGGCCGTGCTCTTCAAAGGCGACGGCGATCAGGATCGCCCGAATCAGCTCTCCGACACCATGACGCCGCGCGCGACGATCGTCATGTACCACTACGTGCGCCGCCTCACGGCGACTCGCTTTCCTCGTTTGACCAGCCTCGACCTGGACGCCTTCCGCGGGCAACTCGCCTACATCTCGAAGCACTACTCACCAGTTTCCGTCCTCGACATCGTCTCGGCGATGCGAGGGGAGATCGATCTGCCACCCCGCCCGATTGTGCTGAGCTTCGACGATGGGTACGCGGAACACTTTCGCGACGTCGTGCCGTTGCTCCGGGACGCACATATGACCGGTGTGTTCTTCCCGGCCGCTTCGTCGCTCATCGACCGCCGCGTCCTCGACGTCAACAAGATTCAGTTCGTTCTCGCCGCGGCCGAGACACCAGATTCGCTCGTAAACGCGATCGACCATGCCGTCGAGCGCGCGGCTGGTCGTGAGGATGTGAGGCCGCTGACGGAGTACAGGGCTGAGGGCTGGAAGCCGGTTCGCTACGACGCGCCGGCGGCCTCGTACGTGAAGTGACATGCTGCAGGGCGTACTCCCCGAGGATCTGCGCGCCGCCGTGCTCGACGCGTTGTTTGCGAAATTCGTATCGTCCGACGAACGGGCGTTCGCCGACGAGCTGTACTTTACGATCGACCAGGCGCGAGAGATCGCGGACGCGGGCATGACGATCGGATGCCATGCCGATCGGCACATCACGCTTGACGTCGTTGTCCCGAGACGGGCAGGCCGATGAAATCGACGGGGCGCTGCGCGTGCTCGACGCCATCGGACGGCCTCGAACGCCATTCGTCTTCAGCTACGCCAAGGGCGCGCACAACGCCGACAGCGTCTCACTGCTTCGCGAGCGAGGATGCGTCCTCGCCGTCACGAACCGGCCGAGCATCGCGACGCTGGCGCCCGACACTCTGCTCATGCTTCCCCGCCTCGACGCCAACCACCTGCCTTTCGACGGGCGGGCGGCGCCGAATGAGTGGACGCTTCGCGCATGAAAGGGCTGGGCGGGCGGGAGGTCATCGCCGCGGCCGGCTTCTACACACTTGCCTTCTTCGCGCTGACGTGGCCGGCGGTCACGCGGTTTCAGACCCACTGGTTCGCTGACGAAGTCGACGGGCTGCAGAACGTGTGGAACCTGTGGTGGGTTCAGCACGCGGTTACGGTTCTTCATCAGAGTCCCTGGCACACGGATTACCTCCACTACCCGTACGGGATCTCGCTCCTGGCGCACACGCTGAACCCGTTCAATGGGTTCGTCGCAATCGGCCTCGGGAAATTGATGTCTCCGGTTGCCGTTCACAACAGCATCGTCACGTTCGCGTTCGTCGGTGGAGGCGTGACGGCCTTTCTTCTGGCGCATCGCCTGACGCGAGCGTACGTGCCCAGCCTGCTCGCCGGCTTCATCTTCACCTTTTCGAGTTTTCATTTCGCGCACGCGGAAGGGCACCTGCAACTCGTGTCGCTCGAGTGGATTCCCCTCTTCGTGCTGCTCTGGCTGACGCTTCTGGAAAAGCCCACGGTTGCGTTGGGGACCGCCGCAGCGCTGGTGCTCTTTCTCGTGATCCTGTGCGACTACTACTACTTCCTCTACTGCGCGATCACGGGCGGAATCCTGTTGGGTTGGTGGGCCCGTCACAACGGAGGCGCGAGGCGATTCCTCGAGCAGCCTCGAATGGCGGCGTTCGGGGCATTCGCGCTGGTCGCACTGCTGACATCCGGCGTGCTGGCGGGTTCGCTTGCGTGGTCGAGCCTTCGCGATCCCTTGACGGGATCTCATCCGGCATCGGAATTCTCGATGGATCTGCTGTCACCGCTGATCTATGGAGGCCATTGGCGCTTCGGCTGGCTCACGAGCCGTTTCTGGATGCGGCTGCCGGCGAACATTCATGAAAGCAGCGTTCATCTCGGTGTGTCCGTGATCGCGCTGGCACTCTATGCCTGGCACAAACGCAATGCCATTCGGAGGCCCGAGATCCAGCAGTTCGCGTTTCTGTCGTTGTTCTTCCTCGTGCTGGCGCTCGGGCCGAGCCCGCAGATCGCGGGAAAAGCGATCCTGGGGAACATCCCGGTGCTGCCCTATGCCTTGCTCGAACTGTTGTTTCCTCCGCTCACCATCTCCGGGGTTCCACTCCGCATGATGGTCATGGTGATGTTGAGCGTCGCGATCCTGGCGGCCTTTGGGTTCGAGCTGCTGCTTCGCGGCGAAGCGCGAGGCAAGCTCGCGGCCGTCGTGCTCGCGTGCATGCTCCTTGTGGAGTACCTGCCCAAACCGATTCCAACCCTGTCGATTGCGGTTCCTGAGTATGTGGGGGTTCTGCGCAGTCTGCCCGGCGCGGAAGGCATCCTCGATACGGTGTGCTGCGCCGAGCCACGCGCTCTTCTATCAAACCATCCACCACCGGCCGATGGCGTTTGGCTATCTCGCACGCGTACCCAAGAGCGTGGAGGCACAAGACCGGAAACTCGAAGAGGCGGTCCGGCAACAGCGCTTCGATCGTTTGTGGCCGGACTATCGCCTTCGATACGTGGTCGCGAAGGACCAGGCCCCGATACTGAGATCATGGCCCGGAGTCATGACGGTGTGGGACGACGGGACGATCGCCGTCTTCGACGTGTCTACAGCCGGAAAATCGTTGCCGCGTCCCGGCCCTTGAGCGCGTTGCGCGTATCGACGATCAGCGTCTCGCTCGCGATCAGCGCCTCGTAGTCGAACGCGGAGTGATCGGTGCAGATGACCGCGCAGTCCGGCTGCGCCGCCAGCGCCGCCGGGAGGTCCACCGATTTCAGCGTGTGGCCGCCGTGCTGCAGCTCGGGGACGTACGGATCCGTGTAGGTCAGCGTGGCCCCGCGCTTGCTCAGCAGCTCGAGGATGTCGAGCGCCGGCGACTCGCGCATGTCGCCGACGTCCGCTTGTAGGCGACGCCGAACAGGTGGATGCGCGAGCCGTTGATCGGCTTCCTGCACCGAGTTCAGCGCGTCGGCCGACGCGCTCGACGACGTAGTCGGGCATCGAGCCGTTGACCTGGCCGGCCAGCTCGATGAAGCGGCATTCGAAGCCGCTCTGCCGCGCCTTCCACGAGAGATAGAACGGATCGATCGGAATGCAGTGGCCGCCGAGGCCCGGGCCCGGATAGAACGGCATGAAGCCGAACGGCTTGGTCTTCGCCGCGTCGATCACTTCCCAGACGTCGATGTCCATCTTGTGGCACATCAGCGCGATCTCGTTGACCAGCCCGATGTTCACGGCGCGGAACGTGTTCTCGAGCAGCTTCACCATCTCGGCGACGCGCGTGGAGCTGACCGGCACCACCGTCTGACACGACCGCGCCGTAGAGCAGCGCACGCGGCTTCGGTGCTCGCCGGGCCGACGCCGCCGACGACCTTCGGAATGTTCTGCGTCGTGAACTGCGGGTTGCCGGGATCGACGCGCTCGGGCGAAAACGCGAGGAAGAAATCGACGTCGGCCTTCAGACCCTTTGCTTCGAGCATCGGCTGCACGACTTCGTCGGTCGTGCCCGGGATAGGTCGTCGATTCGAGGATGACGAGCTGCCCGGCCGTGAGCGTGGCCGCGACGGCCTCGACGGCCTTGCACGATGTACGACAGATCGGGATCCTTCGTCTTGCGGAGCGGCGTCGGCACGCAGATGTCGATCGACGTCCATCGTCGCCGAGCTCGCGCATGTCGGTCGTCGCGCGCAGCTTGCCGGCCGCGACGCACGGCCTCGAGGTCGGCCTCGGGCACGTCGGGGATGTAGCTGTGCCCGGCGTTGATCTGCGCGGCCTTCGTCTGCGTCGACGTCGAAGCCGGTGACGTCGAAGCCGGCCGCGCGCGAACTCGACGGCCAGCGGCAGGCCGACGTAGCCGAGGCCGATGACGCCGACGCGCGCCTGTCGCGTGCGGATGCGGTCGAGAAGCGTTCGATGGTAGCTGCTCACGAGGTTCAGGGTGCTCAGCCGATCGGCGTGGCGCGGCGTCGCGCGCAGCGCGCTCGATGATCGGCGTCCACCATCATCTCGATCGAGCTGCTTGAAGTCGACCTCGGGCGTCCAGCCGAGCTCGGTGCGCGCCTTCGTCGCAGTCGCCGAGCAGGTGATCGACTTCGGCCGGCCGGAGCAGCGCCGGATCGAGCTGCACGTGCTTCTGCCAGTCGAGCCCGACGCGCGCGAACGCGATCTCGACGAGCTCCCGCACCGAGTGGCTGACGCCGGTCGCGATGACGTAGTCGTCGGGCTGCTCCTGCTGCAGCATCAGCCACATCGCGCGCACGTAGTCGCCGGCAAAGCCCCAGTCGCGATGCGCGTCGAGGTTGCCGAGCGACAGCGTGTCGGCCAGCCCGAGCTTGATGCGGGCGACGCCGTCGGTCACCTTGCGCGTGACGAACTCGAGGCCGCGCCGCGGCGACTCGTGGTTGAAGAGCATGCCCGACACGGCAAACAGGTTGTAGCTCTCGCGGTAGTTCACGGTGATGTAGTGCGCGAACACCTTCGACACGCCGTACGGGCTGCGCGGATAGAACGGCGTCAGCTCGGTCTGCGGCACCTCGCGCACCTTGCCGAACATCTCGCTCGACGACGCCTGGTAGAACCGGATCGTCGGATCGACCTGGCGGATCGCGTCGAGCACGCGCGTGACGCCCTGCGAGTTGAACTCGCCGGTCAGCATCGGCTGATCCCACGACGCCGGCACGAACGACATCGCCGCGAGGTTGTAGAGCTCGTGCGGCCGCACCTCGTCGATCAGCCGGATGCAGCGACAGCTGATCGAGCAGGTCGGCCGGCTTGAGCGTGATCCGATCGAGCAGGTGCTCGATGCGCCAGAAGTTCGGCGCGCTCGAGCGCCGGACCATGCCGAAGACCTCGTAGCCCTTTCGAGAGGAGCAGTTCGGCGAGATACGATCCGTCCTGCCCGGTGATCCCGGTGATAATGGCCCGCTTGGACATGGTAAACCTCGAATCTTAGCACGGGTGACGTGGATGAGGTCGCGCTCCGCCCGATTCGTTTCACTGACACGCTGTGACCCGCACCGCGCTGCTGATCGCCGCCGCGACCGCGCTGCTCTACCTCCCTCGTCTCGGGAGCGCGCCGATCTACCTCGCGCCCGACGAAGTGTTCATCGCGCTTCACGCGAACTCGATCGCCACGACCGGCCGCGACTACGGCGGGCGGCTGTTGCCGTTCTACGTGGAATACGAATACCGGGTCTCCGACGCGAATCGGCCGGTGCGCCATGGATGGCTCCCGCCGATCATCTATTACGCGATGGCGCTCGTGCTGACCATCGTCCCGCTCTCGGAATTTGCGATTCGCCTTCCGAGCGTCTTCGTCGGCATCATCGACGTCGTGCTGATGTATTTCATTGGCCAGCGGCTGTTCAAGCGTGAATGGCTCGCCATCCTCTGCGCGGCGCTCCTGGCGCTGACGCCTTCGCACCTGATCCACAGCCGGCTCGCGATGGACTACGTGTATCCGGTTCCGTTCGTGCTCGCGTGGCTGCTCGGGCTGCTCGCCTATCTCGAGGACGGCCGAGACTCGCAGTTGTTCTGGAGCACGCTCGCGCTCGGCGCCGGACTCTACAGCTACATCGCCGCCGGACTCGTGATGCCGCTGTATCTGCTGCTGACGCTGATCGCCCTGGCGTGGGACAAGCGCCCGCGGCGAGCCTATGGCGTGGCGCTGCTGGGATTTGCGTTGCCCGCGGCGATGCACATCCCGTGGCTGCTCGCGCATCCCACAGCGCTGACCGACATCCTCTCGAAGTACGGACTGGACGACTCGAGCGGCGCGTCGATCGCGCAAAGCGTGCGAGGAGTGCTCACGTTCCACAGCATCGGCGATCAGCTGTCGCGGCTCTGGACGTTCTTCGACCCGCGATTCCTGTTCTTCGACGGCCCGATGGAGCTGATGTATTCCACCAGGAGCGTCGGCGTGTTTCTGTTGCCGCTGGCGCTGCTGTGGCTGATGGGGCTTCGTGCCGCATTTCAGGGATCGATCCCGGCCACCGCGCTCGTCCTGATCGTGGGCGTGATCATCCCGCCGCTGGCAGCTACGCTGCGTGGGGGTCACCGACGCGGTCTACCGCGCGCTCGAGCTGCTCCCCTTCGTCGTTCTCATGGCCGTCGCCGGCGTGAAGTACCTCTGGTCGGTTGACTGGCCGGCGCCGCGACGCGCGGCTGTCTTCGCGATCGGCATCGCCGTCGTGGCGCTCGGCGTCGTCTACGGCGCTGGAGTGCTGATGACGCGATCGCGCGTCCCCGGCGGCGCGGTGCCCCTCATCGCTGGGGGCGTCGGGCTGATCGGCCTGGGCGCGGTGGGTCAGCGCCTGCGCCTCGGACAGATGATCGCGGTCGCGTATGCTCGCCATCGCACCCGTGCAGTTCGGCTACTTCTACGCCGACTACTTCACGAACTATCAAGTGCGTGCGTCGCTGGTGTTCTCAGGGAACATTCGCGGCGCCTTCGAAGAAGCGATCCGGGAAGCGAAGGAGACGAATGCGCCGACGGTGTACCTGGGCCGCATCGGCCCGTACGGAAAGGGTGGCATCTACTGGAAGTTCTACGCGTGGAAGCACCGCGCCGACGATCTGGCGGCCCGCACGATCGACGCGGGGTCGTTCGAATCCGATCCGGTGCTGAAGCTGGAGCCTGGAAGCCTCATCGTGACCAACGCCGGGGAGGGTCAGACCGAAGCGATCATCGAGAGCCTGGTCTCCGCGGGCCAGTTGTCGAAAACGGTGATCAAGGAACCAGACGGCACGCCGACGTTCTACGTGCTTCGCCGCACCCGCGCCTTGTAGGACCAGGAGCCGCGAGGTGATGAGACAACTTCCCTTCGTCGCGATCTACGCCTGCCTGTCATTTCTGGAGCTGCGATCGAAGCTGCAGGTGACCCCGGCGTGGTTCGATGGCACGCTCGAGCGCAACCATGCGGCGCTGCTCGCGTTCCAATACGCCAACAACGAGCAGTCGCGACTCTTGCAGTTCTACATTCCCGAGCTGCTCGTCCGCGTGCTCGGCGTCACCGTGGCTCACGCGTACATGATTCAGCGATGGGCGTTCGTCGCGCTCGCGTTCATGCTGTTTCACCTGTATCTGAGGAAGTGGTTTTCCAACGGGCTGGCGTTCGCGGCCGTCTGCCTGCTGGCCGCCGTGCTGCCGTTCACGTTCATGAACGACCTGCAGGAAAGCGCGTCGTTCCTGATGGCGAGCTCAGTGGCCGCGCTGTGGACCATTCGAGACGCGGGATCATGGAGCGCCGCCGCGGTGCTCCTGTTGGGAGCCTTGAACAACGAAACGACGTTGGCGCTGTCGTCTGTGTATGCCACGGATCGATTCCGCGACTGGCGGCCCACTCTCGTTGTGGAACACGGCGTGGCGAACGCTGGCCGTCGCCGCCCCGGCATTCGCCTATACCGCCTGGATTCGGTATGTCACGCGCGATCGACCGCACCTTGGCGGAGCGCGACACTGGCGCGACAATGTGGACGGGATTCTTGCGGACCTGCAGCTCAATCCGCTCGACTATCACAAGGCGGCTCTATCTCTCGATGTTCTTCATCTTCAACGTGCTGTGGCTCTTTGCGTTCCTGCGGCTCTCGGAAAAGCCGCGATTACGTTCGCGCCACGCTCGTGCTGATTCCCGCGCTTCGTGATTCCGCATCTGCTGACCGGCATCATCTACGAAGTGCGGCAGATGGTGCCGCTGGGGTTCGTGGTCATCCCCGCGGCATTCTTCTGGCTGTTTCGCGATGAGTTGAGCGCTCGGGGCCCGTACCCTCGGTAGCCGCATGGAGCGCATCGACGTTGCAGTGATCGGCGCTGGTGTTACCGGACTTGCCTCGGCGCTCGCCCTTGCGGAGAGCGGTCGATCCGTTTGCCTGCTCGAACGGCATCCACGCCCGGGTCTCGACACGAGCACGCACAACAGCGGTGTGATTCACGCGGGCATGTACTATCCGATCGGCTCGCTCAAGGCGCGACTGTGCGTGGAGGGCCGGCATCTCCTGTATGAGTTCTGCGCGCGCCACGACGTTCCCCACGCAAAGTGCGGCAAGCTCATCGTCGCCAACGATGCAGAAGAGCGGGCGAGCCTCGAGGACCTGAAGGTTCGCGGCGATGCGAACGGCGTGGAGGGGCTCACGCTGGTCGATCGTCCCTTCATCGCGGCGCGCGAGCCGGCCGTGGCGGCGTCCGCCGCGCTCTGGTCACCCGAAACCGGAGTCGTCGACGCCGATGCGCTGGTGCGAGCGTTGCTGCGGGCGGGCGCCGACGCCGGAGCGATCTTCCTCCCTGGCTCGCAGTTGGTCGGAGCGGACCGCCGCGCCGACGGCATCGAGCTTCGAACCGAACGCGAAACGATTCATGCCGGCACGGTGGTGAACGCCGCCGGCTTGTACGCGGACGAGGTGTCGCGGATGCTCGGCGGCGAGACGTTCACGATTTATCCGTGCCGCGGGGAATATGTGGAGCTGACACTGTCCAAGCGTGCGCTCGTGCGCGGACTCGTGTACCCGCTGCCCGGCAGACACAGCCTTGGCGTGCATCTCGTCAAGACGATGCGCGGCGAGGTGTGGATCGGGCCGACGGCGCGCTTTCAGGATCGGAAGGACGACTACGAGCAGGATCGCCTGCCGATCGAGGCGTTCGTCGAGCCCCTGCGCCGGCTGCTCACGGGAATCACGGTCGACGATCTGCGGCTCGGCGGCAGCGGCATTCGTCCCAAGATCCATTCACCGCACGAGGCGTTCGCCGATTTCATGATCCGCCGCGACAGCGAGAACCCATTTCTCATCCAGGCCGCCGGGATCGAATCGCCGGGCCTGACCGCCTGCCTTGCGGTTGGTCGAATGGTCGCGCGGCTGGCCGACACCGCCTGAGATGCCGGCGCCAACGAGCGGCGCGATTCGACGCGATCGCCGACGGACTCGATGGATTACACGCGCCGTTGGTGATCGCAGTCGCGGCGATCCTCTGGCACCTGCGCGCATTTCTGCCGCCCTTCACGCTTCCGGCGCGCGGCGACCCCTCGCTGCCGTTTCAGGGGAGCGATCTCACGCCGCAGTGGGGAGCGTGGCTTCGCGTGGCCATCGACGCGGTCTGGCGGCACGCGACGCTTCCCTTCTGGAACCCTTTTGCCAACGCTGGAATGCCGGTCTTCGACGCTCCGCAGGCGGGCGTCGTCAGTCTCACGACACTCCTTGGCGTACTGCTGCCCCTCGAGGCGGCCATCAAGTGGGCGTTGCTCGCGCACATCGTCGCTGGGATGGCCGGCGTCTATGCCTTCTCGCAACGACTCGGCGTTCGCAGCGTGTTGGCCGCTGTGGGCGCCTTCTCCTTCGGCATCGGCACGTACCTGCTCGACCACTTCCGCGCCGGACACGTCAGCGACACGCTGGCGATGTGCCTGGCGCCGTGGGTCATGTTCCTGGTCTGGAAGGCGCTTGTCGAGCCCGAGCGGTGGTGGCGGCCGGCGATTGCCGCCGGCATGCTGGTCGGACTCGAAATTCTCGAGGGCGGCTCGAGCGTCGTCGTGTATACAGCGATCGCGCTCAGCCTGCTTGCCGTCACGTGCGCCGGCCCAGGGTGGCGGAGCTGGGTGATTCACGATGGGCCGCGTTGGTGTCGTGGCATCGGTGTGCGCCTTCGCGACCGCGGCGCCTCAGATGCTGCCCATGCTGGCCTATGTCGGCCTCACCGGCACGCGCGGAAGGCCTATCACTCGCGCATTCGGCCGCGCACGTCCCAGAGGTGGCCCATCCGATGCCGACTATCGCGGCGATGGTGATCATGTGCGCTGGACTCGTCTGGCTCTGGAAGAACGGGCAATGGCGGGCCGCGATCTGGATCACGGCGGTGATCGCATTCGCTGCGGCGGCTGCGTTCGTGGCCCCGTTCTACGAATTCCTCTGGCTGCTATGTCCCGGGCGTTCGCTATCAGCGGATTCCTCAACGCGCGCTGGTTCTCATTGGCATCTTCGGTCCGCTCCTGATTGCCGCAGGACTGGAAGGCGCGTGGATCGCAATCGCCCGATGGCGGCGTGTACGAACTCCTCTGGGCGCGCTGGTACTCGGTGCCTTCGTTTACGACTGCTGGTCGATCGCGCCCAGACACGCCGCCGATGGCCGACCCGCACATCGAGCGTCATCAGAACAACGCGATGCGTTGGCTGGCGGAGCACGCGGCCGGGAGCCGCATGCATATCTGGGAATCGCCGGATCGCCACTGGGGCGCGGACAACATCACGGCGCCGCTCGGATTGGAAGCCATCACGAGCTACACGCCGAGCGAGCACCGCGACTACCTGCCCGGAGATTTCGTAGACCCCGAAAATCCGACGTTTCTGGGCGAGAGCTACCTGCATCCCGCAAGGTTCTGGGGTTTGCTGAACGTGCGGTATGTCGTTCTCGACCATCCCGCGCGAGGATGCGGGATTCGCGCTCGCCGCGCAGGTCCAGCGCTGTCCGATCGAGCGTGTGCCAGCCGGCCAAATCCGCCGGCCCGTACATCTACGAGAACCAGTTGTGGCTGCCGCGCGCCTGGGTCGTGCCGCACGCGATCGCGCTCGTCGGACCCGATCGGCTCGTCTTCGCCGCGGCGCTCGAGATGCTCGCCATGGAGGAATTCGATCCGCGGCAGCGTCGTCGTGCTGCAGTTCCGCTCGGGCGCCGTCGTCCCGCCGGTCGATCGGGTGTTCGCACTCGAAAGCGGCATTCATGGAGCGACGCCGTGGAATCGCGACCGTTCGCGCGAAGCCCTGGCGCTCACGCCACGCACGGCGACCGATGCAGGCCGCGCGCTTCAGCCGGCTGACCAACAACCGGCTGGAGGTTCAGGCGCCTGCGGACGGTTGGCTGGTGGTGTCGGAGAAACTGGCGCTCTACCCGGGATGGACCGCGTCGATCGACGATTCGACAAACGGATTTCTTCAGAGCAGACGGCGTGCTGAGCGCGGTGAAGGTCCGCGCCGGCGACATCGTGCGCGCCTCCTACGAACCCCCGCGCTTCCGGCTTGGCGTCGGCCTGTTTGCGCTGATGATCGCGGCGATTGTGGTCGCTGAACGTCGTCTTCGCGCTGTCACTGGCGCACCATCCCCGACTGCGACACACGAATATCGAGTTGGTTGATGCGACCGGAATCCCAATCGGTCATCAGGACGGGGCGATCGTCGAGCCGGTTCCATCGCAGGTAACCGGCCACCGCCGCATAGATCTCGCTGGATCGGCACTTCGAAGTCGCCTGGCAGTTCAGCGGCCGGCCCCGCAACACCCACTCGCGGGCCCACGTGCGGATCGACTCGTCCGGAGTGCCGAATCGATTGAACCAGGGATCGTCCATCTTTCGCGCTTCGCTCGACAGAAAGCGGATGTTCGGCGCGTAGACGATGAGGTGATGGACGACGAGCAGCAGGCACGCGAGTTTGCCCGCCCACACCGCGACTGCGCGCACGCCGGCGGGCACGGGTGCCGCCCACACGCACGCGACGACCACATAGAACCCCGCGATGAACCCCGTCGATCGGCGAAGGCCTGCAAGGTGTGTCGCCAACGACGGAAGCGTGATCGACAGCACGCACAGCGCGCCGGCAAACAGCAGAGGCGCCCGCGACGGCTTCCAGTTCCAACCGACGACGAGCGCGCCGACGAGAATGCCCCAGGCAGCAACAACTCCGAGCAGTCCGGAAAACTCCACGTGCGGCAGAGAGAAATAGTACGTATTGCCCCTCATGAAGAGGTCCTGCAACACGCTCGCGCTGGCCCGCAACATCTCGAACGGATCCAGGGTCCACGCGGAGCCTCCGCCGCGGAACACACCCGCACCACCTGCAGATGGATCGGCAAGCAGCGTCTGGTCGTTCCGCAAATAGACCAGGGCGGCGCTGAAAGGCGTCAGAAAACCCAACGCCACCCAAACGAGCCCCATCAACATGTGTCTGGCCGATGCTGCGCGACTGACCCAGACGTAGAACGCCAGAAGGATTGGCAGGTACACGAGAAATGCGGGGTACGAAAGGCACGCGAGCATGACCAGAAAGCCGATCGCGAATCGATGAACCGCGAGCGTCGCGCGTTGTTCGCGCGCGCGGTCGCCCGCCGTGGCGATCAACAGGAGAACGGGCGCGACCAGTTGGACATCGGTGCCGTACGAAGTCCCCAGATTGTTGAAATACAGCATCGTCGGCGAGAGGCCGACCGCCAGCAATGGAACCCACGCCCGCCGGAGCCCGAGCCACCGTTTGAACAGGAGGGCCGACGACACGAGGAACACGGCGTGAAGCGCGAGCCTGAGGTACTTCGCGGCGTACGCCGAAAATCCGAACACCTTGTAAACGAGCAAGACAAGGCCGTACCATCCGACATTGCTCGACACGCCGTCGTAGATCAGCCGATGATCGAGCCAGAATGGATTGCGGATGCCCTCGGCGACCTCCTGGTACAACAACCGATCCAGACCGGCCATCGTGCACACGGCTTGCGCCACGAAGAGCATGACGACCAGGAGCCAGAACGCCGCCCCGGTCCATCGGATTGAGGTCACCGTGAGTGCCGCACATTATACGGGCGCGTGAATCCTCGCCTCCGCGTCATCCTGACATCGACGCTGCTTGCGCTGGGCACGGCCGCGCTGTATCTGCCGCGCCTCGACGAGGCGCCGCGCTATCTCGTGACCGACGAGCTCTTCTCCGCGTTGACCGCCCACTCGGTGGCGACGACGGGACGGGATCCGCACGGAGCGTTCCTGCCGCTGTACTTTCAGATGGATCTGCCGAAGCAGGGCAGTCCGATGTGGTTTCAACCGATTCTGGTCTACGCGATCGCGCTCGCGGTCAAGGTGCTGCCGTTTTCAGAAGCGACGATTCGTCTCCCGATGGCCATCGCCGGCGTCGTCAATGTCGTGCTGATCTACCTGGTGAGCCGACAGCTGTTCGGGCGGGAGCTGTTTGCGATGACGGCGGCCGGATTGCTCGCGCTCACGCCGGCGCATTTCATGTACAGCCGCTTCGCGATGGATTTTCAGGCGCCTCTCCCCTTTCTCCTGGGTTGGCTGCTCTGCGTCGTGACGTACGTCAAGCGGCTCAGACCCGCGACTCCTGTTCGCGGGCGGCCTGCTGCTGGGCGTCGGCGTCTACAGCTACATCGCCGCTGTGTTCTTCATGCCGTTCTATTTCCTTTTGACCTGCGTAGTGCTCTTCATGCGGCGTGAACGCGCGGCTCGCTATGGGATGCTCGCGGCGGGATTCATCCTTCCGCTCCTGCTCGCCATTCCCGCGCTCATCCGCAACCCGACGCTGCTCTACGACGTCGCCGTGCACTATCAGCCCGATGCGGCGCCAGCCACGACGAGCGCAGCAGAATCGATCGCCACGTTGATGACCGCCAGCCAGCTTGCGGACGCCGCGTCGCTGTACGGGCGCTTCTGGAATCCGCGGTTTCTTTTCGTCGATGGTCCGTTGCGGTTCACCGAGGCGACGTGGCTGGTCGGCGTGTTTCTGATGCCCCTCGCCGGACTGCTCCTCGTCGGCGTCGCGCGCGCGCTGCGACGACCATCGGCGCCGGTGGCGTTCGTCCTGATGGCCGGTCTGCTCACTGCGCCGCTGCCGGCGAGCTTTGCCGGACAGGGCGAAGCGATTCGACGCGCGCTCGAGCTGCTGCCGTTTGCCGTGCTGCTCGGCGTGTTCGGGCTCGAGATGTTCTGGGCGGATCGGACGCAGGCTGTTCGCACGATCGGCTTCGTCGCGTTCTGGGCGGTCGTGCTCGCGCTCGCCGTCGCGAGTCACGATCATGTGCCGAAGGCCCAGGCCTACGTGCGCGCCGCGAGCGTTCCGCTTGGCATCGGCGGGCTCGCCATGGCCATGGAGCGATTCAGCGTCGAGCACCTGACGCTCGGGCGCGTCGCCCTTCCCGCCGCCGCGACCCTGTTCGCGGTGCAGGTCGCCTACTTCCTTGGCGCGGGGCCTTTCGTGCTCGTGGCGCTGGCTGGCGTGCTGGCGATCGCCATGTTCCTGCGAGGTGGATCGGCGGCGGCGAGCGCGCGACCCGTCGTCATCGTCGTGCTGCTCGCGCTGGTTGCCAGCGAGTTCACCTTTCACTACATCGACTATCCCGTCCGGCGCATCGCCGGCATTCCCGCCTCGGCGATTCTGCTGACGATCCGGTTTCTCGCGTCGGCACTGGTGTTCGTCGGCGGCGTGTGCGGCGGCCCGAGCCGCGCGCCGGCTGGCCGAGGGTCTGACCGACGAAGCGGTCGCCTCCCTCGCCGTCGTCGGCGCGTTGTGCGTGCAGGTCGCGTACTTCTACGTCGACTTCTCCTCGAACCCGGGATTGCGATTCGTCTGGGTGGGAGCGATCGTGGCGATCGCGGTCGGCCTTGCGACGTGGTCGAAAGGCAGCGCGCCGACCACGAATCGACTCGGGCCGCTGACCGCCGTCGGCCTGCTCGGCCTTGCGGCGTTGCAGTTCGCCTACTTCTATGGCGATTACTTCACCCGCTTCCAGGCGCGCGGGAGCGGAACCGCGGTTGGCAACGTGCGGCTGGCGCTCGAGTCGGCGCTCGACCGCGCCGGCGACAAGCCCGTACCCGGCATCTACCTGGCGCGACTCCGCAACGAGTCTCCCGGCCTCGGCAACCTGTTCGCGAAGTTCTACCTGATCAAGAAGCAGCGCGCCGATCTCATCGACCGGACGATCGAAGGCGACGACTACCTGGGGTTCGAGATCGATCGTGTCAGCGCGCTGCCGCCCGGCAGCCTCGTCATCGTCAATCCGTCGAGCCGGACCGAGAAGAGCATCGATCAGCTGATCGCGTCCGGTGATCTCGCGCGCCACGAACTGCTCAAAACGCCCGGACGGCACGCCCATGTTCTGGATCCTCGAACGCCCGAGTCGCTAGATGAAGAGGCCTCTACGAAGCGTCTCTAACCCACCACGCCGCCCGGATCGCACACTGAAGCACTGGAAGTGTATTATTGTCGAGCTTGGCGGCTGGCCTTCTGCGTCGTTTTTCAGAGAAGGGGCGTTGACACGATGAAGCCTCGGGTTCGAATTGCGCTAAGGGGTTTCGGAATCGCCGTCACGATGCTGTCGACGGTGCCGACCATCGCCACCGCCCAGACACTCCGTGCTGACTTGAAGAGCCTGTTTCTGGTCGACTTCGTTCGACAGCAATACCCGGGCACTCCGGATACCAGTGTTACCGTCGGCAATGTGCTCGGCGCCCAAATCAGTACGTTTCCTCTCAGTTCCTCCTCCAGCGGTTTCACCTGGCGGTTCGACCCCGGACTCGGCGTCCTGGCGCGCAGCACTCGGACGTTTGGGCCGACGATGGCCGAACGGCCCATCACCATCGGGAAGGCGAAGATTGCCGCCGGCTTCACGCATCAGTATTTGAATACAACACACTAGGCGGCCGCGATCTCTCAGGTTCGAATATTACGGTCTACAAGGCGGACCTGAACCGCGCGCCGTACTTCAACTACACCCTGGACCTCGAGCTGAGCTCGATGACGGATTTGTTCTTCGTCAACTACGGCGCCACCGATAAACTCGACGTCGCCACCGCCGTTCCATTTGTCACCGTCAATCGGGAATGCCCGTGGATGCGCCCACATCAATGCATTATGTGAGCTCGTGCAACATCGAGACGCTGCACGACGCCCCACCGTCCGAGCGGGCGGTGCCGGTGCAGCAGGGGACTGCGCTGAATCTGTCCGGCTGGGTCGTCGACGAGGCCACCCACCAATCGCCGGCTCACGTCTTCATCCTGTTTCAGTCGGGCGAGACCAAGGAATTCTGGTGGGCGCCGATCACCGGAAGGCTGCCCCGCCAGGACGTCGCGACGGCGAGGAACAGTACGCTGCTGTCCGGTTTCACGGCCACGCTCGATACGTCGCGCTTGCCGCCGGGCGAATACGGCGTATCGACGCTCTTCTGGCAGGCCGGCCCCACGCAGATCTGCGACAACGGCCGCCGCATCATGATCACGTCTCAATGACCGACCCGGAGCGGCTGACAACCTGCTCGCGAAGCCGATCGATCGGATACCACTGCGCGATCTGATCGAACGGCACATCTGGAAAGAACTGCCGCCACTGCTCGCGCAGGGACTGTTCCCAGTTGTCGGCGAAATCGTCAGCCAGCCGGTACTTCGAAAACACGACGCTGTGCACGCGGGCGATTTCGCCGAAGAAGTCCTCGACCTGGCTCTGCTCCAGAAGCGAACCGATGACGCTCTTGGAGTGACGTCTATGGTAGTTGAGCTTCTTCGCCGTGTAGCGGACGTCGCCGTTCTCGATCGCGTGGATGTGACATGACCAATCACCGGCAATCCGCAGATCCGCCAGTGTCGCACGCATGTCCGCGCTCATGTCGAAGCGCCGCCAGAGCGCAGAACTCGCGCTCAAAATCGTGTTCTTGACACCCAGCCCATCGTTGATTTCCTGCTCGGCTGTGACTTGATAGTCCTGCGTCCACTTCGTGCGAGACAATGCCGTCAAGTATGGCGTCGCGACGTAGTCTCCCACGACCACGTCGTCGTCGTCGATGACGTGCGAATTCGCATACGCCAGCTTGACCGAAGAGTCCTCGAAAGCCGGCACTAGCGTTTCGAGAAAGTCGGGCTCACACCGGTCGTCGGACTCGGCGATCCAGAGGATGTCACTCGTCGCGAGGTCGATCCCCTTCAACCACTGCTTGAACGTGGATCCAGAATTGTGATCGTTCACGACGATTCGAACGTCCGCCCGGTCACGATAGTTCGCCAGGACGGTCCGGCTGTCGTCCGACGACGCATCGTCGAGCACGATCACCTCGAAATCCCTATAGGTCTGATCGAAGATGCTGTCCAGCCGCTGCGCCAGGTGCCTCCCGTGGTTGTAATTGGGCACGATCACCGAGACACCCGGTTTCTTGTGCGCGACGGTTCGACATGCCGAAAGAATGTACGGCGCCGTGTGCTCGACCGTATACCGCGACACGACCTTCTCCCGCGCTCGTGCTCCGAGCGGTACTCCGGAAGACTCGGTCGTCGACGAGCGCGACGACGCGCTCCGCCATGGCCTCGACGTCTCCCGCGGGAACGACGTAACCCGCGTCGCGTTCGACGAACTCCGGCATACCGCCGGCGTCCGCGAAGCACACAATCGGCAGGCCGCACTGCGCCGCTTCGAGCGCCACGAGCGGGAACGGATCCTCGCGCGACGAGAGGAGGAAGACATCGCCGGTTCTGAGGAGCGACTGCATGTCGCTTCGAAATCCGAGAAGGGTCACGTTGGGCGATTCGGCGCCTTGCAGCGCCGCCGCGTGGTCGGCCCAGACTCCATACCGGGGATCGCTCTCGTGCCCGTGGAACTCACCGATCCAGTAGAAATGGATGTCATTCCTGCCCGCCTGCTGGACGCATCGCGCAACCCGGATGAAGAGATCGGCGCCTTTCCGAAACGGCATGCCGATCCCGGATCCAAAGATCACGTGCGTGCCGTCGGACAATCCGAGGCGGTGGCGCTCGGCCGCCAGATCGGAATCGGCGAGCGGTGCAAGGTCAGGGTCGGCGGCAATGGAGCTGTAGATCGTCGAGATCGCGGTCGGCGTCACCCGGTGGGTGTTGACCAGGTTGTCCCTGACGGCGCGAGAACACGCAACGTAATGCCGTGAGTGTTCGACCATGTCGGCGATCCACGCGCCTGCGTAGCGCTCGAGGCTCGTCTCCAGCTCGTGCACGTGCGTCAGAATCGGAGCTCGAAGCCTGCTCAGCAGCCGATACACCCGTCCCGAAGCCGCAGAATTCGCGTAAATGAGATCGGGACGCGCGCCGCAGAAGGCCAGCAACCTTTCGCTGACATCCCCTTCCGAAACGGCGTCCGCCCGCTCTTGAAGATCGCTCAAGAGAACCGTGTCGGCCAGCTCCTTGAAATGTGGAAGCCACTCGCCGGATTCGAGGCACAGAATCTTGAGCCGGATCGAGGTGTGTGTGGATAACCAACGGATCGCGTTCACCAGGACGAGCTGAGCGCCGCCAAAGTCCGCGTCATGCGAGACGAACAGAATCTTCCAAGACGCCGCGGGAGGCTTTCGGAGCGAACGGATCACATCGGCCGTTTCCTGCAGTACGCGTAGCCGTATCGCCGATCGGGCTCCAGGTGCGCGCCCTCGGCCCACTCGTTCCACGCGTTGATGAACACCAGAGCTTCTCGGGGTCGGGTTCGCCGAGCGCAAACCGGCACGCGTCGTCGAGCCACCGGCCGTACGCGGCCGGAGAGGAGAAGGCGAACGAGTTGCCGCGGCCCGGACACCGCGGCTCGTTGTCCCATCCGGGACAGACGGCCCTGAAGAGCTGATAGGGCGGCCGGGAACGGCGGACGTCAGCTCGATGAGATCCGTGTAGCGGTAGACGAGCCCGGAATATGACGGGTTGACCAACGCCACGTCGCGCGTAATCTCGTTTCGAGGGCCGGGAGTATTCGGCGGAAACTCGATCGCGGCGTCGAAGCCGATCGCGCGCGGGTCGATGGCTTCGAAGACTTCGGCGGCGATCAGGTACGGGTCGCCAAGCCCCGCTTCGCGGCAATGCTCTCGCCAGCGGCGGCCGTCGCGACAGGATCGGAGAGCAGCGCTGGTGCGATAGACGATCAGTACCGGCCGGCCGTCGATCCGCATGTAGTTCCGGTGGCGCAGAATCGGCTCGATGTCGCTGATGAACGCGGCGTCCGTCGTCGGGCCGTGATCCTGGCCGATGAGGATTTCGTCGTTCTCGCCGTCCCAGCGGCGCGTCCAGTTCTCGTTGGCCCAGCAGATGCAGAACGGGAATTCGATGACGGCGTCCGCCAGAAACTGCGTCGAGCGGACGCTCCAGCAGGCGCCGCCCGGCGAACCAGTAGTAGTAGAAGCAAAAGCCGTCCACGCCGTACCGCTTGGCCAGTTCGACTTGCCGCCGCTGCACGTCGGGCACGCGCAGATCGTAGAACCCGAGCTCGCCGGGCAGGTGCGGCTGATAGTGACCCGCGAATTGCGGGACGGCCTTGGAGACGTTCGTCCACTCCGTGAAGCCCTTGCCCCACCAGAGGTCGTTCTCGGGGATGGGATGGAACTGCGGCAGATAGAAGGCGATGACCTTCACGGCGCGGTGCTCGACTCGGTCGGGCGCGTCTCTGAGCGGCACGTAGTCGCTGCCTTCCGTTCCAAGAGCCGTGCCCAGGCTCGCCATGTACGCCTGGGTCTGGGCGGTCATCTTCAGGGGAGAGATCGCGACAGCAGCGGCCGCACGCTCCCGACCGGCCAGCGCGCGGTACCGCCGCTGCAGATACCGTCGCGCTTTCCCGTAATAATTACGCCACCATTGGTGACCGCGCGGATCAGCAGATAGCCGCCTCCCCCGCAATGAGCGCTTCGCTTTCGAGCAGCCGGCGCTGCAATTGGTTGGCCGATTCCTCCAGCCGCGCGCGGCGGCTGCGGTCCGCGTTGAGAGCGGCTTCGAGCCGGTCCACCTGCAAGCGCAGGCCAGCGAGTTGCGGACGCGCGGCAGCCACCTCTTGATTGCGAGACGCGACGGTCTCTTCCAGTCTCCCAATCACGGCCTCGCGACGGCCGATCCGCGCCTGAAGGTCGCGCGCCCACGTATCCCGTACCGTGATCGCCGACCAGGAACCCTCGGGTTCGCGCCGCAACAGTTCCGCGTCGAGGACCGCGATGTCGAGGAGAGCGGCATCGCCGGGTTCGGGTGTGGCGGCCGACCCCTCGTCGGGATCGGCGCCCGGTTCTGCCGGTGTGTCCGAGCGCTCGTCCTCGTCACTCCAGCCCGCCAGGTTACACAGTCGTACGTACAGCTCCAGCGGTTCGGGCGCGATTCTGGCGGTGTGCAAATCGCGAATCGTGAAATGGCAGTGGCGGAGTTGGTCTCGTGCCGCTTCGCAGGCGAGCGCGATCGTGTCGACTGAAGCCGTGATGTCCAAGAAATCCAGCATCCGCCGGATTTCGCGCTCCGGATCGGCGAGGACGCTCGCGTAGTGAACGACCAGTGCGCTCGCGGGATCGACGCCGTCGAGCAGCCGCTGGTTGTACAGCAACCACAGGCGGATGCCAAAGGTGTAGGAGGCTCCCGAGCGGCGTCTCAGCGAGACTGCCACCTCGAACGGGTTCCGCAGACACACGATCACCTTGAGATCCGGGCGGAGATCGCGCCAGAAGGGCAGCGTCAGGCAGGTGCGCGGATCCTTCCAGCCCCAGGGTTCGTTGGCCGTGAATTCGCTCACGAGGGCTTCCGCACGGCTTCTGAGGCGCGGCAATGCGCACAACCGCTTCCAGTCCGCATCCGCCGGCGGCGGACTGTCCCAGGCGGCGCCGCACTCGTTCAGGATCTCGTCGTTGAGCTGTACGAACTTGACGTGCTCCCAGTACCCATCCGCGTTGTGCGCATCCGCGGGCATGAGATCGATGTCACTCCCGAGATACACCCCGGACTCGTGGAGCAGCTTCGCGACCATCGACGTCCCCGATCGATGCATGCCGGTAATGCACACAGGCATAGAGTGCGTACTCGCGGTCCTGAAACTGGAACGTACGGCGTGGCGCGGCGATGCGCGACAGGGCCCATTTTGTACTTGATGTCGGTTCGGTTCGTCTACACTACGCGGAACCATTGGTCAGCTTGCGGCAACCGGCACGTTCGGATTCCGCGCGCGCTGCGGGCCTGAACGGCGTAGCACGCGTCGCTCACGCCGCCGCCACCAATCCGCTGCTCGCCCTCTTCGTCGCGCTGGCGATCGTCAGCCGGTGTGTCTTCTGGTTCTATACGGGTCGGGTGTGGGAGGACGCACTGGTCACGCTGACGGCCGCGGCCAACGCCTGGGACGGCGTGGGACTCACCCATCATGCGAGTGAACCGCGGGTGCTCTGCGCGACCAGCCCGGTGTCGATCGTGATCGCCCTTCTGGGAACCGCGCTCGGCAACGGACTCGGCGCGCTCAGAACGGCGAGTCTCGTCGCCGCCGGCGCCACCATCGCCTTCGGGTATTGGATCGGACAGCGGCTGGATTTCAGTCCGGTCGCGCAGGCGCTCGTGCTGAGCTACCTCGCCCTCGACCACTCGCAGATTTTCTTCGGCATGGCCGGCATGGAGACGCAGCTCGCGACCGCGACCCTCCTCGGGTGCGTCTTCCATTACATGCAGGAGCAATGGCGGCGGCTCGGGATCTTCGTGGGGCTTGCGCTCCTGTGTCGTCCCGAGTTCGCGCTCGTCGTGCTCGTGCTCGGGGCGGCGCTCCTGGTCAGGGACCGCGCAGCGCTGCGCACAGTCGTTCCCGCCTCGGTCGTCGTCGTGGCGCCGTGGGTGATCTTTTCCGTCCTCTATTACGGATCGCCGGTCCCGCACACGATCGTGGCCAAGAGCTTTTCGGGGCGCCAAGGCATCATGAGCGTGGCACCGGAGGGCTTTTGGGTGTCCCTGTCACGGTCCTGGGCCGACGTGGCACCGTTCAAGCAGTTCTGGTTTTCGGACCGCGTGCCGCTGCCGATCCCCGTCATGGTGGCGGTGGTGAGCGTCTGTCTCGCGCTCGCGATCGCCGGCGTGTTCCTGACCGCGCGAAGACACAAGGCAATCGTCGTCGTCTTTCTGGCGCTGGTGTCGTTCGTCGTCTTTCGGACGGGCAGCGTCACCAACGCCTACTACATGTGGTACCTGACGCCGTTCATGGCGCTGTATTTCCTTCTGGTGGGTGCCGGCATGACGGTCCTCAACACACGTCGCCCCTTCGTCGGCGCCGCAGTGGCGCTCTTCATCGGCGTGCCGTACGCGATGCAAAACGTTTTCATGATGCCCCTGGATAAGAAAGCACAGGATCGAATCGACTGGGGCATTCGGTGGCAGACCGGGCGCCGGCTCAACGAGATGATGCAGCCAACCGACACCGCGGTGCTGGAACCGCTGGGGTACATCGGGTTCGCCGCACGGAACAAGACGATTTATGACTATCCCGGTGTGGGGTCCAGGAAAGCGGTCAACGTCGTCCGGAGGATGCCAGCGCCGTCGCTCGCCGGGATGGTGAGTGCGATGCGGCCGACGTATGCGGTGCTGCGGCCCCCCGAATTGTCGGATCTTCAGGCGCGCTTCCCTACCGTCGCCAGGACCTATCGCGTAGTCGAGAAGATCGGCGTCGAAAAATCGGCGATTGATCTTTCATTCATGGGGATGTCGTACTACGTGACCGACAACCATTTCACCATCCTGCGGCGAATCGACGAATGACGCGGGTGTTCAGGTGCGGGATACTCCTCGCAGTGTGGGCCGGACTGCAGGCGTGCACGAAGATCTGTGACAACGGCCGGCGGATCGCGATCACCGCGTGATAAGACCGTTCAATCAACGTTGGCGTTCAGCGTAGTCTGGTCCAGCTGGGCAGCTGGCGCGCGTCAGTCACCCACGGATGATCGAACACATAGCCACCGTTCAAGGTGGTATAGGCGCCGGTCTGAAGCGCAGTGGGCCGCATGTGGTCCTTCGGATAGGCCCCGAGCGACGTATAGTGCGTGACGTACGATCGCCGCGTGCGGGTTTTGTCGTTGACGCGCGTGCCTTCGTGCAACACGTTGCCGTGCCACACGAGCACGTCACCGCATCGCGGCAGAAACTCCTGACGCTTCAGTCCAAGCCTCGATATCTGCTCGGTCAGATACGCCGAAAACTGTGTCGGCGTGCGTGCGCTGTCGGCCTCGAGCACGATGCTTCCTCCGCCCCAGTCGAACGGCGCGATCAGTCCGTGGCGGTGCGATCCCGGGTAGTAGCCGAGCGGCCCCGCGTCGGGATGAATATCTTCGAGCGGAATCCAGCTCGCGGCCAGGTGCGGCAGGCGGGTCTGCGTTCGCACGTAGGGATAATCCACGTGCACCCACTGCTCGCTGCCGCGCCAGAACGTCAGCGACTGCAGCACGGCCGGCGCGTCTTGAAACACGTGCTGCAGGAATCCACACACCAGACGATTGAGGCTCAGGTGCCGGGCCGCCAGCGACAAGTTCTCGAGACAATTGAACTTGATCCCGATATCGGACAATGGTGACACCGTCATCTCGCGCAGTCGGTGACGTGCACCTCGAAACTCGACCTCGAGATCGAAATCCGAGGGATGACGGTCCAGATAGAGGATGTCCTCGAGGAACCGTTCGATCAGTTGGCCATCCACACAGGATTCGAATACGACGATGCCGTCATCACGCCATTGCTGCAGCTTCTCGCGCAGGTTGTAGTCGCGAACCGATGGCACTCGCCTGACGTAGGCCTCGACGTCGAAGTCGTGGCGATCCACGAGCAGCAGGTTCGCGTTCCAGTGATGGCGATCGAGCGGCATCAGTCGTCTCGAACCAGGGCGTTCACGCGTGTCGAATTTTATGGGAGACGGGAGTCGCCCGCAATCCACCGTGCCGAAGGACCGCAAGCAGGCCGCCCTGCGCAGCGACGAAGAGCGCCGGCCAGTGCAGTCGCTGTGCGATGGCGAGCGGATGGATGATCCACACCACCAAAAAATAGGTAAGCGCCACGACGAGCAAGGTGCGTGAGACGCCGGCGCTCATGGTCGCGATCGTGACGCTTCCGGCCATCACCAGCAGCAAGAGAGAGCCAAAGGCCTGGTGGTGCATGTAGGCCCTCGGAAGCGTCAGCCCCACCATCAGCAGAATCCCACCCAGCCCGGCCAGTGCGGCATAGCGCGCCATGTGCAGGGCCGCCGCACTCCTCCTCGACGGCGGGCGCAGCGCCAGGACCAGGAGACCAACCGCCGCTACGCCGAGCGATCGACGCGTGATGTAGAAGTCGAACACGCGTTGCAGTCCAATCCGGTCGAGACCGGGCGAGTACTTCGCCACCTCACCCACCTCTTGCAGCCGGTCCGACATGTTGAGTCCGAACAACAGTCGGAGCGCCTCGACCTTTGCCGAGATCCAGCCGCCCACGCCGAGCCCGCCATACGCATCGACGACGCTGACCAGCACCGGCTTCGAGCGATCGTCGGCGCCAAAATCGTTGGCAAGGGCAAAACGCAGGAGGGCATTGCCACCCGGCTGCACGACGGCCTGCCAGATCGTCCACGGCAGCACCATCACCACCGCGACCAGCGCCGACAACGCGATTGCCGGCCCGCCCTGACGCAGGATGGTCGGTACGAACAGCGCGGCGACTGCCACAAGCGCGAACGCGTTGCTCGCGTGTGACAAGTACGCGAGCGACGCGCACGCCGCGACCAGCGCCAGCGAAGACCAGCCGTCGCCTCGGCGGCGTCTCGACATGCGGTACAGAATTCCGAAGGCGAGGAGCGCATAACTCGCCCCGAGCAGCTTCGGCCATGTGTACACGGTGTCGAAGAAAACGAACGGGGTCGTCATGACGAGGAGCGCGGCCGTCGCAAACGTCGCACGCGCGAACTTCGTGCAGATCCACGCCATGACCGCCGCCCACGACGAAAGCAGGGCGATCGCCGTCATGATGTACCCGGTCGAGATGAACGTCGATCCGTGCATCGCCCCGAGCTGCTCGAGCACGAGGGTTCGAGGAATCAGCAGCAGCGCGGACAGGAGCGGCGTCCGATCCGAAGCGAGCCACGTCCCCCAGCGGATCTGCTCGCGGGGCGTGCCGTCGAACAGCGCCTCGGCGAAGAGAAATGGCAGCTGGTTGTCGCTCGACCAGCGCTGCGGCGTAAAGAGGCCATTGATGGCCCAACTGCCTCCCCCGTTGTCTGCGCCGCTGACGAAGGCGGTCGCGGTCAGCGCCACAGCAAGCCACAGAATCATCGGCCCGGCCAGCTGCGCCATCGCCGTGTTGAAGAGCGACCGGGCTTTGATCCGCGTCAGGATCGCCCCGGCCAACGCCGCCGCCACGATCAGCCACACGGCCGTTCTTCCGAACGTCGGCGAGAAGTGAAAGGACACGAACAGGAGTATGCCGAGCGTCCCCAGACCGACGAATCCGCTCGGCAGCGCATCCGCCGCGCCGAGCCGGAGGCCAACCATCCCGGCACACAAGACGACCGAACCGATCAGGGCCAACGTCGTGAGCACCACCAGGCCGCGTAGGGGGAAGCCGGTCTGCGCGTGGTAGGTCGCAGCTGATGTGGCGAAGGGCGTCCCAACGCCGATGTCGCGCCACATATCGCTTGCAACAGTCGCCATGAGGACGACCGGGCCGTCGCAGAAATCGTCCGGAATTCTTAGGAAAGCCGTCGCCCACTGCGTGTTGGTCCGGACGGTCGCGACAGCGATTTCGCGGTGTGTCCGAGCGCATTGCAGAAAAATGCGATTCTCAGGCCGCTCCCCCGGAAATCCGAAATGTGGCACCGCCATGTACTGGGACGGCACAAAAGGTCGCGTCGCGACGGTTCCTCCGGAGACCCGAGCCTCGGGCGTCCACGCGTGCCACAGCACGAGATCGGGCGATTGCAATGCATCTTCCGGCAGCTCGATCGGGCTGACCGCGTCAACGTTGAATCGCTCGAACTGGCCCGAGACGGTCCAGTCAGAAGCCGCCACCAAGGGCCTCAAGGCAGACGGCGCACCGGTCGCATAATGAAGCCCGAACAGGAGCTCGAGCGGCACGAGCGCAAGCAGCCACATGAGCGATCTCTGCACCCGATGGCTCGACCTGTTCGCGTGACCAAGCCGCATCTTCAGCATGGAGCCCCTCCATGATAGCCCTCGCGTTTCATGGGAGTGCGCCACCCGACTGGTACAATTGCGCCTCGATGAGCAGCACTGCCGACCAAGCGGCGGCGAACACGATCCTTCGAGTGTGCGTTCCGGCGTGCTGGGCCACCGCGATCTGCGGCGGAGTGTGGAGCGTAGCTTCCAAGGCAACTGAGCCGCCCGTCTATGACGCGATCGGCTACATCTGGAAGGCGAAGGCGATCTGGGAGCGTGTTGCCGGGCACGAGTTGTTCAATCCGTTCAACGTGGTCCCGACGATTCGGCCGCCGGGCACCGTCCTCCTTTCGTATCCGTTCGGATTCAACGACAGCGTGAACGGCTATCTGTTCCGATCGGTGGCGGTGCCCTACGTGCTTTGGACGGTGGCAGTCTGGCTCGCCGTGTCGCCGTGGCTGCGCCGTTCGGCAATGGCGGCCGCCCTCTTCATCGCCGCCATCGGAACGCTTCCAATGTTCTTCCAGTACGCTGTTGGGCCTGGTCCGTTCGTGGCGTATTGGGGACTCGTCGACGGGTTCCTGGGATCGCTCGCTGGCCTCGCGGCGGCGGGCCTGGTGCGCGACTGGAACCGGCGCTCGTCGCCGGCCTTTTTCATGGCGCTCGCCGCAGCCTGCCTCGGGGTCTGCGTGAAGCCGGCCGGCGTCCCACTTCTCCTGCTGTGGCTGGGCGTGTGGCTCGTCTCGTGGGCCGGCCGGGCGCTTCGGCAGACCACAGGGGTCGCCGGGCTGAACGCAGAACTGCGCCGAAACCGAGGACGGCTGGTCATTAGCGGCGCCATGACGGGACTCACGCTCGGATGTGCATTTGGTACCGGTACATCTCTCAGGAACACCTGCTGTTTGGACGGAATAGCTTCGCGGTCGCGAGAGCGCTGTTCCGGAACAACTGGACTGTCGACCAAGCCGCGTGGTTTGCCGCGGGCACCGTCGGCTGGCTTCCGCTGACGGCGATTGTGATTCTTGGCGCGGCTCGTTTATCCACATATCGCGACCGCGCCATCGCCGCGCGCCATCCGCGATGGTTTGCGATCGGGGCCTGGACCGCGTTCGTCGTGGGGCTCTGGCTCGCGGTGCCGCCTATGCAGATCCGCTACTTTTTTCCGTTCGTGCTCTTCTGGTTGACGCTGCTGTTGCCGCGCCTCGCTGAAACCTTCGAGTCTGTTCAGCCGGCGCGGGTCGCCGTCAGCACGCTGCTGACGGCGCACCTCGTCGTCATGGGCATCGTGGTCCTGGCACCCTCACCGCCGCGGCTGCTGCAGAACCTGGCGGGCGTACGAACAGCGCCATCGGCATTCGTCGAGGACACCGCCTTGCGCGCTCGTTGTCCGTCGCCGCGGCGGCATGACTCCGCAGCGCCGCGCGTGGCGTACATCTTCCAGGGACACTACGGGCTGGGCCTGTTCGAGAGTGAAATCATCTATCGCGCGGCGGTCAAACCGGGCCGCCGCCTGTCGATCCCGTCGCGCTGGCGCCGCGCACGCCGATGGACTGGGATCGGGGTCCGGTCGTGAAAATTTCGGACCTGCGCGAGAGCGATTATCTCGTGCTGAATCGCCGGATCGAACGGTCATGGCTGGCGCACGCGGAAGCGTCGACCTTCGCTGGAGAGCAGGACGTCCTGCAGGCCTACTTTTCATCGCTGGGTCCAGCGGACGGCGTTCGACCCTGGGGCTCGACGCGGTTGGTCGCCGTGCTCGAGGTCGTCGATCGAGAGGCCTTTACGACGAAGCTGGAGACGTTCGTCCGGAGCCGGACGTGGCGCAAGTTTTTTCTCGATGCCAATGCGTCGGTGTTCGCGCCGGCGTCAATGAACTTGAAACGCCGCACACCAACCAGATCATCCGAATCAGCATCAATCCGTCTCGAAATCTTCGGATGTTGGTCGCGCCGTATACACGCTGGTGGACCGAAATGGGAACTCGACGATTTCAGATTGAGCTTTGCTGCTCCAAACAACAGATCGTAGTCGCCGAACGGATCGAAGTCACCGAAGTAGGGGCGGTTCTGGACCAGCCGTTTGTAGTTGGATCGCGCGAGCGCCTTCGTCCGCACAGCGTATCCTTGATCGATTGCCCCAGCACGTAGGAGAAGCAGAGCGCAAGACATTTGTTTCCGACGAGGTTGATGAAGCGCATCGCTTTGTCGTCCATCGGATAAACGAGCCGTGAGCCATTCACGAATTCCGCTTTCCCTCCTCCAGGATCCGCACGCACGGCGGGAAATCTTGGGCCGATCGTCATATCAGCGTCCAGGATCAGCAACGCATCACCGGTTGCCTGGCTGAACCCCGGCGGACCGCTTCGGCTTTGCCGGTGCCGGTCTGCCTGAGCGCGACCACCTGAAGATCTGGACGATTGCGGCCGCCCACTTCGTTCTGAATCGCCTCCATGTGCCGTCGGTCGATCCGCCTTCCACGAAAATGAGTTGGGTCAGCACCCATGGCCGGAAGCTGCGCGACGATGTGCTCGATATTGCCCGCCTGCTGCGGCAGGGGCAGATGACGGAGACAGCCAATGTCCCGGCAGGAGCGAGGGGCATCCGCGGCCGCGCGACAATCCAGTTCACCAGGCAGAGGTGACTGACCAGGGAAGAGAAACAGGTACCGGCTCACGAGTGCCGACAGCAGGGGGACGCGGGCGGGCAGCAGCGTCGATTGATTTGTGCGCACGACCTCATAGCCGGCCAGTTCCAGCACGTTGCGCAAGTCTTCCGCCGTGATCCGGTTTGTCCGGTAGTGCTTGTGATGGAACCCCCAAGCGGTCAACAGGGACAGATCGGTGCCACAACCGACTGTGAAAATTGAAGATCACTCGAGTGCGCGGATGGCAGAATCTTCTAGCGTTCTCAACAATGGCCAGAATGTCATACGCGTAGACGGTCAAATCCGACAGGATGATGTAGTCGAAGGGCCCTTTACGGTCGCGATCTCTTCCGCCGCGGATCGGTGGAGCTCGAGTTCAGGATGACCGGAACGGGCGATGGCGAGCATCTCGGCCGAGATATCGACGCCAGCACCACGCGCCGGGTTCAACGCGGCGAGCAGGTCGCCCGTCCCGACACCGATCTCCAGAACGCGCGCACCGGGCTCGACATAAAACCGGTAGCGGCGATCAATTCACGCAGATACGCGGCGCGATGCCTGCGACGGTTTGCTGCACCTCCGCGCGTAGTCGGCAAACGACCTGCGGATACCCGCGTACGCCTCCTCCCGCCTGGCACAGGCTCGAGGTGTCAGGTCAGCTCGCATCATGGAGAAGGCGAGCCAATCGTCCCCGACGCGACGGCAATTCGTTCGCGAACGCGATTGATGGGATAGAACTCCGCGAGGTGTTCGAACGGTGATTCCGGCCGAATCTCTCCATCGTTCGCGGAGGTACCGTTCCCACTTGTTTGCGAAATCCTCGTCGAGCCGGTAGTTGGATGCCACGACGTAGTGGCACACGCGGGCCACCTCTGCTCCAGAAATCCCCGACTCGAGGCCGTTTCAAGACCGATGTGCCGGCGGTCCAGCGGAAGCCGGTGATGGTTCAGCTTGGTCGCCGTGTAGTGGACGACGCCGTTTTGAATGGCGTGGACGAGACAACACCAGTCGCCTGCCATCCGCAGCGTCTTCAAGGTCGCGCGCATCTCCGAACTGATGTCGAATCGCCGCCATAGTGCGGCGCTCGCGCTCACGATGGTGTTCTCGATGCCGAGGCCCTCGTTGATTTCCTGCTCGGCTGTCGTTCGATAGCCGTGTGTCCATTTCGTCGGCGACAGCGCCGATCGGTAGTCGGTCGCCAGGGAGTCGGCGATGATGACGTCGTTGTCGTCGATGATCTGGGAATTCACGTAGGCCACTTTGACCGCGGAGTCCTCGAACGCCGGCAGCAGTCTTTCGAGAAAACTGGGCTCACAATAATCGTCGGCTTGGCGAACCGAGAATATCGCCGCGGGCGAGATCGACGCCCGTCAACCAGCGTTTGAACGGGCGACCTGGTCGGGCGCATTCGAGACGATGCGAAGGTCGGCTCGATCACGGTATTTCGACAGGATGGCCACGCTGCCGTCCGCTGACCCATCGTCGAGGACAATCACTTCAAAATCTCTGTAGGTCTGGTCGAAAATGCTTTCGAGCCGCCGATCGAGATAGCGCGCCGGGCTGCAGCCGGGAACGATGATTGAAACGGCCGGCTTCTGGCGGGCGAGCGTCCGACAGGTGGAGAGAATGTGCGGCGTCGTATGCTCGACGGTATACGCGTTCAGGACCTTCTCACGCGACCGCGCGCTGAGCGCGCGACGATGCCCCTCGTCGTCGGCGAGCGCGACGACCTGACGCGCCATCGCGTCGACGTCGCCCGAGCGGACGATGTAGCCGGCGTCCCCATCCACGAACGCTGCCGCAGCGCCAGAGTCCGCAAAGCAGACAATCGGCAGCGCGCATTGCGCGGCCTCGAGCGCCACGATAGGAGAAGGATCCTCGCGCGACGGCATCAGGAACACGTCTCCGGTCCTGAGATACGCCTTCGCGTCGATCGTCGATCTCAGCAACGTGACGTTGGACGCATCCGCAGCTTGCAACGCGGCCACATGATGCTCATCGAATGGGCCGATCCAGCAGAAGTGCAGGTCCTCTCGGCCCAGCTGCCCGACGCATCTGGCGATCTGGATGAAGACCTCCATGCCCGTTCGAAGCGGATTGCCGAGACCATAACCAAAGATCAGGACCTTCTCATCGAGGAGCCCGAGGCGGTTGCGCTCGGCCGATCGCTGGTGATCGGCCAGCGGCGCGAAATCGGCATCGACCGAAATGGATGAATAGATGGTCGACACGTCGCTTGCCGCAATGCCATGGTTGACGACCAGGTTCTCCCTGACGGCAGGTGAGCAGGCAATGAAGTGAACCGAGTGCTCGAAGATCTCGCCGATCCACGCGGCGGCCAGTCGACTGATGCCCGTCTCGAGCTCGTGGACGTGCGTCAGGATTGGAGCATGCAGCTCGCTCAGGGCCGGATACACGGACCCGCAGGAGCTGGAATTCACGTAGATCAAATCCGGGGCGCCGCCGCAGAACGCGCGCAACTGGTTGCTGATGTCAACATCCGAATCGATGGCGGCACGCTCCTCGAGCTCGCTCAACACAATCGTGTCCGCCAGTTCCTGGAACCGCGAAAGCCATTCGCCAGACTCGACGCAGAACAGCTTCAGCCGGATCGAGGTGCGCCGGTGAAACCACCCGAGCACGTTCAGCAGGATCAGTTGTGCGCTGCCGCGGTTCGCATCAGGCGAGACGAACAGCATCGTCCATGATGCGATCAATGGCTTCCGGAGCGAACGCAGCACGTCAGCAGTCTGCTGCAGATACGCGTAGCCGTATCGCCGATCGGGCTCCAGATGAGCCCCCTCCGCCCACTCGTTCCAGGCATTGATGAAGACGAGGTGTTTCTCGGGGTCGGGGTCGGCGAGCGTGAAGCGGCACGCCTGGTTGAGCCACCGTCCGTACGCGGCAGGGGACGAGAACGCGTAGGTCGAGCCACGGCCCGGACCACGCGGCTCGTTGTCCCATCCCGGGCAGACGGTCTTGAAGAGCTGATACGGTGGCCGCGGGCGACGAGCCGTCAGATCATGGAGATCGGTGTACCCGTATACCCTCCCCGCATACGACGGGTTGGCCAAAACGAGATCGCGCGTGATCTCGTTCCGAGGACCCGGCGTATTCGGCGGAAACTCGATCGCCGCATCGAATCCGATTGCGCGGGGATCGATGTTCTCGAAGACTTCGGCGGCGATGAGGTACGGATCGCCAAGCCCCCTGTCCCGACAGAACGCTCGCCAGCGCCGAACCGTTGCCAGGGGGTCGGAAAACAACCGGACGCGATACACGATCAGAACAGGACGACCGTCGATACGAATGTAGCTCCGATGGCGCAGAATCGGTTCGATGTCGCGTATGAACGCGGCGTCGGTTACGTCCGAATGATCCTGTCTCACGAGGATCTCGTCGTCGAGTCCGTCCCAGTGACGCGTCCAGTTCTCGTTCGCCCAGCAGATACAGAATGGGAAATCGATGTGGGAGTCCGACATGAATTGCGCGAGCGGACGGTCGAGTAGCCGTCTCCCGGCAAACCAGTAATAGTGGAAGCAGAACCCGGAGACTCCGTACGTCCTGGCGAGTGCCACCTGCCGCCGTTGCACCTCGGGGAGGCGCAAGTCGTAGAAGCCGAGCTCACCGGGGAGATGGGGCTGATAGTGGCCGGCAAACTGCGGGACGGCCTTGGAAACATTGACCCACTCGGTGAAGCCCCTGCCCCACCACAGGTCGTTCTCGGGGATCGGATGGAACTGCGGCAGATAAAACGCTATGAGCTTCACGGCGGGGACGTCCGCGGGAACGTCATCCCTGAGCGGCACGAAGTCGCTCCGCTGGCTGCCGAGGGCGGCGGCGAGCGCGGCGTTGTACGCGTGAGTGTGACCGGCTGCCACCGTGGGCGCGCGCTCGTCGCTCGCGACCGGCGGACCCGAACTGCCGAACGTCTCAGCGCGCGTCTCGACCACCGGTGGTCTCTCGTCATGTCGCTCCAACCACCAGCGGTGAATTGCCCGGCCGGGGCGACGTGTGATCGGGTTGGCCCTGAGCAGGTGCAGCGATCGGCGTTTGACTCCCTTCCATTGACGCGTCGCAATGCGTTGCAGCCGCAGGCGGCGACGTCGGGCGGCGGTCAACGCCGGTGGCGGTTCGGCAGGCGATCGCACGGCAGCGAGGCGTCGATCGCGCGACGCGATGCCCTCTTCCAGCTTCGCAATCGCGACGTCGCGGTGGCCGATCGTGCTGTGAAGGTCACGAATCCACGCGTCTCGCGCGGGGACCAGTGAAAAAGGTCGATCCGGTTGCCGCAGCAGCTCGGCATCGAGGAGCGCGGTATCGCGGACGGCGGCGGCGGACTCGCGAGTGTCCTCCGAACCGGCGTGCGATTGCAGCGACGGCCTCTGCCGCCGTCTCGTCATCGGCGTCACGCCACTCTGCCAACTGACAGAGTCGAAGGTAAAGTCGCAACGGTTCACGCGCGAGTCCGGCGCTGAGGAGATCCCGCGTCGTGAACTGGCTGTGGCGGAGCGGCCGTTGCGCCGCCGCCGATGCGTCCGAGATTCGTGTGATGGACGAACCGAGATTCAAGAAATCGGCGATCCGCCGGGCCTCACGCTGCGGGTTGAACAGGACGCTCGCGTAGTGCATCACCACCGCGCGCGACGGGTCGAACAGGTCGAGCAGTTGGCGGTTGTAGAGCAACCACAGCCGGATGCCAAATGCGTACGAGGCCCCTCCACGCCGTCTGAGCGAGACGGCCACCTCGAACGGGTTCCTGATGCAGATGATCACCTTCAGGTCGGGACAGAGCACCCGCCAGAACGGCAGCGTCAAACTGGTTCGCGGATCTTTCCAGGCCCAGGGTTCGCGGGCGCTGAACTCGTCCAACAGCACTTCGGCCCGGCCTCTGAGCCGCGGCAGCCCCGATACGCGCGTCCAGTCGGCAGTCGGCGGAGGCGGACTGTCCCAGGCCGCTCCAACCTCGTGCAGGATCGCCTCGTTGAGCGCCAGGAACTTGACATGCTCCCAATACCCGCCTTCGTTGTGCGCGTCGGCAGGCATGAGATCGCACGCATGTCCAAGCCAGATGCCGGACTCATGCACATCTTGGCGACCATCGAGGTCCCCGATCGATGCATGCCAACAATGCACACGGGCATAAAAAAGTGCGGCTCAGTATCTCCCGTACCGAAAGTGGCGACTTTAGCAAAGTTTTCGCATCGATCTGCGTTGTTGTGGCCAAAGGAAAAGCATGTCACTACCGGTCGCCGCGAGTCCCTCCCAAGTCGGAGTGACACCCCGCAAATGAAACCGAGCAGCGCCTCTACATGTCGACGTTCGCATGCGAGGGAAATGCACGACGGATCGCGATTGCCGTCGTTGTGGCGAAAAGAGTCAATCTGTAGCCTCTATGAGCACAGAAAAGGCCCGTCGCGCGACGAGACTGTTTTCGTTGCGCTCAACACCCCATTGGAGTAGCCTTCGCCTGCGCATCTCTGCCGTTCAGCGAGGAGTCCCATTGTGATCCGAGTCAGGCGCTCGAGTACTCTGAGCGACAGGGCCTCACTCGAACCACGCCTCGCCGCATGGACTTGGCCGTAGCGACCTTGATCTGTGCGTCCTCGCCAGTCGCGCGCGCCGACACCTTCACGGTTGCCTGGGCCGGGAGCGAGTTGACCGTCGTCGCAGCCGATGCGCCGCTCGCCGCAGTGCTGAGCGAAGTGGGCCGTCAAACGGGTGTGACGTTCGTCGGGCTGGACCGCGTGACGGACCTGGTCACGATGGAAATTCGCGACGCCCGCCTGTACGACGCTCTCGCGACGCTTCTCGACGGCAGAAGCTACGTCATGACGAAGCCGGCGGAACCGGATGCCGTCGTCGTCTGGCTCGAAGGTCGTCTCGCAAACCGCGTGCTCACGGATGTGCAGCGAACGACTCGTGCGATACGAGTGGGACCGCCGAGCGACGCGACAGCGGGCTGCCGGAAGGATTCGATCCGACGGCGCCCTACGATATGGCGGCGGCCCGGGAGTTCCGGGCGCGGCCCAGCCCCGCCGAGGTGGAGGCCGAGCGCCTCCATGCCGCGGGCGCCTTCAACGTGGATGCGCCTGAGCACGCATTGTTGTCAACAGCCAAGGCGGCGGACCCGGCCGTGCGTGCGCGCGCGCTGCAAATGCTCGCGGTGCAGAACACCGACGCGGGGCGGCAGGCGCTCAAGCACGCGCTCGACGATGACAACGTGTTCGTTCGAAACGAGGCGCTCTCGCTGCTGTTGAGTCTCGGCGCGAATCCAGAGGCCGTTCGAGGTGTGCGCGATTTGCTCGGGCACAAGGATCCCGGTTCGAATGTCGGCGCTGATGGCAATCGACGAGCTGTCCGCCGACGACCGCGAGTTTCACTTGAAGCGGGCGATGCACGACGACGACCGCGGCATCCGGGAGATGGCCGCGCAGCTCCTCGAGAGGAACGCGAAGAAAAGGAAAGACAACCCGTAGTCCGACAACGTTCGGAGGTGTGGAATGAGTCGAAGGATTCGATCGTGGCGGTGGCGAGCCGCCGGGGCACTTGGCGCCGTCGTTGTTGGTGGCCTGTTGATATTCGCTCCGCTCGGTCGCGACGGAGGACCACTGGGCACCGGGTCAGTGAAGATCACGGCCCAGGCGAGCAGCGTGCAGCAGGGCACCGCGGTCAACATACCGTTGGTGGCGGCGCAGGCGGGGCCAGTGCGCGGCTCAGCGATGCGCGGCCACCGCAGGCCGACGCGATCGCGCACACGTTTGCAGAACGTCTAGAGGAGATGGAACGCCGTGAGGAGCTGAATAGAGCGGGCATGCGGGCCCGCGCGGCGGCGCTGCCCGCCAGCGATCCCCGAGTCCAGGCGGGACCGCCGCCGAACGCCGCGGAGATGACCGTCCCGCGCGGCGCGCTGCGACCGGCGTCGGCTCCGGGACCGATGGCGCCGGGCGATGCCGTCGCCTTCGAAACGACGCAGATCACCGGCATTCCGAGCGGATTCCGTCGCGGTCAACGAGCCGGCCGTCGCGCAGAACGGCAAGGGCGTCCTCTATTTTTTCAACTGGTACGCAGCGCAATCGCTTGACGGCGGCAACACCTTCCCCACCTTATTCAACCCGGAAGCCCCCGTGGCCAACCCCGCGTTCAACATGGCCGATTTCTGCTGCGACCAGGACGTCATCTACGACAAGGCAGTCGATCGTGTGTTTTGGGAGCGGTTGGGCATCGGCGGGTTCGGCTGCGGGGCCGGCTGCACGGAAAACCGCACACTCATCACGGTGATAGACTCCAATTTCAACACGCTGCAGTGCAACGTTGACCTCCGCGGTTCGACGTTTGGCATCACCAACGCGTTCATGGATTACCCGCGCATGGCGTTGAGTGACAAGTTTCTTTACATCCAGTGGAACATCTTCCACTGGACCACTGGCGCGTACGTGACGCACCTGCTCTTTCGTATCGACCTGGCCCAGCTGGGCTCCTGCACCAGTGCCACGGGTACTTTCTGGGCCTACACGGAGGGCTGGACGCCCGCGCTGATCGAGGGCGCGAAGGAAGTCATGTACCTCGGCGACCAGGTGATTACCAGCACGGGCCTGAACAACCAGTTCACCGTTTCGTGGATCTTCGACGACAATACCACTCGGAGCAGCGTCACCCGCACGCTGGCGGACAACTTCCTGTTCACACAAGGAAACGCGAATTGTCCGGTACCAGGAGGAGCCAACCCGTGTGCGCGCGCGGACCATCGCGTCATCGGCGCCGTCCTCGCGCACAACTCGCCGATACCCGGCGGCCTGGGTGCAGCCGCGGACGCGGTTACTTTCTTCTGGAACGTCAGAGAGGGTAACGGGTTCAGCAAGCCGTACGTGGAATGGCCACGTTCCACGGCGGAACGATATTGCAGACATTTCGACGATTGGTCTTTCACCCAACGCATCATGTGTTTCTATGCTGCGGCCGGCGCGAACGATCGCCAGCATACCGCGCTATCGTTACTGGCGTTCTACGCCTCGAGTCCCCAACCGCAGCACATCTTTGCCATCGACGACGACTACAACTCGAATCCGCCCCGATGGGAGGTGTACGCCTTTTACACCAGCAGCGGGAATTGGATTGGAAACTCGTCAGGCGACTACATGCGGGGGAGGCTGCACAGCCCGGCGGGCGGAGCCTGGATTGTCTCCGGATACACCTCAACCGGTTCGGGTAGCAACTTCAGGCCGCACTACGCTGCAGTCGGCCGTCTGAGAGATCTCAACGGATACAACCGGTTCGCCCTACAGTAGGTCCTGAAAGCGGCACAGTCGGCGCGTGTCGCTCGGCATCGAGAAGCCCGGGGGCTGCCACAGCCCTCGGGCTTTTTTTCGAGTGCGATCACCGATTGAGGCGGTGGTCGAGATCGTTCTCGTCGAGGAAATCGACGTAATTCCGGTAGAGACGGGGATAGGTCGTGACCAACGATTCCAGATTGAGCGCATCGTAGAGCTCCCGGACATCGATCCGGTCCACCTTTCGAACGTCCATACTCGGAAGCTGGAGCAGATCGCACATCTCCCGCGTGCGCGCGTCGTGCACGAATACGACGCACGGCACGCCGACCAGCTGACCGGCCAGACACCCGTGGAAACGCGTGCCCAGCACGAAATCGACGCGCTCGACGGCAGCGAACCACTCGCGTGGGTCGGAGAAGACCTTCATATGCTGCCGGACGCACCTGATGAACGCCTCAGGTGTCATCTCCGACAGCCCATGTCGATTCATGAGGGCCCGAATCGGCGCGTCATCCGAGCCCATCGAATCGTTTTCGACGATCTCCATCAGCTCCGTTTCATTCTGGAGGATGTACGAGTAGCCGTGAGCGAACGACAGTCTCGAAATCATCGCCTCCACCCTGCGCGCGGCGTTCGGATCCGACGAATGATCGGTGACGTTGGCGGAGCCACTCGTGCAGACCGCCAGTGGCGCGCCGGCGGCGGCGGGCGGCTTGAATGTCAGCATGGATCGACACGTCCAGTACATCGAAGGACACCCAATCAGCCGGACATTCGCAATGCCCATCCGCTCGAGTGTGTCAGCGGTGAAGGCCCCCGTACTCCGAGGCTCGTCGACCGCTCTGCGATGATCCTCACCAGGCGCTCGGTTCCTTCTGGAACCCTCACTCGGTGCCCTAATCCGGCGCCTGGGCGCCGAGACCGATGATCACGCACGGGAGGCTAACGGACTCGAGGAAGTTCGCCCAATTGCCGAAATCAAACTGCTCGTAGAGAAAGTTGGCGGCGCCTATCACGATGACGTCGAAGCTCGCTTCGATCGACTGCGTGTCGAGACGGTCGAGACGGGCCAGGCGTGGTGTGGTGAGCGGCTCACCCTGCTGGCGCAGGAGGCTCTCGGCGGTACAAAAGACTCCGGTATTCAGGTGCCGGTCGATCGCGTCGCCGATGAGCAGGTTGCCCGTGTTCCGGCCGGTGGCCAGCATCAGGTCGTCGACGGACGCCCCATGCGCCAGCGCCGAGGCCGGAGGTCCCAGATACAGCACGCGCGCCATGGTTGTCGTTCGAGTGTACCAGCGACGAGCATCCGTGCCGACTGGAGCCAGACTCAGGACAGCGCTGAATTCTTCCACCCACGCGCGGCGGAACGCCTCGTAGGTAAAAGCTGCCGCCGTCACTCGGGCACGTTCGACCATTGCTTCGGCGCGGGCCGAATCTCTCACGATGTCGATCAGCAGATCGGCGACGCGCTCGATCTGGGCGAAGGGCGCAACCATGCAGTTGTCGCCCGAACGCATGTATTGGCGGCCGCCGAATCCGTCGTACCCCACGACGACGGTGCCGAGCGCCATCGCCTCGAGCGGCACCAATCCAAAGCCTTCCGCCGCCGACAACACCAACAGGTACCGCGCGGCGGCGATCCGAGACCACAGCTCCCCCTGAGGGAGGTGACCCTGGATCGGCTCGGCGAGCGTAATCTCGGGCGCCCGGTCCGCGAGGATCTCTTGCACGCGGCGAAAGGACAGCTCCCACACGTCAAGGATCCCTTTGCGGTAGGGAAGCACCAGACCCTCCGGTCGCGCCGACCAGGCCGGATAGCCACCCGCCTCGTCGAGCTCGATGAACGGAGGAATCACCCGAACGTCGAGGTCGTACACCGCATCTAAATGCCGCGCGACGACGTCGCTGACCGCCACGTAGTGATCGAGCCGCCGGTCGAGCACGTTGAACTGGGCAAAGCCCTGGATGTACCCGATCTTGAACCCTGGAATGCGCCACCCGAACAGAAACCGCGAAAACCCTGCATTGACGATCAGGACGTCGTCGCTCGAGATCTCGCGTTCCATGTCCTCGCGCGAGACGATTGGCATTCTCAAATCGTAGGCGCGAACACCGCGGTCCGGATGCTCGTCCCCAATCGCGACGGCGATCGCTTCAAATCCGAAATCGCATTCGAGAATCCGGCCGAGATGGTAGGCCATCACCGCCCCACCGTTGGGAAGATAGGCGCCGACGACATACGAGCGCCGCATCAGGCGTTCGCCCCCAGACGTGACCGCAACACATCACGCAGCGGCCGCATGCCCGTGACGACAACTCCCTCCGCCGCGGTCCAGGCGGCAAACGCCGGATCTCGGAATCCGGTACTCGTCTATGCGGCGGCTCGCGCGCTCCGGGGAGATGGTCTCGAAATCGCCCGGCGCGCTGCAATGCAGTGCGACGTAGGTCAGTCCGGCAGGCAACGACCGGACCAGCGCTTTGGTACTGACTCGAGCGGCTGACCGCGGAGCGACCCGGTCGCGCTGCGGAATTGGTCCACCATGACGCCGCTGCAGGCCTGACTCGTCGGACCGCGTCGCGATAGGGACCCAGGTCGATCGCACCAGGGGCGATGAAGAGGTGCACGTACTCTTCGATGGCACGTGGCAGCAGCACAGGGAGACGATACGCCTCCGCCACGCGCAGGTACGCGTCGAGCAACTCAGGGATGAGTGCCGCGCCCATATGCGCGTCGAGGTGAGTGACGTCGATGCCTGCCTCGATCGCACGATCGATTTGACAACGCATCTCCACTTCGGCTGCCTCGGGCACGACGTGCCGGCGCAGGGCGTCGCAGGTGCTCCAGAAACAACCCTGTTCGTCGATCAATCCCCATGCCCGGCTTACCGTCGAAATCGGGCCCCACCGGTAGTGCGGCCACTCGCTGGTCAACGTGAGATGGACGCCGAGATCGAGATCGGGCCGGCTTGCCGCCAGTGCCGTGGCCTCGCGAAACCACGGACACGGGACCATCAACGATGCGCACGTGACGAACCCGTCGCGGCTCAATTCGTCCAGTGCGACATTCGCGCCGTGGCACATGCCGACATCGTCGAGGTGGGGAATGATCGTCCGCCCCGCCATGGCCGCCTATTTGAGGACGAAGATGTGCCACGCGAGATTTCGCGACAAACTGACCGCCTCGGCCTCGTCGACCAATGAGTAGCGCCCGCGCGCGCACTCCGCAGTCAGAAAGCGCGCCAGCCGCGGCCCGTTGGCTTCGGTCACTGGATTCTTGAACAGCGACACGACCATCACGCCGCCTTCGGTCAGAAACCCGCGGTACTGTCGAGCGATTCGAGCGGCGTCGCGAAACCCTGCAGCGACTCGTTGAACACGACGGCGTCGTCCCTGACCCCTGGGGAGGTTCGAACTCTTCAATGTTGCCGACGAACGCCGTGCCGCCACGAAGGCGGGAATGCGCACGACCAATGGCGGTCGGGACAGGTCGAACCCGGTGTATCGAATCGTCCCACATCCAGGTAGTCCACGGGGATGGCCTCGCCACACCCGGCGTCCAACAGGCGTCCTCGGCCGATCAACTTGTGCAGATACTCGGCGACGATCCCATACCGCGGAAGTTCTCCGATATCGGCCAGGTAATCCCATCGTCCGCTGGCGTACGCTTCCTCCCAGTCCACGGTCCTGTAGGTGTGCCGCCAGCGCTCGTATGAATCTTCTACCGGCACCTGCACCTCCATCGGATACGCCACTATCTGCGAATCGCCGCAGCCGTGTCGCGCGCGGCGGTTGGAGCCGCGGCGCGGGGATCGATGAGAGCCAGCGGCCGGGACGATCTTGAGCAGGCGTCCGTTGAAGGTGAGCAGATACATCTCGCCTGCCGCATCCCGGCCAAAAGAGGCCACGCCGCCGAGCGCCCCGCCCAACTCACTTGTGTGCTCGAGAAAATCCGGCAACGCCGGACAGGAACACTGCAGGCGCTGCTCGGCGTGATTGGAAAGCATGCGCCTGCGGGCCATCCGACGAGCGGGGTCGCACGCAACCGGATCGACCACACCCGCAACGTGCTGAAGTCCGCAAAAAAATTCCGCCAGGTACGCGGCGCCGAGTGCCGTGCCCCGATACACATATCCGCCACCACTGTTTGCCCCACAGTGCGGTCGTAATCGAGCAGCGGCTCGGTGAGCGGCAGATAGGCGGGCGTCGTGGGCGGAATCCCCGGCGTCGCGATGAACCCCTCGCGCATGCGCCAGCCGTAATTGCGTCCGCCGCTGCCCGCAGGCTCGTAGTCGATCTCCTCGCGCGCGCTCTGTCCCGACGTCGCCGACGAAGAGCGCGCCGGTTGCGTGGGACCCGTAGTCGTCGAAGCTGTAGCGCCATGGATTGCGATAGCCCGAATGCCCAAATCTCGCCCAAGGCCGCAATGGAATGCCGTCGACGAACGGGTTGTCGGCCGGACACGGTACCCGGCCGGATCCGTATCGGACACGTCAATATCGATTCGCAGCATCTTGCCGAGCAACGTATTCGGGTTCTGGGCGTTGTTCTGCGGATCGTTGCCGCTGCCGCCGTCGCCCAGACCGATGTAGAGGTAGCCGTCAGGGCCGAACGACAGGTTGCCGCCGTTGTGGTTCGAGAACGGCTGGCGGATGATGCGCTCGCCGCCGGGCCAGCGCAGATCGAACCGCGTCGTGGAGTCGACCTGCAGCGGTGCTCCTGCCTTTCGCGTGTACCGCGAAATCACCGTGTCGCCGTCAAGATCGGTGTAATTGAAGAACACGCGGCCGGATGCAACCGTCGGCGACAATGCCATCCCGACAGACCGCGCTCTCCGCCGCTGGCGGTCAGCGCGCGCAGATCGGCGAAGATCGCACTCTGCAATTGTCCGTCGAGGATGATTCTGACGAGGCCACGCTGCTCGACGACGTAGGCGACGTTCGCAAACGCCGGATCCTGCACGAACGCCAGAGGCTGGGTGAGTCCAGTGGCAATCAACTGGACGGTGATCTGCGCCGCCGCCGGCGGCGCCGAACTGACGGCGATCGCGCCGGCGAAGACGAGCGCTCGACCCCATGTGACGAGGCGATGTCGATGACGCATGCCATGCTCCATCGTGAACCAGGTTTCTCCAACGTCCCTTCCAACGCGAGGGACCAGGCTTAGCGGGATCGACGAGACAGCATGTCGTTTTCGACGCAGGCGGCGAACGCTTCGACGTCGAGCTCGTAGCTGAACATATCCTTCCGCCGATCCGTTGGATCGGCGTCGGCCCGGACCACGCGGCCGTAAAAGAAAGTCGGCGCGCCGCCTCGCTGGACCGCGTGATACGCAGGATCGAAGGCCGCGGCAGGACGCTTGTTGTCACCGGCGTGGACGATGCCCGGAACCGGATTGATCCACGCGATCTTGTGCTGCGCGGTTCCATGCGGACAGATGTAGTAGTCGGCGGCGTTCGCCCAGAGAAATGCCGCCATGGTGTAGTGCCCTGCGAGCACCTCGTAGTCGAAGGGCGTCTCGACGAGCGCGACGATTGCCGCGACCGCTCGCGCTTCGGCGTCAATCAGCTGCCGAGACCAGTCGGCGAGCCCCTCCGAAGGCAGAGTGAAGCCGTCAAACACCACCCCCATGCTCGGATAACGGCGCAGCAGGACGGACAGCGCACAGGCCAGCGCCTCGACGAGATTGACGGCGGTGCGGGCGTCCACCCGTACAGGTGACCCACACGATCGGATCATGATGCTCGCGGAAGGCGGCGGCTCGGCCCGCCTCCTCTGGAAAAGCCGTTCTGGCGCAGTCGAGGATCCGTTCCGGCAACCGCTTCGGGATGAAGCGGCGTCCCATCAGCGCGACGAACAGCGCTCGCTGCATCGCGTAACGGTGCGGCGCGTCGACCGCCGTTCCCACGTCGACGATGAGCTCACGCGGAATCTCCGGGAACAGACCCGACAGGTGCGCCAACGGCGACTGACTGACCAATAGCAGCACGTCGTGGTGAAGGCCCTCCGCGACAATTCCCTCCACCACACTCAGCTCATTCCAGAGATGGTGCGCAAAGTGATCCGAATTCACGATGACGCACGATCGGTTTGATGGAGCCGCAGGGAGCACCTTGAAGCCCACCTCGTCTCGATGTCTCGCGAAGAACCTGAATGCATGCTCGAGATCGACACGGTCCTGAGCAATCCGAATGTCCTCGTGCTGAAACGTGATCAGCAGGCTGCGCGCGGGAAAGAACAGACCGAGATCCATGCACCAGGACAGGCCGCGTTTGAGAAAGTAAAACGTCTCGTGTGCCTCAAAGCGATAGGCGAACAGCGGCACGGACGGCCACGGCTCGCCGGGGCTCGCGTGCACCGTCGCGTGTGGCGAGCTCAGCGCCACCAAACGGGTCCGGAATGACGAGCGCTTTCTGTCGGATCGCACGGATCGCGTCCTGATGGAACGCCTCCGCGTGGTTCAGTTTTTCCGCGGCGGCGCCGCGAAACGGCCCTTCGGTTCCGCGACCCGCGGCGCCGAACCGGAGGAATCCAGACAGAAGATCGAGGTGCCCCGTGTCCGGCCGTCGACTCCGATCGTCGTTGAACAGCCGAACGACTTCCAGGCGGCGCCATTCCACGTCGACGCTCCCTCTCTGATCAGGCATCTCAGCTTCGGCCCTGATGAGTCAACCCGACAACGAGACTGTTGCTTTCTGGCCTCATCCGGCCGCCTCGTCGCATCGCTCGTTGTGCCGGACATCCGCGTAAGTCATTGAAGCCATTAGTTGGTTTCTTGAACTCCTGCAGTTCATCAGCCAGGCACTCGATATGCATATGTGTCCGCCGGCTCGAGGCGTCAACGTTCGTTCATATCGTGCATGTCACAGTGTCGCCGAGCCGACCCGGCCGTTCTGGTAAGATGATTTTGGGATCATGGGAGGCCTAGGGCAATGAGAATCCAGCCAGTTTTTCAGCGTGTTGATGGCGATGACGACTATTTGTGCCTTCGCGATTTCATGCGACGACTCGGTGGCTGAACCCTCGGGGACGGCCGGAGCGGCCATCACGATCACGGCCGTCTCGCCGACGTCCGGTCCGATCGGCACGTTAGTGACCGTTCGGGGAACCGGGTTCGCCGCCCAAAACAACACGGTGAAATTCGGCAGGGGCTACATTCGCGGGCTTTCCTCGTCGGACGGAACCACGATTCGTTTCTCGGTTCCTGAGGGCCTGGATTTGTGCTCGCCGGTCAGCACTGGACCGTGTCAAGGCGCGTTTCCGCGCGTGACTCCTGGGGACTACACCGTCGCTATCATGACGGGCAAAGAAACAGTGGCGCCACCGAAAATTCACCGTGACGCCTCAGCCGTAGCCGGCCAAACCACTCCGTGGAGCTGCCGGACGCCCAACGGGATGTCTGTGCAGCCGGCCGATCAGTTCGCGTTCCGCTTAACGGAACCGCGCGATGTAGGGAGCGAGCAGGCCACCGGTAAACGCCCGGCGGAGCGTGCGCGCCGTCACGCGACGCGCTCGCTGCACTTGGATTCGCTGGCGCAGAACTACCGGCAGGTCCCGCAAGGCATCGATCTTGGCCGTCATGACCACCCGCCCTGTCCGCGCCACGGGTAAAACAGAAGTGACGCGATGTTCAGAGCCACGTGTTGCGGCAAGTACATCCACAGCAGCAACCCTGGCATGTTCTTGATGAACGTCCAGACGGCGTTGCGCTCGCCGTGATAGACCGCGAAATCGCTGCGATACCCGCTCACGGCCGAACCGAGGTGGTGCACCACGGCCGCGTGAACGTATTGGCACCGGTAGCCGCGCAGCCGTAGCCGGAACCCGAGATCCACGTCTTCGAAATAGCAGAAGAACCGCTCGTCGAAGCCGCCGACTTCTTCGAATGCGTCGCGCCGATACAAGGCAGCCGCGGCGCATGGTGCGAAGACTTCGCCGTCGCGCGCCGGCCAGGTCGTCGCTCTGGAGCCGTGCCCCTTCCGCCACGCGCGCCCGGACACGTGATAACTGTCACCCGCGCCGTCCAGGTACAAAGGGTCGGAGGCCATCAGCATCCGGCTCGCAAAACCGGCGGCCTGTGGGTTGGACTCGGCAGCAGCCACGAGCGCCTCTAGCCAGCCCGGCTCGGCAATCACGTCGGGATTCATCAGAACCAACGCATCGAAGCGGGACGCGGCCCGCGCCGCGACGTTGTTGGCTCGCGCGAAGCCGACATTTTCCGAAAGTTTGATCAGTTGTACGCCGCGTAGTCGCGGCGCCGCTTGCTCGAGCGAATCGTCAGTGCTCGCGTTGTCGACCACGATGACGCCGTCTGGCAGGCGGCGCTGCACCTCCAGAGACTGCAGGCAGCGACCGAGGAGGGCGCCCCCGTTCCAGTTGACGATCAATACGGCAATCGTCATACCGGCTGTGATGCCGTGAAAATTGGACTTCGTGACCTGCGTTGAGGATACCGCTCGATCTCTGACACACCCGCGGCGGAACTCACCCAGAGCGCGGTGCGTCGAATTCCAGGCTCGCGCTGCCCGCTCTCGATCTGGCGGCGACCGCAACCGATTCCCGGTCGGTCGGAACCGTGGACGGCAACGCGCTCAGCGCGCGACGGACTCGGAGCTCGCCCCGAACGTACAAACCTGCGCGAGTCACCGGCGAGCCGATCCGTCCCAGAAATCCGCCGTGCTTGCGGTACAAACGATGAGCGCTCAGGTGGAACTCGCGAATCGCGCGCGCGACGTTGTATCTCGCCGATCCACCGCAAAAGTGCCGGACGGGAACCGCCGGCAAATATGTGCACCGCAATCCGAGTTGGCCGACGCGCCGACAGTAATCAGCGTCCTCCCAGTACAGGAAGAACCTTTCGTCCAACCCGCCCAGCCTCTCGAACACATCGCGCCGCGTCATCAGGCACGATCCCGAGAGCCAATCGGCATTGAGGGGCTCGCGCGTGTCGAGGCCGAGCAGGTTGCGCCGCGACCACGGATTATTGGGATACCGCTGCGTCATCCAGGCGGATCGTCCGCCGAACAGCGTCGAGAACCCTGGGAACGCGCGTGCGGATGGCTGTATCGACCCGTCGCCGTTGAGCACGCGCGGTCCGGCAACTGCGGTGTCGGGATGGCAACACAGCCATTCTTCGAGCACGGCAATGACCGGACCTTCGATGATGGTGTCGGGATTGAGCAGCAGCAGAAAAGAACCCCGGGCGTGCCGCGCTGCCAGGTTCACGCCGGCCGCAAATCCCAGGTTCACGGTCGACGGGATCATCCGGACGGATGGGTGTGCCCGCGACACGGCCTGAAGCCCTGCCGGATCGCTCTCGTTGTCGACGACGATGATTTCGCCTCCTGGCCTGAGTTGAGCCTCGAGCGAATTAAGGCACTGCTCAAGGTCCATATAGCCGCGGAAATTGACGATCAGGACAGAGGTCGACATCAGCCGCGGCGCATTGTACCCGGCTCGGGTGCCAGATGCCAGCCTCTTCGTCAAGTAGCGGACTGTTGGCTGGGCGGAATCCGCACCGCCCCCAGAGCCCTCACTCAGTCCTGCTGGCGGCGGCTGACAGAACTGGCTGGACGCCAGTGCTCTCCTCAGTCATCTCTCGGTAGAACTCCAAGCCCTCGCCCACCGCGCCGTCGAACTCGGATCCGCCCGCGATCGAGCACACATACGCGGTCGCACATCGTCCGAATCGCAGCCGCGCTGTGCGATACGAAGAGGATGGTGGTGTTCCGGGCGCGGAAGCTCTCGAGTGTTTGAAAACACTGGCGCTGAAATTCCGCGTCACCAACAGCGAAGATCTCGTCGAGGAGGAGAATCGCCGGGTCGAGGTTTGCCGCGATCGCAAAACCGAGTCTCACCTTCATGCCCGATGAATAGTTCTTCAGCGGTGTGTCCATGAAGTGCTCGAGCCCCGCGTACCAGACGATGCGTCGGGTACAGCGCGGCGATTTCGGGCCGCTTCATGCCGTAAATCGACGCGTTCAGGTGCACGTTCTCCGTGCCGCTCAGCTCGGGATGAAATCCGACGCCGAGCTCGATCATGGTGCCGATCCGGGCGTTTGCGGCAACCAGCATCTTCCCGGCAGTTGGCATCAGCAGCCCGGCGACAATCTTGAGGAGCGTACTCTTCCCCGAGCCATTGCGCCCGATCACGCCGACCGCCTCGCCGCTGCGAATGGTCAACGACACGTCGCGGAGCGCCCAGAACTCTTCGACGATCTCCCGATGGCGCTCGTGAAACATCGCGAGAAATCGAATCTTGAGATCGTGCGACCGATTGTGTCGGAGGTAGAAGCGTTTGGAAACCTGCTGAGCCTCGATCGCGACGCTCATCCCAATTGTTCTCCCAGGCGGTCTTCAAGCGACACAATCCACCACAGTCCCAGCAGGAACATTCCGATGCCGTAGGTGGTGGCGCCAATCCAAACGGTAGCCTCGGGCCAATCTCCATAGTAGAAGATCCGGTGGTAGGCCACGATGAAGGGTGTCATGGGACTCCACAGCAGCACGCCGCGGAGTGACTCGGGAATCTGGCTGAGAGGATAGACGATCGGCGTTGTCCAAAACAGAAGCGACAGCCCGATGTCGACGAAGTGGCGAACGTCGCGAAAATAGGCGGTCGCGGCGGCAAGCATGAATGCGACACCCACCGTAAAGAGAACCTGCAGCGCCAGGAACAGTGGACACAGGAGCAGCGGGCCGAGCGGCGGCAGCCGGTACACGAGGAACATCACCGGCAGGAATGTGCAGACCGTCAGCAGATACTGCACCAGATTGAAGAGCACAGTGGCGAGCGGCAACACCGCTTTCGGAAACTGCACGACTTTCAGCAAGCTGGCGCCCTCAACGAGCGCGCCAGTGGCCATCACCGCCGAATTGGCGAAGAATGACCATGCGAGTACGCCGAGCAGAACAAAAACTGGAAAACCGGGTTGCTGGACATTCAGAATGTACCTGAAGGCGAATGTGTAGACGGCGACCGAAGCTAAGGGATTGATCTGCGACCACAGGAACCCCAGGATCGAGCCCCGGTATTTCAGGGTCAGGTCCTTCACTACCAGATTACGCACCAGCTCTCGATAAGACAGAAGCCGCAGCACGCTCGAGACGAGCGATCGGCGTTCGGCCGCGCGATCGACTAGGGCGTAGCTCTGCATGCGGTCTCCACGGGAACTCGCATTGTAGTATGCGCGTGGGCCCTGTCGGCCAATGGGGCCGCGCTATTCCCGGATCTTCCAACGGTAGCTGAGCTGATGCTCGGGACCGATCCAGGTTTCGCACAGCTCCAAGTTCGACGGAATCGACATCCGGCCCCGGTCGAGCCAGCCCACGAGCCACTGGACTTCGGGGGGAATTGGCCGGCATGCCAGCGCGCCGGACGCATCGTCTGGACCGAGCTCTCCTGTCTGCGCGGACCGCGATGTCGGCTGCGACCCGGCACGGCGGATGATCGTCTCGGCCTGCGCTTTGGTGATGTAGTACGCGACGCCGTAGACTCCCGGCGCGCCTCCCCGATTGGCGAGCCATGTGCCCGTGGTCACAGTGAGCGCACACAGCGCCGCCACGTACGCCATCCGCCACGCTGTGAGCGCGCGCGCGATCATGTGGCTTTGGATGGGAGGATCGAACGCGCCGGCCGGAAGCATCGCCGTGATCGGCGCGAGCGTGAGGACGTAGGACGGATGCGACGGAATGCGCGCGACGGCAAACGCCGCGATCATCAACCACCACCAGATGCCGAGAATCGGCACCGACCAGGGCGCGCGCAGCCATCGCCACAAGCCGTACATCAACAGCGGCGCGCCGAGCACGACCGACGCGTAGTAGCTTGCAGCCCTGATCGGATCGCGGAGAAACTCCCGCCGGTGCGGCTCGAAAAACGAGAGGAGATCGACCGGAACGATCTGCGCCTCGGTGCGAAGCAACAGGTCCGGCGAGACGATGGAGAGCGTTGGACGGTTGGCGAGCATTTCGGCTGGCAGATGCGCGAGATGGTTCAGATACGGCAGCCAGAAGAACAGGGTCGCCGCCAGGACGGTTGCAAGGGTGGCAGCCTCAGCGGCCGACGGCCGGGCCAGCCTGAACGTCACGCCGTGGCGCCGGTCATGGAAAATTTGCGCGGCGATCGCGAGAGGCAGCAGCGCCATGCCGATCGGGCCGGAGAGGTGGAGCTGGCCGACTAGCAGCGCCGCCAGAACCAGCAGCGTGATCCCTTTCCACGGCCGCTCGCCCCGCAGGTACTCCACGCCCCACAGCAAGACGACCATGCACGGCTGCAGGAGGTCCAGGTTCCAGATCTTGCGGCTGAAGATCACGGTGAACGGCGAGACCGCCGCGATCGCGAGGATCAGGAGCGCGCGATTCTCGTCCGTGCGGCGTCGAGCCCAGCGCCACAGCGGATAGAGGCAAAGGGTGTTGAGCAGCGCGATGATCGTCGCGACACCGATTGGATCCCGAGTCGGCACCCACAAGGCGGCAACGAGCCACGTGTAGAGCGGAGGGAGCGGCACGGTGTTCGAGGTCGGCATCCCGTGCGCGGGAAACGAGGCGTCCGTCGACCAGGGACGATCGGCGAGCAAGGCGATGCTCAGTTTCAACGCCTCCTGCTCGTCGGCCTTGAACTCCATGACGTCGAGGCGATAGAGACGAAGCGCGCCGCCGATCAGCATGAGCGCGAGCGCCACGCATGTTGGTACAATCCGCGCGTTGGCTGTTCGTTTCCGATCGCTGGTCATTCCCACCTTGCTCGTGATCGTCGCAGGAGCCCTCTATCTACCACGGCGCGACATCCCGAGCTACCTCGCGCCCGACGAAGTCTTTTCGGCGCTGACCGCCCACTCGGTGGCGGAGACCGGCCGCGACTTGAATGGCCGCTTTCTGCCGCTGTACTTCCAGTTGCCCGACTCGTTCGAAACGCGCATGTGGTATCAGCCGATCGCGGTGTATGCGATGGCGGCCAGCGTCAAGGTGCTGCCGTTCTCCGAGTCCACCGTGCGCCTGCCGATGACGATCGCGGCGATCATCGACATTCTGCTCGCCTACTGCATCGGCCGCGTGCTGTTTCGCAACGAAGTGCTCGCCGTCGCCGCGGCGGTGCTGCTGATGCTGACGCCGGCCCATTTCTCCGACAGCCGCGTCGCGATGGATCATCACTCGTTCCTGCCGTTCGTCCTCGGCTGGCTGTTGTGCCTGCTGTTGGACCTCGAACGTCAACGACCCGCTCTCCTGTTCGGTGCCGGCCTGATCCTCGGGATCGGATTGTTCACCTACATCGCGTCATACGTGCTGATGCCAGTGTTTGCCCTGTTCACGGCGGTCGTGCTGTACCGGCGTCATGAATCCTTGCGCGTGTACGCGCTGCTGGCGGGCGGCTTTCTGCTGCCGGTGTCGATCGGCGCCCTCTACATCGCCGCGCACCCCGCTGTCGTCACCGACACGCTGTGGCGCTATCAACGCCAGCAAACGCGCGATGCAGGTGGCCTGTCGCTCGCCCACTCGCTGCTCGATCGTGTTGCGAAGATCGGATCCGGTACGCGAGTTTCTGGCAGCCGCGCGTGCTGTTCATCAGCGGACCCCGATCGGTCTGGGTGGCCGGCCAGTTCGTGCTGCCGGTTGCGGGGCTGCTGGTCGCGGGCGCCATGAGGCTGCTGCGCCGGCCCGACATGGCCACGCTTCTGCTCCTCGCGGGCCTGCTGATCGCGCCGCTGCCTGCCACCTTCGTCGGCGAACCTGAAGTCATCCGGCGCGCCGCCGGCGTCATGCCCTTCGCCGTGCTGCTTGCGGTGGCTGGCCTCGAGTATGTCTGGACGGCGGAGCCGGCGCGCCTGCGCCGGATCACATTCGTGGCCGTGTGGATCACGGTGATCGGCCTGGCGACGATGTATTACCAGGACCTGCCACATGCGCAGGCAGTTATCCGCGCGGCAACGGTTCCCCTAGCGATCACAGGTTTCGCGGCGCTCTTTGGCGACGTGCAGTTCGAGCGGCTCAGCATCTCGCGGATGGCGATTGTCTCGGTCGCGGCGATCGCCATCATGCACGCCGTATACGTCGCGTCGAATCAGGCCACGCCGGTCGGCGTCGCGCTGCTGGTCGCGGTGAGCGCGATGACCTTGCTGGATCGGCCGCCGGCCTTCGCCCGGGAGCCGTTGGTGGCTGTCGCCGTGCTGGCGCTGGTCATCGGACACTTCATGTTCAATTACGTGGACTATGCCCAGCTTGGCCGCGTTGCGTTCGTTCCCGCGTCGGGCGTAATCCTCGCGGCGCGGATGACGGCGTCCCTGCTCGCGGTCGGCCGCGATCGCGATCGCGCGTGCGGTTCGAACACGGATCAGCAAGCCGAGTGGTTGGCGGCTCGTCAGCGCGGCGGCCGTGTTGCTCGTCGCGCTCCAATTCGCGTACTACTCGGTTGATGCCTTCGTGGACTTTCGCTGGCGAGCCCTGCATGCGCTCGTGCTGATCGCCGCCGGCGTCGGCCTGGCGGTACTGATCCGCGGCGGTGAGCATGCGCGTGTGCAACTCGGCGCCCTCGCTGCGGCCGGACTTCTGACCATCGCGGTCGTGCAGTTTGCACCCTTCCACGCGGACTACCTCACCGGTTTCCGGGCACGTGGAAACACGGGGCCGGTCAGTTCAAAACCCGCGTTCCAGGCGTTGATCGGTCGCGCGCGCGACGCGTCGGCGCCGGCGATCTATCTGGGATGGCCCTACGCGCTCGGCGAGTTGTATTGGCGGTTCTACGTGATCGAGAGCCAGCGTCAGGAGCTTCTGGCACGCACGATCCCTGAGCTCGACTTCAAGCCGGATCGCATCAAGGCGCTGCCGCGCGGCAGCCTCGTCATCACGACACCGTCGCCCGTAATCGATGCCGCGATCGACGGCATGATGGCCCGAGGCGAGATCAGGACGCGCGAGCTGCTCCGAGACGCCGACGGCTCGCCCACCTTCTGGATTCTGGAGACCGGGAGCCCGTGAGGCGCGCGCTGATTCCCATCCTGCTGGTGCTCGGCGCGGCCGCGCTCTACCTGCCACACCTGCAGAACGCCCCGCTGTACGCGTCGCACGACGAGATCATCTACTCGCTGCAAGCCCACGCGCTGGCCACCACGGGACGCGATCTGAGCGGCAGCTTCCTGCCGATGTTCATCGAGTATCCAGCGGAGTTCGGGCGTCCGACGTGGAACACGCCGCTCTTGATCTACGCGATCGCCGCGACGCTGAAGGTCCTCCCCTTCTCCGAGTTCGCGATCCGGCTGCCGATGGTGATCGTCGCCATCCTCGACGTGCTGCTCATCTACTTCGTGGCGCGCATCATTTTCGAAACCGAATGGTTCGCGGTCGCTGCGGCGGCGCTGTTGGCCCTCACGCCGGCGCATTTCATGCACAGCCGGCAGGCGATCGACTTTCAATTGTCGCTGCCGTTCATCCTCGGATGGCTGCTGTGCGCTGCTCACTACATCCGAGGTGGCGGTCCACGCGTGCTGTTCGCGGCTGGAGTCCTCCTCGGCCTCAGTCTCTTGGGGTATGTCGCAGCCTACGTTTTCGTCCCCCTGCTCGCGTTCGCGACGATCGTGGTGCTCTGGCGGAGGCAAGACCCCTTCGTCCGGCACACTGTGTTTATCGCGGGCATCCTCGCCCCTCTTGTTCTGACGCTGCCGTGGTTGCTGCGCTCTCCGCTGCCGTTTCGCGACGTCGCAGCTCACTACTTCGTGCTGAGCGGATCACCGTCGAATCAATCGGGCCTTTTCGATCTGGTCCGGGACTTCGCGACGTCCAGCCGCGTCCGCGAGATTCCGGCGCTCTACGCCAGCTTCTTCGATCCGCAGTTCCTGTTCATCAACGGCCCCCTCCGACTCCGCGCCACGCAACTCGTCGGAGTGTTTCTCGTGGGACTTGCGGGTGCGCTGGTCGTCGGGCTGGTGTACGCCGTGCGCCGCCGTTCGCCCGAGGATCTGCTGCTGCTCGCCGGCTTGCTCACCGGTCCCCTCGTCTCCAGCCTGGGCGGCGAAGCACAAACGATCTGGCGAACACTTCAACTGGCGCCATTCGGCGTGCTGCTCGCCGTCGCCGGTCTTCGGTTCGCGTCGGCGGTGGACACACGGAGCTCGAGACTGGCGATCGTGACGATCTTCGCGACGGCAATTGCTCTGGCGTCGTGGTACGACGACTTCCTGCCGCATGCGCAGGCGCTGGTGCGGGCCGCGAGCGTACCGTTGGCCGTGACCGGACTCGCCGTGCTTGCGCAGCCCCTTGCAGGCGAGCGCCTCCCGATCGTGCGCGCAGGGCTCGTATCCGCGGCCGTGTTGATGTCGATGCACATCGTGTTTTTCGTGGCCGATCAGGCGACGACAACGGGTGTGCTGCTGATGGTAGGGCTCGCGGCGGCGACGGTGCTGGCTCGCGCGCCGGAGCGGTTCAGTCGTGAGCCGCTGTTCACGGTGGCGCTGCTCGCGTTCGTCACCGGCCTGTTCATGTACCTGTATGTGGACTACGGGCAGATTCGACGGGTCGGACCCATTCCCGCATCTGCGCTCGTGCTGGCGCTGCGGTTGGTCTTCGGTTCCATCGCGCTTGCCGCGGTCATCTTCGTCGTCGCGGCTGGTGGCTCGTTTTCCGATTGCGGGTGGCGAGCCCCTTTCAGGGCCGCGTCTCGCGGGGCTGAAAGCCCCGCGCTACACCAACACGACAATCGCTCAAGCCGGCTGGCTAGTCGCCGTACAAGTCGCGTACTACGGGATCGATCTGTTCACCGACTTTCGGCTCCGCGCGATCCACGTGGCCGTCGTGGTCATCGCCGTCGTCGGGCTGGCGGCGCTGGTGCGATCGTTAAAGGAGGCGCGTCTGACGTTCGGCCACGTCGCCATCGCCGGCGTGTTCGGGCTGGCGTCCATCCAGTTCACGACGTTCTACATCGACTACCTCGGAGAGTTTCAGGCCCGTGGGAGCGCCGAAGTCGAAGGCAACATGCGGGCCCCGTTCGAGGCGGTGATCGAGCGCACTCGCGACGCGACCCGCGCCCGCGATCTACATGGGGAGGCTGGGGCCCTACTTCTACGGCGAGTTGTTCTGGAAGTTCTACCTGATCAAACACCACCGCGAGGATCTGCTGCCGCTCACTGTCGCCGATGGCGACTTCAAACCCGATCGCGTTCGTGCCCTTCCGCCGGGCAGCTTGGTGATCACGAGCCCGACCCGGCAGATCGACGGCGAGATCGACCAGCTCGCCGCGAGCGGCGTGCTGAAGGATCGTCAGTTGCTCAAGGCCCCGGACGGCGCGCCCATTTTCTGGATTCTCGAAACCGCCCAGTAACGGTTTCTACTGGACGGCGGCCAGGCGTCGAAGGACGAAGGGGTTATTGGGCAGCTTTCGGTTCCAGTGGTTCCACAGCGCGCGCGTCCTGGCGTCGGCGGCGTCCGCCTTGTCGGTCGCCCCGGCGAGCCGGAGCAGGCGGCCAAGGCTCTGGTTGATCAGCGAGAAGCTGTACGCGGCGCGCAGGTCGTTGTCGGTATCCGGCTTGGCCGCCGTCACACGCTCGAGCAGCTGTTGGTACTCCGCAATGGCTTCGTCCAGCCGCCCTTCGTCGGCATGCTGATCGGCGATTGCCTGCAGCACGGGACAGAGCTCACTGTCGAGCGGGATGCGATCGGACGGATAGTCCTTGGTTTGCGTGAGGGTCTCCAGCGCGGTATCGAGCCGTCGCTGCGCCTCGGCCGATCGATTCACGCGTCGCAGCGCGTACGATGAATTGGCCAGGATCAGCGCGGTGTCGCGGCGGGCCTTGACGTTGTTCTTGATTTCGCCGAGGCGCACGAGCGCCGCGTCGTAGACCGTAATGGCTTCCTCCGGCACGCGCCAGCGCAGGATGTCGCCGAGCTCGCGGCCCGAGGTGCCGACGCGGGTGCGACTCGTGTAGTCGTTCGGATCCCGGCGCGCCCCGGCTTCATGCATCTCGAAAGCGTCCCGGAGCGGGACGATGGCTTCATCCGGACGCTCGAGGCTGATGCCGCGATCCTCGCCCAGGATGAACGCTTCCCGAAGCAGGACGGCATACCGATCGAACATCCGCTCGCTCTCGGTCGCATACGTGGACCGATCCACAATCTCGTGGGCCTCTCGAATGGCCTTCAGCGCGCCATCCAGATCGCCTTGCAGCCGCAGCGCGTTCGCCAGCACGCTGAGTGAGTAACTGATGTTTCGGGCGACGCCACTGACTCGGGCCATGTCGAGTGCGCGCTTCGCAATTCGAACGCCATTTTCGTGGTCGTTCACATTGAGGTAGGTCATCGCCACGTTCGAATAGAGTCCCCGGCGCCCTCTGCCGTTGGACATCCGTGACGCCGCTGCTGCCTAACAGTGCGTCGGCACGTTCGATCGCCTTGCGCGCGTGGACGATCGAGTCGGCGTCGCGGCGCTCCGATTGCGCGACGATCATTCGATCCTGCGCAATTGCCGCCGCACGCTCGAGTGCCCGGGGGTCGTGCGGCCGCGAGGCGAGAACCGTTTCGATGAGCGCGTCGGCCTTCTTCAGGCTTTCCTCCGCCTTGACGAAGTTACCCAGATTGAGACCGGTCGGTACGCCCTGAATTTTCGCCACACGCCAGTAGCCGTCGCTCACCTCCTGCATGAGATCGAGATCGCCGCGCGCGTCACGCGCGAGCCCTTCCAAATACTCCAGCGACGCCGCGACCAGAGTCTGCCTGGCGTCCGTCGCGCCGGCAAGGTGCTGCAGCCGCTGGTCGAGCCCGAAGACCTGCTCTGAGAGCTGACGCAATTGTCGGAACCGGCTTTCCGCGATCAGTCGCTGACGGGTCGCAACCACGAGACCGGCGGTCAGCATCGCGAACACGACAACCGCCGCCGCCACCGGCCAGCGACGCCGGCGCAGGAACTTCGCCGCGCGATAGGTCACGGTGTCGGGTCTCGCGGCAATCGGCTCGTGGCGAAGGAAGCGGCGCAGGTCGTCGGCCATCGCCGTGACCGACGCGTAGCGGTCGGCCGGATTCTTCTTGAGCGCCTTTCGGACGATCGTGTCGAGATCGCCGCGCAGGAGTCGCGCGCGCGGACATCCGCGGCGCGACATCCGAGGGACGCGGCGGCTCGGTCTCGACGATGGCCTTGATCGAGATCGGCGGGCGATTCGAGGCTCGACTGCCGCCGGATGCCGGCCGGTCAGCAGCACGAACAGCAGCACGCCGAGCGCGTAGACGTCGGTCGCCGTCGTGACGGCGCCGCCGGCGACCTGCTCGGGCGCCGCGTACTCGGGCGTCAGCGCGCTGCCGCGCCTCGCGCGTGAGCTCGGTGGCGACCCGGCGCCGCGTCGTCCTCGAGCAGCTTGGCGATGCCGAAGTCGAGCAGCTTGACCTGCGCCGTCGGCGTCACCAGCATGTTCGACGGCTTGAGATCGCGGTGGACGACGAGGTTGGCGTGCGCGTGGGCGACGGCGTCGGCAACCTGCAGGAACAGCCGAGCCGCTCGCGAGGTCAGCCGCCGCTCGTCGGCGTAGCGATCGATGCGCGTGCCTTCCACGAACTCGAGCACGAGATAGGGCTGGCCGTCGGCGGTGACGCCGGCATCGAGCAGACGCGCGATGTGCGGATGGACGAGCCGCGCGAGCAGCGTGCCCTCGCGCCGGAAGCGCTCGTCGCCCTGTCGCCGATCAGCGCGAGGTTGAGCAGCTTGACCGCGACGTAGCCCTCGAACCGTCCGTCGCTGCGCCGCGCCCGCCAGACGCGTGCCCATGCCGCCCATGCCGAGCGGCACGTCCAGTGTGTAGGCGCCGACCGTCTGGCCGGCCAGTGACGGCGTCGGGCGATCGCCGTGTCCGGAGGCGACTCCAGGAAATCGGAACCGAGAAGACGATCGTGTTCCTCGAGGAGCCGGCGGAGGATCGGCGGCCACGTCCGGTCGGTCGCGATCGAGCTCGAGCAGGAGCTCGGCCGCGCGCCGCGGCATCCAGCTCGATCGCGCGATCGAGCAGCGGGCTAGGCCTGCCAGAGCGTCTGCTATCGAGCGTCGGCGCATCGGGCCGATCTGCGCAGCGTGAGGGCGTCGTGGAGCAGGACACGCGCTTTCGCCCAATCGCGCTGCACGGTGCGCTCCGAGACGCGCACGCATGCTTGCGATCTCGGCGAAGGAAAAACCGCAGAAGAACTTCAGATCGACGAGCTCAGCCAGCGGCGGCGTCGATGCGGCAAGCTCGTCGAGCGCTTCCCCCAGTTGCTGGAGCTGCCTTGCGTCAGCCGGAAGGCGGATGTTCTCCTCGTCAATATCGGTGAAGCGTGATCTCGCCGCCGCGCTTCTGCGCGCGTTTCCGGTGGACGTAGTTGATGATCAGCCCGCGCATCGCCCGCGATGCGTATTTCATGAAGCGATGGCGATCCGGGAACACCGTGCTGTCCCGGCTGTTGAGGCTCAAGTAGGCTTCGTGCAGCAGCGTCGTGGCGCCCATCGTCAGCGGACCGACTGCTGTTGCGGATATGCGCCTGCGCCAGACGATGGAGCTCGCTGTAGAGCGCGGCGAAGAGGGCGTCCTTTGCCGCCGCGTCGCCGGCGTCGGCGCGCTCGACCATCGAAGCGACATCTCCAGCCTCGCGCGAAGGCATCGGCTCATCGCCGCCCACGGAACGGGAGTGTAGCGCATCGGACTCATGGCGAGCGCTTACGGATGAGCCAGACGCCGCACGTCATCTGGGCGTAGTGGCGTCTGTTTCACTCCCCTCCATCATCGCTTGGCATTCTGGCGCCGCCCTTGACCTTGCTCGGCGACTTGGGTGGAAGTTCCTTCCCCTTGGCCTTCGGTTTCGACGAGCGCAGGATCGTGATGTTGTCGTTGATGGCAATCTTGCCGCCCTTCACCTGTGTCGGAGACTTCGGCGACAGATCCTTTGCGTTCTTCCCCGGTCGCGACGCAGTCGTCATGGGAACTCCTCCCTCGCACGTGTGTTCACGCGCCGGCGCGCACGAGCGTGATGTTGTGGTTTGTGCCCTGGAGACCGGCCCGGCCGCCCTTGACCTTCGCGGGCGACTTCGGCTGCAGATCCTTCGTCTTCTTCATGATCTCCTCCTACTGGAGAAGATCAAGAACGCGAGATGAAAGCCGACAACCGGGCGACCGAGAGGATGTCCAGGCGTGCGCGACCGGTTTGGCAGCGATCGCAATGACCAGTGCGGTGAGGGCGACCAGAATCCAGATGGCCTTCGGTAGAGCTGGCCCGATGTGCGCGGGGACGAAACGCAGAAGCAACAGGTGGCCAATGGCTGCCGTAGCCAGAAACACGCCGGCCGATCGGACGCGGCCCTCGACGGCAGTCGAGTGAAACCGCGCACGACCGCGCTGAATCCACTGAGCAGTGGCGGAGCGATTCAATGTGGCGACCGCGGCGGAGGCGAGCGCGTCGGCCGCGCGAATCAGCCAGCTCGACTGCAGATGGGACTCGAGCCGCGCGAAGTCGCGATCGGGTCGTCATCGGCTTTCGCCTTTGGCGACCGGGACCGCCGACACGATCGTGCCGCTCGCGATGTACTGCTCAGTTGACATGGAGAACGGCGCGCCCGCTTTCATCAGGCGGCCCCGATAGCGCCATCCGTCGCGCGCTCGATCGGCGCCCACTCGCAGAGTCACGTCCAGCCCTGACCCCTGGCGCGCCCCAACGGTCGTCACGACGGCCGCGCGATCGTCGAGCAGCGCGTCGCGATCGCCGACCTTGATCAGCGCGAGCTCCGGGCCTCCAGACAATCGAACCGTTACGTCGAGCGGCTGCGCGGGCGCGGCGGGCAGCAGCTCGTCGACGATGAAGGTCATCGCATCGGCGGCGCCCGGCGACGCGAAGCTGCGCGTTGGGCGTCGGGAACACGCCGCCGATGGTGCAGCTCGTGTCCGGCTGGTCCGTCGGGTCGCACGCCAGCACGAGCGTCGCGTTGCGCTCGAACAGCCCCGCGTCGCCGGGCACCTCGAGGCGTTGCTGCTGCGGATCCCCGCCGGGCCGCACGAGGAGCGGACGCCGTCCCGGTTCGACGGGACCGAGCGCGGCAACCCGGACGCGCGCATCCGATGCCGACGGAAATGCCGCGTCAGCCTGCAGGCCATCCGCCGTTTCCCGTTTCAGATCCACGAGCCGGCCGACGACCTTGATGCGATCGCGATTCGGCGTGCCGGGAATCACGTACGCCTTCGGCGCGCGCGCGACTTCCTGGCCGCCGTCGTACAACGACACGTCGTATTCGCCTGGAGGCATCGGCCCGACGATGACGTCGGCCGAGCCGGGATCTTCGAACGTGAAGCCGAGCGATGGCTCGGGTCCGATCCAGGCGCGCAGCATCGGCGTGAATCCGCTGCCCTTCACTTTGAGCTTGGCTGCCGCGCGGAGAGGATTCGCAATCCGCTGCTCTTCCTTCGACAGCGTGACCTTCGTCACCGAGGTGATGTGCACCGGCTTCGGGCGGAACAGCAGCCAGGTGCCATACGCAAGCGGGATGAGCAAGACGAGGAAGCCGAGGACGAGCGCGTCAACCAGGTTGACGCGACCGAACAGGCGGCCGCGATCGTCGAGGACCGTCACGAGGCGGCCTCCGGATCGAGGGTCCGCCAGCCGACGCGCACGCGTGACGCGCGGGCCAGGAGGTGTTCGAGGGCCGCGCACAGACCGACCATGCTCACCCACACCACGATGACCATGACCATTCCGCGCAGGCGCACCAGCGTGCCCACGTTGCCGTTGGTGAGCGCCAGGATCGCGCTGGTCGGCATCAGGTAGCCGAGCATCACCGCGGTCGTCGCCGCATCGCGACGCCATCCGGCCACGATGCCGATCGGCAGCAGCGCGATCAACGTGTACCACACCAGTTGTTCGGGGACGTACACCAGCTCTCGTATCGACGCGGCCTGCCACGGGAGCGGCGTCACGACGAAGCTGGCGGCTGCGCGCAGCACGTAGCGCGCCGCCTGGTCCGCGGTGAGCGTCAGGGTCGACGAGTTCGGATCCTGCAGGCGGTAGTAGAACCCCTCGTCGAGCAGCTTGTAGCCGTGGCCCAGCGTGAAGACGTGTCCCGCATGAATTTTCGCGGATTCGGCGAGGCCATCGAGCGCGCGCTGCTGGATCGCGGGGCGGGTCAGCAATGCCAGCGACGCCGCAAGCGCGACCGCCGCGATCGGGAGATAGCGTCGCGGACGCGAGAACACGATCAGCAGCGACGCGGCAATCGCCCATCCCAGCAATCCGATCGCCAGCGTCTTGTGGCGCACGCCTTCCATCACGAAGAGGACGAGAACCGCACACACGCCGGCAACGATCCGATCGCGCAGCGGCCCGGCGCGAAGCGTCCGCGAGGCCGTCATGAGAAAGACGGCGGTGCAGAGAAAATACAGCGGCTCTTTCAGCAGCGACACCGACCAGATGAAGAACGACGGCAGGAACAGCACGACGGTCAGCGCCGCGAACGCGGGCAGCCGGCCGTACACCGATCGCGTGAGCCGGAACAGCACCAGCGCTCCGCTGAGGAAGAACAGCCCGTTCAGGAGGCGGATGCTGTACGGAACCGGACCGAACAACACCTGCAAGCCGGTGAGCAGACTGACGTAGGCGTTCCTGCCGTAGATGTCGTTCACGACGAACGCGTCGAACCTGCTGGTCGGGATCCCGAGCAGCAGATCGCGCGCACGCAATCCGCGCGAGATCCCGTAGGCGCCGTCGCCTGCCAGCTCGCCAAGCCACAGGTCGTGATGGTTCGGGAGATTCAAGAGGAAGATGGCGATGATGAAGAGGACGCGAACCGCGATCGCCGCCGTCAGCAGGATGGTGAGCACGCGGCGGTCAGCGTCCGAAAGCCCGCGACGCGCCGCCGCTACCAGCGCCGCGCCCAGCACGACGGTCCAGACTGCGAGCGGTGCAAGAGTGTAAACAACGGCTGCCGCAAATCCAGCAGCCAGCGTGAGTTGGAGCGGGGTCTGACCCCAATGCTTCAAATTGCGCCTGTTTTTTGGGCCCCGGGGTCAGACCCCAAGGCGTGGAAATGCGCCCATTTCGCGACCCCTTGGGGTCTGACCCCGGTCGCCTCGGCAGCGTATCACGGCTGCAGGAACGCCATCATCGACGTGCTGAGCGCCGTCTGCAGCAGCGTCGTTCCGAGCACGAGCAGCAGCGGCAGCGTGCTGTCGAGGCGGCGGCAGACGTACGCCGCCGGCACCTGGAGAAAACACGCGAGGAAAATCCACAGCCGCACGACCTCGCCGCGGTTGATGCCCGCGAGATCGGTCACGAGCAAAGCCGCGGCAGTTCCCAGACAGAGCGCCGCGAGGTGGCCCTCCGTTCCGCCGCCGGCGAGCCACCGGCGAGCGAGGGCGAAGCCGACGCACACGCAGAACAGCACGGCCTGACACCATCCGGCGCCAAACGCGAGATCGAGCAGGTTCTGGGCGACCCATGGACCGTACGGCCGCTTCACGCGCGCGTTGAATTCGATCGCATCCGCCGCAACCAGCCTGAGCGTCGTCAGGAGGTCGAACCGGAACACCAGCAGGAACAAGACGTATGTCGCCAGGAACGCCACCACCACGGCCGCGCTCAACCTGATGACCGTCCGCAGATCGATCTCGCCGCGGGACACGGCGTAACCGGTAAGGATCACGAACAGCAGGCCCATCACCGCGGGCGTGGGCTCGTAGAACATCACGCCGTACGCCGCCGCCCCGAGCCCGGCCGCGTAGATCAATCGCCGTGAGCGCAGCAGCCGCACCCAGAACCAGGCGCACAGGAACACCAACGCCGGCGTGACCGCATTCAGGCCGGGGAAGAACAGCAGCTTCGCCGGCACGAACAGATACAGGATCAGCGAGACGAGCGCGGTTTCGCGATCGTCCAGCCAGTCGCGGACGAAGAGATACAGCAACACGCCGCCGAGATTCGACACCGCCACGCGCCAGCCACGCCAGCACGCCAGGGCGCATCGAGATGACCTCGAGCACGTAGACCAGCATCAGCTTCCCCGGCATGTTGGTGCGCGGATGCTCGGGCAGCGTCAGCCGCAGGCGATCGAAGTCGCGCAGCAACTCGACTGCGCCGTGCTTCAACGTGGGCTCGAAGAATCCGTTCGAGCCGTCGCCGAGAAACAGTCCCTCCATCGTGTACGGCGACAGCGCGCGCAGCACGCCCTGCGCGCAGAAGCCGAGCGCGAGCCACACGCACACGATCCGCCACTCGCGACGGCGAACCTCCGCGATCGGTATCGAGCGCGGCCACTGCACAGCAGGCGAACACGATCGTGAAAACGGCGATGGCTTTGAACTGGAAGGGATACAGGTAGCCGTGGACCCAGCCGCCGCTCGTCGACCCCAGGACGAAACTGCCGGCCGCGATGCGGCCCGACACGACGAGCGACAGGAGCGTTCCCGCCGCAACGGCCGCCCACAGACCGCGGCGCGGAACGTCTCAAAACCTGTGGCGTCCGGCTTCAGCCACGTCGGTCCGCCTAAAGGCGGACCCACATCGGTCTTGGAACCTCTTCGGAACCTATGCTCACGAGCGGGTGCGCAGTGTACCATCCGCATCGCGCATGGCCCGCTGGACGCTCGTCGCGCTACCGATCGCCACTGCCGCGGTGCTCGGCCTGACGTGGCCGTTGCCATTGCGCTCCTGGACGATTGCCGCGACCGCCATTGCCGTCGCCGCGCTCACGCTCGAGACGCTGCGCCGGGCCCGGCGCGAAAGGAATGCCCACCGCCAGACAGCCACGCTTGCGACAGCTGCCGCGCTCGCGCTCGCAACAGTGGGTGCGATCGCTCTCGGCTACGCCGCGTTCGCGCTCGTGCGCGTCGGTGTCTTCGGACCGGTCACACGGCTCGGCTATCCATTTCTCGTCGCCTCGGGTCTGCGACTCGATGGCGGCGCCTGGCTCTTGGTGTTGTGCGCGATCGTGAGCGGCGTGCCCCTGCTGTTTCGAAACGAGCCCTCAAGGTCTTGTTTCTGTGTAGCGCGGGCTTTCAGCCCCGCGTCCTCCGCGGCCCTGAGGGCCGCGCTACACGGAAACGGAAAACGTCTAGCGGATCGAGCTGACGTATCGACTGAGCGCGTCCTGCCACGACGGCATCGCGATGCCGAGCGCTTGCAGCTTGCTGTTGTCCAGCGCGCAATATTGAGGACGCGCGGCTCGCATCGGCACATCCGCCATGCGCGTCGGTTTCAGACGCGGCTCGACGCCAAGCAGTCGCGCGAGCTCGCGCGACAACTCGACCCACGTGCACGCCCCCGAGTTGACGCAGTGGTAGAGGCCTGCAGGCGCCTGCAGCTCGAGCAGCTGTCTGCGTGGCTCGCGCCGCGTCGAGCACGAACGTCGGGGACACCGTTCGATCCTCGAACACCGTGGGCGTCCCGCCTCCGACCAGCGTGTTCGTGATGCTCGCGATGCTGCCCTTCGGCTGACCGCCGCCGGGCGCCCGTCCAAACAGGGTCTCGACGCGAAGCACGTAGGCGCGCGGCACGTCGAGCGCAAACCACTCGCCGAGCAGCTTCGACGCCGCATAGACGCTGCGCGGGTTGGGCTTATCTTCCTCGGTGTACGGCTGCGTCGCGCGCCCGTCGAAGACGAAGTCCGTGCTGTAGTGCACGAGCACCGCGCCATGCTTCTGCGCCGCCCGCGCCAGCGCGCGGACGCCGAACGCGTTGATGTTCAGCGCGTCGATCGGGCGATCTTCGGCGCCGTCGACGTCGTTGAACGCCGCGCCGTTGACGATCGCCTCCGGCCGCGCCCGCGCCATCGCCTCCTCGACCGCGCCATCGTCGGTCACGTCGAGATCGGCGCGCGAGAATGCGACGACCTCGTGGACGTCGCGGCATTCGTGGATTACCGCGGCGGCGAGCTGGCCGCGTGCGCCGATGACGGCGACTCTCATAGGAGTGGAGACTAGGCCGCTTTCTCGAACTCGAACGCCTGCATCTTGGTAGTCGTCGAACACGCCTTCCCAGCGCGCCACGACGGCGGTCGCGATGCAGTTGCCCATCACGTTGACGGCCGTGCGGCCCATGTCCATCACCTGATCGATGCCAAGCAGGATGGCCGCGCCCTCGAGGGGTAGACCGAATTGCGTCAGCGTCGCCGTGAGCACGACCAGGGCCGCCCGCGGAACGCCGGCGACACCTTTGCTCGTGAGCATCAGCGTGAGCATCATCACCAGCTGCTGCCCGAACGTGAGCTGCAGGCCTCCGAGCTGGGCGACGAACACGCTCGCGAGCGACAAGTACAGCGTGGTGCCATCGAGGTTGAAGCTGTAGCCGGTGGGCAACACGAAACCCACGATGTTCTTCGGCACGCCGAAGCGTTCCATCACCTCGAGCGCCTTCGGCAACGCCGCCTCGGAGCTGGCGGTCGTGAACGCGATCAGGAACGGCTCGCGAATCGCTTTGACGAACGTGAAGAACGGCACGCGAATCAGATACGACACGCCGCCGACGACGATGATGACGAAGATCGCGAGACCGAAATACATCAGCGCGATCAGCTTGCCCAGCGTGAACAGAATCGCGATCCCCTTGCTCCCCACCGTGGCCGCGATCGCGGCGAAGACGCCGATCGGCGCGAAGAACATCACGTAGCCGGTGAACTTGAACATCGCGTGCGCGACGCTGTCGAGCACGTCGAGCACCGGTTGTCCTTTCGGACCGATGGCGGCGACGGCGATGCCGAAGAACAGCGAAAAGACGACGAGCTGGAGGATGTCGCCACGCGCCGCCGAGTCCACGACCGACGTTGGGAACAGGTGAAGAAAAATGTCCCACGGGCGCTGCTGGTTCTGCGCCATCGCCGCCGCGGCCGACGTGTCGGCGCCGATCGGCATCGAGAGCCCCGCGCCGGGCTGAAAGATGTTCACGAGCGCCAGCCCGAGGAACAGCGCGATGGTCGTCGCGACCTCGAAATAGATGATGGCCTTCAGACCGATGCGGCCCATCGACTTGAGATCCCCGGTGCCGGCGATGCCGACCACGAGGGTGGCGAACAGGAGCGGCGCGATGATCATCTTGATCATGCGCAGGAACGCATCCGCGAGCGGTTTGACCGCGACCCCGAAGGACGGCCAGAGATAGCCGACGATGATCCCGATCACCAGGCCGATGAAGATCCGCGTCGTGAGATCGACCCGCGGCTTCCGCGGCAGCGGCTGTCCCTGCGCGGTCACGATGGGCGTCGTCTCGGATGCGAATCACCTCGCGGCTCCCACGCTACGGTGCACGAACGCGCCGATTGCCGACACGACGCGCTCCTGCTGCGCGCGCGTCAGCTCGCCGTAAATGGGAATCGCCAGGCTCTCGGCCGCGGCGCGCTCAGCGTGCGGGAATGCGCCGGCCGCGTATCCCAGGTCCGCGAAGCACGGCTGCTGATGGAAGGGCACGGGATAGTAGATTTCGTTGCCGATGCCCTGCTCGTCGAGGTGACGCTTGAGCGCGTCGCGTTCCGGCGTGCGAATGACGAACTGATTGTAGATGTGCGTATACCCGGGCGGCTCGATCGGCAGCGTGACCAGGCCATCGAGACCGGCCGCCCGAAAGAGCTCGCGATAGGTCGCCGCGTTGTCGCGGCGCGCCCCGGTCCACGCCGCCAGGTGCGGCGCTTTCACGCGCAGCACCGCCGCCTGCAACGCGTCCATCCGGAAGTTTGCGCCGACGATGTGGTGGTAGTACTTCGGCTGCATGCCGTGCGTGCGCAGCAACCGCGCGCGCGCCGCCAGCGCGTCGTCGTTGGTCGTCACCAGGCCGGCGTCGCCGAACGCGCCGAGGTTCTTGCTCGGGAAGAACGAGAAGCAGCCGAACGCGCCGATTCCGCCGGCGGGACGCGCGTGATACGTCGCGCCGATCGCCTGTGCCGCGTCCTCGACAATCGGAATCCCGGCGCGGCCGTCCCGCTTCGAGGAGCGGATCGAGATCCGCGCTCAAGCCGAAGAGATGGACCGGCATGATGGCCTTCGTACGTGGCGTGATCGCGGCAACAGCCTGCGCGGGATCGATGTTGAACGTCACCGGATCGATGTCCACCAGGACCGGCCGCGCACCCAGCCGCGACACGCAGCCGGCCGTCGCGAAAAACGAATACGTCGGGCGTGATCACCTCGTCGCCGGCCTTGATGTCGAGGGCCATCAACGCGAGCAGCAGCGCGTCGGTGCCCGACGAGACCGTGATCGCGTGACGAATGCCCAGCAGGCCGCTCAGCTCCCGTTCGAGCGCCTCGATCTCGGGGCCCATGATGAACCGCTGGCTGTCGGCGACGCGCGTCATCGCGGCGAGAATCTCGTCGCGGATCGGCCGATACTGCGCCTGGAGGTCGAGCAACGGGACCTTCATCGAACGAGTCATGCGCTATCGCTATCTCGTTACCGTCGACTCGACTTGATGCCGCGCGCGTTTCGCGATCCACCTCGCGCCGCTTGATCGTTTCGCGCTTGTCGTAGTCCTTCTTGCCCTTCGCCAGGCTGACCGCCACCTTGACGCGGCCCTTCTTGAAGTACATGCGCACCGGGACGAGCGTCATCCCCTTCTCGACGGTCTTGCCGATCAACTTGCGGATCTCGTCGCGATGCAGCAGCAGCTTGCGGCTTGCGCAGCGGCTCGTGATCCGCATACCCGCGGTGGCTGTACGGGCTGATGTTGACGTTATAGAGGTAGACCTCGCCGTCCTCGACGCGCGCGAAACTGTCGCGCAGGTTGACGCGTCCCTCGCGTATCGCCTTCACCTCGGTGCCGAGCAGCACGATGCCGGCCTCGAACGATCTCCAGCAGATGGTAGTCGTGGAAGGCCTTGCGGTTCTCGGCGATGCTGGATCTGCGCTTTTTCGCGCTCGGTTTTGTCAGCCATGGCGCTCGACAGGGCCGCCTCACGTACGTCAGCGCGGCTTCAGGCCGCCAGCCGCGCGCGGCGAGCAGCACCGCCGCGATCATGCTCTCCGGATCGGCGACGCCCTTCCCGGCGATGTCGAACGCCGTCCCGTGATCGACCGACGTGCGGATGATCGGCAGACCGAGCGTGACGTTCACGGCCTTGCCGAACGCAACCAGCTTCACTGGAATCAGCCCCTGATCGTGATAGCAGGCGATGACGACGTCGAACTCGCCGCGCCGGGCGCGGACGAACACGGTGTCGGCGGGAAACGGCCCGCTGACGTCGATGCCCCTCGTCCGGCACGCCTCGATGGCCGGCACGATCGCGTCGGCCTCCTCGCGCCCGAACAACCCGTGCTCGCCGGCGTGCGGATTGAGGCCGGCGACCGCGATGCGCGGCGCCACCTTGTCGAAGCGCGGCAGCTCCCGCGCGGTGAGCGCGATCGTCCGTTCCATCAGCGACGCCGTCAGCAAGCGCGGCACCTCGGCCAGCGCGACGTGAATGGTCGCGAGCACCACGCGGAGCTCGTCGGAATAGAACATCATGGCCACGTCGCGCGTGCCGGTCAGATCGGCAAGCAGATCCGTGTGGCCCGACCACTTCAGGCCCGCCAGGCGAAACGCTTCCTTGTTGATCGGCGCCGTTGCGATCGCGTCGATCGCGCCATTCCGCGCATCCTCCACCGCGCGCACGATCGCATCGTGCGCGGCGCGGCCGGCCTCGGCGCTCAGCTCACCCAGCTGCGAACGTCTGGCCGGCCGGCGGGCCGTACACGATCGGCTCGCACACGTCGCGCACGCGCGCATCGGCAGCGGCGCGCGTCGCAATTTCCGGTCCGATGCCTGCCGGATCACCCGCCGTGATCGCAATGCGAGGCTTCATAAGAAGTTAGAAGGTCGAAGTCAGAAGTAGAAGGACAGAGCCGTGCACGCAGTCCTTCTGACTTCTAACTTCAGTTCTCACTTCGGCACGATCCACAGCCGCCTGAGCCGCATCCGCCCGAACCGCAGCCGGACGGGTTGTCGCAGCCGCCTTCGCTGCCGCAGCCGCCGTGCGTCTGACCTTTGGCGTTCGGCAGCTCGTAGCGCAGGCAGCACTTCAGCCGGCCGCACAGCCCCGACAGCTTCGACGGATTCAGGCTGAGGTCCTGCTGCTTCGCCATCTTGATCGAGATGGGCTCGAACGTCTGCAGAAACGTCGTGCAGCACAGTGGACGGCCGCATGTCCCGTAGCCGCCGTACATCTTCGCTTCGTCGCGGACGCCGATCTGGCGCATCTCGATCCGCATCCGGAATTCGCCGGCGAGCTCACGCACGAGCTCGCGGAAGTCGACGCGTCCGTCCGCCGTGAAGTAGAAGAGCAGACGCGAGCCGTCGAAGGCGTGCTCGACGCGCGCGAGCTTCATCGGGAGACCGCGCTCGCGGATCTTCAGGAGCGCGATGCGAAACGCCTCCTGCTCGCGCCGCTGCTGCTTCAGCCGCGCGACGATGTCGTCGCGGCTCGCCAGTTTGACCACACGATGCGGCGAGTCCGCCGCCGGCCGCCGCTTGTCGTCGAGCTGCGGGATGCGGCGCACGACCGTGCCGACCGCCGGACCCGCGTCCGTCTGCACGACTACGCGGTCGCCGGCGCGCGGCTGGGCCTCAGCGGGCGCGTCCGCCGGCAGAAACGTCTGCGCCCGGCCGACGGGGGTCAGCTTGACGGCGACGAGCGGGGCCGCGGGAGGCACGTTCATAACTGCACCGCCACCCAGTCGGCGACGACCTTGACGCCGGCATTTCCCCTGAGCGCCTCGAGGCCGCGATCGACGGCAAAGAACGCATCCACTCCGCGCTGTCCGCGGAACGTGCGCGTCAGGCGCTCGAGCGCTGACGCCTCGTCGGGCTGAGCCAGCAGCCGCTCGCCAGCGCCGGTCGCGAGAACTTCGACGTCGCGAAGCAGCACGGCAATGGCGCGCAAATGCGACAGCGAGTTGTTCACGGTCGCTGCGCTCCGCTGCGGCCGCCGGTATTGACGAGCAGATCCTGCGCCGCCTCGAGGCGCCGTCCGGGCTCGCCCCCGGCGGCGGCGCGGGCAAGCACGCGCTCCGCAACTCGCGCGCCTCGGGATCGATCTCCGCCGGCCCGCTGTCCGCGAATCTCAGCCGAATCAGGCGGGAGCGGACTGTGGGCAGCAGCGCATCGGGCCGCGCGGTCACGAGAATGAACACCGACGACGGCGGCGGCTCCTCGAGCGTTTTCAGCAGCGCGTTCTGCGCCGCCGTCACCAGCGCCGACGCATCGTCGACGATCACGACGCGGCGACGGCCCTCGAACGGACGGTACGAGGATCGGTCCACGACATCGCGGACCTGTTCGATCTTGATCGACCCGGTGTCGCCTGGCTCGACGACGATGACGTCGGGGTGGATGCTTCGCGCGATGCGCGTGCACGTGGAGCACGCTCCGCAGGCATCGGCTCGAGCGAGGCGTCGAGCCGGCGGACCGGGTCGCCCTACAGTGTGCGACAGGTTGAGACAGTTGAGCGCCTGCGCGACGGCGATCGCCGTGTCGCGGGTGGCGCCGCTGTCGGGGCCGGCAAACAGCAGGCTCGGCGGGAGCCCGTCGCGCCGGATCGACCGGGCGAGGAGATGCGATCAACCGGCGATGGCCGACGACGTCCCGAAAAGGCATGACCGCTCCTCGGAACGAATCGTATCACGCGGCGTTAGTTCGGCTTTTTGGGCTTCCGGCTTCCGGGACTCGCCCGCCTTGTTGCGCCCGAAGACTCGCGACCAGAAACCGCGCCTCTTTTCCGGCTCGGGCGGCGGCGGTGGCGTTTCCAGCTTGGGGGGCGGCGCGGTCGAGGTGTGCACCGGTGAGGCCGGTGGCGGGTGCATGGCGATGGCCTCGATGTTCGGCGACACGGGCTTGGCGTCGATGCCGATCGCGCTCGCGATTTTCGTGAAGATGCCCGGCGAATTGTGCAGATCGCAGTACTGGGTCGGCGCGGTGCCGCGCGCGAAGTATTCGGTGTAGACCATCGACTTCCGGCTCAGCGACCCGTCCGGATTCTCGACGGCGTGTCCTGGCAATCGTCGGTCGCCAGCTTGCCCGAGACGCGGCAGACGGTCGCGCTCGTTACGCCAGCCGGCGGCGTCAGCCACTCGGGCTTGTCGCCGCGCGTGGCGACCTTCATGAAATTGGCCCAGAGCGGCACCGCGACGTCCGCGGCGAAGCCGTTCGGCAGAATCGTGCGCGGCTGATCGAAGCCCACCCACACGCCGGTGACGAGCTTCGGCGTGAAGCCGACGAACCAGGCGTCGTGGAACTCGTTGGTCGTGCCGGTCTTCCCAGCCGCCGGCAGCGTGAACCCGAGCGCAGCGCGCGCGGGCGCCGGTGCCCGCGTTGATGACGTCCGCCATCATCGACGACATCAGGTACGCCGTGACGTCGCTGACGGCGCGCGTGGATGAGTCGCGCGCGTCGAACAGCACGCGGCCGTCCCGATCTTCGACGCGGCGAATGAGCATCGGCTTCGGCACCAACCCGTGATTGGCGAACGCCGCGTAGGCGGCGGTCATCGCCTGCAGCGTCACTTCGCCGGAGCCGAGCGCGAGCGACGGCACGCTCGGCACGTCGCCGACGCCCAGGCTTCTTCGCGTACCGCACGGTCCGTCCGATTGCCGACCTCCTGCAGCAGCCGCACGGCGGCGCGATTGCTCGACGTCCGCAGCGCCGTGCGCAGCGTCATCGAGGCGGCGCTGGAATGCTCGTCCTCGGGCGTCCACGCGCCTTGCAGCGTCGCGATCGGATCGTCCAGATGCTGATGACGCGTGGCCGGCGTGTATCCCTCTTCGAGCGCGGCAGCATAGACGAACGGCTTGAACGCTGACCCCGGCTGCCGTTGAGCCTGCATCGCGCGATTGAAGTGGCTCTCCTCGAAGTCGCGGCCGCCGACCATCGCCCGGACGTGGCCCGTCTGCGGGATCCATCGCGATCAGCGCCGCCTGCAGCGGATCCGCGATTCGACCGGCGGCGGCGGCTCGCCTGTCTTCGCCGACGCGCGTCGCGCGGCCAGCTTGGCGCGGCGGGCGTCGAGCGCTTCAGCGCCTCGTCGACCGCCGACTCGGCCGCTCTCTGCATGCGGCATGTCGATCGTGGAGAAGACGCGCAGCCCACCCTGGTAGACGCGCTGCCAGCCGAACCGCTCGACGAGCTCGATGCGGACCTGTTCCTTGAAATACAGGCCGTGCGGCTCGTCCGATCGGCAGCCCGTCGTGCAGCGACGACCTTCGGCCGCGCGCGGCTGTCTGCCATGCGGCGCGTCGATGCGCCTTGGTATCGACGCATCGCCTGCAGCACGACGTTGCGCCGCGCCACCGCACGCTGGAGGCTGACCGTCGGCGCGTAGCGTGGACGGCGACTTCACCAGGCCGGCGAGCAACGCCGCTTCCGCGACGGTCAGCTCCGACGCGTGCTTGCCGAAATACCCGCGCGACGCCGCCTCGACGCCGTACAGGCCGTCGCCGAAATACACCTTGTTCAGATACAGCTCGAGGATCTGCTCCTTCGTGTACTCCGCTCGATGCGCGCGGCGAGAATCAGCTCCTGGAGCTTGCGGCGGATCGTTTTGTCGGGCGTGAGGAAGCTCTGGCGCGCGAGCTGCTGCGTGATCGTGCTGCCGCCCTGTGCGGCGCGGCCGTGCCGGACGTTGGCGAGCGCCGCCGACCCGATGCGGACGAGATCGAAGCCGTGGTGCTCGTAGAAGCGCTGATCCTCGATCGACGATCAGCGCGTGAACGAGGTGCGGCGAGACCTGGACGAGCGGGACGTCGATCCGCTGTTCCTTGAAAATCGTGAAGGCCAGCCGATCGCTGCCGTCGAAGACCGTCGTCGCCTGATCCATCTCGCCGATCTTCTGGATGGCCGCCAGGTCGGGGAAGCCGTCGCGGAGCGTGACGATGAACCAGCCGCCGATGACCATCGGGGCCGCCGC
>CAVSWN010000020.1:0-74450 GCA_963731545.1 uncultured Acidobacteriota bacterium | reverse complement strand
CGTTGTGCCAGGTAGCGTCGCGGAATCTCGCGACCTTGAACATCCGCTATGGAAGCGTCACTTGATACAGAGTCGCTTCATCGTCACGACCGACTTCGTCGAGCGTCGCATCCACCTTTTCGCAGGTGCGCGAGCAGCCAGCCGCGGCCGAAGTCGGCCACCCTGAACGTGCCGTGCGTTGCCGTAAACGACTCGTACTCTCGGGCCGGCACCGGCGACCAGCGCGACAGCACGAGATAGTTGCGATCAAGAGTGTCGGATCCGGTCTGCTCCAGCGCGGCAGCCGGATTGGCGAGATACACCAGGCGCGGACGAAGTTCCGGCGGCGCGTAGTACCACAACTGCAGGTATTCGGTGGTTCCACTGACCACGACTGTGTCGCCTCGTTCAAGCGATTCCAGCAACAGCGGCCGCGAAACAAGCGGATCGCGATATGCGAGTTGGTCCGACACGATGGCGCGATAGGCTGACGCGCCAAAGGTTGCCAGGAGTGCGGTGGCGAGGACGATGTCCGCAATGCGCCGATGCGAACCGGCGCGTGCGACGGCCAACGGCAGCATCACGCTCACACCAATTACGCCGCCGAGCGCGTAGCGCGGGACGAACGCGCCGCCAGTGCCGTAGACCGCGAGCAGCACAGCGAACAACGGAACCGCGACGGTTGCGAGTCCCGCCACGACCTCGTGAAGCGGAACAATCGCCGTAGTCGGCGCTCACCGACACACGCGATCGCATGAATGCACTGGCGCCCAAGAGCAATGCAACGATCGCGAGCGCCTGAGGAAGAAATCCCGCGAGCAGAGGCCGAAAGAGGAGCGCGTAGGTCCATCCGATGTCGCCGAGTCCCGCGTGGTGCCAGTAGGTTGTGCTGTGCCCTGCCGCGACGCGCACCAGCGGCACCAGCGGAAGAGCGGCGACAAGCGCGCAACCGATCGCTCCTGCGACGCCCCAGTCGATCCGGCGGCTCCGCCATAGACGAACAGCTTCGCTGAGCCCGATCGGGACGAACGCGAGAATCGCGAAGTACTGGTTCCACATCCCCGCGCCGAGGGCGACGGTGAGCAGCGGCAAGGTGATGCGCCGGTGGCGACCGCGCGCCGCTTCTGACCACGACCACAACGCAAGAGCGAACAGCGCGAGCATCAGCCCGTAGCTGCGTGCTTCGATCGAATACCGGAACGCTTCGGTAAGGCAGGACAGTGTCGCGGCGGACACGGCTGCCGACCACGTGCGATCGGCGCCGTACGAGATCGAACACCACCAGCGTCATCGTCCAGAAGCCGATGAGCGGGATGATGCGGGTCGTGATCAGGCCGGTTCCGGCAACGAGGCGCACGGCGTGTGTCAGCAGCGTGTTTAGAGGCGGCGCGAGATCAATGCCGTCGAGAGCAGCACGCCAGATCGTGGCGACCGACGAGAGGTCAGATATGACGACGGTATAGACCTCGTCGTGCCAGAAGGGTTTCGCAGCAGCCAGCCTAGATGCGACGAAGGCATAACAGACCGTAAACACCGCAAACGCGGCAATCCACGCTCGATCGCGCGCCTCGGCGCGGCCTGGCCACATGTGATGGCGAGGGATTCAGCAATCACGCTGCCAGTGTCGAGCGGGCACGCGTTTTGAGATCGCGTTCGCAGCCGTGACACTGCCGCCCGTAGGGCCACGCTTTGTACGGCCGGCACGATTACAAATTTCGCCGCGAAGTTCGAAACCGTAAGCGAGGCGCCATGCGCGACAGGCTCGATCTCTTCATTGCCAGCGTCCTCGTCCTGTTTCTCGAGCTCGCGTGCATCCGCTGGTTTCCGGCGCACGTCCTGTTCCTGACGTTCTTCACGAACGTCATGTTGCTCGCGGCCTTCCTCGGGATCTCCGTCGGCTGCCTGGCGGCCGGCCGGCGGCAGGACTACCTCGCCTGGACCCCGCTGCTGCTGCTGCTGGCGCTTGGCAGTGGCGCATCTGATCGAGTGGGAGCGGCAGAGAACCGGCAGCGCCGTGCAGGTCGGCAACGCGCTCTCGCCGCAGCTGGTCTTCTTTGGCGTCGAGTCTCAACCCTGGGACCCGTCGACGGCTTCGTCGATCCCGATCGAGGCGGTCTCGGGCGTGCTCTTCGTCCTCGTCGCGCTGGCGCTGGTCGGGCCGGGCCAGCAGCTTGGGCGGTCGCTCGCGCGAGTCTCGAACCGCATCGAAGGCTACACCGTGAACATCGCCGGAAGCCTCGCCGGCATTCTGCTGTTCACCGCATGTTCGTGGTGGGAGCTGGGACCCGTCTGGTGGTTCGGCGGCGTGCTGGCCGCGATCGCCTATTTCGCAGAGCGGCACAGCCGCGACTGTCGACGGCCGCGCTCGTGGTGGCGTCGGTCGGCGATCCTGCTGCTCGCGTCCTCCGACGCGGCGCCGGTCACAGGACCCTCGGGCACCACGCGGGAGTATCTGGTCTCCGTACTACCGCATTCACTACGCCGAAGAGCCGCGCTTCATCACCGTGAACCTGATCGGCCACCAGCAGATGAGTTCGCGCGAGAGTGCATTCCCGGCGTACGCGCTGCCGCATCTGTTCAATCGCGATGCCGGACGCCACCCTTCGCCCAGGTCCTCGTGATTGGCGCCGGGTCGGGGAACGACGTCAGTCGCGCCTTGCAATGGGGCGCCACGCGCGTCGATGCGGTCGAGATCGACCCGGTGATCTACCGGCTGGGCCGTCGCGATCATCCGGACCAGCCCTACTCCGATCCCGCGCGTGATCGTGCACCTGGACGATGGCCGGAACTACCTGCGGTCGACCAACAAGCAGTACGACCTGATCGTCTATGCGCTCGTCGATTCCCTCGTGCTCCACAGCAGCTACAGCAACATCAGGCTCGAGAGCTATCTGTTCACGACGCGAGGCGTTCGCGGACATCCGCAAGCGTCTCCGGCCCGGCGGCGTGTTCGTCATGTACAACTACTTCCGCCAGGGCTGGATTGTCGATCGCCTGCAGGCGATGCTCGAGCAGACCTTCGGGCCCCGGAACCCGATCGTCTTCAATCTGCCGAGCCGATCGACGATCCGGCCCGACGACGTGCTGTCCGACGCGTTCACGATGATGTTCGCCGGCGGCACGGGACCGATCAAGGAAGCATTCGCCAGAACGCCGGGAATACTGGCTGCGGACGCGATCGCCGCTGCAATCCGTTGACGCCGAATGGGTTCGATTTGTCGACCGCGGCAGCGCGCGCCGCGTGGGCGGCCCAATCCGCCACGAACAACAAGGACTGGATCGGCGTTTGCGCCGACGGAGGTGATTCAACCGGAGACGCCGCTTCGCCTTGCGACCGATGCGTGGCCGTTCCTGTACCTGCGCGGTCCGATGATTCCGGGCCTTGAGCCTGCGCGGCATGGCGATCATGGGCGTGCTCGGAGCGCTGCTCCTGCTGCCGTTCGTCCGGCGTCCGGCTCGGACGCTCGGCGTCCGGCGACGGTTCGAGCGCCGGTTTCCTCGCGCACATGTTCTTTCTGGGGGCGGGCTTCATGCTGATCGAGACCAAAGCGGTGGTGCAGATGGCGCTGCTCTTCGGCAGCACGTGGATGGTGAACTCGATTGTGTTCTGCGCCGTGCTCACGATGATTCTGCTGGCGAACCTCTTCGTGCTCGCCGTCCGCCCGCGCTCGCTGACGCCGTTCTACGTCGGGCTGGCGCTGTCGCTCGCCGCCAGCGCGGTCGTTCCGCTCGATGCGTTCCTCGGCCTGTCGCGCGCGCTGCAGATCGCCGGCGTCGTGCGCGCTGGCGTTCACGCCGGTGCTCTTTGCGGGCGTGGTGTTCGCGATGTCCTTCAGCCAGCGCCGTCGATGCGGATCGCGCGTTCGGCGCGAACGTCGCCGGCGCGATGGTCGGCGGACTGTCCGAGTACAGCTCGATGCTGCTCGGCTTCCAGTACGTCGTCCTCGTGGCGCTGGGTTTCTACGTCTGCGCCGCGATCAGCCGCTGGAGGGCGCGGGACGAGCCGCGCGATCAAGCGGCGTGGCGCAGCGAGGGCCTGCCGCCAGCGCACTCATTGGAGGGCGCAGCATGACCCTCACCCACTGGGTGTCCCATCGAGCTGACGGGTGGCTACCCTTCAACGGATAGTCAGGGTTGATGACTGCCCGACGTCGTCTGCCACTCTGGGCACTGTGCCTGTCAATGGCAGTTGCTCAGCCTGCCGCGTCGTTTGCGAGCCAGTCGACCGAACAGGCCAGCGGTGCAAGCGACCGGTCCGGCGGCGAGCGCGAAGTCCACGATCGGATGCAGCAGCGGCGGACCGGTCACTTCTCAGTGAGGTTCGAGGGACCTGAACAGGCTTCGCTCTCATGGAGCGTGCTCGAAGTCCTGGAGGGCGCCTACTGGAGGATTGGCGGAACCCTGTCTGCGCTCCCGAGCACTCCGATTCCGGTGGTCCTGTATACGAGCAAGCAGTTCCGCGACATCACGCGGTCGCCGTCGTGGGCGGTCGGCGCGTTTGACGGCATCATCCGGATTCCCATGCGTGGAGCACTCGAGAACCCGCGAGAGCTGGAGCGGGTGTTGTCGCACGAATACACACACGCGTTGATCAGCCAGCTGTCCACGCGGCGGGTGCCTGTTTGGCTGAACGAGGGCCTGGCCGCCGCTCTGGAAACGGACGATTTGAGCTGGGCGCACGCGCGGGTGCGTCGTGCCGGCGGCGCGATTCCGCTCGACCTGATAGAGCCGCCGTTCCGAGACTTGACGGACGACCAAGCCAGTCTGGCTTACGCCTCGAGCGCCCTGGCTGCCGCGCGGCTGCTCGAGGAAGCCGGAGGCGTCGCAGTCGCCAATCTGCTTCGAGACGTCGGCCGGGGTCGCGAGTTCAGCGCAGCCTTCGGGTACCGTATCCAGCGTTCTCTGGCGGAATTCCAAAACGAGCTGAACAGCCGCTGATCGCGCCGGCGCTTCGCAGGACTTCCCCCTGGCCGCGGACACACGAGATCACACGTAGAGTTCCTGGGATTGCGGCGCGGACATCCGCTACGCGGGCGGCGGCGTCTCGAGCGTGACCGTCGCCACTCCTGATGGTTCACCGTCCGCTTCCCCGCTGTCTTCGATCGCCGGATCGAGCGTGGCGCCGTCTGCATCTTCGCTGGCCTCCGCCGCCTTCAGATACGCCTGCAGCGTGTGGTAACTGATGCCGAGCGCCTTGCAGGCTTCGCGCTTGTTGCCCTGGACCCGTTCGACGATCAGGCGGACGTAGCGGGTGGCCCAGGCGCGCAGGGTGTCGTTGCGGCCGCGCGAGGGTCCGAGCGACACGCCGTAGTCGCCTTTCACGGCCGGCGGCAGATCCTCGAGCTCGATCACGTCCGACTGGGCGAGCGCGACGACCCGTTCAACCACGCGCTCCAGTTCGCGGACGTTGCCCGGCCAGTTGTGCTCCGTCAGCGCGTGGACGGCATCGCGCGAGAGGCGCAGCGCACGCGCTCCGCGATGGCGGTCGAGGAAGTGCCGCGCCAGCTCGAGAATGTCGGGCCGCCGTTCGCGCAGCGCCGGCACCCGAACGTCCACGCCGCTCAGCCGGTAAAACAGGTCCGCGCGGAACAGCTTGCGCTCGACCATGTCGGCCAGGCTGCGATTGCTCGCGGCGATGATGCGGATGTCGACGCGATGGGCGCCGTTGCCGCCGACACGTTCGACGGCCAGGTCCTGGATGGCGCGCAGCAGCTTGGCCTGCGCCGAGCCCGAGAGATCCGACACCTCGTCGAGAAACAGGGTTCCGCCGTCGGCCGCCTCGAACTTGCCGCGCCGGCCGCGGACACCCGTCGCCGTCCGATCCTCGATCCCGAACAATTCGGCCTCGAGCAAGGTCTCCACCAGCGCCGCGCAGTTGATCGCGACGAACGGACCGTTGCGCCGCCGGCTCACCTCGTGAATCTGCCGGGCGACGAGCTCCTTTCCGACACCGCTCTCGCCTTCGAGCAGCACCGTGAAATCGGTCGCAGCGACGCGCTCGATCGTGGACCGCAGGTCGTCCATCACGGCGGTCGACCCAATGAGCGGCGCCGCGGCATCGCGCCTGATGCGCACGGTTTGCAAGAGACCCGCTCGCGCGAGTTGCAGACGCAGGCGTTCGATTTCCAGGACCAGGGCGCCCACGTGCGCCGCCGCGCCGAGCGTCTGGAAGTCCCACTCGCCAAGGCAGCAGCCGGGATCGAATGTCGCTTCGAGCTGCCCGCCGAATGCCGGATCCGCGCCGGGCACGTCGAGCACGATTGACTCGATCGCGCCGCCCTCCTCGATCCGACCAGCCCAGCGGCTGCCGGTATCGCGCAGCTGAATCGATCGCACCGGCACGATTCGACGCAGCGCATCCTCGAACTCGCCGCGCATCAGCGAGATATCCAGTTGGCGATCGAGCGAACGCGTCACCGCCGCCACAAGATCCGCCAGCGACCGGCGCCGGTCGCGTCGTCGAGGCTTCTGCCAGGACTGTGATGGAGCGGTCGGGCTTTCCAAGAGCGCAGAGTCTGCTGCTGCCATGTCACACCACCTGTTGAGCGGCGGCCGCTCCTTCGTATTCGGCAAACCACGGAAGCGGCCGATCGAAGCCGATCGCTCCCCGATAGCACAGTGATGCCGCCTGCACGCGAACGACTGAGCACCGCAGCACGCGCCCCCGAGCACTGGCCCGGCCCTGGCTTCGTTCCATGCACCAGCTCCACGCTCGCGCCCGGCCGCAGCCGCTGCTCCGTCTCGATGAGCGCACCGGCAGCGGAAATGTTGATCAACGTCGCCGGATTCCCGGGCCGCACCACGCACGGACGCGATCCCGTGCGCCTCCATCCCGGCAAGACGCTGCCCACCGCGCCGGTCGCGGCCACGGTGGTCACCTACAACGGCTTCCACTGGCGGCTCCGCGCATCGAACTTGAGCACGCGCGTCTTGCCCGTCTGGCCGTAGATGCGGACGACATATTGCGTGTTCCGCCGGCCGCGGATGTACAGGCTCCCCGACGAGGATGTGCCGGATGCGGCAAACGTGGCCATATTGGCGGAGCCGAGCCGGACCGGATCCGTCCCGGGCGGCGTGCCGCCCGGATCGACGGCAGGCAGCCCGGGAATCGCCCCGAAGTCGACGCCGGTGAACTGCTCGAACAACTTCTCCGGAGCGACGAGTCGCTTGTCGATGCCCTGCGAAATGTCGGCCGAGCGCACGCCGTTCCGGTTGCCATCCACGTACACCGCATAGCTGTACTCCCCTGCCGCCAGCGTCACCAGGAGTCCCACGTCTGTGGAGCGCACCACCGCATCCATCCGCGCCCGCTGGAGACGCGCGGCGACATGTCGCGCGGCCCCTGCGGTGCGAAAGTCGTCGAGTCCCGTCAGGACCTGGGGAATGGCGACGCTGCTGAGCGTCGCCACCGTTCCCACGACAAACAAGAGCTCGACGATCGTGTAGCCGCTCTCAATCCTCGATGTCGTCACTTCGCTTGCGACTCGTTCTCCGCCTTCGCCGGCCCGACGGCAAGCTGCGGCTTGAGCTTCAGAAAGTTCTTTTCGCCGATGCCGCGCACGTTCATCAGCTCCTCGATCTTCTTGAACGGGCCGTTTTTCTGGCGGTATTCCACGATGCGGGCGGCGGTCTTGTCGCCGATGCCGGGCAGCGTGGCGATTTCGGTGGCCGACGCGGTGTTGATGTTGACCACCATGGCGGCGGTCGGCTTGGCCGCAGCGGGCGGCGTCTTTGTCTGCGCGGCCACGGCCTGGGTACCCGCGGCGAGCAGCGCGGTGACGATGACGAGCGAGAGCGCGTTCCGGAACATGTGTCCTCCTTGTGAGTGAATGAGGGCCCCAGCGGCAGTCAGCGTCCACGCTCCCGAGGTCGGGCACCGCGTAGTTTGCGAAACCGTCCAGGGCCGCCGGACGCCATCGCAAGCGGCAGTCCACGTTGTGCCGTTCGGTGGTGTCGGTGTAATTCGTTGAGCAAGAAACGGATCGGCACCGTGTCCGCACGGTGGCGCCGAACAGTGTGTGACGAGGGGATCGAAATGACGCCGCTGGTTGCGATCGGTCGAGACCGCGTCAGTCGGTGCAGGTTGGCGACAACGTCTCGAACGCGCTGATCGTGATGCGCTGCTCGTTGGACAGCTTGATCAGCAAGCCGCGCACGTACATCTTGTGCCCGATGTGGGCATCGGCAGCATAGGCCAGCGCATCGACCAGGTGAAACGTGTTCGTGCCGAGCGCTCTCGGCGCTTCAGCCGCTGATGCGCTGACTGTGGCGGCCGGATGCACCGCAATCGGTTCGGATGCGCGTGTCAGCGTCCACGTGTGGCGCGGTCCACCGGACAGGCAGCCGACGACTTCGACATACGAAAAATCGCCGACCGGCGGCGGCGGCTTGGGTCGACCCGCGACGATGCGAATGCTGTCGAGCGCGCCGGCGCTCAGTTCCGCTGTGCCAGCGCGGAATCCATTCTCTTTCAGCAGGTGCGCAACGATGTCCACATACACATCGTCGGCCAGGCTCGCCGGCACGCCCCGCGGCATGGTTGTCGCGATCTTCGTGAAGAGAGACTCGAGATCCTTGCCCGCGTAGACCTGGGCGAAGCGCTGTTCCTTGAGCGATGGACCGCTCCCGCCGCTCAGATCGGCGCGGTGGCAACCGCTGCACGACGCCTCGTACGCCGCGGCCCCGCGAATCGCCTGCACATCGGTGTAGACGCCGTCCGCCACGGTTCTCGTGGTGGCCTGCGCGCGAGCGGGATCGCCTGCGCCACGAGCCGCCGCGGCCACGAACTGCCGCCAGCATCACGACGGAGCGAACGACACGCGAAGAGCCAACGGCTGCCATGCGATGCATTACAGACCTGGCTGCGGCGGCTTGATCGGTTCCCACGCCACGGCCCCTGTGCGTTTCGTCTGTCGACGGAAGAGCCGTCCGCCTTGCGTCACGTACAGCCACGTGCGATCCGGTCCGCCGAACGCGATGCTTTCAATCGGCGCCGGATCGAACCGGGGTTTGTTCAGGATGTTCGTGCATCGACCCGGCTGCTCGCATACCTGAATGCCCATCGCGCTCGTGGCCCACATGTAGCCGAGCGTATCCACGGCGAGGCCGGCGACGCCGCTGAAGAGTCCTTCTTCGGGCATCTCAACGCGCTGAAACGGCTCGCCGTTGATCAGCGCCCCGTCCGCACCGATTTGAAACGACCATTGATAGCGATCCATGCCGTCACCGACGAGCAGCATCGCCTGATCTGGCGTGAGCGTCAGCGCCGCCGGCTTCATGATCTCGCCGCCCTGGTACACGGTCCGCGGCCGCCCTGACGGGTCGACGTAACCGACGGTTTTCTGCTTGCTGTCGACGAAATAGATGCCGCCGGCTTTGGTGATCGCGAGATCGCTGGCGTCGATCTTTTCGGCGACGACCTTCTCGTCACCGCCGGGACCGTACGAGACGAGGCGCCGGCGCGACGGCTGCGCCACGTACAGACGTCCATCGGCACCGAATCGCAGCGCACCGGCGCCGCTCGTGTTCTCCTTGAACACGGTCACGCGGCGCTCGGCGTCGGACCGGTAGATGCGGTTCGCGACGGGATCGGTGAAGAAGACATCGCCGTCCTTGTTGACAGCCGGACTGGCCGCCGACCGATAGCCGTCGCCGACCTGCTCCCACAGCCGGTCGCGGTAGATCAATCCGTACACGGCGCCGCGCGGGCCGGTCCCCTGTCCTGCCCCCGGCGCTCCCCTGCCCTGCTGGCCCCGAGCTCCGGCGGCTGGCGCTGGATTCGGCGGCGGCGGCACCACCTCGCGACGCGGGACGAGCTGCGCAAAAATACCGCGCCCTCCGCCCTGCGGCGCCTCACCCGTCTCGATCGGTTTCGGATAATCGCGCCACAGCCACCGCAGTGTCTCCGGGAGCACCGACGCGCCGTGACGATTGCTGTGCCCGTCCTCGCCGAGTTCGATGCGCACGTCATTGCCGGCGAACTCGAGTGCGGCGGCCATGCGAGGATTCTCGAGATACCAGCTGCCGGCGTAGTTGACCAGATCCTGACGCCCCGTTTGCATGAACACACGGATCGGCCGCGGCTCGGTCCGCCGGATCAGCCCCGGCAGGCGATCGGCGCCCCTGAAATTCCCGAAGCTGCCGACCCACGTGATGACGCGTCGAAATTGATCGGGACGATTCCACGCCGCGACGAACGCCCCGACGCCGCCGGTGCTGATGCCGGCGATTCCGCGATCGTTCGGATCGGTCGAGAGATTGCAGGTCTTGGACACCTCGGGGATCAATTCCTCGACGAGGAAGTTCGCGAATCGCGGTGTCAGCGAGTCGTACTCGAAGATGCGCTCGTAGCGATTCTGCGCCTGATCCGACCTGCCGGCAGAACGCCCGGGTCGATGAAAATGGCCGCCATCGGCGGCACCTCGCGGCGTGCGATCAAATTGTCGAGCACCACGGGCACGCGCACGTTGTTGCCGGCGTAGCCGCTGCCGTCCAGGAAGATCGTGAACGGGATCGGCCGGCTCGGATCGTACTGCGCAGGCACGTACAGCTGATAGTTGTGAGGCGTGCCGGGGAAAAACCTGCCTGGCGCAAGCGTGTGCTGTGTCAGCGATCCCTTCGGGACGCCGGACTGCGGCTGCGAGTCCGATCCGAGCGAGTAATCGACCGGGGCCCTGGGCGCCAAGCGCCAGCGCGGCGGCCACCAGGAGATATCCAGACGTGTACCTCATCTCACCGCTTCGACGGAATCTTCGGCACGCCGCCCCGTTCCTTGATCAGCTTGGTCAGCAGATCGACCGCGAGATCGACCGGCAGATTGTCGGCGATCGAAATCGGCGTGCGGCCCGCGGCGTTGAGTTCATCGAGCTTGGCGCCGCGATCGGCCAGGAACTGGATCACCTCGCACACCTCCGGCTGCGTGCGGTTGTTCATGGCCACGGCGACGTGCATGATCGTGTTGCCGGCTGTCGTCACGCCGTCGATATGCGGATCGAGCTCGAACGCGTAGGTGAACGCCGGAAGCCGTGCCCCCGAGGCGGCGGCCATCAGCAGCGTCGTGCCATCCTGTGCTTTCAGTGACGGATTCGCCCCGGCTGCGACGAGCGCCCGCATCACGTCCTCGTGATCGCCTCGCGCGGCCAGCATCAACGGCGTCTGTTCACCCGCCGGCGCGCCGCGTCCGCCGCCCCCGGCGCCGCGCGCGCCAGCCGCCGCCATCGATCGCGGCGTGCGCACGTTTGGATCGGCGCCCTTCGCGAGGAGCGCGCGGACCAGCTCGAGGTCGCCGACCTGCGCAGCCAGATGCAGCGCGGTATTGCCCGCCCGATCGCGGACGTCGAACGTCGCGCCGCCGGCCAGCAACGCCAGCGCGGCATCAGTGTGCTTGTACTGGAGCGCGACCATGACGGGTCTCGCGCCAGACGCCACGGTGACGTTCGGATTGGCGCCAGCCTTCAGCAGCGACCGGATCGACTCCACGTCGCCCTTGACGGCGGCGAACACGAGCGCCGTGAAGCCGCTCCTCGACGCGGCGTTCACGTCCGCGCCGAGCTCGATCAGGCCAGCGACGAGGTCCGCGTGCCCTTCGGCGGCGGCCCACATCAGCGCCGTCTGACGGCTCCGTGGCTCGGCCGCATTCACGTCGGCACCGCGTCGCACGAGATCGCGAACGGCAGCGAGGCTGCCGGCGTTGGCGGCAATCATCACCGCCGTTTCTCCATTCCACCGCGCCGCACGCGCGTCGGCGCCCGCATCCAGCAGCCGCCGCAGCAACGCCGAATCGCCGTTCGCCGCCGCGAGCGTCACCGGTGTTTCGGCGTACTCATCGCTGCTGTTGACATCCGCGCCGGCCGCGACGAGCGCCTCCGCCATGCGCCGTTCGCCGAGAAACACCGCCCAGGCCAGCGCCGTGGCACCGTCGGGTTGCGCACCGTGGACGTCCGCCTTGGCCTGCATCAGCGCGTCGAACGCTTTCTGATCGCGGCGCTTGACCGCCTCGAGCAGGCGGACGTCGCGCTGCGTCGGCGCGCAGCGGAAGCCACGCCGCGAGCACGCGCAGACAGCCAGCAGGTAACGCGCGGCGCGACGAACGAGCACGCGCTGCGACGGATCGCCACGAGCGGTGGCGACGATACTCGCTAAAGATCTGTGCGAGCCGCCCCGTGCTGTCGCCGAATCCGTCGACGTGCGGCACGCCGGCGAGGTCGAACATATTGAGGAACAGATTGTTGAGCGGTGTTTCCTTGCCGTAGGCCAGATGACGATTGCCGGCAATCTGGCCGTTGGCCCGCCCGGCCAGCACGATCGGCAGATCGTCGTGCGTGTGAATGTTCGACTCGCTGATGCTGCTGCCGAACACGACGAGCGAATGATCGAGCAGCGTGCCGTCGCCGTCGCGCGTCTCCTGCAATCGCTTCAGCAGGTAGGCGAACAGCGACACGTGGAGCTCGTCGATCTTGGTCAGCTTGTCGAGCTTCTCGCCATCGCCCTGATGATGCGAGATCGCGTGATGTCCGTCGGAGATGCCGATCTCGCGGTACGAGCGGTTGCTGCCGTCGCGCCCCAGCATGAACGACGCGACACGGGTCATGTCCGTCTGCCAGGCGACGACGAGCATGTCGATCATGAGTTTCGAGTACTGCAGGTAGTCGTCGGGGACGGCGGCCGGCCGATCCAGGTACGGGAGCGGCGCCGAGTCGTTCTGCGTCTCGGCCAGCGCAATCCTGCGCTCGATGTCGCGGACCGCTTCGAGATATTCGGCAATCTTCCGCCGGTCGCCGACGCCCAGGCGCTTCTCGAGACGAGACAGGCTCGCCGCGACGTAGTCGAGCACGCTCTTCTGTTTCTCGAGCCGCGCGGCGCGCGCCTGCGGGTCGGTGCTGTCGCCGTCGCCGAACAGCCGCTCGAACACCGTACGCGGATTGATTTCCGCGGGCAGCGGACTGCTCGCTCCACGCCACGACATCGACATGTACGCGCAGGTGTAGCCCGAGTCGCAATTGCCGGCGAGCGGCTGCGGCTCCAGCCCGAGCTCGAGCGATGCCAGCTGCGTGTATCGGCCGAGCGCGTTGGCGGCGATCTGATCGGCAGAAATCCCCAGGCGAAAATCGGCGCCGCCGGTCTTGTACGGATGCACGCCCGTGAGGAATGTCGCGGTCGCACGCGCGTGGTCGCCCGGGCCGTCGCCCAGCGCACGCCCGGTGACCTGCGCGAGCCCGCTGAACACGTTCAGATGCTCGCGGAACGGCTCGAGCGCCTTCATCGTCGGACGGAACTCGAAGTTCGCGCCGACCGTTTTCGGCGTCCACAGGAACGGCCTCGGGCTCTTGTCGCAGGCGCCGACGATCCCGTTCGGCGTGTAGACATAGCCGAGTCGAATCGGCGCCTGTGGCGTCGAGCACGGCGGCCGCGGGCCTCATGGAATCGAGCAACGGAAGGGCGACGGTGGCGCCCAGGCCACGCAGGAACGTCCGCCGCGGGAGCGTATGGTTCAGATTGATCATGGCTCCGACCGCCTCCGCATTTGAAAGGGCGCGCTCTTGACGATCGCGACAACCCACGACGCGATTCGGTAATTATCGCGCGCCGCCTCGCGATTGATGGCACGAATCGTCGGGGCGTCGTAGTACTCCAGGCCGCGTCCGAGCGCGTAGGTCAGCAGTTTCTCCGTCGCCGTTCGCACGAAATCGTCCCGATACTTCGTCTGGAGCAGCCGCGACAGGCCTGCCGGACCCGTAAACTCAGTGCCATCAGGCAGCTTGCCGCTGGCGTCAATTGGCGCGTCCGCGTCCTCGGTCCGCCACCGACCGACGGCGTCGTAGTTCTCCAGCGCGAACCCGATCGGGTCCATGCGGGCATGACACGCCGCGCAGGTCGGGTTCGTCCGGTGCTCCTGCATCTGATCCCGCATCGACAACCGCTTGCCGTGTGGCGCCGCCTTCAACTCGGGGACGTCCGCCGGCGGCGGCGGCGGCGGCGTGCCGAGCAACGTCTCGAGCACCCATTTGCCGCGCTGCACGACCGACGTGCGGTTGGGATACGACGTTACCGTCAAGACGCTCCCCTGACCGAGCAGGCCGCGCCGATTCACGTCGGTGACTGCCGCACGGCGGAACTGCGAGCCATACACTCGCGGCATGCCGTAGTGTTCCGCGAGCCGCTGGTTGACGAACGTGTAGTCCGCCGACAGAAGGTCGAGCAGGCTGCGGTTCTCGCGAAAGATGCTCGAGACGAACAGCGTCGTCTCGGTCAAAAAGGCCTGGCGCAGCCATTCGTCGAACGGCAGCAGGATGGGATCCGGCTTTACCGTCGCAACGTTTCTCAGCTGCAGCCACTGGCCAACGAAATTCGAGACGAGCGCGTCGGCTCGCGGATCATCGAGCATCCGCTGAACCTGCCGTGCGAGCGTCGACGGGTCGCTCAGTCCGCCCCGCTCGGCCACACCGAGCAGCTCGTCGTCCGGAATGCTGCTCCACAAGAAGAACGACAGTCGCGACGCGAGCTCGACATCGCTGATCCGATGCGGGGCGCCTGCAGCGGCCGATTCGGATTCCCGTTCGATGCGGAACAGGAATTCGGGCGACACGAGCATCGCTTCGAGCGCCGACTGGATCCCGCTGTCGAAGTCCCCACCGCCTCGCCGCGCCCGCTCGTAGAAGGCGTACAGCGGCTCGACGTCTCCGCCCGTCGGCGGCCGCCGAAAGGCACGATGCGCGAGGGCGGTCAGAATCGTCCGCGCGCACGCCGGCTCCTCGCTCACACGCACGGGGCGGCACACGAAAATCCTGCGCCGGCTCGCCGTGTCGCCGCGGCCAGTCGCATCGTAGGGACCGCCGACGATCAGTTTGCTGATTTCGGGCGGCGACGCGATCACGTCGAACCGTTTGAGCCGCGCGCCGTCGAGCCGCAGGTCGACGGGAGTTGGGATCTGCGTCGGGCCGCCGCGCTCGCCTCCCGCGCCGATGGCTGGAGCATCGCGTTCGGGCTTCAGGTTCTCCCGCGGGGACGTGACGCCGACGGTGTGGAGCCCGGCCTTCACGCCGACGCGGACCTGGAATGGATCGGTCTCGGCTGGCTCGCCGTCGGCCTGCACACCGAGAATCCGGAGCTTGAAGACGTACTCGGCGTCGACCGGAAAATAGTGCGAGACGACGATGCCGGCGCGTGAATCGAACGGCAGGCATCATCGCTCAATCGCTCGTTGCGGGTACCTTTGTTCGGATCCCGCTTCGCGTCGTAGATCTCTTCGACGGGTTTGATCGACAAGATCGCCGACGGCGAGACGGCTGACCTTGTAGGCCGCCGACATGTAGCGATCGAGCAGCGCGGGCGACGTCGACAGCACTTCAGCGATGTTGTCGAAGCCGTAGCCCGAATCGTCGATCGGCAGCCACTCACCGGGGCGAACGTCGACCGCCAGCAGATCGCGAACCGCGTTGCTGTACTCCGCCCGGTTCAACCGCCGGATGATCGAACGCCCAGGATTCGGCTGCGCGAGCGCCGCGCGATCGATCGCCGATTCGAGATGGGATGCGAAGCCATCGGCGATCCGCGCCTCGGGACGCCTTCGCACCGTGGTTGGCGGCATGTCGCCCGCGCGCAGCTTGCGCGCCACGTTCTCCCACACGTCCGCGTGGCCGGCAACGTCCGCCAGGTCCAGGTTCTCGAGGGACAGCCCGCCTGTTTTCAGGCGATCGTTGTGGCACGCCACGCAGTAGGTGGCGACAAAGGTGGAAAACTCCGGAGCGAGGGGTGGTTGCGGGAGACGCGAGCGGCGCCGATGCAAAAGGCGCCGAGCTGATCACCACCAGGAACACGAAGCACGCTACCGAGACGAAGCCGAGAGAGCTTCGCGCCGTCGTCTTCGTGTTCCTGGCGGCGGTCATGTCGTTTTAGAACGTATATCTGATCGTCAGCTGTGTACTCCGCATCGGCTGCGCGCCGATCGCCGCGCCGAATCCTGCGTTCCGCGGCGTCAGCCGGTTCGGGTCGAGCGTGCCGTCCGGCAGAAACTGCGAGTTGACGACGGTTTGATCCGTCGGGCTGCGATAGATGACGTTCTTCACGCGGTCGTTGATCACGACCGTGTTGAACAGGTTGAACACCTGGAGTTGGAACACCAGCCGCTGCGCGCCGGGGAGCTTGACGGTCCGCGCGATGGCCATGTCGACCGTCTTGTTCGGGCAACCGCCGAGCAGGAACCGGCCCGACTCGAGCCCGAGGCTGCCGTAGGTCGGCCCCTTGATCATCGCGGTGTTGAATTGCGCGTACTGATTGTCGGAGCAGCCCGAACCGGGATCCCCCACGAACACGATCCTGGCGTTGTAGTCCGGCGATCCGGTCAGGTTCACCGCCCCGCCGTTGTTCTGGTAGGTGATAGGTAATGTCGTATCGGCCGTTTACGTCGCCGGCCGGGTTTGCTTGCGCCGTGCCGTTGGCCTGCTGGGCCCCGGGCTGATAGGCGGAGCCGGCCGTCAGCACACCCGACAGCTGCCAGTCGCTCAGCAGCACCTTCCCGACAGATCCGAGCCGGGACGGACCCGGGAGATCCCACACCGCGTAAGCCTTGATCACGTGGCGCTGCATCGCGAGGTTTTCGTTCAGCTTTTCGTAATCCGCCTGGTCGGAACGGACCGAAAGCGTCCCGTCAGCGGCGTGCTGGAGCCGGAGTTGGAGGCCGGTGTTGCCCTTGAACGACAGGCCGAGGTTGTAGTTCGCACCGAAGGCCAGCCCGTTCTGGAGGCGGCGGCTCGCCGACATCTGCAGCCCGTGGTACTCGTCCCAGAAGCGCGTCTGCTGTTCGTTGATGTTGCTGAACCCGCGGTACGCGCGCAGCAGGTTCGAGGTATACGCGCTCGCGCCCGGCACGGCACTCGGGCCGAGCGTCGGATCCTGGTTCTGCGGCAGATAGGCGGCGCCGAAGTCCACGGCGTTCACATCGACGGACCCGTTGGCCCCGCCCTGGAACGCGCGCAGCCGGTTGAACCCATGACTGCCGACGTAGGTGACATCGAGGACCGTGGCCCACGGCAGCGCGAACTGCGCGCCGCCCTGCCACTGCCACGACGAAGGCACCTTGGCGTCGTACTGGAACGTGATCAGCGCAGGAACGCCGGTTGTGCTGAGGCCGGTGCCGAGCGTCTGCAGCTGACCATTGCGAAGGTCCTGCGAGGTCGAGATCGGCGGGTTGCCGGGAATCGAGAACACGGTATTGCCGTCGGGACGGTCGAAGAACAGGCCGCCGCCGCCGCGAATCACGACCCGCTGGTTGCCGGCCACGTCGTAGGCCAGTCCGAAGCGCGGTGCGACCACCAAGGTCGGCCACACGTACGACGTATCCGCGATGCCGTTCCCTGCCTGCTTGACGCCATTGGTCAGATTGCCCGAGCCGGGGACGACGGTGCCGATCGCGGCGGCGGTGTTGGCGGCGCCCGCGGCCGTCAGAATCTGACCGGTGCGCGGATCGACGGCGTTGCGCGCGTTGCCGCTGCAGACGGTTGCGCCGTTGTTGCAGCCGGCGAGGTAGAGCAGCGGCGCCGCTCCCAGCGACCACTGGTCGGCAAAGAAATTCGACATCTGCTGGAACTGATCGTGCTGCGGCTGCTGGCGCGTGAACCGCACGCCGTAGTCGAGCGTGAGCTTGCCGTTCACCTTCCAGTTGTCCTGCAGGTAGAACTCGGTGTTGTTGTAAATCATGCTGCCTTCAATCAGCTTCGACTGCTGCAGGTACTGACTGAAGACCCCCACCGCCGCGTTGGAGAAGCCGAAGCCGGTATCCAGCGCGTTGTTCGTGTCGTTGCCGAAATTGACGTAGCCCTGGAAGCCGAGATTCGGCACGCCGCCGGCGCCGGTGTTCTGCGCCTTGAAGCTGTGGTTGTTGTAGAAACCGCCCTTCAACGTGTGCGCGCCCTTGATCGTCGTGAGGCTGATCGCCACGTCCTGCGTGCGGTTGATGTTCAGGAAGCCGGGGAACAGCTGATTCGGCGGGCCGGGCAGCTGCCCCGACGCTGGCCGCGCCCATGATGCGGTTGCCCCAGCCGAACGCCGGCGGCAGGTTGATCCTGTTGCCGTCCCACCAGTTGGGACTCAGGTCATTCATCACGCCGAACGCGTAGTAGCGGGGATCGACGACGCCCGCGTTCGGGTAGAGCAGCGGAAAACCGGGGAGCGCCGTCAGCCGATTCGCCGCGTTGTTGACCAGGATGCCGCCGGTGAGGATGGCGCCGATCGATGCGCCGCCCGCGAGCTGATTGCGGATGAACCCGTAGGTGCCCTCCACAAACGTCGAGTTATTCACCACGTAGTCGACCGTGACGCCGTAATTGGTGATGTACGGATACGGATTGAGCACGTCGCTGAAGCCCTCGATGGCGCCGGGCGTCACGAGCCGCCGTGCCCGCTGGCCGGAGTACTTGCCGTTGAAGCGCAGCTTCGACGACAGCGAATAGTCCACACGAATGGTCGGCTGCTGGATGAGGTTCTCGACGATCGGCGCGGCGACCTCGTAGTTGTAGTTCTGCCCGGACCCCTGCGTGACATTGGGCAGCGGGTAGCGACTGAGCGCCGCCAGCCCCGGGCCGTACAGCGCGCTCGCCGGAATCCGGCCGAGGACGCCGCCGTCCTGGTAGCAGCCGGCGGTGCTCGCCGCCGTGCACGGCAGCGTCGACGCCGGATCCTTGATCAGGTTGAATATCGCCCCCGTGTTATCCCGCGTCTGCGAAAAATCGCCGGCGCGTTCGGCCGCCGTCGGCACGCGGAGCCGGATCGGATTGGCGTTGTTGATCGCCGTCGCCGACGGGCGGTATTCATGCGCGTAGAAGAAGAACAGCTTGTTGTTGCCGCCCGGCTTGCCGACCGGACCGCCGACGGTGTACCCGAGAATCTTGCTGCTCGTCTTCGGCTTCGCATCGCCGTTCTTCTGGTTGACCCAGCTGTTCGCGTCCCACCTGGAGTCGGTCTGCCGGTCGTAGGCGGACCCGCGGAACCGGTTCGAGCCGCTCTTGGTCACGGCGGTGATCTGCAGGCCGCTCGATCGGCCGAACTCCGCCTGGTAGCCCTGGGTCAGAATCTTCACCTCGCCGATGGCATCGATGTTCATGTTGAGCATCTGGCCGTTGTTGCCGGTATCCATCGCCGAGATGCCGTCCATCATGATGTTGTTCTGGCTCGCGCCGCCGAGGCGCGTGCCGCCGGCCGAGGCCCCGGTCGGGACGACGCCGGGCGTGAACGCCGTCACGGCGGTGAAGTTGAGGCGGGCGAACGGCAGCGTGTCGATCTGCTCGCTGGTGACCGCGAACGATCGCTCGCCGCTCTGCGTCTGCACGATCGGCGAACTGCCGGTGACAGTTATGGTCTCGGCAATCGCACCGGGCTCGATGACGGTGGTCCCCAGACCGACGCGGGCGCCGCCGCTGACGACGATGTCGCTGCGCTGCGCGGTCTTGAACCCCTCCAGCGTCACTTCGAGGGAATAGGTGTCGGGCGTGAGGTTCGGAATGACGAAGTCGCCGGTTTCGTTGGTGACCGTAGGCGCCGACTTCGTCCCGCGGGTATAGCTGGTAAGCACGACCGTGGCGCCGGGGATGACAGCCCCCGTCGGATCTTTCACGGTGCCTGCGACCGTTCCTGTGGTGATTTGCGCCAGCAGCGGCGGCGAAACCAGGATGAGCGTGGCCATCACGCTCATCACGACACCGAGCCTCTTTCGTCGCATGTCTCCTCCCTCAGCGCGCCAATGGACGACCCACGGCGATCCATGAAATCGGTTACATGGGCGCAACAGTAAGGATCAACCGCCCGGCAGTCAAGAAAAAAGACGGCGGCGGGACGGGTTCCTCGTGCACAATTCCGATGGTTTGGATCGACCGGAAAAGGAGCGCACGATGCGGCGAACAGCAATGACAGGGACGCTGACGATGCTGATCGGGGCCCTGGTCGCCTCACTCAGCGGCTCATCGCAGCCGCCCGACCCGGCAGGCAGGGGTTCCGGCTCAGCGGCTCCGGCCTTCGTCTCGCCGGAGGTGCTCCCCGACAGACGCGTGGTCTTTCGCGTCTTTTCGCCGAAGGCGGAGGACGTGCGCCTCGTCGGCACTGACATCCCGCGCAATACGCAGGGTCTGCCGATGGCGAAGGGCGACAACGGGGTCTGGGAGGCGACCGTCGGGCCGCTCGCCCCGGGCGCCTACCGCTATCACTTCAACGTGAATGGCGTCGCCGTCATCGATCCGCGGAGCCCCGCGATCAGCGAATCCAACAACAACGTGTGGAGCCTCGTCGACGTGCCCGGCGCCGACGTCATGGACACGAAGGACGTGCCCCACGGGGCGGTGGCGACGCTGACCTACCATTCGTCGGCGCTGCAACGGGTCCGCCGCATGCATCTCTACACGCCACCGGGCTATGAGCTTGGCACGGGACGATTTCCGGTGTTCTATCTGCTGCACGGCGCCGGCGACAACGACGATTCCTGGACGTCGGTCGGGCGCGCAGGGTTCATCCTGGACAACTTGATCGCGGCGAAGAAAGCCGTGCCGATGATCGTCGTCATGCCCGCCGGGCACACGAGTCGTACGCCGGTCAGCGCCATCGGGCGATCGGCGACCGACGAGTTCGTGCAGGATTTCGTGCAGGACGTGATGCCCTATGTCGAGAAGCACTATCGCGTGATCGCCGATCGAGCGCACCGCGCGATCGCCGGCTTATCGATGGGCGGCAATCAAACGCTGCGCGTCGCCATTCCGCGTCTCGATCAGTTTGCCTACGTCGGCGTGTTCAGCTCGGGGCTCCTCGCGCCGGCGCCAGCCGGCCGGGGTTCAGCGCCCGCGCCGGGAACGCCGCCGCCGGCCCCGGCGCTCGACGAGGCCTGGGTGCAGGAACACGTCGCCGTCAACGCCGGCGCGAAAAAACGCGCGCTCGAACTGTTCTGGTTCGCGACCGGATCAGAGGATCGGTTGCTGCCGACGTCGAAGGCCACTGTGGAGATGTTCAAGCGGCACGGATTCACGCCGGTGTTCAAGGAGAGCGCGGGAGGCCATACGTGGCTGAACTGGCGCGATTATCTCACCGAGTTCGCACCGCAGTTGTTTCGCTGAGCGGCGGCGCGCCAACTGTCACGACGCTGGCGGCGGGGCTGTGCTGAAGCGGACGGTCAGCGTGTGCGGCAGTGTCACCGACGCCGGCGCGGCACCATTGCCGTTCAGAATCTCGAGCAGCAGACGAACGGTGCCCTCCCCGATGGCGCGCATCGGCTGCGCCACGGTCGTCAGCGGCGGATGGGTGTAGCGCGCAAAGCGGATGTCGTCGAACCCGACGATCGACAAATCATTGGGTACGCGCAGCTGCCGGCGCCGGGCCGTTTCCAGCGCGCCCATCGCCATCTCGTCGTTGAAGCAGAAAATCGCCGTGGGCGGATTGCGGCGGCCGAGGAGCCGCTCCGCGCCGTGCGCGCCGGATTCGATCGAGAAGTCGCCCGTGACGACGACGAAATCGCGGTCCGCGCGCGCCGTCCGCGCCCGCGCCGAGGCGCCCTTCAAGCGGTCGCGACTCAACGGACTGACCAGCGGCCCCGTCACGACGCCGATCCGGCGATGGCCGAGCCTGTAGAGGTGGTCCATCGCCTCTGACGCGGCCTTCGCGTTGTCGATGTGGACGCCCGGGATGCCGAGGCGAGGGTTGAACTCGCAGCCGTTGACGACCGGCGCGCAGCGCGGGGCCATCGCGCGCACGAGCTCCGCACCCTGCTTCGGCAGGCGGTGTCCGAGGAAGATGAGGCCGTCGGCCTCTTTCCGTTTCAGCATCAGCGCGTAGCGTTCTTCGCGCAAGCGGTCGTGCTGCGTGTCGCCGACGAGCACCGAGTAGCCGGCGCGCTGCGCCGCGTCCTCGATCCCCTGGAGGATCAACGAAAAAAACGGATTCGAGATGTCGGGAACGGTCACCAGCAGCTTCGTCGTCCGGAGCGTGCGCAGGTTCTTGGCAGCTGAATTCGGCTCGTAGCCCAGGCGCTCGACGGCCGCCAGGACGCGCCGGCGCGTGGCCGGCGAGACGACGTTGGCCTGACTGAGCACGCGGGAGACCGTGGCCGTTGAGACCCCGGCGCGTCTGGCGACGTCGTAGATGTTGGCCACGATTCGGTGATATCGGCGGCGCCGCCGACGAACGATCATACCGTGATACGCCACGGACCCGCCGATGTGGCGATCGGAACATCGCTCGACTCTCCCCTTGACGGTCTGGGGAAGCATCCTCTACGCTGTTCCTCAGACCATCTAGGGGAGAGGGCGACGGCATGGCTGTGCGAAAAATCGACCTGCTCCAGGGCACGCTCGACCTGCTGATTCTCAAGAGCCTCGGCACCGGCGCGAACCATGGCTATGGCATCGCGATGCGCATCCATCAGCTCTCGGACGAGGTGCTGAAGATCGAAGAGGGATCGCTCTATCCGGCGCTGTACCGCATGGAGGAGCAGGGCTTGATCGAGTCCGAATGGCGAACGACGGAGAACAACCGGAAGGCCAAGTTCTACCAGTTGACCCGCAAAGGACGGAGCGCCGCGCAGGCCGAGCTCGAAGGGTGGCTGCGGCTGTCCGGCGCCGTCACGCGCGTGCTGCGTGCGATCCAGCAAGGAGCCTGAGATGAAGCTTCGCCCGCCTCGCGTCTTCCGCCGATTGATCGCGCTCTTCACCTGGGGCGCGAGGGATCGCGACATGGACCAGGAGATGGCGTTTCACGTCGAGTCGATCACGCGCGACTACGTGCAGTCCGGCATGAGCCAAGACGGAGGCGGAGCGCGACGCCCGGCGGCGCTTCGGCAGCGTGATCCACTTCAAGGAACAGGGCCACGACGTGCGCACAGCTCGCCTCGTCGAAGACATCGTGCGCGACGTCAGACATGCGGGGCGCGGACTGCGGCGAAGCCCTGGCTTCGCGATCGCCGTGATCCTCACGCTGGCCCTCGGCATCGGCGGCAATACCGCGATCTTTTCAGTCGTCGATCAGCTCCTGCTCCGGCCGCTTCCCTACCCGCACGGCGAGCAATTGGTGACGGTGTATGAGTTGTTCTCACCCACCGCGCGCCAGGAATTCCGTGTCGCCGGCCAACTGGCTCGATTGGCAGCGCGAGAGTCGAACGCTCGAGGGATTGGCCGCGTGGCGGACGTCGCCGTCTGACGCTGACTGGCGCCGGCGAGCCGGTACAAGTGGACGCGCAAGCCGTCTCGGCGGAGTTCTTTCCGCTGCTCGGCGTCAAGCCGTTTCTGGGGCGAACGATCTCGGACGCCGACGATCGGCCCGACGCCCCGCTCGTCGCTGTCCTCAGCCACGAATCGTGGCAGCGGCGCTTTGCCGGCGATCCGACGCGTGATCGGGCGGCGTCGTGCAGTTGAACGACAGGCCCGCCGAGATCATCGGCGTCATGCCGGCGGGCTTCGCGTTCGTGTATCAGGACAACGAACTGTGGACGGCCTACCGGCTCGATCGCAATGAGCCCTTCCGCGAGACGTCGGGACGATTCATCTGGGTGCTCGCCCGTCTCAAGCGAGGGACGAACGATCGCTGACGCCCGGGCCGAGATGTCGGGCATCGCCCAGCGGCTGGCGACGACGTACACGTTCAACAAGGACACCGGCGTGACGCTGGTGCCGCTGCGCGAGGAACTGACCGGCCAGGTGCACAACGCCGCTGCTGGTGCTCTACGCCGCTGTCGGCTTGTTGCTGTCGATCGCCTGCTTCAACGTCGCCAACCTCCTCCTGGCGCGGGCGGCGTCGCGCCGCCGGGAGATTGCCATCCGCACATCGCTCGGCGCCGGACGTCTGGCGATCGTCCGGCAACTGATCGTGGAGAGCCTGCTGCTGGCGGTTGCGGGCGGCGCGCTCGGCATCGCGCTCGCGCGCTGGAGCCTCGATGCGCTGCTGGCGTTCGCGCCGGCGGATCTGCTGCGGGTGTCGGAGCTCGCCGTCGATCGGCGGGTGCTGCTGTACGCGATCGGCCTGTCGGTGTTGACCGGCCTCGTCGTCGGCCTCGTCCCTGCGGTGCTGGTCGCGCGCCGCTCGATGAACGCCTGGATGCGGACGAGCGGATCGACGCTCACGCAGTCCCCGCGCGTTCGGCAGGCGCTGGTCGTCTGCCAGGTCGCCATGACCGTCGTCCTGCTTGTGTGGTGCCGGCCTGCTCGTTCAGACGGTCATCGCGTTGAACCGCGCCAACAACGGCTTCGACAAGCACGATCGTGCTGACGATGGAGATTCGGCTTGCCGGCTGTCCGCTATACCCCGGAGCGCACGCTGAGCGTTCTACCGCGATGCCGTGGCCGCGCTTCGGATCGCTTCCCGGCGTGGAGTCGGCAGCGGCGGGCAACAGCCTGCCCGTCATCGGCGGCCCTCGCGGAGGAACCGGGATTCACATCCTTGGCACGCCGGAAGTGCCAATGAACGACCGGCCGAACGTCGTGGTCCGCGTCGTGACGCCGGGCTATTTCCGCACGCTGCGCATCCCGGTGCTGCGGGGCCGCGAGTTCACGGACGCTGACGACTCGAACCCGACGCCGGGTTTCGTCGTGAACGACGCGTTCGCCAAGGCCAACCTCGCCGGCAGCGACCCGCTTCGCGCGTCGATCTCGGTGTGGATGCAGGATGAGAACCCGTACCTTGCCGATCATCGGCGTCGTCGGCGACGTCAGCGAAGGCTCCGTCAGGGACGGCGCGAAGCCGACGGTGTTCTACAGCCATCGCCAGATGCCGGAGACCGGGATGACGCTGTTCGCGCGGGCGAAGCAGCCGGCGGCGCTCGCCGGTTCCGCCGTCAACGCGATCCACGCACTCGATCCCAACCTGGCGATCACCAAGGATCCGCACGTTCGAGGGCGCGTTCGCCGAGAGCCTCGCGCGCGAGCGGCTCAGCGCGCTGGTCTCCGGCGCATTTGCGGTCAGCGGGCTGCTGCTCGCGTCGCTCGGGCTCTACGGCCTGCTCGCATTCCTCGTCACCGAGCGCACGAAAGAGATCGGCATCCGCATCGCGCTCGGCGCGCCGCTAGGCCAGCTGACACGATCGGTGGTCGGCGGCGGACTGCGCCTGGTCGCCATCGGCGCCGCGATTGGCGTCGTCGGCTCCCTGCTGCTGTTTCGGCTGGTCGGGACGCTGCTGTTCGGCGTGACGCCGTACGACCTGTCGACCTATGCGGCTGTCCTGGCGCTGCTCGGCGCCGTCGCGGCTCTGGCGTCGTACGTGCCGGCCCGCCGGGCCGCGCGGATCGAGCCGCTGGTTGCCCTGCGACAAGACTAAGCGCCCTGTTATGCTGCGCTCGTGACGCCGGAGCGCTGGGAGCAGATCAAGCCCCTGTTGTCGGCCGCGCTCGACCGCCCGCCGGCCGAGCGCGCGGCATTGCTGACAGATGCCTGCGCCGGCGACGCTGCCCTCCGCGCGGAACTCGAATCGCTGATCGCCGCGCACGAGGAGGCGGGCGCCTTTCTGGATACGCCCGCTGTGCCACACCCGTTGCAGGTGGCCGAAGCGCCGCCTGACACCTCACAGGCAGGGCTTCGCATCGGGCCCTATGAAGTCGTCCGCGAACTGGGGCACGGCGGAATGGGCGTGGTCTATCTGGCCGCGCGAGCCGATCACGCGTACGACAAGCAGGTCGCGATCAAGCTCGTTCGAGGCGCGTTTGTCGACGCGTATCTCGCCGAGCGTTTTCGGGACGAGCGACAGATCCTGGCCAGCTTGAACCATCCCTGCATCGCGCATCTGCTCGACGGCGGCACCACACCCGACGGCATGCCGTACCTCGTGATGGAGCACGTCGAGGGCGAGCCGATCGACGCCTACTGCGAGCAGCGCGGACTCAGCACCCGACAACGGCTCGCGCTATTTCGCCAGGTGTGCGACGCGGTGCACTACGCGCATCGCAATCTGGTGATCCATCGCGACCTCAAGCCGAGCAACATCCTGGTGACGCCGGAAGGCACGCCGAAGCTTCTGGACTTCGGGATCGCGAAACTCGTGCGACGAGACATGCACGCCGAGGCCACCGTCCGCTCGTTCACGCCCGACTATGCCAGCCCCGAACAGGTTCGGGGCGAGCCGATCACCACGGCCAGCGACGTGTACACGCTTGGCGTGCTGCTCTACTTCCTGTTGACCCAACGCAAACCCTACCGGGTTACGGACGACCCGCTCGAGCAGGCACGCGTGATCTGCGAGGACGAACCGGCGGAGCCGCGGACGGTTGCCAGGGATCTCGACACGATCGTGCTCAAGGCGCTGCGCAAGGAACCGGAGCGGCGATACAGCTCGGTCGAGCAGTTCTCGACCGACATCGGCCGCTACCTCAATGGCCTGCCGGTGCTCGCCGCGCCCGATACGCTGCGGTATCGCGCGGCGAAATTCGTTCGGCGTCACACGCTCGGCGTCGCCTCGGCCGCGGCGCTGTTCCTGATGCTGGCCGGCGCAACCGGCGTCACGACGTGGCAAGCCCGTGTCGCCAATCGCGAGCGCGAGCGGGCCGAGCACCGCTTCAACGACGTCCGGCAGCTCGCGACCTCGGTCGTCGGCGAGCTGCACGACGCCATCAAGGATCTGAACGGGGCCACACCCGCACGGAAGCTGCTGGTCACGCGCGCCGTCGAATACCTCGACCGGCTCGCCACCGAATCCGCGGGCAACGCCTCGCTGCAACGTGAACTGGCGGGCGCGTACGCCAAGATGGGCGACGCGCAGGGCAATCCGTATCTGGCAAACCTCGGCGATCGCGCCGGCGCGATGCGGAGCTATCAGAAGGCCTTCGAGCTGCACTCCGCGCTGGCGGCTGGTTCGCCGTCCGATATGACGTCTGCGCCGGGACGTCGCCGCCGATCACGGGCGCATTGCCGACATGCTGTGGGCGGATGCGAAGTACGCCGACGCGTTGACGGGATACCGGGCGGCGTACGCCATTTACGAAAAGCTTGCCGCCGAGAACCCGACAAGCCTGGAAGACCGCTTCAACGTGTCGCGATCGCTGAACCGGATGGGGCAACTGCAGATGAACGCCGGCGAGCTGCCCGCCGCGTTGGATCTCTACCGCCGATCGTTGGCGTTGACGGGCGAATTGACCGTGGCCGATCCGGGCAACATTGCCTACCGCCGGGGAGTCGCGGTCGCGGCCCTGAAGATCGGAGACGTCGCGGATCGGTTGCACGACTACCCCACCAGCTTCGACGGTTATGCGCAGGCCGAGCGCATCGCGCGGCAGCTGTCACGGGAGAACCCCGGCAGCGCCGACTTGCGCAGAACGTTCGCGCTCGCGCTCGGGCGGCTCGCGATTGGCCACCTGAAGATCGGCCGCTCGGCCGAGGCGGTCGTCCGCGAACCGGGAAGCGCTCGACGTCTATCGCGCGCTGGCGGCCGCCGATCCGGAAAACGTGCAAACGCATCTCGACATGGCCGACACCTACGCGAGCCTCGGCGACGCGCTGAGCGCCGAAGGCAACACAGCGGCGGCGGCCGACGCGATTCGCCACGGCCTGTCGATCTACGCGAGCAACCGCGGCTATGCCGCCGGCGGCGGGAACCTTGCGAACCTGCATTTGTCGCTGGCGGCGGTGCTGATGAAGTCCGATGCGGCGAGCGCGCTGGATGTCCTATCGCCAGGCCGCCGCGCTCTTCGCGGTGGAACCGGTGCGCAGCGAGTTTCCGGCGAAGCTGGCTGAAAGTTACGCGGGCATGGGCGACGCGCAGGCCAGGCTGGCGGGCGCCCTGCCGCCATCGGCGCGCGCCGCGCAGTGGCTGGCGGCGCGCCGCTCGTACGAAGAGAGCCTGGGGATCTGGATCGCGCTGCGGGATCGGAAGAAGCTGGCGCCCGATCAGGTCGATCGGCCCGCGCAGATCGAGGAACGGATCGCGCGCTGCGTGACGGCCGCCGCCGGACGGCCGTCACCGCCGTAGTGAAAGGGCTACTTGCCCGACGATTTGGTCTTCTTGATTTCCTCGCCGACCTGCTTGCCAACCTTCGACAGCGCGTCTTCGACGGTCTCGATCGCTTTCATGTTCGACGCGTCTTCCGATGCCGGGCATCTGGATCGACGCCTGCGACATCATCGACATGGCCGCGCCCATGCCCGGGTTCATCAGGCCCATGCCGCCGCCGCCAAGCCCGCTGCCGCCGAACCCGCCGTAGGATCCCGTCATGTTCATCATCATGGGGTTGCCCATCATCCCCATGGTCAGATACAACGAGCCGGCAAACGCGGCGACTCGCAGCGCCGACGACAGCCCGAATCCCCCACCGCTCGACGCCTTTGCCGACGCAGACAGCCGCGGCTTCGCCTGATCGCCGATGGCGTAGAGCTTGTAGTCGACTTTCGCATCGTGCACCTCGCTCGGCGCGGTGGCGTCGCCGGACACCTTCTTGAGCATGCCGCCGACCTTGTTGGGCTTCGACGTCTTCAACTCCGCGATGTCGCTGGCCAGCACGAAGTCGCATCCCTTCGCTGCGGCGTCACGGCTCAGATCGGCGGGCGTCGCGCCTGTGATCGGCAGCGCCTCGAAGGGCGCCTTGGTCAGCGACGCGACGAGCGCGATGCGCATCGTCGACGCCGGCACGTTCCGGCTCGTCTTGTTCGTGGGATCGACCACGCCAATCCGGATGACGCCGGGTTTCTTGGGGGCGATGGTGCTGGTGCCGTCGGTGATGGATCCGAAGACCGCGTCAGCCAGGCTGCCGCCGGTCGCCAGCGACGGCAGGAGCGCCTGATAGCTCTTGACCTCGGTGTAGTCCGCCGGCACGTCGAAGAGCGCCGCGTCGAGGTTCGTCACCTGCAGGGCCGTCACCTCCATCGTCGAACTGATCGTCTCGGTCTCTTTGCCGTCTTCGGTCGTCGTGGTCGTGGTGGTCGTGGCGATCGCAAAACCCAGCTTCGCTTCGCCGGCGCGCCGCGTTTCCACGCGATCGGTGCAGGCGCCTTCGGCCGGCGGCGGCGCGGCGGGCGCCGGTGCCGGTGTCGCCGGACATGCCGCCTGCTCCGGCAGATCGACGTACCACCCATCGGTTTCGATCCGCGTTGATTTCGAGTCGCAGGCACCCGGTCCCGGCTGGCGAGTCATCGTGGTCTTGATGTGCCGCGCCTCGCGCCCGAGCATCTCCTTCCGCTCGCCGGTGTCGACCAGCGTGATTGTCTCGGTGATCACGCCGCCCTTCGGTTTGGCCGGCGCCCCGCCCCGTCCGCCTCTGCCCGACATCGCCCCGAACTGGTCGGCGGTTGGCGTCTCAGGGTCCGGCGGCGGCGCCGCTGCGGGCGGAGCGGCCGGCGGTTCGGTGGAGGTCACGAGGTAGTGCTTCGTGGCGGCGTGCAACTGCACGTTACGCTTCAAATCGCACTGGCTGATCATCGTGATGCCGGGAAACTCGAAGCGCTGCCGCACGCCCTTGAAATACGTGGTGCTCTCGGAGATCTGAGCGCCATTGATGAGCTTGGTGTGGATCTGGACGTCTGTTGGAGGGGGTGGCGGCGGCGGAGGCGGTGGTGGCGGCGGCGGTTCCGGAACGGGCGCCGGCGGGGTCTTGACCGCTGGTTTCGCGGAGAGCCGCCTTTTTCACCGGCGGTTTCTTCGGTACCGGGGTCTGGGCCGACACCGACCACCCAATCGAGAGACGCGAGGGCGAGCGCGGAACAGACGAGCTTGGACACCATGAGTGTTCTCCTGAGTACTAACGCGCTGTTTGGGGGGAGATGGGATCAGCGGCCCGGAGCGAGGACGGAGTGATTGTATCCTGACGCGTGGATCGACGTGTCTGAGGGGCCCTCACCCGAAGCAGTCACACAACTCCTGGTCGAGTGGCAACAGGGCGATTCCAAGGCGATCGATCGGCTGATGCCCCTGGTCTATGCCGAGCTTGCGCGCGATTGCCGGCCGCTACCTCGCGCGCGAATCGCCCGGCCACACCCTGCAGAGCACCGCGCTGGTGCACGAGGCCTACCTCCGGTTGGTCGACCAGCGGCGCGTCCAATGGCAGAACCGGGCGCACTTCTTCGGCATCGCGGCGCAAATGATGCGCCGCATCATGGTGGACCACGCGCGCCGCGCGCACCGCGACAAGCGCGGTGGCACCACGCCCAAGCTGTCGCTCGACGCGGCGATGGCCACGGCGGCGCCGACGACCGAGGTGGATCTGATCGCGCTCGACGATGCGCTGACGGCGCTGGCGGCGATCGACACGCGCGCCGCGCAGATCGTGGAGCTTCGGTTCTTCAGCGGTTTGACGGTCGAGGAGACGGCCGAGGTGCTGTCGGTTTCTCCCGGCACGATCAAGCGCGATTGGACGACCGCGCGCGCGTGGCTGTACCGGGAGTTGAGCGGAACCGGTTCGGTCAGCGAATCATGAAGGTGACGCCGGCGACGACGCGAATCCAGCTCTGACTGCCGAACTCGCTGAACATCTTGACGTAGCCGACGCCTCCTCGAGCGGCGAGCTGCGGCGTCAGCATGTAGTCCACGCCGCCGGACACGTTCAGCGCGCCCGTCGACTCCGCCGACCCGTCGATCGATTGATGCGCGCCGCCGACCAGCACCTGTCCAAACGGCACGCACGCCCTCCCGTCGGCGGATGGAATCGCGCACCGGCCCCGAAGAACAGCGTCGTCACGGTCGTCGAGTCGAAGCAGCAGGTGCCGCTCGCGCCCGACACTTCGCCGACCCAACTCAGGAACGGCAGAATCTCGCCGGCGACGTCGACGTAGAAACCGCCGGGGAACACGCAGTCGTCGCAGTCGTTGTAGTTTCAGGAACTGATAGCCGGCCGACACGGCGACCAGCTTCCGGGTCGCCGGTGCCGCCGGGTTGATTGGGCGGCGGCGCGGCCTGGGGCGAGGGCGACGGCGCCGCCGGCGTCGAGAGGAGCGCGTTGAACCGGCCGACGAGCGAGGCCGACAATCCGGTTTCCGTCATGCGGAAGTTCGGCGCCACTTCGCGTATGAGGCGGAGGTCGGCGTCGGCGTCGGCGGTCTGCCCGACGTTCTCGCGCGCCTGAGCCCGGTACTGCAGCGCTCGCGCGAGCAGGGTCGTTTGCGCGGCCGTGCGGTTCCGCAGCGCGCGCAGGTCGTCGATCAACTGGGAGAATTGCGGAATGGCTTCCGGCTGCCGTGCGCTGTTGAACACGGCGAACGCGCGGTCGAACCGGGCCTGGAACTCCGCCTGGTTGCGGCCTGGTGGCCTGGCCGTGCGCCAGATTCGGTACACCGATCACGGCGAGCAGTCCGACCATGACCTGCACTCGAACCATGCGAGACATCCGACTGCTCCACGTCATCCTGCGTCCTCCGTTTACCGCCCTTTACCCGGCCGCCCGCTCCAACGTCACCTCGATGAGAGTTTTCGGATCTCTGAAAAAACTCAGGTACAGCGAGCCGTCCTCTCCGGAACTCGAGCTGCTTCCGACACCTTCAGTAACTCTGCACCCAGGCTTGGCACACCGATCACGGCGAGCATTCCGACCATGACCTGCACTCGAACCATGCGAGACATCCGACTGCTCCACGTCATTCTGCATTCTCTGTTTTACTGTGCCTGTCCAAATACCTGCTGACCATCGTTGACGATGTTCACGGTTCCCCGCTGCTGCTTTCCCGTATCCGGCCAGCTGAACTCGAAGGTTGCTGATCCAATTGCCATGGTCACCGTGGTCGGCAGCGCTCCCGCGTACCAGCCATTGATCGTCACCCGAGCGTTCGCCGGGATCGCGGCGACGCGCACTTTCACCGGGGCTGGCAGCACCTCGCTGTGTGTGGCGCCTGGCCTGCCCTCGATACTCAGCGTCCGCCGCATGAAGACCTGCGGAGCCGTCAATTCTATCGTCTGTGCGCCCGACTGAAGCGTCAGCTCGTGCGACGTCGCAGCAGGATAGCTCCGATCGCCGGCGGTGATCAGCACCGGATACGGCGACCGCAGCGCCAGCCTTGTCACGGCGGGAGCGGGCGGCGGACGATCGGTTCCGGCGGAGCGTGGCGCGGGCGCAGGGGCCTTGTTTCGAGCGTCGTCGCCGCCTCCGCATACAGCTTCATCGTCTCCAGGTACGCCCGGACGGCGGCCGTCGGTTGCCCGCTCTGCGCCAGACGTGCGGCTTCGTTCGCGCGCGCGTTGGCGCTGCCGAACCGCGCGGTCTCGTCCGCGCCCGCGTCGCGCGCCAACCGCTCGGCGCTCGACGATCTGGCCTCGGCCTGACGCACGAAGTAGTCCGCGAGCGCCCGCGTCTGACTGTCGCGCGGCTGCAGCTTCAACGCCGACGCCAGCGTCGTCAGCGCCGCGTCCGTTTCTCCTCGCTGCCATTGCGATCGCGCCGAAGCCTGAAGTTCGGCGAGCTGCGTCGCCGGGTTCGCGGGCGGCGCGGCTGGCGCGCTGACGACAGGCGGCGGTTGGTGTGGCTGTGACTGTGTGGCCAGGACCTTGTTGCGGCGCCGCCGGCGGTCCAGGCACCGGCGGTACTGCCGCCGTGGCTGGTGCCGCGGTGGTCGGCGTTTCCACGACCGTTTCGCGCGTACCGTTCGACGGGATCAGCCAGCCAGATGCCGAGCGCGAAGACAACCCCGATAGTGGCTGCGAGCGCCTTCCCGCCGTGATTCTGCATGAACTCGCGCCCATGGCAGCGGCGGTGTCGAGTCGACGACAGGTTGCGGAGGCGCCGGTGGCGCGATGCACGACCGGAGCGCTTTGTACAGGAGCCTTCACAGGAACGGGCGCATCAGCAACCATCGCCCGAACGGTCTTGATGGCCCCATCGAGCTCGTTCGACCCGACCAGACGCGTTTCCTCGTCTCCGGATTGCGCACTCGGGATGTGTGAGAGGGCCGTTCGAAGCTCCTCGAGCGGCTGCGGCAGGATGATGGTCGTCGGCAGCCCTTCGAGCAGATCGCGGGCGGTCCGGTAGTCGCCCTCGGCGACCCGCCGAAGCGCTTCGTCGATGCGGGCGCGCGCGCCGGAGCGTTCTTTGTCGGCGACCCGTCGCGTCTCGAAGGCGGTCGCGATCTCATTCAGGAGCGCGTGCGCCTCGACGTTGTCGGGATCGAGGCGGAGCGCCTGATCGATGCTCGCCTGCGCCGATTCGAGCGAGGCTTTGGCCAGGGCCGCGCGGCCGCTCTCGAGCGCATCCGCCACGCGGCGGCGGCGCTCCTCCTGCGTGCGGTGCCGCAGCGCCTCGTCGACCTTGCGGCGAAGCGCCAGGGCATCCTCGGACTTCGGGTCGAGCGCGAGCGCCCGATCGGCGAGCGCCGAGGCGGACGACACCCCGCCACGATGAGTTCCGCCGCCGCCTCCTGCAGGCACTGGCGGATCAGCTTCCTCCGCTCGACAGCCGTGCGCGCGCGTTCGTTGATGTCCCGGGCCTCGGCGTGTTCCGGATCGAGCATCAGCACGCGCTGGCACGCCTGGAGCGCGACGCTGTAGTTCGCGGTGTCGTACGCCTGTCGCGCGGTTCCCAGGTGCTGCTGGATCTGCTCGGTGCGGAGGCGACGCAGTTCGTCGATCCCGACGTTGCCCTCGGATGTGTCCTGCACGGTCAGCTGATGGCGAGCCACCGAGAGCGCCGCGCGAAACGCGGTGAAGTCCACGTAGCGTTCGTTCGGTTGTTTTGCCAGGCAGCGGTTGACGATCGCGATGATCTCGGGGGACAGACCGGCGCATACCTGCTCGAGGGGCTCGGGGTTGTCGATGAAGATGCGCCGCAATATGGCCGGAGGCTCGCCGGGGAACGCGCGGCGATACGAGAGCAGCTCGTAGAACACCGCGCCGGCGGCGAAGAGGTCGGCGCGTCCGTCCACGACTTCGCCCGCCAGTTGCTCGGGCGCCATGTAGTTGTACGTGCCGATGACCTGGCCGGCCTGCGTAATCGCGCCGGTGGTGCCGTGGCGCGCGATGCCGAAGTCGAGAATACGCAGCACGCCGTCCTCGTCGATCATGAGGTTGGCCGGCTTGACGTCCCGGTGCACGACGCCCTTTCGATGCGCGTGCTCCAGACCGGCCGCGAGCTCGTCGACGAGCTGCAGCTTGCGCTCGAGCGGCAGCGGGGCGCGGCTGTGAATGAGGTGCGCGAGCGTCTCGCCCTGGATGAACTCCATGACGATGAAGGGCTGGCCCTGGTGGGTGCCGGCCTCGAAAATCGTCACGATGTTGCCGTGACGCAGCCCGCGCGCCGCCCGCGCCTCGCGTGTGAAGCGCTCGCGCAGCTCGGGGTTGTCGAAGCCCTCGCGCAGCAGCTTGATGGCGACGAGACTGCCGAGATCCGGATCGCGTCCCAGATAGAGCCGGCCCATGCCCCCTTCCCCGATGGACTGGAGAATGAGGAACTTGCCAATCGTTTCCGGCAAGGACGGGGTCATGTTGACGAGGTAAAACCGGCCTGTATTTTATTACAACGCGCGGAGTTAGCGCGAAGCGGCGTGGTCGCGGCGGAACCAGTCGAGCGTGTGGCGCAGCCCTTCTTCGAGACCCACGTGCGGCTCGTATCCGAGCAGCGTCCGGGCTTTGGAGATGTCGGCCTGCGAGTCCTTGACGTCACCGGTACGCGGGTCTTGATACAGCGGCTGCATCGACGATCCGACGATCCCCTTCATCACGCCGAAGCAGCTCGTTCAGCGAGATGCGGCCGCCGGTCGCGACGTTGATCGCCTCGCCGGCGACGTTGGGCGCCTCGCACGCGCGCAGCACGCCGTCGACGACGTTGGTGATGTAGGTGAAGTCGCGCGTCTGCTCACCGTCGCCGTAGATGATCGGCTGGCGGCCGTCGAGCAGCGCCGTCGAGAAGAGCGAGATCACGCCGGAGTACGGCGACCCGGGATCCTGCCTCGGCCCGAAGACGTTGAAGTACCGGATGGAGACGGTTTCCAGGCCGTACAGCGCCGTGAACATGCGGCAGTACTGCTCGCCCACGACCTTCTGGAGCGCGTAGGGCGAGAGCGGATTCGTCGGCATCGCCTCGTGCTTCGGCAGCGTCGGCGAATTGCCGTACGCCGACGAGGACCCGGCGTAGACGAGGCGTTTGACGTGCGCATCGCGCGCGGCGACGAGGATGTTCAGCGTGCCCGTGACGTTCGCCCGGTTCGACGTGACGGGATCCTTGACCGATCGCGGGACGGACGGAATCGCCGCCTGGTGCAGGACGTAATCCATCCCCTGCGCGGCCCGCACGGCCGTCGGCATGTCGGCGATGTCGCCCTCGAGGAAATCGACACCTGGCAGATGCTCGAGATTGGCGCGTTTGCCGGCGGCGAGGTTGTCCACGACACGGACCACGTGTCCGCGGGAGACGAGGGCTTCGGCGAGGTGCGAGCCGATGAAGCCCGCTCCGCCTGTGACGAGGTACGCGGCCACGTTAGTTCGTGAACCCCGCGCGCGACAGTCCAGGCGTGACCTTCAGCGCGTTCTGGTAATAGAGCTTGCGCAGCACGGGATCCGGGAGGCCGATGCCATAGAGCTTCCAGAACGCGTGGTAGTCGCGGTAGTAGTCGAAGTACTCGTCGTTGGTCTCGAACACGCGCCAGTAGTACGGGTATTCGTCGGGCTGATAGCTGTCCTTCCCGAACAGGATGCGATCCTGGTACTTGACGAAGAAGTCGTGCGCCGCGCGCGGCTGGCGGCCGAAGTCGTAGAGGACGGCGGCCACGTCGTAGTAGACGTTCGGGTTCTCGTCGAGGAGCTTCCCGGCGCGGGCGAGGTTGTTCCCGTGCCATCCGAAATGCGCCAGGATGAAGCGCGTGTTGGGGTGCCGCTTCATCATCGCGTTGCGTTCGGTCATCAACTCCTCGAAGCGGACGCCGGTCTGGTGCCGGCGATCGGGATACAGCGCGAGCTCGAGCCAGCGCTCGTTCGAGTAGTCGAGCGGATCGAAGAACGCCTGCGGCTCGGCGATGTGGATGAGCACGGGCACGTTGAGCCGCGCGCAGGTGGCCCAGATCGGATCGAGCTCCGGATCGTCGACGCGCAATCGGCTGCCGTCGGCCTTTCGCACGAACATGCCGAGGTCTTTGAAGATCTTGAGGCCCATGGCGCCGGCCTTGATGTCTTCTTCGAGCTGCTTCGCCGCCGCCGCGCCGAACCCGGGACCGACGGATCCAGAAGTTCACGTTGGCGAAGAGCACCATCCGATCCTTGTACTTGCTGGCGCGCAGCGCCTCGACGCCCTGCCGCAGGCGCGAACCCGACGATCCGCTCAAGTTGACCAGCACGCGCAGGTTGTTCTCTTCCATCCCCTTCATCACGCGATCGAACTCGCCGGCAGAAATCGGCGTCGCCTGGTGACTATGGATGTCGATCACCGGAAACTTCGCGCGCGGCACGGGGTGCTGCGGGACGACGAGCATGGACTTCGGTTTGTATTCCCGGATGTTCGGCGGCGGGAATTCCGGCTGCCGGCCCTCGGCGGGCCGCGGGACGGATCTGGCCGGACCGCTGCCCGCTGATCAAGCGGCGCCGCCAGCGTGGCGGCGATGAGCGTCAGGACGAAACGTCGCATAAGTGTCGCAGCGAGCCGTAAGCCGAATTCTGTTCCCCGCCTTCGCCCGCCTCGCCTCCCGCTACGGCGAGCTTCGGCGCGGTAACGATCATTCCTCTCGTCCCGTCATCGCTGACGGGATCCAGCGACCTACCCGGTGACTCGGCAGACGGGCCGTCTGCTCCGGATCGGGAAATCCCGATCCGTGGCCACCCTATTTGGTCTTGCTCCGTGCGGGGTTTTGCCTGCCACCCGTGTTGCCACGGGCGCGGTGCGCTCTTACCGCACCTTTTCACCCTTACCCTTTCACGCGGCCGCTTGTCGCGGCCTCGCTCAGGGCGGTATGTTTTCTGTGCCACTTTCCTTCAGGTCACCCTGACCGGGCGTTACCCGGCGCACTGCCCTGCGGAGTTCGGACTTTCCTCTCGCCTCGCAGCCTTTGTACGCATCGCAGGCGATCGTCTGGCTCACTGCGACGATCAATTGTACGCGTTCCTGCCTTCTGCCTCGCCCTCTACCCGTCCGTCTCCTGCGCGATCTGGTATTGCTCGAGTTTCTTGTACAGATTGCTGCGCGGCGTGCCGATGACCTCGGCCGTCTTGGAGATGTTCCACCCGTTCTCGCGCAGCTTGCCGACGAGAAACGCGCGCTCGGCGTTTTCCTTGAACTCGCGCAGCGTCCCCACCTTCGCTCCCTCGCTGTCGCTCGGGAGCTTCGTCGCGGCAAGCCCGCCCGGCGGCCGGCGATCGCACGGTGTCCGGCAGATCCGGCAGATCGACCGTGTCTCCGCCGGTCATGATGATCATCCGCTCCACGGTGTTCCGCAGCTCGCGGATGTTGCCCTTCCACCGGTAGCGCTGCAGCGCCTCGAGCGCCGCCTGCGAAATGCGCTTCGAGCGGACGTTGTTCTCGCGGCTGAAGAACTCCATGTAGTGCCGGACCAGGAGCGGAATGTCGTCGGGACGCTCGCGCAGCGGCGGCACGTGGATCGGAATGACCGCGAGCCGGAAGTAGAGGTCCTCGCGAAAGCTCCCCTTCTCGATCTCTTCCTCGAGGTTCTTGTTGGTCGCGGCGATGACGCGGACGTCCACCTTGATCGTGCGGGCCGACCCGAGCCGCTCGACCTCGCCCTCCTGGAGCACGCGCAGGACCTTGGCCTGCGTCTTCGGGCTCATGTCGCCGACTTCGTCGAGGAAGATCGTGCCGCGATCGGCCTGCTCGAACTTGCCGACCTGTTTTTCGGTGGCGCCGGTGAACGAGCCCTTCTCGTGGCCGAACAGCTCCGACTCGATCAGCTCCTCGGGAATCGCCGCGCAATTCACCTGCACGAAGCGTTCGCGGCTGCGAAGGCTGTTGCGATGAATCGTGCGCGCGACCAGTTCCTTGCCGACGCCGCTCTCGCCGAAGATGAGCACCGTGGCGTTGGTCGGGGCGGCCCGACCGACGGCGGCCATCACCTGCTGCAGCGCGTGGCTCTCGCCGATCATCTGATGGCGAACTTCCACCGCCTTTTTCAGCGTGCGGTTCTCGTCGCGCAGCTGACGCGTGTCGAGCGCGTTCTTCAGGCTGACGAGCACCCGCTCGCTGGCGAACGGCTTCTCGATGAAGTCGACCGCGCCTTTCTTGGTGGCTTCGACGGCGGTGCTGATCGTGCCGTGCCCCGAGATCACGACGATCGGCAGCGTGTCGTTGGTGTGGCGCAGGCGCTCGAGCACCTCGAGGCCGTCCATGCCCGGCATCTTCACGTCGAGCAGGACCAGGTCGGGCGCTTCGCGTTCGGCGAGCGCCAGCCCTTCCTGGCCGGTCGCGGCGCCGACGAATTCGTAGCCTTCGTATTCGAGCGTCATCCGCAACGAATCGCGAATGGCGGCTTCGTCGTCGATGACGAGGATGCGCGGTCGTGGCATGCGATTAGATTATCGGTCGTCTACGCGGACGGTCTTCAACTGATGCTGCGCGAGATCCGGCGCGTACACGTAGAACGCCAGGATCTCGCCGGGCCTGGCGCTGCGCGCCACGCGCCGGTAGTCGGCCAGCGAATCCACCCGCTGGCGGTTGATCTCGAGCAGCACCGTGCCCCGCTCGATGCCGCCGTCGAACGAGGAGCTCATCGGTTCGACACGCGTGATGAGCACGCCTCGCACCGGTTTCGGCAGGTCCAGGCGATCGGCGGTCTGACGGTCGAGCTCGCGCACGTTGAGGCCGAGAATCGCATCCTGATCGGCGCGATTGCGATCCGACGCCGGCGGCTCGGGGTTCGCGTCCGCCGTTTCGCGCGCCGGCCGCTCCGCGAGCTTGACCGTGACCGACTGGTTGCTGACCGTCCCTGACGATCTTCAGCCGCGCCGGCGATCCCGGCGCGCGCGCCGAAATCTCGCGAATCAGGTCGTCGTCGCTCTCGATCTCGGCGTCGTCGAGCGAGACGATGATGTCGTACGGCCGCAGCCCGGCGCGTTCGGCGGGCGACCCGCTGGTCACGTCCTGGATCAGCGCGCCCTGACTCACCGGCAGCTTCAGCGATCGCTCGAGATCCGGATCGACGTCGCGCAGGCCCACGCCGATGTAGCCGCGGGCCACGCGGCCCTTGGCGCGCAGCTGCGGGAGAATCGCGCGCGCGCCGTCGATCGGCACGGCAAACCCGATGTTGCTGGCGCGCGAGCTGACGGCGGCGTTGATGCCCACCACTTCGCCGCGCGCGTTGATCAGCGGGCCTCCGCTGTTGCCGAAATTGATCGCCGCGTCGGTCTGAATGTAGTTGTCGAGGCTCTTGTCGAACAGCTTGCGGCCGAGAAAGCTGACCACGCCCACCGTGACGGAGTGCTCGTAGCCGAGCGGGTTGCCGATGGCGCACACCCATTCGCCCATCCGCAGCCGCGACGAGTCGCCGAGCGGCGCCACCGGCAGGCCGCTCTGCCCGTCGACTTTGATCAAGGCGACGTCGGTGTCGGGATCGGCGCCGAGCACGCGCGCGCGCAGCGTCCGGCCGTCCGACAGCTTGACGATGATGCGCTCGGCGCGATCGATGACGTGATGGTTGGTGAGGATGCTGCCGTCCGCGTCGATGATGAAGCCGCTTCCGGCGCCCCGGCGCGGCATGTCGCCGCGATTGCGCGGGCCGAATTCAGGTGCGTCGAGCGGCGCGCCGGGCAGATCGGAGCCGGTTCGCCCCCGCCGGCCCGCGCGTATCGCGTCCACGGGCCGTGGCGTCGATGTTCACGACCGCCGGGTTGATGCGCTCCACGACCTCGGCAAAGCTCACGAGCGCGGCGGCGGGCGGCGCCGCCTCGACGCGCGCGGGCCGCGCGGTCGTGGCCTTGGCGGGCGCGCCCGCGGTCACCGAGGACCGGGCCACTCCCCCCGCGAAAATCGCGCCCACGAGGAACGCGACGATCGCGGTCAACGCGAGCGTGATCAGCGTGAAACGACGGTGGCTACTGTTCACCGATCCTCATTATAAGGTCCCGAAACGCGTCCTCATCGAGCAGCTCGATGCCGAGCGTGCGCGCTTTGTCGAGTTTGCTGCCTGCCTCCGCGCCGTGAACGACGTAGCTCGTTTTCTTGCTGACCGAGCCGGACACCTTGGCGCCGAGGCGCTCGAGCGTGGCCGTGGCGTCCTCGCGCGTCATCGTGGACAGCGTGCCGGTCAGCACGAACGTCTTGCCGGCCAGCGGCAGGGTCTGGCCGACGGGCGGCTCGGGCAGCGTGGTTTCCATGCTGACGCCCGCGGCCTCGAGGCGTGACACCAGCTCGCGGTTGCGCGGCTCGTCGGCGAACTTGCGGACCGCTTCGGCGAGCACAGGTCCAATCTCCGACACTTCCTGCAAGGTTGCGACCGGCGCGTCGAGCAAGCGGCCCATCGTCCTGAAATGGCGCGCCAGCGTCACGGCGGCCTTCTCGCCAACGTGGCGAATGCCGAGCGCGTAGATCAGATCGCGAGAGATCGTTCGTCTTGCTCCGCTCGAGTTGCTCGAAGACGTTGCGGCCGACCTTGCCCAGCTTGCGCGGGACGGCGCGTTCGGACCGCGGTTCTTTGGGGCTGACCACGAGGTTCTCGAGCGTGGCCGCGTCGAGCCGATACAGGTCGCTGAAGTCGTGGACGAGATCCTGCGCCAGCAACTGGTCGACGAGCGACGCGCCGAGGCCCTCGATGTTCATCGCGCGAGCGCGACGCGAAGTGTTCGAGGCTGCGGCGCAGGCGCGCGGGACACGACGTGTTCTCGCAGCGCCAGACCACTTCTTCTTCGTCGCGCCGCAGCGTGCTCCCGCACTCCTTGCAGGTGGTCGGCATCACCCACGGCTGCGAGTCGTCGGCCCGCAAGGTGAGAATCGGCGCGACCACTTTGGGGATGACGTCGCCGGCCTTCTCGATCACGACCGTGTCGCCCTCGCGGATGTCCTTGCGCGCGATGTCTTCGGCGTTGTGGAGCGTGGCCATCGACACGGTGGATCCCGCGACGAACACCGGCTCGAGCACGGCGTACGGCGTCACCGCGCCGGTGCGGCCGACGTTCACGTCGATCCGCAGCAGCTTCGTGTGTACCTGTTGCGCCGGGAATTTGAACGCGGTCGCCCACCGCGGAAACTTCGCCGTGGTGCCGAGCCGCTGGCGCAGTTCGAGATCGTCCACCTTGATGACGACGCCGTCGGTGTCGAATTCGAGCGTCCGACGCTTGTCGGCCCATTCCTCGCAAAAGGCGATCACCTCGTCGATGCCGTCGCAGCGGCGCCAGTGCGGCTCCACCGGCAGCCCCCAGGCGGTCATCGCTTGGAGCAGCGCCGCGTGGCTCGCGAGGGCGAATGGTCCGCTCGTGACGAGCTGATACGTGAACGCCGCGACGCCGCGCTGCTCGACGACGTGCGGATCGAGATTGCGCATCGTGCCGGCTGCCGTGTTCCGTGCATTGGCGTAGAGCGGCAGGCCCGCCTCCGCCTGTTGCCGGTTGATCTGCTCGAACGCCGACGCGCGGGAGGAACACTTCGCCACGGACTTCGAGAAGCGCCCGCGGTCCACCCCGCAGCCGCTGCGGAACGGACCCGATCGCGTAGACGTTCTGCGTCACGTCCTCGCCGCGCGACCCGTCGCCGCGCGTCGCGCCTCGCACCAGCCGGCCGTTTTCGTACCTGAGGCGATGCTCAACCCGTCGATCTTCAGTTCCGCGACATACGCGACGCCGGCCTGCCCGACGCCGGCGCCCTTCCGGACCCGCTCGTCGAACGCGCGCAGCTCTTCGTCGTTGTACGCGTTGTCGAGGCTGAGCATCGGCACCAGATGCTCGACCGTCGGGAATCCTTCGACCGGACGGCCGCCGACACGCTGCGTCGGCGAATCGGGCGTGACGAGATCCGGATGCTCGGCCTCCAGTTGTTCGAGCTCGTGGAGCAGTGCGTCGTACTCCGCGTCCGAGATCTCGGGGGCGTTTTGCTGTAGTAGCGCTCTTCGTGATGCCGGACGGCCTCACGGAGTTCCTTCAGGCGTTCTTCGGGAGCCGTGGCCATGGAAACGACTCGCGTCGCGAGCGCTTCGAATGTCGTCGTACGCGTGCTGCGCCAAACAGCACGAATCGCACGAGGCGCAGCGACTGCAGCCGCAGCGTGCGCAGTCGCGCACGGCGCCGATCATGATTCGCGCGCACGCGTCGATCGGGAACCCGCCGACTCCCGTGCCGAATGCCGGCAACGCAATCGAGCGCAGCTGCCGCTCGTCGGCCAGCCGCAGCGCGTTGAGCGTGGCGCGTTCGATGAACAACGGCGGACGTCACCAGATCCTGCCCCATCACCGCGGCGTGGATCACGTGCCGCGCCGCGAGCCGCCCGCCGGACGTCACGACGCACCCGCCGGGCTCGATCGGGACCCTGCGCCATCGCCTCGCGCTCGATCTCGACGCCGCCGCGCGCCTTGATCGCGCCGGCGACGCCGGCGCCCATCCAGAAAGGTTGTTGGCGGCGTTGACGATGGCGTCGGTGTCCTGCGCCGCGATGTCGCCGTCGGCGATCTCGAGGATCAGCGGCGGGAGCGCAAACTTCAGCATTACTGCACTACCACGGAGGACACGGACACGAACGGAGACACACGGACTTTCTTTGACATGAAAAAAGCCGTGTGTTCCGTGTGTTCTTTGAGCGAAGCCGCTCCGTGTCCACCGTGGTTGTGCAGGACTGCCGCGACTCTCTTACCGGTCGCGCGACAGGACGTAGTCCGGCAGCGCCAGGAGCGCGTCACGCTCCGAGCTCGGCGGAAACGCGTACAGCGGCTTCTTGGCGCGCTCGGCGAATTCGACGGCGCGGCGATACGCGAAGTCGATCGACGCGTGCTCCTTCAGGCTGTGCAGGAGCTCGCTCCACTGCTCGCCCGTCACGTTCCGCGAGGCGATGATGTCGCGGACGATCTGGCGGCTGGCGCCATCCTGCTGCTGGCGCTGCAGGTGAATCAACGGCAGCGTGACCTTGCCCTCGCGCAGGTCGCTGGCCGACCGGCTTCCCCACCGCTTCCGCGTCGCCGGTGAAGTCCAGCAGATCGTCCACCAGCTGGAAGGTCATGCCGAGGTTGAAGCCGTACTCGCGAAGCGCCTCCTCCTGCGTGCGGTCGACACGCCGCCGAGCATGCCGCCGATCTGGCGCGCAGCCGCCGAACAGGAACGCGGTCTTGCGGCGGATGATGTCGAAGTGCTCGTCCTCGGTGATGTCGGCGTCGCCGTTCTTGGTGAGCTGGTACAGCTCGCCTTCGATCATCCGCAGCGTGACGTCGCACAGCAGCCGGATGATTTCGAGCGAATCGTGCGTCAGCGCCAGCGCCATCGACTTGATGTACAGGTAGTCGCCGAGCAGCACCGTGATGTCGTTGCCCCACCGCGAGTGCACCGCCAGGCGGCCGCGGCGCAGATCCGAATCGTCGATGATGTCGTCGTGGACCAGCGTGGCGGTGTGGATGAACTCGACGACCGCCGCGTACAGTCACCGCGCGGTCGCCGCGATACCCCGCCAGGCGCGCCGCCATCAGCAGGAGCGCGGGCCGGATCCGCTTGCCGCCGCTGGTCTGGATGTAGCGCCCGATCTTCGGGATCAGGTCGACCTGGGACTCGACGTGCCGCGCGAATTCGCGGTCGACCTGCTCCAGGTCCGCGCGTATCGGCTCGAAGATCTGCGAGAGTGCCGGCGACGACTTTTCCACGGCAGTGGGTAGGACTTTATCACGGCCGGAACAGCGTGTGGAAGTTCGCGGCCGTGCGCCCGGCGAGCTCCCGCGGCGCGACGCCGTGCAGTTCCGCGAGCGTGTCCACGACGCGCGCGACGTGCGCCGGCTCGTTCCGCGATCCGCGGTGCGGGACCGGCGCCAGGAACGGGCTGTCGGTTTCTGTCAGCAACCGATCCATCGGCACGCGGCGGGCCGTGTCGCGCAGGGCGCCGGCCTTGGGAAAGGTGACGATGCCCGCGAACGAGATGTAGAAGCCGAGCGCGAGCCCGGCGTCGGCCAGCGCGTCGGTGCCGGTGAAGCAGTGCAGCACGCCGCGGACCTGCCCGCCGCCCTCCTCGCGCAGGATCGCCAGCGTGTCGTCGTCCGCCTCGCGCGTGTGCACGACGATCGGGCGATCGGTCTCGCGCGCGAGCCGGACCTGCGCGCGGAACACGGCGTGCTGGACGTCGCGGGGCGAGAAATCGTAGTGGTAGTCGAGGCCGATTTCGCCAACGGCGCGCGCCAGCGGCGTCGCCGCCAGCTGATCGCGGACCACGGCCTCGGCACGCGCCGGGTCGCCGGCAAATTGATGCGCCTGGTGCGGGTGCACGCCGATCGAGAAGCGCGCGTCCGGCCAGCACGACGCGATGCGCTCCGCCTGCGCCGCTTCGGCCGCGTTGCCGCCCTCGAGAATCACCAGCGCCCGCTCGACGCCCGCGCCCTGCGCGCGGGCCACCACCTCGTCGAGATCCTTGGCGAAGGCCTCGTCGGCGAGGTGGCAGTGGCTGTCGATCACCGCAATCGCGTGCCCGGCGGCAGCTCGGCGTCGAAGCCGACCACGGTCGGTTTGCCGCCCTCGGGGCTGGCGGCGAGCACCATGCCGTTCGACTCGACCCCCATCAGCGTCGCCGGCTTGAGGTTGAAGACGATCACGACGGTTCGGCCGACCAGCGCCTCGGGCTCGTAGGCGTCGGCGATGCCGGCGACGAGCGTGCGATGCTCCGTCCCGACGTCCACCTGCAGCTTGAGCAGCTTCTTCGATTTCGGGACGCGCTCCGCCGCCAGCACCTTCGCGGTGCGCAGCTCGACCTTCATGAAGTCTTCGATCGAAATGCGATCGACGGTCGCCGACGCGGGCGGCACGCCGGGCGCGCCCGGCACGGCTGCGGGATCGGGCGCCTTGAGCGGCGTCTCCGGCACGAGCGCCGGCGCGCCGGCGATGGGCGGCACGCCCTCGGGTTTGGTGTCGTTGTCGGTCACGGTCGTTTGCTCCTTGCGCGGCCACAACGGGCCGTCCTGGACCAGCAGGCGCTCGCCTTCGCCGCGCCACCGGCCGTCGCGGTCGAAATGCAGATCGCGCTGCCGGCGCGCCGACGCGCCGCAGAATCTCGCGGCTCGACGAAGGCATGACGGGCTCGAGCAGGACGGCCGCCAGCCGGATCGCTTCGGCCGCGTCGAACAGCACCTGTGTCAGCCGATCCGCCGCAGCCGGATCCTTGGCGAGCGCCCACGGCGACGTCGCCGCGATGAACTCGTTGGTGGCGTCGATCAGGCGGAACGCGGCCGCGGCGCCGTCGTGGATCGCGAAGGCGTCCATGGCGCGCGTGTAGTCGCTCACGACCTGTTCCGCCACGCGCACGAGCTGATCCGATCCCGCGCCAGTCGGCGCGAGCCGGCCGGACCGGTAGCGATGCGCCATCGCGGTGACGCGGCTCACCAGGTTGCCGAGGTTGTTGGCGAGATCGGCGTTGTACCGATCGTCGTAGCGCTCCCAGGTGAAGTCGCCGTCGCTGCCGAAGATGATCTCCTTCACCAGATAGAGGCGCAGCGGATCGTGGCCGCCCGGGCCGAAGCGGTCCGCGGCCTCGATCGGATCGATGATCGTGCCCAGCGTCTTGCTCATCCGCTGCCCGTTCATCGTCATGAAGCCGTGGCCGAAGACGGCACGCGGCAGCGGGATGTTCGCGGCCATCAGCATCGCGGGCCAGATGACCGCGTGGAATCGCGTGATGTCCTTGCCGATGACGTGCAGGTCGGCCGGCCACCACTCGTCGAACAGCGTCTTGTTGCAGCCGAGGCCGACCGCCGACGCGTAGTTGATCAGCGCGTCGAACCAGACGTAGACGACGCTGTCCGGGTCGAACGGCAGCGGAATGCCCCACGACTGCCCGGCGCGGCTGACCGAGATGTCTGTCGAGGCCGCCTTCGATCAGGCGCAGAATCTCGTTCCGGCGGATCTCCGGCTGGAGAAATTCGGGATGGGCCGCGAAATGATCGAGCGAGCGGCTGCTGATACTTCGAGAGGCGGAAGAAGTAGTTCTTCTCCCGAATCCACTCCGGCGTCAGCGTCGGGTGCAGCGGACACTTGCCGTCGACGAGGTCCTTGTCCTGTCTTGAACTCCTCGCAGCTGACGCAGTACCAGCCTTCGTAGACGCCTTCGTAGATGTCGCCCGCCTCGTAGAATCCGCCGGGCGAGATCGGTGACGCCCGCCTTGTGGCGCGGCTCCGTCGTCCGGATGAAGTCGTCGAACGACACGTCGAGCCGCTGCCAGGTCTGGCGGAACTCCTGCTCCATCCGGTCGCAGTACGCGAGCGGATCGAGCCCCTCCTCGAGCGCCTTCTTGAAGACGTTCTGCGAGTGCTCGTCGTTGCCCATCAGGAAGCGCGTGTCGAAGCCGCGCAAGCCGCTTGTAGCGGGCGATGACGTCGGCGCACACCTTCTCGTACGCCGTGCCCAGGTGCGGGCGGCTGTTCACGTAGTCGATTGCGGTCGTCAGGAAGAAGCGGGTCACGGCCGGCCTCCGCTCGGCGTACGCCGCCAGCGCGATGGCCTGCACGTCCCTGACCGCGAGGTTGTTCGCGGCGGCGAGCCTCGCGCAATCGTCGAATTCCGGCGTCGCCGTACATCGCCCGGCCGTCGCGCGACGACACTTTGAAGCGCACGTCGCCGAGCGGCGTCGACACCGTGACGATCTCGCGGGCGAGGCACTCGCGTTCGACCTCGTGGTGCCGCAGGCCGATCGTCGTCGTCTCGCGGAAGATGACGTCCGTGATCGCGCGACCGCTTGTCGGGCGCGACGACGACCGTCACAGCGTGCCCGGCCGGTTCTTCTTCATCTGGACCGGCGTATAGAACACTTCGAGCGCGCCGGCGGCGTAGAGCCGCTCCATCGCGACGCCGAAGAGCTGCGGGTTCATGTCGTCGATCTCGCACTCCACGACGGACACGCGTTCCACGCCGGGCTGATCGGCCGCGCGCCCGATCAGCACGCGCAGCACGTTCGGCGTCTGTGGATTGTCGCGCTCGCCCGCCCCGTACCCGACCTTCTCGACCGACATCGCCGGGATCGGACCGAACGAACTGGCATACGTCGTCGCGATCAGCGCGCCGGTGGGCGTGACGAGTTCCTTCTGCACCGCGCCCGCGTAGACGGGGGCGTCGCCCAGCAGCTTGACGGTTGCCGGCGCCGGCACGGGAAACAGGCCGTGCGCCGACTGCACCATCCCGCCGCCGACGTTCAGCGGCGAGCAGACGATGCGATCGGCGCCGACCCATTCGAGCGCGAACACGGTGCCGACCACGTCGAGGATCGAATCCAGCGCGCCGACTTCGTGCAGGTGAACCTGCTCCACCGGCATCTGATGGATGGCGGCCTCGGCTTCGGCGAGCCGCTGGAACATCGCTTTCGCGCGATCCCGGCCGGTGGCCGACAGCGCCGACTCGATCGATCAGCGCGAAGATCTCCGGAAGGCTCCGATGGGGGTGGTGCGAGCTGTCGGAGTCGTGATGGTGGTGATCGTGATGGTCGTGATCGTGGTGATGGTGGTCGTGGGCAGCGTGACCATGATCGTGGGTGTGGACCGTGAACTTGGTCGCCGACACACCCGCGCGCAGCACGCGATCCGCATGCACGTGCACGTCCGCGATCGCCAGGCTGCCGAAGGCGTGCTTCAGCGCGTCGAGCGGCAGGCCGGCGTCCAACAGCGCGCCGAGCGTCATGTCGCCCGAAATGCCCGAGAAGCAATCGAAGTACAGCACCTTCACCAGCTGCCCGACTCCTTGAAGCTCCAGTACCGCGTATCGCCCAGGATCACGTGGTCCACGACCCGGATTTCCATCAGCGCGCCCGCCGCGACCAGCCGGCGCGTCAGCTCCACATCCTCGGGACTTGGCGTGGGATCGCCGGAGGGGTGGTTGTGAAACACGACGATCGCGGCCGCACCGCCGACCGCCGCCTCCCGAAAGACCTCGCGCGGCAGCACGCCCGACGAATTCAGCGTCCCCACCGCCAGCACCGCCGCCCGCATCACGCGATGCTTGCTGTCGAGCAGCAGGATGCCGAACTGCTCGACGGCCCGCGCACCGAAGCGCGGCAACAGATACGCCGCGGCTTCGTGCGGGTCTTTGATCCGCACCCGCGCGCTCGGCGCATGCGCCAATGTGCGCCGCCCCAGTTCGACGGCGGCGACGATCTGCGCCGCCCGGGCGCGGCCGACACCGGCGACCCGGACCAAGTCGTCGCAGGAACACCGCGTCAACCCGTGCAGACCGCCGTGCGCCGCCAAGAGTTCATTGGCCAGCGCGAGCGCGCTCCCTCGCCGCGATCCGTGACCCAGCACCAGCGCGACGAGTTCGTTGTCCCCGAGCGCCGCCACGCCGTGGCGCGACAGTTTCTCGCGCGGACGATCGTCGGCCGACAGGTCTTTCATCGTACTACAGTCGACAGTCGACAGTTTACAGTCCGCAGTAGCTCGACAGTCGGAGTCGACTGTCGAGCTCGCGTCAGCTCTCGGCATGTCACTGCTGTTCAGCGCTCGACCTTGGCTGCCGACGAGACATCACGAAGCGCAGTACAGCATCCGCGCAATCTCGAAATCGCCTCGACGATCGGCGATCTGCAGCGCGTCGCGCGCGTCCGAATTCGCAGATCCGCTGGCCAGACGTAACAGCGACTCGGTTTCAGCAAGCTGACCCTTCGCGCGATGTTCAGAAAGCGTGCGATAGTCCTGGTTCGACTTTCGCTTGGCAGCCTTCGGCAATGTTGCTCGACACCGACACGAGATGGCGCGCGTCGCATCTGCGACACGAGGCCGAACATTCGCTCTTCGATAGGAAAGGTTCGCGTTTGTCGATAAGATGTTCAGCGCCAACTGATGGCTACGCTTGCCAAACGCGTCAACTTCCGTGAAGTCGCTGCACGGATCTCCTCGCTGAACTGTCGACTCGCTAACTTCGACCGTTAACTGATAGCTGACTAGCTGATTAGCTTCACGTCTATACTTACCCGATGCCGCTCGCCGCGTCGCCCGTTGTCATCGCTCGCCCTGTCGGCGGCGCTGATCACTGCGGCCTGCGGCACTCCCCCCGACAAGGAAATCCAGCAAGCGCAAACCGCGATCGATGCGGCGCGCACGGCGGGCGCCGATCGGTTTGCGGTCGAGGAATTCGGCGCCGCTCAGGATCTCCTCACTCGCGCGAAGGACGCCATCACCCAGCGCGACTATCGACTCGCGCTCAACCACGCGCTCGACGCCCGCGAGCGCGCGCAGAATGCCGCCCGCGACGCCACCGGACGGATGGCCGCCGCCAAGCGCGACGCGGAGGGCGCGCTGACCGACGCGGACAGCCGCGCTCGCCGAAGCAAAAACCGCGTTGAAGGCCGCGGAAACGGCTCGCGCCCCGAGGCCAGCGCTCACCAAGGCGCGCGAAGCGATTCGTGACGCGGAAACCGCCGTGCAAGAAGCGCGCACAGCGTCTGGACGGGGTGACTATCGGGGCGCGATCGACGTCGGCACGAAGGCAACCGCGACTCTGCGCCAGATTTCGCAGCGATCTGCAGGCCGCCGGCAGCGGCGCCCGCCAACCGGCGCCGAAGCGGACAGCGCAGAAGCTGACACTCCGCGCAACGCTCGGTACGAGTTTTCTGCGACGACGACCTGGTTGCAACCCGGTCGTGACCGGGGGAATCAGGTTGCGATCAGGTTGAGGCGACCCACTCACCGTCGAAGAGGATCTCCGCCCAGCCCGTAAGGTAGACGTTGTCGTCGCGCCACTCGACGCGCTGCTCGCCGCCGGGGGCCATCACCGTCGCGTCCCGCGCCGCGCCGCCGAACGCCGCGGCCGCGATCAGGGACGCGCAGGATCCGGTCCCCGACGACTGCGTCGGCCCCACGCCTCGCTCCCAGATCAGGATGCGCACGCGATCCGGCGCTTCGACGGCCGCGAACTCGACGTTGGTCCGATTGAGGAAACTGGCGATGGTGTTCGATCGCGGGCCCGAGCTTCCGGAATCGTGCTTCGTCCGGCAACGCGCCGAGCACGACGCACTGAGGATTCCCGAAATCCATGACGACGGCGCGGACGGTGTCGCCATGTACATCGAGGGAGACTTCGCGGAGATCGACCGGCTTCCCCATCGCCGCGCGAAACAGATGGCGGCTGCCGCGCTGTTCGAGGCGAACCAGATGCTTGAGCCCGCCTGCGCTGTCGATGCTCACGGCGCGCGTCCGGTCGCGGATCGGTCCGCAGGAGGATCGCCGCCAGCCCGCGCACACCGTTGCCCGACACCTCCGCCGGGCTGCCGTCGGCGTTGAACAAGCGCATCGAGGCGCCGCCGGCCGTCGGCGTGAAGACGATCAGGCCATCGGCGCCGATGCCGGTGTGGCGATCGCAGAGCCGTTGCGCAAGGGGCTCGAGCGGGCCCTGGACGTCGGCGTCGAGCATGTAGAGGAAGTCGTTGCCGTACGCGTGTGCTTTCGTGAGTCTCATTTGCGGCAGAAGGCGATCAAGTGCCAGCCAAATCGGCGGACCATCGGACGCGGCAGCGCGTTGAACGTGCCGACGAACAGACCGTTGAAGATCGCGCCTTTCCAGCCGCCGTGCAGGCGCGACGGCACGGGAAACCGCTCCGGCACGATGCGGACGTCTCGAAAACCGGAGAGCAGCCGGCGAAATTCGCCGATGCTGAATTTCGCCAGCACGGGCGCATCCTCGTGCTCGAGCGACACGTTCGACAGTTTCGACAGCCCGTTCAGCCAGGACCACCGGTTGTAGACCTGAAAGATCGCCTCCCCGCCCGGTTTGAGGACGCGGCGGCACTCGTCCAACATCCGCCGGGGGCTGGGCGTGTACTGGACAACCCCATGGCCATAAACCAAGTCAAAAGCATTGTCCGGAAGGGGCAACTGCTCGGCGTCCGCCACTTCGAACCGCCCGGGGAGGCCCTGCTGGGCGAAGTTGGTGCGCGCCAGATCGACCACGGACGCGGAGAGATCGACGCCGGTGACGTGGGCGCCGCCCTTGGCAAATCGGGCCAGGTCGACGCCGGCGCCGCAGCCGACATCTAGAACCGATCGGTCGCGGTAGCCGTCAAAGTCCACCAATTGGAGCAGGTAATGCAGTTTTTCGAAGTGATACTGATCGAGATCGTCGAAAAAGCCCCGGGTCCCGACAGGATGTCGCGTGATCTTGGCGTCGTGCACCTGCCGGTCCCAGTAGGCGCGGACCTCCTCAATCGTGGGCACTGGACAGACTATAAAGCAGCTATCAGCTGTCAGCTCTCAGCCGTCAGCTGAAAACCGAGAGCTGATAGCCGAAAGCTGCTAGCCGTAGGATCCACAGATGAACCGTGACCTCGATCGCTTGACCGGCCGCACCTTCGACGTGCTCGTCGTGGGCGGGGGCATCTATGGCCTCACGATTGCCTACGACGCGGCGCAGCGCGGCCTCGCGGTCGCGCTGATCGAACGCGAGGATTTCGGGAGCGGCACGTCGTTCAATCACCTCCGCACCATTCACGGCGGCCTGCGCTATCTGCAGACGCTCGATGTGAAGCGCGCGCGCGAGTCGGTGCGCGAACGGCGGACGACCGCCCGCATCGCACCGCATGCCGTGCGCCCGACGCCCTTCGCGCTGCCGCTGTATCACTCGCTCATGCGCGGCAAGATCGCGATGCGCACCGGCTTCGTCCTCGATCGCGTGCTCGCCGCGGGCCGCAATCGAGGCATCGCCTCCTCCCATCGCCTTCCTGCCGGCCGCGTCGTGTCGAAGAGCACGGCCATCCAGCTCTACCCCGGACTCCGCCGCCAGGGTCTGATCGGCGCCGCCGTGTGGCACGACTACGTGATGACCGAGCCGGATCGGCTGACGTTTTCCTTTGCGGTGGCGGCCTCGGAGCACGGCGCCATGCTGGCCAACCACCTCGAAGCGACCGCGCCGCTCACCGAGGGCCGTCGCGTTACTGGCGTGTCAGCCCGCGATCGCCTGACCGGGCGGGAGATCGCGATCGCCGCGAAGGTGACGGTCAATGCCGCCGGCGGTCAGGTTGACGCCTTCCTGAAGCCGCTCAACCTGTCGTCCGGCGTGCCGATGCTCAAGGCGATGAACCTCGTCACGCGCCGCGACGCGGGCGAAGAAGCGCTCGGCGGCCGCTCGTCCACGGGGAAAAATCTCTTCCTGGTCCCCTGGCGCGAGCGCGCCGTCTTCGGCACATGGGAATCGGAGACGGCCGTCGACTCGAGCGATCCCTCCATCACGCGAGGAGGAACTGTCGGGGTTCATCAAGGAGCTGAACCACGCATTTCCCGCCCTCGACCTCTCGCCCGCGGACGTGACGCTCGTGCACCGCGGGTTTCTGCCGGCCGTCGTGCATGGCACACGCGCGTCGCTGGAGGGGCACGAAAAAATCCGCGACCACGCGTCGGAAGGGGTCGAGGGGCTCGTCACCGTCGCAGGGAACAAGTACACGACCGCACGCGCGGTGGCCGAGCGCGTCACGGATCGCCTGATGTCGAAGCTCGGGCAGGCAGCGGTCCCGTGTCATACGGCGACGACGGCGTTGCCAGGCGGGGGGATTCGCGACGTCGGCTTCACGATCGCCGAAGCGCGGCGCGACCACGACGCCGGCCTGCCCAGCGACACGATTCCTCATCTGATCGGCGCGTACGGGTCTCGCTATCGCGACGTGCTCGAGTTGGCGGGTACCCGGTCGGACTGGCGCACGCGGATCGCGAAGGACTCCCCTGTGATCGGCGCCCAGCTCGTGTTCGCCGTGCGCCGCGAGATGGCGCTCACGCTGGCCGACGTGGTCCTGCGCCGCACACCAATTGGAGCACTTGGGGATCCTGGAGACGACGCCCTGGCGCTGGCGGCAGCCATCGTCGGCGCCGAACTTGGCTGGTCCGACGATCGACGGCGCGACGAAATTGCAGCCGTGAAGAAGTTTTACGAGTTCTAGGGCACTCGGAACGCGTTGAAGACGTAGGTAAATCCCAGCGTGAAGCCCACCGTCGGATCGATGGTGGTCAGCCCGAAGAACACTCCGCCGTCGAACCGCACGGTCCCGCGCGTATAGCGCCCGCCAAATTTCATCAGCCCGCGGCTTTCGGTGCCGGGCAGCGGCCCGCCCGATCGCGTCGAACTGCGGCCATTCACCTCGCCGACGAGCTCCGCCTGCGACGTCAGCGCCCGCGCGAACGAGACGCCGTAGGTGACGACGTCGTTCTGCCGCGATCCGAGCGTGGGATCCGTGAGGATGCCGACGCCGAAGTTGCCGACGACGCGAATGGACTGAATCGTTTTGGCGGCCAGGATCGACGCGAAAAAGTCCGTGGTGTCGAGTCCGAGCCCGCTCTCGTTCGACGCGTTCGGCAGCTTGGTCGCGAACCGGAGACCGAACGCCGGGCGGTGCGCCGGTTTCGGTGAACATCCGAATCTTCGTCGCGATGGTCGTGTCTTCGACGTCACTCGTAGACGAGCCCGTGGCGGTGACCTGCGCGGCCAGCGGCGCTCGCGGCATTGCGACTGGTGATCGACAGGTGATTGAACAGCCCGCCGTCGATCTGCAGTTCGGCGATCGAGCTCAACCCGAAACTGAATCCCAGTGTGGGGACGCGCCATGAATTCCCGGTCAGTCCTGAAGCGGGATACTCCTCGTCGTGGGCGAAGTCGATCCCGCCCTCGATGAGAATGCGACCGGCGCCAATGGTTTCGGGATCCTCCGTGATGAGCGGGCGCTGCTGCGCGAGCGCCGGCGTCACGATCAGCAGACACATGATCGCCGCCAGGTCGAGTCGTAGTCTCATTGGATGAACTTACACCACAGCGGTTCGAATGTACAACGGTCCGACGCGAAGATCCGTCGCGAACAGCAGCGGATCAGCTAGAAGCGTTTCCGGCTATCGAGGAGCAGCGTGACCGGTCCGTCGTTCACCAACGAGACGCGCATCGTGGCCTGAAACGTTCCTGTCGCGACCGGCAGGCCGCTGCTGCGAAGCTCGCGAACGACATCTTCGTAGAGCGGCTCCGCGATCGGCGGCGCCGCCGCAGCGTCGAACGACGGGCGCCGTCCTTTCCGGCAGTCCGCAGCCAGGGTGAACTGAGAGACGACGAGGACGCTGCCGCCAACTTCGCCAACCGATCGATTGAGATGCCGCGACGCGTCTGCGGGATCTTCGAACACGCGGAGATCGCGAACCTTGTGGGCGATGTAGCTGACATCCTGCGGCCCGTCGTCGCGTTCGACGCCGACGAACACGAGCAGGCCGTGGTCGATCCGTCCAACGGTCTCATCGCCGACCGTGACGGCGGCGGAGGACACGCGTTGGACGACAGCCCGCATCGGTCAGGTCCGTAACCTGTAGGTCCGGCTAAAGCCGGACCCCACGTACCGCTTCGTGGCGAGGCGCTGGTCTGGCGCTGTCGTTCGGCGTGCTGTCGTGGCGTCCGCCTTCAGGCGGACCACAAGATCGGCGGGCGGATTCAGGCGGGTGTCGAGCAGGTGCCTTGGCGCGACGTTGCCGAGCGCTTTGATCATCGAGTGCTTGACGCCCGGATGCTCACGCTCGAGCTCCATCAGCAGGCGCTTGGTGCGTTGCCGCTGCAGGCTCAGGTCCCCGCACGCCGGACAGCAGCAGCCGATGATCGGCAGCGCGCACTCCTTGGTGTACGCGCGGGCCTCGTCCTCCCCGACATAGACCAGCGGCCGAATCACCACGTGGGCGCCATCGTCCGAGACCAGCTTGGCGGGCATCGCTTTCAGCGCGCCGGCAAAGAACAGATTCAGCAGGAGCGTCTCGATGAAATCGTCCGCATGATGGCCGAGCGCGATCTTGGTCGCGCCGATCTCCTTCGCGATGCGATACAGCACGCCCCGGCGCAGACGCGCGCACAGCGAGCACGGCGTGGCGCCATCGTCCAGAATGTCGTCGATCGTCTGGCCGATGCCGGTGTGCTCGATGCGGTATTCCCATCCCCGCGCCTGGCACGTCGAGGCAATCAGGTCGTGCTTGTATTCCTTGTAGCCGGAATCGACGTTGACCGCCACCAGCGTGAAGCTGATCGGCGCCCGTTGCCGCAAGAGGTCCAGCACCTGCAGCAGCGCCCAGCTGTCTTTCCCACCTGACAGGCCGACCATGACGCGGTCGCCGTCCTCGAGCATGTGGTAGTCGACGATCGCCTTGGTCGTTTTCTTGGCCAGGCGCGATTCGAGCTCACTTCGATAGGGCATGGATCATTCTAGGCCGGGTCTGGTCGAACAGCATGTCGCAGGCGTGCTTCGTGCGCTCCAGGTACGCCTCATCGCTGTATTTCGTCTCGGCGAGGGCTTTGGCTTGCGCGCCGACGCGGGCGGCGCGCTCGCGATCGGTGATCGCCGCCAGGATGCCGGACGCGAACTCCTCCGCCGTGACGCCCGTCAGAATCGCGGTGTCATCGCTGAGCACTTGCGTGTGTGTCAGCAGCCGCGTCGCGACGATCGGTTTGCCCGCGCGCAGGTATTGGTAGATCTTCAGCGGCGTGTTCGTGCCACGCGATCGCGACGACACGAGGACGTCCGCGGCCAGCAGGTACGCCGGAATCTCGGTAGCCGGGCGATCGCCGGCAAAGATGGTCACATCCGCGATCCCGGCGGCCTGTGCTTGTTCCCTTGCGCGCGCGACTTGTTCGGAGTGTCCGCCGGCCAGCAACAGCCGCGCGTCGGGGCGGCTGCGCTGCACGACCGCCATGGCGTCGAAGAGCAGGTCGAGTCCCTGATACGCCTCGAAGGTGCCCGTGTAGACCACCAGCGGCGCTTGATCGGGGACGCCGTGCCTTGCACGGATCGCGGCCGCGTCTCCTGCCGACGCCTGGCTGTCGCCGGCGCCAGGGGCGTTCTCGATGAGCACGGTCCGGGCATCGCTGTCGATCGATTTCACGGTGTCTTCGAGCGACGGGCAGATGACGACGACCACGCGTGAGCGGCGAATCATGACGCGCTCGATCATGCGGAACGCGCGCTGCAGCAGACGCGATCCGCTGAACGCGAAGTTGGTGAGCTGCTGAGGCAGACTCGAGTGCATGTCGTACAGGTGCGGCACGCGCAGCAGCGCGGCCAGCACGACGCCGATGACGCCACCTTCCTCGTGGGAGTGAATCGCATCGTAGCGACCGGCCATTGCGCGCCGGAGCGCGGTCAGCGTCAGCAGCGCGTCGAGCGGAATCTTGGCAAACGACGGCCCGATCTTCACGCGCTGCACGAACGGCGGCCGGGCGCTCCGGAAGATCCGCAGGCCGGTCATGGTCACGCTCTGACCGAACGGATAGGTGACGAGGTCGACTTCGTGGCCGAGCGTCGTGAGGGCGCGAATGCGGTGGAACTCGCTGAACGGTGTGCCGCGCGGCTCGAAAAACGGCTCGGGCGCGATCATCAGAATGCGCACGGGGCTCAGTGATTTTCCCATGAAACCGTAGTAGAGTGAGGCGATCCTGACCTGAATGTCGCCTGACGAACGCGAGCCGCCAGCGGCTCGCCGCCATCTCTTCCTCGCCTTGAAGCTCTCGGTCAGCATCATCCTGCTGGTGGTGTTGTTCCGGCAGATCGACGTCTCACGTCTGTGGGAGCCGGTACGCCGCGCGTCGATCGCGTGGCTGGTCGTCGCGCTCGGCATCTACGCGCTGAACCTGGTCGTCAGCACCTGGCGATGGCATCTGCTGCTGCACGCACAGCAAGTCGCCGTACGCCGGCGATCGCTCCTCGGCTCGTTTCTGGTCGCGACGTTCTTCAACAACTTTCTGCCGAGCAACATCGGCGGCGACGTGATCCGCATCAGCGACACGGCGGGGCCGGCGCAATCGAAGACCCGCGCGACCGCGGTGGTCCTGACCGATCGCGCGCTGGGATTGATGGCGCTCGTCCTCGTCGCCGCGACCGGCGCATCCGTGGCCGCCGTCGTGCACCCGGCTGCCCTGCCGATCTGGCCGGTCTATTTGTGGATGGGATTTCTGGCCTTCGTCGTCGCCTCGGCGCCTGCCGTGTTCGCGCCGGATGGTTTCGGCCGGCTCCTGAGGCCCCTCACCATCTTCAATCCGGAATGGGTCGGCAACCGGATCGAGAAGCTCACGGACGTGCTCTCCCGGTTCCGAGCCAAGCCCGGCGCTCTCGCCAGCTGTTTCGCGTGGGCGATCTTCGTCCAGGCCACCATCGTCGTGTTCTACTTCGCTGTCTCGTACGCGCTCCATCTCGATCTGTCGCTGTCGGACCTCGCGGTGATTGTTCCGCTCTCCTTCATCGCGCAGATGGTCCCGGTTTCCGTGAACGGCTTCGGCGTGCGCGAAGCGACGTTCTCGTTCTACTTCACGCGAATCGGACAGCCCATCGAATCGGCGCTTCTGATCTCCCTGGTCCCGCAGGCCCTGATCATGATTTGCTCGCTCGCGGGCGCCGCAGTCTTCGTCTCGCGCACGCACCAGCGTTCGCGTGCCAGCCTGAACGCGTCGCCATGAAGGCCGTCGCGGAGCTCTGGACCGGGTACGCCGACGTCATCAGCACGGGGTTGCGCGACATGGTCGTCACCGACGCCGCCGGCGGCGTGGTCCCCGTGCAGGACGCGTTCGGCCGCTGGGTGGCGATGACGCACGACGTGCAGCAGCGCGACGCGCAGCTGTTCATCATCGGCAACGGCGGGAGCGCCGCAATGGCCAGCCACATGGTCACCGACGCGCTCGTGATCGCCCGCTTGCGCGCGAACGCGCTGAACGACCCCACGGCGCTGACGGCAACGGCCAACGACTTCTCGTTCGAGCAGACATTTTCCACGCAGCTCGATCGCCTGGCGCGCGCGGGCGACCTGGTAGTGGCCGTCAGCCAGTCGGGAAATTCGCCGAACATCGTGCGCGCCGTCGAAGCCAGCCGTCCGCGCCAGATCGGCACGGTCACCCTCTCGGCCATGCAGGCCGACAACCGCTGCCGCACGGCGGGCGATCTGAATTTCTATGTCCCGCTCGCCCGGTACGGATTGGCCCAGTCGGCCCATCAGGTGATCCTGCACTACTGGTTCGATCAGTACCTGGATCTGCACGGTCAAGGCGCCGTGTGATCGGAGATCGCCACGTCTCCCGCCTCGGTGGTCGCCTACTCTGAGTCCACGGCCGGCGCCAGATCGCCTCGCGCGATGGCGTGGGTCGTGATGACAGCATCGGCCGCCGCCATCCTGCTGGTCGGTATCATCGCGACGATTCTCGTCCTCGGCGATTTCGCCGGATCGTTGCAGCCGATTGGCGCGGCGTTCTGGGCGTCACTGGCGGCTGCGTGCGTGCTGACCGTTGTCAGCCTGACCGTCCGCAGCCTGCGCTGGATCTTCCTGCTTCGGCGCGCCGGGACGCGCATTCCGATCCGCGACGCCTACATCGGGTATTTCGCCGGCTTGAGCCTGCTGCTGACGCCGTTCCTGCTCGGCGAGATCGCCGTGCGGGCGCTCGTCCACCGCACGCGCGCGCGCGTCCCGGTCGCGACGACGGTCGTCGTCAATCTCTGGGACCGGCTGCTCGATCTCGCCGCGCTCGCCATCATCGCCGGGTCGATCGGCGTGTGGATCGACGGTCAGAACCGTACCGTGCACATCGCTCTCCTGACGGGGGCTGCCCTCTCGCTCGTTCCCGGTCTGCGCCGACTGTTGCTGCGCGCTGCGGTGTGGATTGCCGGACACGTCTCACGACGCGTCGACCGGCAAGCCGTTGGCGACGTGGCCAAGCTCGCGTCCACGCGCAGCTGGATCGTCGCGCTCACCGCGAGCGTCGGCGCCTGGCTGCTGCCGGGGATTGCGCTGTGGGGTCTGGCTGGCGCCAGTGGAGACGATGGGCTCGGTTTGTTGAGCGCTGAGCACGCGTACGCCTGGTCGGCGGGCCTCGGCGGCCTCGTCCTCGCGCCAGGCGGCGTCATCGTGTCGGGACGGTCGCTGCTCGACTCGCTGATGGCGGCCGGCTTCCCTCCAGGTACCGCCGCGATCACCGTGTTCGGGACACGCCTCGCCACCGCGGGCGTCGCCACCGCGCTTGGAGTGGTGTTCGTGATCGTCCACCTGCGATCGCGAGTGGCCGCCGCCTCGCACTTCGACGAGATTGCGGACGTCTACGACGTGCAGCTGCCGGAATTTCGACGGACCGCGCTGCTGGCGCGGAAGACCGAGCTGATGCGCGAGGTCCTCGTCGCCGACGGCTGCGGCCGGCCGCAGTTGGTCTGGACGTGGGATGCGGGCAAGGGGAGCATCTGGGACGGATGCGCGAGTGGGGGTTCCAGGTGTCGGGCATCGACGTCTCGCCTGCCCAGATTCAGCTCGCGACGCGCAAGCTCGGATTGGCGGAGCTGGTGCGCGTCGGCTCGGCCACCGCGATTCCGGCGCCGGACGGCGCGTACGATTTCGCCTACGTGATCAACGTGCTGCACCATCTCGAATCGATCGACGAACAGCGCCGCGCGATCGGCGAGTTGCTGCGCGTGCTCAAACCTGGCGGGATGCTGCTGGTGCACGAGATCAACACGCGCAGCGTCCTCTTCCGCTTCTACATGGGGTATGTCTATCCCTCGCTCAACTGCATCGACGAAGGCGTCGAGCGCTGGCTGCTTCCCCATCGACTCGACACGTACACGAACGCGCCCGTCGAGCAGATTCGGTACTTCACGTTTCTGCCAGAGTTCCTGCCCGGCTTCGTCGTGCGGCTGCTGACGCCGATCGAGCGCCTGCTCGAGGCCTCTCCGCTGCGCATCTACTCTGCCCACTACCTGGCCGTGCTGCGCAAGACCGGCGTATGAGCGCAGCTGCTCGACCGGCGTGGCGCGACTCGATCGCGATCGTCGCCGGCGTTGGAGCGGCCGCAATCGCCGCCTGGCTCCTCCCGGCCTCGGTCTACATCGTCCGCTGGTCCGCGAGCGGACCAACGAGGGTCGCCCTCTTCGCGCCGCAATCCCGACTCGTGTGGATCGCGATGATCGCCGCGGTCTGCCTCGCCGGCGTGTTCGCGTGGACCCGCCGCGATGCCGCTCGACTCGCCCGCGCCGCGGCGTGGCTCGGCCCGCTGTCGCTGCTCTGGTTGTGGACCGTGCCGTTTCTGCCGTGGCTCCCCGATCGCATTCCTCTCCTGCTGGTGCTGGCGGGGCCGATTCGATGGGCCATCGCGGCAATCGCGCTGGGGTCGGCGACGGGCCTGGTCACGGGTCTCAGCCGCCTGGGCGACATCGCCGCCGACCGCGTCGGACGCCGTTTCGTGTTCGCCGTCAGCCTGGTGGCGTACCTCGCGTTCGGCACGCTGTGGGCGAGGACCATCGGGATTGGCGGCGACGAGCCGCACTACCTGATGATCTCCCAGAGCCTGCTCGCCGATGGCGATCTGCTGATTGAAAACAATCACGACAACAAGGAGTACCGGCCGTTTTTCGGCGGCGCGCTGCGGCCGGATTTCATGGTGCGCGGCAAGAACGGGCTGATCTATTCGATTCACGCACCGGGGCTCTCCGCGGTGATCCTGCCGGCCTACGCTATCGCGGGTTATGCGGGATCCCTGGTGATCGTGTGTCTCATGGCCGCGCTGATGGCGCTGGCGGTGTTCGATCTCGCCGATGCCGTTGCCGGCCGTCGCGCGGCGCTCTTCACGTGGGCTGCGATCTGTTTCACCGTGCCCTTTGTTCCAGCCGCCTGGCTGATTTATCCGGATACCGCCGGCGCGCTCATCGTTGCGTGGGCCGCGCTGTGGATGTGGAAGCCCGTCGATGCGCGCGCGAGCGTTTCGTTCTGGCGCGGTGTGGCGCTCGCGATGTTGCCCTGGTTCCACACGAAGTTCGTGGTGTTTCTCGTCCTCTTTGCGCCGGTGCTGGCGTTTCCGCTGCGGCGTCACCGGCGCGCGCTCGTGGCGATGAGCGTGCCCATCGCGGTCTCGCTGGCGGGTTGGCTCTGGTACTTCTACGTCATCTACGGCGTCTTCGATCCGCAGGCGCCTTACGGCGTGTACACGCTGCAGGTCCATCCTCGGAACATCCCGCGCGGACTGTTGGGGCTGTTGTTCGATCAGAAGTTCGGCTTCTTCGTGTACGGTCCGATCTACCTGGCCGCGATCGTCGGCTGCTGGACCATGATTCGCCGCGCGGATCTGCGTTATCCCGGCCTCGTCTTATTCGCCACGGCGGCGCTCTTCACGGGCAGTTCGGCGCGGATGTACATGTGGTGGGGCGGCTCGAGCGCGCCGGCGCGTTTTCTCGTCCCGCTGATCCCGTGTCTGACACCGATGATCGCCGTCGCGATCGCCGACACGCGTCGCACGTGGACCCGTCCGGTCTTCATCGTCTGCCTGCTGTTCAGCGTGGGGCTCGCGCTCACCGCGGCGTTTCTGCCGGAGCAGCGGCTGGTCTACAGCGATCCACACGGGTACGCGCGGTTGTTCCTATGGCTCCAGGCCGGCTCGCCGCTCGCCGCAACGTTCCCGACGTTTACGCCGCCGGAATGGTGGACGCCGTTCAAGGCACTCCTGCCGTGGCTGGCGGCCGCTGTGGCCGGATTCGCGACGGTCGCCGCGGTTTCCCGGATCACGAAGGCGGAGGCATCCATCAGGCCGGCGTTGTTCGGCGCGGCCGTGTTTCTTCTGGTCGCCGGCGTCGGGACGGCAAATCCCGAGGCCGTCTTACGGGACGCTACCTCCCAGCGCGGAACGTTGGAGTTGTTGTGGCAGTGGGATCCCATCCGCTTCCGCGCGTTCGAATACGGGCGCAACGCCCAGCTCACGACCGCACGGCTACGCGAGTTGAGCGTGCTCTCGTGGCACGGACCGGCCGAGCCCGTCGCGCTTCCGGCAGGGACCTACGAAGCGCGCGTGTGGTTCGCGGGCGCCGGCGCGCGTGAGGGCGAGATCCGCGTCAAGTCCGAGCAGAACGCCGTCTTCGGCCGAGCCAATGGAGCGCTCCAGAATCCGACCACCATTCCCTTCGCGCTTCCCTCGGATGCGCCCAGCGTGCTGGTGAATGTGGGCGATAAGCGCCTCGCCGAGCGGGTGGTCAACATCGAAGTCGTGCCGCTCGACGTCGCGCCGGTCAGCCAGCGCGACGACTTCACCGTCCGCGCCGTCGACTCGGTCTCGGACTTCCCCAACGGCTACATCGTCTACCTCGATTCGACGACGTATCCGGAAGGCGGGGTGTTCTGGACGCGAGGCACCGATCTCGCAACCGTCATGATCGCGCCCGGCGGCGCCAGGCATCTCGTCCTCACGATGTTTCTCGGGCCGCTCAGCGGTGACGTGCGTGTCACCGTGGCGGGCAAGACGTCGACGGTACGCGTGGAGGCGAATCAGGTCGCGCATTTCGAAACGGACCTTCCGCACCCGGCCCGTCTCGTGCCTGTTCAGATTCAATCGCCCGGACAATTTCACCCGGCGGACGTCGATGCCAATTCCGACGACACACGCCGCCTGGGTTGTCAGGTGCGCATCGGCCTGCAGTAGTAGGAATCAGCGCCGCCCGCGGCGGCGAGATGGGCGCCGGGCGGGCCTGTCGGATTTGGGCTCTGCGGCCGCCCCCGTCATGTGTTGCTGCGGTTGGCAGGACGTGTCGGCAGCACGCATCGAGCACGGCTGCCACAACGGTCTGAACTCCGCCAGGATCTGATCGGCGGCGACGAGGCTGGCGCGGGCACTCGGATGCCCGTCGAATGCGCTCACCACGATGTCTTTCAAATCCGTGAAGCTCGAGAAGAACGGTTCGCGAAGATCGATACAGTGGATCTTCTCCTCCTCGCACACGGACCGCACGCGATCGTGGAGATACGCGAACGCGTAGTCTTTCGAGAGGACACCGGGATTCGGAAACATGACGGTGCCGACCGGCACACCCGCCTGCCGCGTGCGCGCGATGAAGTCGCGCAGCATGCCGAAGCCGGCGACCGATTCCGGCGACTGCGGGTCGCCGAGATAGCGAAACATGTAGTGCTCGTACGTCTCGAGCCACCCAAGCTTTTCCTGTATCCCCGGCCACTGCGCCGACAGCATGGTGTACATGGCGGAGGATTGCAGCAGCCAGCCGTCGACGCCAGGCCATGGCAGCAGCGGCTTCGCCCGCGGACGGTCCATGCCTCCGATTTCGAAGTCGTTCGTATAAAGCTGCAGCAGGATGAAATCGGGCGCGATCGACAACGCCTGATCGAGCGCCGCTAGATGATCTGGCATGCCCCGACCCGGGATGCCGAAGTTCACCACTTCGTAGTCGCTGCCGAGGAAGCGCTGAAGAAGGTTTGTAAACCGCTCCGCATCCGGCAGGCCGGCGCCCCAGGTGATCGAGTCTCCCATCACGACGATACGGAAGCGCTGGCTTTTCTCGTGTACGTCAACGTCTCGATATCCGAGGTTATTGACGTGGGGAGGCTCCTCGTTGCGCGTGGCGAAGAACGTGCGGGCATCGCCGCTCGATCGCACGGTGCGATAGAGCACGCGCGCGAAGAGCTCCGCCACCAGAAGCGCCACGATCAGCGACAGCAGCGGCAGCAGGAAGCGGAAGACCGCGCGCGGATTCACCCGGCGTTCGGCGCGTGCCGGCCTGCGGCGCCATTCGTGCCAGCGCTCGCGAACTGCGGCCACAAACGCCCGGCCCCTCGCTTCCCACGCCGCGCGGACAAGAATGACGCCGGCGGCGAGAGCCACAACCAGGAACAGCGGATCGATGATGCGCGTCGCCAGCGCGCGCATCGCGCTGGTCCTTCGCGTCCACAGCGCCCACGCGGGCACTGCTGCAAGGTTCCCGCCCTCGGGCGCCCACGACCACGTCAGCTCGTAAGGGCCGCCGGCCTGCGAGTAGTCGATCAGCACCTGGTGCGAGCCGCGTTGCAGGTCGACGCGGCCGGTCCGCGTCAGCGAGCCGTGCTCGCCCGAGTTGTCGACGACGCGCGCGCCGTCGATCGCGACGGCGGAGCCGTCATCCGACGTGGTGGCGAACGTGTAGGCGCCCGTGCGGGCGACCACGAGATACCCGGTCCAGCGCGCGCGAAACCGCTCGGGCGGCGTCCCCTTCCAGGCGCGCGCGATCGCGGCCGTCGACACGTCGCGGTCCACTCCGGTACGACCCTGTGCGCCGCTTGCCGTATCGGCGATGTATTCTGCACGGAGTCCGGCGTCCCACTTCAGCGCGGTGCGAGCAAGCATGACGGCTGCGAGGACCGCAACCGACGTCAGGACCAGTGAACGCGTCAAGGGAGTCTCGGGACCACGCCATATAATATGGCCTTCACTCCAGAGGAGTCGCCAGACGTGCGTCCGATTGGCGCGAAGTGGGCGCTTGCTTCGCTCGCGTTCTTCGCGGCCATGACCGTGCTGCATACATGGCCGCTCGCTGCCGCTCCCGCGACGTGGTCGCGCCACGACAACGGTGACGCGATGTTGAACGAGTGGATCATCGGCTGGATCGCGCACCAGCTTCCACGCGCGCCGCTGCACCTCTTCGACGCGAACATCTTTTTTCCGGAGCCCAACACGCTCGCCTTTTCGGAACACATGTTCGTGCAGGCGCTGATGGGTGCGCCGTTGCTATGGGCGGGTTTGCCGACGCTGCTCGTCTACAACCTGTTGATCCTGGCAGGCCTCACGCTGACCGGCTGGACGATGAGCCTCGTCGTCTATCGCTGGACCGGTGATGTCTGGGCGGCGATGGTGGCGGGGCTGTTGCTCGCGTTCAACGCGCACTCGCTGACGAGGCTGGCAAATCTCCAAGCGATGCACGCGGAATTCCTTCCGCTCGCCGTGTACGCGCTCGACCGCCTGCTGACGCGGCCGAGGGTGTTAGCGGCAATCGGCCTGGCGGCAGCCATCGCGCTCCAGGCGCTGACCTCGAACTACCTGCTGGTTATGACCGCGTTCGCGATGGCGGGCGCGGCGTTCGTCCGGCCGGGCGAGTGGCTCGGCGCGGGTCGAACACGCGCGCTGCTGTTGCTCGCACTGGCCGCACTGCTCGCGTCTATCGTGCTGGTTCCGTTCCTGGTGCCGTACTTTCACGCGCAGCGCGACCAGGGGTTGATCCGGTCGTTGCAGGCGGTCACCGTCTATCAGGGCTCGTGGCGCGATTACCTGACGACTGGGAGCCGGCTGCACTACGACGCGTGGAGCGTGCGCTTCTGGTCGGGCATGCGCGCAGCATTGTTCCCCGGCTTTACCGCGATGCTTCTTGTCGGCGTCGCCGTCGTAAGCGGCATCGCCTGGCGTAATCGCGCCCTGCGGCTCTGGACAGCGATAGGCATCGTCGGCCTGCTGCTCTCGTTCGGGACGCGGACGCCTGGGTACGTCATGCTCTACAACCTGGTGCCGCTGCTGCAGGGCATCCGCGCTCCGGTGCGGTTCGGATATCTGGTGCTCGTTGCGGTTGCCGCCCTGGCCGGCTTTGCCCTCGCCTGGCTGAATCGCCTCGAGTGGTTTTCTCGAGGACGCCGGCGGACGGCGTTCGGCGTGGTCGTCGCGGCGCTCGTTACCATTGAAGCGGCGCGATTACCGATCGGCTGGGTTCGCCCCTACCAGGTTCCCGACGTCTACAAGATGCTGGCACTCGAGCAGTCATCGGGTGTCGTCGAACTGCCGTTGCCGCCGGAGGCGACATTCGGTCTGAACGCACCGTACATGTTGAACTCAATGGTCGGGTGGTGGCCGCTCGTGAACGGCTATAGCGGTTTCCTCCCTGAGAGCTACACGCAGCGTCGCGTCGACCTCGCGCTCTTCCCCGCGGACGAAGCGATTGCCGTGCTTCGCCGTATCGGCGTCCGGCACGTCGTGATCCACCGCGACGACTTCTCCCGCCGCTGGCCCGATGCGCTCGCACGGCTCGATGCCGCCCGCGCGCTGCGGCCGGTGGCCGCGGATGGCGACATCGCGATCTATCGCGTCGAGGACGACGCCCGTTGATGGCAGTGACACCGCCTGAATCCTTTCGTGGTGAGCTTGTCGAACCACGAGCTCCCGGCTCGTCCTTCGACAGGCTCAGGACGAGCGTGCTGCTGGCGGGCATTCTCGCCATCGCGTTCGCGGTCCGAGTCTGGGGCCTCACCTTCGGCTTGCCGTTCGTGCACGCGCGTCCGGACGAATTGCTCATCGTCGCGACGGTGCTGGGATTCTTCACGAGCACCCTCAACCCGAAATTCTTCGACTACCCCTCGCTGTATCTCTACATCGTGTTCGGCTTGTTCGTGGCGTATTACGCATTCGGCCGCGTGGCAGGGTGGTTCACGAGCGCGGCGCATTTCGCCGGCGGGACGCACGGCCGCTGGCCGATGTTCTATTTCATTGCTCGCGGCGCCAGCGCGATCTTCGGAACGCTGACCGTTTTCTGGGTCTACCGCGTCGGCCAGGCGCTGTTCGACCGCTCGATCGGCCTGATGGCCGCATTCTTTCTCTCTCTCACATTCCTCCACGTGCGCGACTCACACTACGGAACCACGGACGTCGCGATGACGCTGTTCGCGATGTGCGCGATGCTGTCAATCGTCCGGCTGCATCAGGATCGCCGGGCCAAGCACGCATGGTGGGCGGGCATTTTCGCCGGGCTGGCGATGGGCACCAAATACAACGCGGTGCTGCTGGCATTCCCGATGGGGATAGTCGAGCTGCTTCATGCCTGGCCTCGTCGCAACGAGTGGCGATCGGTGGTTCGCGGTGACGTACCTGCCCCTGATGGCTATCGTGATGCTCGTCACGTTTCTCGCGACGAGCCCGTATCTGCTGATCGACTACCAGAAAGCCTGGCAGGACTTCCGCGCGCTGCAAGCTTCGATGAGCGTCGGGATGACGCCGCCGGAACTGCTCGGCCCGGGCTGGATCTACCACTTTCGGTTCTCGCTCGTGCACGGGATGGGGCCGTCGCTGCTCGCCGCCTCGGTGCTCGGCATCGGTGTGGTCGCGTGGCGGTACCCGAAGATCGCGCTGATTCTCGGGTCGTTTCCGCTCGCCTACTACGTCGTGGCCGGCGCCAGCGCGAACGTCTTCGTCCGCTACATGATCCCGATGCTGCCGTTTCTCTGCCTCTTCGCTGCAGTGTTCGTCGACGCGACGTCACGCGTCGCGGCCCAGGCTACCGGCCTTCGCCATGGCCTGATCGCGTCGGTGTTTGCGGCGGCGCTCATCGCCCCTTCAGCCTGGAGCGTCGTGCAGTTCGATGCGATTCTGGCGCGGGAGGACAGCCGAGTCGTCGCGGCCAACTGGGTGATGGCGAACGTGCCGTTCGGATCGAGCGTGTACACGACGGGCAACATGTACGGGCACCCGCCGCTCGAGGACCGGATCAACCCGAAGTACCGGCTGATCGGCTACGACTATCGCGCGGACAACTTCATCGAGAGGACGCGCCCGTTCCCCGAATGGCCCGACTGGATCATCGTGCAGCGTTCGGGGCTGCCCTACAGCCACATCCCGCCGCGCGTCCTCGAGATGCTGCCGAAGCAGTATGCGCTGATGCAGGTCGTCCGTGCGGCGGATCTCGATGCGCCTGGAAACGTCTACGACATCCAGGACGCGTTCTACATGCCGTACGGAGGGTTTACAGGCGTGCGGCGCCCCGGCCCGAACCTGGAGATCTATCAGAGGCGCGACGCGAATCGATAGGTTGGAGGCGCCGCACGGGCGTAACTCGACGGTCGTCTTCCGGCCATGGCTGATGCCGGCGAACCCGTGCCGCATCCGCCAGCATCTCGGCCGCCCAGCCGTACCCGTTGTGCTGCGCAACGACGGCACGCATCGCGCGCATCCGCACCGACTGTTCCGAGGCCGGCATTCGGACGGCATCCGCCAGCGCCCGAGCGGAGGCCTCGGTTGCGTACGGGTTGACGATCAGCGCGGTGGTCAGCTCGTGCACAGCGCCGGCGAATTCGCTCAGGATCAGGACTCCGCGCTCATCGTCGCGTGCGCTCACGAATTCCTTCGCCACCAGATTCATCCCGTCATGCAGGCTGCCGACGTAGCAGAGATCGGCGGCTCGAAGAAACCGGTAGACCTCGGCGGGTTCATGGCGATGTTCCCGCAACACGATCGGGCGGTAGCCATCTGCGCCAAAGCGCCCGTTGATCCGGTCGGCCAGCTCCCGCACGCGTGATCGCAGCTCGCGGTACGCCGGCAAGCACTCGCGGCTCGGCTCGGCGATCTGCACGAACACGAAACGTTCCCGGAACTCCGGATTCGTGTCGAGGAACTGCTCGATCGCCAGGAATTTCTCGCAGATGCCTTTGGTGTAGTCCAATCGATCGACGCCCACACCGAGAAGAGCATCCGGCCGCAACTCGAGCTCGCGACGGATTGCCGCGCGGCAGATCCCGACAGGCGGCGACTCGCACGCGTGTCGGCTCGGCCACTCGATCGAAACGGGATTGACGCGAACCCTCGTCCGGCCACGGGCATGGGAGATGACACTCTGCGCGCGGTCGATCTCGGCGTCCAACGATCGCTCCACGGTATCGATGAAGTTGCCGCAATCCTCAGGCGTCTGAAAACCGACGACGGTGCTGCCCAGGAGCCCTGTGAGCAGCGTCCGACTCCAGGGGCAAAGCGCAAAATCCGGGGACTCGGCCACGGAATGTGCCAGAACGTCACGATGGAGCCGAGCGGGAGGCGCTCCCGGATCATCCGTGGCGCGAGCGCGAAATGGTAATCCTGCACGAGAATGACCGGCGAGGCTGTCGTCACCTCGTCACAGACTGCCTCGGCGAATCGCGCGTTCATCGCGCGGTACATATCGAAGTCGCCCGAGCGGAAGATCGGCTGCACATGGGCGCGATGGCACAGTGGCCACAAGCCTTCGTTCGCGAATCCGTAGTAATAGCTGCGCTCCTCGTGCGCGTCGAGCCAGACACGGCGGAGCCGATACGAAGTGTTGGCGGATGGCACATTGATTCCGTCCCGCCGATCGACGACCAGCCGATCGGCGGTTCCGGCACCGTGTGCCACCCATACTCCCGAGCACGCCTGAATCAGAGGTTCCAGCGCCGTCACGAGTCCGCCGGCCGATCGCCCGACCGTGATGCTGCCGTCGGCGGCGCGGTCGTGCCGGATCGGCTCGCGATTGGCGAGGACGACGATGGACTCATCGTGAAAGCCCGTCGCCAGCAACGCGCGGAGGTCGTGCGCGCTCCATCCCGCTTGCGGCTTCGGATCTCGTAGCGCCGTCGTCGCCCTCATCTCGTCGGCCCCCGAGAGCAGTAGACACCGCCCTCGGCGCGCCACCTATCCGGTCGATCAGGGACGCCGGCTGGCTTTTCAGGGGAGACAGCGCATCGAGTCGACCGGACCACCTCATCCGTTCCGGCGGCCTCCCCTGCTGACGGGATGTCCCGTCCTGCGCAGTACGAGTTACCCTTGCCACCGGGCGGGATTGACGGGAGGCTCAGGTGCGGTTCAAGACGTGGCCTGTTGCGGCGCTCGGGCTCGGGAGTCTGCTGATACTCATCGTGGCGTCGATGCTGACCTTGTCGCGGAAAGCGCAGGACATCTATTCGGAGCTCGATCAGCTCAACACCCACCACACCAACGTCGACGCGAAACTGCGGCGGCTCCGGTCGGACGTCAACCTCTCCGGCATCTTCGTCCGTGACTATCTCCTCGACGTTTCGCGCGAGCACGCGCCCGAATATCGCGAGCGGATCACGCAATTCCGACAGACCAACCTGGCGACGGTCGATGAGCTGCGTCAGCTCGATGCGACCCATCCGGAGAAAATCGTCAGCCTGGAGGCTCAGCTCGACGAGTACTGGCAGACGTTCGAGCCACTCTTCGACTGGACCGTCCCGGAAAAGATTTTTCGAAGCGCCAGTTTTCTGCGAAAGGAGGTCGTCCCGCGGCGCGAGGCGATTCTGGGAATCGCGCAGGAAATCGAGGAATTGAACAACGCGAACCTGGGCACGCAGCGCGCCGAGGTCACCCAGCGGCACGCGGCCTTCCGTGCCGGACTCCGCCGGCTGCTCGTGCAGACACTGCTGCTCGGGGTCGGGGTTGCCTTGATTGCGGTGTACCGGCTCCGCGAGCTCGAGCGGCGATCCGACGAACAACGCGCCCTCGCGGAGGATGCGGAACGCCAGATGCGCCAGTTGTCGCAGCGCCTGGTCGCGACACAGGAGGACGAACGCCGGAATCTCTCGCGGGAACTGCACGATCACGTCGCCCAGGTCCTCACGGCGCTGCGCATGGAGCTGGGCCGCATCGAACGGTCCCGGGCGGTGGGCGACACTCGCGTCGGCGCCGCCGTGGCCGAGGGTCGGCGGCTCATCGACCAGATGTTTCGCACGGTTCGGGACCTCGCGCTCGGACTGCGGCCCAGCATGCTCGACGACCTTGGTCTGGAACCGGCGCTCGAATGGCACGTCCGCGACCTCACGCATCGCTATGGCGTCGATATCGAGTTACGCGTGGAGGGTAACCTCGAGACGCTGCCCGATAAATATCGGACGTGCGTCTATCGGGCGATCCAGGAAGCGCTGACCAATTGCATCCGCCACGCGCGGACGCGGGCCATTCGTGTGAGCGTCGTCGGCCGTGCCGATCGGCTGGACGTGGTCGTGAGCGACGATGGCATCGGGTTCGATCCGGCACGCCGTCGCGATGGACTCGGTTTGCGAGGGATCGACGAACGCGTCAAAGAGCTCGGCGGCGCCATGACGATCAGCGGAGCGGCCGGCAAAGGGACGACGCTCACCATCAGACTGCCCGTTCCCGTGGCGCCGTCCACCGAGGTGCCGCTTGCGCGTGCTGCTGGCTGACGATCATGGAATCGTCCGCCGAGGGCTAAGAAGCCTGCTCGAGGAGGCGGGACTGTCGGTTGTGGCGGAAGCGGCCGACGGCCTCGAGGCCATCCGCCTCACGGAAGAGCACCGGCCGGATCTGCTGATTCTGGACATTGGCATGCCACGGCTGAACGGCATCGAAGTCGCTGCACGGTCACAGAAACTGGATCGGCCGCCGCGCGTCATCATTCTCAGCATGCATGCGGACGAGTCGTACATCATTCGCGCGCTGGCCGCAGGCGCCCGCGGCTACCTGCTCAAGGATGCGACCGATGAGGATCTCCTCCCGGCCGTCCGGGCGGTCGCGTCGGGCAGACCGTTCTTCAGCCCGGCGGTGACGGCCGTTCTCGTCGAAGACTACGTGCGCAACCTCCAGAAGCGAGGGTTGACCGACTCGTACACCCTCCTGACGGATCGCGAACGAGAGGTCCTCCATCTTCTGGCCGAGGGACGCTCGAACAAGGAGGTCGCCACGGTGCTCGACGTCGGCGTGTCCACGGTCGAGACGCACCGGGCCAACCTCATGCAGAAACTGAATCTGCACAGCACGGCGGAAATCGTGCTCTACGCCGTTCGCAAAGGACTGATCGCCTGAGGTCTCCCCTATCAACCGGATGGCGTGACGCGTCTGCCTGAGGTCTATTAGCAGCGGCGCTGTTGACAAGGCGGTTGACAATCATGAAGACGCATGACGAGCTGCTCGTTCGGGTTCACGACGACTGGGATGGATGGCACAGCGCGGAGGTACGGCTGCGCGACCTTCGGGATGTCCAGTGGTTTCGGCCCGACCATGCGCCGCACCAGATACTGCATGGTTTCGTGCCCTGCACCCGGATCGTCACCGGCGAGATCCCGCATGCCTGCGATCGCGGATCCGCCCCTCATTTGTTGCGCGTGTGCGTGCTGAAGCGGCACGCCATCGCCACCACCTATGCGGAGCTGGTGCAGCGAGCGGAAAGCATCAGCGAGCGCGCGCGGACCGCATCGCGAGCAGCGCTCGCAGCAGATCATCGATCTCGGCTTGGTGTTTGAGGCCGTAGCGCGCGCCGGATCGAGCACGCATTCCAACGCGAATCGCCAGAAGCCTCTCGGCGGTCCACACCCTGAAGGCTTCTTCGTCGGTGCGATCGTCGCCGATATAGATCGCGCTCTCGCAGGCAAATAACTGGCAGGCGCGTTCGAGCGCGGCCCCCTTCGTTGGCGCGCCGCGCGGTACCAGCGCAAAGGCGTGATCGCCGCCCAGTGAGCGCGCGCCACGGAGCCTTCGCAGCGCCCGCCGGATCGCAGCCACCGCGAGGCGCGGACGGCGAGCATTGCGATAGTGCACCGTCATCGAATACGTCTTGTCCTCGACGACGACTCCTGGCACATGCGCAAGGCGCGGCGTGAGATGGCGCATCCAGGACTGCACTTGTGCGCGGTACTCGTCGCGCGGCGCCCACGGCTCCAGGCCATGATTCCCGGCCAGGTGAACGATCGGAATGCCGCCGACACGCGCCGCCAGATCGTGACGGGCGCGTCCTGAGATCACGACGCAGGTGTACCGGGTGGCGACACGTCTCAAGAGACGCCGAGTCGAGGGGCGCATTCGGGCGGCGGCCGGATCCCGCACGATCGGGGCGAGCGTGCCGTCGAAATCGAAGGCCAGCAGGACTTCGATGCAGCAAAACGCTCGAGCAGGGGACGATGACGCGTCGCGAGAATGTAGCGCACGCCGCCAGCCGGCACTCTACACGTAGCCCCTCGCCGCCACTATCCGGCGGACGGGGGAGGGGCTATCTCGGCCTCCGCGCGGCGCGTCAAGCCCGGCAACACGGTGCTATCCTTCACTGGTCGTGCGCTTTCCGGCCGCGGTCGTCCACGTGCTCGTCGCCGCGCTCATGTGCGTCGGCCCGCCCACGAGTCCGCCCGCGACTCACACGCAACCGTGCGCCGGCTGTTCGCGTCCGGCACCTTCTGCGGTGGATGTCCTCGGTTCGGCACGGCCGCTCTCCCCGCTCGCAGCGCGACGACCGAACGCGCCACTTCAGGTGCGAGCGGCACCGCGCGCTGCCGACAGTGCGGCGATCATCCCGACGGGCGCAGGCATCGCTGCCGAGCGGTTGATCGGCTCCAGCCAATCGCCTAACCAGCGCCATCACGGTGCGGACTCGGCGTCGACGTTCTCCGGTCGCGGTCCTCCTTCTGATCCTCGCAGCCGCTGAATCTCTGAAGAATTGCAGCGCTTTCCACATGTACACAGTGTCCGGCTTTAGCCGGACCTCGTGAGTCCGCCTGAGGGCGACACGACGTACAAACCGAAATCGGTATAGCATCGCACCAGCGTCGTCTTCGAAACGGCGACGGCGGAAGCACATCGTCCATGGAACTTGTTGCCGATCTCACCCTTGTCCTGCTCGCAGCGCTAATCGGCGGCTATCTGGCACAACGAATCGGACAGCCGCTGATCGTGGGGTACATCCTCGCGGGCGTGCTCGTCGGCCCCTTCACTGGCGGGCCGACCGTAAGGAACGTCCACGAATCGAGCAGCTCGCCGAGCTCGGCGTGGCGCTCCTGCTGTTTTCGCTGGGGCTCGAACTGTCGTTTCGAGAGCTCGCTCCTGTCCGCACGGTCGCGCTCATCGGCGGCACGATTCAAGTCATCCTGACGATCGCCGTAGGCATCGCTGTGGTGTGTGGTGCTCGGATGGGAGTGGCGTCCGGCGCTCTGGTTCGGCTCGCTCATCTCACTGTCGAGCACGATGGTCGTGCTGAAGACGATCCAGGCGCAAGGGCGCCTGGGCACGCTGTCGAGCCGCGTGATGCTCGGGATTCTCATCGTGCAGGATTTAGTGGTCGTGCCGCTGATGATCGTCCTGCCGGAACTAGTGGTGCGGGCGCCGCTAGCTTCGCAAAGGTCGCGGTGGCCGCCGGCCGGCGATTCTCCTTCTGGGCGTCATCGTTCTTGTTTTCGACGCGCGTCGTGCCGCGGCTGCTGGCCTATGTGGCGCGCTGGAACTCCGGGAGCTGTTCTTCCTGTCCGCGACGACGCTGGCGATTGGCGTCGGATACGTGGCGTCGCTGTTCGGACTGTCGATGGCGCTGGGAGCATTTGTCGCCGGCTGGTCGTCAACGAATCCGAATACGCCCATCAGGCGTTGAGCGACATCGTCCGTTGCGCGATCTGTTCGGCATGCTGTTTTTCGTCTCGGTCGGCATGCTGCTGAATCCCATCATCCTGTGGCAGCAGCGCCCGCACGCTAGTGCTCGTCGTGCTCGCCGTCACACTCGGTAAGGCCGCAATCCTGTCTGGTGTGGTTCGGGCCTTCGGATACTGGAACATCGTGCCGCTTACTGTCGGTTGACGCTGTTCCAGGTCGGTGAGTTCGCCTTCGTGCTCGCGCGGGTTGGCCGGTCGATCGGCGCGATCTCGGATGATGTCTACTCCCCTGACGCTGAACACGGCGATCGTCACGATGGCGCTCACACCGGTGGTCTCAGGTCTGGTGCCGGCCGCGTACTGGCGGTTGTGGCCGCGTCGCGCCCGCGAAGCGCTCGAAGCAATCAACCTTCCGCCCTCGGGCCTCGCCCAGCACATCGTCATCGCGGGGGATGGCCGGGTCGGCCGCAGCATCGCGGATGCTTTGTCGGAGTCTCTCGCTCCCGTTTGTCCTGGTTGAATTCGACGACCGCCGTGTCCAGCAGGCACGCGCGGCAGGGTTTCCGTCATTTACGGAGATGCCACGCAGTTGGTCGTGCTCGAGGCGGCACCATCCCGAACGGGCGCGGGCCATCCTGGTGACCGTTCCGGCCTTTGCCGACGCGCGCAGCATCGTGCGAGTGGTCCG
>CAVSWN010000019.1:0-226656 GCA_963731545.1 uncultured Acidobacteriota bacterium | reverse complement strand
CGGCGTCTGGAGCGTGGTGTCGAACTTGAGCGGCTGGATGCCGGAGAAATAGAGCACGGCGAGAATCGCGGCGATTGGGAGTCCACCGCACACCGGCGCCGGGATGTTGACGCGCGCGAGGCCAGGGACGACGGTGCGAACGCCGTAGCCGATGAAGAGCAGGACGCCCGCGCAACGCAACGGTCTCGGACGAGATCGAGACTCAGCGGCACGCGAGCGGTCCTCCGTTTCCGAGTATAGCGGACGGATTAGCCAGCGTTGGAGGTGTCAGAATCAAGCCGACGCGCCGTGTGCGATCGGCCAGCAGTGGCGCTGCCGCGATCCGCGAACGTCGCGCGGAACATCGCTCGCCGGCGGCTGCGCTGGCAATGCCCGCGTCGGCTTGAATCGTCGCCAACATCCTCCAGGAACAGGTTAGGTTTCTGGTGCATCACCATCCTCGGTGACCCGCCACGGCCGCCGCGGCCGGGAACCGCCGGCGGCGATGTACTGCTGCCGCCGATCGCGCGAGTTCGCATCGGATCGCCGCAGCGCCACCGCTCGGCCGATCGGCGGGCGCGGGTAGAGATGGCACACCGTTTACAAAAGGAACCCGTTCATTGCCGGAGCAGCGCGCCAGAGATCGACGTGACGGTCTCGTTCCATCTCTTACGAAGGCCTCCATCAGCCCCGTGTCGTTCATGATTCGCGGCGGGGGCCACGAAAATCGGAACTTTCGACCGCCCGGCGGGCCAAGGATGGGCCACGCGAGCATGAGGCGTCGCGTCCACGCTGGGGGAAAGGTCTGGAATCCAGATACCGGTGTCTGGCAGCAAATGCGGCTCATACCGCATCACTTGGAATGCGAAGTGTCCTGAAGGTCGAAGGTCTGGAACAACCCCGAGCGCTTCAGGGTTGTGAAAAGTAATGCCTTGGTCTCTTGCGGTGGAGGTCATTGAACCGATATATGCTCACCCACACGACGGCGCCTGGCAGCGCAGGTCGTGTGGATGTTGTGAAGAAGTCAGCAAAGAGGTTTCGAGGGAACCGACGGTCGGCTATGGGGTGAAAGCAGGTCGAATACGAGCAGGATTTTCCAGCACCAGGCGGCTAGGGTTGTGAGTTGCTTTTCGTCAAGCGTTGTCTCGTTGATCGTCGTATGAATCATCGGTCCGAGGATTGGTTCAACGGAAGTTTCCAGATCGTGCATCCATCCTTCGTTGCAAGCCTTACAGATGTCATTTACCGTGACGCCCATGTCGTCCTTTGGCGACCACGTTTTGACTTCATAGCCCCTGCCGTGCGAGGCGCGTGATCGGCGACCAGCTGTAAAACAGCGCCGCAGGCCGAGCTGCCGCGACGATTCGTGAAGTTGTCACCCTGGTGATCCGACTACCCGCGTCTGGCCTGTTCGCGCTGCACGCGACGAGGGTGTGAATCGACGCGGTCGTCGTAAGCAGAGGCCGGAGGCGCTGTTTTTCCACGCGCCGACCCGCGGCGGCGCATGAGCGCTCCTCGACCGGCGATTCAGCCGTGATGGTGACGCGGCATTCTTTCGATCGCCCTGATGTCAGGGAGCCATGAAACCGACTGTGGGCGCGCTGAATTTGGCGATGTTGGGGAACACCGCCTGCAACTGCGCGACCGGCACGCCGAGCCAGGCGGCCAGCGTCGCGCCGTACTGATCGATCGACGTCGTCGGGATCAGGGCGCCGCGTGATCCCGCATCGTCTGTCCGCCGAGCGCCAGCGTCGGGAACGTGCCGTACACCGCCCGCCCTGCACGGCACCGCCGAGGATCAGTTGATGGCTGCCCCACCCGTGATCCGATCCCGATCCGCTCGGCTGCAGCGTGCGGCCGAAGTCCGACAGCGTGAAGCTGGTGACGCGGTCGGCGACGCCCATTTCCACGGTCGCGTTGTAGAACGCCGCCAGCGCCTCGGACACCTGCCGCAGCAGATCCCAGTGCTGCCAGCTCTGCGCACCGTGCGTGTCGAACCCGCCCAGCGAACAGAAGAACACCTGACGGCGCATGCCGGTCGACGATGCGCAGCTTGATGATCTTCGCGACCTGCAGCAGCTGATTGCCGAGGCTCGTGCCGGGAAACGCGGTCTCGATCGTCGCCGACGCGCCCGACAGCAGCCCGTTCAGCGCGAGCGCGTCCTGGCGCACGTGGTTGGCGGCCTGAATCAGCTCGAGCCCGCTGTCGAACTGCAGAATCTGCTGCATAGCCGGCTCGGCGCGCGTCGGCGGCCGCCTGCGGCCACAGGGACATGCCGCTGGCATCGAGATTGAAGCCCGGGATACAGGCTCGCCGACTGCACCACTTTGCCGTTGCAGAACAGCGCCGGGCCCGCTGATCGACACGGTCGTCGGAAAGCTCGACGCCGCCGTTCAGCGGCTGCACCACGTCCGCCGCGCGCGCGCCCCAGCCCGTGCCGCCGGAGGTCGACGGCACGCCGCTCTGCATCTGCTGAATCTGATCGGAGTGCGAGAACAGATTGGTCGGCACCGGCACCGCGCTGGCGAGGAACTCGCGCGCGCGTCACCGGCTGCACGAGCATGCCGGCGTTCGCGAGCACCGCGAGCCGTCCCTGCGCCCACAGCGGATGAATCGCGCTGCAGGCCCGGATTGAGACCGAAGGGCGTGCCGTCCGGCGTCTCGACCGGCAGCAGCGCGCCGTTGTTGTCGGGCAGCGCCAGCGATCCGCGCGCCGCCTTGTAGGCGGCGAACTGCGCGCTCGACAGCGGCACGATCATGTTGTGGCTGTCGTTGCCGCCCGACAGGAACACGCACACGAGCGCCTTGTAGTCCGGCGGCGCGGTCTGCGCCAGCGCGTTCATCCTGCCGAGGAACGACAGCAGCGCGGTGCCGCCGAGGCCCTGCAGCAGCTGCCGTCGCGTGATGCGATGTTGCAGCATCGCTGAGGTCTCGTCGTCTTCCGTCGCCTAGTACTGGACCGCGTACTGACCGCTGAGCGCGGTCAGATAGAGAACGGTGATGAATCCGCGTCTTGGCGTCGTAGCCCGGCGCCGCCGCCGTGATGATCGCCTGCCTCATCGCCGCCGGCATGCGTCCGTAGAGCAGCACCTGATTCGCCGCCTCGACCAGCGCTCGGCATGTCGTTGCCGTACGGCTGGAACGGCGACAGATCGATCGTCGTGTCGCCGCCGGAGTCGACAGCAGCGTGTAGATCAATTGCCGCGCAGCGTCGCTTCGGTCGGACTGTAGATCTGGAACTCAGGACCGAACAGCGGGCTCGTCCGGGCACGCGATAGAGCGGCGAGAACCAGCTGAACACCGACGGCGGCGCGAGCACCGACTGCGCCATGTAGTCGAACAGATAGGTCGAGCCCGCTGCGTGCTCGAGAACTGGCCGTTCAGCGCGCGCAGCAGCCCGGCGGTCTGCAGAATCGGCTCCTTCAGCCGCCCTTGCGTCGCCGTCGCCGTGTCCTGCCGCGCTTCGGGATCGAGCGAGGATCGCGCGGACGACCGCCTTCAGATCGCCGCGCGCGCCGCCGTTGCTGCCGGCGAAGACGTCGGCGACGCGCTGAATGTAGGCCGGGCTGGGATTGCTGGTCACGAGGCTGCGAATCAGCCGCGTGGCGATGAACGGCGCGCATGTTCGGATGCTGCATCAGGCAGTCGATCACGGCGTCCAGATCCTGCTGCACCGTCTGACCGGCCGGCAGCGTGCAGCCGAGGAAGCTCTTGGCCGTCGTGTCGTGGTTCGCCGGCCGCGCTTCCATCGGCGCGCCGAAATATTCCCAGTTGTTGCGCCCGCGGCGTCGCGCCCGGCGCGGTCGCGTACGTCCAGCCGGTGAGCGCCAGCGCCACCTGCCGAACGGTCGCCTGGTCGTAGGTCGGACACCGGTGCCGTTCGCGCCGAGCACCTGCGAGCCGTCCTGGTTGAGCTCCCAGAGTCCGATCGTGAACAGCTGCATCAGCTCGCGCGGATAGTTCTCGTTCGCGCCGCCGCGATGGCCCGGCTTCATCGAGTTCGCCAGGTCGAGGATACTTGCCCATCGACGGGCTCATGCTGACGTCGCGCAGCAGATCGCGGTAGTTGCCGAACGCGTGCTGGCTCAGGAGCTGCAGCCACGGCAGCATCTCGTCGGCGTAGACCAGCTTGTTGCCGGAGGTGACGATGATCTGGCTCAGCGCGTAGGCGACGCGCTGCCGGAGTTGATCGGGCGCCGTCGTGTAGTTGTGGAGCATCCACTGCCGCAGCTCGCCCATCGAGTTGTTCGCCGGGGACGGGAATCGGCGTCTCGGGCAGCGCGAACTGCTCGTTGAGATAGGCGTCGATGCCCAATCTGCTGCACGCTGCGCCAGCGTCGCCGGCGTCGGGCCCGAACGACGACTGCTCGAGGAACCGCGCCGCGTGAGCGACGTCGCCGGCGGCGGCGGCGCCGTGAGCGTCACGGCGCCTGCGCGAACGACGTGGGCTCGCCACCGACGTCGCGCGAATCGTGACGGCGCTCGGCGCGGCATGGCGACGGCGCCGTGTACACGCCGCCGGCGCTGATCGTGCCGAGCGGCCGCCGATCCGCCGCGTCGCCGTTGACGCTCCATGTGACCGCGGTGTTCGATCGCCGGTGACCGTCGCGAGAAACGTCTGGTGCTCCCGACCTGCAGCTGATCGCCGTGGCCGGCGCCACGCGTGACTGTCGACCGGCGGCACGTAGCGTCGACCGTCGCCTGCGCGAACGACGCGGGTTCGCGACCGACGTCGCGCGAACGGTCACGGTCGGCAGACGCCGGCATCGCCGCCGGCGCAGTGTAGACGCCCGCGGCCGCTGATTGTTCCGACCGCCGGCCGATCCGCCCGCGACGCCGTTCACCGACCACGTGACGGCGGTATTCGCGTGCCGGTGACCGTGGCGGTGAAGGCCTGCGAGCTCCGGCAGCACGTCGCCGAGGTCGGCGCGACGGACACGGCGACGGTCGCCGCGTTCGACGTGACGCGTTACGCTGTTGCCGGTGACCGATCCGGTGCCGGGCTGGCGGACCGCGAACATGGACGTGCCGGCGCTGCGCGGACCCTGCCGCCAGACCAGCTTCGTCGACGACACGAACGTCGTCGGCACGGGCTCGCCGTTGGCCAGCGCCTGTGAATCGGGCGCGAAGTTGCTGCCGTTGAAGCGTGACGTGGTACTGGCCGACGTGAAGCGACGAAGGCGAGACGCTCCAGAGTCGGGATACGGTCGCGTCAGGTCAGCGTCGCCGTGCCGATCGACGTCGGGTAGGCCGTGCTCCTCGCCGTGATCGTGAAGACGTTCTGGCCGGGATGACGGCGGGCGGCTTGTACAGGCCCGTCGCGCCGATTGTGCCCACGCGTCGCGTTGCCCCCTGATGCCGTTGACCAGCCAGACGATCGTGTTCGGCGAGATCGGCACGTAGGCGCTGAACTGCCTCGTGCCGTCACTTCGAGGCTCGACGTCTGCGGGATAGACGGCGATGTTGCCCGCCACCTGCGCGCTCGCGAGTCCGGTTCCGATCGCAAGCGCCATCGCGATCGAGACGATGACAATCCGGAGCGTGCGTCGTGTGTCGAGTGGGTGTGTCGTGGTCATGGGAGGTCGGGGGCGGGGCAGCCGGTCTGCGATATCTGTCAGGGCAACGAGCGGCCCGGTCGAGAGGTTCTCGCGGCTGCGCGAGCCTTCGCGCCACCGGCGCCGGTGGCGGGACGCGCAGCGGCGCGACCCTGCGTCGTTTCTAGTCTCGTGTTACAGGTTTCGCAGGTCACGACGTCAGACTTAGCTGCCGCTCGCCGGCAGCGCCAGCGCGACGATCTCGGCGCCGGCGCGCCGCCGCCGGTCGCCATCGCGATGTATTGCCGGCCTTCGTGGAGATAGGTCATCGGCGTCGACGGTCCGAGGGGCAGCGTCCGCCTTGGCGATCTGCTCGCCCGGTCCGCTTGTCGAGCGCGCGCAGCGATGGCGGCTCGCGCTCGTACCTGGGGCCGCCGAGTTGACCGCCGCGATGGCCGACGAACAGCAGCGTCCTCGTCAGCAGCGGATAGCCGCGCCCGCCGCCGAGCGGTCCGAGGTTCGAGCGCCCTTCAGCAGCGGGTGGTTGCGCGGGCCGTCGCCGAGCGGCACCTGCCACGCGATCGTGCCGGTGTTCAGATCGTAGGCGGTCATGCGGCTGTAGGGCGGCTTGACGAGCGGGAAGCCCGTCGATCGTCGGCAGCGTGCGCATCGCCGCCCGCCGGATACTGCATGTTGCTGCGCGCTGGATCGGGCGGCGCGCAGCTGGACGAGGAACGGGCTGGTGATCGACGGCACGTACAACATCCCGGTCGCCGGATCGAACGCCGCGCCGCCCCAGTTCGCGCCGCCGCCATTGCCGGGCAGCTGAATCGTGCCCCGTTCGCGATGGCGGCGTGAACAGCGGCCCGCGCTCGTACTGCTTGATGATCTCCAGCGCCCGCGCCCTCAGCTCCGGCGTGAAGTCGATCACGTCGTCGTCGGTGAAGCCCTGGCGATCGAATGCCGGCGGCCTGGTCGGGAACGGCTGCGTCGGCGACGTCTTCTCGCCCGGCACCGTCGACTGCGGCACCGGCCGCTCCTCGATCGGCCAGACCGGCTCGCCGGTTCTCCGATCGAAGACGTAGACGAATCCCTGCTTGCTGACCTGCGCGACGGCGTTGATCCGCCGGCCGTCGACGGTGATGTCGCCGAGCACCGGCGCGGCGGGGAAGTCGTAGTCCCACAGGCCGTGGTGCACGGCCTGGAAGTGCCAGACGCGCTTGCCGGTCGTGGCGTCGAGGCACACGAGGCTCTCGGCGAACAGATTGTTGCCGCGGCGATGGCCGCCGTAGTAGTCGTTGGTCGGCGTGCCGAACGGCAGGTAGACGTAGCCGAGCGTCTCGTCGACGCTCATCATCGACCAGACGTTCGTGTTGCCGGTGTACTCGGCGGAGTCGTCTTCCCACGTGTCGTTGCCGAACTCGCCCGGCTGCGGGACCGAGTGGAACGTCCACAGCCGCTTGCCGGTCCGCACGTCGTAGCCGCTGACGTCGCCGCGCGGCGCTTCCTTGTTCTGCGGCGCCGTCGGTGATGTTCGCGCCGGCGATGACGACGTTGCTCGACGATCGACCGGCGTCGAGTTGATGGCGTAGTTCCGCACGCGCACGGCGTAGGGCGAGGCCGCTCGATGACGTCGACGCGGCCGCCGTTGCCGAACGCCGGGTCGGGCTGCCCGGTCTCGGCGTCGATCGAGATCAGGTAGGCGTCGTGCGTGCCGCTGATGATCCGCTCGGTCGTGCCGTCGGTCCAGTACGCGACGCCGCGATGCATGAAGCCCAGGTTCGGCGGCCGGCCCGCCTTCCAGCTCTCCGGGTCGTACTGCCAGATGGTCTTGCCGGTGGCCGGATCGATCGCGGCGATGACGCCGAGCCCGGTGATGGTGTAGAGCACGCCGTTGACCATGAGCGGCGTGTCCTCGTAGGTGCCCGGCTGCGCCTCGGGTTGGCCTTGGCGATCGTCGTTGTCGGGCGAGTCCACCGCCAGGCGACCTGCAGGTTGGCGACGTTGCCGCGGTTGATCTGATCGAGCGGCGAGTACTTGGTGCTGCCGGCGTCGCCGCCGTAGTAGCGCCACTCGGCCGGCAGGTTCGCACGCTGGGCGAGAGCGACGACGACGAGCGCTCCTACGATAATGCCAACGATCGGCGCATGTCGCATGGAGCGGAGGCTACCACACCAACGATGACGGCGTGGTCACCCGAAGCGGCCGTTCAGCAGCGCGTCACGGTCCCGCGGCTCCCGTCCACGATCACCTCGTCGCCATCGCGGAGCGCCGACGTCGCGTTCTTCGTGGCGACGACGGCGGGCAGAGCGAATTCCCGGGCCACGATGGCGGAGTGCGACAGCGTGCTGCCGTGATCGGTCACGAGCGCACCCGCTCGACGGAACACCATCATCCAGGCCGACGATGTCTCCGGGCAGACGAGGACTTCGCCGGCTCGGAGCGTCGCGAGGCGTTCGGGGGCGCGGATGACGCGAACGCGGCCGCGATACGTGCCGGGAGACGCGGCGATGCCGCCGAGCGTGTCGGCAGTCGTCGGCTTCGGCGCATTGAATTCCTGCGCGAGGTCCCACAGCAGCGCACCGTTCAGGCGACGCGCGGCGGACGGCAGTCCGCGAAGGTCCGGGAGCGGGCCGGGCTTCGCGCCGTAGAACGCGGGCCCCGGATTGGCGCGGACCCACGCGTGCTCCGCCTTGCGTCGCGCCACGGTGTTCCGCAGGCCGGATCCATCGGCAGAGCCCGTGACCGCTTCTCGAAGCTCGTCGGCGGTGAGCATCACCGCGTCCGTCGGTCGCGCGAGCAGACCTCGCTCGACGAGTCGCCGCCCGGCCTCGAGCGCCACGCGCCGCATGAGACCGCCCGGCAGATGATCGGTGAGGATGACGTTGTCTTCGCGCAGCGGATACACCTGTTCGGCGTAGGCGAGGGCGCGATCGAATTTCTCGCGCGCGCCCGGTGCCGACAATTGCGCGCGAGCCTCGGCGATGAGCTGTTCCGGCGCGATGACACGTCGACCGGCGACGGATCCTCCATCAAGTCGGCCAGCATCTGCGCGACGAGATCGGGGCATTCAGCAATGCTTGGATTGCCGGCTTCGGGGCCGATGGTGCGGATTCCCCACAGCCGGAGATACTCGCTGCAGCCGATCGTGCCGACTTCCGGATCCGCCGTGCCCGACGGCCGGGTCCGCGCCAGCGCGGCGATCGACGCGAGCTCGCGCGTCGACGCGGACGAGGCAGTGGACAGTCCCTGAAGGAGTTCCAGCGCCCGCGGCGTGTCCCAGCCAAGGAGTTCCTCGCACGTGGTCGCGAGCTCGTGGAGGCCCAGCGCGTGCGGCAGATGCAGTTGGAAGTGCAGGAGCATGTTGCGCGCGCTGAACGCCAGGAGATCGTCCAGGTGCTCGAAGAGCTGGCGATCGGTCATCGTCGTCAGGTCGAGATCGACGTAGGCGCGCAGCTCTCGCTCGAGCTGCGGCTTGAGCTCGGACCGCCATCGCTTCGGCAACGATTCGAGCAGCCCGCTATCGACGGCCTGCTGCGCGATCTTCAGCTTCCGGCGCAGCGACGGCAGGATCCGCGCGACGATGCCCAGCACCCACCACGGCGGCGGGTTCTTGCCGCCATCGTCCGGCTCGATGTGCACGTAGAACTCGTGACCGATCACTCGAGCGATCGCGCCGTCGGGCATCAGCCCCCATGTATCGATCATCGCCTGCGCGTGCGCCATGTCGCGGAGGTGTGTCGTGGCAGCGAAGGGGGAGATGGGATCGGGAAAGTGCGACACGTCCTTCTGCCAGGTGCCTTTCGGGACCTCGATCTGCGGCGCGATCGGCAGCACGGTGATCGGCCGCGCCTGCAGCAGAAAGAGGCGGCCGGCTTCCACGGCCCATTCGATGTCCTGTGGACCGCCGCGCGCCGCTTCGACGCGCCGCGCCAGGTCGGCGATGCGCGCCGCCAGCGGAGCGTCGATCACCGGCTCCGTGCGCGAGGTGTGGCGGGCCTCGCCGTTGCGCACGGACCACTCGTCGCCGTCAGACGCGCCGGCAACCAGCGCGTCGGCGAGCCCACGCGTCGCGTTCACGACGACTTCGGCGCGATCCCCGGTCAGCGGGTTGGCGGAGAACGCGACGCCCGCCACGTCCGCGTCCACCATCGTCTGCACGAGGACCGCCATCACGGACCGCCAGCTCCGTTCCCTCGACGTAGCCCGCGTTCCGCTGTGAGCGGGCGGACGCCAGCACGCGTGACGCGGCAGCCGCGACCGCCTCTGCGCCTCGAACACCGAGCACCGTGTCGTACTGCCCGGCGTAGGACGCATCCGGCAGGTCTTCCGCGACGCCGGACGAGCGCACGGCGACGGCCCGATCGCCGAGGCGCGCGAGCCCTTCCGCGATTTCGCTCAGCGGAGGGCTCGGTGCCGACCGGAATCACGAAGCCGCTCGGCACGTCGAAGCCGTCGCGAAGGAGCGCGGCAAGCGCCGCGGCTTTGTGACCGCACAGACTCGGATCCGTTGCGGCGTCGAGTGGGACGAGCACAGCTTCCTCAGTTCTTGTTGGCATTGCGTTTCCTCAGGTCAGCTAGCAGTGTGCGGACGGCCCAGTGCGCCGCGCGGCCCGCTTGTTCCGAGTCCAGACCCAGTTCCGAGGTGAGCACGTACCAGGCCCGGCTGCCGGACAGCGTGCCGACGATCGCGCCGGCTTCCTTGAGCTCGCCGTCGGAGAGATTCGGATAGGCCGCCGCGAACCAATCGAGCATGATCGCGCGGCGCTGCAGGTAACCCTTCGCCGGGTGCCGGGTTGCGATCGAGGCGATGACGGACGCGCGCATACCGTCCTGGATCACCCCAAACTTCGAGAAGAGCGGCCGAACGAGCGCCTCCCCTTCGGCGATGGTGGTTGGATGGCGGATCCCCAGTGCTTCGACCGCGCGGTCGACGTGATCCGACAGGCCTTCGAGCAGCTGTTCCCGGGATTCGAAGTGGCGGTAGACCGTGCGGAGCGAGATGCCGGCCTTGTCCGCGACGTTCTGCATCGTGAACGCGTGGACGCCCTCGTGCAGGATGAGGGCAATCAGCGCCTGGATGATGCCCTGGCGGGTTTCATCCTTGGCGGTGTCGCGAACCTCGCTGCTGTATGCGCGCCGTTTCCTGATTCGGGTGGCCGCCATCTATTGACGGCACGCATAGTGTCACCAATATAAATTGGTGTCAATATGTTTGTCACCAATTTATTCCTTGTACAGCCAGGCCCCGGCCAGCGTGCCGAGCGGCGCCTCGACCAGTCCCCACGCAATCGGCAGGTAGGCCAGCTTCGGCGGGATGAGGCCCATGAAGCCCATGCCGAGATACACGCCGGCCCAGAGGTGCGCCATCACCCAGACGGCGACGCCGGCGATGATCGCCGTTCCGCGCGCCGGCGCCGAATCGGGGACGGATCGCCGCGTAGAGCCACACCGACGCGATCCCGAGCACGAACGTCATCAGGATCAGCGACACGATGGACCGGCGGCCGGGCCGACGTGTCCACTTGGTAGCGCGTGAACAGCGCTTGCGGCGTCGGCGCCGAGCAGCCCGCCGTGCAGCGCCGCCTCGCCGACGTTCATCACCAGGCCGGCCACCAGACCGCCGAGCGAGCACACGGGTTCCATTGATGCTTGTCATATGTGATACTAATATCACATATGGCGGCGCGCCGAACAGACCCCGAATCTCGAGCCCGTGTGGCGGGCGCTGGCCAACCCGATCCGCCGGCACATGCTCGACGTGCTGCGCGACGGCCCGTGCACCACCGGCGAGCTCGCCGGCCATTTCCCGAAGCTTTCGCGATTCGCCGTGATGCAGCACCTGCGCGTGCTCGAAGCCGGCGGCCTCGCCGTGTACCGGCGGCAGGGGCGCCAGCGGCTCAACTACCTCAATCCCGTTCCCATTCAGCAGATCTTCGATCGCTGGGTGAGCCGGTACCAGCAGCCGTGGCTGGAGGCGCTGGTCGGATTGAAAGGACAGCTGGAAACGACATATGCCGAACACACCAAACCTGCCGCTGAAAGACCACGTCTTCACCATCGACATCGCCGTGCCCCGGCAGCGCGTCTGGGATGAGATCACGAAGACCGGGCGGATTCAGCTCGCGCTGAACAACACCGTGCTCGAGTCGCCGATGACGAAGGGCAGCAAGCTGCGCTACTACAGCCCCAGCCGCAAGCGCGTGTTCGTGGTCGGAGAAATCGTGGAGGTGACGCCGCCGCGGCGGTTCTCACACACGTTCAAGCTCCTGATGAACGGCGCCGACGCGCCGAGCCTCGTGACGTGGGAGCTCGAGGAAACCGCCGGCGGTTGCCGCGTCACCCTCACCCACAGCGGATGGACCGATCAGGTGAAGACGCACAAAGGCACGGCCGCCGGCTGGATCGAGATACTCAACATCCTGAAGCAGCAGCTCGAAACCGGCGACATCCCGATGAAGACGAAAATCATCTACGCGCTCATGGGCGCGTCGATGTTTCTGCTGCCGAAGGCCACCAAGGTCGAGGAGGTCGACAAGGCGGGCTGGTGAGCGGCGGCCGCTATTCGTAGTGCAGCGCGACGATCGGATCCACGCGCGCCGCGCGGCGCGCCGGCAGGTATCCAGCAATCGCGGACACCGCCGCCATCGTCAGCGTGGCGAGCAGAATCGTTGGCGCATCGGTCGCGGCCAGGCCGAAGAGCAGGCTCGCGACGAGCCGGCTCGCGGCGATCGCCACGGCCAGCCCGGCTGACGATGCCAATCACGACGAGCACCATCGACTCGCGCATGACGAGCCGCAGCACGTCGCCGCGCTGCGCGCCGAGGGCCATGCGGATGCCGATTTCGTTGGTGCGGCGCGCGACGCTGTACGACATCAATCCGAACAGGCCAATCGACGCGAGCAGCATCGCGAGCGCGCCGAACAGCGCGTACGCCTGGGCGAAGACGCGGTCCTGCTGCAGGTTCTGATCGATCTGCTCGACCTGCGTCGAGACGCCCATCAGCGGCAGATTGGGATCGATGGCGCGGACCGCCTCGCGAATGGCGCCGATCGTCGCCGCCGGATCGGCGGCCGTGCGCACGTGAAAGACGGTGGCCGGACGGCTTTGCGCCTGCGGCACGTACTGCGTCGGCGGCACTTCGCCCCGGACGGTGTCGTACTTGGCGTCGCGCAGCACGCCCACGATCTCGAGTTGGTTGCTGGTTTCGATGCTCGATCCGATGTGCTTGCCGATCGGGTTCTCGTTGGGAAAGTACTTGCGGGCCGCTGTTTCGTTGATGACGACCACCTTCGGCGCCGTCTCGCTGTCGCGCTCCGTGAACGCTCGACCCATGACCAGCGGGATTTCCATGGTCTTGAAATAGTCCGGCGAAATCGTGAGGTTGTTGATGCTGTCCCGCTGCCGGTCGTCGGTGTAGGTCCGTCCCTGCACGAAGATGCTCGTCGAATTCACGCTGTTCGAGAGCAGCGTGACGTTCGACGCTGCGACCGCGCGCACGCCGGGCAGCGCCTGCAGCCGACCCGTCATCTCGGCGACGAGCGCGGCCGCGCGCGTGTCGTCGTACCGGTTCAGGCTCGGGTTGATGCGGAACAACACGAGATTCCGCGTGTTGAACCCGACGTCCACGCTGCGAAGGTTGTGCAGCGTGCGCAGAAACAGCCCCGCCGCCACCAGCAGCACGAGCGACACGGCGACTTGCAGGACCAGCAGCACTTTGCTCAGGATGCTGCGCGTGCCGGCGACCGATCGGCTCGTCTCTTTGAGCGCCGCGCTGACGTTGAGCGCCGTCGAGCGCAGGGCCGGCGCGATGCCGAAGACGATGCCGGTGGCGCCGGTGACGAGCAGCGCGAACGCCATGCACGCGCCAGTCGATCGCGGCGGCCTGACCCGCGGCGCCCGGCAAGAGCTGCGCGCTCCAGTTCGCGACCAGGATCCCGAGCGCCCCGCCGACCGCTGCGAGCAAGAGGCTTTCGGTCAGCAGCTGCCGGATCAATCGCATGCGCGTAGCGCCGAGCGACAACCGGATCGAGATCTCCTTCTGCCGCGTCGTCGCGCGCGAGAGCAGCAGATTGGCGACGTTGGCGCAGACGATCAAGAGGACCAGCAGGACGACGGCCGTGAGAATCGTGACCGACCGGGCATCCGAGTCGTTGACGTTGTAGACGCCGCGGCTGCCCGAACTCGCCAGCAGGCGCGGCACCTCCGTGCGGGTCCGGTTGCGTGAATTCGATCGCGCCTCCGGCGTGAGCGACGTGAGGTACGCGTCGAGGTGTGCGCGCCCGGTGTGCTGGAACGTGGTTTCGAGGTTGGCCTGGACCTGCGCGATCGTCACGCCGGGCTTCATGCGTCCCATCACTTGCAGCCACCAGGACGTCGGGTCGTCGAGCCGCGGTTTCCTGGGCGGCGAGCCGGGAGGCGGCGGCGGCAGCGTCGACAATTGCGGGTCGAGCGCCAGTGGGAGGCCGAGCGCGGGCCCCTCGCTGAAGGCGTTGTGCAGGCTGGGAAACTGCGGGGCGATGACGCCGACGATCGTGACGGGCAGGCCATTGACCTGGACGACTTTGCCCACGGCCTTTGGATCGTTCGCGAAGCGCGTGCGCCAATACCGCGCGCTGATCACGGCGACAGGCGGCGCGCCCGGCCGGTCGTCGTCTGGAACGATCGTGCGTCCCGGATTGGCCGTGAGCCCGATGACACGGTAGTAGTTGCCGGTCGAAATGAACGCGCTGGCGATCTCGGCGTTGCCGTCGACGACCACGTTCGCGGAGCCGTAGGGCGCGCCGGCGAAGAGGTCGTCCATCGTGCGGTTGTCGGCGACGAACTGCTGATACATCGCGTAGGAGAACGTCGCGCGGATGTTCTGGCCGCTGGCGTCCCGCCCCGAGAAGCCGTAATCGCTGGAATTCGTCGACACGTCGTTGCGGCCGGCCCATTTCAGCCGCACGAGCGTGTCGGGTTCGGGCACCGGCAGCGTGCGCAGAAACAGGCCGTTGATGGCGCTGAACAGCGTGGTGTTCGCGCCGATCCCCAGCGCCAGGGAGATGACGATGACGGCCGTCCAGCCCTTGGCCTGGAGCAGGGTGCGCACGCCGTGGCGAAGATCTCGCAGCATGGTTACGCCAATGGACGATCTGGATGCCGATTTGGTTGGCCCGGCGGCCCCGGCATGACCCGATTTTCCTCGAACCGCGCGCGTTTAAGGGCGTCTTTCGAGTCGGCTCCGCAGCTGCCTGGACCCGCCGGGCCTCGAGGAGAAATGGCATGAGCTCGCCCGGGCCCTCTGACGCGCGTCCTCTCGATCTCGATCGGGATGTGCCCACGACGGCCGCCGACATCGAGAATCTGCGACGGCTGCGGGCAGAGACACCATCCTGGCTGCTGCTTCCGCCAGCCGAACTCGAGGCGTTGATCCCGGCCGGCGCCCTCGACGACCGGCCGCCAACGCCCGCGACGGCAAAGCCCTTCACGCTCCCTTAAACCGCAACACCGACCGGGCCGGCGTGCCTCCCAGTTCTAAACTTCTAAAAGGTTTTCTTCGTGGCTTCGTGGCTTCGTGGTTGCGTTTGTTCTAATCGCGACAATGGCCGATCACCAAATCTTCACGCGATCGGCGGGCGCTCGATAGAGCTTGTCTCCAGGCTGCAGATTGAACGCGGTGTAAAACGCGTCGATGTTGGTGAGCGGCACGAACGCGCGGAACATGCCGGGCGAATGCGCGTCGGTGAGCAGCTGATTGCGCAGCGCCTCTTCACGCGCCTTGAACCGCCACACCTGCGCGTAGCCAAGGAAGAAGCGCTGATCGCCGGTGAAGCCGCCGATGACCGGCGCCGTCGCGCCCTTCAGCGACATCTTGTAGGCGCGAAACGCCACGGCAATTCCGCTCAAGTCGCCGATGTTCTCGCCCATCGTCTGGCGGCCGTTGATCTTCATGCCCGGCAGCGGCGTGTAGGACTCGAACTGCGCGCCGAGCTTCGCCGCCCGCTCCTCGAACTTCTTCGCATCGTCGGCCGTCCACCAGTCGCGCAGGTTGCCGTCGCCGTCGGACTTGCGGCCCTGGTCGTCGAAGCCGTGGCTGATCTCGTGGCCGATCACCGATCCGATCGCGCCGTAGTTGATGGCATCGTCGGCGTGGACGTCGAAGAACGGCGGCTGGAGGATGCCGGCCGGGAACGTGATCTCGTTGTTCGAGCGGTTGTATGACGCATTCACCGTCTGCGGCGTGAAGCCCCACCGCCAGCGTTCGACGGGCTTCCCGAACCTGGCCCACATCTCGTCCGCCTGGAGACGCCGGTAGCGCATGACGTTGCCGACGAGATCCTGCGCGTCGATGTCGAGAGCCGTGTAGTCGCGCCAGCGATCCGGGTACGCAATCTTCACCCCGAACTTGGCGAGCTTCGCCTGCGCCTGCACCTTGGTCTCCGGCGACATCCACTCGAGCTCGTCGATGCCGACCTTGAACGCCGCGAGCAGATTCCTGATCAGCGCGTCCATGCGCGCCTTCGCATCGCTCTTGAAGTAGCGTTCGATGTAGAGCTTGCCCACCGGCTCGCCGAGCGTTTCTTCCTCCGCGGCCACGGCGCGCTTCCAGCGCGGCTGGATTTCCTGGCGGCCGGCGATCACCTTGCCGTTGAAATCGAAGTGCGCGTCGACGAATGCGGCGGGCAGATCGTCCGCATACGCCGCAATCACGCCGAACCGCAGATACTCCTTCCACGTCTCGACCGGCGTCGCGGCGATCGCTTCGCCCACGGCCTTGATGTAGTCCGGCTGACGGACGATGACGTCCGGCACGGTCGGCGCGGCGGCCGGCGCGACCGCATTCGACACGTACGCACGCCAGTCGAAACTGGGCGTCGTGCTCTGCAGCGCGTCGAGCGTCATCTTGTTGTAGGTGGCGTTGCGATCGCGGCTGCGGGCGCGATCCCACTGCTTCTGCGCCAGCGTCGTCTCCAGCGCCAGGATGCGCCCCGCGGCGCCGGCGGGATCTTTCTGACCCGCGAGCGTGAACAGCTTCGCGATGTAGTCCGTGTACGCCTTGCGAATCGCGACGAACTTCTCGTCGGTCCGCAGGTAGTAGTCGCGATCGGGCATCCCGAGCCCCGCCTGGTTGATTTGCACCGCGTAGACGTCGGAGTGCTGCGGATCCTGGAAGACGACGACGAGGAACGGCAGCCGAACGCCGATGCGCGACACGCGCCCGAACACCGCCGGGAAATCGCGGACGGTCGCAATCGCGTCGATCGCCGCGAGCTCGGCCTTGAGCGGCTCGATGCCGCGCGCCTCGATGCGGGTTTCATCCATGAAGCTCTTGTAGAAGCCGCCGACTTTCTGCCCGATCGACCCGGGCGGATTCGGCTTCATCGCCTCGCCTTCGAGGATGCCGCGCACCGCTTCCTGTGCGCGCTCGACCAACATCGCGAACGAGCCGTAGTTCGAGCGGTCCGGCGGAATCGCCGTCTTGTCGACCCACGTCCCGTTGACGAAGCGGAAGAAATCGTCCTGCGGCCGCACCGACCGATCCATCCCTGTCGTGTCCACGCCGGGGACGCGCGGCGGCGCCGCGTTTTGTGCCGACACCGAGACGATCGCAGCCGCAGCGATGCAGACGATGGTGAACGCTCGAGATGACTTCATAGGTCCTCAGTTGGGAAGCGTCGCTTCCACGCGCCGCGGATCGATCCGCCACACGTTGCCCGCTTCCAGGTTCGACAGCCAGACCGACCCGAGGCCGACGCGCACGGCGTCGCCGCCCTTGCCGAAGAACTGCTGCACGACCGTGTTGGTGGTGATGTCGATGCGCGACAGTGGGAACTCGAACGAGGTGACCCAGACCGAGCCTTCGCCGACGGCGATTTCGCCGCCGCCGCCCGGCACGCCGACCTCGATCGTCGCGACGACCTTGTTGGTTTTTGGATCGATGCGCGAGACGTTGCCCTCGCCCTGGTTGAGCGACCACACCGCGCCGGCGCCGGCGGCGATGAAGCGCGGCCGCTTGCCGACCTTGATGGTCTCGACGACCAGGTTCGTATTCGGGTCGACCCTCGTCACCAGATCGTTGTCGGTGCTCGTCACCCACACGGCGTTTTCGCCGAACGTCAATCCGTACGATCCCGAGGCGACGTAGATCTCGGCGACGACGGCGTTGGTGGCGGGATCGAAGCGCGCGAGCGTGCCCTTGGCGTCGGTCACCATCCAGACGCTGCCGGCGCCGACCGCGATCGAGCCCTCGGAGTTGCCGATGCCGGTCTTGATCGTGGCGGTCACCGCGCCGGTCTTGAGATCGACGCGGGAGATCGTCTGGTCGCCGCAGTTCGGCACCCAGACGCTGCCAAAGCCGGCGGCGAGGCCCGAGCACGGGCGCTTGCCGGCGCCGAGCGGATAGGTGGCAACGACCTGGTTCGTCTTGGGATCGAAGCGCGACACGCTGTCGGTCGGCTTGTTCGAGACCCACGCGTGCTCGTCGATGGCCAGCCAGTCGGGGGTCCCGCCCACCTGGAACACGGCGTCGGGCTTGAGGCGTTCGATCGGGATCTTGACGCCAGGCGTCTTGACGCCTGGTCTGGGCTGTCGGGGCGGGTTTTGGGCGAGAAGTACCGCGCTAAACCCGGCAACCAGCAGCGGTATTGCTAAGGACGTATTCATGGATGTTTGTGCATAATAGCTGGTTATGTTCGCCGTAAAACGCGCGGCGCTCGGTCACGATCGGCGCCGTGCCGCTCGTGGTCCAGATGGCGCTCGCGCAGGCGCCTGCCAGCGATCGACCCGACTTCGAGGCCAAGGTCCGCCCCATCCTCGCGGCGAACTGCTACGACTGCCACGCGGAGAAGGATTACGGCGGGCTGCGGCTCGACTCGCGCGAGGCGATGCTGGAGGGCGGCGTCTCCGGACCGGCCATCGTCCCCGGCGATCCGGACAAGAGCCTGTTGATTCAAGCCGTGCGGCAGACGAACGAGAAGCTGAAGATGCCCAAGGGTGGGCGTCTCAAGCCGGACGACATCGCAGTGCTCACCGAATGGGTGAAGGCGGGCGCCGTCTGGCCCGCCCCCGCGGCTACCGCCGCTTCGGCGGGCAAGCCTGGTGGCAGGCCGTACATCATCACGCCGCAGCAGCGGGCGTTCTGGTCCTATCAGCCGATTCAGAAAGCGCCGGTGCCGGCGGTCTCGCACGGCGAGTGGCCGAAGACCGATATCGATCGCTTCGTCCTCGCCGGGCTCGAGCGCGCCGGCCTCGCGCCGGTCGCCGCCGCCGACAAGCTGACGCTGATCCGCCGCGCGACGTTGGATCTGACGGGCCTGCCGCCGACGCTCGATGAGATTGAGGCGTTCCAGAAGGACGAATCCCCGGATGCATTCGCCAAGGTGGTCGACCGGCTGCTCGCTCGCCGCGCTACGGCGAAACGTGGGGCCGGCTCTGGCTCGACGTCGCGCGCTACGGCGAAGACGACTACCGCTCCCTCGATCCGAAAGGCCGCGGCCTCAACCCGTACCCGAACGCCTATCTGTATCGCGACTGGGTCATCAAGGCATTCAACGACGACATGCCGTACGACCAGTTCGTGCGCAGCCAGCTCGCCGCGGATCTGCATGGGAGACGAGGGGCGCGCGCGCCGGCTGCCGGCGCTCGGATTCCTCGGCCTCGGGCCCTGGTTCTACGACAACGGCGCGGTGGAGATCACCCGCGCCGACGAGCGCCACGACAAGGTCGACGTCGTCTCACGCGGCTTTCTCGGGCTGACGGTCGGCTGCGCCCGCTGCCACGACCACAAGTACGACCCGATTCCGACGAAGGACTACTACTCGCTCTCGGGCGTGTTCCTGAACTCGCCGTACAAGGAATATCCGCTCGCGCCGAAGGGCGTGGTCGACGAGTACACCGAGCACGACAAGAAGATCGAGAAGAAAGAGAAGCTGCTCGAGGAGTTCACCCGCACTGAAGGGACGCAGCTCTCCCAGACCCTGGCGCTGCAGGCCTCCACGTATATGGCGGCGGCGTGGCGCGTCAGCGGCGAGCCGAAGGAAGACGTCGCGAAGGTCGTGGACGATCAAAAGCTCGATTTCGAGCTGTTCGATCGCTGGCTCAAGTTCCTGGCCAAGCCTCCGCGCTTCTATCCGTATCTGACCAAGTGGCAGGAGATGGTGAAGAGCGGCGGCAGCGCGAAGGAAGCGAAGACGCTCGCCGACGAGTTCCAGGCGCTGCTCCTCGACGTGATGTTCGAGCGCAAGGAAGTCAACGACGAGAACGACATCATCAAGGCGAAAGCGCTGGTCGGCACGAAGAAGAAGGAGCCGGCGAAGCTGCCGAGCGACTTCGTGACCAACGACGACTTCTGTCCGGGCTGCGGCCTCGAGCTCAAGTCGATGCCGATCGAGCGCCAGAACCTGTGGACCGACGTGTTCCTGCGCGATCTGGCCGAGGGCTTCGACCCCGCGTATCAGTACGATCGCATCAAACCCGGCGTGCTGCTCTTCCGCGGTTGGGGGCTCGAACGTCAGTTGAGCGCCGACCGCCGGCGCTACGTGGACGGGCTCAAGAGCGACATCGAGAAGCTGCGCAAGGATCAGCCGCCGAAGTACCCGTTCGTCCACGGCGTCGCCGACGCCGAGAAGCCGGTGAATCTCAAGGTCAGCCTGCGCGGCAGCCCGTACAACCTCGGCGACGAGGCGCCGCGGCATTTCCTGTCGATCCTGAGCGCCGGCGATCCGGAAGCGTTTTCGAAGGGCAGCGGACGGCTGGAGCTGGCCGACGCGATCCTGCGCCAGCCGATCGCGATGCGCGTCATCGTGAACCGGATCTGGAAGGGACACTTCGGCACCGGGCTCGTCGACACGCCGAGCAACTTCGGGATCACCGGCGAGCGGCCGACCAATCCGGAGCTGCTCGAGTACCTCGCGCAGTCGTTCATGGACGACGGTCTCTCGATCAAGAAGCTGCACCGCGCGATCATGACGAGCGCGGTCTACCAGTTGAGCACCGATCACAATCAGGCCGCGTTCGACAAGGATTCCGGCAACCGCCTCTACTGGCGCGCCAACCGGCAGCGCATGACGGCGGAGCAGGTGCGCGATTCGCTGCTGTTCGTGGCCGGCGCCCTCGATACGAAGATGGGCGGACCGTCCGCGCCGCTGACGCCGCTCTACGATCGCCGCACGGTCTACGGCAAAGTGAGCCGCTACAAGCTCGACGACTTCCTGCAGCTGTTCGACTTCCCGAGCCCGAACCTCTCCGCGGAAAAGCGATTCACGACGAGCGTGCCGCTCCAGCGGCTGTTCTTCATGAACAGCGACTTCATGCAGCAGCAGGGCGAGCGTGTCGCGCAGCGCCTGGCCGGCGAAGCCGACAACCGCGCGCGCGTGCAGAAAGCGTATCGCCTCATCTTCGGCCGTCCGCCGACCGATGCGGAGCTGACCGCCGGGCTTGCGTTCATCGCGAGCGCGCCGCTGAAGGACTACGAGGAGCGGAAAGCCGCGGCGGCGAAGAAAACGACCGACGACAAAGCCGGCGCCAAGGACCCCTCGACTACGGCAGGCAGCCTCGACGGTCCTGGCGCAGGGCGAGGACGGTAAACCCGAAAAGCCCGAAGGCGCCGACGGCATGATGGCCGGCGTGATCCCGGGCGCCGCCAAGCCCGAGGATCAGAAGAAACTGCTGCCCGTGACGCCGTGGGGCCGCTACGTCAAGATTCTCTTGAGCTCGAACGAATTCCTGTTCGTGAATTGAAGATGGGCCACCGATCTCGCAATCCGATCACCCGCCGCGAAGCGCTCTGCCGCATCGGCAACGGCTTCGGCATGATGGCGTTCGCCGGCCTGGTCGGCGATTCGATGGTCCGCGCCGCGGGCCTCGATCATCCCGCGCGCGCCAAGCGCGTGATCTTCCTGTTCATGAACGGCGGCCTTTCGCAGGTGGACAGCTTCGATCCGAAGCCGGCGCTCGACAAGTATCACGGCCAGCCGCTTCCGGGCGGCACGATCGCCACCGAACGCAAGACCGGCGCGCTGATGCGCTCGCCGTTCGCGTTCAAGAAGTACGGCCAGTGCGGGATGGACGTCAGCGAGCTGTTCCCGAACGTCGGCGCGTGCGCGGACGACATCTGCTGGATCCGCTCGGTCTACACCGACATCCCGAACCACGAGCCGTCGATGCTGATGATGAACACCGGCCACACGCAGGTCGGCCGTCCATCGCTCGGCTCATGGCTCACCTACGGCCTGGGCACCGACAACAAGAACCTCCCGGGCTACGTCGTCCTCTGCCCTGACGTGCCGACGACGGTGGGGCCGCCGCTGTGGAACAGCGCGTTCCTGCCGGCCGTGCATCAGGGCACGTTCATCGCCGACAAGCCGGAGAAAGTCGTTGAAGGCGCGCTCATCGGCAAGGACTTCGATCCGAAGAAGCTCGTCTCGTACATCCACAACGAGAAGTTCACGCTCACCGAGCAGCGCCGCGAGCTCGACCTGCTCGAGTCGCTCAACCGCATGCAGATGCAGCGCGAGCCGGTGGCCGATCCGCAGCTCGAGGCGGCGCTGCAGTCGATGGAAGTCGCCTACCGGATGCAGACCGAAGCGCCGGAAGTGTTCGACATCCGCAAGGAGAGCAAGGCGACGCTCGAGCTCTACGGCCCCGGCAGCACGGCGCGCGGATGCCTGATGGCCGTGCGCCTCGCCGAAAAAGGCGTGCGGATGGTGCAGGTGTACTACGGCAAAGGCGATCCCTGGGATGCGCACTCCGACATCCAGGCGCACCGGAAGAACGCGAAGGATTCCGATCAGCCGTTCGCCGCGGTCATCAAGGATCTGAAGTCGCGTGGACTGTTCAAGGACACGCTGGTCGTGTGCGGATCGGAGTTCGGACGCACACCCGTGATGGAGATCGGCGGCGGCTCAGGCCAGGTGCAGAACGGCCGCGATCACAATCCGTTCGGCTTCACGATGTGGCTCGCCGGCGGCGGCGTCAAAGGCGGAACGATCTACGGCGCCACCGATGACTTCGGCTTCAAGGCCATCGACAAGCCGGTGCACGTCCACGACCTGCACGCGACCATCCTGCATCTGCTCGGCATCGATCACACCAAGCTGACCTACCGCTACAGCGGCCGCGACTTCCGCCTGACCGACGTCTCGGGCACCGTCATCAAAGAGATCCTGGCCTAGACGATCGGACGTCGGCTCGTAGTGGCGGACTCGCGCCTGTCCTGAGTGCGCTCGTCCTTCCAGGCGGACGCGAGCGAAGGCTGTCCGCCCCGCAGCGAGCGCTACTTCGGCTTGCAGACGACCTTCAGCTGAAGCGTCTCGCCGAGCTCGTTCACGGCCGACACGTTCAATTCAGCCGTGCCGCCAGTGATCTGCAGCTTCGCCTTGCCCGAAACCTTGGCGTTCGCACGCGTGGTGTCGACAACATAGGCGGGCGGGCTGCCGCCCATCTGCGACGGAGACACGGTCACCGACACGTGGAACTTGTCGGTTTCCCGGCCCGAACCGATGAGCGCGGCCGAACTGAACCTGACGTCGGTGATGCCTTTGATCGTCCTGGGGTCGTCGATGTGCGGGTACTCGAACAAGTAGGTGTGCGATCCCGTGTACATCGGGTCACGTCTCCCCGCACATTCGCGAATGGAGGCTTCCCGTGTAGGCGCCGGTATAGAGACGGCTGTTCCCCATCGTGGCCGTCACTTCCGCCGGCCGTTGCGTGATCGCAGGCTGAGCCGTCAGGCCGTCTGCCGCCAGCACGCTGAGCGCAACCACCGCAAAACGGAGGCGGCGTCCCATACCTTCTTTCCATCGCGATACCCCTTTGAATACGCCGACCATCATACGCGTCAGGTGGCGACAAACCGGGTCAGATGTGCTGAGCCGGCGGGTGAGGCCTTCGATACGGTATGCCGCTTGCTCAGCAATGAGTCATGCGGGCCGATCGCCACGTGGCGTTCACACTTCTCTCCGTCGCGATCGTGATTCTGCTGCTCCAGCTGATGCGGCCGGTCCTGATCCCGTTCGTGGTGGGCGGGCTGCTCTTCTACGCGCTCGACCCGGCGGTCGACTGGCTGCAGAAAAAACGCGTGCCCCGATTCATTGGCGCGGCGCTGATGCTGGCGCTCGTCGTGACGGGCGGCGCCGCGCTGACGTATTCGCTGCAGGGCCAGGCCCTTACGGTCGTCGACAAACTGCCGGCCGGTGCGCGCAAGCTCACCGCCATGCTGCGCAAGACGCCGGGCGCGGAGTCGGGGACGCTCGAGAAAGTTCAGGAAGCCGCCGAAGTACTCCAGACGGGAGGAGAATCTGCGCGACGCGTGCCTGGCGTCCTGAAAGTACAAGTTCAGGACGAAGGCTTTGAGGCCAGCACGTTCGTCTGGTCGAGCTCGCTGGCGCGCTGTCGGGCCTCAACCAGCTCGTGATGGTGTTGTTCCTCACGTTCTTCATGCTGCTCTCGGATCAGCTCTTCAAGAAAAAGCTCGTCGAGCTGGTCGGAACGCTTTCGCAGAAAAAGACCACCGTGCTGGTGCTCGAGGACATCGCCGGACAGATCGAGCGGTTCCTGATGATTCAGATTTCCACCAGCGCGCTCGTGGCGCTGGTCACCTGGGGCGCGCTGTGGAGCCTGGGGTTGCAGCAGGCCGCGCTGTGGGGGCTGGCCGCGGGGATTTTCAATTCGATCCCGTACTACGGTCCGCTGGTCGTTACGGCCGGGCTCGCGACGGTCGGCTTCCTGCAGTTCGGAACCATCGGCATGACCGCGGCGGTCGCGGGAGTCGCGATGCTGATTACCACTCTGGAGGGATCGCTGCTGACACCGTGGCTGATCGGCCGCGCGGCATCGATGAACCATGTCGCCGTCTTCGCCGGCCTGCTCTTCTGGAGCTGGGTCTGGGGCATCTGGGGCATGCTGCTCGCGGTGCCGCTGATGATGGTCGTCAAAGTCATCTGCGATCACGTCGAGTCGCTGCAGCCTGTCGGCCATCTGCTCGGCGAGTAGCGCGCCGCCCGGAACCGGCACCGTTGCTGCATAGTCAGCGCGGCAGTGGAACGGCTGGCTCAACGCGCACGCTGCCTCGCAATCCTGCTGCTGACGATGGCGGCCACACCGATCGTTCTTGCGACGGCGCGCGACGCGGCCGACGAGTCAATCCGTCAGTTTCTCGAGCAGGACGACACGCAGCCCGCGTATCGGGCCGAACGCCGGCTCGAGGCCGAGACCGGCGGCCGCCGCGGGTGGATGCAGGCCGTGACCTCTTACGCGCCGGGCGTCGGGTTCCGCTACGACATCACGGCGGAAGGCGGGTCGAGTTTCATTCGATCGAAAGTGCTGCGGGCGGTGCTCGACGGCGAACGCGAGGTCATCGAGCACGGTGAAACCCGGCGCTCTTCGCTCGCGCCGGAGAACTACACCTTCACGTCAAATGGCGTCGATGCAGATGGGTCTGGCAAGCGTGCTGCTCACGCCGCGCCGCAAAGAGCGCGTCCTGATCGCCGGCACGATGTTTCTGCGGCCGATGGACGGCGGCCTGGTTCGCCTCCAGGGCCGGCTGGCGAAGAGCCCGTCGTTCTGGCTGAAGCACGTCGACATCGTGCGGCACTACGATCGGATCGCCGGCGCGATCGTCCCGGTCGCGCTCGAATCACAGGCGCAGCTGCGGCCGCTCGGCGCGGCCACGCTGCGAATGACCTACACCTACCTCGAAATCAACGGCCGGCGCCCCTACTGACTCGAGCGGCCGGACGGTCGTTCCGAGAACGCCTTCATCGGCGTCGTCAGCGTCCCGATCCCTTCGATCTCGATCGTCACGACATCTCCCGGCTTGAGGAACTCGTTCCGCTCCGCGCCGGTGCCTTCGGGCGTCCCGGTCGCGATCAGATCGCCCGGGAAGAGCGTCATGTTCTGCGAGATGTAGGCGATCTGGTGGGCCTCGCCCCAGATCATGTCCTTCGTGCTGGCGTCCTGTTTCACCACGCCGTTGACCTTGGTCACCAGGCGGAGATTGTCGGCCTTGATGAACTCCTTCGGCACGATGAACGGGCCGAACGGGCCTCCACGATCGATGCTCTTCCCGTCGAACCAGTTCGCGCCCGGGAACATCGTCACCACGCGCCGCTGCCGTCCGCCGCGATCGCTGACGTCGTACACGATGCTGTACCCGAACACGTAGTCGTGCGCGCGCTCTCTCGGCACGAGAAACGCCGGCTTGCCGATGACGATGCCGAGCTCGCCTTCCCAGTCGATGCGCTGATTGCCCTCCGGGATGTAGAAGGGTTCGTTGGTCGCGATGATGCACGACCGCGGCGATTTCGCGAAAACAATAGGGCCGTCGCGGTCGGGCACGATTTGCGAGATCACCGATGCATTGAAGCCCGCGCGTCCGCCGCCGGCCGGTGGCGCCGCCGCTTGCCCTGCCCCGCCGCCGCGCGGCGCCGTGCCGCCGCCCATCCCTTCCGCGTGCGCCCTGTAGTTGGCGGCAATGTTCATGAAGTTCGACGGGTAGATGATCGGCGGCTTGAACGTCACCTTCTCGACGTCGTAGGCGAACGCGAGTGCCTCGACCTTGTCGGTTTTGAGATAGTTCGCGATCTGATAGAGCCGCGGCGAGACGCGCGCGTACTCTTCGATCAGCTTGAGCATGTCACCGGGCATGGTCAGCGCCGGCAGACCGGCTTTCTGGGCAACGTAGGTATTGGCGGCCTGGATATCGACCAGCCGCGCGCCGCTCGTCAGACCGATGCGCACCCGGCCCTGCGCCTCGAACGTCGCCAGCTTGAACGACGTGTCGGGTTTGTTGGAGAGCGCCGGCCGCTGGGCTTGCACACCTGCGACCATGAGCGCGACCGCGCCGGTCAGCGCCACAAAGGCGCCGGTACGGACCACACGGGAAACGTTTCTTGGATCCATAGTGTGGATATTACTCCTTCAGATTCAGATGATCAGATTCAGGACGACCACGCTTTCCTGCTCGGGACGCTTCTCGCCGCTGCAGCGCCCACCTGGACGCTACAGGGTTCTGCAGGAATGCCAGCAACGCGCGCTTGTCTTCGGCTGGCAGCTTCAGACCGAACTGGTGGCCCGGCACGGGGCGCGTTTTCACGCCAGGTGGATTGAATCCCTTCGGGCGGTAGTCCGGGGACAATCGCGCCGGGTCGAACCACTCCTCGAGCGATTGAATCGATCCCGAGTGCTCGAGCGTGTCGCGATACCACAGGCCGCGCAGCGACGGTACCTTGTAAAAGCCGGTGCCCTTGCGCGTGCGAATGCCAGGCCGGGATCGAGGCCCACGCGCACGCCTGTCATCACGTCAGCCGCCGGCGGCGACTGCGGATGGTTGAGCCGCGAAAACCCGTCGACCGGCACGAGCTTGTTGTTCGTGTACAAGGGCGGCGTATGGCATGAACTGCATCCGGCGCGTTTGAACACCTGTTCGCCGCGCGCGCTGTGCGCGTCGGGCTTGTTCGGATTCGCCGGTGGCTCGAGCGAGTAGACATGTACCTGCCGATCGCATACATCGCGTCGTCGCTGCGCCGTTCGTGGATCTTCCGCTGCGCTGCGGACTGGAAGGTGTGCGATCCAATCGATCCGTCGTCCGCGCCACTGACGAGAATGGCGTAGCGCGCGATGTCTTCGGCGCTCCGGTTTCTGATGCGTCGCCGTGGCGTCGAGATACCGCCGATCCTTGACGCCAATCAAATCGGGCATGCGATTGGTGAACCACGGGCTCCCGTTGAACGCGGGGAAACGTGCCCGGTGCCGCCGTCGAATTGGTCAAGAGGCTGCCGATCTCGGCCTCCGACATGGTCTTGAGCCGTGAGTTCACGTCATTGGCGAGCCACGGCACGGCGAATTCGCTGCCACAGCATCCTCGTTCGGTGGCAGCAGCCGGCCCTCGGCCTTCCGTACCTTGTCGGCGTGCTCGAACACGATCCCGAAAATAGAAAGGTCGAAATTCAGGTTTCCTTGCGCGCCCATGATCGCGGTCCCGTCTTTCAACACGCGCGTGTGGCAGGCGCCGCATTCGCCGAGAGTCAGTTTCAGCTTGCGATCGCGATCGACCACCCATCGCAGCGACACGATGACCCCGTCCTTCGTCACGAGCGCCTCGCTCCGCTGCGGCTTTGGCCGGATCGTCGAGCCACGCAAACACACGCGGATCGTCCGTGCGGTTCTCCTCGAGGTCGAACCCCTCGAAGATCTCCCGCCCCAGCGCCGCCCACTCGGCGTCGGTCCGGCTCTGGCCAGGCTCGATCAGCGGCTGCGGGCCGCGCTTCAACAGGTCGTCACGGTATCCGGCCGGTTCCTTGTCCTTGACGTACACCGGATAGGTCCGGAGCTCGTCGACACAGGCGCGGCGTAGTACTCGGCTTCCGCGTAGAAATTCGGCGCGGCATTGACACCGGCGACCGGCAGGGCCCACGTCTTCAGCGCCTCGTCGGTCCACAAACGCGGCGCGCGATGAGCGCCGCGCTGTTGAGCTGGCGTGGAAACAGTAAGAAGCAGAAGTGTGCCGATCAGCGGCAGCGCCAGGCCAGGGATCGGACGCATGAATGGTGATCATACGCCCGACCCACACGCCTTCAGCGCGCTACGGTGTCGTGATAGACAGCGACGTGGCCAGGAGGGCGACCTCCTCGGTGACGAATCCGTTCGACGATGCACCCGTGTGGCGGACCGACTCGACCGACGCATTGGCGAGCGTATAGGTCGTCATCACGTTGAGTGCATTGTCGATGTACACGCACGACTGCCGGGTTGAACACGACGCCGCTCTGGAAGGCGTTCACCAGGCTGGTGTCGTTGGTGAGGCCCCGCGTAATCTTCAGCGAGTACAGAGTTTTGTGGTTTCGCTCGACGGTTTCCAGTTGGAGACGCGCTCACAAAAAAAGGCGTGCTACTGCCAAGTTGGATTGAGAACGCTGCAACAGTCGGCTCGACCGCCAGGAGTCTCGTTCCGGCCAGCGCCGACAACGCCGAGAGAACAACCACAACGCCGGTCAGTTTCGCACGCTTCATCCATGTCGTCATGAGAGCCCTCGTCTCCAGTCGTCACCACGATCGATTTTGGTCAGCGCTTCGGGGCGGACGCGTCGCCGAACTTGCGTAACGGCCGCAGGTTGTAGACGGCGTGCGCTTTCTCCATGTACTTGCGCACGCTCTCGAGCAGGACCGTCGATCGGTACCCGCCGGTCGGGGTATCCATGATCGACATCTGCGTGACCACGGCCGCGGTCATGGTTTCTCCGGGCGCAATGACCTGCTCGACGAGGTAGGTCTTATAGCTGCGCATCCAGTTCTGAAACGCGCCCGTGGCGCCCCACCACTCGACGCACATCTTTTCGTAGTCTGCATTCAGCTGCGCGTTGAGCGCCTCGTAACGCGCGCGGTCCGCGGCCGCACCGAAAATGATCGCATCGCCGTGCGCGGGCAACGACTTGGCATCGACCAATTGCTTGATTGCCGCCCTGGTTGGATTGAGGACGCGTGGAATGTCCGCCTCGAGTTTCGCCGAGTGATCCTTCAACTCCTGATCCAGTTTCATGATGCTCGCGGCGGAAGCCGGAGCCGCAGCTGCCGCCGTGGCGCCGGTTGATGTCATCGCCTGCATCACCTGCATCGCGCGCTGCGGATCCTTCATCATGAACGCCTGCATCCGCTGCATCTTCTCGTTGATGTCGATGGCGTCGAACTTCGCTTTGATGTCCGCGTTGATCTTCGTTTGCCGGGCCAGATCGGCATTGAGCGCCTCGATCGCCTTGATCACCGTGTCGAAGAACGCGTCGTTCGAGTAGCACGTCGTGGGAAAGGCCGGCACCCGGCTCCACGGATCCGCCGCGGCCTGCGCCGTGATTGGCACCGACCCGGCGAGCACCAACAAACCCATCGCCGCGGCCGCAAACGCTCCGAAAACACGTTTCGTCATAAAGACCCCTGCGCTGGCCATAGACGCGTCAAGTGTCAGAAAAGAGGGTCAGGATAGAATCTCGTCCCACCAGCCATGCCGGCCGAGCCCCCGTCACCGCCCGGAGAATCACCAGGCTCCTCCTGGCCTGGGCCGACGGCGACCAGCCCGCGGGGGAACGGCTCATGCCCCTCGTGAAGTAGGTTTGACGGTCCGGCAGGCGGGTGCTTAAATCAAGCCCGGCTCGATGGACCATCCAACACCGACACCCGCGGAGATCACCCTCATCCTGCACGAATGGCAAGGAGGAAGCCGCGAGGCGCTCGACCGGTTGATGCCCATCGTCTACAACGAGCTCCGCACCCTCGCCTCGCGCCAGCTCGCGAGGGAGTGGCGGCACGACCGCATGCAGACCACGGCCGTCGTCAACGAGGCCTACATGAAGCTGTTCGGCCAGCGCGAGGTGGACTGGCAGAACCGCGGGCACTTCTTTGCGATCGCCGCCCAGATCATGCGGCGCATCGTCGTCGACCACGCCCGGCGCGAGCTTCGCGCGAAACGCGGCCGCGGCGCCGTCCACATGGAGCTGACGGACGCGGTCGAGGCCCCCAGCGAGCCCTCCCTCGACGTCATCGACGCGCTGGCCCTGGATCAGGCGCTGCAGAAGCTCGAGGCGCTCGATCCGGATCAAGGACGCGATCGTGGAGATGCGGTTCTTTGGCGGGCTCACCATCGACGAAGTCGCGCGCCGCCCTGGGCGTGTCGCCGACGACGGTCAAGCGCGAATGGGCGCTGGCCAAAGGCTACCTCCACCGGGAGCTGACGGGCCAGACCAGCCAGTCCTGAGCCACATCCGCCTCGAAACGCGCGTATGTGTTTTCAGGAATGACCCGCGACCAGTGGCAGCGCATCAAGCGCGTCTCCATGGAGACGCTGGAACAGCCTGCGGCCGAACGTCCGGCCTTCGTGTCGCGGGCCTGCGGCGGTGACCCAACCCTCGAACGCGAGGTCCTTTCGCTGGTCGCCTCGGTCGAACACGCCTCCGACCTGTTCGAAAACGCGACATTTGCCATGCGAGGGGCGCTGGCGCCCGGAGCGCTTCTGGGACCATACGAGGTGGTCGAACCGATCGGCGCTGGCGCGATGGGCGAAGTCTATCGGGCGAAGGATCAACGTCTCGGACGGGAGGTCGCCATCAAGGTGCTTCCGATCGTGTTCGAGGCGGATCCCGATCGCATCCGCCGTTTCGAGCAGGAAGCCCGGTCGGCCGGCGTCCTCAACCATCCAAACGTCGTCACGATCTACGACATCGGCTCGCACGAAGGTGCGCCTTATGTGGTGTCCGAGCTCCTCGAAGGCGAAACGCTGCGCGAGCGGCTCGCGTCGCCGATGCCCATCGAGGTTGCCGTCGGGTTCGGTCAGCAGGTGGCAGACGGCCTGGCGGCCGCGGACGAAAAAGGCATTGTCCATCGCGATCTGAAGCCGGAGAACCTGTTCGTCACCAGAGACGATCGCATCAAGATCCTGGACTTCGGGCTCGCAAAACTCATGGCGGACACGGAGGGATTTCAGGTCGACGGGACGCAGCCCGGAACCGTCATGGGCACCGCCGGATACATGGCGCCGGAACAGGTTCGCGGAGGCCAGGCCGATCACCGAAGCGATCTGTTCGCGCTCGGCGCAATCCTCTACGAAATGCTCGCCGGCAGACGCGCGTTCAGCGGGCCATCAGCCGTCGAAACGATGAACGCGATCGCGGCGAGCCAGCCGGCGAAGCTCTCGCAGGTACGGCCCGATGTGTCAGAACGTCTCGCGCTGGTTGTGGAACGCACGCTGGAGAAGGATCCCGAGCGGCGATTTCAGACCGCACGCGCTCTCTCCGCCGAGTTGCGAGCCATCACCGAGGCAGGCGCCGGCCGCATTCAACGCGGATGGCTGCGACGCGTTCGCGTGGGCCACCGGCGCCTGGCTGCCGCCGTCGCGGTTGTCGCGCTGGTCCTGGCGGGGCTTGTCGGCATTCGCAAGCTCCGGGCGCCCCTCATCGTGGAACGCGACAGCATCGTTGTCGGCGACATCGTCAACGAGACGGGAGATGGCGTCTTCGATGGCGCCCTCAAGCAGGCGCTCCTCATTCAGCTGGAGCCCTCGCCATTCCTGTCAATCCTGTCGGAGTCGGCGGTTCGTCAGACGCTGCGGATGATGAATCGCTCGGCAGACGAGCGCCTGACCCCTGCGATCGCCCGAGAAGTGTGTCAACGCGAAGGAGCCAAGGCGATCCTGACCGGGTCGCTCGCGGCCCTGGGCAGCCGCTACGTGATCAACCTGAACGCCTCGGATTGTCTGTCGGGCGACGCGTTCGCGCGCGAACAGGAGGAGGCCGATCGCAAAGAAACGGTCGTAGCCGCCTTCGCGCGCGCAACTACGCGACTGCGCGGCAAGCTCGGTGAATCGCTCAGCTCGGTGCAGCGCTTCGAAGCTCCCGCCGAGCGCGCGACGACGACGTCGCTGGAGGCGTTGAAGAGTTTTGGTCAGGCCGTGTCAGCGCGGGCGCGCGGCGCGGACGGCCAGGCGATCGCGTTTCTCACTCGAGCCCTCGAACTGGATCCGAACTTCCCGATGGCTCACATCCGTCTCAGCTCCATCTTCAGCACGGCCGCGGAATTCGAGCGCGCGGCGCGGCATGCAAAGCAGGCCTTCGACAAGAAAGATCTGGTCGGCGAACGTGAGCGTCTCGCGATCGAGTACGGGTACTACAAACGTGTGACCGGCGAGCTCGACAAGGCGATTGCGGCGCTCGAGGTCTTCCGGCACACGTATCCGCGCGATGGCGATCCGTCCTTGAACCTCTCGAGCATCTACGCGCAGACGGGTGATTACGAGAGTGCGGCCAAGGAAGCGCTCGAAGCGATCCGCTTGAAGGCCCCGGCGGCTCAGGCGACTGCGGCGTTGGCGCGCGCACGCCTCGCGCTGAAGCAATTCGATGAAGCGAGAAAGTTCAGCGAAACGGGATCGGCGGCAACGCTCAGCGTCGCGCAGCGCAGCTTTCTGTACTACCTGAGCTTCATCGCTGACGACGAGGCCACGATGCAGCGGCAGGTCGCATCGACATCCGGAACAGCAGGCGATGCCTACGTCAGGGTCTGGCACGCGCACGCGGCGGCCGCGCGCGGCCGTTTTCGCGAGTCGCGCGAGCAGTTCCGCCAGACGCTCGCGGCTTCCCAGCGCACCGGGCTGCAAGAGTTTGCGGCCACTGCCGAAGCGCTGCAGGCCATCGGCGAAGCCGCGGCTGGAAACCATGACGACGCTCGTCGTGTCGCGCGTGCGTCGGTCGAACGCGCGTTCGGCCGCCACTCATCCGGCCTCGCCGCGGTGGCGCTGGCGTTGGCGGGTGCGGCCGACGAGGCATCCGAGCTCGCTGGCCGGCTCCAAGAGACGTTTCCACTCGACACACTGCTGAACGAGGTGTGGCTGACGTGCGCCCGGGCTCTTGTCGCCAGCCAGCAGGGACGGCCGCAGGAAGGCCTCGAGATGCTTCGGCGCGCCGCGCCGTACGAATGGGGTTGGACTTCCTACTATCTGCCTGCCTACGTCCGGGGGCTAGTGTATTTGCAGCTGCGCGACGGACCGAACGCGCGAGCGCAGTTCCAGGGCATTCTCGATCATCAGGGTGTGATGCCGGTGTCACCCTTGTATTCGCTCGCCTCGCTGCAGATCGCGCGAGCGGCGGCAATCGAGAAGGATACGGCGGCTGCAATGCACGCCTACGAACGCTTCCTCGCCGCCTGGAAGGACGCCGATACCGGAAACCCGCTCCTCACCCGCGCCCGCGCCGAACGCCAGCAGCTGGACTGATCTTCCAGCGATTGGCGCGTACTGCCTCCGAGTATTCAAGGAGGCAGCATGAAATTCAGTCGATTGTGGCTACTCGTTTTCGGGGCGTGGCTCGGTCTCTCGAACACGCCGGGGCAGGCGCAGCAGGCAGCGGGCGACGCGAGGACCATGAAGCCGGGCCAGATGACGAAGATCGAGAAGGAGTGGTGCCGCTTGTTTCTACTCCCGGGACCATCGACGTGTACGTGCACGTCATCTCATCCGACGGCGGCGCCGCAAACGGCGATGTTCCGGACTCACAGATATCTCCGGCGATAGTCGATTGCGCCGCGGGGTTTGACGGTCGGTCAAGGGTGTGCTTAACTGACCGTCCCCGCAGCGCGCAAACGATGGACGAACCTGCCGGCGCGGCACACATCACGCGTCTGCTTCACGAATGGCGGAATGGCAGTCAGGAGGCGTTCGACCGCCTGGTGCCGCTCGTCTACAGCGAACTGCGCACGCTGGCTTCGCGGCAGCTGACGCGTGAGTGGCGGCACGATCGTCTGCAAATCACCGCGATCGTGAGCGAGGCGTATCTCAAGCTGTTCAACCAGCGTGAAGTCGACTGGCAGAATCGCGGTCACTTTTTCGCGATCGCGGCGCAGCTCATGCGCCGGATCCTGATCGATCACGCGCGTCACCGGACGCGCCAGAAACGGGGAGGCACTGCTGTGCCTGTGGAACTCGATCACGCGCTCGCGATGCCGGCCGACGCGGTGGACGCCGTCGATGCGCTCGATCTCGATCGCGCGCTGACGAAGCTCGAGTCGCTCGATCCCGATCAAGCCCGGATCATCGAGCTGCGATTCTTCGGCGGGCTGACGATCGAAGAGACGGCCGCCGCGCTGTCGGTGTCCACCGCCACGATCAAACGTGAATGGGCGCTCGCGAAAGGCTGGCTGTTTCGCGAACTGACGGGCGAGCGTCCTCCGGCCGATCCCGCGTGAACCTTCCCAAAGCACCTCTCTGACTGCCCCGGCGCGGGCGCCCCTGGACCACATTTCACACGGTTGGCGCGTTGATACCCAGCGCGGTTGGTTGTCCAACCACGAGCGCGTGGCCACCTGGATATCAATGGAGATCGTTATGAGACGAATGGCGCTTCACACCAAGTTCACACTGCTCCTCGTGGTCATTGCAGTCATTGGCTCTGGCGGGTCCGGACCACATGCTGTTAAACAGACACCTCAAAGCGCTCCGCCGGGACATCGCGATGTGTTGGCGACGTACGCGACGCTGCCGCTTAGCTTCGAGGTGAACGAGGGCCAGACGGACCGCCAGGTCAGATTCCTCTCCCGTGGCAGCGGCTACAGCCTCTATTTGACATCAAACGAGGCGGTGCTGGCGTTGCGCAAACAGAGCCGCGAGACCCAGGCGGCGGACTCACGGACACAACCAGACACCGGTGCCGTCCTGCGCATGAAGCTTGTCGGTGCGAACTCGAATCCTGAGGTCGCGGCCGTGGAGGAATTGCCCTCGAAGAGCAACTACTTCATCGGCAACGACCCGACGAAGTGGCGCACGGATGTTCCGAGCTACGCAAAGGTGCGGTACGAGGCCGTCTATCCCGGGGTCGACCTGGTTTACTACGGCAATCAGCAGCAACTCGAATACGACTTCGTCGTCGCACCCGGCGCAGATCCCGCCATCATCGCGTTGGACTTTGCCGGCGCGGACCAGCGCGAAATCGATCGCGATGGCGATCTGGTCCTGCGCCTGGGGACCGAGCAGGTGCGCTTCCGTAAGCCGTTCATCTACCAGCAGGATCACGGCACGCGTCGACAGGTGCCAGGCAGGTACGTCCTGAGCGATAGCGGGCGGGTGCATTTCCAGGTAGCCACGTACGATCCGACACAACCGCTCGTCATCGATCCGGTGCTGAGTTATTCCACGTACCTGGGCGGGACGAACCTCGAGTGGGGCTTCGGCATCGCGGCGGACGCCTCCGGCCACGCCTATGTCACCGGCAGGACGGGTTCTACGAATTTTCCAACTCTGAACGCTTTCGATTCGACTGGGGACGTCTCAAACGATGCCTTTGTCACCAAGATAGACACGACAGCCTCTGGCGCAGCCTCGCTTGTCTATTCCACGTACCTGGGCTCAGCCACCAACTTCGTCAATGAACAAGGCCTGGCCATTGCCGTGGACTCCTCGAATAACGCCTACGTCACGGGCTTCACAACCGGCACCACCTTTCCCGTCGTGAACGCCTACAAGACCACCCACAGCGGCGGCGTCAACGACGCGTTTGTGACCAAGCTGAATTCTGCGGGAAACGTTCTCCTCTACTCCACATATCTGGGTGGCAGTGTGAGCGACAAGGGCAACGCCATCGCGGTGGACTCCTTCGGCAACGCGTACGTTACCGGCGAAACAACATCTGCGCTTTCTGTGTCTGGGACTGGTATCGCCTTTCCGACTACTGCGAGTGCCTATCAGACATTGATGGGCGGCACTGGCTTCTGCTGTATTCTCGACGCCTTTGTCACCAAGCTGAATACGACATCATCCGGTACGGCCTCGCTCGTCTATTCGACGTACCTGGGTGGAACCGCGGAGGAAGTGGGTCTTGGCATCGCGGCCGACGCGTTCGGCAATGCGTATGTGACTGGTTGGACGCATACTCCAAACTACTTCACCAAGAATGCCTATCAGCCGGCTGCCAACAGCTTCCAGGACGCCTTCGTCGTCAAGATGGCCACGACGGCCTCCGGCGCCGCCTCACTCGTTTACGCGACCTACCTCGGCGGAAACGATCATGAGTACAGCAATGGGATCGCGGTGGACTCCTCGGGCAACATGTATGTCACAGGTCAAACGGTGTCTTCAATCTTTCCAACCATGAATGCATATGACACCAGCCTGAGCGGCACTGCAGATGCCTTCGTCGCCAAGCTGAATCCAGCAGCATCGGGCGCCGCCTCGCTGCTCTATTCGACGTATCTTGGTGGCAGCAGTACAGGAGAATGGCGCTGGTATCGCAGTCGACGTTGCCGGCTACGCGTATGTCACGGGCTGGACGAGTTCCTTGGATTTTCCCACGCTGAATGCCCATGACACCAGCCTGGGCGGCGCCTCGGATGTCTTCGTCACCAAGCTGGATGCGGCGCTTACCGGAACGGCATCGCTGATCTATTCCACCTACCTTGGGGCAAGCAGTGACGACCAGGGCACCGCCATCGCGGTGGACGCCGCAGGCGACGCTTACATAACGGGCTTGACGACGTCGACGGACTACCCGCTCCTGAATGCCTTTCAGCCTACGTTCGCCGGCAACTACGATGTCTTCGTCACGAAGCTGACGGCCGGAGCGCCCACAAAGTCGGCCGACCTGTCGGTCTCCATTGCGGATTCTCCGGATCCAGTGCCGGAGGGAAGCAATGTCACCTATACGATTATCGTGAGCAACGGCGGACCTGACCTGGCCGACGGCGTGACCGTTACAGATCCGCTCCCGGCTGGATTGACCTTCGTGTCGGCCAGCGCAGGTTGCGTTGAATCGAGCGGCACGGTGACCTGCTCGGCGGGGAGCCTGGCCAACGGGGGAACGGTTACGCTGACCATCGTGGGGACGGCGACGGCTCCTGGAACGATCTCGAATACGGTCTCCGTATCGAGCAACGCGGGCGATCCGGTCTCCTCGAACGATTCGGCATCGGCGACCACGACCGTGAATCCACTCGCCGACGTATCAATCACCAAATCGGGCTCGCCGGATCCTGTTGCTCCCGGCGCTCTGGTGACCTACACAATCGTCGTGAGCAATGCCGGACCGTCCGCGGCGCACGGCGTAACCCTCACGGATCCAATTACGGTGGGCACTTATCAGTCCGTTTCCGGACCGGGTTGCGTCGCTGGCAAGGCCAAGGGCAAGACGACGGTGGCGTGCGCTATCGGCACGCTGGCCAGCGGCAGCAGCGCGCAAGTCACTCTCGTCGTTGCAGCTCCCAAGAAGCAGGGTCCGATCAGCAACACGACTACGGTGAGCGCGACAGAAGCCGACCCGAACACCGCCAACAATTCGGCAACTGACTCCGTGACGGTGGCGAGGTAAGAACACGTCAGGCAGCCGGCGACGCGACCGGCCTCGCGAACGGCCCTGTGATAAGAAGAGGGCGGCTATGAGAAACCGAGCCGGCCGGCGAGGGTCGATGCCGTGAATCGTGACCATTGGGCACGCGTCAAGGCCATCGTCGCCGGCTCGCTCGCACAATCCGAGGCCGATCGGATCGGATATCTCGACGCGCAGTGCGGACCGGACGCGGCAATGCGCGGCGAGGTCGAATCGCTGCTCGCCGCGTCGGTACAAGCCGCCGATCTCTACGAAGATCCCACCCTGTTAATTGCCGGCGCCAGGGTGACGCGCGAGGCGCTCGAGCACCTCGCGGCCATGCCGCTGGCCCCCGGAAGCCTTTTCCACGGCACCGACCGCTACGGCGTCCGCCGCCAGATTGGCGTCGGCGGCATGGGCATCGTCTACGAGGTCGACGATCGGACACGGCATCAGATCGTCGCGCTCAAAACGCTGCTGCGCTGGGATGCCGCCGACATGTTCCGCCTGAAGCGGGAGTTCCGCAGCCTGGCCGGCATTGCGCACGCCAACCTCGCTCGCTGTACGACCTGGTCGTCGACGAGGGGCAATGTTTCTTCACGATGGAGCTACGTCGACGGGGTGACGTTCGTCGATCACGTGCGCGGATCGGGATCGGCCTGACATCGATCGGGTTCGGCGCGCCTTGCCGCAACTCGTCGACGGCCTCGAGGAATTGCACCGCCGCGGAAAACTGCACGCGACATCAAGCCGTCGAACGTGCTGGTCACGCCTGAGGGGCGGGTCGTCATTCTCGATTTCGGCTTGACGTCGAATCTGACCAGGGACGACCCGACCCGCGACCGGGGCCTCGTTGGCACGCCTGCCTATCTGTCGCCGGAGCAGTGTCTCGGCCAGGCGGCGGCATCGCCAGCGATTGGTACAGCGTGGGCGTCACGCTGTACCACGCGCTTACCGGAGATGCCGTTGACCTTCGACTCGCGAGCAGGCAACGCGCTCGCTCAGGGCAGGCCCTTCGACTCGCGAGCAGGCAACGCGCTCGCTCAGGGCAGGCTCCGTGTTCGAGATCATCCAGCGTAAGACGACGACGGACCCATCGCCGCCGTCAGCCATCGCACCGGACACGCCGGACGATCTCAACGCGCGTGTGCATGGCGCTGCTCAACCGCGATCCTGAGCACCGCATCACAGGTCGCGAAGCTCTCCGCCGATTGAGCGCCACGGCTTTGGCGCCGGCGCCGCCTGGCGAGGTCGCGATCCGCGAGGCACCCTTCGTCGGCCGCGAGTACTACCTCGACGCGTTGAGCGCGGCGTTCAAGGCCGTGAAGGAGGGCCGCAGCGCATCGGTCTACATTCACGGACCGTCAGGGATCGGCAAGAGCGCGCTGGTGCAGTGCTTCTTCGATCAGCGCCTGTCCGGAGAGCCCGTCGTCGCTCTGCGCGGCCGATGCCACGAGCACGAGTCGGTTCCATACAAGGGCCTCGACGGCGTGATCGACAGCCTCAGCCGCTATCTGCACGCGCTGCCGCGTGAGGAGGCCGCGCGCCTGCATGCCGCGCGATGGCGCCGCGCTGGTACGGCTCTTTCCGGTGATGCAGATCGAGGCCGTCACCACGCCCGGTCTCGAGCCGGATATTGCGGATCCCGTGGTCCTTCGGCGGCGGGCATTTGCCGCGTTGCGTGAGCTGCTCGTGCGTGTCGCGGATCGCCAACCTCTGGTCGTGGACATCGACGACTTTCAATGGGCGGATGTGGACAGCGCCGTCTCGCTGACGGAGCTGCTCCGGCCGCCCGATCCGCCGCGCCTGCTGCTGATCGTCTCGTTCCGCAGCGAAGAGATCGACTCGAAGCCGTTTCTGCGCGGGCTCGTCGAGCACGTCGATCTCGGCACGAAGATCGCGCTGCCGCTGGCGCCTCTGACTGAAGGAGAAGTCGCGCGGCTGATCGCGACGCGCCTGCCGCCGGACTCGAAAGCCGCCGCGGACGAACGGCTCGAGATCGCCACCGAAGCCGGCGGCAATCCGTTTCTCGTCGAGGAGCTCACGCGGTACGTGGCGCTCGGGGCTCGCGCCCATCGCGGCGCGACGCTCGAGGAAATGCTCAAGCGCCGCCTCGACGCGCTGCCGCCGGAATCGCGCGCGTTTCTCGAAACGCTGGCCGTCTGCGGACGGCCGATCAGGCCCGCGCGCGTGTTCGAAGCCTGCGGCCTGACCGGCGACGAGCGGCCGCTCGTCGCACGGCTCCGATCCGCGCATTTCCTGCGCAGCAGCCGGTCGGCCGACCAGGTCGAGATGTATCACGACCGGATCCGCGAATCGCTCGCCGCCGACGTCTCGCCGGATGCCGCGCGCCAGATCCACGACCTCATGGCGCGGATTCTGATCGCGCACGGAGACGATGACCCGGAGGCGCTGTTCGAGCACTATCGAGCGGGCGGCCACGACACGCTGGCGGCGGCGCAGGCAGCAGCCGCGGCCGCACGGGCCAGCTCGGTGCTGGCGTTCGATCGCGCGGCGGCGTTGTATCGGCACGCGCTCGATCTGCAGCCCGCAATCACCGCACCGCATCGAATGGATCACGGCTCTGGCCGCCGCGCTCGAAAACGCCGGCCGGCCGGCCGAAGCCGCGGAGGCCTATCTCGACGCAGCCAAGGACGCCCACCACGCGAAGCGCGTCGAATGGCTGCGCAAAGCGGCGGAGCTGCTGCTCAACGGCGGCCACATCGATCGCGGGCTGGAGATCATTCACGCGGTACTGCCCGCCGTCGGCATGCGGCTGGCGCCGGGCCCGCGCTCGGCGCTCGCGTCGATTCTGCTGCGGCGCGCCCAGCTCGCGTGGCGCGGCCTCGAGTTCACGGCACGCGACGCGTCGCAGATCCCGCCGGATGATCTGCTTCGCATCGACACGTGCTGGTCCATCACCACGGGATTGGCGATGGTCGACAACATCCGCGCCGCCTCGTTCCATGCGCACCAGCTGCTGATCGCGCTCGATACGGGCGAACCGTATCGCGTCGCGCGAGCGCTGGCGCTCGAAGCCGGTTTCTCCGCGCTCGGCGGCGGCCGATCGCGGATTCAGCGATCCGCCGCGTTTACCGCGCGCGCGCACGCGATGGCCGATCGCATCCACCATCCGCATGCGATCGCGTTGTCGGAGATGTCGTCCGGGATCGCCGCGTTCGCGCTCGGGCGATGGAAAGCAGCGACCGAGCTGTGCGGACGGGCGCTGCGGATCCTCCGCGAGGAGTGCACGGGCGTCGTCTGGGAAATGAATCTCGCGCAGAATTTCTTTCTCGGCTCCTTGATGTTCCGGGGAGAACTGCGCGATGTGTCCCACTCGCTGCCCGGTCTTCTGCAGGCCGCACGCGACCGGGGCAACCTCTATTTCGAAACCGAGCTGAGCACGCGGTTCAATCTGGTCTGGCTGGCGGCCGACGACCCGGGCGAAGGCGAACGGCAGGCCAACGCGGGCATCGCGCGCTGGTCGGCCAGCGGCTTTCACCGGCAGCACTACAACCATGTGCTCGCGCGCGTCCAGACCGCGTTGTATCGAGGCCGCCCCGAGGACGCCTGGACGCTGGTCGACCGAGCGTCTGGAGCTGTTCCGCCGCAACTTGTGGCTGCGCGTCCAGTTTTTTCGCATCGAGACCGCCTTCATGCGGGCCCGATGCGCGCTGGCGCTGGCCGCCGCGGGTCACGATGCGCGACGCATGCGCGGCATCGCCGCGGGGAATGCCAGCCGGCTCGAGCGGGAGAACATGCCGTGGTCGACGGCGCTGGCACTCCTCATGCGCGCGACCCTGGCGCATCTGGATGGTGACGGCGGGAAGGCGGTCGATCGGCTGACCCGTGCCGTCGACGCGTTCGCTCAAGAGGACATGCAGCTCTACGCGGCGGTCGCTCGCCGGCGGCTTGCCGGGCTCGTCGGCGCCGACCGCGGAGCATCGCTACGGCGCGAAGCGGACGAGTGGATGGCGTCGCAGGAGATCCGCAACCCGGCCGCGATGACCCGCCTGCTGGCGCCCGGCTTCCCCGAAGGTGTCTTGCTGGCGCCCGGCTTCCCCGAAGGTGTCTGACACGTGTCAGACACGTGTCAGAACACCTACAGCGGGAGACTCACATTTTCAGGGGATGACCTTGCGCTGCTTGATCCAGTCGATGACGACTTCGCGCACGCGCGCGTTTTCGACGGTCATCGGAAACGCCTTCCCCTGCAGCTCGATCCAGCCGAGCGCGGTGTAGCGCGACGTCGACAGCCGATACGTTTTCGCAGGGTCGACCGTCGTTGCGCCGCCTGCCAGCAGCGGTTTGGCGTTGTTGGGAAACAACTCGACGAGCTCGCGGCCCGACAGCGTCACCGTCACGGCCGGATCCTGGAAGGGCGACATGTTCCAGATGTGGCGCGCGAGGAGCGCGCCTTCGGGGATTTCGTCGCGCACGCTGCCGTTTTCGATGAATGCCGCGTCCGCTTTGAAGCGATCGAGCAGAGCCTGCTGCATGATCATGCGGCCGGCGTTGCGATCGATGAGCTTCGTCGATCGGCCAATCGGCACGTCCACGACGGCGGAAACCTTCGACTCCCAGGCGTGTACTTCGCGGTCCACCGCCGTGTCCGCTGGAATGGTTCGCGAGTCGACGGGCAGCCGCGTCCACTCGTGCGACACGATCCGGCGGCCCTCGGTGTCGTACTTGAGCCTGAGGCGTCCGATGTCGCGTCCGTAGCCGGTCGCCTGCACGCCGAGCCGTCCGTCGCGCTCCAGCTCCTTCTCCAACCCGTCGTGCGGGTGTCCGAACACAACGATCGCCACATCCGGAAGCTGCTCGAGAATGGCCTCCGCGTCACGAATCCGGATGTGCGCGAGCACGACGACGAGATCAGCGCGTTGCTTCGCTTCGGCCACCACTGGACGCAAGGTGTCGACCAGCGGCGCGACGCGCCACGGGCCCATCTCGGTCGCGCGAACAGGAAGGTTTTCGAGCAGCGCGCCGACGATCGCCAGGCGCACGCCGCCGACCTCCTTCACGACGTACGGCTTGTCGACCAGACGCTCGCCGCGCTCGTTGATGACGTTCACATTGACGGTGTCGATCGTGGTGACCTTGAGGTATTCGGCGGTTTTCTGCCAGCCGTAATCGAACTCGTGATTGCCGAGCGTGTTGACGTCAATCCCCAGGCGGTTGGCCACTTCGAACACCGGCACGCCCTCGAACATGGTGCTGACCGGCGTGCCCTGCACGAGATCGCCCGCCATGAAGCGTGATCGACGCGGGCGCCGCGGCGCGCTCGCGCTGGAGCAGCGTCGCCACGTGCGCGAAGCCGCCGAGACCGTCAGCGTTGGGCGTCAGCCGCGCGTGGAGATCGTTGATGTGAAGGATCGTGAGCTCGCGGATCGCGGCCGGATTGAGCCGAGACGAGACTCGCCCAGAGAAACACGGACAGGGCGATCCGGGCGATCACAGTCATTCAGTTGGTGGAAAAAGGGACGGCTGTGGCCGTCCCTGGACTCCAGCGCGAAAGAGCCGGACGACTAACGGCGACGGCCGCCCTTCTTGGCCTTCCGGCCGGCAGCCTTCTTCTTGCCGCGGGCTGCTTTTTTCGAGGCCTTCTTTGCGGCCTTCTTCGCGGCCTTCTTCGGGGCTTTCTTCGCGGCCTTTTTCGCGGTTTTCTTCGCGGCCTTCCGGGCGGGCTTGGCTTTCCTGGCCGGCGCCTTCTTCTTGGCGCTCGCCGCGCGTGCACGGCCGGACGACTTCCGGGCGCCGCCGGACTTGCGCGCGCGGGCGCCGCCGGAGTGTCGTGCCCCGCCGTCTTCCTGGCCGGCCTCGTCGCTCTCCTCGAGCCGTCTATGCCGCCCTCGTCTTCCAGGCCCCCGCCGATGGCCTCTTCCGGCATCTCCGCGTCAGCGATCACCGGTTCGCCCGCCGGCTCGTCATCCGGCATGTCCAAGTCGTTGTCGAAATCGTCCTGCATGATGCGCCTCGTTCGTTGAGTGGGACGGCTAGTCTGATTGAAGCGCAGAGCCGGCGTCAAGCCGGTGGCGGTCAGAACCTGGTGACGTAACGGACCGACACGCCGCGCCCGGGGGCGTCGATCCCCCAGCTGATGCCGCGGTAGTTCTCGTCGGTCAGGTTCTCCAGATCGACGATGATCTCGTGCTGTCCCAGTCGAAGGCCGCCGCGCAAGCCCAGCGTAAAGAACCCTTCAACCTCGCGCAGCATCGGCGCGGAATTGACGCCGACGCCCAGGACGCGGTCCTGGATCTGCGTCACCGTTTCGCCGGTGAGTGTCAGGACATCGTCCGCGGTTCCGATCGCGCCGTCGACGCCGGGTCCAACCCAGCCGCGCGCCGTCGCGCCGTTGATGAAGAAGTTGCGGATGGCCGTGCGCGACCGGCCGGCGCCGGTGCGGCGATCGTCGAGGTCCAGCGTCGACAGGCGGGTTTGCGCGCCGGCCACGTGCAGATACGTGCCTCCCCACCATCGCCCCGTGGCCGCGGTGTAGTTCAGATGGACGTACGCCTCAGGGGCCGGCGTGCCGCCCTCGATGTTCGGCGCCAGACCGGTGCGCGTGTCCTTCGCGCGGAGGTAAGTGAAGATCGTGCCCGCCGCCCATCGCGGCGTGGGCCGCCAGTCGAACGTGTGCTCCACGCCCATGATCCGCGCGTTGTCGAAGTTCGCGCGCGCCAGGACTGGATTCGTCGAGGCGGCCACGAACACGACGCCGTTGGCGCTCTGCGCCGTAATCGGTGTGCCGCCGAGCAGTTTGCCGACCGCCCCCGCGGGCAGAATCAACGACTGCCTCACGATGTTGTCGTGAATCTCGTTGGCGAACACCGCCAGGCTCGATCGCACGCGGGGGCGCCGGAAGTGAATGCCGCCTTCGTAGTTGAGGCTCTTCTCCGGGGTTACCTGTTCGACGGGATCGCCGATCGAAATCGCCGTCGCGTCGGCAGTCGTGCCGACCGTCGCGCCGAACCCCGCCAGATCGGGCGCCGCCACCTCGAAACCCGACTCCGGTCAAGCCGAGCGTGCCGAGGTCGGTGATGTGCGGCGCGCGGTAGCCGCGGCTCACGTTCGCCGTGACGCTGACCGCCTCGGACGCGTTCACGACGACTCCCACGCGAAACGCCGTCCCCGTCGCGCTCAGCTCATCGTCCGGCCAGAGTGGCTGGCCGCCGATCAGCGGACTGTCAGCCGCCTTCGCGTGATAGGAGGCGCTGTTGACGCGGGCGTTCCCGACGACGCGCACTTTCGACGGCACGGCGTCGAACTCGACCTGTCCGAACACGCCGCCGGCGCGGAACGTCGCGCCGTCAGGCACCCGGCCGCGGCGCTGGGTCACCACGCCGGTGACGGGATTCACGGTCGTCGAGGGCGCGGTGATGCGCTCGGGATAGAAATCGCCGCCGACGGCAATCGACGAGCGCGGAGACACCTGCTTTCGCGCGATCGCCTGCAGGCCGATGACCGTCGTGCGCTCGGGCTCGCTGTTGATCGCCGCCCGCGGGTTGCCGTTGCCGCCTTGATTGACGCGCTCTTCGTACTGCGAATTCACCGAGCCGGTGAACGACACGTGATCGAACCATCCGGCGGGCAGCCGTTCGTAGCGCGCAAAGAACAGATCGAGCGTGAGATCGCGGACATCGGCGATGAGGTTGCCGTCGCCGCCGAGCAGCTGATCGTAGCGTTTGCCGTCGTTCTGCCGGCCGCGCCGGTACGACACCACGACGTGGTTGTTGGCGCTGGGCAGCCAGTTCACGCTCGACTGGATGCCGTACTGGTCGAACCCCGTCTCCGGCAGGTGCGCCTCCATGAGCCGATCGGAGCGGATGCCGAGGAACCGCGTGACGGCCGCGTGCGAATCGATCCCCTCGCCGGGGCGAAGCTCGCCGATCTTGCGGAACGCCGCGCCGGCAAACACGCCGACGCGCGCGCCCGCGTACGATCCGTGCGCGTTGGACCCGAAGCTCTCGTCGGCCGTGTTGGCCCCGGCGGAGAACAGGCCGCCGACGCGCCGGCCGGCCGCCACGCCGATCGACGGTACTCGCGACAGGAACTGCAGGCTGCCGCCGAGCGCGTCGCTGCCGTACTGCGCGCTCGACGTGCCGCGCAGGACTTCGATCGACTGCAGGAGCGCTGGATCGATCAGGTTCAGAAACGTGTTGACGCCGCCGCGCTGTGCCGCCGTCGAATAGCGCACGCCGTCCACGAACACGTTGACCTTGTTTCCCGGTCAGACCGCGCACGAAGATGCCGCTCATCACCTGGCTCGTCCGCTGGACGTGCAGCCCGACTTCCTCGGCCGCGGCCTGCACCACGGCGGACTTCGCGCGCATCTGGATCTCTTCCGCGTCGATGATGTTCACGGGCTGCGCGAGCCGCGAGCGTTCCTCGGCGCGATCCACGACGGCGGTGACGCTGACTTCTTCATGGAGGACGGGCAAGCCGGCGGTGAATTCGAGTTGACGATCCGTTGGTACGGTCAACGTGTCTTGAATGTCGGCGAAGCCCTTCGCCCGGATCACAATCACGTACGATCCGGCTTCGGCGAACCGACACGCTGAATCGTCCGCTGTCATCGGTCTTGGTGGCGGCAGCGACGCGCTGCTGGGCTGCGAGCACTTGCACTTCCGCGCCGCTCACGGACGCACCTTGCGGGTCGTGCACGACGCCGGCAACGGTGTGCCCGGCCTGCGCTTCCAGGACAGCCCAGAGGATCGACGCCAATAAGAAACTCATAAGGAATGAGCTTGGCCCGGAACCTTCACGAGGGCCAATAGTAGTTCGGAGAGTTCAGGACGCGAGTTTAAGCGCGACCCACTGAAGGCCCGTAATCTAGCGAGAGTACAGATCCAGAATGACGTCGATGGCGCGGCGGCACACCGCGCAGAACGGGACGTTGTCGCGGGTGAACATGACGCAATCGGCCTGTGGCCGGTAGTAGCCGCGCGCCTCGTAGTTGGCCCCTTCGAACGCGCCGACTCGGTCCGCGTGCGGACCGTTGCCGAGCAGCCGCGTGTCGTGCTGCTGCTCTTCGCGAAACAGCGCATCCATCTCGGCTTCGGGCCGGTTCGCCGCGCGGATCGCGCGTCGTCGTTCCTGCACGTCCTTGGTGTACAGCTCGAATTCCGTCTTCGGCCACGGCGTCGGTATCGGCGTGCCCGGCGTGACGAGGTCCTTCCATTTCAGGTTCGCCGGATCGAGCAGCGCCGTCGCGTTCGGCTCCCACGGCTCGACGCGATCCGTGGCCGGCAGATACGCCACGTCGGACGTGTAGTACTCGTCGGCGAGGCCGGCGATGTGATGACCGAACTCGTGCACGAAGATGTACGGCGCCCACGCGCTGTCGGCGGCGACGGTGCTGTACAACCCGTAGATGCCGCCGCCGCCGTAGGTGGCGCTGTTCACGAGGATCTCGACGACGTCGTACGGCGCGGCGGCCGCGACGTCGCGAAACGCCTTGTTCTCGAAGGTGAGGACGTAGCGCTCGGAGTCGAACGCGTCGTAGGTCGAGCCGACCGGCGACTGCCGGTAGATCTGTTGTGAGGGCCGCGACACGCCGGACTGCGCCGCCGGCGGACAGAGTCCCCACACGTTGATGTCCCGCCGGCGTTCCTTGAACGGCGACAGCGCAAACAACGCGTCGACGAGGCGGCGCGCGTCGCGCTCGAACTTGCCGCGCTCGGCGGCGGTGTACCCGTCGCCGAGAATCAGCACATCGAGCTTCGTCGCGGGATCGCCGCTCTCCTGCAGCGCGATGCGCTCTCCTACCGGCGGTGCCGGCAGCCCTCGAGCGATGAACTTGTCCTTGGGATCGAGGTTGAACGTCCACGCGTCGCGAAACACGTTCCTGGCGTCGCGTTTCTTGACCACGATTCTCACTGGCGCGTCGGGCGCAGGAAACCGCAGCGACTCCGAGAACGTGCGGTTCATCTCCTTGGCTTCGCCCGTGGTTTCCCACTCGCCGTAGATCGAACTGAATCCTCGCGAGAACAGAACCCGGCCGCTGGCCGCGTCATGCACCTCGAAGATGTATTTGCCTCGGTTGGTGTCGTCGATCGGCTTGTTGGGATTCCCCGGCCACGGCAGCGGCTCGATCACGATGCGATCGAGGCTGAAGCGCTCTTCGGTCGCGTTGCCGGTGTGGTAGTAGTCCACCCGCATCGTCGGCGACGCGGCAAACGCAGACGCCGATCCGCCGGCGAATGCGAACACGACCATCGCCGCGGCGGCCGCGCGGCGGCGACCCATCGCGTAGACCACGGCGCCGATCGCGACGAGCGCCAGGGACAATCCCACCACCTTCGTCACCGCCAGAACCTTGTTCGGCTCTTCGTCGGGCGGCACGCACGCGAGCACGATCGAGATCGCCGTGACGACGAATCCGAGCGACGCAAGGGCGATGGCGACCGGCCGGCCGCCGGGGACTCGCATCACGTCGGGCCCGGCGGGTTCGCGCTGCAGCACGATCATCGCCGCGAACATGAACAGGAACGGAATGAAATACGCGATGATGCCCATGCTCACCAGCACGTCGTACGCGCCGCGAACCGATGTCCCGGCCTGCCCGAGAAAGACGAAGACGGCGGCGATCCCCGCCTGCACGAGCAGCGCCACGTACGGCGTCCCCCAGCGCGGGTGAATCCGGCCGAACGCCGGCGGCAGGAACCGATCGAGCCCGGCGACGAACGGCAGACGCGCGGTTGCCGCAAACCAGCCGCCGACGCCGCCGAGCGCGTTGAGCGTGACGAGCGCGGCGACAGGCGCTGCCAGCCAGCCGACGCCCATCTTGCTCGTCATCGCCTGAATCGCCTGCATGATCCCCTGGATGCCGGTGACCTGGTCTTTTGGCAGCGCCAGCAGCACGCTGAACGTGCCCGCGATGTAGAGCACGGTCATCACCGCGCCCGCCGCGAGAATCGCGCGCGGCACCGTTCGCCGCGCATCCTTGATCTCCTCCCCCATCGTCGATCCGCTTTCGGGTCCGCCGAACGCGAACGCGATCGTGGACCAGAAAATGACGTCCTTCAGGCTCGTGCTCGGCACGAAGTCGCTGGCGGCCATCGGCGTCGCCGATCCGAATTGGCGCCACGAGAGGGCGCCAAGCACGATGAGCAGCAGCGCCGGAATCCAGCTCGCGACGGCGCCGACGTTGTTCAGCCACTTGCCGACGTTCAACCCGACGACGTTCAAGATGACGGCGAGGCTGAGCCCGGTCATCGCCACGGCGATGAAGTAGAGGCTGTTCGACGAGAGCGACTGCCAGGATGCGCCGCCGATGAACAGCGCGTTGCCGGCAGCGAAGTAAAGCAGGCCGGGGAGGTACGGCAGATTCGATCCCCAGTACGTCCATCCGGTGATGAACGCCGCGAACGGCCCGAACGCGCGCTTGCTCCAGACGTAGATGCCGCCTTCCTCGGGATAGCGCGACGACAGCTCGAGCACCGTGAAGACGAGCGGCACGAACAGGCCGAGCGCCGCGATCATCCAGATGACGAGCGCGCTCGGTCCCGCCGCGGCCGCCGTCGCGATCCAGCGCAGGCTGAATCCCGTGACGAGGTAGAAGAGGAACAGGTCGCGGAAGCTGAGCACTCGACGGAGTTGAGTCATGCGCGCCTCACTGCCCGCCATCGTCGGTCGACGAACTCGAATCGGGTTTCGAGCGGCATCTCCCCTACGTGCGAGTCCGGATGCAACGGATCGCCGGGGATCACCAGCAGCCGTACTCCATCCTGCACGGACAGCTGCGGCATCCGCGCGACGACGCTGCGTCCACGCGCCCAGCGGAGCGCCTCGTCGACGCTCGAGAACCGCTCGAGCTCGCGAATCGTCGTCCAGGTCGGCGGCGGCAGGACGATGTGCGCGTTCAGCGATTGTTCGATGGCTGCCGACGGCGTCAACCAGCTGCTCTGGGTGGTTTCCGTCTCGTCGTGCGCCGGAGTCTGATCGGGTGGAACGCGCGCCATGAAGAACCGCGTGTCGAATTGACGGGTGTCGATGGGCGGCGTCACCCAATGCGCGAACAGGACGAGCGCGTCGAGGGCGAGCCGCAACCGTTCGCGCTCGACGATGGCGCGGAGCGTCGCGCGACCGCCGTGGACGTCGCCGCGATACGCCTTGAAGCGCGCGTGCACATCGTCGCCTGTGAGCGACACGAAATGCCCGTCCGGATCGCGCGCCAGCAGAACGCCCGCTTCTTCGAACAGCTCGCGCGCGGCCGCAACATGAAACGCGGCCGCGACGTCGTCGTCGAGACCGGGAAGCTGCGACTTCGCGTGCGCGAGGCCGTCGCACCACGCCTCGGATCCATCGTGGTCGGCCGCGTCCACGCGGCCGCCGGGAAACACATACGCGCCGCCCATGAACGCGGTGTCCTGGTGACGCCGCACCATGAACACCTCCGGCCCGCGCGCTGCGCTGTCGCGCATGACGACAACCGTGGAGGCCGGACGCGGGTTGGCGATGATCGGGTCTGACGCCACCAGGCGAATACTAACCTTCGGCGGGGCTGGCGCGGCGCGTACGCAAAAAAGCCACGCGCCGTATACCGGCGCGTGGCACTTTCTGCGATCCGCGCAAGGACCGATCCATTTGGGGTCTGATCCGGATCAGACCCCAAATGGCAGCTGTCTTGCGCCGCGGTCTTAGCCCAACTCGATGTTGACGTTGCTCGAGAGGAGGTTCAGCCCGCCCGAGATTTCGCACTTCGCCAGCAGGTTGTTCAGCATCCCGCCGGCGACGTTCTCGAGATCCGCATCCGACAGTTCGCCTTCCTTCTGGACGTAGGGGACCACGACGTACATCGTGTCCGGCGTCTCGATCACCGATTTCACCTGCACGTTGCCGAGGCTGGAGCCGAGCTGCTTCTCGAGCACCATCTTCGGGTCGTTGATCAGGGCCTCACGGTACTTCGGGTTCTCGACCGCGAAACGCGAGAGCAGGTCATGCAGTTGTCCACGGGTCATCGTCAGGGATTCGCCCATTGTCTTCACTCCTTGTTGCGACGCGCTTGGCGTCGCGGGTTGTTGTTGTCGGTTACTGGTTAGCGTCTGGTCTTGACCGGTCTTGGCCCGTCATAGAGCAACCGTCATACCACCTGCGTTTTGGCCGTTTTCCTGGGAAATCGCGCTGGAATGGGCCGCATGTTCGCGCGGGGGCTCCAGGCGCTGGAGCCACGCCCCCAACCCGCGCGCGGCCCGCCTCCATCGTCTCGTTGTCGGATCGCTTCAGGGGCGAGCGGTGCCGTCAATCCACAAGGATCGACCGGTCAGCTCGCGATGATCCAGGCCGGCCGCGCGATCGAGTTTGGCGACGATGGCGGGAAGAGGGGCGCGGACGCGCCACTCGTCGGACCGCCCGCCCGCGCGCCTCGAACTCGCGGCGCCATCGGCCCCACCAGCGCGCGACCCCGCCGGCAATGGGCTCGACGATCAGAAGCTGGTGTCCGCTGCGAGCGCGATCGAGCAACTGCGGCAGGAGCGCTTCGCGGGAGGCATCGGGCAGCTCGTTCAGCGTGAACGCGGCAAGCATCGCGCTCGGTGAGGCCGGAGGGGTGGATGTTCGAAGCGTCGTCGCGACATCCGCCTGCTGCGTGCGCGCGGACAGGCCAAACGTTCGGTACGTCGCGGCAGCCTCACCGATCGCCCATGCGTTGCGATCGACGCCGACGATCTTCGGCGGCCGATCGCAGGCGGTCGCCCATGCCGCCCCGGATGCGCCCGTTCCGCATCCGAGATCGATCAGCACCGACGCGCGCGACGTCGCGCCCGCCAGCCGATCGACGACATGTGCGATGAGGAGAAAGTGCAGGGGGCCGTAGAAGAGCGCGAAAGCCGCGCGTTTGCCCGCTGTCGCGAGCGCGGCGCCTTCGGCGAGCTTCTGGCGCCGTTCGACATAGGTGGACGAGAGCGCGCGAAGGGCGCGCGCCACCTCGCGGAAGGTGAAGTCCGCCAGGTGCCGCGCTTCCAGTGACGCGATCCAGTCGTCGTAGCTTCTGACGTTCGCCCAGGCGATTGAATTCTACCTGCAGGCGTCGGACAGCTTCTTGATCGACTTCACGCCGAGGTACGGCATCGCGACGTCGCCCTCGATCTCGGTCTTCGTGGTCGCCTTGTGGTCGTCGAGCTTCTTCCCGGCGATCTCGCCTGAGGTGGCGACCGTTTTCTCGATCTTCACCTTCGCGTCGCCCTTGTCGGTCGCCGTGCCCTTCACTTCAACCAGCCGGCCGACGTACTTCGACAGGTTGTCGTCGGTGACGAGCAGATATTTCAGGCTGCCGGCATCGTTCGTCAGGACGTAGTGGCCTTCGAGGCTGCGGTCGACGCAGCCGTTGACCTCCACGGTCTTCCCGCCTTTGATCTCGATCTTCGACTTTTCCTTCGTCGTCGTCTTGATTTCCTGCGCGGTCGCGGCCAGCGCACAACACGTGGCCATGGCGAATGTCACACCGATGAGCTTCATGAAACGGCCTCCAGCCGAGAGCACCTGCCACGTTCGTACCGCGCGCGCCGCAATCCAGCTCAGCAAGTTGCAGTCGGTATCGCGCTTGCTTATTGTTGAGCCCGGCGCCGTCGCGCCTTCGGCGATGGCGACCCAAGGAGGTTGGCCGATGCCGACAGTTCGCTCGCTTCTCGCACTTCCCCTCAGTCTGCTGGTTCTCGCTTCGTCCCCGGCGTATGCCGATCAGCAGCACATCGTTGCGCCCGCGCAGGTGGCCGCAACGGTGACCGATCGTGTTGCTCAACAGGATGCCGACCGCGCTTCGATTGGCGAAGCGCTCGCGCGACCGGAAGTTCGCCAGGCCGCCACAACCATGGGCGTCGACATGTCGCGCGTCGAGGCCGCGGCGCGGACGTTGGCCGGCGCCGATCTCGAGCGCGCGGCCGATACGGCGCGTCAGGTGAACGAGGGGCTCGTCGGCGGCAGCACGATTACCATCACGACGACGACGCTCATCATCATCCTGCTGCTGATCATTCTGATCATCGTCGCGGTTGATTAGCGTGACGGCGGCGCTGATCGCGCTCGCGCTGAGCGCGTCACTCTCGGCGGACGTGCCGTTTCTACCGCAGACGCCAGACCTCTGCGGCGGCGCGGCCGTGGCGATGGTCTTTCGCTATTGGGGAGACGCGCACGCCGACGTCGAGCAGTTCGCTCCGCTCGTGGATCGCGCGGCGGGCGGGATTGAGGATCGCGTGCTGGTGGAGGCCGTGCGGACGCGCGGCTGGCAAGCCGTGGCCTTCACCGGCAGCGTCGACGCGCTCGGCGATCACCTGGAGAATCGCCGGCCGATCATCGTGCTGCTCCACGATCGCGCCCGCCGCTATCACTACGTCGTGGTCACGGCCGTCGGCGCGGATGGTGTGACGGTCCACGATCCGTCGTGGGGTCCGTCGCGCGTGATTCGGATGGACGAGTTCGAGCGGCGGTGGAAAGCGGCGCGGTTCTGGTCGTTGCTGATCATCGCTCGGAGCCGCGGTCGTACGTGGTGTCCGGCTTTAGCCGGACCTCGACGAAGATCCGATCGGCGAGGTCCGCCTGAAGGCGGACGCCACGACGATGAGTCCGCTGACGTCCGACGCACGACCTGCTACTGCGACGCACGTGCTCGATGCGGCCATCGCCGACGTGAAGCAGCGCGGTCTGCAGGAAGCCGACACGATTCTCGGCCGCGTGCGCGACGAGTGTCCGGCTTCCGCGGGTCCGCTGCGCGAGCTGGCGGGCGTGCGCTTCGCCGAGCGTCGCTGGAATGAGGCGGCCGCGCTTGCGCGGCAGGCGCTCGCGATCGACGCCGGCGACACCTACGCGATCGATGTGTTGGGGTCGAGCCTCTTCATGCTCGACGATCCAGCCGGCGCGCTGCGCGCGTGGAATCGCATCGGCAAACCGCGCCTCGATACCGTGCGGATCGAGGGTCTTCAACACACGCGGTACGAGACCGTCGCCGCCGCTGTCGGCGTCCGGCCCAACGCGATGCTGACGCCCGAAGCGTTCGCTCTGGCCGAGCGGCGCGTGCACGCGTTGCCGGATCGGGCGAGCGATCGTCTCACGCTGCGCCCGCAAGCGGACGGATACGCGACGCTCGACGCGGCGATCGCGGAGCGCGCCTTCCTGCCGCGAAGCCGTGCGTCGTGGGCAGGCGTCGGGATTCTCGCGGCCGTCGATCGCGAGGTCACGGCGTCGGTCCACGGGTTCAGCGGTCAGGGCGACGTGTGGTCGGCGTCCTGGCGTTGGTGGGAACATCGGCCGCGCGTCGCGATTGGCGTTGCGGCGCCGCGCCTCGGTGGATTCCCTGGCGTCTGGCATGTCGACGCGAGTTGGGAGCAGGAGACGTTTCGCGTTGGAACGGGCGAGTCGCCCGCGCTGGTCACCCAGTCGCACACGCGTGGCGGCCTCGCGCTGAGCGACTGGCTCACGTCGAATCTGCGCTATTCGGTCGGCGCGGGGCTGGATGCGTGGGACTCGCATCGCAAGGCCGCGTCGATTGGCGCGACGCTCGAACGGCGGCTGCTCCGGGATCGCGTCGCGTTGACCGCCGACGCCACGAGTTGGCTGCCGTTCGGCGAGAGCGCGGCGTTTCACGCCGTCGGCGCGCGGCTCGTCGCACATTCTTCGGGCTTACGCCACTGCGATTGGGATCGAACGGGTAAGCGATGCGGCGCCGCTCGGCTTGTGGCCAGGCGCCGGCGACGGCCGCGCGCGGACACCGCTGCTTCGCGCGCATCCACTGCTTGATGACGGGATCATCGATGCGACATCGCGGTCCGCCTTCGGCCGCACGCTCTCGTACGCGAGCGCCGAAGTGCGGCGATGGCTCGATCGGCCGGGACCGGTTCGAATCGGCGTCGCCGCGTTCGCGGATGCCGCAGTCGCGCGGCGCGGCGGATCGGACGGAGGCAGCGCCGTCGAACGTGGATGTCGGGGGCGGCCTGCGCTTCAGGCTCCCGATGACCGACCGCGTGCTGCGAATCGACTTCGCACGCGGCCTTCGGGACGGAGCGCAGGCTGTGACGATCGGCTGGCTATTCTAGTGACCTAGGACCGCCACCAGGGCAAGAGGCGCGTCCTCTGTCCCCTCGTGTTCCTATTGGAATCCCTGCTCGTAATCCCTGATGGCCGAGCGCTCGACGCTGATTTCGCGTTCGAGCCGTGAAATCGCGGAACGATAACGGGCCGCTCGCCGCCAGTCGCCGGATCGCTCGGCCGCTCTGAGATTGGATCGATACCACTTGAGCTCTTTCTCGTCGGCCTTGAGACTGCGCTTCGCGGACTTGGCGTCGTACTGGTAGTACCGTCGCTGATCGCGAATCCCTCTGTCGTCCCTCGCCCTGTTTGCTCTTCGATCGCCCCTCGCCGACTTTGACTTCCCGGCCTTCGCCGCTTTCGCGCTGGCCTTCTCGGCCGCCTTGCCCATCGCGCCCTGGCTGGGCGCCGCGGTGGCGAGCGTGCTCATAGCGAAGACAAGCGCAGCGACGGTGCTGATGAGTCTGGTCATGTGGCCCTCCGAGGCTCGTCCGTTTCCGCAGCTCTAGGTCAACCACTGCACAAGTCGATCCACGGACCGACAGCCCAGCCTCCATCAGCCACTGCCACCGTCTAGCCTGCCATCAGCCCTACCTGCTCCATAAGACCACCGCCACCAGCCCCAGAAGGGGATCCGGCTCCGCTTCTTGCCCCGGCTTTGGCCAGCTGCTTCTGGTCCTTGAGGTCCGCCTTGTCGGCGCGCACGTCGGCCTCAAGTCGGTACAGCTCACGGCGATCGCGGGACACTCGCCGTTGATCTCCGGCTTTCTCAGCAGTCTTGAGATTGGCCTTCAGGCGTTTGAGCTCCAGCTCCTCGGCCATCACATCGTGTCTCGTGTTCACGATGGTTTCCTGTGAAAGCCTGCGGACGGGCCGTGACGAGTGGCCGTTGAACGGTTGTCGCTGGCTTCGCGGCGCGGTGCGCCGTCTTCCGGTACTTCGCCGGCACCGCTCTTCTTGCGGGCAATTCGGTTTGCCGGCTTCGAGGTCTTCACCGCTTTGGCTCGCGCCGCCGTGCCGGTCTTGCGCACCGCGCCCTGGCGCGGTGCTGCGGTTGCGAGGGTCGCCGTCGCCAGCACAATCGCCACGATGCTGCTGATGAGTTTGGTCATCCTGATCCTCCAGCTAGTCCCGTTGTTGGTGACAGTCTTTTCGGGCGAAGCGGTGAAAGATCTTGAGCCCCTTGTACTAGCTGAACGTTTCATGCACAATGCACTCACCGCTTTTTACGCTCTGAATGACGCGACCCAATACCTCGGCCGTGGACGCCTGGAACGGCGTGGACGCGCAGCGCCCGCTCGCCAGCTGGTACACCGAGGGTGTCTCCGACGGCGTCGGCGATCGGCTGCTGATGTTCGACAACAGCGGCACCACGTCGCTCGAGCTGCTGCGATTCCGGCCCGAGCTCGTGGCGGTTCGCGGTTTCGAGGACGCGCTGCGCGATCGCGTCGCCGAGCTGCGCGACTTCGCGCACCCGGCGTTTCCGCAAGTCCGCGCGGTGGAGCAGTTGGACGCCGGCGGGCTGGCGCTCGTCTCGACCTTCACGGCCGGCAAGCGCCTGGCCGAGATCTTTGGGAGTCGAGCGCGCCCGCACCGGTGTGCATCCGGCGTTCGGCGCGTGGCTCGTGCGCGATCTCACGACCGCGCTCGCCGACTTGCAGCGGCGGGGCGACGACATCGCGCACGGCGCCCTGACACCCGACCGCATCGTCATCACGCCCGACGGCCGGCTGATGATCGTCGAGCACGTGCTCGGCTCCGCGCTCGATCGCCTGCAACGGCCGCCGAACCGCCTGTGGCTCGACTTCGGGCTGCTCGCGCCGGAGAACGGCGGCGGCGCGGCGCGCCTCGATCGCCGGACCGACGTGATTCAGCTTGGCTGGATCGTGCTGTCGGCGCTCCTCGGCCGGCGCATGACGCCAGCCGAATATCCGCAGCGCGTCGAAGGACTCTTCGACGAATTCGTCCGCTCGGCCGGACCGCGGTCGCCGGCGCTGGTCGCCGCGCTGCGAAGCTGGCTGGAGCGCGCGCTGCAGGTCAAAGGCGAAGTCTTCGGATCGGCGATGGACGCGCACGACGCGCTCTTCGAGCTGCGCGTGCACGGAGGGCCGCAGACGATCGCGTTCAAAGCGCGGCCGCGCATGCCAACGAACCGCTCGCGCTACGAAGCGCCGCGTGAACTTCCCGCGAGCGAATCGCTCGAACCGGCCTTGAAATCGGAGATAGCCACCATGACGGCTGCCACAGACGTGCTTGCCGAGCTTCGCGCGCGCACTGGACTCGCCAACGCTTCGCCGTTCGATCGGCTCGCCGCGCGATCAGGTCGGGCGGCCAGGCTGGGCTGGTTGGTTGCGGCCGTGTTTGCGTTGCTGTCGGTCGGCGAAGGCGTGATGCTCGCGAGCATGTATTTCACGCGCGCGGCGACGCCGCCGCCCGTCGGCGCACCGATCGTGTTCGAATCGCTCACGCCTGGAGACCCGGTGATCGTGAACGGCAAGGAGGTTGGCGTCACGCCGCTCACGCTGACCCTCGCGTCAGACGTGCGTACGGTTCGCGTGCAGGCGCGCACGCCCCTGCCGGCTGTCGAGGTCGTCGCCGTGCAGACGCCGCCCGTGCCGGTGCCGGATCGCGCCGCGAACGCGTCCGTCGCGACAGCGGCGGCGTTGGCCAGCGCGCGCGAGCGCCGCGGCGGACTGCGCCTCGTGTCGCCGGTCGAAGTGCAGGTGCTCGAAGGCGAACGCGTGCTCGGCTCGAGCGCCGATGGTCCGATCGTCACGACGGCCGGCCGGCACGAGCTGGATTTCATCAACGCGGCGGTCGGCTACCGATCGCGACAGGTGGTCGACATCAGGGCCGGTCAAATCGTCAGCATGAACGTCGCGCCGCCCGACGGCCGCGTCAGCGTCAACGCCGTGCCGTGGGCGCAGGTGTGGATCAACGGCACTGCCGCGGGCGACACGCCGCTCGCGAATCTTCCGCTACCGGTCGGCGAGCATCAGATCACGTTCCGTCATCCGCAGCTGGGCGAGCAGACACAGCGGGTGCTCGTGAAGGCGGGCGCGCTGACGCGCGTCAGCGCCACACTTTCGCGCTAGGCGTCGCACCGCGGCCCGCGCGCGCACGGCGGACTGGCACATCCTCGCGATAGGTCGTGAGCGCGATGAAATCCTGCCGCGCGATCGGGGAGAGGCACGGCCCCGCCAGCTCCACGTCCGCCGGCGGAACCGCAAACGGCCGGCCGGCGCGCAGCGCCTGCACGATCGGCTCGTCGTACAGCTCGACGTGGGACAGGCGATACACGCAGCTGAATTGCGCGGCATTCCGCACCACGGTGGCGCTGTCGTCGACAACCGACGCGAGCTGCGCGTGCCCGGCGATGCCTTTGCCCGGGAGGAAGAAGCAGACCCAGTCGCCCGGCGATCCTTCGCTTTGCAGCGGACCCGCGTGGCAGATGCCGAGCACGCGTCGATGGGCGATGACCGACGCCAGCAGCTGTTCCGCCGCCGCCATCTCGTTGTCGAAGATCGTCGCGACCCAGAAGGCCGGCTCATGGCGCTCGACGGGAACCGGCGGTGGAGGCGGCGCGAGCGGTTCGTCCAGCGTCTGCGTGACGACCGCCGGGCGATCCAGCAAATTGATCACGAAATCGAGCGCGAACCCTGACTGCAGGAGCTTGACCGCTTCGACATGGCTCAAGCGATCGGCCGCGACGTGGGCCGCCAGCGTCAGCAGCGATCGAACGGAGACGATGCGCAGCTCGGAGCTGTGGGGGTCGGCGGCGAAGGCGTGCTCGAGCCGCGTGCGCGCGGCGTAGTGTCGCGCCACGACGGCGAGGCCGATGCGCGGGCACCCGTTCCCGCGGGCTTCGAGCGCGGTCGCGGTCAACGCGCGCGCGAGGCTCTCGGGCGACGGCGTGCGGAGTCTGGTCGGTTTGCAATTCGAGCACGACCTCGAGCAGGCCTCGGGATCGCCATTGTCCGTCGACTCGAGCGACGTTGGCGGATCGCTCGTAGGTGCCGAAGATCGTTTCGAACCCCAGGAAGCGGCCGACCAGAACCACCAGATCCTGGAGCGCGCGATGACGCTGCTCGCCAACCGAGCGCTGACACTCCTCGATGAACACGCGGGCGGTCGCCACGTCCGTCACGTGCTCCAGCAGAAATCGGCGGAAGCGTTCCCGCGGCGTGTCGAAGCCGGGCGCTGCGTCCAGCCGGCCGACGAGCGGCAGCAGATCGGTGAGCGTGATTTTCATTGCGCGCGCGCGAGCACGATGGCGCCCGACGGCGCCGGCCGTCCCGGCGCCGGTTCCAGCGTCACGCGCACGCCGGTGAGCGGGCGGGGTGCGTTGGGCGGCGTGTCGGTCGCGGAGGTGGCGCGTCCCGAAGCGTCCGGCTCGAACGTGCCCGCGCTCACGGCGCTGTCGGCCGACAGCAGCCAGATCTGGTAGATCGAGCCGGCCGGCGGCGGCGGCAATCGCGACCCGCTGAAGACCATGCCGCGCGATCGGCTCCAGAGCAGCTGCGCCGAGGACCGGTCCGCGCCCTCGCCGCCGACCAGGTTGAAGCGGACCAGATCCGGCGCCGCGAGCACGTCGCTGATGACCTGCGCCTTCGACGCCGTTTCGCGCGCCTGTGCGATGCTCGTCGCGGCGTCCTTGCGCGCCGCTTCGATGCGCTGATCCGCGGCGGTCGCGATCTGCTCGGCGTGCTGCTGCGCCTGGGAGGCCTGCGCCGCGGCCGTCCCCGCCTGACGGTAGAAGGACATGGCGAACGCGACCGAGATGCCGGCGGCCAGGGCGAGCACGGCAACGGCCGCGTACCACCGCCAGTTCGGCTACGCGGTGCGGGCGCGTCATCGATTGGCGCGGACACGGATGCTTCCTGGCGCGTGACCGTTCGTGGTTCAGCGACGGGCTGCGGTCGGAGCGCCGTCGAGCGCCGACCCGAACATCGGCGCGGCCGCTCGTGGCGCCAGGCTCGTGACTGGACTTTCGACGACCGCGGGTTCGGTGACGTCGAGGCTGGCTCGCGACGGAGCGCCATCGCGCAGCTCGTGATGCAGCCGCGTGACCTCGTCGAGCGACCACGGGCTCGCGGGGCCGCGCAGCGCGGACGCCTCGCTGCGATGCCGGAGCTCGGCGACGGCGGCGTGCAGGTCCCGCGACAGTTCGTCCATGCGGCGGTGCAGGTCGCGCTCGATCGTGGCGAGCCGCGCTTCGGCGCGCTCGAGGCCCGTTTGCGCCGACCCGGCGGTGGTGACGCAGATTTCGGTCAGGCTCTCGGCCTGCGCGCGGAGCTGCCGCGCCGGCTCTTCGTGCAGATGGCGCAGCGTCGCCCATTCCTGCTCGATGACGCGCTCGAGCGCCTGAAAACGCGACGAGGCATCGCGCTGCAGTCGCGTTTCGACGTCGTTCCATCCGGTGAGCCGCGCCTCGAGCTCGCCGACCGCCACGGCGTGGCGTTCTCCGGTGGCCGTCCACTGCTTCAGGATGTCCGCGCACTGATCGGTGAGCTGCGTGAGCCGCTGCTCCATCGGCCGCAGGTGATCCTGAGCATCGCGCCAATGCTGCAGCGCCGCATTGAGGCGGTCGATCTGCGCCTCGAGCTCGCCGAGGCGGTGTTCGAACCCCTGAGCCTGCAGTTCCATGGTGTGGCCTTGGAGTGGTGGAGCGGATGATAGTACGAAACGGCGCCGGCCGACAGACCGGATTTTGCCTCTTGTACTCCGCGATCGAACGCGGTACGATGGAGCACCAATTTTTCGAAAGCAGATGAAGATGACTCGCCAGGCCGCGGCGGTGGCGCTGGTGCTCGCCGGCTGGTTCGCCGTGGCGCGTGCGTCTGCGGATGACGACACGCTCGCGCACGCCAAAGAGCTCTATGCGTCGGCCGCGTACGACGAGGCGCTCGCCGTCCTCGATCGGCTCCAGAGCGCGGCCAGACCGGTGGCCGAGACGACGTCGATTGCCGAGTATCGGGTGTTTTGCCTGCTCGCGCTGGATCGGCGCGACGAGGCGCAGAAAAACATCGAAGGGATCCTGCACGACAATCCGCTCTATCGTCCCCTCGGTCGATCAGGCGTCGCCGCGCATTCAGAGCGTGTTTCGCGACGTGCGCCGCCAGTCGCTGCCGAAAATCGTGCTGGAGCGGTACGCGCTGGCCAAGGCGGCGTTCGAGCGCAAAGACCCGCGGGCTGGGCAGCAATTCGACGGCGTGCTCGCCTTGCTGGACGATCCCGACATCCAGGCGGCGCCGGCCTTGACCGATCTGCGGACGATTGTGGCGGCGTTTCGCGATCTGACCAAAGCGGTGGAAGCCGCTCAGGCGCGCGGCACGCCCGGTCGAAGCAGCGCCCGCGGTGGAACTGGCCTCTGAGGCGGCGCAGAAGGACGCGCTCACCATCTACACGTCAGCAGACGCCGACGTGGCGCCGCCCATCGCGCAGACACAGCGCATTCCGCCGTGGATTCCCGTCGGCCCGAAGCGACGCAGGATTTTCGCGGCACGCTGGAACTGCTCGTCGACGAGACCGGCGCCGTCACGTCGGCGACGATGCGCGCGAGCGTGCATCCGGCATACAACCAGCTGTTGCTGCGAGCGGCGCGCGACTGGAAATTCATGCCGGCGCGGCGGCAAAGCAAGCCGGTGCGATACCTCAAAATCGTCGAGATCCACCTCAGGCCGACCGGCTCATAAGCTACATGTTCCGCGTCGCAAGGACTTCCCGGGCCGGCGTCCGATCGCCGGTACTGTTGATGCGTCGCGGGGCACTGAGGTATGCCAGGCTGAATCCCAAATCCTTGTAGAGCTTCCGAATCCGCGGCGTCGCCTGATTGACGAGGACCACCGGTCCACGATGCGCCGCCAGCCACTCTGCAGCGCGCACCTGATCGTCCCAGTCGAATCCTTCCTTCGCGTATTTCCGGAACTCGACGTCGAACGGCGGATCGGCGTAGATGAAGTCGTCGGCCGTCAGCGGGATGGCCGCCGAAATCGCCGGTCGAGAAGGTCCACGACGACAGCACGTCGCGATACTCGATCGAGGTTCTCGGCAAAGCGACGCGCGTGTACTTGCCGAACGGCACGTTGAACTCGCCGCGGCTGTTGAAGCGGCAGAGACCGTTGTAACCAGTGCGATTCAGGTAATAGAACAGCGACGCCGCTTCGCAGTGTCGGTCGCACCCTCACGCAGCAGCGCGTTGAAACGCGACCGATGCGAATAGAAAACCGCCGAATCGTAGACGAGGCGGATGTCGATGCGGAGATCCGCGTTTGAGCCAGCCGTAGAAGTTGATGAGATGCGGGTTGATGTCGTTCAGCAGCGCGCGGCGCGGCATCAACCCGAGCGCAACCGCCAGCCCGCCGCAGAACGGCTCGACGAGACGCCGATGGGCGTGCGCCCGCCACACGCCCTGCAGACGCGGCACCTGCCAACGCTTGCCGCCTGCCCATTTCAGCGGCGGCTTCACCGCCGGCATCTCCACGCGGCGAGTATACGGCGATAATCTCACGCGTGCATCCAGCACTCAGAGCCTCGCGGCGGGGTCTCACCGTCGTGTGGCTCTCGCTCTTCAGCCTCGCGCTCGTGCGCACCGCCTGGGTCGGGGACGATGCGTACTTCACGTTCCGAACGATCGACAACTTCGTCCACGGATACGGCTTGCGGTGGAACGTCGCCGAGCGGGTCCAGGCGTATACGCATCCGATGTGGATGATGCTGCTCACGCCGTTCTACTGGGTCACTGGCGAGCCGTTCTTCACGTCGATTGGCGTGTCGATCGTTCTCACGCTGGTCACCGTGTGGCTGCTGCTGCGCCGCGCGCCATCGGTGTGGAGCGCCGCAGCCGGCCTGACCGTGCTGCTTGGTTCGCGCGCGTTCATCGACTACTCCACGTCCGGCCTCGAAAACCCGCTGACGCACCTGCTGCTGGTCCTGTTCCTCGGCCGCGCGCTCGTCGAGACTTGGGCGTCGACAACAACGTGCCTTCTGGCCGGGTTGCTGTTGCTCAACCGGCTCGATTTGTCGGTACTGGTTCTCCCGGTGCTCATCCCGCTCATTCCGTGGCGCGCACCCCGGCGCGCGGTTCGCCCATTGGCGATCGGACTTCTTCCGCTCGTCCTGTGGGAGATCTTTTCAGTCGTGTACTACGGCTTCCCCGTGCCGAACACCGCTTTTGCCAAGATGAAAACGGCGGTCGCGGCCGGCGATCTCTTCAAGCAAGGTGTGACCTACCTGCTCGACTCAATCGCCCGTGATCCCCTGACGCTGTTTGTGACGTGCGCGGTTGCGGCCTGGGCCGTGATCGAGAACCCGCGCCGGACGAGGCCGATCGGGATCGCGATCTTCCTGCACCTGATGGTCCTGACGGTGGCGGGCGGCGATTTCATGAGCGGCCGCATGTTTGCCGCGCCGCTGGTCGCCGCCGTCGTCATCCTGGTTCGCACCGACGTGTCCGCGCTGTTTGCGTACCGGTGGATGCCGGCGATGCTCGCCGCGGTGCTCGGCGTAGGCGCGTTCCGCGCGATCGCAATCGGTCAGGGCATCGCCGATGCGAACGACGTCGTAGCGGCAAGCGGCGTGTCCGACGAGCGGGCGTACTACTTCCGCAGCAACGGGCTCATTGCCTACTCGCGTGAAGCGCCTTACTGGCCGAACAGCAAGTGGATCGAGAACGGCTGTGCAAACCCGCGCCGAGGGTCCGCGCGTGATCGTCTATTGCTGCAACGGCATGCTCGGTTATGCGGCGGGACCGACCATTCACATCGTCGACACCGTGGGCCTCGGCGATCCGCTGATGGCGCGCTTGCCGTCGAGGCGCGACTGGCGCGTCGGCCATTTCGGCCGCGATGTCCCACGCGGGTACACCGAAACGCTCGAGACCGGCGACAACCGCATTGTCTCGCCGCACGATCGCGACGTACTACAGCCGGCTCTCGCTCCTCACGCGCGGCCCGCTGTGGGATCGACGCCGGCTGCTGGCGATTGTGCGGATGAATCTGGGCAGCTACGACTCGCTGATGAAGGAAGCCACCACCGGATCCGACGGCTGCGGCTTCACGTTGCTTCGGACCACGCATCAGGTGGACGCCAAAGGAGGCCGCGGAAGCTTCACTGCTGAAGCCAGCTCGCAGACCGCCGAGTGCCGATGGGGGGCGCAGGCGTCGGAGCCGTGGATTAACCTGGCGGACTCAGCCGGCGTCGGGACCGGCACGCTCAACTTCAGCGTCGAGGCGAATCGGACGACCACGGCTCGCACGGGCACGATCGATCTGAAATGGCCTGACGGCAGCGCGACGCTTACTGTCAAGCAGGACGGGCTGACCAACTGCGGCTATGCGCTGACGCCTTCATCGCAATCGGTCGCGGCGGCCTCGAAGGACTTCAGCGTCACGGTCACGCCGTCGGATCCGTCCTGCAGTTGGAGAGCCGAATCGGATGTTCCCTGGATTGCGATCACCAGCGGCGCCAGCAATACGGGCGTGGGTACCGTCGTCTATGGAGTGCAGACGAACGGCACGCACGCAACCCGCAACGGATCGATCGCCGTCACCGGGTTCACCGCCGGCCGGAGCAGACTCATCGTCACGCAGTCGGCCGAATAACGGCATACTGGCAGCTGTTCGAGATCTTCTTCACCGACTTGACACTGAGGTAGGCAAACCCCACGTCGCCGGCGATCTCTTTCGTCTCCTTCTTTTCCTTGCCGTCGAGTTTCTCGTCGCCGAATTGACCGCTCGTGCCCACGACTTTCTCGATCACGAGTGTCCCTTCGTTCCTATCCGAGCCGACGCCCTTCACTTCAACGCGGTGGCCGGTGTACTTCGACAGGTTCTCATTCGTGACCAGCACGTACTTGAGGTCCCCTTCATCGTCGTCAGCATGTAGCCTGCGTCTTCGAACGGCTGCACGCAGCCGCTGACCTTCAGATCGCGGCCGTCTTTCACTTCGAATCGTGTTTTTTCCGTGGTGGTCGTCTTGACGTGCTGAGCATTGAGCCCAGCCGAGCAAAGGACGATGCCGACCCCCGCCGCGATGAGTTTCATACTGCCTCCGGCGGGTTTCCTCTGCCATGTTCGTACCCGCCTCAGCTCGACAGGAAGCTGAGGCGGGTAATGGTGCGAGGCTTCCCCTGCGACCCACGATTCGATCAGTGGGCCACGACCTTGATGTAGCCCCATCCCTGATTCTGTCTGGCGACGATTTCGCCGATGCCGTCCGGCACGGTCGGACGTTCGGCAGCAACTGGCTCTTGTCGACTTTCTGGTTGCGCAGCGAGATCTCGCACACTTTGAACGACACGTGCGGGCGAGCGAGCGCCTGCTTGACCTCTTCTAACACTGTCGATCGACCGGGCATGACCAGCCCGAGGCCGCGCCCGTACATGACGACTTCCATCTCGGATTGCGGGTTGGCCGACTCGACTTCGCGCAGCCAGCGCACCACTGCAGTCTGGTCCTGCGGATCGTCGGTGGTGAGATCGAACACGACCTTGTACGGTTTCGACTGCGTCGACTGCGCCCAGGCAGCCGCGGCGCCGATGATCACCGCCGCAACGCACGCGAACGAAAGCAAGCGCTTCATCGCATCCCTCCTCTATTTGATCCGCTCGCGAAACGCGTCGTAGGCGTCGGGCGCCTGAGCGGTCCACCGCTCGATGAACGCGTTCGCGACGATCTCGAGGTTCTTCCATTCGATCGGGTTCTTGTTGTGCGCGCGCACGTGAGGTACCAGCTCGCGGATCCGTGTCCAGCAGAACAGCAGCTCGCGGCCGCTCTGGAAGAACAATTCCTGGTGCAACACGCCGCTCGTGATGAACGACGCCACCAGCTCCCAATAGGAGGTCACCATCCGGTAGGACGCGTTCTCTTCGCTGCCCGGTGGGCACAAACGCGTCAGCTCCTCGATCGTCGTCGCTCTGAAAGACGCGGCGAACCAGCGGCGCGCCTCGCGCAGCCGCGGCTCGCGGCGCATTTCATACAGTTGCAGCAAGAGTTTCGCGTCTTCGTGGGTCGGCGGCGCACCGGGTCTGTCGTGTCATCTGTCGACTTACAGGCCTATGGAGGAATGCGGATACACTGCTCAGTCATGCCGGCCGTATTCGTTCACGGAAACCCGGAGATCGCGGCGATCTGGGACGAGTTGTTCTCGCATCTCGCCCGCAAGGACATCGTGGCGCTGTCGCCGCCAGGCTTCGGCGCGCCGGTGCCGCCGCAGTTCGACGCGACCGCGGACTCCTACCTCCGCTGGCTCGTCGGCGAGCTCGAACGCATCGACGGCGCGATCGATCTCGTCGGTCACGACTGGGGCGGCGCGCACGTGCTGCGTGTCGCGATGTCGCGGCCGGACCTGATTCGATCCTGGGTCAGCGACATCGCCGGCTGCTTCGAGCCCGACTACGTCTGGCACGACATGGCGCAGACGTGGCAGACGCCAGGCGCGGGCGAGGAGCGGTGGCGCGGACGCTGGCCGCGCCGGCGGCGATGCGCGCGGCTCGCTTTCGATCGCTCGGCGTCGGCGCGGCGTCGGATCGCGTCGCGGCGGCGATCGACGCCGACATGGGACGGTGCATCCTGTCGCTGTACCGATCCGGCGCGCAGCCTGCGATGGCGAACTGGGGACGCGATCTGCCGGCCGCGGCGAAGCGGCCCGGCTTGGTCATCGTTCCGACCGAGGATCAGTACACCGGCGGCGAGGCGATGGCCCTGCGCGCGCCGCGCGTGCCGGCGCGCGCAGCGTCGTGCTGCAGGGCCGCGGCCACTGGTGGATGTGCGAGGATCCGGCGCTGGGCGCGCGGGTGCTGGACGAGTTCTTTGCCTCGCTCACCTAGTGGCTAGCGCCCCGACGCTTCACGCTGATTCATGACGCATCTGTCGCACCTGTTCGCCAACAACCGCGCGTGGGCGCAGCGCATCACCGAGCGCGATCCGGATTTTTTCGAGGCGCTGGCCGCGCAGCAGTCGCCGTAGTACCTGTGGATCGGCTGCGCCGACAGCCGCGTGCCGGCGAACGAGATCGTCGGCCTGCGGCCGGGCGAGCTCTTCGTCCATCGCAACGTCGCCAACGTGGTCGTCCACACCGACTTGAACTGCCTGTCGGTGATTGCAATATGCCGTCGACGTGCTGCAGGTTGAGCACGTCATCGTCTGCGGCCACTACGGCTGCGGCGGCGTCCGCGCGGCCTATCTGCGCTCGATCGCTCGGCCTGATCGACAACTGGCTGCGCCACGTACAGGACGTCCGCGATCGCCATCGGCAGGCGTTTGCCGCGACTCGACGCCGATGACGAAGCCGCATCCGCCGGCTCTGCGAGCTGAACGTCATCGAGCAGGTGCGGAACGTGGCCGAAACGACGATCGTGCAGGACGCCTGGCGGCGCGGCCAGGACTCCTGGTGCATGGATGGATCTACGACGTGCGCGACGGCCTGCTGCACGATCTCCACTGCACGATTGCGCGCGCGGCCGACGTCGACGATGTCTGTGCCCGCGCGATTGCAATCGCGGCCCTGAAAGGGCCGCGCTGCGACTACACGCAGCCGCTGGTGTAGCGCGGCCCTTTCAGGGCCGCGATCTCCTGAAGCGTCACGACCGTCTCGATGTGCTCCGTGTGCGGAAACATGTCGACGGCCTGCACGCGCTCGACGCCATAGCCGCTCTTCAGGATGTCGGGCAACTCGGACGCGAGCGCCTCGGGATTGCACGAGACGTACACCGCCCGCAGCGGTCGGATCTGCCCGAACACTGCCGCCCGCACGCGCGGCGCGCACCCCTCGCGCGGCGGATCGAGGACGACGGCGTCGCAGGGTTCACGACTGACGCGCGCGATCGCGTCCTCCACTCGAGCGGCGATGGGCTTCACGCGCGCCGCGGCGATGCGATTGAGCTTCGCGTTCGCTTTCAGATCGTCGATGGCCTGGCGGTTCTCCTCGATGGCGGTCACGCGCGCGCCGCCGATCGCGAGCGGCAGCGTAAACAGGCCGCTCCCGCAATAGAGGTCGAGCACTCGCGCCGCAGAGCCCACCCCGTCGAGGACCAGGGACAGCAACTCGCGCGCGGCGCCGACGTTCGTCTGGAAAAACGCATCCGGGGAGACGAGAAAGCCGACGCGGCGAGCGGCGGCCGCTCCGGCGATCCCCGTCTCGCGGACGTGAGCTGCGGCCGGCAATCTTGATCGTCTCGTCGCCGACCATGTACGGACCGGCGGCGGTGTTGATGTTGATGAAGAACCCGTCTGGCGCATCGGCAGACGCCAACAGTCCCCGTACAGGTGCGCGCAGCGACTTGTCGTTGCGCGTCACCACGAGCATCGCCACCGCTTCGCCATCGTCTTCGCTCGTGCGAACGACGATGTGGCGCAGGATGCCGCCGGGTGAATCAGCGGCGGCGATGCCGGCGCGCGCCAGCCGGTCGCGCACTGCGAACGCGATCCGATTCGGCGCGCGCGCTGTGAACCGGGCACTCGTCCACCGGAACGATCTGTTTCGATCCCGCCGCGTAGTGACCCATGACGAGCTCGCGCGTGCGCGGCCTGGATCCGAACACGAAGGCGGCTTTCTGTCGAAATGCAGATATACGAGGGGATGGGATGAGCGGCGGCACGTCCATGCCGAGGAGATGGGCGAGCCGCGCGCGCTTGTGTGCGAGTTGCTCGGCGTACGGCATGCCCGGCAGCGAGCAGCCTCCGCAGGCGCCGAAATGCTTACAGTTCACACATCCGCACAGTCTGTCCCCGCGTGAGCCGATTCGCCCGCTGCCGCCGCATCCCTCGGTGAGGAGGACACATGAAGCACACACTCATCGGGATCGTCGCATCCATCGCGTTGTTGTCAGGGTCATCGGCCTCGGCGCAGGCAATCGAAGGCTTCGTCACGGGCGGCGCGCATACCGACACCAATCGTCAGCAGTTTACCGGTCTGGGGGGCGGCGTGCTGACGGGTGTGAAGTGGATCGGCGTCGGCGTGCAGGGCGACGCGTTCTTTTCACTGCCGTACGTGGGCGGCCGCTTCACCATGCTGGTGCAAGGCAACGTCTTCGACATCGCCGGCGTGCGGCCCTTCGTGCAGGTTGGCAAGGGCTACGGCGAGTTCCATGGGCGGATGTACGGCGCAGGCGTGGACTTTCGTCCGCGGAACGACCGGGTCGGCGTGCGCGCGAGCTATCAGGCGTATCTGGCCGAAATGTGGAGTGGGGAGAAACGCGTGCAACCGTCCGTGAGCGTCGGCGTGATCTGGACCGCGTCGCGCACTACCGCCGAGCCGTGAACCGCGAAGTAACGAGCGAGTGCCTTGCTCACGGCAGCGCGAAGACGAAGATTGCGCGACCGCACGCGACCGCGACGTGCTGGCGGCCGTCGATCTGAAACGACACCGGATTGGCGGCACACGCCCCGCCCGTTTGGAAGTCCCAGAGCGGCCGGCCGCTCCCGGAGTCGAGCGCGAACACGTTGCCCTCGTTGGTGCTCCCAAACACCAACCCGCCCGCCGTCGCCATCACGCCAGCCCAGAGCGGCGAGAGCAACCGGTGCTCCCAGCGCAGCGCGCCGGTGACGACGTCGAGGGCGCGCACGGCGCCGTAGGCTTCGCCTGACGGATCGATTACCTCGCCACCGGCCATGAACGGTCTGCCGGGCTCGTAGGCGACCTCCGTCTTGAAGTAGCGCGAGGCCATCTCGCGCACCGGAACGAACAGCGTGCGCCTGCCCGCATCGAACGACGGACTGAACCAGTTCGTGGCGCCCTGCAGGCTGGGCCACACGACCGTGCCCTGCTCCGACGGCTCGGTGCCGGGTATCACTATCGGCCGGCCGCGCGCGTCGAGGCCGCGCGCCCATGTCTGCTTCGCGTAGGGCGTGCCGCTGATGAATTCGCCCGTCGTGCGATCGAGGACATAGTAGAAGCCGTTGCGATTCGCCGCGACGACCAGCTTGCGCGGGCGCCCGGCGACGTCCGCCTCGACCAGCACCGGAATCTGGTTGGCGTCCCAATCGTGCGTGTCGTGCGGCGTGAACTGGAAGTGCCAGCGCAGCGCGCCGGTGCGCGCGTCCAGCGCCACGAGCGAGGAGCTGTACAGGTTGTCGCCGGGGCGGGAGTCGCCGTTCCAGTCGGGCGCCGGGTTGCCGATGCCCCAGTAGAGCAGATTCAGTTCGGCGTCGTAGCTGCCGGTGAGCCAGGCCGGCGCGCCGCCGGTCTTCCAGCTGTCGCCGCCCCACGTGTCGTGGCCCGGTTCGCCGGGTCCCGGGCACCGTGTGGAAGCGCCACACGCGCGCGCCGGTCTTCGCATCGTAGGCGTCGAGGAATCCCCGAATGCCCGCCTCGCCGCCGCTGACGCCGATGATGATCTTCCCGTCCACGGCCAGCGGCGCCGCCGTGATGCCGTAGCCGACGGCGTTGTCCGCCACTTTCACATCCCACCGAACCGCACCGGAGCCGGCGTCGAGGGCCACCAGCCGCGCATCGAGCGTGCCCACGTACACGCGATCGTCGAGCACCGCCACACCGCGGTTGAGCGGGCCGTAGCCGATGGTGAGGATGGCTTTCGGGACGTGCGGGTCGTAGCGCCACAGCGTGCGTCCGGTGCGCAGATCGAGCGCGGCCACCTGGCTGCGCGGTTCAGTGACGAACATCACGCCGTCGGCCACGATCGGCGTCGTCTCGACGGTGCCCGGCTCCTGCACTTGATGAACCCAGGCGGGCCGCAGCCGGGCCACGTTCGCGGGTGTGATGTCGGCGAGCGTGGAAAAGCGACGGCCGTCGTAGGTGCCCGAGTAGGTGAGCCACGACGCGGGCTCGCGTTCGGCCGCCGCGATCCGCGAGGAAGGCACTTGCGCGAGCGGCGCGGCGTGACCGATCGCGATCGCGACCCACGCGACGAGAACCGTCCGGTCGATGGCCGCCATCACCTGCCCCGCAGCGTCATGAGGTAGGCCACGAGATCGTTCAGCTCGCGATCGTCAAGCCTCCCGCGATAGCTCGGCATCGGGCTGGTGCGCGATTCGTACTCGACGACCTGCAGCTCGGCCTTGCGCCACGAGTGCCATCGCCCGTTCCGATCGCGCAGCTGGATGGTGAAGGAGTCCTCGTTGACCACCACGCCGGTGACAGGCTCCCCGCGCTGTGGCTGAACCCGCGCGACGAGATAGGCCGGGTAACCGTATGGCTCGTCACGGCACGCTCCGTTCCGGCCGTGCGGCTGCCGGCGAGAGCAGCGATTCGCGCAGGAACGCCGCGCCCCGGAGCAGACCGATCTCGGTCAGCTCGGGCCCCGCCGCCGACCCGTTGCCGGCCACGATGTGGCACGCGGCGCAACCGGCGCCGTTGTAGACGGCGCGTCCGCGATCGGGGCTGCCGGGCAGCGGTTCATCCGGACGCTGCCCCAGGGAGCGCACGAACGCCGTCACCTGCAGCTTCTCGGGTGCCGACAGCATCCACGCGGCGAGCATCGAGGTGCCGGGAATGCCGTCCACGAGGATGCCCAGGATCGCGGCCTCGTCCGCCGCGCTGCGAAGCTTTGGCCTCGTGAGCGGCGGACCCGAGCCGCCGGTGCCGTCGAAGCCGTGGCAGCGCCCGCAGTACGTCTTGAAGACTTTCGCGCCGGCGGCGAGGTCGGCCGTCGTCGGATTCGCAAGCGGTTTGAGCGCTTGCGCGCGCTGACCGGCGTGCCGCAGAGCCAGAGCCCGAGGGCCAGCACATACGGCGCGCAGCAGCCGGGGATTCGCGATCGATTGCGCAATGCTCGCAGTCTACATCCAGGCGGCCTCCTTCGTGGTGACGAGGATGGCCGACGGCCACTTCAACTGCGACGGAGTCTGCACTATTGCTTCACCTTGTCCGCGAGATACGACTTGACCACTTCGGCGACGAAGTCCTGACACGCCTCGCCGGTCCCAGCGTCCCACGCACCGCCGTTGGTGATGTTGTTGGACAACACGCGGATGCCGAGGAACGGGATCTCGAACAACCCGGCGATTTGTGCGGCCGCCGCGGTTTCCATTTCTTCGGCAGTGGTGCCGAAGCGATCGTGGAAGTCCTGGATGCGATCGAGCTCGCTGTTCCAGACTTCGCTCGATCCAAGGACGCCTTCGACGACCTGTCCTCGCGTGTAGAGACCGCGAACGCGACGTGCCGCGGCGAGGAGTCCTGGATCCCCCTGAAAACGGCGCATCGTCCGCGCGTTTGGATCCTGACTCGCGCTGCCGTCCGAGCGCATCAGGTCGAGCGGGTTCCAGTCCGTGACGCGGCTGCCCTCGCCCCGGGCACGAAATCCGGTCTTGAACGATCCGAGATTGACGGATTCAGTACCGAGCACGATGTCGAAGACATGGAGATCGGGCCGGTGTCCACCCGCCGTGCCCTGATTGATGATCGCCGCCGCGTGGTACCGCTCGGCCGCGAGCACTGTCGCAGCGGCTGCGTTTTCCATGCCTTTCAATGTCTTCGAGACGACGACGGGCTGGCCGTTGATCGTGCCGACCCAGAAGGTGAATCCGTGGACGCGTTCTTCCGTGGCGCCCTCGAGACCGGCCGCCAGCTTTCGGATTTCCACGTCCATGGCGCCCTGAACGACGAGCGGACGGGCCACCGGATCGCTGGACTTGTCGGCTTCGGCGTTGCGGCCGCCGCAGGCCGTGAGCAGCGCGGCGAGGATCGCCAGCACCGTCGAGAACACGTCGAGCCTTGCGTTCATGGACAGCAACTCTCGGGAGGGAAACGCGCGGATGGTAGCATGCCCTCACCTCGATGACCGAGCTCCGCGCGACGGGCGACCAGTCGCTTTCCCGAGACGTGATCGGCGGGGTGACGACCTTCTTCACGATGGCGTACATCGTGGTGGTGAATCCCGCGATCCTCGCGACGCCGGGAACCGGAATGCCGTTCTCTGGTGCGATGACCGCGACGGTGCTCGTGGCGAGCAGCATGACGCTGCTGATGGGCGTCTTCGCGCGGCTGCCGTTCGCCGTGGCGCCGGGCATGGGGCTGAATGCATTCTTCGCGTTCACGATTGTGCTGCAGGGCAAGGTGCCGTGGCAGACGGCGCTCGGCATCGTCTTCTGGGCGGGCGTGCTGTTCGTCATCGTGTCGGCCACGCCGCTGCGGGATCGGATCGCGCTGGCGATTCCCGCGGCGCTGCGGTCCGCGGCGGCGGCGGGCATCGGCCTGCTCCTGACGTTTATCGCCCTCCGCAACGCCGGCCTCGTCGTCGGCGACCCGGCCACCCTGGTGCGGATGGGCACCTGGGACCACCGCGCGGCGTTCCTGCTGCTCGGCGTCACGATCGCGGTCGCGCTGTCGCGACGGCGCAATCCGCTGGCGTTTCTCGCGGCGATCTTCACGGTAACGATAGGTGCCTGGGCGTTGGGCTATTCGCGCGTCCCCGAGCGCCTGGTGAGCCTGCCGGACTTCTCGTCGGCCTTCCTGAAGCTCGACGTATGGGGAGCGCTCAACGTGGCGCTTGTCCCGACGATCTTCGCGATCCTGTTCACGGACCTCTTCGATTCGTTGTCGACGTTCATCGGCGTCGCCAAAGCCGCCGGGCTCACCGAGCCGGACGGTCGTCCGATCAACCTGCGGCGCGGGCTGATCGTGGATGCCATCGCCACGTTGACATCCGGCCTGGTGGGGACGTCGCCCGGAACCGCCTACGTGGAGAGCATCGCGGGCATTCGCATGGGCGGGCGGAGCGGCCGCGCGTCGGTGGTGACGGCGTTGTGTTTCGTGCCGTGTTTTTTTCTCGGCCCGCTGGCGGCCGCGGTCCCCGGCTACGCGACCGCGTCGGTCCTGATTCTCGTCGGGGTGTCGATGTTCCAGTCGGTGACGACGATTGATTTTTCGAGCGTGGAGGACGCGCTGCCCGCGTTCGTCACGATCGTCCTGATTCCGCTGACGCTGTCGATCACGCAGGGCATCCTGTGGGGATTCCTGCTGCACGCGCTGCTCTACACGATCGCCGGGCGGTGGCGGGACATCGGTGTGACGTTGTGGCTGCTGTCGGCGTTGTCGGCGGCGCTATTGTGGCTGGGGCACTGACGCGAGCGCGACCGTTCACGAGCGCTTCTTCATCACATCCCACAGACGGCGTGGAAGGCCGCGGCGACGCCCACCTCGTTGAGCGAGAGATGGTCGGTGAAGATCAGTTCACTACTTCGACGAGGCGCCTACCGCTTCGAAGGCTGTCATCTCCGCGATGATCCGCTCGTAGATCCGACGCAGATTCTCGCTCGGCAGCGGACCGCGATTGTTCGACGTCATTCGCTGCAGCACTTCCTCCACGCGCTTCGGATCGGTCACGCCCAGACCGGCGCGCTGCTTGATGCGGCCGATCTCCTGGACGACCCGGGCGCGTTCGTTCAGCAGCGCAACAATGCGAGCGTCGAGCGCGTCAATCTTGGCGCGCTGGCGGGCCAGCGCCTGGTCGGTTTGGGCGAGGGCTGTGCCAACGACAGCGAGCGCGAGAAGAGAGGCGAAAAATGCGTTCCGCATGATCGTCACGCCCGACATTGCGAGGTTGGCGGAGGGAGAGGGATTCGAACCCCCGGAACCGTTTCCGGTTCAGTGGTTTTCAAGACCACCGCCATCGACCACTCGGCCATCCCTCCCGCCTACGCTCGCGTGAATCGCGAGCGAGCTCCGGCGGGCAAGCCCGCCATCGCAAGCGTACATCACGGGTGGCTTCGGCGCGCAGGACGCGGCTCGCGAAGCGGCACCGCCGGCTATTGCTCCTCTCGGAAGACGGCGTTCGGGTGGTGTTTCTTCTGCCAGGCCATGAAAATCCCGTTGTACGCGACCAGTGCGCGAAGGTAGTCGGGATCTTCGACATCCTCGAAATGTTTCAGGAACGCTTGCGCACCGAAGGTGGTCAACAGCGGCAGGAACGACAGCACGCCCTCCACGCGCTCGCGATCGGCGAATGGACCGACCATGCGCTTGCCATCCCTGGCCAGCAGGTTGACGCCTCGAAACGTCGCGTGGACGGCGACTTCGGAGAGCTCCGCATAGTATTCCTTACGGAGATCCCGCGGCAGCTGGTCGCGGGCCTGGAGCGCGTCTCGTATCGGCGCCGGATCGAACAGCTTCCGGCGCTGCTTCGCCGGCAGCGTCCGCCACTTGACGATGTCGCTCTTGTGGGTCAGGAAGTAGTCGAGCAGGTTGGTCGACTCGATCAGATCCCGCAGGAGCATGAGCGCGGTCTGGTAGTAGCCCGACCGCGTGAGGTACAGCGCGGCGGCCGATGAGTTGTAGACGCGGGCGCCCAGGCCAATCAGCGAACTCTCGTCCGCCGTGTTGGCCACCCGCACGTTGAAAAAATGGTTCAACAGCACGAGGGTTGCGTTGATGACCGCGCAGTGGTCGCCGATGGCTTCGCTTTCGCGGAGGAACGCGTCGTTCTCTTCGACAACCCTGATTTCGTCGACAACATTCAGCTTCACGTCGGAAAGCGTATATCACCGGCGACACTGCCGTACCGGCCGTTATACTCTTGTTATGCGCACGTTCATCCTTCTGCTGTCGCTGGGCCTGGGTTCAATCGGCGTGCTTGCGGAATCCGCCGCCGGCCTCAAGTGGACGGCACCGCCCGGATGGACGAGTCAGGAACAGCGGCCGATGCGCGCCGCGACGTATGCGATCAGCCCCTCGTCGGGTGACAAAGCCGGCGCTGAGTGCGTCGTGTACTTCTTCGGCGCCGGCCAGGGCGGCACCGTCGACGCGAATGTGACGCGCTGGAAGGGCCAGTTCAGCGGCGGAGCGCCGGCGGTGGTCGCGAAGCGGACGGTCCGTGGTTTGCCGATCACGACCGTTGACGTCTCGGGCGACTATTCGGGCATGGGTGGCCCGACCGCGAGCGCACCGCAGACCGTCCCGGGGTACCGGCTCCTCGGCGCCATTGTCGAAGGGCCCGGCGGGAACGTCTTCATCAAGTTCACCGGCCCCGTGAAAACGATTGCCGCGAACCAGCAGAAATTCGATCAGCTGCTGGCATCGTTTCAACCCGACAAGTAACGGTCGTCCCGCTACCTCACACACATCGCCACGGTGGCGTTGCCGTACTGGTCGACGGCGGTGATCACGGCTTCTCCCACTCCGACATGGAAGTGCCTGGGACCGGAGGGACCGCCGCCGCTCACCAGCCTCACGCCAGGCTGACCAACCTCGTTGATCTTGACGACCTCGCCCTCGGCCAGGACGAAGCTGCCCAGGCGGATGGTGGAGGGGCCAAGGCACGCGTCCTTCGCCGTGACACGGAATGTGTCGCCGACCAGAGCACGACACGCGACTTCGGGCGGCACGGTGTCCGTGACGGTCACGATCTGCGTCGCAGTCGATTGGTTCTGCGAGGCATCGGTGGCCGTCCACGTGACCGCCGTCGCGCCGTTGAGGAAATACGAAGGGCCGTCGTGGCTGAACGTCGGAGCCCCGGCACAGTCGTCGACCGCGGTCGGCCTCCCAAGGTCGACCGGGCCGCAGTTATTCCGGGCGATGTCGAGTGGAACAAACGTGAACGTCGGCTTCGTCGTGTCCACGACCGTCACTCGTTGGGCGGCGCTGCGCGTGCGCGACTTGCCATCAGTGCCGGTCCACGTGACGACATTCGGTCCGACCAGGAACGCGGCGGGTGCGTCGTTGGCCACGCTCACCGGCCCTGCATCGCAGACGTCGTCCGCGACTGGCGTGCCGATTCCGCGCTCCAGGCAGCTCGCGATCGTCGCGTCGGGCGGCGCCGTGATCGAAGGGCGTCGCCACCGGCGACTGATCCGGATTCGGGAAGAACCGGCAGTTGTCGCTCTCGTCGGTGACGCCATCGCGATCGGCGTCCGGCAGCGCGATTGAGCCCGCCAGCGTCACGGTGATCGTGCCGTGATAATCGTCGTCCACGGCGCAGCCGACGTACGGGACGCATCCGAACCTGATGTGAACCTTGGTCGCCACGGCCAGCTGCATCTCGAGCCTGCGCTGCACGAAGTCGATGGTGCCTGTGACGTCCTGTTTCGGGCGCAGCGAGCCTGGTTCCGCGGCTTCCGTTGACGATGGACCCTTCGAAGAATTGAACATCGTCTTTGGGAATCGTGAAGGCGTAGACGCCCGGCGCGATTTCAGCCGCCGTAAAGGATGTGGTCCGCGAGAGGTGCACGCCTGCCGCGCTGTGGAACCGCGTCACGTCCTGCGCCATGCAATGCCGCTCAATGGTGAACGGCGCGAACGTCGCGCTCGCCCGCGTCAGCACGAACTGCTTGCCGCCTGGGACATCGATGCCGGTGGCGGGCGAGAGCTCGAGCCGGCCGGCGGTCAGCGGCGTCGTCTGATTCACGTTGTCGCAGGTGCCGGGCAACGACTGCTGGATGTGCAGATCGCCGGTGACGTTGGTGACGATCATCGGCAGCAGATTGGTGCCGCTGGTGAGGGCCGGCAGGCGCCCGCCGGCGGCGCCGATCATCGCGATCGCGCTCAACCCTATCGCGCGGAGTGTCCACGACTTTCTCATGTTCGTCTCCTCCACGCTACTCGTTGATCCGCACGATGCGGACGTCGGTCAACGTGCCGCCCTGCCCGCTGAAAGAGGTGTCGATGTGCAACGGGTATGAAACAGGCGCCGTGCCGGCGTGGGTGTACATCACGGTTTCCGCGCACGGTGCGCCGGCGGCGCAGGGCGCGAGGAGCTTTGTGTACCAGATCCCTAGCGGTGGCCAAACTGTTCCTGTCGGTGACTCGAATGCGGAATCTCTGCCCGGCGACATAGGCTCCGAGTGTGACTTTGACGTTTCCTGCTTCGAACACTCGCACGTTCCCGTCAGATCCGAGCTCGATCGCGAACTCGATCGATATCTCCGTCGGGCTCGGGTCGGGCGCCATGCCGAATCCCAACCCAATCCTGCGGCGACGGTTCGTTTCGGTCGCGATGAATTCGACGTAGCCGTCTCCCCTCGTGAACGCCTGCTTGGCGGCGATGCCGGCGTCGAAATTATTCCCGGCGGACGTGCGCGTGAGGTTGTTGCCGGCGGACCCGGACACGCTGACGCCGATCGCCTTGAGCACGTCCCATTGAACGGGCTCGGACACGCGGCGCGGGTCGATGAACTGCGGCAGTTGCGGATCGTCGACATCGAAGTCGGGACGCAGCACGCCCTCGTTCGTGCAGGCGCCCAGAAAGCCGCCAAACCCGAACAGTTTAATGCTGGAATCCAGGGGATAGTTCGTGCTCGCGCGGGCGGTCGCCGCGCAGAACTGCGCCGCCTCGGGCGGAACATCGCCGTCACTGGCGCGGTTCAGATCGTTGCACAGCGCGACGCAGACGTCGTTCGGATCGGCATAGGGGTAGGGCGCCGGCCCGATGACGTCGAGGTACTTCACGCAAACGGGCGAGCCCTCCGGATACTGTCCCTCGTATGTCACGACCTGCGGCAGGCCGGCGCATTCCGCTTTCGCATCGTCGGAATAGTCGAAGGCGGCGTTATGTGTCTGCCGCACGGTCAGCGCCACCGCCCCGCTCGACTGAGTAACGAAGGCGTCGGCCGCAACTTCGCCTGCGGTTGCACATCGTCGCGGGACCCGTCTACTCTCGATGTCGCACAAGATCGCGTACTGGCGCGGCAACCCTCCCGGATTCAACCTCGGCACGTCGGGGGCCCCCTTGGTGCCATCCAGCCCCCAAACCTGGTTGCAGTTTGGCAGCGCCAACGGCGCCAGCATCGCGACATAGCGCCACAAAGGAAGGCGACACAGCCTCGGCATCAGAGATTGGCGCATCGGCGAAGGTCCTCCTGCTACTGGAGAAGATCAGAAACGGCGCGCAGAAGCCGACATCGATGCGTCAGACTTGGAAGGCGAGCTGATGAAGCTCGACGGTAGATTGGCTTCTATCGCCTTGTAGTCGAGAGACCGAACGGAGGTACCTATGGCGCGCAGGAAGCTCACACCACCGAGACGGCCGCCGCGTAAAAAGCTACCCAGGAAGCCGCCCAGGATACCCGTACCCGTCAGACGTCGTCCTCCCGCTCCTGCGCAATGGCTGAAGGATCATCCATCCATCGCGGCCGCGATCAGGTGGCAGTTTCGATCGGGGAGCTCGACCAACTACTATGCGCCGCCCGCGGAGACCGACAAGGTCGCCTGGCCAGCCTGGACGGCGCAGCAAAAAGGGACCTGTCGCAGGCGTATCGCGACTGCCGTGACTGGTTGGCCGCGGGCGCGCCTCAGGTGGCGATGGGCGCCGGCGGGCTGACCGACATTCCGGCGAATCTCCACGGCAACGTCGCCGACGATACGGTCACCGTCAATCAGGTGGTCAGTCCCGACTACATGTGGAACCTCTACATTGCCCACGTCGCCCTCGCGCTCGCGCTCGAGACCACCCAACGCTTGCCGTGGAGCATTGGGTCGTATACAGGGCCGTTGCTGCGCTACTTGTTCGACAGCAGCAGAATGGCGTGGAACAGTCCGAACGGCAACTTCAGCATGGGGACATACGCACAGTTCGTTCCCGCGCTGCGCGCGGACAACCGGCCCAAGACGGCCTTCGCGCCTCCCAATGGACGTATCCATTCCTCGTTCAAGCCGGGCTGATCGGCAACACGCGACGGGATACCATCGGGCGCGTCCTTGAATGGATGCGACAGAATCTCGCGCATTTCTTCGGGGCGGACACTTTCGGGACCTGTGACGCCGTCTGGCAATACCGCGGCTATCCACCGCTGTCACGGATGGTCAACGGAACGATCGACGCAAACAACCCAGGTCTCTCGACGCAGCGCTGGACGCTTGGCTGCCACGGCAGCGTCGGGTTTCTCAACGCCGTGCTGAGGGTCGTCAACATTCCAGTTCAACCGGTCTGGATTGCCGGACACGAACTCGCCTATTTCCTTTCCGAGCGCGCGTACTTGGATCACGGCGACGACCCCTACAACCTGAATGTGAAGAACTCGACCGCACCGGTTCTCAATCTACTGATTGACCGGGCGACCTACGCGACGCGCTTCACCAGCGATGCCACAGTCAACATCACTGACATCAACAGCCCGGCCGTGGCCAACGTCGGTTATGCCGCTGTCAATTTTCCGCCGTAGGCCGAGCTCTAGAAGGTCCGGCTAAAGCCGGACCCCACTTACGATTTGTGCAACGGCGAAATGGAAAGCGCTAGGCGATCTGCGGAATCAGCGTGCCGTAGACGTCCGTCAACCGCATGTCGCGGCCGTTGAACCGGTACGTCAGCTTGGTGTGATCCAGCCCCAGCAGGTGCAGCATGCGTCGCGTGCAGGTCGTGGTACGAGATCGGCTGCTCCATCGCCTTGTAGCCGAACTCGTCGGTCGACCCGATCACCTGACCGCCCTTGATGCCGGCGCCCGCCATCAGCACGGTCTGCGCGCCCGGGTTGTGATCGCGGCCGACGCCGCGCTGGGAGATCGGCATGCGGCCGAACTCCGAGTGCATGATGACGAGCGTCGTATCGAGCAGACCGCGCGCTTTGAGATCCGTCAGCAGCCCGGCCATCGGCCGATCGGTTTCGGCGGCATGCTGCGTGTGGTTCGTCTTGATGTTGTCGTGCGCGTCCCAGGTGTCGGTGTTCTGATTGCCCACGCCGCCCGCGAAAATCTGCACGAAGCGCACGCCGTGCTCGACGAGCCGGCGCGCCATCAGGCACTGGCGGCCGAACGGCTCGCTGACTTTTTCGTTGAGGCCGTAGAGCGCCTTCGTCGCGTCGGATTCGCTCGCCACGTCGACGACGCTCGGCGCGCAGCCCTGCATGCGGTAGGCGAGCTCGTACGACGAAATGCGCGCCGCCAGCTCGCTGTTGCCGGGAAACTTCTGCATGTCGAGCTCGTTCAGCTTCGCGAGCGTGTCGAGCCGCGCGCGCTGATCCTCGTGGGTCAGCCCGGCCGGCGGTTTCAAGTCGACGATGGGATCGCCGGTGGATCGAAAGAGGGTGCCCTGATACGCGGCCGGGATGAAGCCCGCGCTCCAGTCGTTCGGGCCGCCCAGCGGCCCGCCGCGCGCGTCGGTCATCACCACGTACGCCGGCAGGCTCGACGCGTTCGATCCGAGGCCGTAGGTCACCCACGATCCGACGCTCGGGAAACCCAGATTGATCTGGCCGGTCTGCATCTCGTACGTGCCCTGCACGTGGTCGTTCGATCGTCCGTACACCGAGCGGAGAAACGCGATCCCGTCGACGTGCTGGCTCAAATGCGGAAACAGCTCCGACACTTCGATGCCGCTCTGGCCGTACTTCTTGAACGAGAACGGGCTCGGCATCAACGGGCCCGGATAGCCTTGCCGCACGATCACGTCGCCCTCGACTTTGCCGTCGATCGGCTGGCCCGCGTACTTGGCCAGCGCCGGCTTTGGATCGAACGTGTCCATCTGGCTCCAGCCGCCGCCCATGAACAGCGAGATCACGGCGGTTGCGCGAGGTTTGAAATGCGGCGCCTTGGGCGCGTACGGATTGACGCCGACGGCCGCGGCGGCGCATGCGTCCGCGCCGTTCTGTGCCGCCAGCTCCGCGGACAACAGGCCCTGACGATCGAGCAGATACGCGAGCGCGAGGCCGCTGATGCCGCCGCCCGAGCGGAAGAGAAATTCGCGCCGGTCCCAGAAATTCTTACTGCATCGGTGCGACATCGCTCACCTCATGTAGAGGAATTCGTCGAGGTTGAGGACGACGTGCGCGAACGATGTGAGCGATTGCCTGGTGATCAAATCGGCGCCGATTCTGATCTCCGTTGCCGTGGCGGGCCGCGCGAGGGCGATCCGATAGGCCTCCTTCACCTGCGACTCCGGATCGCCCGCCGCCTGCTTCACGCGGGCGGCGAGGAAGTCGGCCTGCGACAAGACGAACGGGTTGTTCAACAGCGTGAGCGCCTGCGTGGGAACCGTGGACACATGGCGCGCGCCCGCCGTGACGTTCATGTCGGGATGATCGAAGGTATCGAACATCGGATACGGAAGCGACCGCCGGCGGTACACGTAGACGCCGCGCCGCCACGCCGCCGGCCCTTCCGGCGTGTTCGCCCACTTGCCGCGATACTGGCCGGCCAGGATGTCCTTCGGCAGATACGGAAAAATTGGCTCGCCGCCGATCTCGAGGTTGATGTTGCCGCCGGCGGCCAGCATGCTGTCGCGCACGATTTCGGCGTCGAGCCGCTGCGGCCGGAAACGCCACAAGTACGCGTTCTCCGGATCGGCCTTCGCATTCGCCGGATCGTCGAACGCCGACGCCATCTGGTAGGCGGACGACATCATCATCAGCTTGTTGATCTGCTTCAGGCTCCATCGATTCGCCATCGAGCTCGACGGCCATCCAATCCAGCAGATCCTGATGCGTGGGCCGCTCGCCCATCTTTCCGAAGTTCTCGAGCGTGGCGACGATGCCGCGGCCGAAGTGTTTCTGCCACAACCGGTTGACGATGACGCGCGCGGTCATCGGGTTCTGCGGCGACGCGATCCACTGCGCCAGCGCGAGCCGGCGTCCCGACGTGTGGCCGTCGGGCCGCGGAATTTCGGTCGGCGGATTTCCGAACGTGATGACCTCGATGAAGCCCGGCTTCATCTGCGATCCGCGGCTCTCGACGTCGCCTCGGATGAGGAAGTACGACGGCGGCACTTCGTAGCGTCCCGGGCCTGTGTGCACGTACGGACCGGCGCCAGGCACCGGGATGCGGCACTTGGGACAACTCACCGTGTCGTCGCCCTCGCCGAGCGGCGACGAACGGTAGTCGCCGTCGGTCGCGATCTCGGCCATCGGCAGCGGCGCCGGCCGCTCCTTCTCCAACGCCGCGATCCGCGTCGTCAGATCCTTCTTCGCGGCTGCATCCGCTGGCGGCAGGACGCGATCCACTTGCGCCGCCGGCACGCTGGCCGCTTTCAGCACCTGCGCCGCGAGCAGCGCGTCGCCCGCCGTGCGTTCGGCTTCGGGCTTGAGGATGACCCGCACGATGTGATCGGGAAACTGTCGCTTGATGCGCTCGAGCTGCAGCGTGTCGCGGTAGGGCCGCTCGATGCGCTCGATCTGCGTTCTGCAGCTCTGCGATCTTTCCGTCGATCTCGGCGTTCTTCGCCAGATACGCGTCGGCCTCGGCTTTGGGCGCGAGCGGCACCTCGGTTTCGACGTAGCCGAAAATCGACGCTTCGATCGCGTAGTAGTCCTTCTGCGAAATCGGATCGAACTTGTGATGGTGGCAGCGCGCGCAGTTGACCGTCAGGCCGAGCGTGCCCTTGCCGATCGTGCCGATGATCTCGTCGAGGTAGTCGTAGCGGCGTTCCGGGTTGTCCTTCTCGCGAAACAGCACGCGCGGGCCCATGCGCAGAAACCCGGTCGCGACGAGGGTGTCGTTGGTCTTGCCGTCCATCTCGTCGCCGGCAATCTGCTCGATCAGGAACCGGTCGTACGGCTTGTCGTCGTTGAACGACTTGATCACGTAGTCGCGGTAGCGCCACGCATTCGGCCGATGCATGTCGTACTCGAACCCCGCGGAGTCGGCATAGCGCGCCACGTCGAGCCACATGCGGCCGTAGCGCTCGCCGTAGTGCGGCGACGCCAGCAGCGTGTCGATGAGGCGCTCCCAGGCGTTCGGCGATCGATCCGCGACGAACGCGTCGACCTGCGCGGGCGTCGGCGGCAACCCGAGCAGATCGAGGTAGGCACGCCGGACGAGCGTGTAGGAATCGGCGCGCGGCGCAGCTTTCAACCCTCGCGCGCGTCGCGCGGCTTCAAGAAATCGATCGATCGGGATTGGTCAGGCTCTTGTCGTCGACGTCGGGCGGCGATGACTTCACCGGCAGCTTGAACGCCCAGTAGTTCCGTTCTTCCGGAGTAATCGCCCGGTTTTCCAGCGCGGTCGACGTGAGCGTCGCTGTCGATCCCCACGCCGCGCCCTCGTCGATCCATTGCTTGATCGCCGCAATCTGCTTCGGCCGGCAGCGGCTCGGCCTGCGCCGGCATCGCCGGCCGCTCGAGCCCGGCCACGCGCCGGTACAGGCGGCTGGCGGCGGCATCGCCGGGGACGATGTCCGACCCGCGGGCGCCTCCCTTCAACGCGCTGTCGCGCGTTCGCAGGTCGAACTTGCCGGACTGCATCGCCTCGCCATGGCACGACAGGCAGCTCTTCTCGAGAATGGGTTGAACGTCTTTCTCGAACGAAATCGAGGATTGGCGCTCAGCGGCAGGCGGACTGCGCGCTCAGGAGTGCGCCGATTGCGCCGGCGGCGACCAGGCCGGCCGCCATCGAGAAGACGCGCGGATGCATCGACGCTGCCTCCCGTTCGTTGGACCGACCGCATCGTAACAGGCTCGCAATCACGCCTTCAACCACACATCACACGCCCCAAACCCTTACTTGAGCGCGGCCATCTTCTGAAAATCGATCGTCTCGGCGGCCTTGCGAATCGTCGCGAGGTCCGGCACGCCCTCGCCGGTGACCCCGACGATGAACCGCCCGGCAACCAGGATGCTCACCGAGCCGTGAAGACTGTCTTTGAACCATTCCTCGGCGGCCGGGAATCCGGCGAGGGTCGTGGGCTTCATGTCCGGGGTCTGGCCCTTGATCGCCTCCTTGATCAACGCCAGCACATCTTCGTTCATCGACGAGTCCATGAACTCGAAGCTGAGCCTGCTCGGACCCTTCTCGTAGGCCACCGTTACGCGCGACACGGACTCCGCCGTGTCCGTTTCACCCTGCGGCTGGCCTCGCTGCCAGCCGGGCAGGGCCGGCAGCAGCGCCTGGAGCGCCGCGTGCGGGACGACTTTGACGCCGGGCCGCGCCTGCGCGGCGGCGCACACCGCTCCCGCCAGGCTCGAAAGCAGCAGGATTGCCACGCGACGCGTGATTCGAGTGTTCATTGAACGCCTCCTGACGAAACGGGCGGAGCTCACCGCCTCGGAGACTATACGCGTGGTTCGTCGCGAAAACGGGTCAGAAGGAGTAGTCGAATCCCAGCACCGGCGTGAGGCGGCGCTTGAGGCCGGCGTTGGTCAGGGTTGCGATCAAGTGCGCCGAGACGAGAATGTCTCGGGCGGGGTTGAACTTGAGGCCGATCGTCCCCAGGCTCGACGTCTGATAGCCGTTGTAGGTGTCGACGGTGCCAAACGCCGTTGACGTCACCGTTCCGCTCAACCCGCGCTGCTGAATCGTGACCAATCCATCGCGCAGCATGAGCGTGTCGAGCAGCATGCGGCCGATGAAATCGCCGGCGATCGTCAGCCGCCGCGACGCCGCGATTTCCAGGCCGGTGACGTAGTTGATCTGATCCGCCGAGTGACGGTCGGCAAACGTGTAGCCGACGTTGAAATGCGGCGCGACCTTGCGGCTCGAGTACGAGGAGACGAGCAGAAGCTGCGCTTGCGGACCGCCGGTGCCGAGCATGTTGGCCGCGTCGCCGGTGGGCAGCCGCACGTCGGCGCAGAGCGCGAATTCCCGCAGCGCCCGGCCGGGTCAGCTTGTACTTCCCGCGCAGCACGACGTCGCCAATCCCGCGCGCGCGCCCGCTCGTCGAGAAATCCTGCGTCTTGCTGCCGTTCTCGAACACGCGCGAGGCCGGCGACACAGTTCGGGTCGAGAAATCGCGGATGGTGGCCTTGGACGTCAAATCCATCGCCACTTCCTGGTACGGCACCGCGACGCCGACCTCCAGACGATCGGTGACGCCCGCGGTCGCAAAGAACACCGTCGTCTCGCTGGTCAGGCGCAGGTGGACTTCCGATTCGATGACGTTGCCGAACGCGGGATCGGTAATCGTGCCCGGCGGGAGAATGAAGCGGATGCCGCCGTTCTCGAGCGATCGCCCATCGAGATGCGTGTACCGGCTGTGCTGGAAGCTCGCGCCGAAATTGACCCGGTGCCGGCCCAGCGTCTGCGCGCGCTCGGCGAACGCCGGCCCGAACGTTTCGGTCGTCCGCGTGAAGGTCCCGAAGCGCGCATCGTAGCTGTAGGTGAAGCCGCCCGACGACGATCCGATGGGCAGGTTCGACAGGTGCGTCCCGATCTGCTGCTCGATCTGCGTGACGAGCGTGAACGGACTCGTCACTCGAAGCGTCGCCTCGTTCGGCGGATCGATGAGGATGCGCTGGCCGTCGGGCGTCCTGGACAGCCAGATCTCGAGAATCTGACTGCGCATCAGCGACCCGAGGTCGGGCGGGCGCGTCTGCGCGTGAAGACGGGCCGACCCCGCCAGCACGACGCCGACGCCGATTCCAACCACGGTCGCGAACCGCCGTCGCGTCATGCGCTCTCCTTGTGTCGCGTCAACTGCCTACCGCCGCGTGACGATGAACCACTCCCCCGTGACCACTTTCAACATGCGAAAGGTCGCGAGCATCTGCGTCTTCTTCGGGCTGCCGGCTTTCGGCACGGCGTGAACGATCCAGTTGACCGTGACCGTCGCGCTCCACCCTCCAGGGTCCACGGCAATCTTCATGTCCCGCATGTCGATCGTTTGGGACTTCAAGGCGTCGAACAGCGACTGGAGCGGCCGCGGGTTCTCCCCCTGGAAGACGCGCGTGACCGCCTCGGCATCCAGCGCCGCGTAGGCGTCCGCGTACTGCTGCACCACGCTGGCGATGACCGCCTCGTCGTCCGCCGCGGTGCGCGCGGCCGCGGACGCGGCCGCGAGGGCCATCGTCGCCGCCGCCGAATCGGCGTTCGCCTTTGACCCTTCCGCGATCGCTTTCTCCGACAGATTGAGGAACCCCTCGGCGACCCGCTTCATGTCGCGGGTGACGATGCCGCTCTGGCCGGGCGCGCTCTCGCCAGGCGCGGCCTCCTCGCCGGCAAGCAGCGTCAGCAGCGCCTTGAACTTCGATGATGCGTCGGCATAGCGGCCTTGCTCGAAGCTGGTCTTCGCCGCCGTGAACGCGTCATCGAGAATGCCGGGCAGCAGACGCCGGCGCGTCTCCTGAAACAGCGCGATCAGCCGGGGCGTGACTTCGGCGACCGACATCTGAAACGACGGATCGCGGACGATGAGCGATTCGAGCAGGCGGTCGACTTCGTCGAGGCGCCCCAGCGCGAGCAAACACAAGGCTCGGGACCTGTTCGCCGACGGAGCCCACGTCCACCTTCGAGAGGACGATGAGCGCGGCTTCGTATTCGGTGGCGGCGTAGAGCGCCTTCACGGCGGCAAGACGATCGTTGGAGCTCGCGCCGGCTCCGACCTGCGCAGCCGCCAACCAGACACTCAGAGCGATCGCTATCAGAGGCATGGATTTCGGCGCCCCATTGTCCCAGAAGACGAGGCACAGTACAACAGGACTGGACATGACTGATTGCGGTCGGAGGTGACTCGTGAAGATGACAGAGTGGTTCTTGGCTGAGCTGGAGGCCGAAGCGCCCCGCACGCGGCGCACGCTAGAGCAAGTGCCCGAAGGAAAAGACGAGTGGGCGCCGCACCAGAAATCGATGCCGCTCGGGCGGCTCGCGATGCTGGTCGCGCAGATGCCGTCGTGGGTCAATCTGGTGGTCGAGAAGGACGATTTGGATCTGAATCCCGCCTGGCGGTTCGAACGTCGATCAGCGTCCCCTGCGCACACCCGCCGAGTTGACGGCGGCGATGGACAAGAATGTCGCGGACGCGCGCAAGACGCTCGAAGGCACGACCGACGAACATCTGATGACGCCGTGGAAGCTTCTGTTCTCAGGCAATGTCGTGATGGAACAACCGCGATGGATCGTCCTGCGCGAGACCTTCATGCACCTGTCGCATCACCGCGGACAGCTGACGGTGTATCTCCGGCTGAACGACAAGCCGGTACCGTCGATCTACGGCCCGACCGCCGACGACAAGACCTTCGCGTGAGTGGCTGAGCGTTTTCTGGGGCAGATTCGTACGTGGGTCCGCCTTCAGGCGGACCTGCACAAGCGTATCGTCGTAGGTCCGGCTAAAGCCGGACCCGCGTCGACGATTTCCGGCTTCGCCCTACGCAGGCTCCTTACTTGTTGATCGGGATCATGATGTGCGCGCCCGGCGTGCCCGGCGTTCATCAGCCACGGGCGGCCGTCGCCGCCGTTGATCGCCTCATCGCGCTGACTGTCGTCCGACACGCCGATCGACTCGGGCGTCGCTCCCGGCACCACCAGCACCCACAGCAGCTGAATCCGATCCTTCTTCCCGTACAGGCGATACATCATCGTGCCGTACGGCGTCGGCTTGATGGTGCCGGCCTTGGTCGCCGCCGCCATCGCGTCTCGCGATTTCCTTGTCCGACTTGCCCTGCGCGCGCAGCTTCGCCGACAGATCGCGCCGCGGCCCCGTCACGCTGTGATAACACCAGGTAAACCCGTCGGCGCCGCGCGGCGAGCACTCGAGGGAATTCGTGCCCTTGCGCAGGACGATGCGCTCGCCGGTTTTGGAGTCGTACTTGTAAACCGTGGCGCCCGCACGCATGTCCTCGGGGAGCGGCAGCGTGGCCTGCGTGATCTCGTCGGCGGCGACATCGGTGATGGTCGAATTCTTCGCCGGCGGATTGATCGGGATCATGATGTGCGCGCCCGGCGTCCCCGGCGCCATCATCCACGGCAGCCCCTTGCCCTCCAGCGCCGCGTCGCGCTGGCTCGTCGTCGACACGCCCACGGACTCGGGCGTCCGGTTGGGCAGCGACACGACCCACAGGTTCTGGATGCGATCGCGTTTGTCGTACCCGCGGTACGACATCATCGCAGGAGGCGACGACGGCAGCGTGCCCGCCTTGACGGCCGCCGCAATCGCCTGCTGGATCTGTTCGTCGGTCTTCTTCTCAGCGCGCAGCTTCGCTTCGAGATCGCGACGCGGCGCGGACGCCTTGTTGTAGCAGCGCGTGAAGCCGTCCGCCATGCGCGGCTGGCACTCGATGAAATTCGTGCCCTGGCGCAGGACTTTGCGGGCCCCCGTGGCGGCGTCGTAGGTGACGACCGTGGCGCCGGCCTGCAGGTCGTCAGGCAGGATTTTCACTGCCTCGGCAATCTGGCGGTCTGCCGCCGCAGACTGTTGCGCGGCAGCCACCATCGGACCCGACAACACGACCATCGCCGCGAGGATGACGTTCTTCATAGGTAGACTCCGATACACGCTGACGGCTGATAGCTGAAAGCTGATCTTCAGCTTCGTTCCAGCTCTCAGCTTTCAGCTTTCAGTTTACTGGCGGTTGTACTTGATGCCGGCCGCCTGGGCTTTCTCGATCGCGATCACCATCGCCGGCACGATCGTCACGCCCGGCAGCAAGTTGGCCTTCAGATCGGCCAGGATCTCGGGCATCTTGCCCTTGCCCCTGGCTTCGAGCTCGAGGGCACCACCCTTCGAGCGCGTTGTTGCACAGGATGAACTTGGTCCCCATCTTCTGGAGGCTCTCGATGCCGAGCAGCGGCATGAAGTCCGCGAGCGCCGGGATGGTCGGCGTCGGCACGCCCTGGAACAGCAGATGCGCGTCTTCCTTCGTCGGCTTGTTGAACACGTTGCGCGTGTACGGCTTGCCGCTCGCATCCTTCAGACTCAGATACTCGCCGAGGCCGTACTTCGCCCACGTCGCGTCGTTGAATCCCAGCGCGATGCTCGACGTCGGCCCGATGCCGTAGAAGGTGCCCGCGGCGCCCACGGTACCGGCGGCCGCCTTGTAGCCTTCCTTGTAGGTGTTCAGGTAGTTCAGGATGTGCAGCTGCGGAAACGCGCTCTGGTGCTTCGGGAAATCGAACAGCGTTCGATGCGTCCCCTTCACTTCCGAGATCCACGCGTCCGGTCCGGCGCCGGCGGCGCCCTGCGCGGCGGATGCCACCTCCACCATCGGCAGGCTCACGGCGGCGGCCGCACCGAACATTCGACCGAAGAAGCTCCGACGATCAGTCTTCTCTGTAATGGCTTTCATGCGTTACCCCCTCAAGAAAGGTCCGCGCTCTAAGATGCCTGGCACTGGGTTGCGGTTTCAACGATACCGTAGCTCGCCCGCCATGGAGTACCCCGATCCACTGACAGGTACCTGAGCACTCGCGAACACTATGCCCGCAATCGCAAAATCGTGCAACTAGCTGCAGCTGTTTGATTTACAATCCCGCGCGTTTCAACTCTCCCGCCCGCGCATGATCCCTGGCATGCGCTCGACCCGACGCGGTTACGACCTTGAATATGCGAGTTCCGATTCGGTACACGACGAAAGTCGCGTGCGGCGATGCCATGCCGCGCAGTGCACGGTTTGGCTCGCCTTTGTGGCAGTTAAAGCGTGCATGCGCGCGAGGCCACGGGCAGTGTTCCATTCGCGTGCAAACGCCCCAGTTGCTGGCATTGCCGTTGCGATTACCGCGATCGTGATGACTGCTCCACGATTCGTTCAAACGACCCTCGGCGTCACTTTGACGCTTCTCTCATTTGGCGCGGCCGGCTGCGCGATGGCCGGCACGCCCCTCGAACCCGGTTCGGTGACTGGCGATCCGTCGGTCATCGCGGCGGCCGTAACTGCGTGCATCGACCAGGTCAATGCGCTGCGGGCGTCAGTGGGCGATCCGCCGCTCACGCGGTCGGACCGCATTGATGCGTTTTCGGCGGAAGCCGCCAAAGTGGATGGCGAGGCGCACCAGGCCCACAAGCACTTCCTCGCCACCAACGGCGGCCACGGCACGGCGCTCGCCGAAAACGTAATTCCGTGGTGGAAAGTGTCCGACTACGGCTCCATCCAGACCGTCGTCCGCAAAGGCCTCACGATGATGTGGGAAGAGGGTCCGGGCGGCTATCACTACGTCAACATGCGCGGCAAGTATCGCGAGATGGGCTGCGGGATCGCCGTCATCAACGGCGAAGTCACGGTTTCTCAGGATTTTCGATAAGCTCCCGGCCATCCATGAATGGACGCAGCGCCGCCGGAATGACGACGCTGCCGTCCTTCTGCTGGTAGTTCTCCAGAATCGCAATCAGCGTTCGACCCACGGCCAGGCCTGACCCGTTCAGCGTGTGGACGTGCGTCGCCTTGCCGGTGCCGGCCGCGCGGAACTTGATGTTGGCGCGGCGGGCCTGAAACGCCTCGGTGTTGCTGCAGGACGAAATCTCGCGGTAGATCTTCTGGCTCGGCAGCCAGACCTCGATGTCGTAGGTCTTCGCGGACGCGAAACCCATGTCGCCCGTGCACAGCTCGCACGACGCGATACGGCAGTTCGAGCCGCTTCAGCACTTCTTCCGCATTCCGCGTCAAGGTCTCGAGCTCGTCGTACGACTGCTCCGGTGTCGTCAGCTTCACCAGCTCCACCTTGTCGAATTGGTGCTGGCGAATCAGACCGCGGACATCCTGACCGTACGATCCCGCCTCGCTGCGAAAACACGGCGTGTACGCGGTGTAGCGAATGGGCAGGGTGCGGCCGTCCAGGATCTCGTCGCGATGCAGGTTCGTGAGCGGCACCTCCGCGGTCGGCACCAGATAGAGATCCCACTCCCCCGCGATCTTGAAGAGATCGGCCTCGAACTTCGGCAGATTCCCGGTGCCGGTCAGCGACGCGGCGTTGACCATGAACGGCGGCTCGACCTCGCGGTAGCCGTGCTCGCGCGTGTGCAGGTCGAGCATGAAGTTGATCAAGGCGCGCGAGAGCCTCGCGCCGGCGCCGCTCAACACCGAGAATCGCGCGGCCGCGATTTTCGCGGCCCGCTCGAAGTCGAGAATGCCGAGCGCTTTGCCCAGATCCCAGTGCGGCAACGGCTCGAAGTCGAACGCGCGCGGCTCACCGTGCCGGCGAACCTCGACGTTGTCGGCCGCGGTCCGGCCGATCGGCACGCTCGCGTGCGGCAGGTTCGGCAGCCCGAGCAGCGCACCGCTGCGCTGATACTCGATCGAGGCGAGCTGGTTGTCGAGCATCTTGATCTGTTGCGCGCGTTCGCGGTTGGCGTCGCGCACCGCGGTCGTGTCGAGCCCCTTGCGCGCCGCACGCGCGATCTCGTCGCCCGACGTGTTCTGCTGACGCTTGAGGCTTTCGATCTCGGGAATGATCCGGCGCCGCGCCGACTCGAGCGTCGCGAAGTCCTCGAGCGCCCTGTCCGGATCGATCCCACGATTGCGCAGACCTGCACGGACGAGTTCGGCGTGTTCGCGCACGAAGATCGGGTCGAGCATGGGTTCGCCATTGTACGTTACGATTCCGGCGTGGCGACCGTCCGCAAAGCCGTCTTCCCTGCCGCGGGTCTTGGCACGCGGTTCCTTCCCGCGACGAAAGCGCAGCCGAAGGAAATGCTGCCGCTCGTCGACAAGCCGATCATTCAGTACGGCGTCGAGGAAGCGGTGGCGGCCGGCGTCGACAACATCATCCTGGTGACGGGCCGCGGCAAGAACGCGATCGAAGATCACTTCGATGTGTCGGTGGAGCTCGAATCGTTCCTCGAAGCGCGCGGCAAGCGCGAGCAGCTCGCCGAGGTGCGCAAGATCTCGAACATGATCAACTTCGCGTACGTGCGGCAGGGGGAGCCGCTCGGCCTCGGCCATGCGGTCCTGGTCGCCCGCGAGCTGGTGGGAGCGGAACCGTTCGCGGTCATTCTCGGCGACGACGTGATCGACGCCGATCCGCCGGCCATCAAGCAACTGATCGACGTGTTCGAGGATCTGGACGGGCCGGTGATCGCGGTCGAGCGTGTCCCACGCGACGAGATCTCCAGCTATGGCGTCATCGCCGTCGAAGAAAACGCGCGGCTCGGGGCCGGCATCTATCAGATCCGCGATCTCGTCGAGAAGCCGCCGCGCGAAGAGGCGCCGTCGGACCTCGCGATCATCGGCCGCTATGTGCTCACGCCCGACATTTTTCCGGCCCTCGCCGCAATCAAGAGCGATCGCACCGGCGAGATTCAGCTCACCAACGGCATTGCGCGAGCTGTTGAAAACGCGGCGCATCTACGCCTGCGAGGTCAAAGGCGTGCGCCACGACACCGGCAACAAGCTGGGATTCCTGAAGGCCGTGGTGTACTTCGCGCTGCGGCGGCCGGACCTGGCCGGCAAGTTCTCGGAGTACCTCGCGTCGCTCGATCTCGCGGCGCTTGCGGGGAAACGCTAAAAGGCCCTATTCGGATTTAGTCGAAGACTGGGTGAGCTTGTCTCGGCCTTGGATTTGGTCGAGGACTCGGTCGTCGTGGCTTTCTCGGTCTTCGTTTCCTTCGAGTCCTTCGTCTCTTTCGTTTCTTTCGACTCTTTCGTCTCCTTGGACTCCTTGGACTCCCCCGCCCCGCCGCTCGGCTTCGTCTCCTTGGTGTCTTTCGGGTCCTTCGAGTCGTTGCCCTTCCGCGCGTAGTCGGTGATGTAAAACCCGCTGCCCTTGAACTGAATCGCGGGCGACGACATCAGCTTGCGGACGGTGCCGCCGCATGTCGGACAGATTTCAAGCGGGGGATCGGAAAACTTGACGATCCGTTCGAACCGATGGCCGCGTTCGCATTCGTACTCGTACAACGGCATGGTTACTCGAGCAGGTCCCCCGCGTCGTTGCCGAGCATCAGCCGTCGATGGAGCCAGAACGGGGCGGTTCCCTGGCCGAGCAGCGTGTCGTGGAACGTGCGCAGCGAAAAGCTCTTGCCCTGCTGCTGCTTGCAGTCCTGGCGCAGCTTGAGCAGCATCAGTTTGCCGACGCTGTACACGAGGTAGGTCGGATCGAAGGTGCCGCGCTCGGCTTCGCGCCGCGCACTCCCCTCCTCCATGAACGCTTCTTCGCGGAAAAAGCGCACGCCCTGCTCCACCGACATGTCCTCGGTGTGAAGGCGAATGCACACGATGAAGCGCGCGAGACGGATCAGCGACTCCGCGAGCTGTCCCAGCTGAATCCCGTAATCCTGCCGGCCGAACCCCGCTTCGATCATCATCTGCTCGCAGTAGTGCGCCCAGCCCTCGACGAACGAGGCCGGCGCGAACAGGATCGATTTGCGCGTCTTGGATTCGACCTTGCGCAGATGCTGGTAGTGCAGGAAGTGCCCGGGATAGACCTCGTGAATCGAGATCGACCAGAGCGTCGGGATGTTGTAGTCGCGGAGGTGCTCTTCCTGGCGCTCGGGCGGCCACGACGGATCGATGTCGGTGAGGTAGTAGTACGCGCGGCTCGGCTTTGATTCGAACGGGCCCGGCGTCCACATGCTCGCGAACGACCAGCGATAGAACTCGGGCGTCGGCGCGACCGTGATCGATTCCCCTTCGGGCAGCGTGATCAGCGCTTGCCGGCGCAGGAACGTCGCGAGCTCCTCGAGCTGCCCGCGTCCCACCTGCGCGAGCTCGCCCGGGCCTGGATGGTCCGCCTTCTTACGCGCCCAGGCCTCCAGCGGATCGCTGCCGTTCATGCGGCCCGCCAGCGACCGGAACGCCTCGTGCGTCGTCCTCAGCTCCCGTTCGGCGATGTCGAGGAGCTTCTCGATCGGCATCGAGATGCCTTCCTCGAGCCGCAGCTTCTGCTCGAACTTGTCGCGCCCCAGCCGGAAGGACGCACGGGCCTTCGGCGCCAGCTCGGTTTCGAGATACTGGATGTAGGCGCCGACGACGTGCGACGCTTCGGTTTGCGCGTCGGCCAGATCGCCGAGCAGATGCAAATCGTCCACGTCGGCGAAGGCGCGCGGGAGCTCCTGGTCGATGAACGAGAGCGCGCCCTTCATCGTCTCGATGCCGACCTTGACGAAGATGCCGGGCGGATCCTTGATGTTGTCGCGCGCCGCCTGAATGAGGCGCGGTGTCTGCCGCAGCTTCGAGAGCACGCGGCGCGCGCGCTCCGAGGCCGGCGCGTGTGTGAAGAGCGCCTGGCCGGCCAGGCTCGACGCGATGAGATCGGCGTAGTGCTGCGGATTACGTTCCCAGGTGCGCACCACCTCGAGCTCGAACATGCGCGACTGCAGGTGCTCGGTGAGCATCCGATGCTCGAGACGCTCGACTTCGGTAAGCGCGTCCTTGTTGATTTCGTCGAGGCGCCGCAGGTAACCCGAGAGCGCGTGCGCTTCGCTGTCGATGGCGTGGCGGCTGACGTCCTCGAGCAGGTCGTCGTAGGTGTGCACGCCGTCGAGGGTGGCGTGCGTGGGATGCGTTTCGTGGAGATAACCGAGCAGGTCGTCGACAAAGTGAGGTAGGGGCTCGGAAGCAATCATCGGTATCCTGCGTCGGCAGAGCTGCCTCGATCCAAACGAACGATCCGCCAATGGTAACTCACAAGTCTCAAGTCTGAAGGCTCAAGTCTGAAGGCTCGAAGTCTCAACGCGAGCGCAGCGGTTGCGAACTTGAGACCTGAGACTTGATACTTGAGACTTGCCGCAGGGCACACTTTTCGTTGTCGCCACGCCAATCGGCAATCTCGAAGACATCACGTTGCGTGCGCTGCGAATCCTGCGCGAAGTCTCGATCATTGCGGCCGAGGACACACGGCGCACAGCGCATCTGTTGGCGCGGCACGCCATCACGACACCAACGACCAGTCTGCACGAGCACAACGAGCATCAGAAGGCGCCGGCGCTGGTCGATCGCATGCTGGCCGGCCAGAGCGTGGCGCTCGTCTCGGATGCGGGCACCCCGACGATTTCCGATCCCGGCGGACAGCTCATCGCCGCGGCGGTGGCGGCGGGGATACGGGTCGAGCCGATTCCGGGGCCGAGCGCCATTCTGGCGGCCCTGACTGCATCGGGAATGCGCTTCGACTACGTTTTCTTTTCTGGGATTTCCCCCAACCAAAGCCAAGGACCGCAAGGTGTGGTTTGAGCGGCTCCGGCAAATCGGAGGGACGATTGTCTTCTTCGAGGCTCCGCATCGGATCGAACGCACTCTTGCTGAACTGCGGTCTATTGCTGGCGATTGCCCTATTTCAGTAAGCCGCGAGCTCACGAAAGCACACGAAGAATCGGTCAGAGGACCAATTAATCAGGTTCTCGAGCAGGGCCTGTCGCCCAAGGGTGAATTCACAGTCGTCGCAAATATCCGCCAAAAGACAGATATCGTGCAACCAGAGGTTCCCAACGATCGAGCCATTGGGCGTGAATTTGGTGAAATGACCACAAATGGGAAGCGGACTCGTCGCCAGGCGGTCGGCGAGATCGCAAGACGGTACGGTCTGGCACCCAACGCGGTTTACGAAGCGATAGAGCGGAGCAAGACTAGGTGATTGACCAACTTGACCAAAGCCTTGTGCCTTTGGTAAGTTACCCAGCCGTTTCACCTAGGAATTTCCCCGGATCTCCGAGACCTGTTCCGCTAGACACATGGCCAAGCAGCGTCGGCCGCCGCCCAAGTCGCCCAAGAACGCCAAAAACACCTCGGCCGTAAAGTCGGCGCGAGACTCTGGGGCCTTGTTGGCTCGGCCAGGATCAGCCTCATCAGCGGCACCGCCACAACGGCGATCAACCTACATCGATGCTGTCGCCCTATACGAACGGGGATTGGAAGCTATACAGCGGCACGACTATCGTCAGGCGACTGACCTGCTCGAATCGGTCCTCCGGCAATACCCCGACGAGAAGGAGCTTCACGAACGCGTCCGCCTGTACCTGAACATCTGCCGGCGGCAGGCGAGTCCCCGAGAGGAGGCGCCCCAGACCATCGACGAGAGGCTGTACGCCGCCACGCTGTCGATCAACGGCGGCCGCTACGACGAAGCCATCGCCCACCTGCGCCTGGTGCGCGACGAGGACCCTGACAACGACCACGCGCTCTACATGCTGGCTGTGGCCCACGCGCAGCGTGGCGAGCCCGCCGAAGCCGTCGCCCATCTCGAGCGGGCCATCTCGCTCAACCCGGAAAATCGGGCACTTGCCCGTAACGACCCGGATCTCGAGCCGCTCCGCGGCGACGAGGCCTTCCGCGCCGCCCTCGAAGCGCCACCGATGCCCCGTATTGAGCGCCGAAGGCCCATCAAGACGCGATCAGCGCGATAATCGTAGTCCTTGGTCCTTCGTCCTTGGTCCTTAGTCCTCGGCCGGACAAAGGACGAAGGACCAGGGACTAAGGACCAAAGATGGACCTCCACGTCGTCATCCTGGCCGCAGGAAAGGGGACGCGCATGAAATCCGCGCGGCCCAAAGTTCTGCATCACGTGGCGGGCCGCCCCTTGATCTCGCACGTCCTGGCGACCACCGCCGTCCTCGCACCAAAATCAACCATCGTTGTCGTGGGACACGAAGCCGATACCGTTCAACGGGCCCTGGACGGTCACGCTCGTCTCCGTTTTGTGGTCCAGGAGCCACAGCTCGGGACCGGTCATGCGCTGCTGACCAGACCACGGACCACGGACCAAAATGGACCTCCACGTCGTCATCCTTGCTGCGGGAAAGGGGACGCGCATGAAATCCGCGCGGCCCAAGGTGCTGCATCACGTGGCGGGCCGCCCGATGATCTCGCACGTCCTGGCGACCACCGCCGCCCTCGCACCAAAATCCACCATCGTCGTCGTGGGCCACGAGGCCGAATCCGTTCAACGGGCCCTCGCCGGTCACGGCGGTCTCAGTTTTGTGGTGCAGGAGCCACAGCTCGGGACGGGTCACGCACTCCTGACCACCGAGCCGATCCTCGAAGCGCGACAGGCACCGTCGTGCTGCTGTCGGGAGACGTGCCTCTCTTGAAGCCTTCCACCGTGCAAACCCTGGTCGAACGACACCGGAAGGCGGGTGCGGCTGCCACGGTCGTCACCGCGGTGGTGGAGGACCCGGCGAGTTACGGGCGGATCGTACGGTCGGGCCAGAACATTGCACGCATTGTCGAGGATCGGGATGCCACAAAGGCCGAACGTGAGATTCGCGAAATCAATTCGGGCATCTACGCGTTTGAGATCCGCGGTCTGTTCGAGGCGGTCCGGTCCATCGCGCGCGAGAACGCCCAGGGCGAGTACTACCTCCCGGACCTCGTGGAGATTTTTCGTCGCCGAGGCGCCGGGGTCGAAACTGTCTGCGTCCCGGATCCCGACGAGATCCGGGGCATCAACAGCCGCGCCGAGCTCGCGGCAGTGAGCCGAATCGTGCGCGATCAGCAAAACAGCGGAGTTGATGGCGGCCGGTGTGACCATCGAAGATCCTGCCACGGCCTACATCGACGGCGACGTCGTCGTCGGGCAGGACACGATCCTCCACCCCGGCGTGTCGCTCGAAGGCGGACGACCATCGGCGCCGGCTGTGAAATCCACAGCGGCGTGCGCATCGTGAATTCGCACCTCGGGGATCGCGTCACGGTGCTGAACCATTGCGTCATTACCGATTCGCGCGTCGCGGCGGACGCGCGCATCGGTCCGTTCGCGCACCTGCGGAACGAAGCCGACGTCCGCGACCGCGCGCGCGTGGGCAACTTCGTCGAGGTGAAGAAAACCGTGCTCGGCGCCGGGTCGAAGGCCATGCACCTCGCCTATCTCGGCGACGCGACGATCGGCGAAAAGGTCAACGTCGGCGCGGGCGTCATCACCTGCAACTACGACGGCGTGAAGAAACATCAAACCGTCATCGAGGACGGCGCGTTCATTGGCAGCGACACCCAGCTCATCGCGCCCGTCACGGTAGGGAAGGGCGCCTACGTCGGCACGGGGACGACGGTGCGCGAGGACGTGCCGGGCGGGGCGCTGGCGGTCAGCGCAGGGAAGCAGCGGAATATCGACGGCTGGGTCGAGCAGAAGCGAAAAGAGCGCGAGTGATCAGTGGACAGTGTCAGGACTCGGCGACCGACCACTGACCACTAGAGGATTCAGCTATGTGCGGAATCATCGGCTACATCGGACCCAAGGACGTCGTCCCCGTCTTGATCGACGGATTGCGGCGGCTCGAGTATCGCGGATACGACTCGGCGGGCGTGGCGGTCGTGCGCAATGGGGAAGTCGATCTGCGCCGCAGCGCCGGGAAGTTGTCGAATCTCGAAGACGTGATCGAGGCGAACCCGATCCTCGGCGACTACGGCGTCGGCCACACGCGCTGGGCCACGCACGGCCGGCCGACGGAAGAGAACGCCCATCCGCACCGGGACTGCACCGGCAAGATCGTCGTGGTCCACAACGGCATCATCGAGAACTACCTGGATCTCAAGCAGGAGCTGCAGCGGCAAGGTCACGTCTTCACGACCGAAACCGACACGGAAATCGTCGCGCACCTGGTCGAGCGCGAGACGAAAGACGATGGGCTCGAGAACGCGGTGCGGCGGGCGCTGCTGCTGATGCGCGGCCTGTTCGCGATCGTGCTGATCTCGGCCGACGATCCGGAAAAGATCGTCGCGGTCCGCAACGGACCGCCGATCGTGGTCGGCCTCGGCGACGGCGAGTTCTTCGTCGCGTCGGACATTCCGGCGATCCTCAGCCACACGCGCGACGTCGTGTTTCTCGGCGACGAGGAGATGGCGGTCATCACGCGCACCGGCGTCGCGTTCACGGACTTCTTCGGGCGGCCGGTGTCGAAGGCGACGCAGCGCGTGCTGTGGGACCCGATCATGGCCGAGAAGGCCGGCTACAAGCACTTCATGCTCAAGGAAATCTTCGAGCAGCCGACCGCGGCGCGCGAAACGATCCTCGGCCGCGTGTCGGAGGACTCGGGCAAGGTCTTCCTCGAGGAGATGAAGCTGACCGACGCCACGCTGGCGGCGGTCGACCGCGTGACGATCCTGGCGTGCGGCACGTCGTGGCACGCGGGGCTGGTCGGCAAGTTCCTGATCGAGCAGCTCGCACGCCTGCACGTCGAGGTGGACTACGGCTCCGAGTACCGCTATCGGAGTCCGATCGCGACGGCGAATACGCTCGCGGTCGTCGATCACGCAGTCGGGCGAAACGGCCGACACGCTGGCGGCGCTGCGGGAGGCCAAGCACGCGGGCGCGTCCAGCGTCGCCATCTGCAACGTCGTCGGCAGCATGGCGACGCGCGAGAGCGACGGCACGATCTACACGCACGCCGGCCCCGAGATCGGCGTCGCCTCGACCAAGGCGTTCACATCCCAGCTCGTCGCGCTGTATCTGCTCGCGCTGCGCCTGGGCCAGGCGCGCGGCGTGCTCTCGCTCGAGGCCTCGCGCCCGCACATTCGCGCGTTGCTGCAACTCCCGCAACTGCTCGAGCAGACGCTCAAGCTGGCGCCGGAGGTCGACGAGATTGCCGGCCGCTTCTACAACCGCACGGATTTCCTCTATCTCGGCCGCGGCATCAACTATCCGATCGCGCTCGAGGGCGCGCTGAAACTGAAGGAAATCTCCTACATCCACGCCGAGGGCTATCCGGCCGGCGAAATGAAGCACGGTCCGATTGCCCTCATCGACGAGCGCATGCCCGTGGTGACGCTCGCGCCGCTCGACGCCGTATTCGAGAAGATGATCGGCAACATGCAGGAGGTCAAGGCGCGCGGCGGATCGGTGATCGCGCTCACCACGCGCGGAGACGATCGGCTGCGGTCGATCCTCGATCCAGCGCGCGACGTCGTGCTCGAGCTCCCGCGGACGCCCGATCTGCTCACGCCGATCGCGTTCACGCTGCCGCTGCAGTTGCTCGCGTACAACATTGCGGTGCGCCGCGGCTGCGACGTCGATCAGCCCAGGAATCTCGCGAAGAGCGTGACCGTCGAGTAGGTCCGGCTGAAGCCGGACGCCACGTCCCGTCCGCGATCGTCGGTGGCGTGCTCAATCCATCGTGATGGCGTCGCCTTTAGACGGGCTTCGCCGACGAGCTATTGTTGTCGTGGTCCCGCCTTCATGGATTTCCTCGACACGTTAAACCCGGAACAACGCGAAGCTGTCCTTCACCTGCACGGCCCGCTGCTGATCCTCGCGGGCGCGGGGTCCGGAAAAACACGCGTCATCACCAGCCGCGTCGCCTACCTCGTCGGCGACGGCCATGCCCAGGCCGACGAGATCCTCGCGGTCACGTTCACCAACAAGGCCGCCGAGGAGATGCGCGCGCGCGTCGAGGCGCTGGTCGGATCCGACTGCAGCCGGATGTGGGTGTCGACGTTTCATTCGCTCTGCGCCCGCCTCCTGCGGCGCGAAGCGCCGGCGATCGGGCTGTCGCGCGATTTCGTCATCTACGACTCGTCCGATCAGCTGACGGTCGTCAAGCAGGCGCTGAAAGCGCTGCAAATCGACGACAGTTTCGTGCAGCCGCGCGCCGCGCTGTCGCGCATCAGCCACGCGAAGAACCGCATGGAAGGGCCGCAGCAGATGGCCGACGCCGCCGTCTCGGACGGCTGGAACCGGCGCGACGAGCAGATTGCCAAGGTCTACGCGCGCTACGTGACGGCGCTGAAAGAAGCCAACGCGCTCGACTTCGACGACCTGTTGCTGAAAACCGTCGACCTGTTCGAGCAGTCCGAGCGCGTGCGATCGCGGTACGCCGAGAAGTTCCGCTTCGTGATGGTGGACGAATACCAGGACACGAACCGGCCGCAGTACCTGCTGATTCGCCGGCTCGCCGAGGTCCATCGCAACCTGTGCGTCGTGGGCGATCCCGATCAGTCGATCTACAAGTGGCGGGGCGCCGACCTGCGCAACATCATGGACTTCGAGCAGGACTTCGGCGAAGCGCGGATCGTCAAGCTCGAACGCAACTACCGCTCGACGCAGATCATCCTCGACGCCGCGTCGGCGGTGATCAACCAGAACCGGAACCGCAAGGACAAGCACTTGTGGACCGATCGCAAGGGCGGCGACCGGATCGTCTACTTCCGCGGCGGCGACGAGCTCGAGGAAGCCGACTTCATCACGCGCACGGCTCGCGGCGCGCTGGCGGATGACGTCGAGAGCATGGTCGCGGTGCTGTACCGGACGAACGCCCAGTCGCGGACCATTGAAGACGCGCTGATGCGCGAAGGCGTCGCCTACAAGGTCGTCGGCGGCGTGCGGTTCTACGAGCGCAAGGAAATCAAGGATGCGCTGGCGTACATGCGCCTGGTCATCAATCCGCATGACGACGTGAGCCTGCGGCGCGTGATCAACGTACCGGCACGCGGCATCGGCAAAGGCGTGATGGATGCCGTCGATGGGCTCGTCCTTCGACAGGCTCAGGACGAGCGGGAGGGGGACACGCTCACCCTGAGCTCGCCTGCCCTGTGTTCGAAGGGTGAGCTCCCGCTGCTCGCAGGATTGCAGCCCACGTTCTCGGAGAACTCGCTGTGGGCGCGCATTGTCCACGGCCTCGAGGATCGCGCGTTCCAGAGCCGCGCCGCCGCGTCGCTCGCGGCGTTTCGCGATCTGATCGTGCAGCTGACCGAGGTGGCGCGGACCGAGTCGGTATCGATCGCCATCGGCAAGATGCTCGACCAGAGCGGCTACCTCCAGGACCTGCGCGACGAGCGAAACGAAGACGCCGAGGGCCGCATCGAAAACCTCGCGGAGCTGGTCTCGGCCGCGCGGGAATACGAAAGCCGCGAAGCGGAGCCGTCGCTCTTCGGGTTCGTCGACCGCTTGTCGCTCCTGTCGGATGTGGACGAAGAACAGGGCTCGCGCGACGCGCGCGTGTGGCTGATGACGCTGCATAGCGCCAAAGGGCTCGAATTTCCGACGGTCGTGCTCGCCGGCCTCGAGGAAGGGCTGTTCCCGCACTCGCGTTCGAGCGACGACGTCGAGGAACTGGAAGAGGAGCGGCGCCTCTGTTACGTGGGCATGACCCGGGCCCGGTCGCGCCTCGTGCTGACGGGCGCCGCGCGCCGGCGGATCTTCGGCGAGTACCAGAGCAGCGAGCCGTCGCGGTTCATCGAGGAAGTGCCCGCCGAGCTCGTCGAGCGCATCCTGCCGTCGTACTCATCGTCGCCGTACCAGAGCAATTTCTACGACTTCCGCTACAACCCCTACGGCGGCGGCGGCCGGCGAGGGACGAAAGCGCGCGAGCAGGAAGCGGTCTACGCGTACGAGGACGAGAATCAGGCGGCGTTGGATCTGTCGCTGCGGATTGGCATGAAGGTCCGGCACCCGCAGTTCGGGATCGGGACGGTGCTGAGCGTCGAGGCGCTGGACGACGATACGAAGCTGGTGGTGCGATTCAACGCGGTGGGGCGAAAGACGCTGCGCGCGAAATACGCGAAGCTCGAACCGGCCTAAAGACGCTGCGATCGCGTAGAGGCCGAATCCTCGATGTGTCGGCCTCGGTGCTCGGACTCGCGGGTCCGCCCCTACGATCGGCGTTCGTTCTTCTTCTTCCTTCTCGACCAATCGCGCGACCGAGACGACCTTGTCTTCGCCCTCCATGTTGATGAGGGTCACGCCCTGCGTCGCCCGGCCGATGCTGCGGACGTCGTCGGTCTGCATGCGGATGATCATCCCCTGCTGCGAGATCAGCAGAATCTCGTCGCCCGCCTGCACGTAGGCCACACCCACGACCAGGCCGTTCTTGGTCGTCGTCGCGATGTTGATGATGCCGACGCCGCCGCGTGTCTGCACGCGGTATTCATCGATTTCCGTGCGCTTGCCGAACCCGTGTCTCGGTGACGGTCAGGAGCGTCCCGCCCGGCTTCACGACCTCCATCGCCACGACGTAGTCGTCGCCCCGGAGCGCGATGCCCTTGACGCCGTAGGCGGCGCGGCCCATCGGCCGGACATCGGTTTCGTGGAACCGGATCGCGTAGCCGTACCGCGTGCCGATGAACACCTCGCCGCTGCCGTCGGTGAGCTGAACGGCAATCACCGAGTCGCCTTCTTCGACGCCCATCGCGATGATGCCGCCGGCGCGCGGGTTGCTGAATGACGACAGCGACGTCTTCTTGACGACGCCGAGGCGCGAGCCCATGACGATGAACTTGTCTTCCTCGAATTCCTTGACGGCGAGCATGGCGGCGATCTTCTCGCCTTCGTCCATCGACACGAGATTGGCGATCGACTTGCCCTTGCCGCCGGGGCCGACGTCGGGGATTTCGTGGACCTTCAGCCAGTAGGCGCGGCCGCGGTCCGAGAAAATCATGATGTAGGCGTGCGTCGACGCGACGAACAGGTGGCTGACGAAATCCTCGTCGCGCGTCCGCATGCCGATCCGGCCCTTGCCGCCGCGCCGCTGACCCCGGTACGTCGTGATGGCCGTGCGCTTGATGTAGCCGGTGGCGGTGACCGTGATCGCCATGTCTTCATCGGCGATCAGGTCCTCGACGCTCAACTCGCCGGTCTCGTCGATGATCTCCGTGCGCCGATCGTCGCCGTATTTCTCGCGAACCTCCTTCAACTCGTCGACGATGATCTGCATCAGCAGGCGCTCGCTGGCGAGAATGGCGCGCAGCCGCTCGATGGTCTTCAGCAGTTCAGCCAGCTCGTCCAGGATCTTCTGCCGCTCGAGACCGGTCAGCCGCTGCAGTTGCATGTCCAGGATGGCCTGCGCCTGGATCGTCGACAGCCCGAACTGCGTGACGAGTCCCTCCCGCGCCTCGGCCGGATTCTTCGAGCCGCGAATCAGCGCGATCACCCGATCCAGGTGATCGAGCGCGATCTTGAGCCCTTCGAGGATGTGATACCGCGCCTCGGCCTTCCTCAGCTCGAACTCGGTGCGCCGCCGCACCACGTCGCGGCGGAACTCGACGAAGCTTTCGACGAGCTCGAGGATGTTCAGCACCTTCGGCCGCCCGCCGACGATGGCGAGCATGATGATGCCGAAGGAGGACTGCAATGGCGTGTGCTTGTACAGGTTGTTGAGGATCACCTCGGGCACTTCGCCGCGCTTCAGCTCGACGACGATGCGCAGACCGTCGCGGTCCGACTCGTCGCGCACGTCGGAAATGCCTTCAATCGTTTTGTCGCGAACCAGATCCGCGATCCGTTCGATCAGCTTCGCCTTGTTGACCTGATACGGGATCTCGGTGAAGACGATCGAAATCTTGTCGCCCTTCTTCGCGGTCTCGGTCGTCGACCGCGCGCGCATCATGATCGAGCCGCGGCCGGTCATCAGCGCCTGCACCGCTCCGGCGCGCCCCACGATGTAGCCGGCGGTGGGGAAGTCGGGGCCGGGGATCAGACGAATGAGTTGCTTGAGTTTGGCGCCGCGGGTGGTGAATACCGGCGGCTCGGCGTCGCTGTCGGTGGAAGGCTCACCGCCGCGCGTCTCCTCGATCTCCGCCAGCGTGCTCTCGGCGTCCTTGACCGGCGCGCCGAGATAGCTGGTTTCAATCAGCCAGATGCAGCCGTCGATGACCTCCCGCAGGTTGTGCGGCGGAATGTTGGTGGCCATCCCGACCGCGATGCCGGCCGACCCGTTGACGAGCAGATTCGGAAACGGCGCCGGCAGAACCGTCGGCTCTTCGGTGGTCTCGTCGTAGTTCGGCGCGAAGTCGACCGTCTCCTTGTCGAGATCGTCCATCGCGTCGTCGGCCAGCGACTCCAGGCGCGCTTCCGTGTACCGCATGGCCGCGGGTGGATCGCCGTCGACCGAGCCGAAGTTGCCCTGGCCGTCGACGAGCGGGTAGCGCATGTTGAAGTCCTGCGCCAGCCGCACGAGGGTGTCGTAAATCGAGGCGTCGCCGTGCGGGTGAAAGTTGCCCATCACCTCGCCGACGATCTTGGCGCACTTGCGGTAGCCGCGGGTTGCCGACAACCCCATCGTCTTCATCCCGTACAGCACGCGGCGATGCGCCGGCTTCAACCCGTCGCGCGCGTCGGGCAGCGCTCGTCCAATGATCACGCTCATGGCGTAATCCATGTACGACCGCTTCATTTCGTCTTCGATGTTGACTGGGTGCAGTTGTGGGACGGATCGGCCATTGTTCGGGTGCTAGGTGCTGAGATGCGGATGCTCGGGTGCGTGGTGCTCGCGTGCACTCAGCATCGTGGGCACCGCGTTAGACGTCCAGATTCTTGACGTCGAGAGCGTTGTCCTCGATGAACTTGCGCCGCGGCTCGACCTGGTCGCCCATCAGGGTGGTGAACATCAGGTCGGCTTCGGTGTGATCCTCGGCGCGCACTTGCAGCAGCGTCCGCACCGCGGGATCCATGGTGGTTTCCCAGAGCTGATCGGGGTTCATCTCGCCGAGGCCCTTGTAGCGGTTGATCGCCACGCCTTTCTTGCCCGCCGCGATGAAGAACTCGACCAACTCCTCGAACGAACGCAGGCGGACGTCGGCGACTTTCTCCTTGCTCGCTTTCGTGGGCGGCGCCGGCTGGTCGCCTTCCGCCTCTTCAGCCTCGACGTCCTCGACGGCTTCCGGCGCACCCGAGACGATGATGTCGCCGTTGAGAGCGGGAATGTCGCGATGGTTCGCCAGCAGCGTGCGGTATTCCCCGGTCGTGACGAAATCGACGCCGATCGTGTGCTGGCGCGGATAGCCGTTCGAACGATCGTCGATCTGCAGCAGATACCGGTTGTGTTCCTCGTCGCGCTGCACCAGTCACGGTTCGTGTCGGCGTGGACATCGTGCCGGCCAGCGCGTCGAGCTTGTCCTTGTCGGCGAAATACTCCCGATCGGCGCCGGCGCCGACCAGCGCCTCGACGACTTCGCGCGGGTGGCCGCGGCGTTCGACCACGTCGAGCAGTTTCTGGTGCGCGATCATCTTGTGCAGGAGCTTCTCGAGCTCCGCGCCGGAGATCTCGAGCCCCTTCCCGGACAGCCGGACGACGCGCGCTTCGGCCGCGCGCCGAATCAGGAACGCGTCGAGCTCGCGCTCGTCCTTGATGTAGGTTTCGGACTTGCCGCGCTTGGCGCGGAAGAGCGGCGGCTGGGCGATGTAGATGTAGCCCTGCTCGATGATCTTCGGCAGTTGCCGGTAGAAGAACGTCAGCAGCAGCGTGCGGATGTGCGAGCCGTCCACGTCCGCGTCGGTCATGATGATGATGCGGTGGTAGCGAAGCTTGGAGATGTCGAAGTCCTCCGCGCCAATCCCGCATCCGAGCGCCGCGATCATCGTCTTGATCTCGTCGCTGCCGAGCATCTTGTCGAAGCGCGCTTTCTCGACGTTGAGAATCTTGCCCTTCAGCGGCAGGATCGCCTGGAAGCGCCGATCGCGCCCCTGCTTGGCCGATCCGCCGGCCGACTCGCCCTCGACGATGTAGAGCTCGCTCAGGGCGGGATCGCGCTCCTGGCAGTCGGCGAGCTTGCCGGGGAGCGAGCTGCCGTCGAGCGCGCCCTTGCGGCGCACGAGATCGCGCGCCTTCCGCGCCGCTTCGCGCGCGCGGGCCGCGTCGATGGCCTTGCCGACAATCTTTCGGGCAACCGAGGGGTTTTCCTCGAGGAACGCACCGAGCTTGTCGTTGAGAATCGCCTCGACGATGCCTTTGACTTCGGTGTTGCCCAGCTTGGTCTTGGTTTGCCCCTCGAACTGCGGATGCGGAATCTTGACGCTGACCACCGCGGTCAGCCCCTCGCGGATGTCGTCGCCGGTCACGCTGTCCGACAGGTCCTTCGCGAGGTTGTTCTTCGTCGCGTAGAAGTTGATCGTGCGCGTGAGCGCCGATCGGAAGCCTGACAGGTGCGTGCCGCCTTCGTGCGTGTTGATGTTGTTCGCGAAGGTGTAGATCGTCTCTGCGTAGCCGTCGTTCCACTGCAGCGCGATTTCGGCGTCGATGCCGTCCTTCTCGCCGCGCATGTAGATCGGCTTCTCGTTGACGGCGGTCTTGTTCTTGTTGAGGTGCGTGACGAACGAGACGATGCCGCCTTCGTAGTGGAACTTGTGATTCTTGCCGTCGCGCTCGTCGTCCAGCGTGATGACAATGCCGCCGTTGAGGAAGGCAAGCTCACGCAGACGTTGTGCGAGCGTGTCGAAGCTGAAGACCGTGGTCTCGAAGATTTCCGTGTCGGGCTTGAAGGTAACTTTCGTGCCGCGGCGCTTGGTCGTGCCGGTCATCTCCAGCTCGCCGGTCGGCCGCCCGTGCTCGTACGACTGCTGATACACCTGCGTGTTGCGCCAGATCTCGAGGTCGAGCGTTTCGGACAGCGCGTTCACCACCGACACGCCGACGCCGTGGAGGCCGCCGGAGACCTTGTAGCTGTCGTTGTCGAACTTGCCGCCGGCGTGGAGAACGGTGAGCACGACCTCGGCCGCCGACTTGCCGCTCGTGTGCTGATCGACAGGAATACCGCGGCCGTTGTCGATGACCGTCACCGACCCGTCGATGTGGATCGTGACGTTGATCTGATCGCAGAAACCCGCGAGGGCCTCGTCGATCGAGTTGTCCACGACCTCGTAGACGAGATGATGCAGGCCGGCCGGACCCGTCGAGCCGATGTACATCGCCGGCCGAGTTCGGACGGCTTCGAGGCCTTCGAGAACTCTGATTTTGTCGGCGCCGTACTGCTCGACATCCTCGGCGGTGCCCTGGCCGTTCGTGTGTTCGGCCTGGACCTCCGGCGTCAGCGGTTCGTCACCTGGCTGTTCAGTTCGGTCGGAGTGTTCCATGATTCATGGGGCCGACACGTGGGTCGGCCCCTACGCTGTAGGGGCGGACCCGTGTGTCCGCCCGGTCAGACCCTCATCGGCATGATGACGTACGTGTAGTCGTAGCCTTCGGCGCCCACCGGCTTCATCACCGCCTGGCTCACCTCATCCTTCAGGTCGAGCGAGACGATGTCGCTGGATACGGCCGAGAGGAAGTCGATCACGTATTGCGCGTTGAAGCAGATCTGCATCGACGAGCCCGAGTATTCCACCGGCAGCGTTTCCTTGGCGTCGCCAAGATCCGGGCTGCTCGATGTGATTTCCACTTTACCTTTGTCGATCTGTATCTTCACTGCGCGCGATCGCTCGTTCGACATGATCTGCACGCGTTTGACGGCATTCGTGAGTCGATCGCGCTCGAACTCGATGTGCTTGTCGTTGCCCTTCGGAATCACGCGCTCGTACGCCGGAAACTGACCGTCGATCATGCGCGAGATGAGAAGCCGGCCGCCGGCCTCGAAGAATAGATGGTTTTCGCCGCGCTCATAACCGACGTCGCCGCCGTCGCTTTCCATCAGGAGCCGCCCGAGCTCGCCGAGCGTCTTCTTCGGAAGGATCGCCTTGTTTTCTTCGGAGGCTTTCGCGCCGCCATCTCGAGTCATGCTGACCAGCGCGAGCCGATGCCCGTCGGTGGCGACCAGGCTCATGTCTTCGGGGCGAAGGACGAACAGCGCGCCGTTCAGGAAGTACCGCGTGTCTTCACCGGTAATCGCGAACTGCGTTTTCGCGACCATTTCCTTGACGGCGCTGCGCGGGAGCGCGGTCGTCGCCGCGCCGCCAGGTTCGGGCAGCGTCGGAAAATCTTCGCGCGGCAGCGTCTGCATGCGCGATTCGAATCGATCGGCCGAAATCTTCACGCCGCTCTTGTCGTCCGCGATGCGGATGTCGGTGTCGGGCAGCGACTTGACGATCTCGTAGATCTTCTTCGCCGGCAGCGTGACCGATCCGCCTTTCGTGATCGTCGCCGCGCACTTGCTGCGCAGTCCGACCTCGAGATCGGTTGCGAGGAGCGTGAGCTCTTCGCCTTTCGCGTCCATCAGCACATTGGCGAGGATCGGAATCGTGTTCTTCCGCTCCACGATGCCTTGGAAAAGTTGCAGTTCTCGCAGAAGGTCGTTCTTTCGGACGACAAGTTCCATGGCTGTGCTGACCTCGAAGGTGCGGGGGCGTGAAGCCCGCGGAACCAACTCAGGAAGAACGATCTTAGAACTATAAAATTATATAAGAAGAGAGGGTGCGTTGAAAAGGAAACCCTGACTATAAGCTACTTATTTATGAATACTTTAACTTGTGGAAAAAGCGTGGATGGAAATCTCCGATTCAGGCATTCCCGAAGCCCCGCAAAAGCGTCCACAAGTCATCCGCAGCTTTCCACAGTTGAGCTTGTGGAAAACCGTTGGTTCTAGCGAAATCCCTCCAGAAAGTTGCCAATCAGGATGTTGAATTCTCCGTCACGTTTTCGCATGTCCTCGACCTTGCGAATCGAGTGAATCACCGTCGAGTGATGCTTGCCGCCGAAGCTTCGTCCAATCTCCGGCAGCGACGCATGCGTGAGCGACTTGCACAGGTACATCGCGATTTGCCGCGGCATCGCGACTGATTTCGAATTGTTCTTCGACTTCAGGTCCACCATCCGCAGGTTGTAGTAGTCCGCCACGAACTTCTGGATGGCATCGATGGTGACGGCTTTCTCCTCGTGTTCCAGGATGTTTCGCAGGACTTCCTGCGCGAGCGGCAGCGTGATGTCCTGGCCGGTGAGCGACGCGAACGCAATCAACCGGATCAGCGATCCCTCGAGCTCCCGGATGTTCGATTTGATCTTGCCGGCGATGTACATCGCCACGTTGTCGGGCAGGGGCACCGACTCGGTTTCGGCTTTCTTCTTGAGAATCGCGACTTTCGTCTCGAGATCGGGCGACTGGATGTCGGCCGTCAGGCCCCATTCGAACCGCGATCGCAGCCGCTCCTCGAGCGAGGGAATCTCGTGCGGCGGATGGTCGCTGCTCAGCACGATTTGCTTCTGCGAGTCGTAGAGCGCGTTGAACGTGTGGAAGAACTCGGTCTGCGTCCCTTCTTTTCCGGCGAGAAACTGGATGTCGTCCACCAGCAGCACGTCGACGGATCGATAGCGCTCACGAAAATCGAGCACGCGATCGTAGCGGACCGCGTTGATCATTTCGTTCATGAACCGTTCGGACGAGATGTAGGTGAGCTTCAAGCCGGGATCGTGCTGCAGCACGTACTGTCCGACCGCGTGCATCAAATGGGTCTTGCCCAGGCCGACCCCGCCGTAGATGAACAGCGGGTTGTACGAGCGCGAGGGAAGTTCCGCAACGGCGCGGCACGCCGCGTGTGCGAACTGGTTCGACGAGCCGACGATGAAGGTGTCGAAGGTGTAGCGGGGATTCAGTCCGGGTCCGACCATCGGGGCGGCGGCGCCGCTGTCGAAGGCCGCCGTTTCGTCCGCGTTGAGCGGGATGGCGGGCGGATCGGTGGCCGTTTCCGCTACGAAGGTCACCGTCAGGTTCGGCCGCTGCAGCTCCGCCAGGGCGTCGCTGATGACGGCCCCGTAGTGCTTGGTGAGCCATTCCTGGAACGACACGTCCGGCACACGCACCGTAATCGAGGACCGATCCTCGGCGACGAACGACGTCGGCCGGAACCAGGTGTAGAACGCGTGCCGGTTCATTTTGGCCTCGATGCGAGCCAAAATCTGGTCCCAGAGGTTCATAGACGCACCGATTTCCGCCGTTTGTTCGCCTTTAGGGAATTTCCACAGTTTTTTCCACAGGTGTGGAAAACTTTGGGAAGAGACCAAACATGCATGGAAGAAGCAGGCCGGAAGTCCCTCGGGAAAGGACGCCGACTGTAGCACACTCCTCGCGTGTTTGACACTCTTGGAACGCGGCGGCTAACATTGGCGGTTCGATCACTTTCAGAAGGGTGTCCATGAAAGGCAAACGCTGACGTTTCAGCCCAATACGCGCCACCGGAGGCGCACGCACGGGTTTCTGGTCCGCATGAGTTCGAAGAACGGACGGCTGGTCCTGAAACGGCGTCGCGCCAAGGGCCGCAAGCGTCTAACAGTTAGTGACGAATAAGTCTCAAGTCTCGCGTTGAAGATTTGCGCCTTCCGCGAGGCTCTTGCCGACCGAGCGGATCCGCCGTCGCGCCGAGTTCCAGAGCGTGTACGAGCGGGGCGTTCGGCTTCGGGGCCGCTACAGCACGACGTTCTTCCTGCCCAACAAGGGCGGGACTGGGCGACTTGGGCATCGCGGCGACGAAAAAGCTAGGTGGCGCTGTTCGAAGAAATCGCGCCAAACGATTGATACGAGAGGTTTTCCGTCGCAACAAGATCGCCGCGGGGTTCGACGTCGTCGTGATCCCCAACCGCGACCTGCTCGACGCCAGCCTGACCCTTCTTGAAACAGAATATCGAGGTCTCGTCGAGCGTGGCACGCGTCAGCGGCGATAAGGACTCCTTTGGCGTCCGCGTCGCGCTCGCCGTCCTCCGCGGCTACAAGCTCGCCATATCGCCGTATTTTCGAGGATCGTGCCGGTTCCTGCCGACCTGCGCGGACTACGCGGCCATCGCCATCGCTCGTCATGGCCTCGTCCACGGCGTCTGGCTCGCCTCCCGCCGGTTGATCCGCTGCCATCCGCTGTGCGCCGCCGGGCACGACCCGGTGCCGCTCGCTCGCGACGCGCTCGAACCTCGTGGTGAGCTTGTCGAACCACGAGCGTCCTGCTCGGGCTCGTCCTTCGACAGCTCAGGCCTGCGCCGACGACGCCGTGCTAACAGCATGGAACGACGCGTTCTCATCGCGATTTTTCTGGCGTTCCTGGTCCTGTACGTCTGGCAGGCCATGTTCGTCAAACCCGTGCCGAAACCCGGCGCTCCAGGAACGCCGCCGGTTGCGGCAACGGCCGAAGCTCCCGCGGGAGCGACCACGTCGGTGGCGCCCGGACCCGGCGCATCGCCTGCGCCCGCAGCAACGCCTGAAGCGCCGCAGGCTGAAACACTCGTCGGCGACAAGCAGGAGCGCGACATCCGCGTGGAGACGGACAGGGTGACCGCCGTCTTCACGAACAAGGGCGCGCGGCTCAAGAGCTGGCGCGTGAAGCACTACAAGAACCGGCAGGGTGAGCCACAGGAGCTGATCGAGCCCGCTTCAAATCAGCCGCTGCCTTTCTCGCTCCGAACGCAGGACGAGGCCGTCGACGCGACCGTCAACGGCGCGCTCTACACCGTCGCCGACGCACCAGCCGGGCCAATTGCGACGCCGGTCGATCTTCGATTCGAGTACCGGGACGCCGCCGGCGTGCACGCGGTCAAAGTGTTCCATCTCGAACCGAACAGCTACGTCATCTCTCTGCGCGCGGACGTGAAGAGCGGCGACCGGACGCTCTCGCCGGCGATCGTGTGGGGTCCTGCGATCGGCGACGCGGCAGACGCCAGCAGCTACACGCAAAAAGCGGGAGGGTTGCTGTACTCGAACGGCAAAGTGCAGCGGCTCGCGGCGAGCGATCTCGCCACACAGCCGGACTATCAGGGCGACTTCAAGTACGCCGGCGTCGACGACAACTACTTCATGACCGTGGCGCTCGACGTCGCCGCCGCCAAAGTGCACTACCAGCCGCTGACGATCACGCCGCAACCGCCGGCGACCGGTGCGCCGCGAGAGCTCGTCGCCTACGAGGTCCAACCGGGCACGCAGGGGCAGGCGACGCGGTTTTTCGTCGGACCGAAGGACTTCGACATCCTGTCGGCGCTCGGCCCCGAGATGCCGAAGGCGATTTATTTCGGGATCTTCGAGATCATCGTTGTGCCGCTGCTGCGCTCACTGAAGTGGGTGAACAGCTTCGTCGGCAACTACGGGTTCTCGATCATCATCCTGACGATCCTCATCAACCTGATCATGTTCCCGCTGCGGCACAAGAGCGTCGTGTCGATGCGGAAGATGCAGGAGATTCAGCCCGAGGTCAAATCCATCCAGGATCGCTACTCGAAGCTGAAAGCCACCGATCCCGCGAAGCAGAAGATGAACCAGGAGTTGATGGCGCTCTACCGCGAGCGCGGCGTCAACCCGGCGGGCGGCTGCGTCCCGATGCTGCTGACGATGCCGGTGCTGCTGGCGATGTGGGCGCTGCTCTCGGTGGCCATCGAGCTGCGCGGGGCGCCGTTCATCGGCTGGATTCACGATCTCACGGCGCACGATCCGCTCTACATCACCCCGGTGATCATGGGCGCGAGCCAGTTCTGGCAGCAGAAGATGACGCCGAGCGCCGGCATGGATCCCGCGCAGCAGCGCATGATGCTGATGATGCCGCTCATCTTCACGGTGATGTTCCTGTGGCTGCCGGCGGGCGTGGCGCTTTACTATGCCGTCACGAATCTGTGGGGCATCGGTCAGCAGTACCTGACGAACTACTTGATCGGGCCGCCGAAGGTGCGCACGATCAGGCCGCCCGCGGAGCGACGGGTCAAGCGCTCGGGGGTTACTGAGGAGAAGAGCTAGCTGCGACACAGTCGTTCGACAAGCTCACCACGAGCGTGTCGCTATAACGTGCGAGATTCGCGATGAGCACAGCGCCAATCGTTGACTTCCTGAATCGATTCACCGCCGCTCTCGGCATCACCGCCACCGTGGAGGTCGACGACACCGCCGACGGCCCGCGGCTGAACCTCGCCGGCGAAGAAGCGGAGATTCTCGTCCGCCACCGCGGCGAACCTTTGAAGGCGCTGCAGCACGTCGTGGACAACGCGTTCGGCCGCACGCTGGCCGACGACCGCCGCGTGTTCGTCGACGCGCTCGAATATCGCAAGGGGAAAGACCTCGAGCTTCGCGGCATGGCGAAGCTCCTTGCCGAGAAAGCCAAGGAGTCGGGGATCGATCAGCAACTCGGACCGCTCAATCCCTACGAGCGCCGCATCGTGCACATGGCGGTCGCCGAAATCGCCGGCGTCACTACGGAAAGCGTCGGCGACGCGTTTTCGAAGACCGTTCTGATCTCGTTACGGAAGTAGTCGACAGTGCACAGTGCAACAGTCGACAGTAGTTGCCAGTTAACTGTCGACTGAGCTGCTGGACTCGACTGGACTACTGTCGACTACGATGTTTTCCACAACCGATACCATCGTCGCGATTGCGACGCCGCCGGGACGTGGCGGGATTGGTGTGGTGCGTCTGAGCGGGCCCGACGCGCATGCGATCGCGCAGCGTCTGACGACCCATCGCGGCGCCTTCGAGCCGAGGTACGCAACGTTCACGAAGGTCCGCCTAAAGCCGGACGCCACGTACGACGACGTCGGCAAGTGACGAGTCGTGGCGTCCGGCTTTAGCCGGACCTACACGGACACGATCGATCAAGCCGTAGTCACGTTCTTTCCCGCGCCCGCCTCGTACACCGGCGATGACGTCGTCGAGATCAGCGCGCACGGGAGTCCCGTGGTGCTGCAGCAGATCGTCAGCGCCGCGATCGACGCGGGCGCCCGGCTCGCGGAACCCGGTGAGTTCACGCTGCGTGCGTTCCTGAACGGCCGCGTCGATCTGATGCAGGCTGAAGCGGTGGCCGATCTCATCGACGCGGCGACGCCGTTGCAGGCGCGCGCGGCGTTCGATCAGCTCGAAGGGACGCTGACGTGCGCGATTCGAGCCATCGACGCGACGTTGTTCGATTTGATCGCGCGGCTCGAAGCGTCCGTGGATTTTCCGGAAGAGGGCTATCACTTCGTCGATCCGGACGCCATCGCGCGTGAGATCGATGCGGTGCTGCTGACGACCGGCGCACTGCTGGACGAGGGCCGGCGTGGACGCCTGCTTCGCGAAGGTCTGCAGGTGGCGATCGTCGGCCGGCCCAACGTCGGCAAATCCACTCTGTTCAACGCTCTCGTCGGCGCCCCGCGCGCCATCGTCACCGACGTGCCTGGCACCACGCGAGATCTGGTGACGGAGGTGATCGATCTCGAGGGCTTGCGCGTCACGCTCGTGGATACGGCAGGCCTGCGCGAGGCCGCCGACGCGATCGAAGCCGAGGGCGTCGCGCGGTCCAGGCAATCCACGGAAGTCGCTGACCTCGTCCTGCAGGTTGTCGTAGACGAGGAGCCGCAAGACATCGATGTCAAACAACTGGTCGTCCGGAACAAGGTGGATCTCTTTCCAGAGTCTGCCGGTTTCGCGAACGCGATCGCGCGTGTCCGCCAAGAGCGGAGAAGGCCTGGATCATTTGCGCCGCGTCGTGGCGGAAACGCTGACGCACAGCTCCGACGCTCCTCAGCGCGATCGGCCGTCGATCACCAACGTGCGCCACATCGCGCTCGTGCAACGCGCGCACGACGCGCTCGCCCGCGCGCGCGCGGCCGCGTGCGCCGACGGCGGCGCGCTGTCGGAAGAGTTCGTGCTGGCGGATTTGCAGGAGGCGCGCGCGGCGCTCGAAGAAGTCACCGGCCGCCGTGCGCCCGACGAAGTGCTCGACGCACATCTTCGAGCGTTTTTGCATCGGGAAATGACGCACGCGAAGATCGTTCGACGTGATCGTGATTGGCGCGGGTCACGCCGGGTGCGAAGCGGCATACGCCGCGGCGCGGCTCGGCGCGCATGTCGGACTCTGCACGTTGTCCACCGACACGGTTGCGCACATGCCGTGCAATCCGGCAATCGGCGGCACCGCAAAAGGGCATCTCGTTCGAGAGATCGACGCGCTCGGCGGGTTGATGGGACGCGCGATCGATGCGACGGGCATTCAGTTCAAGCTGCTCAATCGCAGTCGCGGGCCCGCGGTGTGGTCGCCGAGGGCGCAGGCCGACAAACGCGTCTACGGTCGCTGGGTGAAAGCGGCGCTCGACGCCGAGCCGAATATCGAATGGCTCATTGCCAAGGCCGGCAGGATCCTCGTGTCGAACGGCCGCGTCACGGGGCTGTTGTGTGAGGACGGCGACTCATACGGCTGCCGCGCCCTGGTGATCACGACAGGCACTTTCCTCAACGGGTTGATCCACATTGGTCCCGAACAGCATGCCGCTGGCCGCGCGGGCGAGCCCCCATCCGCCGACCTTGCGGAATCGCTGAAGTCGTTCGGCTTCGAGTGGGGACGGTTGAAGACGGGCACGCCGCCGCGGCTCGATCGCGCGAGCATCGATTTCGAGCGGCGTGTGGCGGATGGAACGTTCGCGGTCGAGGCGGGCGACGCTCCTCCGGTGCCGTTCTCGTTCGTCTCGGAGCCGATAGATCGCGAACAAGTCCATTGTTATCTTATACATACGAACGATCGCGTGCGCGATCTCGTGCGCGATCATGTCGCGTTGTCGCCGCTCTTCAACGGTCAGATTCGGGGGATCGGCCCGCGCTACTGTCCGTCGCTCGAAGACAAGATCATCCGGTTTCCGGACAAGGAGCGGCACCAGATCTTCCTGGAGCCCGAAGGCGTCGAGGCGCGTGAGATCTACGTGAACGGCTTCTCGATGTCGCTGCCGCGCGACGTGCAGGAGAAGCTGGTGCACGCGCTTCCGGGGCTCGAGGAGGCTGTGCTGCTGAGACCCGGCTATGCTGTGGAGTACGACTTCATTCAGCCGACGGAGCTGACGCGCCGCCTTGAAACCAAGCGAGTAGCAGGCCTGTTTCTCGCCGGCCAGATCAATGGAACGTCCGGCTACGAGGAAGCGGCAGCGCAGGGCCTGATGGCGGGCGTCAACGCCGCGCATGCTGCGGCTGGGGGCACGGGTCTCGAGTTGCGGCGCGACGAAGCGTACGTGGGCATCCTCATCGACGACCTGATCACCAAAGGCTGTCTGGAGCCGTATCGCATGTTCACGTCGCGCGCCGAGCATCGATTGATGCTTCGCATCGACAACGCGGATCTGCGTCTCACGCCGCGCGGCCGCGAAGCCGGGCTGGTCGACGATGAGCGATGGGAGCGGTTCTGCCGGCGCCGTGGGCGATTCGAGCGGAATCTTCGAGTGCTGGACAAGACGCTCGTCCGAACGCCTTCCGGAGACCGCGTGCCGGCGAGCCAGGTGTTGCGGCAACCCGGCGTCCGCCTGGCTGATCTCGTGTCGACTGGTGCGCTGCCGGATTTCGAGTCGGACGCGTGCGACGCTGCCGTCGACGCCGCGAGCGCGGAGACGGCCGTGAAGTACGTGGGTTACCTGCGGCGCCAGGAAAGCGAAATCGAGCGGGCCAGAAAAGATGAACGCCGGCGAATTCCCGCGAGTTTTCCCTTTGATCGCGTGCCAGGCCTGTCGCGCGAAGTCGTCCAGCGACTGTCGCAGGTCCGCCCCGATACGCTCGCGCACGCTCTCCGAATCCCGGGCGTGACGCCGGCCGCAGTGGCCGTCCTGTCCGCCTACCTTGGCCGGTTCTCCAGTCGCGATCCCGTTCCGATCAAGTCGTGACCAGGTTGCGATCAGGTTGCAACCGGGTTGTGATCAGGTTGCCACGGTGACGTCGAAGGCGTTTCGCGACCGCCTCGCTCGGCGCACGAGGACCGCCGGCATCTCCACGCCGCCTGGCGTCGCGGAACAGCTCGAAGCGTACTTCCGGCTGCTCGCCCGGTGGAATGCGAAGGTCAACCTGACGTCGCTCCCCCTCGATGAACCAACCGACGAGACATTCGATCGGCTGTTCATCGAACCGCTGGCCGCCGCTCGACTGGTCGAAGACTCGTGGACACCCTGGTTCGACGTCGGATCCGGCGGCGGATCTCCAGCGATTCCGCTGATGCTGGTGAAGCCGGCGTTGAAGCTGACCATGGTCGAATCGAAGGCCCGCAAGGCCGCATTTCTGCGGGAAGTCGTGCGGGAGCTGAGCCTGTCCGACGTCGCTGTCGAAACCGGCCGATTTGAAGAGCTGGCGATTCGACGCGACGTTGAAGGCACGGCTGGCTTGGTGACCGTTCGAGCCGTCCGGCCGGACGCGAAGCTCATGAGTTCTGTCGCGCGGATCCGCGAGCCCAGAGGAAGCCTGTTGATGTTCCGGTCGACGCCTCAGCCTGAGCGGCTGATCGGATTCGACCTTCGATAGCTCAACAATCCTGTCCACGTCCCCGATTCGCCCGGCCTACGCACTCAGCTATAAGCGTTCGTAGACCTCAGATGTTCCACGTGGAACACTCGCAACTAACGGTTGACCCGTGGCGCCTCAGCCCGTATTCTCTGCTCCCAGTTCACGCTCGGCACAGAACCACATGTTTTAGGGCTATCAACAGAACAATGGGACGGATCATCGCTGTCGCCAATCAGAAGGGCGGCGTCGGCAAAACCACGACGGCCATCAATCTGGCGGCGTCGCTCGCCGTGGAAAACCAGTCCGTCCTGCTGGTCGATCTCGATCCCCAGGGCAACCTGACAAGCGGCGTCGGACGAAAAGGCCAGGCCGCCGAAGCCGGCTCGATTTACGAGGCGCTCACCTCGCCCGAACCCATCGTCGACGCCACGCCCTTCGTGATCGCAACCGATCTCGATCGGATGAAGTTGATCCCCGCCGATCGCAACCTCACCGGCGCAGAGATCGAGTTGGTGACCCTCTCCGCGCGCGACGAACGGCTGCGCGCGCTGCTGCATCCGCTGCGCGACTCCTACGACTACATCTTCATCGACTGCCCGCCGTCGCTCGGGCTGATGACGCTGAACGCGCTCGTCGCCGCCGACGCCGTGCTGATTCCGCTCCACTGCGAGTACTTCGCGCTCGAAGGGCTTGCCGATCTCGTCGGCACGATGCAGCGCGTCCAGGCGGCGCTCAATCCTGCACTCGAGATCGAAGGCGTGCTCCTCACGATGTACGACGAGCGCACGAATCTCGGCCACCAGGTCGCGAAAGACGTCAGGGAATTCTTCAAAGAAAAGGTGTACCGGACCGTGATTCCGCGCAACGTCCGCCTCGGCGAAGCGCCCAGTCACGGATTGCCGGTGATGCTCTACGACATCAAATCGCGCGGCGCCGAAGCGTACCTCGCGCTCGCGCGCGAAGTGTTCGAACGGGCGGCGACCCCAGCCGCATGATGACGCGAAGATCGCCAAGCCCGCGAACCGCAATGACTTCCGCGTTGCGTTCTCAGGTGATCGCACATGGACAAACGCCCAGCACTCGGCAAAGGTCTCAGCGCGCTGATTCCGGACGCGCCGGCGCCGCGCCAGGCTCCGGTCGACGCCGACATCGATCGGCTCATGCCGAACGATTTTCAGCCGCGCGGATCGCTCGATGAAGCGCGGCTGCAGGATCTCGCGCAGTCGATCCGCGCCAACGGCCTGATTCAGCCGATCGTCGTGCGCAAGGCCGGCGATCGGTTTCAGATCATCGCCGGTGAACGCCGCTGGCGCGCCGCCAAGCTTGCCGGCCTCCTCCGCGTCCCCATCGTCGTGCGCGACGTCATGCCGGGGGAGAAGTCGCAGCTCGAGCTGGCGCTCGTGGAAAACATTCAGCGCGAGGATCTCAATCCCATCGACGAGGCGCTCGCCTACAAACGACTCGCCGACCAGTTCCAGTTGACGCAGGAGCAAATCGCCGTCGGCGGTCGGCAAGGATCGCGCGACGATTGCGAACCACCTCCGCCTGTTGAGACTGCCCGACGAAGTCCGCACCGAAGTCGCGTCGGGACGGCTGTCGATGGGCCATGCGCGCGCGCTGCTCTCGCTGGCCGCGGAGGCCGATCAACGGCAGCTCGCGCGGGATGTCCTGGCGCGCAGCCTGTCGGTGCGCGAGACCGAATCGCTGGTCAAGAAAATCGTCGAAGGTGGATCCGCGGCCCGCGAACCTGTCGCCGCCGCCGCCGGTGGACGTGCACACGCGCGCCGCGGAGGATCGCTTGAAGATCCTGCTCGGCACCCGCGTGCGCATCGTGCGCCACGGCACGCGCGGCCGCATCGAAATCGATTTCACGTCGGAGGAAGAATTGATTCAGGATTTTACGATCGAGTTGATCGGACGGCAGAGGCTATGATGAAGCGTTTGACCCAGATGGTGTCCTGCGCCGGTTGAGCGAGCAAACTCGCCGCAGGCGAGCTCGCTCAGGTGCTGAGTGACATCCCCGCGCAAACAGACGACCGCGTCCTTGTCGACTTCAGGACCGCGGACGATGCGGGTGTGTACCGGTGGGAGAGCGGGCCGGCGCTCGTGCAAACGGTGGATTTCTTCACGCCGATCGTCGACGACCCGTACGTGTACGGACAGATCGCCGCCGCCAACGCGTTGAGCGATGTCTACGCGATGGGAGGCAAGCCGCTCACGGCGCTGGCGATTGCGGCATTCCCGCAGGAGGGTCTCGAGCCCGAGACCATTCGCGCGATTTTCATGGGCGGGTTCGACAAACTCCGCGAGGCGGGTGTCGCGCTGCTCGGCGGCCACACGGTGCGCGATCCGGAGATCAAGTTCGGCTACGCCGTGACCGGCGCGATCGATCCTGCGCGCGTGCTGACGAATGCCGGCGCGAAAGCCGGCGACGTCCTCTTCCTGACCAAACCGATCGGCACCGGCGTGGTGGGGACGGCCATCAAGTTCGATCGCGCGCCGGAAGGTCTCGCCAACGAAGCGATTCAGTCGATGCGCACGTTGAATCGAGCGGCGGCGGAGGCCATCCAATCCCTGCCGGCCGGCACCGTTCATGGGTGCACCGACGTCACGGGGTTTGGACTGATCGGGCACGGCAGCGAAATGGCCAAGGCCAGCGGCGTCACGCTGCGGATCGAGGCCGGTCGGGTTCCCACGTTTGCCGGCGCGATGGCGTTGGCCGCCGCGAACACCTCGGGCGGCCTGGCGTCGAATCGGGAACATTTCGCCGGCCAGGTGGCCGTGGCTCCCGGCGTCGCCCCCGACCTGGAAACGCTGCTCTACGACCCGCAAACGTCTGGCGGACTGTTGGTTGCGGTCGCCGCGCCGATGGCTGAGCGCGTTTCAGGCGGCCCTCAGCAGCCGAGGCGTGCCAGGGCAGCCAATCGGGTCGGTCGAGAAGGCCGATCCGGGCTTTCATGTCCGGGTAGTGCCGTGATAAAGTTCCCGTGAGCTTGTGAAACTCTTCGCAAGCTCCCCAGCTGGCGCGAGAACCCCGTGACCAATAAGACCGCCGCTCTTCGTTACGCGCGGGCCCTCCTCGAAGTCGGCATCAAGGAGCGCGCCGATCTCGACGCGATCGAACGCGACCTCGCGGCGTTTGCCGGACTGCTCACCGACCATCCGACGCTCGCGAAAGTCCTGCTCAATCCGGCGGTCCCGTCCCGCGCAAGCGCGCCGCCGTCGTCGAGTTGACGACGCGGATGAACCCGGCGCCGATTGTGGGCAAGCTGCTCACGCTGCTCGCCGAACGCGACCGGCTGGTGCTTCTGCCGGACTTGCTCGCGTCGTACCGCGACCGGCTCATGGACCACCAGAATGTCGTGCGCGCGGAGCTGACCACGGCGACGCCGCTCGACGACCAACGCTCCGCCGAGATTCAACAACAGCTCGCTCGCGCGACCGGCCGCACCGTGACGCTTCAGACGCGCACCGATCCCGCACTCATCGGCGGCATCGTCGCGCGCATCGGCAGCACGGTGTACGACGGCAGCATCACGCGGCAATTGGAAAAGATGAAAGAGCGTTTATGGCCGGTGGCCAGTAGTGGCGGCCCAGCTGACTGATCAGGCCGACCACTGACCACTGAGCACGACAGGAACACAATGGACATCAAAGCCGAAGAGATATCCAAGATCATTCGCGAGCAGATCGGCAGCTACGCCGTCGACGTCGATGTCGCCGAGGTCGGCAGCATCATCTCGATCGGCGACGGCATCGCGCGCGTGCACGGCGTCGACAACGCCATGGCCGGCGAGATGCTCGAGTTCCCCCACGGGGTGTTCGGCATCGCGCTGAACCTCGAGGAGGAAAGCGTCGGCGCGGTGCTGCTCGGCGAGTACAAGGACATCAAGGAAGGGGACCTCGTCAAGCGCACGAATCGCATCATCTCCGTGCCGGTCGGCGAGGAGATGCTCGGCCGCGTCGTGAATGCGCTCGGTCAGCCGCTCGACGGCAAGGGTCCGATTGCGACCAAGCAGTTCTCGCCGATCGAACGGCTCGCTCCGGGCGTCGTCGATCGCCAGTCGGTGAAGGAGCCGATCCAGACAGGCCTCAAGGCGATCGACGCCATGGTGCCGATCGGCCGCGGCCAGCGCGAGCTGATCATCGGCGACCGGCAAACGGGGAAAACGGCGGTCGCGATCGACGCGATCCTCAACCAGCGCGACACCGGCGTCGTGTGCATCTACAACGCGATCGGCCAGAAGCAGTCGACGATTGCGCAGGTGGTGCGCACGCTCGAAGAAGCCGACGCGATGCGCTACTCGATCGTCGTCGCGGCGCCGGCCGCCGATCCAGCGCCGCTCCTGTACATCAGCCTGTACTCGGCGTGCGCGATGGGCGAGTTCTTTCGCGACAGCGGGCGCCACGCGCTCTGCATCTACGACGATCTGTCGAAGCACGCGCAGGCGTATCGCCAGATCTCGCTGCTGCTCCGCCGGCCGCCAGGGCGCGAGGCGTATCCGGGCGACGTGTTCTATCTCCATTCCCGCCTGCTCGAGCGCGCGGCGAAGCTGAAGACCGAGCTCGGCGGTGGATCGCTGACCGCGCTGCCGATCATCGAGACGCAGGCGGGCGACCTGTCGGCCTACATCCCGACCAACGTCATCTCGATCACCGACGGGCAGATCTTCCTGGAGTCCGACTTGTTCCACCAGGGCGTCCGGCCGGCGATCAACGTCGGCAACTCGGTGTCGCGCGTCGGCGGTTCGGCGCAGATCAAGGCCATGCGGCAGGTGGCGGGCACGCTGCGGCTGGACCTCGCGCAGTATCGCGAACTGGCCGCGTTCGCGCAGTTCGGCAGCGATCTCGACAAGGCGACGCAGGCGCAGCTCAATCGCGGCGCGCGGCTCGTCGAGATCCTCAAGCAGCCGCAGTACGAACCGTTGCCGGTCGAGCGGCAGGTCGCGCTGATCTACGCCGGCACGAACGGCTATCTGGACAACATCGCGGTGTCGGAAGTGCGCGCGTTCGAGACCGAGCTCTACAAGTTCATCGAGACGAGTGCGCCGCAGGTATTCACCGGGATCGTGGAAAAGAAGATTCTCGACGACCAGCTCAAAGGCGAGCTCGACGCGGTGGTGAAAGAGTTCGCGGCCAGCTTCGCGGCGAGAAAGGCCGCGGCGGCTTAAGGATACAGCCACGAAAACACGAAGAGCACGAAACCCAAAAGGTCTTTTTCGTGTTTTCGTGATTTCGTGGCAAATCCAGGACGATGCCCTCTTTAATCGATCTGAGACGCCGGATTCGGGCCGTCAAGAACACGCAGCAGATCACCAAGGCCATGAAAATGGTCGCGGCGTCGAAGCTGCGCCGGGCCCAGGACCGGATCATGAACGCGCGGCCGTACGCCGTGCAGATGCAGCGCGTGCTGCGCAGCGTCGCGGCGCGCGTGGATGAGGAACTGCACCCGCTCCTGACGGTCCGCGAGCCCAAGCCCGACGCGAAGACGCTGGTGATCCTTGTCACCGCCGACAAGGGCCTGTGCGGCAGCTTCAACACCAACGCCATGAAGGCGGGCGCGTCGTTCATCGTCGACAGCGCCCAACCGTGCCTGCTTGGCCTCGTCGGCCGCAAGGGTCGCGAGTACTTCGGGCGCCGCGGATTTCCGGTGTTGTTCGAGGAAGTGGGCATCTTCCAGAAGCTGCAGTACGACGATGCGAGGCGGATCGCGCAGGCGGCGGTCGAGGCGTTTACCGGCGGCGAAGTCGATCGCGTCGTGCTGATTTACAACGAGTTCAAGTCGGTCATTTCGCAGCGCGTCGTCGTGGAGCAACTGCTGCCGATCCAGCGCGCCGACGTGCAGGCCGAGTCGGCCACGGGAGAACTTGCGCACGGCTCTGCCTCGCCCGGCGAAGGCTACCTGCCCGTCGAGTATCTCTACGAGCCGGCCCCGCAGCAGATTTTCGATCAACTGCTGCCGCGTTACGTCGACGTGCAGGTCTACCGGGCGCTGCTCGAATCGAACGCGGCGTTTTTCGCCGCGCAGATGACCGCCATGGATACGGCGACCAAGAACTCCGCCGACATGCTCGCGGATCTGACGCTGTACATGAACAAGGTGCGCCAGGCTGCGATCACGCGCGAGATTATCGAAGTGGTTTCGGGAGCAGAGGCGCTGTAACGGACGGTCAGGTTAGTAACGCTCGTGGTGATCTCGCGAATCACGAGCTGAGCTCGTCCTTCGACAGGCTCAGGACGAGCGGTAGAGATGTAGCTGATATGGCGACACAGACACAACAGGTTGGCAAGATCGTCCAGGTCATCGGGCCCGTCGTCGACGTGGAGTTCGAGGCGGGGCACCTGCCGCAGATTTACAACGCCTTGCGGATCCAGTCCGAAGGGAAGGGCGGCGGCGAGGCGATCGATGTCATCGCGGAAGTCGAGCAGCATCTCGGCGAGAACCGCGTGCGGGCGGTGGCGATGAAGCCCACCGACGGCATGCAGCGGGGCATGAAGGCCGTGGACCTCGGCGAACCGATCTCGATGCCGGTCGGTCCCGAAACGCTCGGCCGCGTCATGAACGTCATCGGCGAGCCGGTCGACTTTCCGGATCGGCCGGTGGTGACCAAGCAGCGCTGGCCCATCCACCGTTTGCCGCCGAGTCTCGAAGACCAGTCGACCGACCTCAAGATGTTCGAAACCGGCATCAAGGTCGTCGACCTGCTCGAGCCGTACCTGCAAGGCGGCAAGATCGGCTTGTTCGGCGGCGCCGGCGTCGGCAAGACCGTCATCATCATGGAGCTGATCCACAACATCGCGCTGAAGCACGGCGGTGTGTCGGTGTTCGGCGGCGTGGGCGAACGCACGCGCGAGGGCAACGACCTCTGGATCGAGTTCCAGGAGAGCGGCGTCATCGACGTCAACGATCACACGAAGTCGCGCGCCGCGCTCGTCTACGGCCAGATGACGGAGCCGCCGGGCGCCCGCTTGCGGGTGGGTTTGTCGGCGTTGACCGTGGCCGAGTACTTCCGCGACGCGGAAGGCAAGGACGTGCTGCTCTTCATCGACAACATCTTCCGGTTCACGCAGGCTGGATCCGAGGTGTCGGCGCTGCTCGGACGCATGCCGTCGGCGGTCGGCTACCAGCCGACGCTCTTGAGCGAGATGGGCGAACTGCAGGAGCGCATCACGTCCACCAAGAAGGGCTCGATCACCTCGGTGCAGGCCATTTACGTGCCGGCCGACGACTACACCGATCCGGCGCCGGCGACGACCTTCGCGCACCTCGACGCGACCACGAACCTGTCGCGCGCGATTTCCGAGCTGGGCATCTTCCCGGCGGTCGATCCGCTGGCGTCGACCTCGCGGATCCTCGACCCGCGCATCATCGGCGACGAGCACTACAACGTCGCCCGGCAGGTCAAACAGATTCTGCAGCGCTACAAGGATCTGCAGGACATCATCGCGATTCTGGGCATCGACGAGCTGTCGGAAGACGACAAGCTCACCGTCACGCGGGCGCGCAAGATCCAGCGGTTCTTCTCGCAGCCGTTCTTCGTGGCGCAGCAGTTCACCGGGCGCGAAGGCAAGTACGTGTCCATCGCCGACACGATCCGCGGGTTCAAGGAAATCGTCGAAGGCAAGCACGACGCCATCTCGGAGCAGGATTTCTACATGGCGGGCACGATCGAAGAGGTCGTGGCGAGGGCGCAAGAGCGGAAGGGCTAGCAAACGTGGCGCTACCAACCTCGCTGCATTTGAACATCGTCTCGGCCGATCGTGCGCTCGTGGACGAGCGCGTCGACGAGGTCCAGATCCCGGGAGCCGACGGCTATTTCGGCGTGCTGCCGGGGCACACGCCGCTGCTCGCGCTGCTCGGCCTGGGCGAGCTCTGGTATCGCCAGGGCTCGGAGAAGCACTTCATGTTGATCGGGTTCGGGTTCGCGGAAGTGCAGCCCGATCGGGTCACGATTCTGGCGGAAGAGGCAGAAAAGCCAGACGAGATCGACGTCGACGCGCGCCGAGGCGGCGAAGAAACGGGCGGAGGAGCGGCTCGCGCAGCCTGGCGCCAGACATGGACCTCGAGCGCGTGCGCATTGCGATGCTCCGGTCGCTCATCCAGCTGCAGGTCTCGACTCGGGCTAAAATCCGTTCGTAATTGTTTTCCAACCTCGCCAACCTCTTTCGCTACCGCGGGCTGATTCAAAGCCTGGTGGCGCGCGAGCTGAAAGCGCGCTACCGGGGTTCGGTGCTCGGGTTCTTCTGGTCGTTCATCAACCCGCTGCTGCTGCTGTCGATCTACACCTTCGTCTTCACCGTGATCCTGCCGAACCAGAACACCGATCGCGCAGCCGTACGCGCTGTTCATGTTCTGCGGCATCCTGCCCTGGAACTGGTTCGCGACGTCGCTCCTGGAGGCGTCCGAACGCGCTCGTGGCGGGCGGCAATCTGATCAAGAAGGTGCTGTTTCCGGCGGAGATTCTCCCGCTCGTCAACGTGCTCGCGAACATGGTCCATTTCTTCCTGGGCCTGACCATTCTCGCGGCGTTCGTGATCGCCTATCGCCACTGGCCGGATCCGGCCGGCCTGGTCTGGTTTCCGGTGGCCGTGCTGGTGCAGCTCGTCTTCACGATGGCGCTGTCGCTGTTTTTCGCGGCGCTGACGGTGCATTTCCGCGACATCCGCGATCTGTTGTCGAACCTGCTGATGTTCTGGTTCTTCGCCACGCCGATCATCTATCCCTGGCTGGATCCGAACGTGATCGCGTACCGGCGGCTCTTCGACCTGAACCCGTTCACGCATCTCGCGGTGTCGTATCAGGAAATCCTGTTTTTCCCCGGTTCGGTCGGTCACTGGAAATGGCTCGTGGCGCTCGGCGGCCTGTCGGTCGTGCTGTTTCTCGGGGCCTACTGGTTCTTCGATCGGCTGCGGGACTCCTTCGCCGAAGCGGTGTGACACGTGCACGCCATTGAGCTCGAGCACGTCACCAAGATTTACCGCCGCTACAGCGGGCGGCAGTTCTCCACGCTCAAGAGCGCGCTGCTGCAGCGCAGCCTGCTCCAGAACCTGCGGCCCAACGAAGTCTTTCCGGCGCTGACCGACGTCTCGTTCGCGGTCCGTCGCGGCGCGACCTACGGCGTCATCGGCAAGAACGGATCCGGCAAGAGCACAGCCCTCAAGCTCGTGGCGGGCATCACCAAGCCGACGCAGGGGACGGTCAAAGTGGAAGGCCGCATCTCCGCGCTGATCGAGCTCGGCGCCGGCTTCCATCCCGAGATCTCGGGCCGCGAGAACGTGTTCATCAACGGCATCATGCTCGGGCTCACCAAAAAGGAAGTCCAGGAGCGTTTCGACGAGATCGTCGATTTCGCGGAGCTGCGCGAGTTCATCGACGCGCCGGTCAAGACCTACTCGTCGGGCATGTACATGCGCCTGGGATTCGCGGTGGCCATTCACGTCGATCCCGACGTCCTGCTCGTCGACGAGGTACTGGCGGTCGGAGACGAGGGCTTCACGCACAAGTGCCTCGACAAGTTCGGCGAGTTCCGCCGGCGCGGGAAGACGATTCTGCTCGTGACCCATTCCCTCAGCCTGGTTGAGCGCTTTTGCGACGAAGCGCTGTGGCTCGATGGCGGCCGCGCCATGACGCACGGCGATCCGAAGCGCGTCGTCGATGCCTACCTGACCAAGGTCGAAGAGAGCGAAGGGGCGCTGCTCGCGGCGACAACCGCGAAGGCGGTGGAAGACGCGGGCGTGACGGGCGCGGACGGGCAAGCAGGGGCACGGCAGGCGCAGGAGGGACAGTCCGTCGCCCGATGAGTCGCAGGCAGTCGAAGGGCGATGGGGATCGCGCGAAGTGGAGATTGTCGACGTCTCGTTCCTCGATCGGGAGAATCAGCCGGCCTTCGTGTTCCACTCCGGCGATCCGCTGTCGATTCGCCTCAAAGTTCGGGCGAGCCATCCGATCAACGACTTCGTGTTCGGCATCGCGATCTTCAACGCCGACGGCGTGTGCTGCTACGGCACGAACACCTATCGCCAGGACATGATGCCGGTGCGGCTCGCGGGCGAAGCCGAGGTCATCTTCGCCATCGAGAGCCTGGACCTCTCGACGGCACCTACAAGGTCGACGTCGCCGTTCACAGGCGCGACGGGTATCCGTTCGACTATCACCGGCTGCTGTATACGTTCCGTGTGAAGTCGCGCGCGCGCGACGTCGGGATCTACCGGCCTCAGCACACGCTGGCGGTTCTCGGGCGACGTGCACTTCAAGTCGTGACGATTCCAGAGGGGCGTCGCCGCTCGTCGAAAGTCTTCGCGCCGCCGGCAAGACCATCGTCTTCACCAACGGCGTGTTCGATCTGCTTCACGTGGGGCATCTCCGCTACCTTCAGCAGGCGCGGGCTCTCGGCGACGCGCTGCTCGTCGGGATCAACTCCGATCGGTCGGTCCGCGCCATCAAGGGCGCCGATCGGCCGATTACGCCGGAGGCCGAGCGCGCCGAGATCCTGGCCGCGCTCGCGTGCGTGGACGGCGTCGTCGTCTTCGACGAGGACACGCCGCACACCGTGATCGGGGCGCTGCAGCCGGACATCCTCGTCAAGGGCGCCGACTGGGCCGCCGACGCCATTGTCGGCCGCGATATCGTGGAGGCTCGGGGCGGACGAGTGGTCCGGATCGCGATCGAACCGGGGCATTCGACGAGCGCGCTCGTGGAGAAAATACGGGGATGACCGAGTTCCGCATCGAGCGCCGGCTCATCGGCGACAACGCACCACCGCTCGTGATCGCCGAAATCGGCATCAACCACGAGGGCGACATCGCCAAGGCGCTCCGCATGGTGGACGACGCCGCGCTGGCAGGATGCGAGTGCGTCAAGTTCCAGTGCCACGTCATCGACGACGAGATGATTCCGAACGACGTGGTGCCGGGCAACGCGACCGAGAGCATCTGGAACATCATGGCCCGCTGCGCGCTGTCGGAAGACGAGGACCGGCGGCTCAAGCAGTACGCGGAAGACAAGGGACTGATCTATCTGTCCACGCCGTTCTCGCGCGCGGCCGCCGATCGGCTCGAAGGCGATGGGCGTCCCCGCGTACAAGATCGGATCCGGCGAGTGCAACAACTACCCGCTCGTCCAGCACATCGCCGGGTTTGGCAAGCCGGTGATTCTCAGCACGGGCATGAACGACCTCGAGAGCATTCGCCCGGCGGTCGACATCCTGCGCGCGGCGCGCGTGCCGTTCGCGCTGACGCACTGCACCTCGATGTATCCGACGCCGTACGACAAAGTCCGCCTCGGCGCGATCGCGGACCTGCGGAATGCGTTTCCCGACGCCGTTGTCGGCCTGAGCGATCACTCGCTGGGCAACTACACGTGCCTCGCGGCGGTCGCGCTCGGCGCGCGCCTGCTCGAAAAGCATTTCACGTCGGACAAGACGTGGCCGGGTCCCGACGTGCCGATCTCGATGGATCCGGCCGAGCTGGCGGATCTCGTCCGCGGCTCGCGCGCGATCTTCGAGGCGCTCGGCGGCGGCAAAACGATTCTCCCGGAAGAGCAGCCCACCATCGACTTCGCCTACGCCTGCGTCGTCACGATCAAGGACGTGAAGGCCGGCGAGCAGTTTTCGGCCGCCAACGTCTGGGTGAAACGGCCGGGCACCGGCGAGATCAAGGCGCGCGATTTCGATCGCGTCCTCGGCCGGCGGCGCGCGCGCGATCCCTGCGCGAACACCCAGGTTCGCTGGAGCGACGTTGCGTAGCGTCAACAATCGAGCCACGAAGCCACGAAAACACGAAGAAGACAGTCATTGGTTCGGCTTCGTGATTTGCGACTTTCGACCGGACGCGGCGCTGCGCTACACTGAGAAGTTGGGCCTGCCGTGGCGACCTCGACCTCTCTGAACCTCCGCGCTGTTCTGAAGACCGCCATCACGCGCAGCGGGATGGACGTGCCCGCGCACGTGGTGTCGGGGCTGACCGCGCCGGCGAAAGCGCTGTTCGTGGCGAGCGCGTCGCATGCGCGGCCGCAGGGCGTCGTGCTGTACGTGCTGCCGAGCGACGCGGATCTCGAGGAGGCGTGCGCCGACGTCGCCTTCTTCCTGGCGGCGATGGAAGGTCTCGCGCCCACCGCGATCGAACGGGCGGTGCTCGCGTATCCCTCGCACGAAGTCGATCCCTATCGCGGGCTGGCGCCGCACGTCGGCGTGACGTCGGCCCGCGCGCGCGCGCTCCATGGCATCGCGCGAGGCACGGCACGGGTCGTCGTGGCCTCGGCGGCGGCGCTGCTGCCGCGCGTGTCGGCGCCCGATCGCATGCTGGCCGCGGCCCTGGAGCTGAAGCCCGGCCAGGACATTCCCCCGACCGACCTGGCGGAGCGCCTCATCGAGGCCGGGTTCTCCCGCGAAGATCCGGCCGACGAGCACGGCGAATTCGCGGTCCGCGGCGGCATCGTCGACGTGTTCCCCGCGGCGGCCACGCACCCGGTGCGCCTGGAGTTCATCGGCGACACGATCGAATCGCTCCGTACCTACGACCCGTCCACGCAGCGATCGATTGCGGCGATCGATCAGATCGCGGTCGTGCCGCTGCGGGACGTGCTCGCTAGTAGCGAGCGTCCGACGGCCACGCGAATCCCGCTCGTGGTGAGCTTGTCGACCACGAGCTGATCGCTCGGCGTCGTATTCGACTACCTGGCGCACGCGAACGACTCGCGCATCATCGTGTCCGAGCGCGACGAGGTCGACACGAACATCGCCGCAGCTGCTGCAGCAGGTCCAGGAGAGCTACGAGAGCGCCGTGACGCGCGAGCCCGATGCGGACGTGCAGTCCCCCGACACGCCTGTTCGTGGACGTGGCGGCGGTTGAGCGCGCGGCTGGAGCAGGCGACGCTCCTCGCCGAGCTCGGACTGGACGATGACGCCGCGGTTCCGGACGCGCCGACCGGACCGCGGCAGTCGCTGCCGCTGCAACACGTGCGCTGCCAGCCGGCGATCGAGCTCAAGGGCCGCGTCCAGGACTGGGTGGCCGAGATCCGCCGGCTTCGCGAGGACGGCGACGCGGCCCTGTTCGTCGCGGCCACGGCCGGGCGAGCCGAACGGACGATCGAGCTGCTGAAGGAACAGGGCGTGCTCGCCGTCCCGGTCGAGCGCGCCGAAGATGCCCGCTACGCGGCGCTCCTCGTGGCCGTCGGCGCGCTGTCGCGCGGCTTCCGGCTGCCCGACGCCGGGCTGCAAATCTACGCCGAGGCCGACGTCTTCGAGGAGGAGCGTCGCGCGCCCGAACGGCGCCGCTCCGCCACCAAGGCGTTTCTCTCGGACCTCCGCGACCTCAAGGTCGGCGACTTCGTGGTCCACATCGATCACGGCATCGGCATGTTCGTCGGCCTGAAGCAGATTGCCGTCGGCCCTTCGACAGGCTCAGGGCGGGGTGACGAGCTGCAGGAGTTTCTCGAGCTTCGCTACGCCGGCGAAGACAAGTTGTTCGTCCCGGTCGAACGCCTCGATCTCGTGCAGAAGTACTCCGGCGCGACGCGTCCGCCGGTCGATCGGTTGGGCGGCACGTCGTGGGAGCGCGCGAAGACGAAGGTCAAGAAGGCCATGCGCGACATGGCCGAAGAGCTGCTCCGGCTCTACGCCGCGCGCAGGGCCATCGCCGGCCACGCCTTCAGCCACCGACTCGCACTGGCAGCAGGAGTTCGAGGACGCGTTCGAATACGAGCTCACGCCGGATCAGCGGTCGGCGATCACCGACATCAAGCGCGACATGGAGTCGCACGACGCCCATGGATCGCCTGCTGTGCGGCGACGTCGGCTACGGCAAGACCGAAGTGGCGATGCGCGCCGCGTTCAAGGCGGTCATGGACGGCAAGCAGGTCGCGGTCCTGGCGCCGACGACCGTGCTCGCGTTCCAGCATCAGAAGACATTGAAGGAGCGCTTCGCGGGCTTTCCTGTCCGCATCGAAATGGTCAGCAGATTTCGAAGCAAAGCGGAGCAGAAAGTCGCCATCGCCGACCTCGGGACCGGGAAAGTCGACATCATCGTCGGCACCCACCGCCTCCTGTCGAAGGACGTCGAGTTCCGCGATCTCGGCCTGCTCGTGGTGGACGAGGAGCAGCGCTTCGGCGTCGCGCACAAGGAAAAGATCAAGCAGCTGAAGAAGAAGGTGGACGTGCTCACGATGAGCGCGACGCCGATTCCGCGCACGCTGAACATGTCGCTGGTCGGCATCCGCGACATGTCGATCATCGAGACGCCGCCCAAGGACCGCCTCTCGATTCAGACCAACGTCGTCAAGTTCGATCCGCAGGTGATCGGCCGCGCCATCCGCAACGAGCTGCAGCGCGCCGGCCAGGTGTACTTCGTCCACAACCGGGTCGAGTCGATCTTCTCGATCGGCAACCTGATTCAGCGGCTGGTGCCGGAAGCGCGCGTGGTCGTCGGCCACGGACAGATGGAGGAAGACACCCTCGAGCGCGCGATGCTCGACTTCGTCGCGCGCAAGTTCGACGTCCTCCTCGCGACCACGATCGTCGAGAACGGGCTGGACATTCCCAACGCGAACACGATCATCATCAACCGCGCCGACCGCTACGGGCTCTCGCAGCTCTATCAGCTGCGCGGGCGCGTCGGCCGATCCGATCGGCCGGCCTACGCCTTCCTGTTGATTCCGCCGGAAGACAACCTGCTGCCGATCGCGAAGAAGCGGCTCGCGGCGATCAAGGAGTTCAGCGATCTGGGCAGCGGCTTCCGCGTCGCCGCGCTGGACCTCGAGATTCGCGGCGCCGGCAATCTGCTCGGCGGCGAACAAAGCGGGCAGATCGACACGGTCGGCTTCGAGCTGTACATGAAGCTGCTCGAGCAGACCGTTCGCGAGCTGAAGGGCGAGGAGCTCGAAGACGACGTGCGCGCCACCGTGAACCTGCGCGTGGACCTGCGCATCGACGCGGAGTACATCGCCGACATGAACCAGCGGCTGATGCTCTACAGAAAGTTCGCGTCGGCGCGGCGGGACGAAGAGATCGATCGCGCGCTCGACGAGGCCGCGGATCGCTACGGACCTCTGCCGGACTCCGTGCTGAACCTGGCCGATTACGCACGCATTCGCGTCATGGCCGATCGGCTGGGCCTCGACTCCATCGACCGCGAAGGCCGCATTGTCGTCTTAAAGTTCAGACCGCAGGCGAAGGTCGATCCCGTGCGGCTCGTGGCGCTGGTGCGGCAGCGCCCGGAGCTGACGCTCGTCCCGCCTGCGGCTCTCAAGCTGCGATCTCGGCAGGGCAGAGGGCGGAGGGCAGAGGGCTAGAGAGCATCGCCAGCTCATCAGCCTCATCCCTCAGCCCTCATCCCTGAAAGGCGGTCGCGCGAGTCACAGGCGACCGCGCCCAGTTGGTGGACGGCTCGCGCACTGGCCGGCGAGGTGAAGCCGGGGTTCACCAAGGAAGAGATCACGCGGCCCGCCAGGGAAAACCCGCGCGCGCCCGGGCGGACTTTTCGAGCACGTCGGGCGGCTTGTTGAGCGATCTGCTGCGATCAGGGATAAAATATTCAGTTCACGGTACTTATGGCTAAGCACACAGCTCTGCGCTTCATCGTCGGCTTCTGGCGTTCGTCGCGGGCGGCGTCGCGACACGCGCCGAAATCATCGAGCAGATCCTCGTGAAGGTGAACGGCGAGATCTTCACCAAGAGCGATCTCGAGCAGCGGCAGGTGAACATGCTGCGCCAGAAGGGCCAGCAGTTCGATCTCAAGAGCGACTCGTCCAACGAACAGCTCCGGAAAGCCCTCGACGAGATCACGCCGCAGATCATGGTGGAAGCCGTCGACGAAATGGTTGTCGTGCAGCGCGGCAAGGAGCTCGGGTACAAGCTGAGCGACGAACAGTTCAAGAGCGTCGTCGACAACATCCGCAAGGAAAACAAGATCGACAGCGAGGAGCAGTTCCAGGCCGCCCTCAAATCCGAGAACATGTCGATGGTGGATCTCCGGCGCAATCTGGAGCGCTCGATGATTTTCCAGCGCGTGCAGCAGAACGAAGTGCTGGGAAAATCGGCGTGACGGAAGACGAAGCGAAGAAGTACTACCAGACCCACATGAACGAGTTCACGACGCCGCCGTCCGTCACGCTTCGGGAGATTCAGGCGACCGTCGCGGCCGATGCCCGGGGCATCAACGTCGCAGCCGACGACGCCGCGAAGACGCGGATCGAGGAACTTCGCACGCGTGTGACGACCGGTGGCGAGAGCTTCGAGAAACTGGCGGCGGAAGTCTCCGACTCGCCGTCGAAAGCCAACGGCGGCCTGATCGGTCCGATCAGCCTCAACGACGTCAACGCGGAGCTGCGCAAACTGATCGAATCGATGAAAGTCGGCGACGTCAGCGAGGTCATCCGCCTCCCGCGCGGGTATCAGATCCTGAAGCTCGAGACCCTGGCGCCGGCGCAAACGATGACGTTCGAGCAGGCGCGCGAGCAGATCGGGGAGCGGGTGTTCACCGACAAGCGCAGGGCCGAATTCCAGAAGTACCTCGAAAAGCTGCGCGCGCAGGCGATCATCGAATGGAAGAACCAGGACGTGAAAAAGGCCTTTGAACAGGGACTGAAGCAGCAGGCGGCGCCGGCGCGTCCGAGTAATGGACCGCGATACGGCGCAGGCGGAGTGGTACGCCATCTGGACGCGGTCGCGGCACGAGCAGGTGGTGCGCGATCAGCTCGAGCGGAAGCACCTCGAAGCCTTTCTCCCCACCATCACGCGCTGGAGCCGCTGGAAGGATCGCAAGAAGAAGATCGACTGGCCGCTGTTCCCGGGTACTGCTTCGCGCGATTCGATCCGGCGGATGCGCTTCCCGTGCTGAAGTGCACGGGCGTGGTCAACATCGTGTCGTTCGAGGGAAAGCCGGCGCCGATTCCCGCCTACGAGCTCGACAGCATCCGCGTGCTCGTCGGCAGCGACCTGCAGTTCGACCCGTGCCCCATGATTCGCGAAGGGATGATGGTCGAAGTGGTCCACGGCCCGCTGCGCGGGGTCGTCGGGCGGTTGATGCGCAAGGACGCTCCGAAGGCGCGCCTCGTGCTGTCGGTCGATCTCATCGGCCAGGCGGTGAGCGTCGAAGTCGACGCGGCGGATGTGAAGGCGTATTGACAGTCACGAAAGCACGAAAGCACGAAAGATTAGCGGTTCGTGTTCTGCGTCGATGAAGATAGGACTCGTCGAACTCAGTCGCCGTTCGCCATCGCGCCGATGGCCGGCATGACCGACACGGCGTTCCGCCGCCTGGTGAAGCGTCAGGGCGGCTGTGGACTGGTCGTGACCGAGATGGTCAGCTCGGAGGGCCTGGTCCGCGGCATCGATCGCACGCTCGAGTACGCCGAGTACACGGACGAGGAACGGCCGATTGCGATTCAGATCTTCGGCGGCGATCCCGACAAGATGGCCGCCGCGGCGCAGATCGTCGAGGGCATGGGCGCCGACATCGTGGACGTGAACATGGGCTGCCCGGTCCCGAAGATCGCGAAGCACAACGCCGGCTGCAGCCTCATGCGCGAGCCCGAGCACGCCGCCGGCGTCATCGCGGCGATGACCAAAGCCGTGAAGATTCCGGTGACGGTCAAGATGCGCGCCGGGTGGAACGACGAGATGCGCAACGCGCCGACGCTCGCGAAGATGGTCCAGGATGCGGGCGCGTCCGCGATTGCGGTGCACGGGCGCACCGCGGCGCAGAGCTACAGCGGCCTGGCCGACTGGGATCTGGTGGCGCGCATTGCCGGCGAGCTGACGATTCCCGTCTTCGGCAGCGGCGACTGCGTTGAACCCGAGCAGATCATCGATCGTGTGCGCGCCGGCGTGAAGGGCGTGCTGGTCGGCCGCGGCGTGCTGCGCAATCCGTGGATTCTCGCGCAGGCCGCCGATCTGGCGGCCGGACGCGCCGCGCGCCCGGTGACGCTCGAGGATCGCGGGCGATTCCTGCTCGAGTACATCGAGCTGCTGCTCCGCGAGCGCATAGACGAGGCGCGCGTCGCAGAGCCACGACCGGTGGGTGATCAACAAACTGCGGGCGCTGGGGTCCTACTACACGAAGGGGCTCGACAACGGCTCGCACCTGCGGACGGCCATCAACACCGCTGATTCACTGGCTCGTCTGCGCGAGACGATCATCTCGTTCTTCTCGGTCCGCCCCGATCCTTCGGTCCACTCTGTCGCCGCGGCGGCCGCGGCGAACTGAACGGCCGCGGCGAACCGAACGGCCGCGTGCGAACTGGCCGGCCGCGGCGAACTGGGCGGCGCGGCACTGAACGGCCGGGTGCACTGAACGGCCGCGGCGCACTTGACGGCCGCGCCGAACTGAACGGCCGCGCCGAACGCTTCGAATCCTTCTTCTTTCGGAATCGATCGCGCGGGTCCGCGTGCTTGCCACCGGGCCGCCACTCGGCCCCGCGCTTTTCCGCCGGCGCGGCGGGCGGCCGCCGGCGCGCATCGCGGGCGGCCTCGGGCGAGTCCCACAGCCGTCCGCCGGAAAACCACTTCATCACGACGTTCGGATTTCGGCGTTTGAGCTGGTTGAGCGTGGGCAGCAGATCCTCGGCGTCGCGCGCGCGAAACGCCGTCGCGCCGTTGTCGATGAGGATCGTCCAATACGCAAAACGCGGTGGCATAGGCCTCTCAGCTTAACGCTGTGACACCCTCCGGCGGGTGTGCGCCTCTGGCACAGGCGCACATGGCACACTCCCGCTCCCCGTCTCCGTAACATCAAGCGCAGTCACCACTTCGCGTTCCTGCGGCCGTGGCACCGTTCTCGCTCTTGCCTGGGACGTCCGCGCATTCCGCGCACGTTTCGGACAGAGAGAAGGCACCATGCGTCGCATCGCCCTGGCCATTGCAATCAGCACCCTTTTCGCGACGCGGGTCGCAGCTGCGAACGACGATTGCCGACGACTGGCACACCCGCCGACGCAACCACGGCGGATACGCCGCAGGTCGTGACCGCCACCAGCCGTGAGGGACAACGTTGTGACGTCCACCAGCCCGGTGAAGGACGACGACGTCGTCACGTCCGTCAGCCCGGTGAGGGATTCGGAGACGACCATCGCGCCGTTCGTGCGCACGCATCAGCCGCGTTTTGGATCGATGGCGGGCGCCACGGCTCTTCGCTCGCTGCACGTCGGGCTCATCGCCTCGCAGGCCTACGACGTGTACTCGACGACGCACGCCATCCGTCGCGGCGCCGTCGAAATGAATCCGCTGCTGAAGGACACCGTGAGGAGCCGCGTCGCGTTCGTCGCGCTCAAAGTCGCCGTGACCGCCGGGCCGATCTACGAAGCGGAGAAACTCTGGCGCAAGAACCACAAGATCGCCGCGATCGCGCTGATGGCGGCCTCCAACGGCATCATGATGGCCGTTGCCAGGCACAATTCATCGGTGATGAAGAACGCAGTGACCGTGAAGTAGAGCGGACCCGAGCGGCCTTCCAGAGATCGAAGCCGGCGCCTCAGCTATCGAGTCAGCCACAAGAGCAGGCCGAGCCCGCAGCAGGCGCCGGATTTCCGCGAGCATCATCGACATCGAAAACGGTTTCTCCAGGACCGCAACGTGCGGCAGTCCCGTCACGGTTTCTTCGACGATGTCGAGGTGGCTGGTCGTGACGATGAGCGGCACGGCGTGTGACGCCGCGCAGGCTGCTGGCGACCTGCGCGACGGGCGCGTGCGGGAGTCCGTGCTCGATGACGATCACATCAGCGAGCCGGGCAGCGATGTGCGCCATGGCCTTGTGGCCGTCTCCCGCCTCGAGGATTCCGAAACCCAAACGATTCAGGTACTTGACGAAGGGAATGCGCGCGCCGTCGTAGCTGTCGGCGATGAGGATCTGAGGGTGTCGGCCCGGCCGATCGGTGGCGCGACGCCCCCCGCGGGGGCCTGACGTCGATCGGCAAGTGCGTCGTTCCATGAGTGTCACAATTTGGTACGCTCATGGTCTGGCTAAACCTTACCATACAGGACTGTAAATGCCTAAATTGTCACTCCAGAACATCGGTCCAGCCGTTTCGCGTTACAGTGCGCGGCGGAGGGGACGATGCGCTGTATCCCTACGGTCACGGTGAGCATGCTGATCCTCGGAATGGCCTGGAGCGCCGGCGCACAGGACTTGTCTCGCCGAAGCGCCAACGGCGCGGAGGCGACCGGATGCCGCCGATTGCCGCGGACAAGCTGACCGCGGCGCAGCAGACGGCGATCAAGCGAGTTCAAGACGGCGCGCTCGGCGGACATTTCGGGTCCGTTCGTACCGCTGTTGCGCAGCCCGGAGGCGATGACGCGCGTGCGCGCGCTGGGCGACTACATGCGCTTCCGCAGCGCGCTGCCGCCGCGGCTCAGCGAGTTCGTGATCCTGCTGACGGCGCGGCAATGGACGCAGAACTACGAGTGGAACGCGCACGAGCCGATTGCGCGCCAGGCCGGACTCAGCCCGGCGATTATCGCCGCGATTGCCGAGGGCCGGCGGCCGGACGGCATGGCGGAGGACGAAGACACCCTCTACACGCTGCTCGACGAGCTCCGTCGCACGCAAGCGGTCAGCGACGCGACCTACGCGCGTGCCGTCAAGGTGTTCGGAGAGCAGGGCGTGGTCGACGCGCTGGGGATTTCGGGCTACTACACGCTGCTCGCCATGGTCATGAACACGGCCCGCACGCCGCTGCCTCCCGGCGCCAAGCCGGCGCTCGCACCGCTGTCGCGCTAGGCCGCCCGGCCGGCTGGTTGAGTTACGTCAATCGACGTAATGATTACAGCGTTTCGCGTAATGGGCGCCGGCGCGATCCTGGCGCTGCTCGCCGGCGCCTGCGGCCGCGCCGCCGGCACCGCCCCGGCCCGCCTGGTCGAGCGTGCGGGCGTCGCGATGGGTCGGAACTGCGCCTCACGGCGGCGGCCGCCGACGAAACGGCCGCCCAGGCGGCGTTCGACGCGGTGTTCCGCGAGTTCGACCGGCTCGATGCACTCCTCAGCGTCTGGCGTCCCGGCAGCGATGTGTTGCGCATCAACGCGGCGGCCGGCGATCGTCCGGTGGCGGTGGGCGCCGATACGCGCGCGGTGCTGCGCGCCGCCCGCCAGATCAGCGAGTGGACGAACGGCAAGTTCGACGTCACGTTCGGACCGCTGGCCGACATCTGGAAGTTCGACGCGCAGGATCAGGACAACAGCATTCCCGACGAGGCGGCGATCCGATCGCGCCTGCCGCTCATCGACTACCGGCGAATCGAGATCGACGACACGGCCGGAACCGTGTTTCTCGCCCGCAAGGGCATGCGCGTGCACCTGGGCGGCATCGGGAAAGGCTACGCGGTCGAGCGCGCGGCGGGTATCCTGCGTCAGGCCGGGCTGCGTGATTTCATGATTCAGGCGGGCGGCGATCTCTACGTCGGCCGGGCACAAGGACGGCAAGCCGTGGCGCCTGGGCATCAACGATCCGCGTGGGCCGGCCGGCCGGAGCTTTGCGGCCGTCGATCTCAGCGACGGCACGTTCAGCACCTCCGGCGACTACTCGCGTTTCTTCGTCAAGGACGGCGTGCGCTACCACCACCTGATCGATCCCGCGACAGGACTGCCGGCGCGCGCGTGCCGCAGTGTCACGATCGTCGCCGACAGCCCGATGCAGGCCGACGGGCTGTCCACCGGCGTCTTCATTCTCGGTCCGGCCGACGGGATGGCCCTCATCGAGCGGCTTCCCAACGTGGAAGGCGTCATCGTGACGGCCACGAATGAGGTGATGATTTCCTCGGGGCTCAAGGATCGGCTGGTCGTCTTCGCCCCGCCGACCCTCACCGTAGGCTGACCCGCGTAGTCTGCCCTGACCACCAGGTTGCCCCCTACGTCGGACTCTATTCCACCGCTGGTCGGCGGCAAGACACGTTCGTTCCCCTTACCAAAGAGGCGTTCCGCGAGCGCCTTTCTTCGCCAGGTTCTACGATCCGGCGTTCGAAGACGTCGCGCGCCGAGCTCGAGAAGGTCTTCGAAACGGCCTGGGATGGCTACATCGGGTATCGGAAGTGCGCCGCGGCGCACAGCCGCCGGGCCGGGATTCGCGGACCCGTCCGTGCGAGCCTGCCCGCTCGAGTGGTTGGACACCCGCTCGCGCATTGCCGCCGCCGAAGCGCGCCAGAAGGATCCCGCACTCGCCGTCGCGCATCCTCATCGTCAACGGATCGACGCGCAGCGAGCATACGTGCCCCGGCGAGATCTCAAAGACGCGGCGCCTCGTCGCAGGCTGCCCGGGCGGCAATCGAGTCGCGACCTGGATACGAAGCCGACGTTCTCGACCTATCGACCCTCGCCGACGAGCCCTGGAAGGTGATTCATCCGTGCAAAGCGTGTGTCTCGACCGCGATGCCCCTCTGCCACTGGCCCTGTTCGTGCTATCCGAACCACGCGCTCGGTCAGACCAACGACTGGATGGCCGAGATCTATCCGCGCTGGGTCGCGGCTCACGGAGTCTTGATCTCTGTGCCCGGTGCACTGGTATCAGGCGCCCGCGAGCCTGAAGCTGATGATCGATCGACTCGTGTGCGCCGACGGCGGCAATCCGGATCAGACCACCACGCGGGGCAAGGACGCGGCGCTGGCGAAGGAGATCGAGCTGAACGGATGGGACTATCCCAAGCACCTCGCGGGCCGCGCTTTCGCGATCGCCGTGCACGGCGACGCCGCCGGCCCTGAAACGCTGGCGCGCACTGCTCGCCGACTGGCTGACGCGACATCGGACTCGTCCAGGCCGGCGCGATCGGCGTCCTCGATACGCTGCATCGGCTACTATCGCCCGTACGCCACCAGCCATGCCGATCTCGACGACGACCCGAAGACCTTCACCGAGTGCACCAATGCTGCGTTGTCGCCTCATCGAGATGGTGACGCAGATCCGCTCCGGCGCAGTACCGCGCGCCCGACGAGGCTCTCGAGCCGCCGGCGGAGAAGTAGGCGGGCGGAAGGGCCGGAAGGCAGGAAGCAGGAAGGGCAGCGGCAGGAAAGGCACGAGGGGTTCGAGTCCCGTCACCCCGCCACTTAAACCAGTCTGTCGCAACGCCGCGTCAGAACCCCATCCACCCTCCCAGCCTAGCTCGCCATCCACCAGCGTACTTACACCATCATCATTTCAGCTGACCAATCACGTTCATCCTCGTCCGTTCTACAACCCAGCAACGAAGCAAACGCTCACCCCGCTACGATGTGCTTCATGTACGCGAATTCTCCAGTGCTCACCCACCGCGAGCGCCGCCAACGATAGATCCTTCAGCGCTGCGCGCGCTACCGCAACTGCGCGCGTTCTGCCACTTTCAACGCTGCGCCCCCATACTACAACCATTCGCATCTGCATTCCTGCTTCTCTTCTTCGCACTGCCTGCGTTCCAACAACTGCCTGCACCCTCCGCCACAACAGCGTACCAGATTCCTCAGTACTAACGCGCGCAACTGAAATCCCAACGCATCTAAGCGCTCTTCACCGAACGCATCAACACACACCGTGCGAATGCGCGCGCCGCGCGCAAATTCTTGCCCGCACCATTAACCGTTTACGCGCACCGTCAAGTGCATGAGGCCGCACCCTCGTTCATTTACACCTGCTGTCGTGTCGTGGACGCTCGCGATGAGATTGCACGCTCTACTATCGCGGAAGCGCGGTCCATTGCTAGCGCTACATCGCCATCTGCAGAGCGCGTCCGCCGGCGCGAACAGCAGGCCGACTGTAAACCGGCGAACAGCAGCACGATCTGCCAACCCTTGCGCACGCAATCAGCGCCGCCTTTTTCTATCCACACGCCCAACCTTCTCTACACCCCGCTACTTAGCTTACAATTCTATGATCCTTAGTTGTCTGATGCTTTACCAGCTTACCTGCCTCATCCTTCTCGCCGCTCTCGTCGCCCCCGCTTCGGCCCAGTTCGAGAATGTCGGCACCCTGTCGTTTCCGACCTCCGGCTCGCCTGCGGCGCAACAGCATTTCCTGCGTGGCGTCGCCATTCTCCACAGCTTCGGCTGGAAGCAGGCGATTGCGGAATTCAAGCTCGCGCAGCAGCTGCAACCCGACTTCGCGATGGCGTACTGGGGCGAGACGCTCTGTTACAACCATCCGCTGCAAGCCGAGCAGGACGCCAAGAACGCCGCGCGCAGTGCTGGCCCGGCTCGGCGCGACGCCCGCGGCACGCGCTGGCGAAAGCGCCCACCGCGCGCGAGAAGGGGTTCCTCGAGGCCGTCGAAGCCGCTCTGGGGCGACGGGCGACTGGCGGGCACGCCGCGTCGCCTACATGCACGCCATGGAGCGGCTGCACGAGCAGTTCCCCAAAGACGATGAAGTGACGACGTTCTATGCGCTGTCGCTGCTGAGCGGCGCGCGCGCGCGCTCGACGACAGCACCTTCCGACCTGAAATGAAGGCCGGCGCGCTCGCGATCGATGTCTTCAAGCGCAATCCGAATCATCCCGGCGCCACCCACTACATCATTCACGCCTTCGACGATCCCGTGCACGCGCCGCTGGCGCTCGAGGCCGCGCACGTCTACGCGAACATCGTCCCAGCCGTGTCGCATGCCGTCCACATGCCGACGCACATCTTCATCCAGCACGGCATGTGGAACGAAGTCGCGCATCAGAACGTCCGCGCGTTCAACATCGCGAAGGATCTCGTGGCAACCCGGTGATGTTCCCGGGCGACATGGCGCACTCCGGCGATTGGGGGCAGTACGGCTTCCTGCAGCTCGGCGACTACGCCGGCGCGCGGGAGCGGATCAGGCGTTCGAGGAGATGGCAGGCGACGACCAAGCACCCGCGCGCGGTCAGCGCGCTCGCCCTCGTGAAGGCGCGCTACATCATCGAGATCGAAGAGTGGAAGGTGCAGCCGGTCGCCGACAATGCCTCCAGCGGAGACGATCCTCGCGAACGGTTTCAGCGCGGTTCAGACCGGCGACCGTGGCGACGGCCGATCAAGATGGCTGACGTAAGCTGGCGGCCAAAGCGGGAGCCGCGACGCAGACGGCCGCGCGGCGGCGTGCACGCCGATCACGGCGGCGCGCCGCCGCCACCGCGCCCGGCGGCGTCGCGAGCCGGCAAAGTCGCTGCGCATCATGCACCGCGAGCTGGCGGCGCTGATCGCGCTCGAGGCCAAGGACAGAAGGACACGCGGTGGCGATCCTGAAAGAGGCGGTCAAGATCGAAGAGAGCATGCGGCCGCCGAACGGCGCCGCCGACCCCATCAAGCCGTCGCACGAGCTGCTCGGGCGAGGTGCTGCTGCAGGCCGGCAAGGCCGCCGAAGCCGCGACGGCCTTCGACGCGTGCCTGCTGCGCATGCCGAATCGCGCCCGTTCGCTGATGGGCGCGTCACGGCGCATGCCGCGGCCGGCCACACCGACGTGGCGGCCGAACGCCACAGGACGCTGATGTCGTTCTGGAAAGGCCCCCCCCCCCCCCCCCTCACAACATTTCGTGCCCGACTTGAAGCGGCCGCGAGCCTGTTACGCGGACGAAAAGACCTTGGCGCTCTTGCGCTTCAAGATGATCCAGTGCGGGCACTTCTGCTGGTCGAGGTAGAGCCGCTCGCAGTCGTCGCAGCGCACGCACTCGGCCTTGATGATCTTCGGTCCCTGAATCGCGCCCCACTCGCACGTCTTCTCGCAGATCTTGCAGGTCTTGCACTCGGACCAGCGCTTGATGCGGAAGACGGTCAGGTTCGAGATGATGCCGAGCGCCGCGCCGACGGGGCAGAGGAACCGGCAATACAGATTGCGGACGAAGACCGTCGCCACGAGCAGCAGCCCGAGGCCGATCCACATGGGCGTTGTCCCGAACAGGCTGAACATCCAGAACGGCTCGGCGTACTGCACCGGTCTCGCGAGGTCCTTGGTGGCGACGTAGTAGACGACGAGCGCGACGAGCAGCGCGTACTTGATCCAGATCGCGCGGCGTTCGATCGCCGGCGGGACGTCGACGCGGATCTTCTTCGGCAGCACCGCGTCCATCAACTGCGTCAGGGCGCCGAAGGCGCAGATCCGCCCGCAGTAGAGCCGGCCCCACAACACCGTCGACACGACCACGAACCCCGTGAAGAGATACCACGCCAGGCTGTAGGTGAAGGGCGGCAGGCTCAGGTCGGTCAGCCGGAACACGTCGCTGATTGACACCAGGCTGCTCTTGTAGAAACCCAGGTAGCCGACCGCGGCGACGAGCGCGACGTACTTCAACCGCACGCTCTTGCGGAAGAAGCTGACGAGCGCGAGCACGATGAACGCCGCCAGCAGCGTCAGGTCGAGCGCCTGCGGGCCGAGAATCTCTCCCCAGGTCTCCGACGCGCCCACTTACTTGGTGACCTCTGCCGGCAGGAGCTGCTTGGCGATCAGGCGCGAGCTGTCCCGAACCGCCCGCGCGGCGCTGTTGATCGTGATCGTGGCGCGCGACACAGCGTCCACGTCGCCGCCGACTCTGAACGGATCGCGGAAGGTCTTGCCCTTGAACTGCGCCGCGAATTTCGGCGGCTGCACGGAGAAGTACCCGTACGGCTCCGAGTCGTAGGCGACGACGACGCCGGTGAGCGTGCCGGTCATGTTCATGCCGACCAGGAGATGGATGGGACCGTGATACCCATGCTCCTGCGGCACGAGATCCGTCGTCCAGAACGCGATGCCGAGCGGCGGCGCCGACGGGTTGGTCTTGGGATCGGCCGCGTACGCCTTGAAATGCAGCGGTTGGCCGCTGAGCGGCGAGAACGCCGCGGCCGCCGGAAAGAGCTGCTTCAGCTCGGCCTGCGGATTGGGGTTCGTGTAGATGCGGTCGGCCGCGAGCACGGCCGCGCCGCCAGCCAGCGAAAACGCAACCACGAAGCCGCGAAACCACGAAGAAGAATTCATCAGCAGGAACAGGGATTATACGTTGTCGCTGTATGTGGCGCAGGGCTTCTAGCCCTGCGGTTCGCAGCCCTGACTGCGCAGTTCTACCCGTACGTCCGCCACGAGCGCGTCAGGTAGTCGCCCAGCGTCAGCGTCAACAGAATCCCGAGCCAGAACACGCTGCCGGCGACGACGGCCCATGTGAGCCGGGTGCTGTACTTCACGTGCATGAAGAAGAGCACGACCAGCGTGGCCTTGAACACCGCGATCGTCAGCGCCGCGACAGCGTTGAACGGGCCGAGATCGACGAATGCGATCCCCACGGTGATGGCGGTGAAGAGCATCAGGATCGCGAAGATCGCGTAGTAGACGCGGGTCGGCACGACGTGCTGGCTCACGCGTGTCTCCCGATCAGATACAACAGCGGAAACAGGAAAATCCACACGATGTCGACGAAGTGCCAATAGAGCCCGCTGATCTCGATCGGCGCTGAGTACTCCGGCGTGATCCTGCCGCGCCAGGCCCAGACCCACATCACGAGCAGGACGCCGATGCCGATGATCATGTGGACGGCGTGCAGGCCGGTCATGAGGAAGTAGAGCGAGAAGAAAATCTGTGCGTGCCTGAAGTGCTCCTTCTCGAACTCGAACGTCGCGCCCGGCACATGGTGCTCGGCGAACTTGTGGGCATACTCGAAGCCCTTGATGCCGAGGAACACCGCTCCCAGCACCATCGTCAGCACGAGCATGGTCATCAGCGATCGCCGCTGACCGAGCTGCGCCGCATGAACCGCGAGAGCCATCGTCAGGCTGCTCGTGATCAAGACCGCGGTGTTGATGCCGCCCAGCAGGATGTCGAGCTCGTGGCTGGCGGCGCTGAACGCCGCGGAGTAGAACGCGCGGTAGACCGCGTAGGTCAGGAACAGGCCGCCGAAGAACAGTACCTCGGTGACGAGAAACACCCACATCCCGAGTGTCGCCGCCTCGGTTTGCTGCTCGAGGCTGTCGAACTGGTGGGCCAGCGCGGGATGGTGGGCGACGTCAGCCAAGGTTCAACTCGCCGGCCGCTCGACTGTTCGACTGTCGACTGTCCAGACCGTCGACTGGTAGTCGTAGGCCTCCCACGTGACGACTGGTGTCGCAGCGAAATTCGCCGTTGGCGGCGGCGAGGTCGTCGTCCACTCGAGGCCCACCGCGCCCCAGGGATTCGAACCGGCGACCCGGCCGTAACGCAGCGACCACATCAGATACGCCATCGGAATCAGATAGCCGACGCCGAGAATCGACGCCCCGGCCGACGACAGCACGTTGAGCACCTGGAACTCGGGCGGATACGCGTGATAACGCCGCGGCATGCCGAGATAGCCGAGGATGAACTGCGGGAAGAAGGTCAGGTTGAAGCCGAGGAAGATGACGAGCGCGCTGAACTTCGCCAGCCACTCGTTGTACAAGCGGCCGCTGATCTTCGGCCACCAATAGTGCAGGCCGCCGAGGTACGCCATGATCGTGCCGCCGACCATGATGTAGTGGAAGTGCGCGATGATGAAGTAGGTGTCGGTGACGTGCACGTCCAGGCCGACCGCCGCGAGGAAGAGACCCGTCAGCCCGCCGATCGTGAACAGCCCGATGAACCCGATGGCGTAGAGCATCGGTGTTTCCCACGCCACCGATCCCCTGTACATCGTCGCCGTCCAATTGAAGACTTTGACGGCCGACGGGATGGCGACGAGGAAGCTGAGGATCGAGAAGATCAGCGCCGCGTAGACCGACTGGCCGGCGACGAACATGTGGTGGCCCCACACCAGGAAGCCGAGCACCGCGATGCCCAGGCTCGCGAACGCGACGAAGCTGTAGCCGAACACCTGCTTGCGGCAGAACGCGGCGACGAGCTCGCTCACGACACCCATGGCCGGCAGAATCATGATGTAGACGGCGGGGTGCGAGTAGAACCAGAAGAGATGCTGGAACAGCACGGGGTCGCCGCCGAGTGAAGGGTCGAAGAAGCCGAAGCGGAACACGCGTTCGGCCGCGACCAGCAGCAGCGTGATCGCGATGACCGGCGTGCCGAGGACCATGATCAGGCTGGTGGCGTAATGCGACCAGATGAACAGCGGCAACCGGAACCACGTCATCCCCGGCGCGCGCATCCGGTGAATCGTCACGATGAAATTCAGGCCCGTGAGGATCGATGAAAAGCCCGTGATGAAGATGCCGAGCGCCGCCGGAATCACCTTGCTGGTGGACGACACCGTGCTGTACGGCGTGTAGAAGGTCCAGCCGGTATCGAGCCCGCCGGCCACGATCGCGTAGGTCGTGAAGAGGCCGCCGATCATGTAGATGTACCAGCTGGCCAGATTCAATTTGGGAAACGCGAGATCCTTCGCGCCGATCATGATCGGCACGAGGAAGTTTCCGAGCACCGATGGAATGACCGGGATCAGGAAAAAGAACACCATCGTGACGCCGTGCATGGTGAAGAGCTTGTTGTAGGTCTCGTCGCTCACCATGTCGCCGACAGGAGTCGCGAGCTCGAGCCGAATCAGCACGGCGAACGCGCCGCCGATGAAGAAGAAAAACGTGACGGCTGCGAGATAGAGCAGCCCGATCCGCTTGTGGTCGCGCGTCAGCAGCCACGAGGCGATGCCGTACTCCTCGTTCAGGTAATGCCGCGGCGGAAGGAAGACGGTGCTCGGCATGGCTAGCGCGGCGGCACCTGCGGTAGACCCTTCAACGACTTGATGTATTCGACGAGCTCGAGCAGCTGCTCCTCGGTGACCAGTCCCTGAAACGTCGGCATGATCGGCTGGAAACCCGCCGTGATTTTGGCGGACGGCGTCAGGATCGATTCGCGCACGTACGCTTCGTCCACCGCGACGGTCTCTCCGTTCTGGAGCGCCACCGTGCCGCCGAACAGTCCCTCGAGCACGGGTCCGCGGCCCTGCGCGTCAGGGCGGTGACAGGTGTTGCAGGCCAGATCGGCAAAGAGCTTCGCGCCCGCCGACGCCAGCGATCCTTCGGACGCGCCGCCGCTCAGCCAGGTCTGATACTCGCTGGGTTCCATGACGACGACCTGGCCGATCATCCCGGAATGCTTCGTCCCGCAGTACTCCGCACAGAACAAGTGATAGCGGCCCGGTACGGTCGGTTCGAACCAGAGCGTGGTGTAACGGCCCGGCAACACGTCGGCCTTCACGCGAAACGCGGGGACGAAGAAGTCGTGGATGACGTCCTCGGACGTCATCGTCAATTTCACAGGCCGGCCGAGCGGCACGTGGAGCTCGTTGATCTCGCGCTGGCCGTCGAGGTGCTGGAACTTCCACATCCACTGCTTGCCGACGACGTAGATGTTGAGCGTTTCGTCGGGCGGCCGCGCCATCGCGAAGAAGACGCTCGCGCCCCACACGAAAATCACCATCGTGATGAGCAGGGGGATGACCGACCAGGCGACCTCGAGCACCAGACTGCCGTGAATGTTGGCGCCGATCTCGTCGGGCGACCGGCGGCGGTACTTCACGGCGTAGAACACGATCAGGCCCGCGATCAGCAGCGAAAAGAACACCGAGATCCCGACGAGAAAGAAGTACAGCGCATCGACACGGCCGGCCATCGTCGACGCGCGCTCGGGGAAGAGGGAAGTGCCGGACCACATGTCAGCGATTGCTGGGTCGCAGTACTAGGTGCTGTCCTGATGCTGGTGCTGAGCCTGCGTCTGGCTGCTGGGACGGCGTGCGGGTCCGACGTGTCACGCGAGCCTCTCGCGCCGAATCATGACGACGATGAACGTGCCGAGCGCGAGAATCAGTCAGCGCGCCCGCCAGGCGAATCGCGCGCATGATGGCCAGGCCGTAGCGGCCGGTCATCGGGTCGTAGTGGTAGCAATACAGCAGCAGCGAATCCACGCGCGAGCCGAGCTTGCCGGCTGACGCTTCGACGAGCGCGAACCTGAGATCGCGCGGCCCGTATTCGATGCCGAAGAGGTATCGCGCCAGGCGGCCCTCAGGCGTCAGCACGATCACGCCCGCCGGGTGCGCCCACTGCTTCGTATCCTGATCCCAGGCATACCGGAATCCGGCGGCCTTCGTGACGCGGTCGATCGACTCCCGGTCGCCGGTCAGGAAGTGCCAGCCTGCGTCGGCACCCGGTCTCTTGTAGCGGCTCAAATAAGTCGCCTTCTTCGCTGTCGCGGCGGCAGGCGTATCCCGAGGATCGAAACTCACGATGACGACCTCGAAATCGCGTCCGGCATCGAGCGTCAGGATGTTGAGCGCGCTGGCGAGACCGTTGATCGCGAGCGTGCACAGCATCGGACACTCGTAGTACGCGAACACCATCACGACCGGCTTCTCGCCGAAGTAGTCGCCGAGCCGGACGGCGTCGCCCGCCTCGTTGCGGAAGGGCGCGTCGAGTGGAATCGCGGCGCCGATGTTCTGGTCGAAGCCGATCTCACGCAGCGGTGCGGGGACGGCGGCGGCCGGCAGACCGGCGTCGCGTTTGTAGCCAGGTGCCGGTGTGCCGGTCATCTGGGCCAGCAATGGAGTCGCGGCCAAAAGCACTACCACGGAGGACACTGAAAGGACGGAGGACACAGATTCCATTAATGAAAACAGTGCTCTCTGTTTGTTTTGCCGTGTCCTCTGTGGTAGTGCTTTCATCGTCGGGGTCCGCTCTCTGATCGGGTTGGCAAGCCCCTCTCGACGATCAACTGCATCGCCCGTTCGATCGGGATGCGGACGACGCCCGTGTTCTTGTCTACCCATCCGTACGAATTCAGTAGCTGATCCTCGCGGGCGCGCAGATCGCTCATGTCTTGACGCGGATTGGTCTGCAGCCGCGGCTCAGGCGGCAGGCGCGGTTCCTGGACCGCAAGCGGGTACTCCGTGAAAACCGTCCTCGCCTCGCGCGCCGTGAAGTACTGGAAGAGCAGCCAGACGCCGAACCCGACGATCACCGTCGTGATCGTCAGCCCGATCCCGAACCCGAAGATCGCCCGAATGTTGACGTCGCTGGTTTCGTGGCGAACGTCCGGCGACTCGGCATTGTGTCCAGCGTGTGGCAGGTGCATCTCGGCCATCGGCAGTTCCTAGTGCGCCGTCCGCGGCGGCGTGCCGCGGTCGATGATGGCCCCGAGCGCCTCGTCGAACTGCGGGTCGTGCACCGGCAGAATCGGGCGCCCGCGCAGCTGCCAGATGAAGGCGCCCAGCCACAGCGCGCCCAGGGCGAACGTCACCACGATGTCGAGCCAACTGACGACGATGCCGTTCTGGTGAAATTCGGGGGCGATCAGCCAGAACAGATCCACGAGGCGCAGCACGAGGACGCCGATCGCCACCTTGACGAGCATGTTCGGCTCGCGCTTCACGGCCCGTGAAAGCAGCAGGACGAACGGGACGGCGAAATGAAACACGATCAGCGTGACGCCGACGGCCCGCCAGCCGGTTTGCAGCCGATGCTGGTACCAGGTGATCTCGAGCGGCAGGTTGCCCGACCAGATAATCAGGTACTGCGAGAACGAGAAGTAGGCCCACAGCATCACGAACGCGAGCATCAGGTTGCCGAGGTCGTGAAAAAGAGCCGGCACCGCGATGCGATCGAGCGGCGGCCGGCGCGCCAGCCACACGAGGACGACGATCATGAACGCCATCGCCGACAGGGCCTGGCCGCCCATGATGAGCACGCCGTAGATCGTCGAGAACCAGTGCGGCTCGAGCGACATCAGCCAATCGAACGACGCGAACGTGATGGTCAAACCGTAGGCGAGCAAACCGACCGCGCTCAGCTTCTGCATGCGCCGCGCCAGCTGCGGATCGGGATTCTGGTCCTGCTCGAGCGACCAGGCGTTCAACAAGTACGTCAGCGCATTCCACGTCAGGAAATACACGGCGGCGCGCACGAGGAAGAACGGCGTGTTCAAGTACAGGCGCTTGTGCTGCAGGGCGTGGTCGTGCGCGACGAGATTCGCATCCGTCCACGGATACAGGCTCGTCATGCCGGCGAGGATCGGCAGGAAGAGCACCGTCATGATCGGCAGCACGCGCGTCGCCGCGCCGATCGGCCGGCGAATCAGCACGCCCCAGGCGCCTCCGGTGAGCTGATGCACCATGCCGAGCGCCAGGCACCCCAGCGTGATGCCCAGCCACAGCATGTACGCCATCAGATACGACTGGAAGAACTGCCGCGAGTTGAGGAAGGCTCCGACCAGCGACAGCACGGCGCCGGCGCCGCCCGCGATCAGCAACCGCTGCTGCAGTCCGGCGAGCGCCGGAATGGCAGCGTCCGCCGTGAGGGTCAGCCGATCAGCGCGCATCGAGCTTTCCCCGATCGGCAGCGGCCACGTCGTCCACTCTCGCGTTCGCGCTGAGCTGCAGCGCGCGGATGTAGGCGGCAATCGCCCAGCGATCCTCGGCCTTGATCTGGACGGCGTGGTCCGGCATGGCGCCGAATCCGTTCGTCATGACGTCGAAGAAATGCCCGACCGGCGCCTCGCGCAGCCGATCCTGGTGATACGTCGGCGGCCGGCGATAGCCGCGCTGTACGACCATGCCGTCGCCGGCGCCGGTGCGTCCGTGGCACGGCGAACAGAACACGTTGAACCGCTCCTGCCCGCGCTTCATCACGCGATCGGTGACGGGAAACGGAAACACGTCCGTGTCCGCGCCGTTCCGCTTGCCCGTGTACAGCACCGCATCGTCGCGAAGCTGCCCGCGCGCGACCGTGCCGGGGACGGCCGGCCGAGCCGAGCGCGCATCGCCGAAAAACGTCGACTCGCGCATCGGGATGTACTTCGGCTGGTCGTGCATATCCTGCCGGCAGCCGACGACCGAGCAGGCAGAGGACACAGAGAGGGAATCAGCCACAGAGACACAGAGACACAGAGGGGCGCGCGTGACAGAGATTCGGCGGGGCGGCCTGCGGAGCAGGCCGGTCGCGCTGTCGAACTCGGACGGAAACGCAAGCCGATCCGATCTGCAGCGGTTTGCGTTTCCGTCCGATTCGACTGCGCCGCGCCGCTTCGCGGCGCCCCCGCCGAATGCCAAGCGCGCCCTCAGCCAGCCGGCTCGTGCAAGCACCGGAATCGCTCTGTGTCTCTGTGTCTCTGTGGCCATTTCCTCAGTCCGCAACGGTCGTCACCTCGCGCGGATTCAGTGTCTCGAGGAACTTCCGCGTCTCCTCGAGATCGAAATTCGGATCCTTCGCTTCGATGCAGAGAAAAAACCGGTTCCGGCTCGCCAGCGCGAAGCGCGGCACGTTGAAGACCGGGTGATACGGCATGGGCAGGCCGTTCAGCGCCAGCATGCCGAGCACGGCCGACAACGCGGCGCCGAGAATCGTGCACTCGAAGGTGACGGGGATGAACGCCGGCCAACTGTGCAGCGGTTTGCCGGCCACGTTGAGCGGATAGGCGAACGCCGACGCCCAGTACTGCAGCGCGTAGCCGCCGATGCAGCCGATCAACCCGCCGATCAGCACGATGAGCGGCAGCCGCGTGTGGCCCGCGCCGAGCGCTTCGTGAAGCTCCTCGATGGGAAACGGGGAATAGGCGTCCATGTGGCGATAGCCTGCCGAGCGCGCGCGCGTCGTCGCGTCGACGAGCGACGTCGGGTCGTCGAATTCGGCGATCAGGCCGTACGTCGAGGACGTTCTAGTGGCCATCGTCTACCTTCGCCTGCGGCAGGATCGTCCGCATCTCGAAGATCGAAATCATCGGGAGGAAACGCAGGAACAGGAACAGCAGCGCCAGGAACAACCCCATCGTGCCGATGAAGGTCGACCAATCCCAGAACGTCGGCGAGTACATGCCCCACGACGAGGGCAGGAAGTCGCGGTGGAGGCTGGTGACGATGATGATCAGCCGTTCCAGCCACATGCCGACGTTGACGATCAGCGAGATGATGAACAGCACGATCACGTTCTCGCGCACGCGCTTCAGCCACAGCACCTGCGGCGCGGCCACGTTGCAGAAGAGCAGTCCCCAGTAGGCGAAGGCGTACGGGCCGAAGAGCCGGTTGAGCGGCACGAATCCTTCGTACGCGTCGGCGCTGTACCACGCGATGAACGCTTCGGTCATGTAGCCGTACGCGACGATCAACCCGGTCACGAGCATCACCTTGGCCATGTTGTTCAGATGGCGCATGGTGATGAAATCCTCGAGCCGGTACACCGCGCGGATCGGGATGGCGAGCGTCAGCACCATCGCGAAGCCGGAATAGATCGCGCCGGCGACGAAATACGGCGGGAAGATCGTCGTGTGCCAGCCCGGCAGGATCGATACGGCGAAATCGAAGCTGACCACTGTGTGCACGGAGACCACGAGCGGCGTCGCCAGCCCGGCGAGCAGCATGTACGCGGTTTCGTAGCGATGCCAATGCCGCGCCGACCCGCGCCATCCCATCGCGAGCATGCCGTAGACGACGCGGCCGACGCGCGACTGCGAGCGATCGCGCAGCGTGGCGAGATCGGGAATGAGGCCGACGAACCAGAAGAGCAGCGAGACCGTGCCGTAGGTGGAGACCGCGAACACGTCCCAGATGAGCGGACTGCGGAACTGCGGCCAGATGGCCATCGTGTTGGGGTACGGAAGCATCCAGTACGCCAGCCACGGCCGGCCGGTATGAAAGAGCGGAAAAATCATCGCGCAGGCGACGGCGAACAGCGTCATCGCCTCGGCGAAGCGGTTGATCGACGTGCGCCACGTCTGTTTCAGCAACAGGAGGATGGCGGAGATCAACGTGCCGGCGTGCCCGATCCCGATCCACCACACGAAGTTCGTGATGTCGAACGCCCAGCCGACCGGGATGTTGTTGCCCCAGATGCCGATCCCTTTGACCGTGAGATAGCTGAGCGAGACGAGCAGCAGGATGGTGAGCAGGAACGCGGTGCCGAAGCCGGCGTACCAGCCCGAGCGGCGTCCGCCGCGCCAGCACGATCGCGCTGATCTTGTCGGTGACCGATCCGAACGTGTGCCCGGGCGCGATCACCGGCACCGTGCCGGAGCCCACGACGGCGTGGAGCGGATCCTCGACGGGTGGAAGGTTCTCGGCCATCGGGTCTATGCCGGCACGACACGGAGTGGACGGAGGGCACGGAGGTTTTCAAACCACAGAGACACAGAGACACAGAGAGATCCCGGTTTTTGCAGCGGGTCGTAAGGCGCGCTCAGAATTCGGCGGGTCCGGCCTGCGTGGCAGGCCGGCCTGGTCAGTCGGATCGGACCGAAAACGCGAACGCACCGTTTGTCGCAAGAGCGTTCGTGTTTTCGGCCCGACTCCGACTGACCGCGCCGCTTCGCGGCGACCCGCCGAATCTCCTTCGGCGCGCCCCTCTGTGTGCTCTGTGTCTCTGTGGTTAATTCACTCCGTGTTCTCTGCATCCTCTGTGGCCTCACTCTCCCAACTCCGGGTTCACATTCCTCACCGCCGCCAGATACGTCGTCCTCGGCCGCGTGTTGAGCTCGCCGAGCAGCGAGTAGTTGCGCTCCTCGGCCTTCAACTTCGCGACGCGGCTGGCTGGATCGTTGAGATCGCCGAACACGATCGCGTCGGCCGGGCAGACCTGCTGGCAGGCGGTCTTGATCTCACCGTCCCTGACCTTCCGGTCTTCTTTCTCCGCATCGATCTTCGCGCGGTTGATGCGCTGCACGCAGTAGGTGCACTTCTCCATCACGCCGCGGCTCCGCACGGTCACGTCGGGATTGCGCGCGAGCTTCAGGCTCGGCGTCTTCCAGTCGGCATACAGCAGGTAGTTGAACCGGCGGACCTTGTACGGGCAGTTGTTCGAGCAGTACCGCGTGCCGACGCAGCGGTTGTAGACCATGTCGTTCAACCCCTCGTGGCTGTGCACCGTGGCCGCGACGGGGCACACGACCTCGCACGGCGCGTTCTCGCAGTGCATGCACGGAACGGGCTGGAAGTACGTTTCCGGGTTGTCGGCGGGACCGCGATAGTAGGTGTCCACGCGCAGCCAGTGCATCTCGCGGCCGCGCAGCACCTGGTCCTTGCCGATGACCGGGATGTTGTTTTCAGCCTGGCACCCGACCACGCACGCGTTGCAGCCGATGCAGGAATTGATATCGATCGCCATGCCCCACTTGTAGCCTTCGTACGGGAACTCGGGGTACAGCGTGAGCGTGCGCGGCGGCGTTTCGTCGCCTTCGCGCACCGATTTCGGGTCGCGCACGTACTCGTCGCGCGTCACCGCGCGGACCAGGTGACGCCCTTCCATCAGGTGGTGGTACTGCGTGCAGGCCAGCGACTGGGTGTCGCCGGTCAGCGCGATCTCGCAGCCGCGGCTGAACCACGGCGCGCCGGAGGTGCGGAGCGCGTTGACGTTGAATCCGGTGGCGCTGCCGAGTCGTCCTGCGCGGGATCGGCCGTACCCGAAATGAACCGTCACGCAGTCGTCGGCATGACCGACGACGGGGAACAGCGCGCCCTGGATTCTCCGCCCGTTGAGCTGCACCGACACGACGTCGCTGATGATCTGTCCGTGCTCGCCGCCCTGGAACGACGGCGCGTTCTCGGCTTTCAAACGCGCGGCGGTTGCGGGACTGACGAGGACGGCGTTGTCCCACGTGAGCTTGGTGATCGGTTTCGGCAGCTCCTGCAGCCAGCCGTTGTTCGAGAACCGGCCGTCGAGGACGCACGGGTCGTTGCGGAACGCGATCTCGAGTTGAGGTGCCGTTGAGGTCCGGCTAAAGCCGGACGCCACGTCCGCGCCGGCCGCAACGTCAGGAGCAGTCGTGGCGTCCGCCTTCAGGCGGACCTCTCGAGCCGCGAAAGCCGTGTCCGGGATCACGCCGTCGTGCAGCCAGCGGCGCCAGGCCGAATCGTCGGTGCCTGCCCGAGCCTGTCGAAGGGCCGATTCCAGTACTCGCGCACGATGTCGTACGACGAGCGCTCCGGCCGATCGCTCATGGCCGCGAGCACCTCGTGCGCCGACTTGCCGCCGTAGAGCGGCGCAATCAGCGGCTGCACGATCGACGCGGTCCCGTCGTATCCGCGCGCGTCGCTCCACGACTCCAGGAAATGCGCTTCCGGGACGTGCCATTGACACAGCGCCGACGTTTCGTCGGGGTAGAGGCTCAGGTGCGCTCGCAGCGGCACCTTGCTCAGCGCGCCCGCGAAACCGAGGTCGATTGGGGCGGTGTAGACAGGATTGCCCGCCACGATCACGAGGAGGTCGACCTTCCCCGCCTGCATGTCGCCGACCAGTTCGCGCAGCGACTCGATCTGATTGACTGGTTCCGCTTCGACCGGCTGCGTGTAGACGACCGAGTTGCCGACGTTGCCGAGGGCGCCGTTCATCGCGTGCGCGAGCGCGTGCACGACGGGCGGCTGGCCCTCGCCGGCGACGACCAGTGATCGGCCGCGATGGGCGAGCAAGATCCTTTGCGACCGCATCGATCCATTTCACGATCGCAGGGCTGAACCGCCTCCGCCGAGGCTTCGGCGGTCGACACTGCCCTGCCTGCCCCATCTGCCCACTTCGACCCCCACGCGAGCGAGCATCTCGCGAGCGACCTGCTCGACGTCGCTGGGCTTCACAGGCAGCCGGTGATCGGCGCGCGCGCCGGTTGGCGTCGGCATGGTCTCGACTGCATACAGCCGATTCATGCGCTCCGCCTGCGCGGGCCCGCCCTGAGCGGAGTCGAAGGGCGTCGTCTCGCGGCGAACTCGCGCGCGTAGCGGAGCGATCCAGGACCGCACCCGAGAAGGTCGGCGTCGAGCGCGAGAATGACGTCGGCTTGATCGAGGCGGTACTGCGCGTCCACGAATTCGCCGAACGCGAGGCTCGATCCGGTGCGGGCGTTGTCGCGGCTCGCGGGATCCCATTGGTGCCATTTCGCCGCCGGGAACCGCGCGAGGAGATCGCGGATCTGCGACGCGAGCGTTGGCGAATGGACCGATTCGGTCAGCAGCCGGAGCCCCGCGCCTTTGAGCGGCTGCTGTGCGCCGAGCGCCGCGCGGATCGCGGCCAGAAACGCCGACCATGGCCGGATTTCTCCGAGGTGCGTCAGCGTCTGCGATCGGTCGGGATCGTAGAGGCCCAGGATCGCCGCCTGCGCGAAGACGTCGGTCGCGCCGAGGCTTCCGGGGTGGAGCGGATTGCCCTCGATCTTCGTCGGCCGTCCCTCGTGGCTCTCGACCAGGATGCCTGTCGCGACGCCGCCGAGCGGCATCGCCGTCGCGTAAAACAGTGCGGTCCCCGGAACGATCTCTTCCGGCTGCCGTACGTAGGGGACAATCTTTTCCGACGGTTGGCGCGTGCACGCGGTCACGCCCGCCAGTGCGAGCGAAGCGCCCATCAGCCGCAGGAAGGTGCGGCGCTCCACCGGGTCGGCGATCGATTCGATTTCCGAGGGGAACTCGTTGTAGAGCCGTTCCTGAAACGCCGGATCCTCCGCGCGCTCCTCGAGCGTCCGCCAGAACTGGTTCATCGGTGACATGTCGAGCAGCTCGTGAGCTTCTGAATCTGATATTCGGCAACGAGCCGCTTGCCCAGCTCGAACTGATCGGCAGGCGGTTGGTAGTCCACGCGAAAGACGGCGTCGCGCGGCCTGACGTAGCGCTCAGGATTCCGGTGGCAGTCGAGACACCACTCCATCTGCAGCGATTGCTCCTGCCACAAGAGCGGCATCCGATCGACCTGGCCGTGACACGTCGTGCACCCGACGCCTTTGTGCACGTGAATGCTGTGATTGAAGTAGACGAAGTCCGGCAAATCGTGAACCCGCGTCCACTCGATCGATCGGCCCGAGCGGAAGCTTTCGCGAACCGGCTCGAGGAACGGGCTGTTCGCGAAGATCTGCGAGTGGCAGTTCATGCACGTCTTGGTCGGCGGAATGCCCGCAAACGAGGATTCCTCGACCGACGAGTGGCAGTAGCGGCAGTCGATGCCGTTGCCCGCGACATGACGCTCGTGACTGAACTGAATGGGCTGCTCGCGGGCGACCTGCGCCTGCGTCACCCACGGCGATCGGTTGATGGCGGCGGTGAGCCAGAGCAGGCCGGCGACGAAGAACAACGCGCCGAAGATGCTGACCCGAGCAATCGTGTTGGCACTGCGATGGAAGATCTGCGACATCGACGAGGGCCGGAAGCGTGCGAGTTCGATGCATAGTTTACTGCGGCGCCTTCTCCCAGGTGTAGTCGCGTCCGCGCGCGTAGCGCTCGAACCATTCCATCTCAGCGTTGGCCTTGAAGATCAGATGGCGAAGCTCAGCCCATTGATGCCCGTCGCGCGGCGCGACGTAGAGGTGGGTGGGCACCCCGTGGCTCTTGAGCGCGCGAAACATCTCGAGCGACTGTGCCAGCGGCACGCGCGAATCGTTCTCGCCGACGAACAGCAGCGTCGGCGTCTTGACGTTCGACGCGTCCTTCAACGGCGAGTGATCCCAGAAGGCGGAAAACGGCGTCGCTTTCTCCCACGGCGCGCCGCCGAACCAGGTGACCCGGAACGACCGCACGTCGGTTTGCGCGTAGAACGACATCCAGTCGGCGACACTGGCGCCGGATGAGGCGGCCTTGAAGCGGTCGCTCATCGTGATGAGCTTGTTGGTCAGGTGTCCGCCGGCGCTCCACCCCATCACGACCACGCGATCGGTGTCCGCGATGCCGCGCTGGACGAGGTAGTCGACGCCCGACAGCACGTCGTGCTGCATGTTGCGGAAGAAATGGCCGACGACATCGCGATAGAAGGCGTTGCCGTAGCCGGCGCTGCCCCGGTAGTTGGGCCTGAAGACCGCATAGCCCTTGCCGGCGAGCACCGGAAAATAGTGCTGCAGCAGCCCGACGCCGGCGCCGAACTTGTCCGATTCCATCGGACCGCCGTGCAACTGGACGACCAGCGGATATCGCGTGCCCGGCTGATAGTCGACGGGATAGAAGAGCAGCCCCTCGATCGTCGCGCCGTCAGGGCTCTTCCACGTGACTTTCTCCTGGCGCGGCAGCGCGAACTCGCGTTCCATCCGATCGAACAGATGCGTGACGCGCGTGAACGACGGCTTTTCTCCCGTCATCGGCAGCGTCCACACGTCGCCGAACCGGCTCGGTTCGTCGCGTTGCATGAGCATCTGGCCCGCCGTGGGCACGACCGACCAGCCGGTATACGGAATGAAGTGTTCGCCGTCGGTGAGCTGCCGCATGCTGCGGGCGGCGACGTCGATCTGAAAGACTTCGTTGTGCACGCCCATGTTGACGACGGCGAAAATCGATTTGCCGTCGGGCGCCCACGTCGCCTGATCGAACGCGTACTGATAATCGGGGAAGAGCGCGCGCGGCGTGCCGCCGGAGGCGGGGACGAGAAAGAGGTTGGTGTTGTAGTACGGCTCGAAGCGCTCGTTCGTGTCGGCGAGGAAGAGCACCTGCGTGTTGTCGGGCGACAGCTCGGCGCCGACTTCCTCGAGGCCGTTGGTGGTCAGGGCGCGGCCGTTGGCGCCGTTCGCATCGACAACCCAGACCTCGCCGCGATAGGCGTCGCCCGCAAGCGGGTTCGGCGCGCGATGCAGCGCGATGCGGGTGCCGTCGCGCGAGAACCGGTACTCGAGCACGGACGAATCGCCCGTCGTGATCTGCGTCTCGGCACCGCTCGCCACCACGATCTTCCACAGGTGGCGCTGCTTGTAATCCTCCTCGTACGCATACACATCGTCTCGAACCCGGTCGCGTTCGCGCTCGGCGGCCGTCGGCGGATCGGCGGCGATGAAATACACGCTGCTGCCGTCGGGCGACCACGTGGGCGCCGTGGGGAGGGTCGCGTGATGCGTCAGCTGGCGCGGCTCGCCGCCGGCCGCGGGAAGCGTTTGGAGCTGGCCGTCGCGGACGAAGAGGATGGTCGTCCCGTCCGGCGACCAGCGGGGCTGGAAGGGAATGACGCCGCCGGCATTGGACGTCAGCCGGGTGGGCGCACCGCCGCCGACGTCCTGGCGCCACAAATGCCAGACCGGCCGTCCGATTTTCCAGTCCGCCTGGCTTTGCAGATAGACCAGCGTCCGGCCGTCGGGCGCCAGCTGCGGCAGGATGATGCGCGGCAGCTCGGCGAGATCGACGAGCGTCATCGGACGCTTGGCCTGGGCGTGGGTATTCGAGAGGGAGGAGGCGAGGGCGATCGCCACGGCGATGCCCATCAGGCAGTGCCGTTGGTATCGCCAGCCGTCCATGCGTGAGGATCTTGCCACAGCCGGAGGCCCGCTGGTATAAGAAGCGCGGGTCGCCAGGAGCCTCCATGACAGCGATGCAACGTATCGGGATTCAGTTCGTGCTCGCGATGACATGCGCGGTGTCTTTGGTGCAGGCCCAGTCGCGAGGCGACTTCCCGACACCCGCCGAAGGCGACGTCACGATTCGCGATTTCAGGTTCGGCACCGGCGAGACGCTCCCGGAACTGCGGCTGCACTACCGGACGATCGGCACGCCCCGGCGCGACGCATCAGGCGTCGTCCGCAACGCGGTATTGATCCTTCATGGAACGGGCGGCAGCGGCGCGGGCTTCCTGTCGCGGACGTTCGGCGGCGAGCTGTTCGGGGCGGGTCAACTCCTCGACGCCACGAAATACTTCATCATCCTGCCCGGACGGCGTCGGTCACGGCAAATCGAGCAAGCCGAGCGACGGCCTGAAGGCGAAGTTTCCGAAATACACCTACGACGACATGGTCCGCGCGCAGCACGCGATGCTGACCGACGGATTGAAGGTGAATCATCTACGTCTGGTGTTGGGCACGTCGATGGGCGCGATGCATTGCTGGGTGTGGGGCGAGATGTACCCGGACTTCGTCGACGGCCTCGTGCCGCTCGCGAGCGTGCCTACCGAGATCGCCGGCCGGAACCGCGTGATGCGCCAGATGATCATGGACAGCATCACCAGGGATCCGGCGTGGAAGAACGGCGACTACACGGAGCAGCCGCGGCAGGGTCTCATTGGCGCGATCAATCTCCTGATGATGATGACGAGCAGCCCGCTCCAGTGGCACAAGACGGCGCCCACGCGTGACGCGGCAGATACGTGGTACGCGGATCAGATCAAGTCCCGGCTCGCGACGACCGATGCGAACGACATGCTGTATCAGTTCAACTCGTCGCGCGCCTACAACCCGGCGCCAGGCCTCGAGAAGATCACCGCCGCGTGCTCGCGATCAATTCGGCCGACGATGTCGTCAATCCGCCGGAGCTGGGGTTGATGGAGAAGCTGATGCCGCGCGTGAAGCGGGGACGGTACATCCTGATCCCGACGAGCGATCAGACGCGCGGGCATGGCACGCATTCGCTGCCGACCGTGTGGGGAAGTCATCTCAAGCAGTTCCTCGGCGAGCTCACCCCGGTCGAGTCGCAGTAGCGCTATGAGCGACGATCGAAAGTACAAGCAGCGCGGGTATCAGGACGACCCGCGTGAACGCGGCCCGAAAGGCCCGCAGGGTCCGAAGCCGCCGCCGCGAGAGCGCGCGCCAGGCCGCGTGCTGCAGGACGAGCGCGGCCCGAAGACGCCGAACCTGATGGCGGCGCACGAGGTGTTTCGCTGCGCCCGCTGCGGCAACCTGCTGTCGGTCCCCGTCGGGCTCCTCGATCGCTGCTCGAAATGCGGCGTGGATCTGCACGCGTGCATCCAGTGCGTGAATTTCGACACGAGCGCGCGGTGGGAATGCACCGAGAACGCGAAGCTGCCCGCACGCGTCGCGCCGAAGGACGAACGCAACAACTGCAACCTGATGACCCCGCGCACGACGGTCGAGCGGCAGACCAGCTCGCCCACGAGCAAGGAGTCCACGCCCGCCAGCAGCAACAGCGCGCGCCGCGCCTTCGACGATCTGTTCAAGTAGCGTAGGTCCGCCTGAAGGCGGACCCCGCGTACGACATGCATTTGCGATCTGTACGCGGGTCCGGCTTTGCCGGACCTCGCGTGACATAATCAGTTCGTGGGCCTGATTTCCGCACCCGATCAGCAGCGGCTGCGCGACGTGTTCTCCGAGATGACGCGTTCCGTGCGGCTGCTCTTCTTCACGCAAACGCTCGGCTGCGACACCTGCGCCGAGGCGCGCCAGATCGTGGACGAGCTGCCGCCGCTCTCCGATCGCATCACGGTCGAGGAAGTGAACTTTGTCCTCGACGTGGACAAGGTGAAGCAGTACGGCATCGAACGCGTGCCCGCGATCGCGATCGTCAGCCACGACGAGTCGGGCGACCGCGACACGCGGATCCGTTTCGCCGGCGCGCCGTCGGGCTACGAGTTCAGCTCGCTCGTGCACGCGGTCATGCTGGCCGGCGGACGTCCCTCCAGCTTGACCGACGCGCACCGGCAGCGCCTCGCGTCAATCGATCAGCCGATTTCGCTGCAGGTATTCACCACACCGACGTGACCGCATTGTCCGCGGGCGGTCAGCCTCGCGCACGAGATGGCGTTCGAGAATCCGAACATCATCGCCACAGCAGTGGAAGCGACAGAATTTCCGGATCTCGCGCGGCGCTACCGCGTGAACGCGGTGCCGAAAACCGTGGTGAACGAGAAGGGCGAAATCATGGGCGCCATGCCGCCCGACGCCTTCATCGACCAGGTGCTCGCGCTAACCCGCCCGGCGCCGGAGCAGCCAGAACAACAACCCCAGCCCTGACCACGCGATAAACGAGACCCACTCCCAGCGTGAGAAGCTGCCCGGGACGCCCGGGATGATTTTCATCAGGACGATGGCGACGCTGACCACTACGCCAGCCCACGCCCAGACCGCAGGTCCGTCGCTCGCGCGATCCTGCTTCGCTGCGAGATAGGCAGCGCACGCCGACAGCCACCCGACGCCGACTGCCAGCGATCCGACCTCGCTGATCGGCACGAGGATCGCGTCGCCGAACACCGAAGCGGCGATGGTCAGGATGCCCATCATCGTCACCGCGACGACCGGTGTGCCGTACGTCGGATGCACGCGGCCCAGCGCCGGGTGCACGAGATTGCGACGGCCGACGGCGTAGAGCATGCGCGTCGCCGCCACGAAGTTGCCGTTGAAAATCTTCAACAGCGACAGGAACGCGCCGAACAGAATCAGCTGCGCGATGGCGTGCGAGCCGAACGTCCGCTCGAACGCCACCTCCGTGCGCACGTGGCCCGACACGATCTCCGGCCACGGGTACACGTAGGTCACGACGGCGATGATGATGACGTAGAAAAGAAAGCCGGCGACGAGCGAGGCGTAGATCGCCTTCGTGAAGTTGCGCGGATCGAATCCGCTGCGCGCTTCCTCGGATCCCTTCGCGACCGATTCCCAGCCGGTCATGTAGTAGGGAACGATCTGCATCACCAGGAAAATCGACAGCCACACGCCGCCGCTTCCGGTCTGCGAGAACAGCGGCTGCCAGTTGGCGCTCGATCCGCGCGCGAACCCCAGCACGGTGAAAATCGCGAACGTGGCGAGCAGCCCGAACGTCATGACGTCCTGAAACAGCCCGCTCAACTTGATGCCGCGGTAGTTGATGACGATGATCAAGAGCGAGAAGGCGACGCCGACGGCCAGGCGCGGCGCGTAGATCGGCGTGCCGGCCACCTCGTACACCGGAAAGCTGTTGAGCGCCGGGAAGACGCGCGCCAGCAGATTCCCGCGCCGCCACGGCCTCCCACGGGCACACGACCGCGTACGCCAGGATCATCGTCCAGCCGGCGAAGAAGCTGACGCAGCGGCGGAAAGACCTTCTCGGTGTACGCGATCTCGGCGCCCGCGTCCTGGGTCCGCTCCACGAGCCGGCCGTAGGTGTGGGCGATCGGAAAGAGCAGCAGTCCGCCGATGAGAAAGCCGAGCATCCCGCCGGCCGGGCCCCCGCGCGACAGCCAGTCGTCCATCAGGACGACCCAGCCGACGCCGATCATCGTGCCGAAGCCGAAGGTGAAGTACTCGACGGTGCTGAGACCGCCGCGTAGTCGCGTCACGCGGCGCACTATACCCCAGCGTATCGGTATCGCGTCGCACGGTTGCCACGAAAACACGAAAGCACGAAACAAGTACGTCTTTTTCGTGTTTTCGTGATTTCGTGGCTAGAATTTCTGATCTATGGGTCATCAACCTCGACGTTCGTTTGAATCTCCACGTTTCGCCCAGCCCGCGACGTTCATGCGGCTGCCGCATGTCGAGGACGCACGCGGGCTCGACGTGGCGCTGGTCGGCGTGCCGTACGACGGCGGCACGTCCTACCGTCCCGGCGCGCGGCTCGCGCCGCGGGAGATCCGCACGCAGTCGTCGCTGATTCGCAGCTACAGCTACTTTCAGAAGGTCGCGCCGTTCGATCGCCTGAATGTCGCGGACGTCGGCGACATCGACGCGCCGCCGGTCAGCATCGAAAAGTGTTACGACGCCGTGGAAGCGGGCATCGGCGCCATCGCCGACGCGAGCGCCAAGCCGCTGGTGGTCGGCGGCGATCACTCGATCTCGCTGCCCGTGCTCCGGGCGCTGGCGCGGCGGCATGGGCCGCTGGCGCTGGTGCAGTTCGACGCGCACATCGACACGTGGGACGAGTACTTCGGCGGCAAGTACTTTCACGGCACGCCGTTCCGGCGCGCGATCGAGGAAGGGATTGTCGACGGCAAGCGGTTCATCCAGGTCGGGATCCGCGGGCCGATGTACGGCGAAGAGGACTTCGAGTTCCACCGCGAGCACGGCATCCGGATGATCGACATCGATCAGGTGAAGGACCGCGGGCCGGCGTGGGTCGTCGACGAAATCCGCAAGGTCGTCACCGGGCCGGCCTACATGACGTTCGACATCGACGCGGTCGATCCCGCGTTTGCGCCAGGGACCGGGACGCCTGAAGTGGGCGGGCTCACGAGCCACGAAGCGCAGCGCCTCGTGCGCGGCCTCGCCGGCCTCGAGCTCGTCGGCGGCGACATCGTCGAAGTCGCGCCGCTGTTCGACGGACCCGGCCAGATCACGTCGGTCCTCGCCGCCAACCTGATGTTCGAGTTTCTGTGCGTGCTGGCGAAGTAGCTGTCACGCTGCGATCGCGTTCACGGATCTAAACCACAGAGGCACAGAGACACAGAGCTTCTTCAACTCGATTCAGCGTGACGCGCAGGCGCGCTCAGAATTCGGTGGGGCCGGCCTGCGTAGCAGGCCAGTCGTCCAGTCGGATCGGAACAAAAACGAACGCTCATGAACACGATCGCGTTCATGTCTTGCTCCGATTTCCGCCTCGACTACGCCGCTTCGCGGCGCCCCACCGAATCGCCGGCAGCGCGCCCCTCTGTGTCTCAGTGCCTCTGTGGTTCATTTGCGTCTTTGCGTCTTTGCGTTCGCTGCGTTGAGGCGTACTGCTGCGGTACAGTTGGATCGTGCCGTTTCGATCGCTTGATACCCTCACGGCCGCGGATGCGGCGCTCATTGGAGGCAAGGCCTGGAATTGCGCGCGGCTGAAGCAGCATGGCTTCCCCGTCCCGGACGGCCTCGTCGTGCCGGCCGGCGCCCCCGACTCCGAGGTCGCCGCGATCGCGCGCGACCCGTGGTTCGATCGACAGCCTCCTGACGCGCGGTTTGCCGTCCGATCCTCCGGCCTCGACGAAGACTCCGCCGCCGAATCGTTTGCGGGCATTCACGAAACACACTTGAACGTCGAACGGGCCGGTCTGGCCGAGGCGGTCCGCGCCTGCCGTGCCTCGGCCGACTCCGACCGGGCGCGCGCGTACCGGCGCGCGCGCGGGATGCCGGCAGACGCCTCGGCGGTCGGCGTCCTCGTGCAGCGGATGATTCAGCCGACCGTGTCGGGCGTCGCGTTCACGATCGATCCGGTGACGGCCGTCGACAGCGAGATGGTCATCAACGCCGCGCCGGGACTCGGCGTGGCCGTTGTCGATGGCAGCGTCAACCCCGACGAGATCCGCGTGCGAAAGGCCGACGGCCAGATCGCGTCGTATCAGACGGCCACCGGATCGCTCGGCGCCGCGCAGGTGACCGAGCTGGCCACGCTGCTGACGGCGATTGAGCGTCACTACGGCGCGCCGCAGGACATCGAGTGGTGTTACGACGGCACGCAGTTCTGGATCGTGCAGGCGCGGCCGATCACATCCCACTCGCCGGCGCGGACGGAGGTGAAGGCCGATATCGAATGGACCCGCGCCAACCTCGCGGAAGTGCTGCCGGAGTTGACGACGCCGCAGGCGCTCACCGCAATCGAGGACATGCTGAACACCGCGGAGCGCCGCTACATGGGACGGCTCGTCGCACCGTACGACGAGCTGGGGCCGATGGTCCGGTCGTTCTACGGGCGTCTGTATTTCAACCTCACGCAGATGCGGCGGGTCTGCTTCATCACCGCGACACCGCCGGCCGCGATCCTGCGATCGCTCGGCCACTCCGGTCACATTCCGCCCGAGGACGAGGAGACGCCGCGTCCATCCTGGTGGCTGTGGCTGTCACACTTTCCGGATTTCCTGCGCATCCTCGGCCGCCATCTGCGCGCCAGGAAACTGCTGCGCGCGCACGAACGGACGATTGGCGGGTTTCTCCAGGAGCTGGCGGGCGTCGATCCGGCCACGCTGTCCGACGATCGGCTGTGGTCCGAGATCGCGGACTGGCAGAAGCGGAGTCCCGAGACGATCGAAATCGTGCTGCTCTTCGGCGGCGTGCTCTTCTGGGAGCAGCAGCTGCGGAAGATGTGCGAGAGCGTTGGGTTCCCGTTCGAGCGGTTGCTGTATTCGCATCTCGCCGCCGGCGAGCGCTCGGTGAGCGCGCAGCAGGCGTTCGATCTCGTGGCGCTGGTCGACGTGGCCCGAACCGAGCCGCGAGCGGCCGACTGGCTCTCGCGGTCCGGCACACACCACAGCGAGATGCGCGCGGCGCTCGACGGCACGCAGTTCCTGCGAGCGTTCGACCAGTTCCTCGATCGCTACGGCCATCGCGGCCTGTACGAATCGGACTGGGGGCTGCCGCGTTACCGGGAGGATCCGTCGCCGCTCCTGCAGGCGATCCGCATGCATCTTCGAGACGGACACGACGCGGCGCGGGCCGCGAACGTCGGGCGAGCTGACGCCGAGGCCGCGGCCATGTGGTCCGAGTTCGAGCGCGCGATGACAGGCTGGCAGCGATTGACGCTGCTGCCGCGCGCGCGGAAGCTCGCGAAAACGATCAAGCAGTACTACGTGTGGCGCGAGCAGTGCCGGTCCGACATGATTCGCGTCGCGGCCGCGTTGCGGGCGTGGCATCTGGTGCTGGCGGACCGTTTTGTCGAGCGCGGATGGCTCGACCGGCAGGACGACTATTTCTTCCTGCTCTTCGACGAAATCGCGGCCCTGGTCGGCAAAGAAGGTCACGCTCGTCCTGAGCCTGTCGAAGGACGAGCCTCCGACGCTCGTGGTTCGACAAGCTCACCACGAGCGGCAGGTCTGCGCGCGATTGTCTCGAAGCGGCGCGCGGAGATGGAGCGCAATCGCCGCGTCGAGATGCCGCTGCTGATGCGCGAATCGGAACTGCCGGCGCTGATCGCGCAGGCGCGCCTCGAGGCCGATACGGCATACGACCAGGACGACAAGGAACTGCGCGGCACGCCGGTCAGCCGCGGATCGGTCGAGGCCGAGGTCGTGGTCATCACGGATCCCGGCGATTTCGGATCGATGAAGCGCGGCGCCATTCTCGTCACGCGCGCGACGGATCCTTCGTGGACCCCGCTGTTCACCCTGGCCGCCGGCGTCATCGTCGAGGTCGGGGGCGTGCTGTCGCACGCGTCGACCATTGCGCGCGAGTACGGCCTCCCGGCGCTCGCGAACGTGAAGCACGCGACTCGGCGACTGCGAACCGGCGATCGCATCCTGTTGAATGCCACGGAAGGATGGGCACGCCGTTGTTGATCGCACGGCTCGTGATCATTGTCGCCCTCGTCTCGGCGCCTGCCTTGGTCACCACGTCCGCCGCACGGGCGCAGCCGGCGGGCGCCCCGCGAATCGTCGCCCTCGGCGACAGCCTCACGTCGGGCCACGGCATCGGTGTGGCGCAGGCGTACCCGGCGATCCTCCAGGCCCGGCTTGCCGCGGCGGGGTTCCGCTACCAGGTGGTGAACGCGGGCATTTCCGGCGACACCTCGACCGGGCGCGCTCCGCCGCCTCGCAGGCGCCCTGCGCGGCGACGTTCGCGTGCTCATCGTCGCGATTGGCGCCAACGACGGTCTGCGCGGCCTGCCCGTGGAGACGCTCAAATCGAACGTCAGCCGCATCGTCGAAACCGCGCACGCGCGCGGAATCACGGTGGTGCTGTGCGGCATGGAAGCGCCGCCGACGCGCGGAGCCGCCTACACGACCGCGTTCCGCACGGCGTTCTACGACGTGGCCGCGCGCACCCGGGCCCCGTTCGTGCCGTTCCTCCTGCAGAACGTGATCACCGATCCGGCGATGCTCCTGCCCGATCGCGCGCATCCCAATCCCGGCGGCGCGCGGCAAATTGCCGAGAACATCTGGCCGCAGCTCGAGATGGTCGTTCGCGCGCTCGCCGCGCAACCGTGACGCGGTCATCTGGTAGCATCGATCTGTGACTGGTCGAGCCGCTGTCAGACGCACAGACCGCGAGCCCGCAATGAACAGATCGTTGCGCGCTTGGCGATCGTCTGCGTTCTCGTGCTCGTCGCGTGTCGCGTCGTTCCGCGCGGCTGAACCCATCCAATACCGGCTGTCGTTCCCCGAACCGCAACATCGCTGGATGCAGGTGGAAGCGACGTTCCCCGACGTCGCGCAGGAGACGCTCGAGCTGCGCATGAGCCGTTCGTCGCCGGGCCGCTACTCCATCCACGACTTCGCGAAGAACGTCTACGACGTGCAGGCATTCGGCGCCGACGGCAAGGCACGAGAAACGACACGGCCCGATGCGTACGGCTGGAATGTGACGGGACACGGCGGCGCGGTCACCGTCAAGTACAAGGTCTACGGCGATCGCGTCGACGGGACCTACCTCGCCGTCGACACGACCCACGCGCACATCAACATGCCGGCGGCCATCATGTGGGCGCGCGGGCTGGACGACCGGCCGGCGTCGGTCACATTTGCGCAGCCGGCGGGCAAGCAGTGGCAGGTTGCGACGCAGTTGCACGGGTCGGGTCTGGAGTTCACCGCGCCGAATCTTCAATACCTGATGGACAGCCCCGCGGAGTTCGGGCCGATCGCGATGCGCGAGTTCTCGATCGGATCGAGCCGGTTCCGTTTTTCGCTGCACCACACGGGCTCAGAGGCCGAGCTCGACGGCTTCGTGCGGGACGTGGAGAAGATCGTCCGGCAGGAAGGCGCCATCTTCGGGGAGTATCCGCGGTACGAGCCGGGGTCGTACACGTTCCTCGCCGACTACCTGCCGTACGCCGACGGCGACGGCATGGAGCACCGCAACAGCACGGTCATCACGTCGCCGGCGTCGATCGCGGGCGACCGGACGGGCCTGCTCGACACCGTCGCGCACGAGTTCTTCCACTGCTGGAACGTCGAGCGCATCCGCCCGCAGGCACTCGAGCCGTTCGATTTCGATCAGTCCGAGGTCTCGGGCGAGCTGTGGCTGGCCGAAGGCTTCACGCACTACTACGGCCCGCTGGTCATGCAGCGCGCGCGGCTCGTGGATCTGCACGAGACGGCGCGCACGTTCACGGGATTCATCGAATCGATCCAGAGTCCCGCGCACCTCGTGCGATCGGCCGAAGAAGCGAGCCGCATGGCGCCGTTCATCGACGGCGGCCGGTCCGTCGATCGCACCAACTGGTCGAACACCGTCATCTCGTACTATCCGTACGGCGGCGCGATTGCGCTCGCGCTGGATCTGACGCTGCGCGATCGCAGCGACAGCCGCGTGACGCTCGACGACTACATGCGCGCGATGTGGCGCACGTTCGGCAAGCCCGGCGGGGCGAGACCAGGCTACGTCGACAAGCCGTACACCGATCCGCGACGCCGAAGAAACGCTCGCGAGTGTGAGCGGCGATCCCGCCTTCGCGCGCGAGTTCTTCGCCAAGTACATTCAGGGGCATGACGTCGCCGACTACACGCGCCTCCTCGCGCGCGCCGGCTTTACCGTGCGCCCGCGGCATCCGGGCCGCGCCTGGCTTGGCGACATCAGCCTCGATACGCGCCGCGGCGCGCGGCTCGCCGGGCTCGTGGCGCCGACGTGGCCCATCTACGCGGCCGGGATCGATCAAGACGATGAGCTGCAGCAGGTGGATGGGCAGCGGATCGCCGGCGAGTCCGATGTGCAGACGGCGCTGCAGCGCCGCAAACCCGGCGACTCGGTGGCGGTCGTGTTCGTCGATCGAACCGGTGTGCAGAAGACCGCCACCATCAAACTGGCGGCCGATCCCCACGTCGAGGTGGTGCCTGTCGACGCGGGCACGCTGACCGCCGCCCAGAAGACTTTTCGCGAGCGCTGGCTCGGCGGGATGTGACATGGCGTTTCCCTGGTTACGGGCCATCAACGCGGTGATCGGCATCGCGGATATCGCGCGCAGCCGCCGGAATGCTGCGCTGAGCCGGACAACCGGCGACTCTGAGCAGCCGCTCGACGCGATGGAGCGGCTGGGGGCGCGGTCCGGAATCGAGGCGCGGCTCGCCGGTGTGATGGTTGCGGCGCTCAAGGAAGTCTTCGATCGGGACAGCCGCAGGCTCGAGCTCGAGCGCGCCCAGGTCGAAGCCGAACGTGAGCGCGCCGAGCGCGCCTTGAAGCTGGAGTTGCTGCGCCAACGCGCCGATCGCGAGATTGGACGCATGCGCCTGCTCTCCGCGGTCGGCGTCGTCGGCTGGCTGGGCACGCTGAACTATGCGTCGCGGATGGTGGAGTCGTCCACGCGCGCGATGTTCGGCGGGGGCTGGCTGCTCCTGCTGGTTGCCGTGGCGACGGCGTTCATCTCCCAGGCCCGCATCGCGGCCGCCGTCGATCGGGCCAAGAATGCTGTGGACGATCGAGACGTGGAATGGTCCACGGCGCCCGGCCTGATCGCCCTGTGCTTGACCGTGTTCGGGCTGGCGCTTCTCGGTCTGGCGATACTGATGTAGCGCGGCCTTTCAGGCCCGCTACCGCGGCCCTGAAGCGACGCGCGTTCTGCACCGCGCTACACGTACACTAGTGCGATGCGATTCGTTCTGCTTCTCCTCGCGCTGCTCCCGCAGGCGATCGACGCGCCGCGCATCTCGCAGCAGGACTTCAAGAAGCTCATCGCCGCGAAAAACGTCGTCATCGTCGACACGCGCGTCGAGGACGAGTACGCGTCAGGCCACATTCCCGGCGCCGTGCTGCTGCCGCTGGAAGGCCGGCTCACGTGGCCCGAGTCGTTCGAAAAAACCGTCGCCACGCTGATCGCGACGAAGAAGACGGTCGTCGCCTACTGCGCTTGAGTGGACGAAGCGACGAGCGCCCGTGCGGCGCTCATGCTCGACGCGCGCGGCGTCAAGAAGGTGCGTGCGCTCGTCGGCGGCTGGAATCAGTGGGTCGCGGACGGCGGCAAAGTGGTCAAGGGCGACCGGCCAACGCCTTGATCAACCGGTACTGAAACTCCAGACCCTCGAAATACTGTTTCACGCCGACACGTTCGTCGCGTCCGTGCGCGCGCACGTCGTCGATGTCGCCGAAGGTGCCGTCGACGCCGTAGGTCGGAATCTCCCCGTTCCGCAGGTATAGGCCGTCCGTGGCGCCGGTGCTCATGACGGGCACGACGACCACACCCGGGAACATTTCCTTCGTCAACGATTCAACAGTGCCCATCACGTCGGGCCGCAGCGGCGACGGCTTGCTCGGCTGCGCCTGACCGACGAACGACACCGCGATCTTGGGATCGGCGAGCACGCGCGTCAGCGTGTCCTTGACCGACTCCGGCGACACGCCCGGCAGAATGCGGCAGTTCACGTTCGCGGTCGCCAGCTGCGGCAGCGCGTTCAGCGCGTGCCCGCCCGCGAGCCGCGTCGCCACGCAGGTGGTCCGCATCATCGAGTTCCAGTAGGGGAGCGCCGCTGACAACCGCGCGGCCGCAGCGGGGTCCGGCGTCGAGCGCGCGACCGCGCGCATGTCGGCCGCGACTTTGGGATCGCCTTCGACGTCCGCGGATCGCGTGAAGTAGGCGCGCGTGACTTCGTTGAGCTGCACCGGAAATTCATGCTTCGCGAGCCGCGCGAGCCCTTCGGACAGGTGATAGATCGCGTTGTCCTTCACGGGCAGCGAACTGTGACCGCCGGAGTTCGTCACTTCGAGTTTGAAATCCTGATAGAGCTTCTCGCTGGCCTGAACCTCGTTGGCCAGGTACTTGCCCTTCCGGATGATGCCGCCGCCGCCCTCGTTGATCGCGAATTCGGCGTCGATGAGGTCGCGATGATTCTTCACGAGCCAGTCCACGCCGTTGAAATTGCCGCCTTCCTCGTCGGCGGTGAGCGCCAGGATCAGATCCCGATCGTGGGCGAAGCCTTCCTGCTTCAGGCGAATCAGGTTGGCGACGAACTGCGACGCCATCGCCTTGTCGTCGCTCGTGCCGCGGCCGTAGAAGTACCCGTCCTTCTCGAGGAAGGTGAACGGATCGATCGACCAGTCCTCGCGCTTCGCCTCCACGACGTCGAGGTGCGCGAGCAGCAGCAGCGGCTTGCGACCGCCCGTGCCGCGCAAGCGGGCGACGAGGTTGCCCTTCCGCGGATCCGGACCGAGCACTCGGACATCCGCGGCCGGAACGCCGGCCGCCTTCAGCCGCGCGGCCATCGCCTCGGCGGCGGTCGTCGTGTTGCCGACCGAGTCGGTGGTGTTGATCTCGATCAGTTCCTTGAAGATCTCGCGCGCCCTGGCGTCGTTGACGCCCGATTGCGCGCCGGCGGCAGCGATCGAGAGGAGGATGGCGACGATTGTCACGTGGATCTGACGCATCACGTGACGATTATAGGTCGGGATATACTCCGGAATTGATGTGCCGTTTGCCCCCGAGTACGTGACCTACGTTCTCAACGAAAACTTCGAGGACGCCAAGGAACTGTTTCTGTCGCCGCTGATGGCGATTCACTACGCCCATCTCGTCATGCTCGCGAAGCAGGGCATCGTGCCTCGCGACGCCGCGCACACCATCCGCGAAGCGCTCGACTCGGTGTCGCAGGACGAAGTGCGCCGCGCCAAGTACGACGGCGTCATCGAGGACTTGTACTTCTACGTCGAGCGGCTCGTGATCGACGCCTGCGGCGAGGAAAACGCCGGCCAGCTGCACACCGCGCGGTCGCGCAACGACATCGACATGACGATGTACCGGATGCGGCAGCGCGAGTTCATTCTGGGCCTCGCCGCCGCGAGCTTCGAGCTCCGCCGATCGCTCCTCGACGTCGCCGACGCGCATCGCAACACCATCATTGCCGTCCACACCCACACGCAGCGCGCACAACCCACGACGGTCGCCCACTATCTGCTGGCGATGGTGGAGCAGGTGGAGCGCGACGCAACGCGTTTGAAGGGCGCGTACGATCGCACGAATCGCAATCCGCTCGGCGCCTGTGCGATTACCGGGACCGGATTTCCGATCGATCGGCAGCTCACGTCGGAGCTGCTGGGTTTCTGTGGCCCGACCGGCAACACCTACGGCAGCATCGCCACGGTCGATTACCTGCTGGAGAGCGCGTCCGCGATGTCGGTGCTGCTCGTCGGCCTCGGCCGCTTCGTGCAGGACCTGCTGCTCTGGTGCACGGCCGAATTCAACTACCTGCGGCTCGGCGACGGCTACGTGCAGTGCAGCAGCATCATGCCGCAGAAGCGCAACCCCGTCGCCCTCGAGCACGCGCGCGCGCTCGGCAGCAAGGCGTTGGGGCAGTCGCAGGCGATCGTGACCGCCGTCCACAACACGCCGTTCGGCGACATCGTCGACACCGAGGACGATCTGCAGCCGCTCGTGTTCGCGGCGTTTCGCGATGCCTCCCGCGCCGTGAAGCTCGTCGCCGCCGCCATGGCGACGGCGCAGTTCGACGCCGCGTCGCTGGAAGCACGCGCGGGCGACGGCTGGACGACGCTGACCGAGCTGGCCGATACGCTGGCGCGCGACCGCGGTGTGCCGTTCAAGACCGCGCACACCATCGCGGGACGATTGATGGCGGCGCGGCAGCGCGACGCACAACGCCCGCTCGCCGAACTGCTGACCGAGGTTTCAGGAAATCTGTTGGGCTCGCCGATCACGTACTCCGACGAAGCCCTGACCCGCATCCTCAGCCCGCGCCACTTCGTGGACGTCAGGCGGACGCTCGGTGGACCGGCGCCCGAAGAGACGGCGCGGGCGACGGCCGCCTCGCGCCAGCTGCTCGACGCCGACGAGGCGTGGTGGTCGAACGCGACGGCGGCGCTCACCGCCGCCGAACGGCGGCTCGCCGACGAGAGCGCGGCGCTATGACCGACCCAGCCCGATCCGCACCTCCTGCACCGGGCGAAACCGACATGAGGGCGAGCTACGTCCGCGTGATCGTCGTGGAAGTGCTGGTCATCGTGGCGTTGTGGCTCCTCGGCCGCGCATTCTCCTAGCTGTCAGCTATCAGCCATTTCAGCTATCAGCCATCCACATGCATCCCGTCGACTGGGTCGTCGTCGTCGGACTCACCGCGTGGATTGTCTACGACGGCCTGAAACGCACCAAGGACAGCGACGAGCTCGAGGGCTATTTCCTCGCCAAGCGGAGCATCCCGTGGTGGGCCGCAGGCATGTCCGTGATGGCCACGCAACTGAGCGCGATCACGATGATTGGCACGACCGGCCAGGCCTACACCGACGGCATGCGGTTCATCCAGTTCTACTTCGGCCTTCCGCTGGCCATGATCGTGCTCTCGGTCACGCTGGTCCCGTTCTTCTACAAGTCGGGTGTCTACACGGCCTACGAGTACCTGGAGCGCCGCTTCGACGCGAAGACGCGCAGTCTCACGAGTCTGCTGTTCCTGCTCTCGCGCGGACTGGCGGTTGGCGCGGTGGTGTCGGCTCCGGCGGTCGTCCTGTCCCTGGTGCTGGGCTGGAATCTCACGGCCACATCGCTGGCGATTACGATGCCGGCGGTCGTGTATACGATGTTCGGCGGAGTCCAGGCCGTCACGTGGACCGACGTGAAGACGATGACGCTGATCGTGTTCGGCCTGTTTGCGCTGATCGCGGCGGCCTGGCTCGGTCTGCCGGACGGCGTCGGGATCGGCGACGGCCTCGCGGTCGCTGCGGCGACCGGCCGCTTGAACAGCTTTGACTTCTCGTTCGATCTGACGAATCAGTACACGTTCTGGTCAGGAACCATCGGCGCGTTCTTTCTGTTCTGTTCCTACTTCGGGACGGACCAGAGTCAGGTCCAGCGCTACCTCACCGCGCGGTCGGTGGACGATGCGCGTGGGTCGCTGCTCATGAGCGCGTACTGGAAGATCCCGCTCCAGGCGATCGTTCTCCTCGTTGGCGTGCTCGTCTTCGTCTTCTACACCTTCACGCCCGGCCCGTTGCTCTTCAGCCGCGTGACCGATGCCGGGATGCGCACCGGACCGGCGTCACAGGCCTACGGCGCGCTTCAGTCCGAATACGACGCCGCGTTCGCCTCACGGAAAGCTGCCGCCATCAATCTCGCGCAGGCACGTCGCGAAGACGACGCCGCCAGGCTCGCGGCAGCGACCTCGAGCATGCGTGACCGCGATGCCGAGCTCGCGGCGATCAGAGCGAGAGCCACCGCGCTCGTCCGCGACACCAACGGCGATCGATCCTTCAGCGACGTCAACTACATCATTCCGACGTTCATTCTCACGCAGCTCCCCATCGGTCTCATCGGTGTTCTGATCGTGGCCATCCTGCTGGCGGCGACCGATAGCATCGCCGGCGAGCTGAATTCGCTGGCCACGGCAACGATCATCGATTTCTACAAGCGGCGGATTCGTCCGTCTGCGCCGGATCGACATTACCTGGCGGCATCGAAGATCGCGACGGGCCTCTGGGGCCTGTTCGCTTGCGCGGTTGCCGTGTGGGCCGCGGAGCTCGGATCGCTGATCGAGGTCGTCAACCGCTTCGGCTCGTTCTTCTACGGTTCGATCCTGGGCTGCTTCATCCTCGCCATCGGCGTTCCCCGTGCCACGGCGAACGGCGCGTTCTGGGGAATGATCGTCGGAATGGCGACCGTTCTGGGAGTCGCATTCGGTCTGCCATGGATCGCATTCCTTTGGCACAATCTGATTGGCGCCGTCGTCGTGGTCGTCGTGGGGATGCTCATCAGTGTGGTCAAGGTCAAATAGAGCTCTCGGCGCGGGAATAGTCGCAGCGCTCATTCTCAGCAGCTGCGGCGGCAGCGGCGGCGGCAGTGGAACGTCGACCACTACCACGACCATCCCTGCGGCCACGCTCGGAGCCTGCGCCGTGCCTGCCGTGACCGACTCGGCCGCGGCGCGGACCACCACGGCCGTGACCAAAGCGATCTCGACCGGCGATCGCAACACCCGGCGCGGCCGCGTGTACCAAGAGCTGTGGAAGCACGAGGCGGCCGATCAGACGCGAAGCCGGACGCAGACCGTCAAGCCACAGGCGGTCGTCGAGGACATCGGGCAGATCGCGGTGGTGCGCGACGAAGGGGACATCATTCTCGCGGCGAATGCCTACGACCTGCGATCCGTGGCCGTGACGTTCGCGCGGACGGGCGTGGGAGGATTCGATCTGCGACCGTCCACGCGTTCCTTCCAGAGCTCGGTCGGCACGAAGATCACGCTGAGCGACGACGACACCTCGTCTGTGTCGCTGCCGTTCACCGTGCCGTTCTACTCCGGGCGGTACACGTCGCTCTTCGTCAATTCCGACGGGAACATCACGTTCGTGAACAGCGACACGGCCAGCACCGATCGCGACGTGTCGCGCTTCCTGACCGGGCCGCCCCGCATTGCCTTGCTGTTCAACGATCTCGATCCGTCGGCGGCCGGCGGAGTGTTCCGCCGGATCGACAGCGACGCGATCATCGTCACCTGGTGCGACGTGCCGGAGTTCGGCAACTCGGCGAACCGCGTCAACGTCCAGGTGCGGATCGGCGCGGACGGCAACCTCGACTTCATCTACAGCAGTCCGGTGTCGGTGACGTCGGCGGTGGTGGGCGTGTCGCCGGGCGCCACCGGCATTTTCAAGACCGTGGACGTGAGCCTGGCCGCCTCGACGCCGACCACCGGCGGAACCGGGGCGGTGGGCGAACGGTTCGCGGCGTCGCAGGAAGTGGATTTCGTGGCGCTGGGGCGAAGGTTCTATCAAACCCATGGCGACGATTTCGATCAGTTCGTGATCTTCACCAACGCGCGGGCGACCTCCAGCGGGACGTTCGCCTTCGAGTTCACGGTCGCGAACGAAGTGACCGGCATCGGCGTGGACGTGTTCGACTCCAGCCGCGATTTCGGCAGCGCCGGCCGGCTGCGGAGCATCGTGAACATGGATGCGCTGTTCAAGTACCCCGACGACCCGCGGCAGAAATTCCTGGGCGAGAACAACACGCTCAGCATTCTGGGCCAGGAGTGCGGGCACCGGTGGCTGGCGTACATGGAGTTCCGCGACGGCGCGACGAACTCGACCGAGATGCTCGGGCGGGACCAGTCGCACTGGAGCTTTTTCTTCGACTCCGACGCGTCGAACATGGAAGGCAACGACATTTCGGATCTGGGCGGCGGCGCGTTTCGGACGGTGGGCGCCGTGTCGCAGTACAGCCCGCTCGATCAATACGCCATGGGCCTGCGACTGTCGTCCGAAGTGCCGCCGATGTTCCTCGTCCGCGGCGCCGCCGGCAGCGCCGAGAGCGCGCCGCGGATCGGCGCGGACTTGCGGGGGACGCGCAAGGACGTCCTCATCCAGGACATCATCAACGCCATGGGCCCGCGGGTGCCGAGCGCCGCGACCGCGCAGAAGAATTTCCGCGAGGCGTTCGTCTACATCGTGAAAGGGGCGCCCGAAACGAGCGACGAGCTCGCGAAGCTGGAGCGGATCCGTGCCGCCTGGGAAACCTACTTCAGCGACTCAACGAATCGCCGCGGCACGATGAGCACTCGCCTGCGATAGTTTTAGCGGTCTTTGCTTTCTTAGCGGTCTTAGCGTCTATGCGGCTCGCCGCGCTCTACGACATTCACGCGAATCTTCCCGCCCTGGAAGCGGTCCTCGACGAGGTCCGTCAGGCCAACGTCGATCGCATCGTGGTGGGCGGCGACGTCCTTCCAGGTCCGATGCCGCGCGAAACGCTTTCGCGGCTGTTCGCGCTGGACGTGCCCGTGCAGTTCATTCACGGCAACGGCGAGCTGGCGGTGCTCGCGCAGATTGGCGTCACGGATCCGAACGACGTCGCGTACTGGGGCACGGCGTCGGGCGCGCCGCTGCCGCCCGAGCACCGGCCGCCGCTGCGGTGGACGGCCGACCAGCTTGACGCCGACACAGCGGACCAGTTGCGAAGCTGGCCCAAAACGGTTCGCCTCGAGGTTCCCGGACTCGGCGGCGTGCTGTTCTGCCACGGTACGCCGCGAAGCGAAACCGAGATCTTCACTCGCCTGACACCCGCGACGCTGTTGCTGCCCCTCTTCGACGGGCTCGATGTGCCGCTCGTCGTCTGCGGCCACACGCACATGCAGTTCGACCGCGTGATCGGACGCACGCGCGTGGTCAACGCGGGCAGCGTCGGCATGCCGTTCGGAGAGCCGGGGGCGGATTGGCTGCTGCTTGGACCTGACGTCGAATTTCGTCACACCGCCTATGATCTCGAGCGGGCCGCGGCGCGCATTCGACAGACGGAGTATCCGCAGGCCGCGGATTTCGCCGCGAAGTCCGTCCTGCAGCCGCCCCGAGAGGCGGACATGCTCGACGCATTCACCAACGTGTCGTTCAAATAACTGCGAGGTTCCCATGGCAGACATGGACGACCTTCTCGGCTGGTTCGAGGTTCACTCGGTCGATGAGATCCGCGCCGTACTCGATCGCGGCCTCGACGTGCGCGCGCCGATTCGCGGCAAAGCGCCGATCAACTGGTTGACCGAGATGTACACCAGGTCCGACCAGTTTCCTGACTGCCTCCGGCTGATGCTCGATCGCGGCGCTGTTCTCGACGATCCCGCGATTGCGCCCGGTCTTGTTGAACGACGCCAAGGCGGTGCGGGCCAATCCCTCGCTCGTCACGCATCGAACGACGATGGTGTCGGCGTTCACGCCGCTCGTCGGCGCGTCGATGCTGCACGTGGCGGCCGAGTACGGCTGCGAAGACGTCGCGCGCGCGCTGCTCGACATGGGCGCGGACGTCAACGCCACGGCGGCCGTCGACGAGCACGGGCTCAACGGCCACACTCCGCTCTTCCACACCGTGAATTCGATCCTCAATCACGCCGAGCCGATCTTTCGGCTCCTGCTCGACGCCGGCGCAAAGCCCGACGTGCAGCTGCAGGGGATCACGTGGGGCAAGGGCTTCGAGTGGGAGACGACGATCTTCGACGTGACGCCGATCTCCTATGCGCAGTTCGGCCTGCTGCCGCAGGTGCACCGCAGGGAATCGGACATCTACGAAATCATCAAAGCCCTGCTCACGGCGTCCGGCCGCCCGGTTCCACCGCTGGAGAACATTCCGAATCGCTATCTCCATCCGCGGACCAATTGAAATGCCGAGCGACGGCCTTGACCGCCGTAGCCTTGGCGAAGGCGGTTACCTGATTCGTCAAGCCGTACCCGCGGACATTGCAATTCTTCCTTCGGTTGAACGGCGCGCCGGCCGCTTGTTCGAGGCATGGCTGACGCAGACTGGTCTCACTCCCGACAGCCTCGAGGACGTCAGCGACGTCGAAGAGCTCGATGCCGCACGGCGGCGGGGACACCTGTGGGTCGCGACGACGGCCGGCGGCGACATCGTCGGCTTCGCGCAGGTCGTCATCGTGGACGCTGTCGCGCATCTCGACGAGATGGACGTCGTTCCCGAACATGGCCAGAAGGGCATTGGAACGCGGCTGGTGAACGCCGTCTGCGAATGGGCCAGAGACAACGGATACCCGAGAGTGACGCTGACGACGTTCCGCGATGTGCCGTGGAATCGTGCGTTCTACGAAAAGCGAGGCTTCCGCGTCGTTGATCCTCGCTCCGCCGGCCCCGAGCATCTGGAACTCATGGCATTGGAGGCAGCGCGCGGGCTTCGGACCGGATCTTCGCGTGCTCATGACGTGCGAGTTGGCTTGATATGATGACCCCATGATTGAGCCGCGCGAGCCACTCGACACGCTCATTCATCAGCCGAAGTCCTACACCTCGCATCTGCGGTTTCCGGATCCCGCCACGATCGTTCTCTACGACGACACCCTGCGCGACGGCGAGCAGATGCCAGGCGTTGCATTCTCGCCGCAACAGAAGGTGGAGCTCGCGGCACTGCTCGGCGACATCGGCCTCGACGTCCTCGATGTGGCCTTCCCGGTCGTGTCCCAGGGAGACCGGATGGCGCTGCAGCTGATCCTGGAAGCGCAAAGCGCCGGCCGCATCCGCGCCGATCTGGACATCCTCGCCATGTGCCGCGCCATGCCCGGCGACATCGATTGCGTACTCGACGTCGTCAAGTCGGCGGGGCGGCGGCCGTCGGACGTGTCGGTGCTCATTCTCTCGACGGCTTCGGACCTGCACCTGAAATACAAGCTCGGACGAGGGCTGCTGAAGCGTGAGGGGCGCGACGAGTCGACGTGGCTCGATACGCCGGTCGCGTTCTACCGCGAAGCGAACATCCGCCTGATCACCGATGCGATTCGGTACGCGAAGTCGCGCGGCATCGAGCGGATCGAATTTGCCGCCGAAGACGCGAGCCGTGGCGACCTGCAGTACGCCATCGAGTGGGCCAACGCGTGCATCGAGGCAGGAGGCACGAGGTTCTGCTTTTCAGACACCTGCGGCGTGTTCACGCCCGAAGGCGTCGACCACTATTTCCCGCCCATCGTCGAGGCGCTCGGCGTCCGGAAGGGCCGCGTGCAATTGACCGCGCACTTCCACAACGACTTCGGCCTCGGCGCCATCAACACCGTGCGCGCCGTGCTGCACGGCGCCACGCATCCGAGCCTGACGGCGAACGGCATCGGGGAACGCGCCGGCAACACGTCGATTCATCAGTTCGTGATGGTCCTGAAGGAGCTGTACGGCGTCACGCTGCCGCGGTTCAACTACGAGCGTCTGCACGAGCTGCGCGATGCGATCGAGCGCGCGTCCGGCGTGCCGATGCAGCCGCACGAACCGATCGTCGGCGAGGGTGTGTTCTCGCACGAATCGGGCATCCATACGGCGGCGATTCTGGTCCACCCGGCGATCTACCAGTTCATTCGCGAAGAAACCGTCGGGGGTACGCACCGGTTCGTCTTCGGCAAACACTCGGGCACGGCGGCGGTGGCGGCGGTGCTCGAGAAGCACGCCGATCTCCTGGCCGCGCACGGCGTCACCGTCGGCGACGCGCTGGTCAGCGAGGTGCTCGAAAAAGTGAAGGAACTGCGGGAGCACAAGATTTCTTCGAACCACACGACGCACGCCGTCGAGGAGTTCTACCGGAATTACGAACGGCTCGGCATCAGCGAGGCGGCCCTCGTCGAGCTGGCCCTGCTACGATAGGCGCGATGGACACTTCAGCCGTACTCGACCACCCTTCGCTCGCGCACGGCCGGGCGCAAGACGCCACCGCGGCGCCCTGGCCGATCTACGCCGTGCTCTTTGCGTCGACGAGCGTCATTCTCGGAGTCATCTGGGATATCTCGTGGCACCGCTCGATCGGGCGCGACACGTTCTGGACGCCGGCGCATCTGGCGATCTATCTCGGCGGCGTGGTCGCAGGACTCACCTCCGGCTGGGTGGCGCTGAGGACGACGTTCGCCGGATCTGAGGCGGATCGCGGCACGGCGGTGCGGTTCTGGGGATTTCGCGCGCCGTTCGGCGCGTGGGTGTGTATCTGGGGCGCGTTCGCGATGGTCACCTCCGCGCCGTTCGACGATTGGTGGCACAACGCGTACGGCCTCGACGTGAAGATCATCAGCCCGCCGCACATGCTCCTCGCGGCCGGCATCGCCGCGATTCAATGCGGCGCGATGCTCATGGCGCTCGCCTGGCAGAACCGCGCGGCCGGCGAACGCCGTCATCTCGCGACGGCTGTATCTGCTCGGCGCCGGTCTCCTGCTGCTGCTCGTGGCGACCGTTGCCACCGAGCATATCCAGCGCTGGGACATGCACCAGTCGCATTTCTATCAAGTCAGCGCCGGCGCGTTCCTGTTCTTCATCATCAGCGCGGCGCGCGCATCCGCCGCCCGCTGGCCGGCGACGACGATCGCGCTCGTCTACATGGGCTTGTCGGTGTTCATGATCTTGCTGCTGCCGCTCTTCCCGGCGCAGCCGCTGCTCGGACCGATCTACGTGCAGGTCGATCGTTTCATGCCGCCCGATTTTCCGCTGCTGCTCATCGCGCCGGCGTTCGCGCTCGATCTCGTGATGAAGCGCACCGGCCGCCGCATCAACGACTGGGTGCTGGCGCTGATCGCGTCGGTTGCCTTCATCGCGATCTTCCTCGCGGTCCAGTGGCCGTTCGCCGACTTTCTGATGACGCCCTGGGCGCGAAACTTCTTCTTCATCAGCCACCGGATGGATTACGGCGTCGACCCGTCGATACAGGAGCGCTGGTATCGATTGGAAGCCCCCGACAATCTGGCGATCGGACTGCCGATCGCGGTGGCGATCGGCTACGTGTCGAGCCGGTGCGGGCTGTGGTGGGGCAACTGGATGTCGCGAGTGCAGCGATGACGTTTAGTCCCTGGTCCTTGGTCCTTGGTCCGTGGTCCGTCCTTGCGGCGACGGACGAGGACCAAGGACGGACCAGGACCAAGGCCCATGGACCAGGACAGGCGGACTCATCGTCCTCCTGGCGGCGCTGTCGATGGCCCATGTGGGCAGCCCGGACACGTTCTTTGGCGGAAAGGCCGGCCCGTACGACGTGCGCGTCAGCGTGCGCCTGCCTGGCGTCATTCCCGGCCGCGCGCAGGTCACGGTCCGCGTCGCCGGCGTCACCGCACCGGAGTCGCACCACGTCACCGTCCGCGCCGGTCAGTGGAACGTCGGACTGGAAGGTGCGCCGCCGCCCGAGACCGCCCCGCCGGTTCCAGGCGATCCGTCGCTCTACGCGTCTGAGCTCTGGTTCATGACGCCCTCGTCGTATCAGCTGGCCGTCGCCGTCGACGGACCGGCCGGGAAAGGCGACATCGTCATCCCGGTGCTCGCGCTTGCGACGGCGGAGCGGCCGATGCCGCCGTGGTTGGGCGGCGTGCTCGCGGCGCTCGGGGTGTTTCTCACGGTCGGATTCCTGACGATCGTCGGCAGCGCAGTGCGCGAAAGCGGGCTGCCGCCAGGTGTGCAGCCGGACGCGAAGCGGCGCTTCCGCGCGCGAGTCGGCATCGCGATCACCGCGATCCTCGCGGCGCTGACGCTGTGGGGCGGCAATCTGTGGTGGGCAGCCGAGGCATCGAGCTACAGCCAATCGGTGCTCTATCGGCCATTCAACGCCGCCGCCTCCGTCGCGCCGCAGGGCGATCTGCGCACGTTGACGTTGAGCATTCGCGACGAGCGATGGAACGGCACGCCGAACCCGCGGAGCCGGTACAACGCGCTCATGCCGGACCATGGAAAGCTGATGCATCTGTTCATGGTCCGTGAGCAGGCGCCTGCTGCGCTCGCGCACCTCCATCCGATCGCGCGCAACGCTGGGCTCGATTTCGACGTCGCCGTCCCGCCCTTGCCGGCTGGACGCTATCGCGTCTACGGCGACATCGTCCACGAGAGCGGCTACGCGCAAACGGTGGTCAGCAGCGTCGATCTTGGCAACGCTCGTCCTGAGCTTGTCGAAGGGCGAGCGCAGGCCCCAGCACCAACCGACGCCGACGATTCGTGGTTCAGCGGCGCCACCGTGCCCGAGTCCGCGAGCGTCACGTACGATCTCGGCGATGGTTCGCGTCTCGTCTGGGCGCGGGGCGAGCCGCCCATCGCGGCCGGCGTCGAACGCGACCTGCGTTTCTCGATCCAGGACGCGGCCGGAGCCGATGCGACCGTCGAACCCTACATGGGAATGGCCGCGCATCTCGTGATCGCGAGCGGCGATGGATCCGTGTTCGCGCATCTCCATCCGTCCGGAAGCATTTCGATGGCCGCGATGCAGCGCTTCGCAGGTGCCGGCGCCGATGCGCACGCCGGCCACGCGATGACGCTGGACGGCCGCGTCGCCATCCCGTATGCATTTCCGAAAGCGGGCGCGTATCACCTGTTCGTCCAGGTCAAACGCGGCGGCAAGGTGCTGACCGGCGCATTCGACGTGAACGTTCGGTAGAGCCTGGACGCGGCTCTTACTGCCGCACTGCGCGCGCCGGGACGGCATCGCCGGTGGGGCGCGTGAGGTCAGCGGTGGTCTGCTGAAAGTCCCTGAGGGAGGGATGATCGGCCGGCAGCACGCGTCGCGCCATCGCGAGCGCCTGCTCGCCGAGACCGGCCGCGTCGGGACTGGAGGGGCCGAGCATCCGCGCCAGCGTGCGAAGGGTTCGTGCGACGTCCGGATGATCGCCGCTGAACAGTCGCCGGTCCATCTCCAACGCCTCTCGCGCGATCGACTGTGCCTCGTCGCCCTTGCGCGCCGCCCCCAGCACGTTGGCGAGCGTGTCGAGGCAGGTTGCAGTCGTGGGATGGTCGCCTTTGAACAATCTCTTGCTCATCTCGACCGCCTCACGCGCGTACGGCTCGGCGCGATCCAGGCGATTGAGCGCGAGCATGAGGCTGGCGGCCGCATCGAGCGTCCGTGCGAGATTCGAGTGATCGCCGCGGAAGATCCGGCGTCCCATCGCGACTGATTCGCGCGCGTACGGCTCGCCCTCGCGCGGGCGCTCGAGCCGGCGCAGCATGGTGGCGAGATTGATCAGATCCCACTGGACCCACAGGTTGTCCCCCGGAAACAGCCGCTGGTGCATCGGCAGGCCTTCCCGATACAGCTGTTCGGCTTCTGCGTACTTCCCGAGCCGCGACAGCGCCGTCGCCAGGTTGGTGAGTTGGGTCGCGGTATCGGGGTGATCGCCGCTGTAGAGCTGCCGCGTGATCGCGAGGGCGCGTCGGAGCAGTTGCTCGGTCTCCGCGTATCGACCGAGCCCGTTGGTGACGAGTGCCAGGTTGTTCAGGCTGGTGGAGACGGCCGGATGCGGCCGCGGGTGCAGCCGTTCGCGCATCGCGAGCGCGTCGCGCAGCGTGGTCTCGGCTTCTGCGGTCCGCCCCATCTTGAGCAGCGTCTGCGCCAGGTTGTCCTTGGTGGTCGCCAGCTGCCCCTCATCACGCTCGGACAACCGCTCCTGCATCGCCAGGCTCTCACGCTGCGCGCGCTCCGCCTCCTCGAGCCGATCGAGATCGCGATGAATCGATCCGACGTTGTCCAGCGACTCGGCCACGAGCTTGTGATCGCCCTTGAGCAGGCGCCGCCGCATGGCGAGGACGTCGCCGAAGATGCGAAGCGCCTCCTCCGAGCGGTGCGCGTAGGCGGTGACCTCGCCGAGGTTGTTCAGCGTCGCCGCGACCTCCAGGCTGTCGCCGATGTGCAGCTCGCGCGCCAGCCGGATCGCCTCCGACAACGTCTTCTCGGCCTGCGTGTAGTCGCCCAGATCCACGTAGACCATCCCAATCGTGTTGCGCAGCGCGATTTCGACCGCCGGACGCGCACGGAACTCGCCGGCCTCCACGCGGTCGCGCGTCTTGTCGAGAATCTCGCGCAGCAGCGACGTATCGCGCCCCTGCGCCACCGCGCCCTTGACACCGTCGAGCATCTCCGTGAACACATGGAGGATCTGCTCGGCCGTGTCCTTCTGGATCTCGGCTTCCTGGCGCTGGGCCTGGGCCTCGGCGCGCCCGGCCCGCGCGCGGAACAGCCCGAAGGTCGTGCCGGCAATGCCGGCGACGAGCAGCGCCACGATCGCCGCCGCGGCCAGCACCGCGGCGCGGTTGCGCGCCACGAATTTCTCGATGCGATAGAGCTGCCCTGGCGGCGCCGCCAGCACCGGCTCGCCGGCGAGATGGCGGCGCACGTCCATCGCGACCCCGTTGGCCGTGTCGTAGCGCCGCGCGCGATCCTTCTCGAGCGCCTTCATCACGATCCAGTCGAGATCGCCGCGAAGGTCGGCCCGCAACCGGGCCGCATCCGTCTTGCGGCGGGCCGCGATGTCCTCGAGCAGCGGTCCCGCGGCGCGGAGCCGCGCCGACGGCGTCGGCGGATCGACCTCGCGGATCATCCGCCGCGCGCTCGTCCGCAGCCGCGCCGAGCGCAGCTGCTCCCGATCGAACGGCGTGGTGCCGGTCAGCAGCTCGTACAGCAGCACGCCGAGCGAGTAGACGTCGGTGCGCGTGTCGATGTCGACGCCGGTCATCTCCGCCTGCTCGGGGCTCATGTACGCCGGCGTGCCGATCACCTGGTGCAGCTCGGTGTAGAGCGTCTTGTCGGTGAGCGGCTGGCTCGTGGCCTTGGCGATGCCGAAGTCGATGACCTTCGGCACCGGCCGGCCGTCGACCATCGCGACCAGGATGTTGGTCGGCTTGATGTCGCGGTGGATGATCCCTTTCTGGTGCGCGTGCTGGACGGCGTGGCAGACGTCGATGAACAGCTCCAGCCGCTCGCCCGTGCGCAGGCATCGCCCGATCGCAGTACTCGGTGATCGGCATCGCCGTGCACGAGCTCCATCACGAAGTAGGGCCGGCCGTCGTCGCGTCGCGCCGGCGTCGAGCACGCGGGCGATGTTGGGGTGGTCCATCATCGCCAGCGCCTGGCGCTCGGCCTCGAAGCGCGCGATGACCTGCCGCGTGTCCATGCCGAGCTTGATGATCTTGAGCGCGACGCGGCGCACCATTGGCTCGCGCTGCTCGGCCAGGAACACGGTGCCGAATCCGCCTTCGCCGATCTGCTGGAGCAGTTTGTAGGGACCTATCGATGCGCCGATGCCCTACCGGTCGGACTCGGACGCGGAATGCGTCGGCGCGGCGGTCGCTCGGGAGAGTCGTCCATCTGAAGCTCCGTGCCGATCCGGCAAGAACGCCCGGGCAAGCGGCTATCCGTGAGCGATGACCGCGCGATTGGTCCGGCCAGTGTAGCAGGTCGCCCTCCTTCCAAGCGCAAATCTCACGCTTTGGTATGCTCATGCGCCCTGACACCCGCGCTCCGTTCTCTGTCTCGCCGGCTCGTCGCGATGCTCGCCATCATGGCGGCGCTCATCGAATGCGTGTCGCTCGTGCGCCGTGGAGCGAGCGGCGAAGAGCAGGAGCCGGATCGTCCCGAACGCGTCAGCATCGCCTATTTGCTCGCCCAAATCTCGCCGATCGAGCGCGTGCCACGGGGATTCCTGCCCCGGACGAGCGGCACGCTGTTCTGGCAGTCGTTGGGTCCCCAGCCAATCGCCAACGAGTATTGGTCGGGGAACGCCAATGCCGCCGGCCGCGCCTCGTCGATTGCCGTCCATCCCTCGGACCCCAACACCGCGTACGTCGCAGCCGCCGGAGGCGGTGTCTGGAGAACGACCGACGGCGGCCAGTCCTGGGTGCCGATCAGCGACCGGTTGCCGTCGCTGGCCTCCGGGGCCCTCGCGATCGATCGGCTGAACCCCGCCACGGTCGTGTACGGCACCGGCGAGCAGCATTATTCGGGCGACAGCTTTTACGGCGACGGGTTGTTCCGCACGGTCGACGGCGGCGCAAACTGGTCCAAGATTGCCTTGAAATCGCAAGTCGGCAACTACATCGCGCGCGTCGATATCTCGCCCGGACTCCTCCACGTCTGCAGCGATTTCGGGTACGTGAGTTCCGATACCGATGGCGCGTCGTGGGCCGCTTTCAAACCGGCCGGCACGGCGTGGTGCAACGACCTCGTCCGGAGCGCGCAGGTGCCGCAGACGATGTTCGCGGCCTTCTATGGGCGGGGCATTTACAAGTCGATCGACAACGGCCAGAGCTGGACGCAACTGGCCGGCGGATTGCCGTCGTCCGGCTTCCAGCGAATCAACCTCGCCATCGCCGACAGCAACGCCGATGTGGTGTACGCGAGCTTCATCGCCCCGTCAGGCTCGCTGGCCGGGATGTACAAGACCGTCAATGGGGGAACCTCCTGGTCGCTGCTGTCGTCGACGCCCAATTACGCCTGCTCGCAGGGCTGGTACGACAACGGGATGGTCGTGTCGCCGATTGACGCCAACACGGTGTACGCCGGCGGCGTGTTCTCGTACTGCTCCGGCGGCATCGCCAAGACCACGAACGGCGGAACGACGTGGACGTACGTCACGGTCGGGTCGGACTTCACGCAGGTGCATCCCGACCAGCACTACTTCGTGTTCGGGCCGGACGGCGCGCTGTGGGTGGCCTGCGATGGCGGGGTCTGGAAAACCACCACGGGCGGCTCGAGCTGGGTGAACCTGAACAACGGGCTGAACACCGCGCTGCTCTACACGGTGGGGATCCATCCGAGCGATCCGAGTTTCCTCGTCGCCGGCACGCAAGACAACGGCACCGTGCAGTTCCAGGGCGGTCTGGCCTGGCCGCAGGTGGTTGGCGGCGACGGTGGGCCGGTCGCGGTCGAATGGGCGAACCCGAATCGATACTTCACGACCTACGTCCGGCTCTCGCCGATGTACAAGATGGCTGCGGCCGATTTCCTACCAGGGGAGCGTCACCGGGCCGTGGTCCGGCGACCGCGCGAGCTGGGCGAACGGCCCGCTGATCGTCGATCCAAACCTGCCGAACACTCTGCTTGCAGGCACGCACCGCGTCTGGCAAACGACCGACAGCGGGAGCAACTGGACCGCAATCAGCGCCGACCTGACCACCGGCGGCCACCTGCGCGGGTTGGCCATTGCTCCGCTGGATTCGAACATCATCTACAGCGGCAGCAGCGACGGCCTCTTCTTCGCGACCTTCAATCGCGGCGCGAACTGGCATCTGCGGAATGCGGGTTTGCCCGGCCCCCGAACGATCTCCGACATCATCGTCAGTCCAGCCGATCCGCTGATCGTGTACCTCTCGGTCGACCAGGCGTCAGGCGGACGGCTGTTTCAATCGTTCGACGGCGGCCTGACCTGGGGAGACAAAACCGGCAGTCTGGCGCCGGGCCTACGCGCGATGTCGCTGGCGATCGACTTCGCCACCAACACGATCTATCTGGGAACCGACTACGGCGTGTATGCCACACACGACACCGGCATGACCTGGGCACAGGAGGCATTGAACCTGCCCAGCGTCGCCGTGTACGACGCTCACGTCGACGCGCTCAACGGGTGGCTCGTCGTGGCCACGCACGGTCGCGGGATGTGGCGAGCGTCGCTGCGGCCGCTCGGGCCGCTTCCACTTGCGACGCCGTCGTCGCCGCAGAATTCGCTTCCACCGGCGACGCCGTCGCTGCCGCAGAATCCTCGCGCGCTGCGATCTCGAATGCCGCCGCAGCCGATCCCCTGACCTCGGGACGTCGAGGGCGTCGCGTCCAAACGACAGCCTGTTCGATTTCCGTGCGCAGCAAATCGGCCTGTCGGCCTCCCGTCACGAGGAGAGTGTGAAGGGTCACGTTCTGGCCGATCGGCGACGGAGATCGTCTGTGTTAACCTCGCGCCCGTGATCGGTTCACGCGTATTCATCGTCGCCGTTCTCGTCTCGCTCGCGGCGTGCGCGACCCAGCCCGCAGTCGCGCCACCCTACGACCTCGTCGTCGCCAACGGACGCGTCATGGATCCCGAATCGGGCCTCGACGCCGTGCGTCACATCGGCATCCGCGGCGGGACGATTGAGGCGGTGTCGACGACCCCGCTCGAGGGATCGCGCGTGATCGACGCGTCAGGCCACGTCGTCTCCCCCGGGTTCATCGACCTGCACGAGCACGGCCAGCAGGAAGAGTCGTATCGCATGATGGTGCGCGACGGCGTCACGTCGGCATTCGAGCTCGAGGTGGGCACGGGAGATGTCGCGGCGTGGTACGCCGAGCGCGAAGGTGGTCAGATCGTGAACTACGGCGTTGCCGTGGGTCACGTTCCGGCACGGAAGAAGGTACTGGGCGACCCCGGCAAGGGCCTGATGCCAGCCGGAGTCGGCGGCAGCGGGCGGGCCGATGACGCGCAGATGGCGCAGATGGAGACGATTCTGCGCGAGGGGCTGGCGCAGGGTGCGGTGGCGATGGGTTTTGGGACCGCCTATACGCCTGGGGCGCCGATGTCGGAGATCGAGCGCATGTTTCGAGTGGCGGGCGCGGGAGGCGCGACGGTCCACATTCACATGCGCGACGGGCTGAAAGGCCTGCACGAAACGATCGCCGCGGCGGCCGCGGCAAAGGCCGCGCTGCACATCGTGCACGTGAACTCGTCAGGGGGTGATGACCTCGATGCGTTTCTGGCCGCCATCAAAGCGGCGCGCGATGCCGGACAGGATGTGACCACCGAAGCGTATCCGTACGGCGCCGGCATGACCGAAATCCAGTCGGCGCTGTTCGACGATTGGAAAAGCTGGCCTGACGAGAGGTTCGGACTTCACCAACTGGTCTCGACCGGCGAGCGGCTGACCCGCGCCACGTTCGAGAAAGCGCGAACGACTGGCGGCACCGTGATCATCCACGGCCGCACTGAAGAACAGACCCGCGCCGCCATTGCCAGCCCTCTCGCCATGATCGCGAGCGATGGGTTCATCGAAAACGGTCGCGGTCATCCCCGCACGTCCGGCACGTTCGCGAAGGTGCTGGGGAAGTACGTCCGCGAGGAGAAGGTCGTGCCGCTGATGGATGCGCTGCGGCGAATGACACTGGAACCGGCGCGCCGGCTCGAGCGGCGGACGCCGGCGATGGCGAAGAAGGGCCGCATCAAGGTGGGCGCCGATGCCGACCTGACGATCTTCGATCCGTCGGCGGTGATCGACCGCGCGACGTATGAAGATGCGTCGATCCCGTCGGCCGGGATTCCCTATGTGATCGTTGCCGGCACCGCCGTGGTTGACGGCGGCACCGTCACGCCGCGCGCCCCGGCCGCGCGATTCGCGCGCCGATTTCCGCGCGGGGAACTTGAACGATCGTGCAGTTACCGGCGGCTTCTGACGGATGCTTTCCCCGAATTTGCCGGCGGCTGCGGCGCGTGAGATCGGCCGACCAGTAGCGCTGCGGCGATCCCCGCGAACATCGCACGGAAAATCGCGCGGCGGCGGCCGCGCTTCCGGCGATCGTCGCGCGATACGGCTTGAATGGTCGCGAGATGCGGCAGGAACAGGCCAGGTCTTGATGCATCACTAGATTCGTGACCCGCCACGGCCGCCGCGGCCGGTGACCACCGCCGGCGATTTACTGCTGCCGCCGATCGTGCGAGTTCGCAACGGATCGCTGCAGCGCCAGCTGGTCGGACGATTGGCGCGCGCCACGCGGTTTCCACCTGCCGCCGGTCGAGGAAGGCTCGGGCGACGCCGCGTGCGAGGCGCGTGATCGGCGATCAGCCGTAAAACTCGCCCGCAGGCGAGCGGCCGCGTCGATCGTGCAAGTGTCGCCAAGGCGATCCGAAGACCCGCATCTGACCTGTTCGCTCTGGATGCGTCGAGAATGTGAATCGACGCGGTCACCGTCAGCACAGGCCGCAGGGAGAGTTTTTCCACGCGCCGACCCGCAGCGGCGCCCCAGTCTTCCTCGACCGGCGGTTCACCAGTGACGGTGACGCTACCTAATGAAAGTGGCCGTAGTCAGGATGAACTGCTCACCCGTTCCGAAGCGCCACGGCCGGATCGATGCGTGCCGCACGCCACGCCGGACCCACGATCGACAGTGCGGCGGTGATGCCCAGCACAATCGTGACGAACGCGAACGTCGCCAGATCCAGCGGCCGTACTCCGAACAGCATCGTCTGAATGAGTCGGCCCGACAGAGCCGATAGCACCAGGCCGATCGCGGCGCCGGTCGCAATGATGCGCGCGGCCTTCAGGATCACGAGACGCAGCACATCGTTCGTCGTCGCACCCAGTGCCCGGCGCACACCGAAATCGCGCACGTGCTGCTGAACCGTGTAGGCCAGCATGCCGAAGACGCCGACCATCGCCAGCACGAGCGCCAGCACCGCAAAGGCGACCACCATCACCGCGCGGAACCGATGACGGCCGGTGGCCGCCCAGGCGATGTCTTCGAGCGTCATGATGCTTGTCACGCCGACGAGTTGCTCCTTGTCGACGCGGGATATGGCCCGGCGGACCGACGGGGCGAGCACCTCCGCCTTCCCGGATGTTGGCCGCACGACGAGAAAAATATCGTCGGCGAGGTCCTGCGCCATCGGCACGTAGACCTGCACGAAATCCTTGGCCTCGTCGGGCCGCCCTTTGATCTGTCGCGCCACGCCCACGATCTCGCGCACGACCGGTTTCGCCTGCGGCGAAGAGGTCGGCCGCAACGCCACTCGCTGGCCGATGGGGGACCGGCCGGAGAGACTGCGAGCGAAGGCTTCGTTCACGATGCACACCGGAACGCCGTCGCGCGTATCGCGGCGGTCGAAGGCGCGTCCGGCCAGGATCGGCAAATCGAGTGTCGAAAAATACGTCGGGCTGACGACTTGATACTCGGTGGTCGGACGCTGGCTCTCGTCCAGCGGAGGATCGCCGGCGATCTCGAACGAGTAACCACCATCGTCGAAGAAATCGAGCGGAAGCGCGCTTGCCCAGGCGACGCCCGCGACGCCAGGAACAGCGGCAATCTCGGTTTCGACCTGATCGTAGAACTGCTGCAACGATTCGGCGGTCGGGTACTTCGAGCCCAACGGATCGACGAGCATCGAGAGCACGCTTTCCGCGCGGTACCCGCGATCGAATGCTTCGACGGCGATTAGCGTCCGCAGGAGGAGACCGGCACCAAACAGCAGGAGCACCGCGGTCGCGACCTCGCCAGTGACCAGCAGCCCGCGAAGCCGTCCGCCTCCGCCAACCGTGCGGGTGCCGGACCCGATGACTTCCGCCGACGAGAAGTCCGACGCTTTCCACGCCGGCATCACGCCGAAGAGCAGCCCCACCAGCAGCGCCGCGCCGGCACAGAACGCGACGACGCGCGCGTCGAACGTGAGCGTCGACCGTCGCGGGCAGGAGACCCTGCGGAATGAGCGAGGGCGCGACGCTCAGGATGGCCGCGCCGATGCCAATCCCCATCGCCCCGCCAATCAGCGAGAGCACGACGCTTTCGGTCAGCAGCTGCCGGACGATGCGCCGGCGGCCGGCGCCGAGCGCGGACCGCACCGCCAGCTCGCGCGTGCGCACCGTCGCCCGGGCGAGCAGCAGGTTGGCGACGTTCGCGCAGCAGATGAGGAGCACGAAGCCCACGACGCCGAGGAACAGCATCGACGTGAGCCGCAGATCGCTGCCGATCATCGAATCGTGCAGCCCCTCGAGCGTCACGCCGCGGCCTTTGTTGGTCTCCGGGAATTCGGATGCGAGCGCCTCGGCGACCGTACCCAGATCGGCTTCAGCAGCTTTGATCGTGACGCCGGGCTTCAGCCGTCCGACCGCTTGCAGCATGTAGGCGCCCCGCGCGCGCGGAGGAAGGTTGCCGAACGGTCCCATCGCCCACAGGCTCGTCTGTCCCAGCAGCTGAAAGTCCGCCGGCATGATGCCGACGACCGTCCATAGCGATCCGTCGAGCCGGATCTCGCGGCCGACCACGCCCGGATCGGCGTTGAACTGCGCACGCCAGAAGCCTTCGCTCAACACGACGACACTCGCGCGCCTGTTCTCGTCGTCAGCTGTAAAGGTCCGGCCGGCAATCGGTTTCACACCGAGGACGTCGAAAATTCCGGCCGTGACCCACTGCCGGGAAATCGTTTCGGCGTTGCCGTCGGCGCCGGGCATCACCATCTGGCCGACGCTAGGCGCGAAGCCGGCAATCTTTTCGAAGCTGCGGCTGCGCCTGTTCCAGTCGATCATGTTGAGCGGCGACGCGTAGCCGCGCGGGGTTTTCGTGCTGCGTTCCCAGATCGAGACGAGTCGATCGGGTTCGCCGTAGGGAAGCGGTCGAAGCAGCGTGGCATCGACGAGGGCGAAGATCGCGCTGTTGGCGCCGATGCCGAGCGCCAGCGTCAGCGTCGCGACCAGCGTGAAGGCCGGCGAGTTCTTCAGCTGCCGGAACGCAAATTTCAAATCCTCGCGGAGTTCCTCGATCCACAGCGTGGCGCGCATTTCGCGATCTCTCTTTCTGCCAAGGTCGGTCATCGTGCGTTTGAGGCTCGCGATATCGCCCAGCCGGCTCATCGCCAGTTCGCGGGCGGCCCGGGGATCCATGCCGCGCTCGACGAGCTCGCGCGTCCGCATGTCGATGTGCAGCGCGAGCTCTTCGTCGATCTCCTGATCGATGGGGACGCGCCACAGCCATGAACGAAGGGAGCGCTTCATGTGGCGAGCAGAATCTTCGAGACGCCGGCGGAGAATCGCCGCCAGGTCGCCGTTTCGGCGGCGAGCTGTTCGCGGCCCGCGTCGGTGAGGCGGTAGAGTTTGGCGCGCCGGCCAAGCTCTGATGTGCCCCACTCGGCCTCGACCCAGCCCCGGCGCTCGAGGCGGTACAGCGCGGGGTAGAGCGAGCCGTCTTCCAAGAGCAGCGCGTCGCCGGAGGTGTCCTCGATGAACCGGGCGACGGCGTATCCGTGGAGCGGGCCTCTGGTTAAAGTCTTGAGAATCAAGGCATCTAGCGCGCCGTGGAGCAGGGCGTTCGGGGTCTTGGACAGCATCGATATCCTGCGCAAATTACCCAGACATTCTGGGTAACAAGGGCTTTGACGGATTCACCGGCCGGAAGGTTTGCGGGTCCGGGCCCTTCGACTTCGCTCAGGGCAAGCGACAATGAAGACAGGAGCCTTCATGCCTACGATGCACGAGATCGATTACAAGATTTTTGGCGACGACATGCAGTTCGTCGAAGTCGAGCTGGATCCGAACGAAGCCACCGTCGCCGAAGCGGGCGGCATGATGTACATGGAAGACGGCGTCGAGATGGAGACGATTTTCGGCGACGGATCAGGACAGCAAGGGAGCGGGTTCCTCGGCGCGCTGATGGGCGCCGGGAAACGGCTGCTGACCGGTGAATCGCTGTTCATGACCGTCTTCCTGAATCGCAGCAGCCAGAAGCGCAAGGTCGCGTTCGGCGCGCCGTACCCAGGGAAGATCGTCGCGATTCACCTCGCCGAACTCGGCGGTCAACTCATCGCGCAGAAGGACTCGTTCCTGGCGGCGGCGAAAGGCGTCAGCATCGGGATCGCGTTTCAGCGCAAGCTGGGCGTCGGCCTGTTCGGCGGCGAGGGCTTCATCATGCAGACCCTGCAGGGCGACGGCTGGGCGTTCGTCCACGCCGGCGGCACGCTGCAGGAGCGGACGCTGGCGGCCGGCGAAGTCATCCGCGTCGACACCGGCTGCATCGTCGCGTTTCAGCCGTCGGTGAACTACGACATTCAGTACGTCGGCAAGATCAAGTCGGCGCTCTTCGGCGGCGAAGGACTGTTCTTCGCGACGCTGCGTGGTCCGGGTCGCGTCTGGCTGCAGTCGCTGCCGTTGAGCCGCCTGGCGAATCGCATCATCGCGGCTGTTCCGGGAATCACGCGCGGCGGACGCGAAGAAGGCTCGATCCTCGGAGGATTGGGAGGCTTGCTGGACGGGGACAACTAGCGGCGATTCGCCAAGGCGGCGATCACCAGCGCAACGAGCAACTCGACCACGAATATCGCGATTCCCACGAGGAGCGCGATGCCGTGCATCAGCGCGCTTTCGCCCCGGTAGCCGAGGGACAAAGACGCGGTCGCCGTCACTGCGAGGTGGCCGCCCGCCAGTGGAAGTTCGCTGAGCCAGCGCGTGAGGACGGGTCGGGTTCCCGTCGATGCTGCTCGCCAGAAGGTCAGGAGCAGGGCGGCAGCGAGCATGCCCAGGAGCCCGGCGAGGAGCGCCGACAGGAGCCGTCCTGGCTGATTGGTCGCGGGAACGACGATCAGCAGGGCAACAGCGACGCAGAAGCCGTACACGAACACGTTCAGACGCCTGTCCTGAGCGAGCTCGTCCCTCGACACGCTGGGACGGGCGAGTCGAAGGGCCTGTCCTGAGCGAGCTCGTCCCTCGAGTCGAAGGGGCGCAGCCACATCCAAAGAGCCAATGCGCAGGCGAGCGTCAGCCCGAACAAGCCAGGCCACTCCACGACCTCGAGCGCGTTCAGCGCCATTCGATGCCAGTACGACGCATCGTCGAGGCGCAGCGGGTAGTGGAACCGCGCTCGCGCGAACACGCCGAAACCGCGGCCGACTATCACACCCGCCACCGCGCAGGCCGCGAAATACTGGAGAGCACGGCTGATATTCACGCGACGCGGGATTGTATGCAGCTCAGCGGTCACCAACTGCCTCGCTTTTGCTAGGATAGGCGGGTTCGAGAGGCGGTGATGTCCGCTTCGATAAAGAGGGAGGCACTCATGCGGTTCATGCCGGTCAGATTCGGACTGGCCCTCGCGCTCGCGGTAATCACCTCAGGGGCTCCGGCGGCCGCGCCCGCCGCGCCTGAAGCAGGCACCAACCCTGCGTTCACCACCATCGGGCCGCTCACCTTCGCGCCCGACGGGACCTTGTTCGCCGCCGACACGGGAGCCGCGGCCATCTTCGCGCTCGATCTCGGCGCGGCGGCCACCGGCGGCAAAGCCGGCACGCAGGCGATTCCCGGCATCGATCAGAAGATCGCCGCGCTGCTCGGCACCGACGTGCGCGAAATGTCGGTCACCGATCTCGTGGTGCATCCGAAAACGCGCAACGCGTTCATCTCCGTGATGCGCGGCCAGGGCGCCAACGCCAAGGCGGTGCTGCTCCGCGTCGACGGCGCGGGGAAGATCGACATCGTCGACATGGCTGCTATGAAATTCTCGAAGGTGTCGCTGCCCAACGCGCCGGTGTCGAACCCGGCGGCGCGCCAGAACCCGCGCGTCAACGCCATCACCGACATGGCGTTCACGGACGGCCGTCTCTACGTGGCGGGGCTGTCGAACGAGGAGTTCGCGTCCAAGCTGCGCACCATGCAGTACCCGTTCACCACAGCGGACAGCGGCGCGAGCGTGGAGATCTATCACGGCGCGCATGGCCAGTTCGAGACGCGCTCGCCCGTCTACACGTTCGTCCCCTACAAGGTGAACAACCAGATGAACCTGATCGCGGGGTATCTGTGCACGCCGCTCGTCAAGTTCCCGGTCGACAGCCTGAAGCCGGGTGGCAAGGTGATGGGGACGACCATCGCGGAGCTCGGCAACGGGAACCGTCCGATCGACATGATTCTGTACAAGAAGGACGGCAAGGAATTCCTCCTGATGTCGAACACGAGCCGCGGCGTCATGAAGATCCCGACCGATCGGTTCGCCACCGAGCCCGGCATCAAGGAGCGGATTGCCGACAAGGCCGGCATCGCGTATGAGACGATTGCGACGATGAAAGGCGTGGAGCAGCTGGATCTGCTCAACGAAACCCACACGCTGATCCTCGCGCGATCGACAGCCGGTGCGCTGAACCTCGAAGCCGTCGCGCTGCCGTAACAGCCCTTTGAAACCGGCGGCATCCTTCGCACTGCTCCTGTTCGTCGCGTGTGGGGGGGCCGCCGGTGATCGTTCCCCCGCATCGCGCTCTCGGTCCCCGACAACAACCCTGCCGCGGCCGTCGTTGAAGTCCACGATCTGCCCGCGTCCGCGCTGTCGGCGTTGCGCGCGCGCACGATGAGCGCCGACGACTGGACGGCGCTGCTGCGCGTCTCGGTCGTGTCGCAAGCGGTGGATCCGGATCGCCCGGCAGTGGCCGGCTGTTACGAGGTGACCCGCGACGCCGATCAGATTCACGCCGCGCTTTCCCTTCGATCGCCGGGCGCCCCTACCAAGTGCGCTTCGATCCGTCGCGCCTGGCGAGCGACGGCGAGGTCATCGACAGGCCGTGCGGCGATCGTGCAAGTGGTCAGCCTGCCAAAGGTCGAGGTCGCGCCCTCGACCGTGGTCAAGGCGATCTACCCGACCGCCGACGTTCTTCCGGAGAATCAGCTGCGTTTCTACGTGACGTTCTCCGCCCCGATGGGACGCCGGGGCGGCCTGGAATACATCCACCTGCTCGACGAGAGCGGCCGCGAGGTGAAGGATCCGTTTCTGCCGCTCGACGCCGAGTTCTGGAACGCGGAGTGGACGCGGTACACCGTGTTCGTCGATCCGGGCCGTCAGAAGCAGGGCATCCTGCCGAACGAACAGCTGGGGCGGTCACTCCTGCGCGGCCGTACCTACACGATCGCGATCGATCGCGAATGGCGCGACGCCGAGGGCTTGCCGCTCAAGGAAGGCTACCGGCGGCAGTTTCGCGTCGGCCCGCCGGACGAACGGCCGCTCGACACCAAGTCGTGGCGAATCGCCGCGCCGCCGCCGAATACCCGCGATCCGCTCGTCGTGACCTTCCCCGATCCGCTCGACCACGGGCTGCTGCTCCGCGCGATCGGCGTCGCGAAGCACGACGAAACGCTGTTCGGCGAAGTCACTGTCGATCAGCATGAAACGCAATGGAGGTTCACCCCGCGCGACCCGTGGTCGGCAGGGGCTTACCGGCTGGTCGTGCAGGCGATCCTGGAGGATCTCGCCGGCAATCGCATCGGCCGGGCGTTCGAAATCGATCGCTTCGATCGCGTGGACGCGAAACCCGAACCCGACACCATCTCGCTTCCGTTCACCATTACCGCGCCGACGACTCCATGAGCGCCAGGAGCGCCCACGCCGCCGTCGAGATGCGCTGCGCGTAGCTCTCCTGGTTCGGCGGCCTCGTCGTCTCGGGCCAGCTGCCGTCTTCGAGCTGCCGATCGATGAGGAACCGCGTCCCTCGCTCCACTGCGGTCTGTAGTTCCTGTGTCGAGAACACCGGACCGGCTCGCGCCGAATCCTTCTCCACCGCCTTGAGTGCGAGCATTGCGACCGCAGTATCGAATGGCTCCGCCGCGCTCGTGACGTAGGGGCCCCAGCCGCCATCGGGCGCCTGCCCTCGCTTCAGAATGTCCAGGCACCGGCGACGCTGCGCTGAGGCGCGGTCGTCGTTGGCGCGATCGATCGCGAGTATCACCGCGGAGGCATCGAGCACCGTTTCCACCGCCATCTCACGGATCCATGCCTCGCCGCGCGCGATCGCCGGCTCGAAGCGTGGATCGCCGGTTGCGCGAAGCGTGCGCATCGCCGACCACGTGACGAGCGGCGTCCCGTAGGTGACGGGCGACCCGACGCCTTGCGATGTCTGGAGGCGCCACGATCCGTCGGGCCTCTGATCGGCGGCGACCAACGCGGCGGCGCGGGCCAGCGCCGACGCGGATGCGGCCGGAAGCTTCGCCTCGTGCGCGGAGGTCAGGCCGCCGGCGAACTGCACGTGCGCGAGCGGCTTGTCGTCGAGTCCGCCTTCGCCTTTGTTCTGATCCCACTGCTCGGGATGCGCGAGCCAGTCGAGCGTGCCCGCCAGCGCCCGATCCACCTGATGACCGCGCGCAGACGCGGCAATCAGCGCCCGGGCGGCGTCGCCGTTGTTGTGGCACGAGTAGCAGGGGTGCTCTGCGCGCCAGCGCGGCACTTCGCGCTCGAGGTACGAGACGCCCCGCGCCACGGCGTCGCGCGATGAGGTGGGGCCTTGCGCAGCGATGACGACTGTCGCAAAAGCAAGAGCCGCGGTCACACCGGAGGTCGTTGCGCGCTTCATCGAGGCTGAAATTGTGCCCGGTTCTCCACCAGGTCCGTCAGTTCCCGAAACATGTCCGGGTTCACGTCCCTGGCATGGGGCAGGATGCAGGCTCGCGTTTCCTCGAGGTATTTCTTCACGAACGCGCCATCGTGGACGAAACCCAGCGCCGTAAGGTTGCTGATGCGATCCGCGAGCTTCAGCACGCGCGCGCGTTGACTCCCGCTTTGCATGATGCGCAGCAGATACTCCGACTTCGGTTCCCGGATGCCGTCGACGACGCGGATTGTGACTTCCATGACCAGGGCATACACCGCCGGGCCGTCCGAGTCGAGCCGGACGATCTCGGCTTCCGTGACGCCCGGCATGGTCGCCGCATCCTCGAACAGGTCGTGAATCACCGCAGCCTTGAGCACGACCGGATCGATGATCTTGTAATCGAGCAGGATCGCCATCGTGCTCAACTGATGGCGGAACATGTTGCTGCCGCCCCGGCGCTTGACGCCGATCAGGGCCATCGCCTTGACAATGTAGGGCGCCAGCGTGAGGTTTCTCAGCGACTGCTCGAATTCATTCATTGAGGTCGGCCCGTGCTCGCGGACATGATACGGCGCATCATCATGGAGCGTCAGGTATGAAATGGATCGTCAGTGGGATGAAGGGGATCATGCTCGTGTCGGGAGCGCTGACGTGCACGATGCTGTATGCCGCCGTCGCGCCGCAGGCCGCCTTGCAGGGCACGTTCGGCGAGGCGCTCGACGGTCCCGTCGCGGAGATCGTCGTCCGGAACTGGGGCGTGCTGATCGGCCTCATGGGGGCCATGCTGATTTACGGCGCGTTCAACGTGGCGGCGCGTCCGCTCATCCTGGTGGTGGCGGGCTTCAGCAAGATGGCATTCATCGCGCTCATCCTGACCCTTGGGCGGTCCTTTCTCGCGCATCAAGCCGGCATCGCCGTGGTCAGCGATGTGATTCAGGTGTCGCTGTTTCTCGGCTACCTGGCCAATCGGCCTTCGGTCAGCCGTTCACACCCGGCTGGTGTCTAAGCCGGGCGGAGGTGGCGCCGGCTTGTAGTCGACCCTCTGGCTCGCCCTCAGGAGCCTGGCGTGGGCGGTCGCCCTGCCGGGATTCTTCGCGGGCTATGTGCCCTGGCGATACTTCGGGCTTCGCGACGTGGATCTTGCGGCGCTCGGCCCTGCCCAGCTCCCCGCCCTTCTGTGCGTCGGCGCCGGCGCCGCGCTGCTGGCCGCCTGCATCGTCGAGTTCGCGCGCAGCGGGCGCGGCACGCTGTCGCCGCTCGATCCGCCACGCACGCTGGTCGTCCGCGGGCTCTATCGATACGTGCGCAATCCGATGTATCTCAGCGTGACGACGATCGTCCTCGGGGAGGCGATGCTCACGCGTTCGACCGCGCTGGCCACGTATTGTGTGATCTGGTTCGTCGGCGTGAACCTGTTCGTGATCGGATACGAGGAACCGACGTTGCGGCAGATGTTCGGCGCGTCGTACGACGACTACGCGCAGCGGGTTGGGCGCTGGATTCCGAAGCGTTTGGTGTAGCGCGGGGCTTTGCGAGCACCCGCGCCTACACGGAAACGAAACCCTCTAGAAACTGTAGCGCAGCTGGACCTGCAGCATCCGCCCCGGCTCGATGTTCGCCAGGCCCGGCAACGCCAGCCCGAACGACGGCAGCGGCGCCGCCGCGTCGCCGTAGATGCCGTTGCGGCCGAGGATGTTCGCGTGGTTGAAGAGATTGAACACCTCGATGCGGAGCGTGGCGCTGCGCGGCCCGGTCAGCAGTTTGCCTTCGCCGAATAGCGCCACGTCCGAGGTCCCCGTTCCGCGGAACGCGTAGCGCCCGACGACTTGCCCGTTGATCACCGGCCGGTCGTTGAAGCTGCCATCGCCGTTGTTGTCGACGCCCGTCGTCGCGTTCAACGGCCGCGCCGATCCGAACTGCGACACGGTGCCGATCAGGAGGTCGTGGGGCAGCCGGTAGGTGAAGGTGAAGACGCTTCGATGCCGCTGGTCGAGGGCGCTCGGCCCGCGCTCCACTTCGCCGAGCGCGTTGAAGTCGTTCGGGCCCACCAGGTTGCCGTCCGGCTCGCTCGTGTTCGTCGCCTTCGACACCGTGTAGCTGAGCGACGCGAACATCTTCTCGTTCCGCCAGCGCGCCATCATCTGCAGCCCGTCGTAGTCGGCGGTGCCCTGGTTGGTGATGACGTTGATCTGGCGGAACCCGCCGTTCACGGGCACGATGGGCCGCGTGGCGTCGGCGTGGATAGTCATGCGCGTCTGGCTCGGCACGGTCCGAAGGAAGAACGCCGGCGCGTTCAGATCCACGGCCCGATCGAGACCGGTCCAATGCTGCTTCACGTAGTCGACGGCGACGACCAGCCGCGGCAGCACCTCGCGCTCCATGCCGATGGAGCCCACCTGGCTGCGCGGGTTCTCGAACGTCGCGGGCGCGTAGTCCACGAGCTGCGCGATGTTGAAGAACTGCGAATAGTAGGAGGCGCGGCCGGGGCGAATCGTGATGTTGCGGGCGGGCAGCGTGCTCCTCGCGGCGTTCGCGTTGAACGCGACGGGCGTGCACGTCAAACAGGTCGGGAAGCCCGTCTGGCCGGGCGTCGCCTGATACGTGAAGATGCCCTGCGGACCATCGAGCTCGAAGTTGGCGTCCTAGCTGGCGCGCAGCTGCGTGTAGTACATCCCGTAGCCGCCGCGCACCACCGTCTTCGGGTCGCCGAACGGGTTCCAGCTGGCCCCGATCCGAGGCGCGAAGTTGCCGGGGCCGTCCGTGAACGTCTGGCGGTCGTACGCGGATGCCGGCGTTCACCGTCACGTCGCCGCGCGCGCGATAGCTGTCCTGCGCGAAGATCGCGTAGAGCCACTGCGACCGCTCGTAGCGTGCCGTGCCGAAGTTGAAGCTCTGCTGATAGCGCTGCATGTTGGCCAGCGTCAGTGTTTCCGGCGGCGCCGTGGTCGCCGGGTTCACGGTGAACTGGCCGAGCACGAACGCGTTGCCGAACTCCGTACCGTTCCCGCCCGACGTGCTGCGAATGAAGTTGCCGCCGAAGCGGACGTCGTGCCGCGCCAGCAGCCAGGTGAACGTGTTGGACAGCTGCACCATGCGGCTGGTCACGTTGACGGCTCGCGACTCACCGGACGTGAATGGCGCTGACGCCCACCCGCGTGAACTGTGTCGACGGCGTCATTGGATCGAAGGCCGTGATCGGGCTGGCGTTCTGCAATTCGAGCCGCGCCTCGTTGACCATGCTCGACGAAATGATCGTCGTGTCGTTGAGCTGCAAACCGCTCGTGCGCCGCGTGAATTTGCGCCCGGCGCTCGGCAGCACGTTGCCCGACACGATGTTCTCCGGGTTGGTATCGGAGGACTCGATCCAGATTCAGCCGCGCCATCAGCGTTTCCGTCCCGCGCAGCCGGTGATCGAGCCGTGCGTTGACAAGCGCCTGGCGGTAACGGCCGATGGTCGTCGTCCCTGCCGGCACGATCGGCGTGGTAATGGCCGCCGTCCGATTCTGACGCGTGAAATCCGCCCGCCACGAAGTAATGCGTGCGGTCCGGTGTGATGGCGCCGCCGATCGCAAACGATCCCATCAGGAGCGAATCCGGAGCGTTCGGCGCAAGAATCGGCGCCGTCACGCCAGCCGTTACCGGCGGCACGCAGCTGGAAATAGACGAGGGGCAGTGCGCATCGGTCGAGAGCGATGACGACTGCGGTCCGCCGGGGCGCCCGAGGACCAGCGCCTCGCCGCGCATCGTGTTCGATCCGGACTTGGTGACGATGTTGATGGCGGCGCTCGAGGTCCAGCCGAATTCGGCCGAGAACGCGCGCGGCATGATGTTCATTTCCTGGACTGCGCCCACCGGCAGCGTCGAGAACATCGCCTGACGTCCCCATGGCTCATCGCCCGTCGCGCCGTCGACGACGAAGTCGGCCTGCCGCCGGCCGCCCGCGCCGGTCACGAACAACGACGATCCGAGGAAGACATCGCCCGTGCCCTTGGCCGAACGGAACGCCGAGTCCATCAGCGGCAGCGACGAAATCTTGCGGCCCAGCAGCGGGATCTCGTCGATCTGCGTGCCGGCCAGCCGGGTGCCGATCTCGGGATCGGTGCGCACGCCTTGCGCCGTGCCGTACACCGCCACCTCGCTCGTGCCGCCGGCGGGCATCAGCCTGACGCGAACCGTCGCCGTTTCGCCGGCGCGCAGCTGGATGTTGGTGACGCCTTCCGTCGAATAGCCCTCCTTCGAGATGGCGACGCCGTAGACGCCGATGAGTGGCAGCGCGGCCACGGTCACCACCCCGTCGGACCCCGTCGTCACCTCCCGGGTCAGGCCGGTATCGTTGGCGATCATGACCTGCGCGTCCGTAACGGCCGCGCCGCTCTGATCGGCGACGGTAACCGTGACGGCCGCGGTGTTGGGCGACTGGGCGTACACGCGTCCGCCAGGGAGGGAAACCATCGCGAAGACCGCGAACACACGGAGAAGGTTCGTCATGGGCTCACCACAGAATCGGCGAAATTGTTGATTCTGAGCCGTCCTGGGTGACGACCCGCGAGCCGACCATCGGCTCTAACGAGGAAGGGCCTTCAGTCTACACCACTGAAGACGCTGAAGATGTCGAGAAAGTTGTTCTCTCCGTCCTCGGCGTCAATTTTTCGTAATGCCGTCAGAACGTGAAACGGACCTGGAACTGACCATCCGCGGATCGACTTGAAGGCGTTCGAGGCCTTCCTAACCTCAGCAGTACCGCCTGTCCTGTCCCGCGTTGCCGGATTCGGCCTTAGCTCTATGTCGTGTCCGCCTACAGCGCCGGCCGTATCGCGCTCGAGCGGACCCGCCAGGATCGGGACGTCGTGTTCGGCATCGAGCTGCACGGGGCGCTGTCCACGATGTTCATCGCCGTTTCGCTCACGGCCTTCCTGATCGTTTGGCTTCGGTAACGAGTTCCCGCGCAGAGCCGCGATCGGAGGAGTCACCGGGCCAAAAGCGTTGACTAAAACGTGAATCGGACCTGGAACTGGACCATCCGCGGCGGATCGACGTTCGCGAACGCGGGAATCGCGGTCGCGGTCGTCCCCACGCTCGCCAGCTGACCAAACGTCTCGTTGACCGTGCCCGTGTCCCCGAACGTGGTCTGTCCGCGACCCAGGTAGTTGCCGTGGTTGAAGACGTTGAAGACCTCCAACCGCAGCAGTACCGGCCTGTCCCGCGTGCTTGATTCGGCCTTCCATGAACAGCGCCACGTCCTGAGTCGGCGTGCCGCGAAACGCCGACTTGCCGATGACCGCGCCGTTGACGACCGGCCGGTCGTTGTTCGCGCCGTCGCCGTTGTTGTCCACACCCGTCGTGGCGTTGAATGGTCGAGACGAGGCGAGTTGGGTGACGGTGCCAACCGCCAGGTTGTACGGCAGCTGGCGGGTGAAGGTAATGACCGCGCGGTGCCGCTGATCGACCACGCTCGGCCCCCTCTCAACCTCGCCGAGCCGCGAGATGTGGGCCTCGTTCGGCCCGATGCCGTTGCCGTCCGGTTCCGTGGTGTTCGTGGCCTTGGACAACGTGTAGCTGACCGACGCGTACGTCTTCGCGTGGCCCCGATAGCTGATCTGCGTCTGCAGGCCGTTGTAATCGGCGACGCCAAGATTCGTCAGCACGCTGACCTGCCGGAGACCGCCGTTCACCGGCACGATGGGCCGCGTGAGATTGGCGGCGGCCACGGTCCGCGTCTGCCCCGTCGCCGTGCGATCGAAAGGCGCCGGCGCGTTGAGATCGACGCTGCGATCGAGGTTCGTCCAGTGCTGATGGACGAAGTCCGACCCGACGAACAAGCCGCGCACGACCTCGCGCTCCGCGCCGATGGACATCACCTGGCTGCGGGGGTTCACGAACGCGTCGGGGTAGTTCGGCAGCAGATCGAAATTGAGCCCGTAGCTCGCGAACTGCGATCGGTAGAAGTCGCGCTGCCCCGCCCGGATCGTGATGTCCCGCGCCGGCGACTGCGCCAGCGGGAGCGTCCGCGGATCGAAATTCAGCGGGAGACAGGCACCCGTCAGACACGTCGGGAAGCCGAGTTGTCCCGGCGTCGCGGTGTACGTCACGAAGCCGTCGAGCCCGCCCGTGAGCGAGTTCGCGATCGAGTTCGTTCTGATTTGCGTGTAGTACATCCCGTAGCCGCCGCGGATCGACAGACGTGAATCGCCGCCCGGATGCCAGCCGAAGCCGAGGCGCGGCGCGAAGTTCGACGTCGCGTCCGTCAGCGTTTGCCGGTCATACCGAAGCCCGAGATCGAGCGTGAGGTCGTCGTTGACGCGAAAACTGTCCTGCGCGTACAGCACGGACATCCACTGTTTGAACTCATAGCTCGTGATCCCGAAGCTGATCGGCTGCGTGTACTGCTGCACGTCCGCCAGCGTCAGCTGATCGAACGGCGCCGTCGTCGTGTTGCGGAAGGTGAACGTGCCCAGCAGCGCGAAGCCCGGCTCGTTGCCTGTGCCGCCCGACGTGTGATGGACCAGGCTGCCCCCGAAGCGCAGGTAGTGCCTGTTGTGGGACCACGACAGAGTGTCCGAGATCTGCGCCTGATGGCCGAAGAGATTCGACACGCGCGACTGCCCGATGGTGAACGGGACCGACCCCGCGCGTGTGTAGGCGGTCGACAGGGTCCCGGCCTCCCAGAGCGTCACCGGGTCGCCGTTCAAGTACGCGACGCGGACTTCGTTGAGCAGGCTCGGGCCGACGACCGCCGTGTGATTGGCCTGGGCCGTCCACGAACGTCGCGAGTACTTCCGCGCAACACTCGGGGCGTTGGTGCCGCCGACCGCGTCCTGCGGGTTGTTGTCGTAGAAGCGATCGATGTTCGTGCGGAACATCAACGTCTGTGTCGATGAAAGCTTGTGATCCACCCGCCCGTTGAACAGCTCCTGCCGGTAGTTGCCGACGACGTCGAGGTGACCGTCCGCCGGCAGGAGGAACGCCGGCAGCGTGCTCGACAGGAACGTCGTCCGATCCTGTCGCGTGTAATCAGCCGTGGCGAAGATGAACGTCTTGTCCTTCACGAGCGGCGCGCCGATCGAGCCGGAGAGCTGATTCAATTTGTCCGGAATGTCCACCGGGCTGATCGCTTTGAGCGTCGCCGGCGTGGCGCAGGTGGAAACGGACGGCGCGCAGAAGCTCTTGGTCGAGAACGTCTCCGCCTGGAACGTGCCGGGGCGGTCCAGGAACAACGCTTCGCCGTGCCGCGCGTTGGTGCCCGATTTGGTGACGATGTTGAGCGCGGGGCCGGAGGTCCAGCCGAACTCCGCCGAAAACGCGTTCGTGAGGATGCGCATTTCCTGAATCGCACCCAGCGGCACGGTGGCGATCATCGTCTGGCGGCCCCATCCCTCGTCGTTGTTCGCGCCGTCGAGCGTGACAGTGGTGGTGCGACGCGAACCGGCGCCGGTGATGAAGTACGTCTGGTTGACGAACAGATCGCCGGTGCCCTTCCCCTGACGGAACGCCGAGTTGAGAAGCGGCAGCGACGACATCTTCCGGCCGAGGATCGGCGTCTCGTCGATTTGCGGGCTGTCGAGCGAGCGGCCGATCTGCGCGTCGGCGCGGACGCCTTGCGCGGTGCCGTAGACGGTGACTTCCGCCTTCTCGGAGCCGACCAGGAGTTTCACCTTCAGCGTGGCCGTTTCACCGGACTGGAGAGCGATGTCCTGCCGCTCTTCGTTGCCGAAGCCCTGCTTGGACACGGTGACCGTGTACGTGCCAGTAAGCGACAGCGCAGGAATCGTGGCGCTGCCGTCACCGCCCGTCACCGCCTCGCGGAGAGCGCCGGTCGCGATGTTGACAACCAGAACCTTGGCGTCCTTGACGACCGCGCCGCTTTGATCGACCACGACGACAACCATCGAGGCGGTGTTGGGGGATTGGGCGAACGCCGATGCCGCAGGCAGGAAGGGCAGGACATGCAGGACGGGCAGGAAGGCCAAAGCCCGCCAGAGTTTTCCCATCCTGCCCATCCAGCCCTTCCCGCCTTTCCTGCCTGTCGCTGTGATCGTGTTCATTTGGGGCTCACCACGTAGTCCTTGAAATAGCTCGTGCTGTCGGTCTTGGCCCAGAGGCCGACCTTGCCGCTCACCGGCGGGCGCAGCACGGGGTTGTTGGCGGGAACGAGATCCGGATTGGGCGGCGCGCCGTTGCGGCCCGGGCCGGGCGCGGTGCCGAGCGTGTACTCCATCGCGATCTCGCCGTTGAGCCAGGCCTTGACGTCGGCGCCGTCGACCGTCAGCTTCAACTCGTGCCACGCGGCGCGGTCGAGCATGAACTTCTTCTCGCGGTTGAAGCGCATCGGGCGGCGGATGCCGTTGTGAAACTCGAACAGCGCGACGTTGTTTTCCGTGTCGTTGTAGCGCATGGCGAGCCAGTCGCCGTTCGGCTTGACGTTGAAGAGAATGCCGGACGCGCGGTCGGCGTCGCCCGCGATGGTCTTGAACTTCACGCTGATCGTGCCGTTCGAGAAGTTGTCCACGCCCGCGCAGCACTGCAACCGGGAAGTAGGCGAACTGTTTGGCGTTGTCCATCAGTTCTTCGTTCGAAGTGCCGTAGAGCCGGCGCGCGCTCTCGATGAGGAGCTTGGTCGGGTTGTCCTTGCTGGCCACCCACGGCCGCCCGTCGATCATCACCACCTTGTCGGCGCCGTCCTGTGCGACGAGCCAGGTGCCGACCATCGGCTCGAACGTCGCCGGCGGCCGGCCGACCACTTCCTTGCTCAGGTCCACTTTCATGTCAGCCGCGCGAGGCGCCGCCACCAGCAATATCGCGAGGGCTAGCGCGAGTTTTCGGTTCATCCCTGCCTCCGTTTGAAAAGAATTGCCGCCGGCCGCGACGGCCGCCGGCCACACACCGTAGAAAATCGTCGCCGCGCCGCGCGGCGGCACGGCGAGCGGGTGTCCACGAAACGCCGACGCACCATCGTCGGCGGGCGCCGCGACGCCGGCGAGCGAGTAGATCGTCTCGAGCACGCTTTCCGCGGTCGTCGAGCGGCTCATCGCCTGTCGGCCGCCGAGGTCGTACCAGATTTCGCCGTAGTGCGGGCTGGTCTGCTCGAAGAGGCCGATCGACGTCGCCGAGACGTAGCGGACGCGAACCTTCGGCATCACGCGCCGGAGCTTCGACAGCGCGCGGGAATCGAGGTCGACGCGCCGGGAATCCTCGGGCGCGAGATGCACCTGGATCGTCAGCGGCCCCTCGATGCGCGCGAGCGTCTCCTCGTCGGCCTCGGTGAACGAGTTCGCGCGGTTCTCGGACGTGTCCCAGCTCGGTGTGATGAGCGTGCAGGCCAGCACGGCCGCCGCCGTCATCGACGCCAGCGCCGCCGATTCGTAGCCGCGGCGCCGCACCGGCTCGCCCAGCCGCAGCCAGATCGCGGCGAGGACGAGGCCCGCGCCAATCAGGATGAACGCGATCAGCACGACGTCGAGGCGCACGAGCCCATGCTGAAACGCGGCCACCATCGCCGTCGGCGTGTAGCCGGCGGCGCGCTCCCACAACCCGCCGTGCACGGCGGCGATGAAGTTGAGGATCCACGTGCCCACCGTGACGCTGAGCGTGAGGATCGCGGCGGTCGAGGGATGTTCCGTCACGGCGGCGGTCGCCGCGGCAAGCGCGATGGTCAACCCCGCGTTGAGCACGTGGCCGGCGACGACGGTCATCACTTCCGGCGGGTAGATGCTTCCGCCGTAGCTGCGCCACAAGACGACGGCGATGGCGGGCGCGGCCATGACGACCATCCAGCTCGCGAGGAGCACCAGCGCCTTTGCGGCGATGCGCGTGACCGCCGGCATCCCGTGCTGCAATTCGATCTTCAGCGCGCCGCTTTGCCGATCCCCTGAGACCAGGCGGATGCCGACGAACGGCAGCAGGAAGGCGGCCGCGATCTCGCAGGCGCTGAAGGTCGGCGCCCAGACGCCGATGAGCGGCGAGAACGCTTCGCCGACGCCGATCGCCGTGCCATTGAGGCCGCTCGCCTCGGCGTACGTGCGCACGCTGCTGATGAACGTCACCCCGACGAGCGGTCCCATGGCAAACAGCAGGACCCACCACGCGCGCGAGGACACGAGCTCGCGGTATTCCTTGTCGAGCAGATGAAGAAAGGGTCCCTCTACGTGAGCGCAAGGAAGACCTCTTCGAGATCGGCCGCCGGCGTGCCGTGCGACGATGCGACGGCGGAGAGTTCGTCGAACGTTCCTTCGCCGCGCACGCGGCCGCCGCTCAGCAGGACGAAGCGATCGCACACGCGGGCGGCGTCGGTAATCTGATGAATCGAGAGCACGAGCGTGCGGCCGGCAGCGGCATGTGCGCGCAGCGTGCGCGCGACGTCGCGGCTCTGGCGCAGGTCGAGGCCGTCGAACGGTTCGTCGGCGAGCAGCACGGGCTGCGGCGTCAGCAGACCGATGGCGAGGAGCGCGCGCTTGCGCTGACCTTTGGACAGCGTGCCGATCGGCGAGTCGAGCAAAGGCTCGAGATCGAGATCGCGAATAACGTCGCTGGAGGTCCGGCTAAAGCCGGACGCCACGTACGGTGCTGCGTCGGTACGTGGTGTCCGCCTTTAGGCGGACCATCGGTCGAGCCAAAGAATCCGACGACGAAATTCAACGCCCAGCGAACCGTCTGCGCGGGCCACGGTGCGATGCCGTCCGGCAGATAGAACATCGTCGCCGCGCGTTCGGCGGGCGACAGCGCACGGGCATCGACTTGCCCTGAGCCCGATCGAAGGGCCATGACGCGGCCGGAGTCGGCGGGCAGCACGCCGCCGAGACACTCGAAGAGCGTCGTCTTGCCGGAGCCGTTGGGACCGATGAGGCCGAGCACTTCGCCCGGCCGGATGAAGAAAGACACCTCGCTGAGCGCAGTGAGGCGTCCGTAGCGTTTCGTCAGATCGGCGACGTGTAGCAGCAAACAGCCAATCTATGGAACCTCGGTTGCGTTACTACCAGTCGCCGTTGGATAAGGGATTAGTAAAGAAACCCTTTTGAAACTACTGAGCGGCCGTGCTCGTTTTCGCCGGCGCGTTCTTGACGTATTTGTCGAACCAGTTCAACCGTTCTGCCAGCACATGCAGCAGCGTTTCCCGGGCGGCGTACCCGTGCGCCTCGTACGGCAGCATCACGAGCCGCGTGGTCGCGCCGTGGCCCTTGAGCGCGGCGTACAGCCGCTCCGAGTTGATCGGGTACGTCCCGGTGTTGTCGTCCACCTCGCCGTGCATCAGCAGAATCGGATCCTTGATCTGGTTCGCATACCAGAACGGCGACATCTTCTCGTAGAGATCCGGCGCTTCCCAGAACGTGCGGCGCTCGCTCTGGAAGCCGAACGGCGTCAGCGTCCGGTTGTAGGCGCCGCTCTCGGCGAACCCGGCGCGGAACAGCCGCGAATGCGCCAGGAGATTCGCCGTCATGAAGCCGCCGTAGCTGTGGCCGCCGATGCCGATGCGATCGCGATCGGCGACGCCCATCTCGACCACCTTGTCCACCGCCGCCTGCGCGCTGGCGACCAGGTGCTCGACGTAGGTGTCGTTGGCCGATTCCCCGCGGCCGACGATCGGCATCGTCGGGTTGTCGAAGATCGCATACCCCGACAACAGCAGGAACATGTGCGATCCGCCGCGAAGCTGGAGGAAGGAGTTGGGCGATCCCGTGACCTGGCTCGCCGAGTCGGCGTCGCCGAACTCGCGCGGGTAGGCCCACATGATCACCGGCAGCTTGGTGCCCTGTTTGTAGCCGGGCGGGAGATACAGCGTGCCCGACAGCGTCACGCCGTCGCTGCGTTTGTAGGTGACGTACTGGCGCAGGATCTCGCGCGACTGCGGCTGCGGATCCTTGAACTGCGTGACCGCGCGCTTGGCGGTCGCATTCGCTTCGCGGAGGAAGACGTTCGGCGCTTCCTTCTGCGTCTCGTAGCGCGTCAGGAACTTCGTCATCTCGTCGTTCAGCGGGGCGACGAACGATTCGAGAGACTCCGACGTCGATCGGAAGAGCCGTTCCGACTTCAGCGTCTTCAGGTTCAACCGATCGAGGAACGGGCGATCCCCTTCCGGCGACGCGCCGTCGCCGGCGACGTAGATGTAGTCGCCGTGTCTGAATGACCGCGCCGCCGTTGCCGCCGCGTCCGCCGCCGCCGCGCCCGGCCCCGGTGTCGCGACGCGTGATCGGCGAGCCCGGGTTGTCGTACGCCGCATCCTGCTTGCGCTCCCAGATCTTGCGCGGCGCCGCTCCTGCTTCGAGGATCCATGTGCGCGTCATGCGCGACACGCGGTCCGCTTCGCTGAGCAGGCCGACGCCCGCGTCGGTGTACGCCAGGCTGCCGTAGCGCCACTCGGTTTTCGCGATCTCGGTCGGCTGAGCCGAGAAGGGGGCCGCCAGCGAGACGACCTTGTCGCGGAAGGGCACCTTGGCTCTCGAATCGCCGCCGTCGAGCGCTTCCACCCACACGATGGTGGCGGGCTGGTCGGCGCGCCACTGATAGCTGCGCGGGCCCGGCTCGACGCCGGTGATCGTCGTGCCTTCGCGCGACGGAAGATCGGCGATCTTCTTCGCCACCTCGCCGCTGCGCGTCCAGATTTCGACGTCCTGGGGGAACCCGTTCATCGGCATGAGATGCGAGAACGGCTTCTTGATCACGTTGACGAGCACGTAGTCGCCGTTGGGAGACGGCTGGACGCTGCTGAAGATGGCCGGCTTGCCGAACACCGTTTTCGCACCGCTCGCCGTGTTCACGGCCGCCAGCTGGCTGGCGAAGTAGTACGCGAACAGCTGATCGTCGTGCGCCGTCTTGAGGAGGTCCTGATAGGTCGGCGCCGGCGCTGGCTTGCCGTCGTGCTCGTGGACGTTCGGTCCGGTCGGGACGGTGGGCGCGACCGGCGCAGTCCCGCGGTCCGCCGGAACGAGCTCACACACCATCGTGACGTTGTCGCGCAGCCAGTCGCACGGATCGCCGGTGGTGGCGTTGATGCGATCGGCGCCGGAGAGCACCGCTTTCGAGCTGCCGGTCGTCGTGTCGGCGATCCACAGCTCGATGGCCGTGTCCTTCGTGTGCAGGAACGCCAGCCGCGATCCGTCCGGCGAGAACTTCACGTTGGAGATGCGCGCCTGCGGCGGCACCGTGACCGCCTGCTCGGCGCCGCCGTCGATCTTCTTCAGCGTGATCGAGTAGATGCCCGTGCCCGCCAGCCCGGTCGCGCGATGCGAGACCGTTCGTCTTCGGGTTGATCGCGCGCGCCGGCCAGCCGGTACATCGGCTGCGAGAGCTCGGCGATGCTCGGATAGGGGCGCGCCTTGGTCAGCACCACCATCTGCCGGTTCGGATTCACCAGCGTCTGCGGCAGGAACTCGGAATCGAACACGTCCACGATCGCCTTCGGCGGCTGCACGTAGCGCGGCGGATCCGAGGCGCTCGGCACCTGCGCAATCAGCACGGGCGCGCTCAACAGCGCGGCGATAACGATGAGTCGGGTGGGCCTGATGGATAGCATTGGGGCCGCTCCTTCGGGGGGGATTGTAACTCTGAAGCGGCCTATAATCCGGCTCGACCGAACTCATGTCGCTGGCCGCAGGGACGCGTCTCGGTCCGTATGAAATCGTCGGCCCGCTCGGCGCCGGCGGAATGGGCGAGGTCTATCGGGCGCGAGATCCCCGCCTGCGGCCGCGACGTCGCGATCAAGGTGTTGCCGCCGCATCTCTCGAACGATCCCGATGCGCTCGCGCGGTTCGAGCGGGAAGCGCATGCGGTGGCCGCGCTCTCGCATCCCAACATCCTCGCGATCTTCGACGTCGGCAACGACCAGGGTCTCGCCTACGTTGTCATGGAACTGCTCGAAGGCGAGACGCTGCGCAGCCGTCTGCGCGGCGGCGCGATCCCGTGGCGCAAGGCGGTGGAGGTCGCGGCCGCGATTGCCGACGGGCTCGCGACGGCGCACGCCAAGGGCATCATCCACCGCGATCTGAAACCCGAGAACATCTTTGTCACGACGAGCGACGGGCGAAGGTGCTCGACTTCGGCCTTGCGCGCCACGCCCTGCGTCGGCGATCGGCCCGACGCGACCGAACGCTGCCGCGGCGACCGCAGCCGGGCGTCGTGCTTGGGACCGTCGGCTACATGTCGCCGGAACAGGTGCGCGGCCAGGTGGCGGAGGCGTCGAGCGACATCTTCTCGCTGGGCTGCGTGCTCTACGAGATGATTGCCGGCCGCCGCGCGTTCGCGCGCGAGACCGCCGCGCAAACGATGACGGCGATCCTGGAGCAGCAGGTGTCGTCGCTTGCCGCCTTGGAGCAACCTGTGCCCGCGGAGCTCGATCGCACCCTCGCGCGATGTCTCGAGAAGGATCCGAAGGCCCGCCTGCAATCGGCTCGCGATCTGGCCTTCGCGCTCCGTGAGAGCACATCGCGGCCGGCTGCAGCTCCAGCCAGAGCCGGACGCCGTGGGCTCCCGTGGATCGCGGCCGCGCTGATTGCCGTTCTCGCCGTCGCTGCTGCTGTCTGGCAGTACAGCGCCGGCGGCGCGACCGACTCGATTGCCATCCTGCCGTTCGCCAACGCGAGCGGGAACTCCGACATGGAGTATCTCGGTGACGGGATTACCGAGAGCCTGATCAACAGCCTGGCGCAGATTCCGAATCTGGCGGTGATGTCGCGCAACGCCGTCTTCCGCTACAAAGGTAAGGTCACTGACGCACAGGAAATCGGCCGGGCCTTGAAGGTGGAAGCCGTGCTCACCGGCCGCGTGGCGCAGCGCGGCGACGGGTTGTCGGTGAGTGCGGAGCTGATCGACGTCCGGAACAATCGCCAGCTGTGGGGCGATCAGTTCAATCGGAAGCTCAACGACATCCTGGCGATCCAGGAGGAAATCTCGACGGAAATCTCCGCCAAGCTGCAGCTGCGGCTCACGGGCGACGAGAAGCAGCGGATGGCGAAGCGGTACACGCAGAACGCCGATGCCTATCAGCTCTATTTGAAAGGCCGGTACCGCTGGAACAAGAAAACGCCCGACGGATTCAATCGCGGCATCGACTATTTTCAGCAGGCGATCGACCTGGATCCCAATTACGCGCCCGCGTACGCCGGCATTGCGACGTCGGTACACCAATCTCGCGAACTACAACTTCGCGCTGATCGCGCCGAGGGAAGCGTGGCCGAAGGCGAAGGCTGCCGCCATGAAGGCCATCGAGATCGACGACACGCTGGCCGCCGGCCACGCCGCGCTCGCACTCGTCGAATACCAGTGGGAATGGGACTGGCCGACGGCCGAGCGAGAGTTTCAGCGGGCGCTGGCCATCGATCCCGGTTCGCCGTCCACCTACGAACCCAGTCCCGCGTCCGCCAATCACTGGTCACTCGCACTACCTGATGACCATGAAGCGGACGCAGGAATCGTTTCGGACGGGCCGGCAGGCGCTCTTGCTCGACCCGCTCATAGCCACATTGATTAGCTAAGTTGAGTTAGCTAAGATTCGATAGGATGAAGAACGTTCACTCCATTCACGCGGCCAAGACGAATCTGTCGAAGCTCGTCGAGCGGGCCAGCGCCGGGGAGGAGGTCGTCATCGCGCGCGGCAAGACCCCCGTCGTGCGGCTCGTGCCGGTCGCCGCGCGAACGCCCAAACGCGAGTTCGGGTCGATGCGCGGCCGGGCTCGCACCACCAAAGCGTTCTTCGCGCCGCTTCCGCCGGATGAGCTCGCCGGTTGGGAGGGCTGAGGTGCGCCTGCTGCTCGATACGCATGCCCTGCTATGGTGGCTCGACGGGGATCGACGGCTTCCAGGGCGAGTGCGCACCCTTATCACCGATGAGGCGAATGCGGTGCTGGTGAGCGCTGTGTCGGCGTGGGAGATTGCCACCAAAGTGCGTCTTGGCCGGCTTCCCAAAGCGGTCGACGTGGCGGCCGATGTCGACGGCTGCATTGCCGCACAGGGTTTTACTGCGCTCGACATCAGTGTGCGGCACGCTCAACGCGCCGGGGGCTTGCCGGGACCGCATCAGGATCCGTTCGATCGCATGCTGATTGCCCAGTCGCAGATTGAAGATCTGCCCTTGGTCACCAACGAGAGAGTCTTCGATGCCTACGGCGTGAATCGCATTTGGTGAGGAGTCGATCATGAAGAGAGCCCACGTCTATGCGAGTGCAGTGGCGATCGGCATTTCGCTGTGGCTCGGTTTCCAAGCGCGGACGAGCGCAGGCCAGCAGCCGGCGAAGCGCGTTCGCGTCGACGCCGACGACATCGGCGGCGTCGTCACGCAGCTCGATTGGCCCTGAGGGCGGCGTCTGGGTCATCGCCGAAACCTCGGATCTGCCGACGAAGTTCGTCAAGATCGTCGTGACCGACGCAAACGGACGCTATCTCATCCCGGATCTCCCGAAGGCCAACTACAACGTGTGGGTCCGAGGCTACGGTCTCGTCGACTCACCGAAAGTGCAGAGTGCGCCGGGCAAGACGATCAATCTGACGGCGGTCATCGCGCCGAGCGCGCGCGCCGCGGCGGAGTACTACCCCGCCGGCTACTGGTTCTCCTTGATGCGCATCCCCGAGAAAAGCGAATTTCCCGGCAACGCTCCGGGCGGCAACGGCATCTCGCCGAACATGAAGACGCAGCCCGAGTTCCTCCGCATGCTGAAGTCGGGCGGGTGCACCGCCTGTCATCAGCTCGGCACGAAGGGCACGCGCGAGATGCCGAAGAATCTCGGCACGTTCCACAGCTCCGCCGCGGCCTGGGAGCGCCGCATTCAGTCGGGTCAGGCCGGCGCGCAAATGGCGGGCGGCGTGAACAACATGGGCAAGGATCGCGTCTACGCGATGTTTGCCGACTGGACGGACCGCATCGCCGGCGGCGAGGTGCCGCCCGCGCCGCCGCGTCCGCAGGGACTCGAGCGCAACGTCGTCATCACGCAGTGGGACTGGGCGGATCCGAAGGCCTACCTGCACGACGAAGTGTCCACCGATCGGCGCAATCCGACGCTCAACGCCAACGGCCTCATCTACGGATCGCTCGAGTTGAGCGCGGACTATCATGCCGGTGCTCGATCCGGTTCGGCACACGACCAGCAAGGTACCGCTCACGGTTCGCGATCCGAACACGCCGCCGACGTCGCCGAACATGCCGTTCCCCTCGCCGTATTTCGACGACGAAGTGATCTGGACGAGCAAGAACAACGTCCACAACCCGATGTTCGACGAGAAGGGTCGCGTGTGGCTCACGTCCGCGGTGCGCCCGGCCGCCAATCCCGATTTCTGCAAGGAAGGCTCGACGCATCCGTCGGCCAAGCTCCATCCGATCGCAAACGCCGGTCGGCATCTCGCGGTGTACGACCCGAAGACGAAGGAGCTCACGCACATCAGCACCTGCTTCGGGACGCATCACCTGATGTTCGCGATGGACGCGAACAACACGCTGTGGACGAGCGGCGGCGGCCAGGTCGTCGGCTGGCTGAACACGAAGATGTTCGACGAAACGAAAGACGAAGTGAAGTCGCAGGGCTGGACCGCGCTCATCCTCGACACCAACGGCAACGGCAAGCGCGACGCGCACGTCGAGCCGAACCAGCCGCTCGATCCCGCGAAGGACAAACGATTCGGCCAGCGCGTTCTACGCGGTCGCGCCCGCGCCCGACGGATCGATCTGGGGCAGCGTGCTCGGCTTCCCGGGATCGGTCGTGCGGCTGAATCCGGGATCCAACCCGCCGGAGACGGCGCTCGCCGAAATCTACGAGCCGCCGATGCCCGGATACTCGCCGCGCGGCGGCGACGTCGATCGCAACGGCGTCTACTGGACGGCGCTCGCGAGCGGGCACATGGCGAGCTTCGATCGCCGCAAGTGCAAGGGACCGCTCAACGGGCCGAAAGCGACCGGTCAGCATTGCCCCGAGGGATGGACGCTCTATCCCGAACCGCTGCCCCAGATGAAAGGCGTCAGCGATCCGGGCAGCGCCGAGGCGAGCTATTACACCTGGGTCGACTGGCACGACACGCTCGGCCTCGGCACGAACGTGCCGATCGATACCGGCAACGCATCCGAAGGGCTGCTCGTCCTGAAGGACGGCAAGTGGGTCGTGCTCCGCGTGCCGTACCCGACCGGGTTCTACACGAAGTGGATGGACGGCCGCATCGACGATGCGAAGGCGGGCTGGAAGGGCCGCGGGCTGTACGCCACGATCAGCACGCGCACGCCGTTCCACATGGAAACGGGCAAGGGCACCACGAGCAAAGTGATGCACTTCCAGATGAGGCCCGACCCATTGGCGAAGTAATCGACGGTCGTCGTTCGATTGCGATTTCCGGCGCCCTAATCGTTCTGCTGATCGGCCTGGTGTGCGTGCGGAGCTGGGTGCCGGTTCGCACCTACGCGCATTTCGATTCCGATCAGGCCGTCTTCGGCTTGATGGCCAGGGATCTCGAGGCGGGTCGCAGCTTCCCGATGTTCATGTACGGGCAGCGCTACCTCCTGGCTGTGAGCGTCTGGTTGTGCGCGCCGCTGTTCGCGTTGCTGGGCGCATCGATCGTGACGCTCAAACTGCCGTTGTTCCTCATGAACATCGCGGTGGTGGCGATGCTCTGGCGCGGCCTGCACAGTGAACCGGATCTAGGGCCGTGGGGCACGACCCTGGCCATCCTGCCGTTCGCGATACCGAGCGCGGTGATCAGCACCAGGCTGGTCGAACATCAGGGGGGCAACATCGAGCCGTTCGTGTTCGTGCTGGCGGCGTTCTTCCTTCGCCAGCGGCCGATCGCCCTTGGCGTTGTGCTCGGAGTAGCCTTCCTGAACCGCGAGTTCTCCCTCATCGCGTTTATCGCGTTGGTACTCGATGGATGCTGCACAGGGAATGCTTGTCCGCAAAATCAAGCCGCACCTGACGACGGCCATCAGCTTCGCGAGTGTGGTGATCGCCTTGCGGGTTCTCGCGCGCTGGTCGACGTCGTACGGCGGGTCTGGCCCTCTCTGGCTTCGTCCCGGCTGGACCAAGCTCGCCGACTTCTTCATGCACCAGATGCCGACGCTGATCGGTGGGGGACCGCGCAGGCTGAGCGACTTCAACATCACGAGCTCGCTGACAGTTGGTCACAGCGTCGTGTACGTCGTCGTGATCGCCTGGTTGATCGTGCTGGTTGCGACGTGTTGGCGCTGGCAGCCGCTGGAGCGCCGGGAGCTCGACGGCATGTCAGCCTATCTGGTGCTGGTGGGTATGGGCCAGGCGGCGGCGTTCATTGCGCTGAGTCCTTATCCGGGAGACCGCATGGTGGTGCGGTACCTGCTCTTGATCCTGCTGGCGTTGTCCGGGCTCGTGGCAATCGCCTGGCGACGGCCCGTGCTGCGAGGCGTGACCGCTGGCGTGATCCTGTTGATGACCGCATTCAATCTGGCCGGCAACGTGCGCCTCATTCATGAGTACGCCGGTGGTCCCGAGCCACGCGCCCTGAACCTGCTCGCGGAGGCGCTGATGCAGCGAGGCGTTCGTTATGTCGAAACGGACTATTGGACCGCCTTCGATATTGCCTGGGTGACCGGAGAGCGTGTCATCGCGTCGCCGCAGCGCGGCTCCGGTAATCGCGTGGTGCGCTACAACGACGAGCTCGATGCGCACCGCGGCGAAGTGTTCACGATCGGGACCACGCCCGGCCCCGGCTGCGAAGCGATCGTGCGATGGCAGTTGTGTCCACCCGCCGGCGGCGCCGCGGGGCACGTTGACGCAACGCCGACTCCGGCGCCCGTGTCGAGCGCGTGTGGCAGAATCTGCGAGGCGTTCGTCCGCACAACTGACATGCCGCTCGCCAGCGGAACCCGCCTCGGCCCGTACGAAATCGTCAGCGCGCTCGGCGCCGGCGGCATGGGCGAGGTCTATCGCGCGCGCGATACGCGGCTGGATCGGACGGTGGCGATCAAAGTGCTCCCCGCCACGCTCGCGTCCGATCCATCGTTCCGCGAGCGCTTCGACCGCGAAGCGCGCAGCATCTCCGCTCTCGATCATCCGAACATCTGCGCCGTCTACGACGTCGGCCACGACCGCGGCATCGACTTCATCGTCATGGCGTTCGTCGAGGGCGAGACGCTGGCGGCGCGCCTGGAGCGCGGCCCGCTGAAGCTCGACGAGGCGCTGCGCTATGCGATGGAAATTGCGTCGGCGCTCGAGCAGGCGCATCGCGCGGGCATCGTGCATCGCGACGTGAAGCCGGGCAACGTGATGTTGACGACGACCGGTGCGGGTTCAACGAGCGCACCGCAGGCGAAGCTGCTCGACTTCGGGCTCGCCAAGCGCGCCGGGCCGGCCGCCGCCGGCGGGTTGACGGCCATGCCGACGACACCGGCCGAGCTGACCGCGGCGGGCGCGATTCTCGGCACCTTTCAGTACATGGCGCCGGAGCAGCTCGAAGGCGAGGACGCGGACGCCCGCAGCGACATCTTCGCGTTCGGCGCGGTGGTCTACGAGATGGTGACCGGCCGCAAGGCGTTCGAGGCGAGGAGCAGGGCGAGTCTGATCTCCGCGATTCTGCGCGACGAGCCGCTCCCGCTCGCATCGGATCCGCGGACACGCGGCCTGGAGCGCGTGATCCGCCGCTGTCTCGCGAAGAGCCCGAACGATCGATGGCAGACGGCGAGCGATCTGCTCGAGGCGCTCCGCTGGGTGCGGGATGGAGGCGGATACGAGGAGACCGCAGCGACACCACGTGCGCGATCGCGAATGCGTGAGGCGATCGCGTGGACGCTTGCCGGCACGCTGGCGCTTGCCCTGGTGAGCTTCGCAGCCTGGGTCTGGATGAAACCGACGGTCGTCACCGGGAGTCGTTCGTCTGTCGATCCACGCCGCCCCGCGAAGCGCTGCCTTGGTGCCGGCGTGGCCATCGCACCGGATGGATCGAGCGTCGTCTTTCCGGCGATCACAAGAGGGTACGTCACAATTGTTCCGGCGGCGAATCGACCAACTCGAGGCGGTTCCGATCCGCGGAACCGAAGGCGGCGAATTTCCCTTCATCTCGCCCGACGGAAGATGGGTCGGCTTCTATTCGATGAACGCGCTCAAAAAGGTGCCGATCGAAGGAGGACCGCCGTCGACCATCGTGCGGACCGAGAGGTTCCGCCGCGGGGCCACCTGGGGTCCGAACGACACGATCGTGTTCGCGACCGACAGCTCACCGGATCTGATGAGCGTGCCAGCGGCTGGCGGATCGCCGACGCGTGTTGGTCCCGGCGAAGCTGTTTGCCGGCGCGGCGCTGCGCTGGCCGTCGTGGCGGCGCGACGGCAGCGAAGTGGTGTTCACCATCTGGACCACCGGTCTTGAAGCCGCGCGCGTCGGCGCGTACTCGATCCGGTCCGGCCAGGGCGCCGCAATCGTCGAAGGGACGAACCCCCTGCGGTTGCCGACTGGCGAGTTGCTGTACGGCCGCGGCGGCTCGCTGTGGACGGTTCCAATCGACTGGAAAAAACTGAGCGCGACGAGCGCGCCAACCGCGGTGCTGGACGGCCTGCAATCGAACATCGGCGGCGCAGTGTTTGTTGCCGCGTCTGATGACGGATCGCTCGCCTACGTCGCGGGAGGGAGCGCCGGCAGCAACCGCTCGGTCGCGATGGATGACGCGTGACGGACAGCGCGAGCCGTTGCTCGACAAGCCACTCACGTATCTCAATCAGCGGGTGTCACCGGACGGTCGCCGCGTTGCGGTGCAGATTGCCAGCACCGACACGGAGGACGACATCTGGCTGTACGACATCAGCACCAGGGTCCTCAGCCGGCTCACATCCGGTGGCGGTCGCCACTTGAACCCGGTCTGGACGCCGGACGGCCGCCGCATTATTTACGCTCATGGCAAGACGTCGGAAGAGGCGCGCAGCCTCTACTGGATGGCTGCAGACGGAACGGGCGAAGAAGAACGCCTGACCACCACGCACCGCAATCAGACGCCGTTCGATGTGAGTCCCGATGGCCGCACGCTGATCTTCAGCCAGATCAAGGAAGACGGACGCGCGGCCTTGTGGACGATGTCCCTGGTCGGGGACCGGACGCCGCGCGTGTATCTCCAGACGGCGTTCGACGACACAAGGGCCCGTTTCTCGCCGGATGGCCGCTGGGTTGCCTATCAATCGAACGAGACGGGCCCTTCCGAGGTGTACGTGCGGCCGTTTCCAGGGCCGGGGGGGAAATGGCAGGTCTCCACCGGCGGTGGCGTCTCACCAGTGTGGTCCCCGACTGGCAAGGAACTGTACTTTCTGCGCACTGGACTGATGATGGCGGTCGACGTGCAGTCCGGAACGACGTTCGGCCTTGGTGTCCCGCGTCAGCTCTTCGCCTATACCGGCGCCACGCGGCCCGTTCATCTTCTCGGAACATTCGATGACGCCCGATGGTCGTCGCTTTCTGTTGCTCATGAGCGCGGATACCGAGACCGCGCCCGAAGTACTGGTCGCGGTGAACTGGATCGACGAGCTGAAGCGGCGAGCCGCCCGGCTCGCTGACTCGCGCTACGGCGCATTGCCCATGCGCCGCGCGAGATCCGCGAATCTGGGATCGGTGCGAATCGGATCCCAGACCGGCTCGTCCCGGTAGAAATCTCCAATCGACCTGACGGCGAGGCCGCGATCGAGCCACGAGAACGCCAATTCCTTCTCGTGCAGGCCGGCGTAGATCTTGGCGATCCAGTGCGCCTGGCTCAGCGCTTCGCCCGATCGCGCTTCGAGATCGCGGATGACGTCGAGCGCCTGTTGGCGCTTGCCCTGCGCGGCATACACCAGTCCAGTCTGGAACAGGAGCATCGGATCGTCGGGACGGTCGCGCTTCGCCCGCTCGAGGCCCGCGAGCGCTTCGTCGAACGCACCGCTCTGGATGTAGACGCCGATCTCGATCGGGATGATGAACTGCGGCCCGAGGTCGTCGGCCCGGTGCAGGATGTCGAGGGCTCGCGCGTAATCGCGCTTGAGCAGAAACGACAACGACGAGGCGCGCGCGAAGATCGGCGACAGCGGATCGAGCTCCCGCGCTTTCGCGGATTCCACCGCGGCGGCGTCGAATTGACTCTGCCGGTTGTGCGCGACGGAGCAGTAGTTGTGGGCAACGGCCAGGCTTCGGATTGAGTGTCGTGGCGCGCTGGAGCTCGCGCTCGACGAGCTCGAGATCGTACGGGTGAAGAACACGTACACCGTCGCCAGTGCGACGTGCGCCTCCGCCAGCTGATCGTCGAGCGCCAGCGCCTTCCGGGCGGCCGCCTCCGCCTTGCGCCGCCCTTCGTCGGCGGAACGTAGGCGCGAATCCCCAGGACGAGTGCGCGTCGGCGAGCCCCGCATACGCGAGCGCGTAGTCGGCGTCTTCGGCGATCGCCTTCTCGCAGAACTCGACCGCCTTGAGCAGATCCTCGCGCGTCCGCCGATACGCGTACGCCCGGCTCTGCATGTAGTACTCGAATGCCTTGATGTTCTCGGTCGGCCGCTTCACCAGTTGCTGGAGCTCCGTGCCGGTCAACTTCACTTTCAGCTTGTCGGTGATGTCGCGCGCCATCGATTCCTGCAGCGCGAACACCTCGCTGAGCCGGCCGGTGTATTGCTGTCCCCAGATCTGGCTGTTGTCGCTCGCGTCTGCCAGCTCGAGGCTGACGGCCAGACTGTCGCCGCGCTTCGCGAGGCGCCCGGTGAGCACGCCCCCGACACCGAACGTGCGTCCAACTTCGCGGGCGTCGCGGTCCTGTCCCTTGAGCCGAAACACCGAATTGCGCGACATGACCTTCAGGCGTGGAACCTGCGACAGGCTGTTGATCAGGCTTTCGGTGATGCCGTCAGAGAGGGTATTCGAGGGCCGGATCGTTCGTCGCGTTGACCAGCGGCAGCACCGCGACGGATTCAATCGGGCCGCTGCCGCCTCTGAACCAGATGCCGAGCCCGGCGATCGTCAGCGCGATCGCGCCGACTGCCGCCGCAACCCAGCCGAGCCGCCGGATCACCGGCCGCCGTGCGGCGCTGCCCGCGCCTCCGGTCTGCTTGATCTTGGCTTCGAATTCGAGCTCCTGCTGCTGGCTCTTCAGATCGAGCGACAGCTCTTTCATCGACTGGTAGCGCTCGTCGCGGTCTTTTCGCAGCGCTTTGTTGACGATGCGCTGCAACTCCGGCGTCGCGTGAGGCGCGCCCTCTCGAAGCGGCGGCGGTTCGCTTTTCAGAATCCCGCTGACGGCGTCGAGTCCGCTCGTCCCCGAGAATGGCGATCGTCCGACCACCATCTCGTAGAGGATGATGCCGAGGCTGAAAATGTCGCTGCGCGCGTCCATCTCCTCGCCGCGCGCCTGTTCCGGCGACATGTAGCGGGCGGTGCCCATCACGGTGCCCGGAACAGTCGCCCCGCGATCGATGGTTCCGACATCTGTCAGGCCGTCGGGGACGCCCGGTTCGGTCAGCTTCGCCAGGCCGAAGTCGAGGACCTTGACGATGCCGTCCGGCCGGAGCATGACGTTGTCCGGCTTCAGGTCCCTGTGAATGATGGATTTCTCGTGCGCGGCCTGGACGGCGTCCGCAATCTGCCGCGCGATGGTGAGCGCCTGATCGAGTGGCAGGCCGGATCCCTCCCCGCGTGCGCGCTGGAGTGTCCGCGCGAGTGTCTCGCCGTCGACGAACTCGAGAAGCAGGAACTGGACGAGGCCGTGATTGTCGATCGGTCCGGCCTCCTCCAACCCATAGATCGCGCCGATGTGCGGATGATTCAGCGCCGCGAGGATCTGCGCCTCGCGAGTGAAGCGCGTCGCGCGATCGCGATCGTGCGCGACGCCGGCGGGCAGAATCTTGAGCGCGACGTCGCGCCCGAGCTTGAGGTCGCGTGCGCGGTAGACTTCGCCCATCCCGCCGGCGCCGATCGGCGCCACGATCTCGTACGCGCCCAACCGTACGCCCGGTTCCAGCGTCATGCGGTAAGGGCCGGAATGGTAGCACGCGGCCACTCGATATCCCGGAACGGTCGCCCGCATGGATCATCGGCTCGCGTTGAGTGTGTGTGGCAGAATCTGCGAAGCGTTAAACGCATGCCGCTTGCCAGCGGAACCCGCCTCGGCCCGTACGAAATCGTCGGCGCCATCGGCGCTGGTGGCATGGGCGAGGTGTATCGGGCTCGCGACACGAAGCTCGATCGTGAAATCGCGCTCAAAGTCCTGCCGCTCGGAGTGCTGACCGATGCGACGGCCCGGACGCGTCTCGTTCGTGAGGCCCGACTCGCGGCCTCGCTGAATCATCCGTCCATCTGCACGGTCCATGACGTCGACGAGTCGGGCGGAGCGATCTACATTGCCATGGAGCTCGTCGCCGGCCGGCGCCTGGCCGACATGATTCCCAAAGGCGGCGTCGCTTCCGATCAGATCGTTCGCTACGGTCTGCAGATTGCGGAAGCATTGGCCCACGCGCACGAGCACGGCATCGTCCATCGCGATCTGAAGGGCGCAAACGTGCTCGTCACGCCCGACGGCCGCGTCAAAGTGCTGGACTTCGGCCTGGCCGCGCGTCATGCGCACGACCTCGAGGACGCCACGCGGTCGGCCGCCAGCCTGGACTCGCCCGGCCTGGTCGCGGGGACGCTGCCGGACATGGCGCCCGAGGCGCTCCGCGGCGACGTGGCCCATCCGCGAGCCGACGTGTGGTCGTTCGGCGTGCTGTTGCACGAGATGGCCTCCGGCCGGCGGCCCTTCAACGCCGCGAGCGGCGTTGACCTGACGTCGGCGATCCTTCGCGACCCGCCGCCGCCGCTGCCCGCGCGCGTCGCGCCCGCGCTCGCCGCGGTCATCGATCAGTGTCTGCGCAAGGAGCCCGAGCGCCGGTATGGCGACGGTGCTGAAGTTCGCGCCGCGCTGGCGGCCGTGCAGGCGGGTATCGAACGGATTCCGCGGCCGCGCGCCGCGACGCGTCGGCGTCTCGTGATCGCGTCGCTGAGCGCTGTTGCCGCCGCTCGCCATCGCAATGTTCGCATGGGGACCGTGGCGGCGCGACTCCCAGCCGCCCTCGCCGGCGGGCGCGTCGGGCGTCGTGCAGTCGCTCGCCGTTCTGCCGCTCGAGGATTTATCCGGCGATCCGTCGCAGGATTACTTCGCGGACGGGTCTGACCGAGGAACTGATCACTCGGCTGTCGAAGGTGGCCGGCCTGTCGGTCACCTCGCGAACGACGGTGATGCAGTTCAAACGGGCCCGCAAATCTGTCGACGACATCGCCCGGCAGCTCGGTGTTCAGGCCGTGGTCGAAGGCACCGTTGTCCGCTCCGGCGATCGGGTGCGGGTGACGGCGCGGCTGATCGACACGGCGGCAGGGAAGAACTTGTGGTCTGAGCGGTACGACCGCGCGTTCAGCGACGTCCTGGCGATTCAAAGCGAGGTCGCGTCGGCGATCGGCGACGCGATTCTGGACCAACATCACCCCGCTGGAGCGGCGGCGGCTCACGTCCGTCCCGGCGGCCAACTCAGCGGCGTACGATCTGTATCTTCGCGGCCGCTTTTATGTGGCGCGCGAGACCGCGGACGACATTCCGAAGGCGATCGATTTTCTCGAAGCGCGCGGTGGCGGCGGATCCCCAGTTTGCCGCGGCACACGCGGAGCTTGGGCGCGCCTACGGTCAGCGTCTTTTCTACTTCGCGCCCGGCGACACGGCGTTGCAGGAGCGCGCGTTCGTCGAGATCGAGCGGGCGCTGGCCATCGATCCCGATCTCGACGCGGCGCATCTGGCGCGCGGACTCGCTGCTATGGCAGCCGTGGAACAACTTTCCGCACGAGCGCGCCATCGCCGCCTATCGTCGGGCGATCGCGCTGAATCCGAACTCAGACGAAGCGCACCATCAGTTGGGCCTGGTCTACATGCATATCGGGCTGCTGGATGAAGCGAAACGCGAGGTGGACGAAGCGTTGCGCCTGAATCCGGCGAACACGCTGGCGAACTTCCGGAGGGGCGTCGTCGCGCTGTATGAGGCACGGTACAAGGATGCGCTCGACATCTTCAACGCGACGCCGCCCGGTTTTCAACCGTTTCTGGTTGTCTTCCAGGCGGCCGATTCCCTGTTTCATCTCGGCCGCAAGGACGAGGCGCGCGCGACGACGGAGGCGTTCTTGCGCTCCAATCCCGCCGACCTGGGCGGGTTGAGCACGGCCATGCAAGCGATGCTCGCCGCCGATGCGGGCGACCACACGCGGTTGGACGCGCTCGTCAAAACCGCGCAGGAACGCGGCAAGGGGTACGGCCACTTCCATCACACCGCGTTCACGATTGCGAGAGCCTATGCGCTCGCCGGCCGCGCCGATGACGCAGTCAAATGGCTGGAGCAGGGGGCCAGCGATGGCTACCCCTGCTATCCGGTGTTCGAGAACGATTCGGCCCTGGATCGCATCCGCGGCGAGCGCGTCTTCAAAGACTTTCTGGCGGCCCAGCGCACGATCTGGGAAGCGTTCAGGAAGCTGGTTTCGGGCTAGCTGAAGCCACTCCGGCCGCGCCGAAGTAAGGGTTGTCAGCCGCACGCGACTCGGGCACCATTTGCAGGTGGTAGTGTCGCCGGTCGATCCGAGCGTTGTCCCGAACCTATGATGAAGTCTGTTCCGCTGGTGATGTCCGGCGCGCTGGCGCTCTGCGTTGCGGGACTTCTTGCAACCGAACAGCCGCGCGCATCATTCGAGCAACCGCAGGCGCGCGTGGAACCCCCTT
>CAVSWN010000018.1:0-200379 GCA_963731545.1 uncultured Acidobacteriota bacterium | reverse complement strand
GAATCCGCAAGTGACTGTTGTCATCGAGACCTACCGCAGCCAGCGCATTCTGGTCATGGGCGAGGTCCGCTCGCCGGGCGAATATCAGCTCACCGGCGACATGACGCTGCTGGCCGCGCTCGCCCGCGCCGGCGGGACGACGCCGCCGGCGGGCCGCGAGGTGCTGATCGTCGCGCGACGCCGCGGCGTCCGGCCGCGGCGGCACGGCGGCGACCGGCGCGCCGAGCCGGAGATCCTCCGCATCGATCTCGCGCGAGCTGCAGGCCGGCAACATGGCGCTGAACATCCCGCTGCAGGACGGCGACACCATCAACGTGCCGAAGGCGCAGTCGGTCTTCGTCACCGGCCAGGTGAAGAGCCCGGCGCGTACGCCGTCGAGCGCGGCATGACCGTGCTGCAGGTGCTGTCGCTCGCCGGCGGGCTGACCGACCGCGGCGCCGACGGCCGCATCAGGATTCTGCGCACCGTCAACGGCAAGCAGAAGGAAATCAAGGCCAAGCTGACGCGACATCGTCCAGCCGGGCGACACCATCGTCGTGCCGCGAGAAGTTTTTCTAGGAACGCCAGCACACGTCGGACAGCTCATGAAAACTCATCGCAGCGATCGCACACCTCTCGGCGCCACGTCGTCAGGCGCCGAAGAGACGCATCTGTGGACTACGTCCGCGTGCTCTACAAGAGGCGGTGGATCGCCCTGCCGGTGTTTCTGATCGTCTTCGTCGTCGGGGCCGTCAACGCGCTGCGGCAGACGCCGATCTATCAGGCGCGCGCCCAGCTGCTGATCGAGAAGGACTCGCCGAACGTCGCGAGGCTCGATCAGATGTTCCAGTCGCAGACGGCTGGTACAACGACGACTTCTACCAGACGCAGTACCGCATTCTGCAGAGCCGCAGCCTCGCGAAGCGGACGATCGACGCGATGAAGCTTGTGGGACGCGCCGCGGCTCGGCAACGGTCCGGAGCCGAACGGCGCGCTCAGCGTCACCGGCTCTTCTGGAGCGGCGTCGATCGCAGCGCATCGCGCTGGCGAAGAAGCCGTTCGCGACAGAGCCGCCGCCGACGCGGCTCCGGCCGCGGCCGATGACGCGCGCGCCGGATGAAACGCGACCGGCGCAGTCGGCACGCATCGACGAGTTCCTCGGCGGGCTCGACGATCGCGCCGGTCCGCAACAGCCGGCATCGTCGAAATCCGCTACACCTCGACCGATCCGGTCTTTGCCGCCGCGGCCGCCAACGCGCGTGGCCAAGGCGTACATCCAGCAGAACATGGAGTTCAAGTTCAGCGCGTCGAAGGACGCCGCCGACTGGCTGTCGCGACGCCTCGCCGAGCAGCGGCGGGCGGTCGAGGCCAGCGAAGCGGCGCTGCAGGCGTACAAGGAGAAGAACGGCGCCGTGTCCGTCGCCGACAGCGCATCGAACATCGTCGTCCAGCGGCTGACCGATCTAACACGCGCGCTGACCAAGGCGAAGACCGAGCGCATCAACAAGGAAGCGCTCTACAACCAGCTGAAGGCGGCCGAGGGACCGGCGCGCTCGACACGTTTCCGGCGGTCCTCGCCAACGACTACATCCAGAAGCTGCAAGACCGACCTGGCCGACCTGCAGCGCCAGCAGGCGCAGCTCGGCGAGCGCTACGGCGAGCGCCACGCCGAGATGATCAAGATTCGCAGCGGCGATCGAGACCGCCGACGCCAAGCTGCGAGGCGAGATCACCAAGGTCGTCGAATCGGTCAAGAACGAGTACCAGGCGGCGCTCGGCGAGGAGCAGAGCCTGCAGGGCGCGCTGAACGCGCAGAAGGGCGAGGCGCTCAGCCTGAACCGCAAGGGCATCGAGTACGGCGTGCTGCAGCGCGAGGCCGAGAGCAACCGGCAGATCTACGAGAGCCTGCTGCAGCGCACCAAGGAAACCGGCATCTCCAGCGAGCTGCGCGCCACCAACGTCCGCGTCGTCGACCAGGCCGAGGTGCCGCGCGCGCCGATCTCGCCCAACGTCCAGCGCGACCTGATGTGTCCTTCGGCGGCAGCCTGGTGCTGGCGGTCGGCCTGGCGTTCCTCTTCGAGCATCTCGACAACCGCATCAAGACGCCGCAGGAGCTGAAGGCGCACCTCGGCGTTCCGTTCCTCGGCATGGTGCCGGCCGTCGGCGAAGAACCGAACGGAGCGGCGAATCCGCTGCTGAACAACGGCGCCGCCCGCGAACTTCGCCGAAGCGTTCAAGACGATCCGGACCAACGTGCTGTTCTCGTCGGCCGAGGAAGGCATGCGGTCGCTCGTCGTCACCAGCGCCGGCCCGGCGAGGGCAAGAGCATCGTGGCGGCAAACCTCGCGATCGCGCTGGCGCAGGCCGGCCAGCGCGTGCTGCTGATCGACGCCGACATGCGGCGGCCGCGCGTGCACGAGATTTTCGAGATCGCGCAGGAGCCGGGTCTCTCAACCTGCTGACCGGCAACGCCAAGCCGAGCGAAGCGATTCGCAAGTCCACCACGCCCGGGCTGTGGGTCCTCAGCTGCGGGACACATTCCGCCGAATCCGGCCGAGCTGCTCGGCTCGCGGCGCTATCTCGTTCATTTCATCGCTCGGACGAGCACTTCGACTGGGCGATCATCGATACGCCGCCGGTGCTGGTCGTCGCCGACAGCTCGATCGCCGCAACCAGGCGTCGGGCGTCGTCTTCGTCGTCGGCGCCGACAAGACCAGCCGCCAGGCGGCGCGCGCGGCCGTCGAGCAGCTCGACGCCGCGAACGCGCATCTGATCGGCTCGGTGCTGAACCCGCGCTTCGACCGGCATCCCTTCTATTACCAGGGCTACTACCGGAAGGAATACGCGAAGTACTACGTCAGCAGCCGTTGATTCGGGTTGGGTAATCGACGTCCAGCCTGATTGAACGATGTGTCGTACATGGCTTTCGCGACTCACGCGGTGCGTTTGCATCCCGCCTCCTCCCGCTCGTCCGCATTCGCGGCGCGCGGCGTCGTGACACATCACTCGCGCATTCAAGGCCCTGCCCCCGTGACCCACGCTGGGTGTGGTGCTGCCTGCGTGCAGACCATGATCGAGAAGGCACTGACTGCGACGACCGATCCGTTCGAGCCGGTCAGCGAGTTGCGGGTCCGGCGCATCCAGCCGTCCCGCGCCTGGTCGCCGCTGCACCTTGGCGAATTGTGGGCGTACCGGGAGCTGCTGTACTTCCTGGTCTGGCGCGAGGTGAAAGTCCGCTACAAGCAGACGGCGCTCGGCGTCGCGTGGGCGGTGATGCAGCCGCTCTTCACGATGGTCGTCTTCAGCGTGGTGTTCGGGCGGCTCGGGAAAGTGCCGTCCGACGGCCTGCCGTATCCTGTGTTTGCCTTCTGCGCGCTGCTGCCCTGGCAGCTCTTTGCGTTCGCGCTGACCGAAGCGAGCAACAGCGTGGTCGCGAATCAGCGGCTGATCACGAAGGTCTATTTCCCGCGGCTCATCATGCCGCTCGCCGCGGTGTGCGTCGGGTTGGTGGACTTCGCCGTGGCGTTCGTCATCCTGGTCGGGCTCATGGCCTATTACGGCATCGTGCCGGCGCTGGCGCTCTGGACGCTGCCGCTGTGGACGCTGCTCGCGATGTCGACGGCTCTCGCGTCGGCCTGTGGCTCTCGGCGCTGAATGTGCGCTATCGCGACATCCGGTACACGGTGCCGTTTCTACACAGATCTGGCTGTTCGTCACGCCCGTCGCGTACTCGAGCTCGCTCGTCCCGTCGGGTGGCGACGCTCTACGCACTCAATCCGATGGCCGGCGTCGTCGAGGGCTTCCGGTGGGCCCTGCTCGGACGCGGCGGTCGCCGGTGATGCCGCTGGCGTCTCCGCCATTGTCGCGGTCCTCGTGCTCACGGCGGGCTCTTCTACTTCCGCCGCACCGAGCGGACGTTCGCCGACGTCGTCTGACTGCACGTCGTGATTCACGCGCAAGGTCTCAGCAAGCGATACCGCCTCGGATCGCGCGCGTACGTGTCAGCACGCTGCGCGATCGCGCGCGCGATTGCATGCCCGCGGCGTCGCCGAGCCAACGACATGGACAGGCGACCGCGAGAGGTGATACGATTTGGGCGCTCAAGGATGTGTCGTTCGATATGCACGACGGCGAGATCGTCGGCATCATCGGGCGCAATGGCTCCGGCAAGAGCACGCTGCTCAAGATCCTGTCGCGCATCACCGAGCCGACCGCCGGCACGGCGACGTTGCCGGCCGCGTCGGTTCGCTGCTCGAGGTCGGCACCGGATTTCATCCCGAGCTGACCGGGCGGGAAAACGTGTTCGTCAACGGCGCGATCCTCGGGATGAGCGCCGCGAGATCGAACGCAAGTTCGACGAAATCGTCGCATTTGCCGACGTCGAGCGCTTCATCGACACGCCGGTCAAGCACTACTCGAGCGGCATGCAGATGCGACTGGCCTTCGCGGTGGCGGCGCATCTGGAGCCGACATTCTGCTTGTCGACGAGGTGCTCGCGGTCGGCGACCTCGAGTTTCAGCGGAAGTGTCTCGGCAAGATGGACGAGGTCAGTCGCGAGGGACGCACCGTCTCCTGTCGCCATCAAATGGATCAGCTTCGGCGCCTGTGCCAGCGATGCGTGTGGCTCGATGGCGGCCGCATCAGGTACATGGGCGCCGTGGCCGAAGCGATCCAGCGCTACGAGCACGACGTGACGAGCGGGGAAGGGACCGGAGACCGGACGCACTTCATGCGATGGGAACTCGGGGACGGCGGCCATACCTTCGCGCACAGCGATCGCCCGGTCACGATCCGCGCCTATCTTCGATTGACCGAACCGGTAGTCGGCGGCCACTACGGAGTGGGCCTCCGCAACAGCCGTGACGTGCTCGTGGCGGGATGGGCGTTCGAACCGGTGTCGCTCGCCGAGGGCCGCCATGTGCTGGACGTCCACCTTCCGCAGCTTCCGCTGCAGCCGGGCGCCTATCAGGTTTCGTTCGAGCTCTTCAACGGCGGCAACAGGCTCGCCGGCGGCGTGGCGGTGGATCGATGGACCGGGGTGCCTCTGCTCAACCTCGACGTCCCGCCGTTGGGCCACGGACAGGATGCCTTGGCGGGCATCCTCAACGTCCGAGCCAGTCTCGAATCGCGCGACGCGGATGCGCCGGACCTCATCCTGGAACCGACGACCTGCGTCGGTAACGCTTCACCAGTCCGGGCATAGTCATCGGCCAGTGGACGATAGCGAATCTCGGCGCGTGATCGACCGCGTCATCGCGGCGTTGCCCTGCCGGCCTGCCGTTCTTCGCGCCGCCGTACGGCTTCCCCCAGCGCTGCGATCGGCCGCGTCGTATCGGTTGCTGGCAGCTGTCGCGCGTCGAACGCCAGCCAGCGGCACGACCACCGGCGCGAACTTCGGGATTTCATCGCAGCTGCGCTGCGAGGTGCCGTCGGACCATCTGATCGCGCTCTTTGGCAAGCCCGACCTGTATCGTGGCGAACGGGGGTCGCTGGAACTGGCGGCGCGTTTGGCCCCGGCGGCCGACGCCTTCCTCGATGTCGGCGCCCATCTAGGATTCTTCACGTTCTTGGTGCGCGCGCGCGCGCCGCGCGACCTGCCGATCCATTTCTTCGAGCCGGACCCGGTGTTGTACGCGCTCCTCGACCGCAACGTGCGGGCCAACCGGCTCGAACGGGTCTCGGGGCACAACATCGCGGTCGGCCCGCACGACGGGACAGCGACCTTCTTCGTCAATCAATCCGACAGCTACTCAGGCAGCCTGACGACGATGTTCGCGGCCACGCACGAAGTGACACCCCAGACGGTCGCCCTCCGATCGTTCGCGAGCGTGGCGCGTGAACTCCGATTCGAGCGCGCTTGTGTAAAGGTCGACGTAGAAGGAGCGGAGCAGCAGTTTCTCGACGGCGCCGCCCCGGCGCTTGATCGCGTCGCCTTTCTCATTATGGAAGTCCTCGCCCCGGCGGTGTCCGCCGGGTTCGTCGCGGCCATGATGCAGGCAACCGGTTGTCAGGCGTATTACATCAACGACTACGAGCTCGAGCACAGCGTCGATGGCTCGTTCACGTCCAGACGCGACCAGTACAACTGGCTGTTCTGCCGCCAGGCGCCCGCCCAGCTCGGTAGCATGCTGAACGGCTCGCGCTTCCGCATCGAGTCCCACCGGTCCGCTGCCTGACCGTGTCTCCACGCGCTGTCCGGGCGCCCGCCCCGGCCCGAATCGCTTCGGGTCGATGAAAGAGCATCTTCTCAAGCAATGTCTGCGGGCAACCGTTTTTCGCCCGGGGGCCGTCCCATCCGCTTCGGCGCCATTAGAGGCATGCGGTTTCGTGTGAATCTGATTACCGGGCTCTCCCCGTGGTATTCAGGGGCTGAACGGCCACAGCAGCGTGCCTTCAAAGCGCTCCTGGGGCCGGGCGATGTGGTGATTGATATCGGCGCGAACTGGGGGCTCCATACGCTGTATCTTTCCCGGCTCGTCGGCCCGACCGGACGGGTCCTGGCATTCAGCCGTACCCACCAGTGTTCGACGACTTGCAGTGGCATCTGAGAGCGAACCATTGCTGCAACAGCGAGGCATTTCAGGTCGCACTGGGGGACGCGGTCGGGAATGGAATGTTCCAGCCGGGTGCGACCGCCAGCACCGGCCAGCTGGTCGCGAGATCGACGTCCGCAACGTAGAAGGGGCAGCGACATCGCTGACCGTTCCTACCCAGACGCTGGACGCGATTGGTGAACAGATCGCGACCGAACGGTTCGCGTTGATCAAAATCGACGCGGAGGGGGCGGAGGCGCGGATTCTGGCGGGAGCTGCGCGACTCGTGGAGAGAACCCGTCCGATCTTTGTGATTGAATTGCACAACCCAGAGCAAGATGTTGCCGTCGGCCGGTGGTTGACCGAGCGACAGTATCGGCTCGAACGTGTCGCTGGACCGCCGCTCCTGCATCCACACCGCGGCTGGCCCGATCCCGCCGGAGTGTGGGGAACCATCATTGCGCGACCCCAGTAACGAGAGCGTGGGCGGCATGGACGCGTATCCGCGGCCGCGGATCCTCTACGTGCAGTTCACGAACCCGGCGGGATACGGCCCGCTCGAACACGGCGCGCGGATGCTCGTTGACGCCGGTTTCGATGTCGTCTTCTTGGGGGTTGCCGCAGCCGATGATCCGCTGACGTTTTCGGCTGATGCCCACTTCCAGATCGTGCTCCAGCGGCTGGAGCCGCCGGGATGGCGGCAGAAGCTCCAGTACATCCGATTCGCGATCTGGGTCCTGCGCTGGGCCTCCCGGTGGAAGCCGGCGTGGGTCTACGCCTCGGATCGCCTGGCCGCACCGATCGGTGTGGTGCTCCGCCAGTTCTTGAAGACGCGCGTCGTGTATCACGAGCACGACTCGCCCGACGAAACGCCGGCACCCACATCCGTATTCCTGCGGGTCGTGCTGGCTGCCCGTCGCCGTCTCGCTCTCTCCGCTGACACCTGCGTGCTTCCGAACGAACAACGGGCTGCCGAATTCACCCGAACGACGGGGAGGCGTGACGTCGAAGCGGTCTGGAACTGTCCGAGGCGAACGGATGTCGTCGGCGAACGGGTTCTGATTGCCGATGCTCCGCTCCGGGTGCTGTATCACGGCACTATCGTCCCGGTCCGCCTGCCGCTCACGGTCATCGACGCGATTGCGGCGGTCCCGGGCACCACGCTCTCAGTCGTCGGGTATGGCACCGTGGGTTATCGCGACTATCTGGACCAGCTGAAACATCGAGCCGACGCGCTCGGCGTTTCCGATCGAGTGCACTTCGCCGGAACGTTTCCGCATCGCCGCGACCTGATGGACCATTGCTCGACCTGCGACGTCGGCCTCTCGCTCCTCTCGGGGACCTGCTCGGATTTCAACGAACGGACGATGGTCGGCGCGTCGAGCAAGGTGTTCGAGTATCTCGCCGGCGGCCTTGCGCTGCTCGTCGGCAATCTGCCCGATTGGCGCGAGGCCTACGTCGACGCCGGCCTGGCGCGATCCTGCGATCCCGGGTCGGCCGAGAGCATCGCGGCGGCCCTCCGCTGGTTCGTCGAACATCCGGACGAGCGCCTCGAGATGGGCCGGCGGGGCCGCCAGAAGATTCTGGATGAATGGAATTACGACCGAACATTCCGGCCCGTTCTCGACCGGATCGTCGGTAGCGGCGGCGCAGTCCACGCGAATCGTCCTCTGGCGACACTCGAGACATCAGTGTGAAGATCGCAGTCGTTGCGCAAGGTCGATTCCATGCCTTCGACTATGCCCGGGAGCTGCTGCGTCACGGTCACGACGTCCGGCTGATCACCAACTATCCGATGTTCTACGTCGAGCGCTGGGGCATTCCTCGCGCCGCCGTGCGGACGTTTCTGGCGCACGGCGCGGCGCGCCGCGCGCTCGGGAAGATCCAGAACCGGCCGAGCAGCCTGTCCGACCAGCTGCTCCACCGATCGTTTGGCCGTTTCGCGGAGCGTGCGATCGGAGCCGACGCGTGGGACGTCATCTTGTGCTGGAGCAGCGTCGGGGAAGAAATCATGCGGAGCCGACGGGCGACCGGCGTGCGCGTCTGCCATCGCTCATCGGCGCACATCAGGACCCAGGACCGTCTGCTCCGCGAGGAACAGCACCGCACGGGACTCGAGATCGAGCGGCCGACCGATTGGATGGTCGCTCGGGAGGAGCGCGAGTACGGCCTTGCCGATCTGATTCTCGTACCGTCGAGCTTCGCACGCAGCAGTTTTCTCGCCGAGGGTGTCGTGTCCGATCGCATCCGCATGGTGCCGTTCGGTGTCGACCTGACCATGTTTCGACCGGCGCGCGCGACGGTCGCCGAGCGGGCGCGGCGGATCGCGGCTGGAGAGCCGCTGCGCGTGGCCTACGTAGGCGCAATCTCGCTTCGCAAGGGCATGCATGACCTCCTCGCGATTGTCCGGTCGCTTCCCCGTTCGAGCTTTGCCGTCAGCTGTACCGGGCCGATCGCCGCCGATTGTCGACAACTGGCGCGGGAGCTGGAGGCGCGCGTGACGCTGCATGGACCGCGCCCGCAGGCAGAATTGCCCGCCACCTACGCGGCCGCGGATCTCTTCGTGTTCCCGACGATCGAGGACGGTCATCCGATGGTGCTCAGTCAGGCGATGGGGTCCGCCCTGCCGATCGTCTGCACGACGAACTGTTCCGGGCCCGACATCATCGCTGACGGAAAAACGGGATGGGTGCTTCCCGCTCGACGTCCGGATCTCTTCATCGAGCGGCTCCAGTGGTGCGATGCCAACCGTGACGCGCTGGCGGCAATGGTGTGGGATTGCTACGAGCGTTTCACAGTGCGCACATGGGCCGACGCGACCAGCGAGCTCGCCGCGGCCTTGATGCCACAGCTGGCTGCGTGATGCTTGCAGTCGTCCAGACGCATCCCGTCCCGTATCACGCGCCGGTATTTCGCCTCCTTCACCAGCGGTTTGCTGTCCCGTTGCAGGTCATTTACGCGTCGGATTTCAGCCTCGCCGGCTATCGCGATGCGGACTTCGGAGTCACGGTCGCTTGGGATACGGATCTGCTGGCCGGTTATCCGTCGCAGTTTGTCTCGCGCGTTGCCCAGGGGGGAGCTCGGTCGTTCGAGGAGGTGTCGTCGCGAGGCGTCGCCGCCCTGCTGTCTCGTCTTCGGCCCTCCGCGGTGCTCGTCTGCGGCTACCGCCCGCATATTCATCGCGCCGCCTTCTTACGTGCCTGGCGAAGTGGCTATCCAATCCTGTTTCGAGGCGAGACCGTCGACACCGAACCGGCCGGCCCCGCTGTCCGAGCGTTGCGGCGCGTAGCGCTCAGGATGCTGTACGCGCGCTGTGCGCGACTGCTCTACATCGGGACGCGTTCCCGCCGCCACTTCGAAGCGCTTGGCTTCGATGACAAGCAGCTCGTATTTTCGCCCTATTGCTCCGACACGTCGGCGTTCGCAGCTGACGAATCGGCTCGCCTGAGGATGCGAGTCTCGGCGCGCTGTTCGCTCGACGTCCAGCCGGACGACGTCCTGCTCCTGTTTTCCGGCAAGTTGACGCCAAAGAAGCGGCCCGATCTGCTCGTCGAGGCATTACGTCGCCTCCAGTCGAGGTCTTCCCGCCGTTTCGTCGCCGTATTCGTGGGCGGTGGCGAGCTGCGCGGCCAGCTCGAGGCCGAGACGCGCCGTGCGCCTGCCATATCAGTTCGATTTACCGGCTTCAAGAACCAGACAGAACTCAGCCCGTACTATCACGCCGCCGATCTCCTGGTGCTCCCCAGCCAGCACTCCGAGACCTGGGGCGTTGTCGTGAACGAGGCGCTCTGCCATGGAGTGCCGTGTGTTGTGTCGGATGCCGTCGGTTGTGCAGCCGATTTGATCAAACCGGGGCAGACCGGGGAAGTCTTCGCTGTGGGATCGGTGGAGGCGCTCGAAGCCGCCATCATCGCGCGCATCGGCGCTGATCGGCGGCGCCGACGTGCGGGCGGCTTGTCGCCGGGTGGCCGACGAATACAGCGTCGAGGGTGCGGCGGAGGGCATCGCCCGCGCCTACCGCTCCACTATCGGCGCCGCGACCTGTTGACGACCACGACGCCACGAGCAACATCCGACCCGTCGATCGTCATCGTCGGGAACCCGGGCGAGTCCCATATCGGACGGCATCTCGACCACGCCGCCCGCACATTGAACGTCCCTGCCGTCCTGTGCGATGTCACTCGAGCCGACGCCGGCTCACGCGCGGTGAGACTGGCCAATTGGCACTTGCGCGGACGTCGGCCAGCCCGCCTGAGTGAATTCAGCCGCCACGTCCTGGACGTGTGCCGAGCCGTACGGCCCACGCATCTGCTCGCGACGGGATTGGCGCCAGTCGACCAGCCCACGCTGCACGCGATTGGCGAACTCGGAGTCCGACGCATCAATTTCCTGACCGACGATCCGTGGAACGCGGTGCATTCCGCGCCCTGGTTCCTCCGTGCGGTTGGCGAATACGATGTGGTCTTCTCGCCCAGGACGGCGAACCTGGCCGATTTGCGTGCCGCCGGGTGTCGCGAGGTCGAGTACCTGCCCTTCGCGTACGCGCCCGATATGCACTTCTCCGATCCTCCGCGCTCGCCCGGCGAGAGCGCTCGCTTCGCCTCCGACCTCGTGTTCATCGGCGGCGCCGATCGCGATCGCGTGGAATGGCTATCGCCGCTGATTGCTGCCGGTTTCAGTGTGGCCCTGTACGGCGGCTACTGGGACCGCTTTATCCGCACGCGCAGCGAAGCGCGGGGCATGGCCGATTCGTGGACGGTGCGGAAGGCGATCGGCGGAGCAGCCGTGGCTCTGTGTCTGGTGCGTCACGCCAATCGCGACGGTCATTCGATGCGTACTTTTGAGGTGCCGGCGATCGGCGCCTGCATGCTCGTCGAGGACACCGCTGAGCATCGAGTGATTTTCGGCGATTCACGCGCCGCCGTCGAATATGTGACGTCACCCAGAGATGCAATCAATCGGCTGCGCGCGCTGCTGGCGGAGGAATCCGAACGGCAGCGTCTGAAGGCGCACGTGCACCACCTCGTGCGCAGCCATGCGCACACCTGGAGCGACCGCCTGAAAACGATGGTGGGAGACCTAGGAGCACTGTGACCGACGAAACGCTGATGCGCTGGGTGGTGGCGTGGTTGCCGCTCTCAGCGATTCTGTTGTGGCGCGTGAGTACGAGGACCGCCACCGCCGGACTGGTCCTCGCGTACGCACTGCAGTTGGTGATCCTTCATTGGTTTGCGTCGGCCATCTACCTCATACCGTGGTACTCCAACTTCGACCCGACTGTCGTCTTCTCCGGCTTGCAGCAGAGCACCTTTGCGTATGCCGGTTTCGTCATCGGGTCGGTCGTCGTGATCTCCTGGCGGATCCGTCACCGCGCCGAGTCTGGTCCTCCTAGCGCTCAGCTCGTCGATCGCGGCTTGATCAGAACCTGCCTGGGCATGGGGATTGTTTCGTATTTCGTGTTGACCCCGATCGTCGGCAGCACGCCGACGCTCATGGCTGTCGTCGCCGCGGCATCGAGCGGCGTCGTGGTCGGTCTGGTTCTTGGATGCTGGAACGGTTCGCACGAGCGATCTGGCGGGAAGTTGTGGCTGTGGGGGGCCGCGACGACCGTCGCCCCATTCGTCACGATCGCGGTGCAGGGATTCCTCGGATACGGCCTCGCCGCCGCGCTTATCGTGTTCTGTTTCATCGCCAGTTTCCACCGGCCGCTGTGGAAGGTGGTGGTCTTCGGTGTCGTGGCAGGGTATATCGGGTTGTCGGTGTACGTCACCTACATGCGCGATCGCGACCGATATCCGACAGGTTGTCTGGGGAGGCGAGCCGGCGAGAGCCAGGCTCACTCGCCTCGCCGACACGTTCCAACCCTGAGACGTTCAACATCTCGGAACCCGAACACCTGCAGCGCATCGACGTTCGGCTGAATCAGAACTTTCTGGTCGGCGCCGCTGTCCTGCGCCTCCAGGCCCGACCCGATCTCTTCGCGCGAGGAGAGACCGTGTTCGAGGCGATCGTCGCGCCAATTCCCCGCATCTTTGGCCGAACAAGCCGATGACCGCCGGCAGCGGAGATTTGGTCAGCCGCTTTACTGGCATCACCTTCGCGGAGGGCACGGCCGTCGGCATCGGCCAGGTCATGGAGCTGTACGTCAATTTCGGATCGATAGGGGTGCTTCTGGGCTTCATGGTGATTGGCGGCGCTCTCGGTTTCATCGACCAGAACGCAGCCTGGTATCGCGATCGCGGAAACTGGTCGAGGTTCGTGCTCTGGTTTTTCCCAGGCATCAGCGCCCTGCAGGTCGGCGGCTCACTCGTCGAAGTGACCTCGAGCGCGGCAGCCGCTTCTGTCGTCGCATTCTTCTGATTCGATCCCGCCCAGACATGTCAGATCGAGCCATGGAGCCTTCGATCCGGCCCGAACGCGCGCGTGCGCTCCGGCCGCGCGCGTTCACGTCTCGCCGACTGCCGCGCCCGAGCCGTAGGTGGTTGTCGACGATGCAGGCTCCGACCGTCGCGGCGATCACGCTCCATCCGACCGGTGGCGGCATCGCCGCGGTATCGCGGTTGCTCTGGGCGGTGGTTCAGGACGGATGGGGGACCCGCGCGCAACTGATCACGATGTTCGACCACGACAGCCGCCCAGCCTCGTTCATCGAGAAAGCGCAGTTCACGACCAAGCTGTCGACCGCTCAGACTGCTCGGTCGAACCGACTTCATCCTGTTCACCCACCTGGCGCTCGCGAAAGTTCACAAAGTGGTGCCGCGTGGGGCCCGCCGGCGCTACGGAGTGTTCCTGAACGGCATCGAGGTCTGGAAACCGCTGACGGCCGGGGAAGAAGACGCGCTCGGCCGGGCTGATTTGCGGATAGCGATCTCGCACCACACGGCCTCGCGCGTCATGCAGTCATATCCGGGAATCGGACCGATCGCGGTATGTCAGCTGGCGCTTCCGATCGCCTCTGAACCGGAACGCGATGTTCCGCCGCCGCAGCCTCTTGGGCCCCATGTCGTGCTGGCTGTCGGGCGCATGAGTCGCACCGAACGCTACAAGGGCCACGATCAGTTGATCGAGGCATGGCCTGCCGTCGTCGACGCTGTCGCCGACGCCCAACTCGTCTTCGTCGGCGATGGAGACGATGCCCCTCGGCTGAAGGAAAAAGCGGCGGCGACCGGCACGAGGGGCTGCATTCTCTTCACGGGGTTTGTGTCGAAGCCCACATTGGACGCGCTCTACAGATCCGCGGCGCTGTTCGCGCTGCCGAGCCGCGCTGAGGGATTCGGGCTCGTCTATCTCGAAGCGATGTCGCATCGTCTGGCGTGCATCGGGTCAATTCACGATGCGGCAGTGGAAGTGATCGCGGACGGCGAGACCGGATGCCTGGTCGATCAGGACGACCCGGCCTGTCTGGCCTCGACCGTTGCCAGCCTGTTGCTGGACGAACCGGGGCGGCGACGAATGGGCGAGGCCGGCTATCGCCGGCTCGTCTCGGAATTCAGCTTCGACTGTTTCAGAAACCGCGTTTGTACGTTGCTTCAGGGCGACAGGCCGGCGCCGGTCCGCGCCACGGTCTAGCGATCAATGCGTGTCCTCCATGTCATTCCCTCCGTCGCCACGAGATACGGCGGACCGAGCACAGCCATCGTGCCGATGTGCCGCGCGTTGTCCGCGTGTGGGGTGGAGGGGCTGATCGCGACGACCGACGCCGATGGACCGGGCCGACTGCCGGTAGTGATCGGCGAGCGCACGTCGTGGCAGGGCGTGCCCGCGATCTTCTTTGGCAAGGCGTTCAGCGAGTCGTTCAAGTACTCGCCTGGCCTCGCATCCTGGCTCGCGCACGAGGTCCGCGGTTTCGAGATCGTCCACATTCACGGCGTTCTCTCGCACGCGTGCCTCTCCGCGGCGGCCGCCTGCCGGCGCCACGGCGTGCCTTATCTCGTTCGACCGCTTGGAACATTGGTGCCGTGGTCGCTGCGCCAGAAGCGCGTCAGAAAACGGCTGATTCTTGCAGTCGTGGGGGAGCGACTGCTCGAGGCCGCGGCCGCCATTCATTACACGTCGGCGGCGGAAAGACGGAGCGTCGAATCGGCGCTCGCCCTATCGAACGGAGTGGTTGTCCCGCTCGGCGTCGATTCCGACAGTCTCGAGGCGCCAATCGTCCCGTACATCAGCCGACAACGTGAACCGTACGTGTTGGCGATCTCGAGAATTCATCCCAAGAAGAACCTCGAGACCCTCATCCACGCGTTCGCAGCCGCAGCGCGCGACCGGCACGAGCGCTGGCTGCTGGAGATCGCCGGCGACGGTGATGCCCAGTACGTCGCTGCTCTGCGACGTCTTGCTGGCGACCTCGGCGCGGCCGATCGGATCCGCTTCCTGGGTTGGGTCGCCGGCCAGCACAAGCGGGAGCTGTTGCGGCACGCCGGGTTGTTCGCGTTGTGTTCCAAGCACGAGAACTTTGGACTGGCCGCCCTCGAGGCCCTTGCCGTTGGCGTCCCGGTCCTTCTGTCGCGTCAGGTCGATTTGGCCGACGAAGTCGAGCGTGGGCATGCGGGATGGGTCGTCGACGGCGGCACCGATGCGCTTCGCGACTCGCTGACGACCGCGTTCGACAATCCGGAGGAGTGCGAAGCAAAGAGTCGCGCCGCGCGCACGCTCGCGACGCGCTTCGCCTGGCCGATCGTCGCCGCTGAGCTCACGACGCTTTACCAGCGGGTGGCCCGAGGGGCCCACCCCGGCCACATCAGAGTCGCCGACGGGTCGAGCGGCCGAACGCGAATGCTCCGCGGACGCCGTCGATGGCAGCCCCCACTTGTTGCCAAGAGCGGAACGGTCATGAGCGTTGCCCGACTGATCGCGCAAGGCCGCAACCGAACCTCACTACTTGCTCGGACGGTTTCCAGCGGTGAGACGGGGATACTCAAACGTCCGGCGCGTTGGCCAGATTGTCCGGGGCAGGCACTCGCTCGGGATCAGCGAGCATTACGGCGACGATGTCCGTCCCATTGCCGTGAGCAGGTCGGGCCTCCTGTCGAGCGCAGTCGACGCGACCACGCATGTCTCGAATCTCGAGCGTGATGCGGTCTCTGCAGGTTTGGAGCTGACCCAGTCGGTGCTCGAGCATTTGACTCACCTTGCCAACACCCTGCCTCTGGTAGAGAGCGGCGCTCCGCTGCCGTCCCTAGAAGAGATCCGTCGCGATGGACGCCGCGTGGCGGTTGCGACGGTCACGCAGGCTTCCTACGATCCGGTGTTGCAAGCCGTGTTGGCGGACGACCGCCTCTTCGAGGTAGCGACGATGTACCTCGGCTACCGGCCATCCCGAGTCGAGCCGTGGCTGTTCTGGAGTTTTGTCAACGACCTGTCCATCGAAGCGCGCGAGGCGCGATATCAAACCGTTCGGTTTCATTACGACGTGCATTCGTACAACTTCATGTACGTGAACTTCTACCTGACCGACACCGACGCACGCAGCGGCGCGCACGTACTCATTCAGGGAAGTCATCGCGAAAAGCGATGGCGACATCTTCTGGGTTCCGCCCGACTCTCCGACGCGCAGGCACGCGACGATTACGGGGAGAGCCGCATTCTCACGATCTGCGGTGCTGCCCGCTCGGGCTTCTTCGAGGACACGAGCTGTTACCACAAGGCTATCCCGCCGCTCGATCGCGATCGACTGATGTTGCAGATTCGTTATCAATGAGCCGTCTCACGCTTGGCTTCGGCACCGCCTCGATACTCGGGCGGGTCGGGGAACGCCAGAGCGTCGCGGCCTTGACGAGCGCGTACGATCTGGGAATTCGACATTTCGACACTGCCCGCTCCTACGGATGGGGCGAAGCCGAGGGGCTCGTGGGACGCGTGCTCAGCCGGTGCCCGCGCGACAGCTACACGCTCGTGACCAAGTGCGGGCTCGTTCCCATCAGGAACTCGCGACTGTTCTCCATGACGAGGCAAATCGCCCGCCCGATCTACCGGCGTCTGGGGGTCGGGCAATCCGTCATGAAGCGCGCGGTGTCGACCGCGAGCTTGCAACCAAGCCCGACCAGCGACGTCGCGGCGTTGCGAGCGAGCCTCGATCTCAGCTTGCGAGCGCTGCGGACCGACTACGTCGACACACTGCTCCTGCACAATTTCGTGCCAGGCCAACCTCTGGACGACGTCGTCGAGTGGTTCAGGAAGGAGCGGGAAGCGGGTCGGATTCGACGGTATGGGTTTTCTGTTGAGGGCGATCTCCATGAATCGCTCGAGTACCTTGAATCACACGGCGCGCTTGACGGCGCCTTGGTGCAGGCCCCTGTGAGCGACCAGCTTCTGGCATGGCCCGACCGCTGGCGTACGGTTGCGGTCACCGTCCATTCCCTCTTTCGTTTTCTCACCACCCATGCGGGGACCACACCGGTCCAGCTGCTGCAGCATCTCTCGTCACTTGACGCGTGTGAGGCAGCCGTCATCGCGATGTTCTCTCGCGCGCACCAGGTCGAGAACCTGCGCGCCTTGGGGGCGATCGCCCCGTCGGCTGTCTGTTCCAATCGGTGATCGCATGTGTGGCATCGCCGGCGGCGTCTTCTGGGGCGGTAGATCGAGGGCCGATGCCGCGGACGCGGTGTCGGCCATGGTCACACGTCTCGCGCATCGCGGGCCGGACGGCCGCGGCATGTACTGCTCTCGGACACCCGATGCGCCGGATACCGCGCCCTTTGTCGTCTTCGGCCACACGCGCCTGGCCATCATCGACACATCTGACGCGGGCGCTCAGCCGATGGGCCGAGTCGGGTGGGTCACGTACAACGGCGAAACCTACAACTTCCGCGAACTCAGACACGAGCTGGATCAGGCCGGCGCGCGTTTCCACACGCGAACGGACACGGAAGTCCTCCTGCGTGGGTACGAGGCCTGGGGCCTCGACCTGTTGCCGCGGCTCCGCGGGATGTTCGCATTTGCGCTCTGGGATCCATCGACCGAACGCGTACTTCTTGCGCGGGATCGGCTGGGAATCAAACCGCTCTACTACTACAGCGGCGATGGGTACCTGGTGTTCGCGTCCGAAGTCCGAGCACTGCTGGCGAGCGACCTGGTGCCGCGGCGGCTCGATCGGACGGCAGTTTGGCAGTACCTCGGCTATCAATCGATCCCCGCGCCGCGCACGCTTGTCCAGGGCGTTCGTGCCCTCGCCCCTGGTCATTGGATGACGGTGAAGTTGGATGGAAGCCAGGAGCGTCGTGCCTACTGGCAGATGCTCCCGTCGGCCGGCCGGCCTGCCGACATCCCGCCCGTCGAGGCCCGCCGGCGGACGGGCGACCTCTTGCGCGACGCGGTCGCCGCCCACATGGTCAGCGACGTGCCGGTCGGCGCCTTTCTCTCAGGCGGTATCGACTCGAGCGCCGTCGTCGCGCTGATGCGCGAGGCGGGCCACCAGCCGCGAACGTTCTCGATTGGATTCGATGAGAGCGCATTCGACGAGAGCTCGCATGCCGCGCTCGTCGCGCGTGCATTCGACGCGGAACACACTCATGTTCAACTTCGCGCCGGCGACCTGTTGAAGCAGCTGCCAGCCGCGCTAGAGGCGCTGGATCAACCGAGCGGAGACGGCATCAACAGCTTCGTCGTGTCGGGAGCCGTGCGAGCGAGAGGTATCACCGTCGCGCTTTCAGGCCTCGGCGGCGACGAGCTCTTCGCGGGCTATCCGTCGTTCGCACGGCTGGCGCGCGTTGCCGATTTGACGCGGATCTGGGGAAGGACACCCGACCTGCTGCGGACCTTCGCGGCGGGCACGGTCCGCGCGATTGGCGGATCGTCGATCCCGGTCGTCAAAGCAGCGGCCGTCGTCGAGTCGGACGGCTCGATGTCGTCGATGTTCCCGCTGACGCGGCAGCTGCTTTCAGTCGAACAGCGCCGCGCGCTGATGAGCGGCGCGTTGGCCGACGGCATTGACGAAACGGATCCGTACGACGCGTTGCTGGCGGATGCGTATCACGCGGCACCGCAGGCCGGCGTGCTCGCTCAGATCTCTTTCGCGGAGGCGCGGACCTACATGCACGACGTCCTGCTGCGCGACACCGACCAGATGAGCATGGCGCACAGCCTCGAGGTTCGTGTCCCCCTTCTCGATCACGTGCTCGTCGACTACGTGATGGGGTTGCCGGATGCGATCAAGCAGCCGAATGGCGTGCCGAAGCGCTTGCTCGTCGAGTCGTTGAACGGGCTGCTCCCGGACACGATCGTTCGAAAGCCCAAGCAGGGATTCACGCTGCCCTTCGATCCGTGGATGCGGGGCCCGTTGCGGGCGTTTTGTGACGAGCGGCTCGGCGACCGCGGCCTGGCCGGCCGGGAGTTCCTGTCGCCGACCGAGATCCGGCGGATGTGGCAGTCGTTCCTGGATCAAGGGCGTGACGTCTCCTGGTCGAGGCTCTGGGCGCTCGTCGTCCTCGACACCTGGCTCGAACGAAACCCCCTGTCGGCCTGATGATTTCGGACCCGAACATCGCCAACCTCGTCACGCCGGTCACGCTGACGTTCAACGAGGCGCCGAATCTGGAGCGCCTGCTGCGGTCGCTGACGTGGGCCGGTGACGTCGTCGTCGTCGATTCCGGATCGTCCGATTCGACGGAACGCGCCGCCCGGCAATTTGCCAACGTCAGATGGTTCGTGCGTCGGTTCGACACTCACGCCACACAGTGGCAATTCGCGATTCGTCAGACGCAGGTGGCGACGCCGTACGTGCTCGCGTTGGATGCCGACTACGAGGTGCCCTCGTCATTCGTCGAAGAGCTTGCGACTCGATTTGCGACGGGTGACTTCGCCGGCGGAGTCGCCGGCTTCGAGTATCGGATTCACGGCCGGCCGCTGATGGGGTCGGTATATCCGCCCAAGCTCGTTGTCTTCCGCCCGCATGACGTTCGGATCTCACAGCCTGGCCACACGCAGGAATTCGCCACCGATGGTCCGATCTATCGGTTCGAGCAGCGTCTGGTTCACGACGATCGCAAGCCGGTCGACCGCTTCGTGCGATCGCAATTGGAGTACTCCCGGCTCGAGGCGTCGCGGCTGTTCACCGGTGAGAGCCGACGCTGGCAGGACGCTCTGCGGCGCAAAGGCCTCATGCCGCTGGTCGCCGGGATTGGCGCGTACATCAGAGTCGGGGGGACCGTTTCGCGGTTCGGCGGCTCTCCGATATGTCTACGAACGGGTTCTCTTCGAATGTCTGCTGGCGCTGCGGGTGCTCGGCAACGACACCGCGCGCGAACCGATCGCAGCCAGCGATCCGGAAAAGCGTGAAGGAACCGAAGAGGTGAGGACTCTCGCGTCGCCATGAACATTCTCGGTCTCAACGCCTATCACGGCGACGCGAGCGCGGCATTGATCGTCGATGGCCGCCTCCAGTCAGCCATGGAGGAGGAGCGTTTTACGCGCCTCAAACATCAGGCCGGCTTTCCGTCGCTCGCGGTGGTGAATTGTCTCGAGCACAGCGGCGCAGTGGCGACGGATCTCGATCACGTGGCGATTTCGCGGGACCCAAGCGCCCACATCCACCGCAAGCTGCTGTACGCGGTCTCTCAAGGTCCGAGTCTTGCGGCCATTCGCGATCGGCTCTGGAACGTGTCGAAGCTTCGGGACGTGAAGACGACCCTGGCCGAGGCGGTGAGCATGACCCCGTCCGCGCTTCGCGCCCAAGTCCACCGGGTCGAGCACCACCGCGCGCACATGGCGAGCAGCTTTTTCGTATCGCCGTTCGAGCGTGCGGCGCTGCTGTCGATCGACGGCTTCGGCGATTTCGTCAGCACGATGTGGGGCACCGGATGCGGCAACAAGATCGCCGTCGATGGCTGGGTCGAGTTCCCGCATTCGATGGGGCTGCTCTACACGGCGATCACGCAGTACCTCGGCTTCCCGAAATACGGCGACGAGTTCAAAGTCATGGGTCTGGCGCCATATGGCGAGCCTGAATACCTCGACGGATTGAGAGGGATCGTCTCCGTCAACCGCGGGCACGGCTTCGAGCTGGATCTCTCGTACTTCGTCCACCATCGTCAGGGCGTCAACATGACCTGGGACAGCGGGTCGCCCATGCTCGACGATGTGTTTTCTTCCGCCCTGGAGCGTCGGCTTCGGTCCCCGCCGCGAAACCGGACGATCCCCTCGAGCGGCGTCACCAGAACCTGGCCGCGTCGCTGCAGGCGCTGCTCGAAGAAGTCGTCCTCGACCTGCTGCGATGGCTGGCCGAAACAACGGGGCTCCGCGACGTGTGCCTCGCCGGCGGCGTGGCGCTCAATTGCACGTTGAACGGCAAGATCGCGTCCCAGACGCCGTTCGAGCGCGTCTACATTCAGCCCGCCGCGTACGACGCCGGCACGTCGCTTGGCGCGGCGCTGTACGTGAAGCATCAGATTCTCGGCGAGCCGCGCGATCTCGTCATGGAGCACACCTACTGGGGTCTCGACTACTCGCGACGCAGCGTGCCGAACCGCACTCGAGGCAGCGGGCGTGTCGTTACTGCGAACTGCCGGACGAGGCGCTGGCCGAGAAAGCCGCGGCGCTCATCGCGGACGGCCTCATCGTCGGCTGGTATCAGGGACGCTTCGAGTGGGGGCCTCGCGCGCTCGGCAATCGCAGCATCGTCTGCGATCCGCGCAATCCGTCGATGAAGGATCATCTGAACCGGCGAATCAAGCATCGCGAGAGTTTCCGGCCGTTCGCGCCGTCGGTGCTCGAAGAGCGCGCCGGCGATTGGTTCGAGGCACCCGCCGCTTCGCCGTTCATGCTGATGACGTGTCAGGTCAAGCGCGAGAAGCAGTCACTCGTGCCAGCCATCACGCACGTCGACGGATCGGCACGCCAGCAAACAGTCGACCGCTCGAGCAACCCGAAGTATTGGTCGCTGATTCACGCGTTCGAGCGGAGTACCGGTGTTCCCATCCTCGCTCAATACCTCTTTCAACGAGAACGAGCCGGTCGTGAATACGCCGGCGGAAGCCATCGCCTGCTTCCTGCGCAACGACATGGACGTCCTGGTGCTTGGGCCCTACCTGGCCCAAAAGCCCGGCGCCGCGACCACGACACATGTTCGGCCTAGCTGAGCGCAGCGCGGCGGTCGCGGCGAATCTGGAAACCGACTGCGTCGCGGCGAAACGTCCGCTGCGCCTGGTTTTCTTCAACCGCTCGTACTATCCGGATTTCGGCGCGACCGGACAGCTGCTCACCGAACTCTGCGAAGACCTGGTCTCACGGTACGGGTACGACGTCACGGTCGTGGCCGGCATGCCGCTGGTCGGTGAGACGCGTGTGGATCCGCTGCCGTGGTACGCGCCGGTGCGCCGCGAGCGGCGGAACGGCGTCTCCATCCTGCGCGCGTGGGGAACCGCGTTGCCGCCGCGCCGAATGCGCGGGCGACTGGCAAACTACGTCAGCTATTTTTCGTCGGCCTCGATCGCGTCACTTCGCATTGGCCGGCCAGATGTGATCGTCTCGCTGACCGATCCGCCGATGCTGACGCTGACAGCAATCGCCGCCGCGCGCGTCACCGGCGCGCGGTTCGTGTTTCTGTGTCAGGACGTCTTTCCGGAAGTCACCCGGCTGCTCGGGTTTCGCAGCACGGCGATGGACGCCATCCTTGGCGGCATCAGCCGCTTCACGGTGCGCCATGCCGATCGCATCGTCGCGCTCGGCGGCACGATGAGGCGGCGCCTCGTCGAAACCAAAGGCGCAGACCCGGACAAGATTCGTGTCATCCACAACTGGGCCGACGCCGAGGCAATCCGTCCCGGGAGCAAGGACAACCCGTTCGCGCGCGCCCACGGCCTCGCCGACAAGTTCGTCGTGATGCACTCGGGAAACGTCGGACTCTCGCAGGATGTCGACCAACTGCTGGATGTGGCGGAACGCGTTCGCAGACCTGCCCGACGTGGTCATCGCCATCGTCGGCGAGGGGACGCGGAAAGCCGCGCTGCAGGCCGACGCCGCACGGCGTGAGCTGAAGAATGTACGGTTCTTCCCCTATCAGCCCAAAAGCGCGTTACACGATTCCTTTGCTACGGCCGATATCTTTGTTGTGTCGCTGAAGCGCGATCTGGCCGGGTTCATCGTTCCCAGCAAGCTCTACGGCATCCTCGCGGCGGGCCGGCCTTTCATCGCGTCGGTCGAGGACGACTGCGAAGTCGCCGAGATCGCGCGGACGCACGATTGCGGCGTCGTCGTCTCGCCGGGTGATCGCGATCAGATGATCGGTGCGATTCGACGGCTCCACGTCGACCGCGAAACGCACGCGCGGTTGTCGGTCGGCGCGCGCCGTGCCGCGCTCATTTACGATCGGCGGCGGGCCGTCGAGGCGTACCGCGACATGTTTGCCAGTCTCGTGTCATGAGCCCGCCAACATTCGCGCCGGCCGCGGCTGTCGATCGGAGCGTCGGCGGATCGGCCCGATCGGGCATTCGCGTGCGCCGCATCCCCGCCGGCAAACGCGCGTTTGACGTCGTGCTGGCGACAGCCGGCCTGATCGCGTCGGCGCCGGTTGCCGGACTCATCGCCGCCGCCATCAAGCTGGAAGACGGGGGACCGGTGTTCTACGGCCAGGAGCGGGTCGGCGAGGGCGGCCGCATTTTCCGCGCGCTCAAATTCCGATCGATGATTCCCAATGCCGAAGCCAGGAGTCGGCGCGCTGCAGGCCGTCGAAAACGACCCGCGGGTCACCCGCACCGGCCGCGTCCTGCGCGCGACGGCGCTCGACGAACTCCCGCAGCTCTGGAACATCGTTCGGGGCGACATGAGTTTCGTCGGTCCCCGCGCCCTTCGGCCGGGCGAAATCGAGACCAACGGTTCCGGGCAGCACATCGACATGCAGGCGATTCCCGGGTACGCCGAGCGCCACCAGGTCCGCCCGGGGTTGACCGGCATCGCGCAGGTGTTCGCGGCGCGCGACATTCCACGCCGATCGAAGTTCCGCTACGATCGCCTCTACGTCGAGCGCCAGTCCTTCGCGCTCGACCTCCGGCTCATCGCCCTGTCGTTCTGGATCACGTTCCGCGGCGGCTGGGAGCGGCGGGGCCCGAAGATCTGAATCCTGGTTGGACATCGAGCTCGTCGCCGCGATATGGTACCCTTGCATCGCGTCTCGGGCCGAATCGATCGCTCGTAAATGAGCCATGCGTGATGTCGTCATCATCGGCGGCGGTCCCGCCGGGTTGTACGCCGCCAGCCGGTTGGCTCAACGCGGCTGGGACGTCGTCGTATTCGAGGAGCATTCGGCGACGGGCGAGCCGGTCCATTGCACTGGCGTGCTGGCGGTCGAAGCTTTCGACGAGTTCGACGTCACGCGGCAGGCAATCCTCAATCCTCTGACCACCGCGCGTTTTATCGGACCCTCCGGCCGCGCGATCGAGTACTCAACGCCGCGCGTCGAAGCAGTGGTTGTCGATCGCCGTGCCTTCGACGACGAGTTGTGCGAGCGAGCGAGGCGGGCAGGGGCGACGGTGCAGGTCGGCACGAGAATCACCGATGTCGAACCATCCGACTCCTGCGTGCGGCTGAGATCGGGATCCGAGGTAGTGGCCAAGGCCCGGGCCTGCATTCTCGCCTGCGGCGCCAACTACTCGATACAGCGGCGAATCGGTCTGGGCATGCCGGCCATGCACCTGCAGTCGGCGCAGCTGGAGCTGCCGGCAGCGGCCCCCCACGATCTCGAACTCCATTTCGGCGACGCTGGCGCCACAGGGATTCGCGTGGGTCGTGCCCGTGTACCGGCCGACCGGTACGTTCGCACGGGTTGGGTTGATGTGCGAGCGTGACGCACGCGAGCACTTCGATCGATTTCTGGCGACGGTCGGACCTCGCTGGCGGACCGGCGATGCCGACAGTCTCGCCGCCGGGATGCAGCCGCGCGCGAAAGTTCTGCCGCTCGCGCCCATTCCTCGGACGTTTACCACCCGGTTGCTCGCGGTGGGCGATGCGGCGGGTCTGGTCAAAGCGACAACCGGTGGCGGGATCTATTACAGCCTCGCGAGCGGCAGCCTGGCCGCCGACGTTCTCAGCCGCGCGCTGGAAGACGACAACCTCAGCGAATCGGCGTTGGCCGAATACGAGCGGGGCTGGCGTGCAAGGCTGGGCGATGAGCTGGCCGCGCAGCTCACGCTGCGCAATCTGGCCCGAACGCTTTCGGTTGACGAGATCGAGGATCTGTTCGAGCTGGCCCGCACCGACGGCATCATGCCGATCGTGCGACGGACCGCCGCGTTCAACCGCCACCGGCACCTCATTCTTTCCTTGCTCGGCCATCCGCCGGCCCGCCGCATCCTGATGCGCCGCGCCATCAGGTGGGCAGCGCCCGCGTAGTTTTCCGTTGCCAGCGTCTCGACATCCGGGCATCGACTACATGCTCGTGGCCGGAACCGTCCTTGCGATCGCGTGGGGCGCGCTCGCATTCGGGGCGGTCTATCCATGGGCGTACCGGCCTCTTGCCGCAGGTTGTGCCGTCATCGGTGTCGCGGGCCTGCTGTTCGAACGCCGAAGCGGTCCGTCGGTTGCGGCGCTCGCTGCCGGGCTGACGGCGATCGCCGCGGCCGCAGCCGTCCAGCTAGTGCCTCTCGGCGCGGACACCTTCGTGAGGCTCAGCCCGGCGGGGGACGCGTTCCTGAGGAACTACGACTTTGCCTACCAGATGGCGCCAGGCGCTCATGCCCTGTCGATCGCGCCGGACAAAACGCGGCTTGGGCTTGCGCTGTTTGCGGCGTTTTCGGTCTTCCTCCTCGGCATGATTCGCGTCGCCTCGAGCCGGGGAGCGACGGCGATCACGCGCCCGCTCGTGTTCTTCGGCTTCGTCCTTGCCATGTTCGGCATCCTGCAGGCTGCGCTGATGGCCAACAAGGACGGCATCGTCGAGCAGATCTACGGATTCTGGCGGCCGCGTCAAGGCGGAAACCCGTTCGGCCCGTTCGTCAACCGCAATCACTTTGCGGGCTGGGCGATTATGGTCTTGCCCCTGTCCATCGCCAGTGCCTGTGCCGCCTGGGAGCAGGGCAAGATGGCTGGCCGCGATCGGATCACGTGGCTCTCCACTCAGCGGGGGGCCGGCATGCTGCTCGTCGCGTTCATTGCGGGCGTCACCGGACTCGCCCTTCTCATGACGCAGTCTCGATCGGGGATGGCGGCTTTCACAGCGGCCACGGTGTTGTTCGCGTTGGTGATCGTGTCGCGCCAGGCCACCAGGGGCGGAAAGGTCGTCGCGGGTCTGGTCATTGCCACGCTGTTCGTCGGTGCAACGGTCTGGGCCGGAGTCGGCAGGATCGCGCAGCGCTTGTCGTCGGCTCGCACCGATGCCATCAGTACGACGGGACGGCTTCAGGCCTGGTCAGATGCGTTGCAGATCGTGCGCGATTTTCCCGTGACCGGCACCGGCCTCAACACTTTCGGCACGGCGATGATGGTGTACCAGAGCGGCGATCGCAGGCTCCACTATCGGGAGGCGCACAACGAGTATCTGCAGATCGCGGCTGAAGGCGGCCTGCTCGTTGGCATCCCGGTGCTGCTGACCGTCGCCATCTTCGCCCGCGATGTCCGCCGCCGCTTTCGCGAAGCCCCCAAAGACGGCGCGACCTACTGGCTGCGCGTCGGCGCAGTCGTGGGGATCACGGCCGTCGCGTTGCAGTCCTTGCTCGATTTCAGCCTCCAGATGCCCGGCAATGCGGCGCTCTTCGCGCTGCTTGGCGCCATCGCGCTGCACGAATCGCCGAATGCGCGCCGTGCCGCTCGCCGCTAACGCGACGCCCGCCGTCATCGCAGCGCCGCGCCCTCGTCTTTCAGTCATTCCATGGACGCTTTTCTGGGTGTCGGCCGGCGCGATCAACCTCCTTCTGGGAGCGCGAGTCGCTTTCGGACCCGGCGGAAGCAAGGATCTCCTGCTGGTCCGGCAATGGGCGAGCGCTGCGCTCATCGACGGGGTGAATCCCTATCGCACGACGATACCCGCCGATTACGCCCCGTGGTCTTTGCTGGCCGTTTCGCCGCTGCTGTGGGTGCCGGTGTCATGGCTACCGGCGTTGTGGGTGCTGCTGAACGCGGCGCTTGGTGTAATCGTCGCGCGGCTCGGCTTCACAGCTCTCGCCGTCAACCAGCGTCCGCCGCTCGCTCGCGCCGTGGGGCTGCTCTTCGCGTGGGCGGCGTTCCGAATCGGCGTGGGCAATGGGCAGTTTGTCCTGCTGGCGGTGGCCTCGGGTTTGGCGTCCGTTTGCCTGGCCAGGCGCAGCTCCGCGTGGAGTGGACCGCTGCTGGCGCTCGCGCTGACCAAGCCGCAGCTTGGCCTCGCGTTCGTCGTCTGGGCGGCGGTCGAGCGTCGCATTGCGACGCTGCTCGTTGGGGTCGCCATTGTTGCAGCCGCGGTCGTTGCGTTCAGTGTCCGCGTTCACGGTCTGCCGACCGGCGTGTTCGCCGACTATTTCGGCGTCGTCCACTGGGAACTCGGATCGCTTTCGTTCGCGGCAGCACTGACATTCGGCCGCTGCTTGATGATTTCCTTGGCAATCGAGAGGCTGCATGGCTGGTCACCGTTGCCTGCGCCGGCGCCGCATTGGCGGGCATCGCCGTCGTGGTCTCTCGGATGTCGGATACCGCTGCCGCGCGAGCGTCGCTCCCGCTCGCATGCCTGTGGACGCTCACGGCCACATTTCACAACACCTACGATCTGGTACTGCTATGGCCGGTGTGGGTGGGGCTTTGGCAGCTCGGTCAGACCAGCAGGCGGCACGCGACATTCGTCCTCAGCGTTCTCCAGGCAATGCTGATGCTGGGAATCCCTGGACTCTGGTGGAAGTTTTCGGATCCGGCGACAGACGCGCAAGTTGCGATCGGTGCGGCGGCCGTCCACAGCGATCGGGTGCTCGTGCTGGCGCTGCTCGTGTATTTCCTGATCGTTCACTGGCGGCACGGTCGGATTGCCGGAGAACCGAGCTCGAGACAGTGATGATGCCCCTGGTCAAGCCGATGCGCCTCGCGGCGCGCGCAGGAAGCGGACTGATTGAATCCCGTTGGAGATGGGCATCGGCGCTCTCCCAAGACTGGTGGTATGGCATCGACACATATGTATCGGTGATCGACCGCGGAGAGCAGACGCACGCCGATGCGGCGCCGTACGAACCGCTCGGATACGCCGCCCTTCGCATCATCCTTCGCGAAGTCACTGTGCGGGATGACGACGTGTTCTTTGACATTGGCTGCGGCAAGGGTCGGGTCCTCTGCCTGTTTGCCCGACGGAAACTCAAGAAATGCGTGGGCATCGAATACATTCCGAGTCTTGCCGCCGCCACGCTCGCCAACAGCCGCCGCGCGCGGGGTCTGCAGACTCCGATCGAAGTTCGACTGGAAGATGCGGCGCTCACCGACTACTCCGAAGCGACGATAGTCCTTTTCTACAATCCGTTTGGCGCCGAACGGATGCGGCGGTGTCTGACGCAGATTCGCGAATCTGTGTCAACGCATCCGCGGCCGATGCGTATCATCTACGCCAACCCGATCGCCGAGCAGGCGTTCCACGCCTGCGCTGACTGGTTACGGCCCGTGAAGTCGTTTCAGGTGCCCTACCTGAGGCGCCGCGATCCCTCCACTGTCTCGGTGTGGGAACGTCGATGAAAACGGCTCACGCCGACCACCGATCGGGCAGCACCGACGGCGCGAACCGATGCAACCGGCGGCGTGTCGCCCGCCAGAGATGATGCTGCAGCAGCCAGGCCGTCGCGCGCGACGTGTCGCACAACATCGAGGTAAAGAACAAGCCGCTGAGATTGTCGCGAAACGATTTGTCGCCGGGCGTCGAGGCTTCGGTGAGGAGCCGGTCCGCGATCCGGCTGCGCGCGCCCGAGCGTGTCAGACGGCTGGGCAGATTCGCAACGCGGACATTCAGCCAGCGTTCCAGGAGCTGCATCGTGTACCCAACCACCGTGGCCAGACCGAACGCGTCCGATCGCCGCGCGACCTCGTGCCAATCGAGCGTTGGGTAACGGCGGACGAACAGCTTGAGATCGTAGAGCCATACGAACCGGATGAAGCTGTGGCCGGCGGCATGCGCGGCAAGATAGATGAACTCGTCCTCGCGCGACAACACCAGTACCGGGAGATCGTTGGATAGCCGGATCGGCTGGGCGCGCGCGAGAAACAGATCCGCCGGCAGCTCGACGCCAAAGCCGGCGTACGGCCGGAAGTGAAGCTCGATGGCCACTGTGCCGGGGCGCGTGACGTTGAAATGGTGGCCGTAGTTCAGCAAGTAGGTCGCCGCTTGGCCAGTCTCGCTGCTGTATCCGGCCGCGGCGAATGCCTGGAGCGCGCGATCGATGTCGGCTCGACCGACGAGAAGATCGATGTCGATGCAATGACGCGCCGCCGCATTGCCGTACAAACGGTGCTGCGAGTCACCGGCCCCTTGAGCGCACACGGCTGGATTCCGGCCTCCGAGAGAACGCGGACGGCGTCCTCGAGCCCCTTCACGACGTGCGCGTGCCACAGCTGCTCCAGTGCACGTCGCCGCTCTGCCGCCTCGCGGACGCGCGCCGCGAGCCGGGGATTTCGTGTCAGTTCCGAATCGATCGCGCCGAGGATCCCGTGGTAGGTCGCGTAGAAGAAAAACTCCTCCCACATCTTCCATCCGCCCGCCTCGATTGGCGCGATCGCGGCGTCGACTTGTCCGGGTTCATCGGGAAGCGCGCGCAGCAGCGACAGCAGGGCGGGACGAACGAGATCGCCGTACAGGGCGTCAAGGGCTCTCAATCTGCTGTTCGGAATTATACGGGGAGCCGCCGAGAGTCAGCGCCGTGGCAGTCGCGCGAGCGGCTGCATCACGCCGTGACACATCCAGGGGTACGGATCGGCTCCGTCCAAGTCGGGAGGAATGGGAAATCGGTCGGCGCGCGGCGCTTCGGCGGACGGAGCATTCAGGTCCAGCACGTATCCAACTCGATATCCGCCGATCCCTGCGTCCGAGTTTGCCGCGTCGCGCGGGTCCATCGTGCCGATGGCGCGCAGGTAGCGCAGGATCAACGTCACTTCTTCGACGCGATTGTGAGGCATCAGCACCCACAATCGGGAAGACCCGCGCAGCGCGTCGATCTCGCGCAGGTAGCGCCGCACGCTGCCGGCCGAACAGGTGGCGAGCGCATAGTGCTCCGCGGTGAAGCTGAATTGTGGCGCATAGTACAAGAACGCCTGACCCAGTGGGTAATACACCCACAGCCGATCGTCCGTCTGCCAGTTAGCTCTCACGTGCCGCAGAAACGGTTTGATCTCCTCTCGGGGCGTCCCAGCGATAATGCCGCTCACGTTCCCGTAGAGGCCCAGTGCCATGACGATGGCGATCGGGATAGCCTCGAGCAGCCGCGGAAAGAGCAGCCGCCCGGCAGCGGCCGCTCCTTCTACGACGAGTATCAGCACGGCAGGCAGCAGAAACAGTTGCAGTCGTCCCGGCACGAAGGGATAAAGCCGCGCCGCCGACGCAGCGGCGGTCAATGCGAGCGGCGCTGCCAGCACGAACAGCAGGTCGGGCCGCCGCCGCCAGTACAGCGATCCAATACCGAGGAGCATCAAGACGATCCAGCCGACTGTTGCTCGATAGTGGCCCGTCTGCGAGAAGAGGTTTTCGAGGCTTCGCGCCATCCATGACGCGTCGCCCACCGTCGGCGGCATCGGCATGAATCCGGCTTTCCACCAGAAGCGCAGGTACTCCGCATCGAGACGATCGACTGCCATCCAGCTCACGATCGCGCCGACAGCGGCGCCTGCCAGCCACATCGACGGAAGAGATCGCCAACGGCGCGGTCGGATTTCTGCGGCGCCGTTGGATCGCGACGAGGAGGCCGGCGCAGGCGCTGGCAATGAGGCCGAACACCGACGTAAAGGAAAACAACGCCGTCATCGCGCCCGCCGCTCCGAGCCGGCATGCCCGCGCCTGCGTTGTCGGACGCTCGAGCGCCTCGATCGCGGCGAGCGCGATCAACAGCGCCACTGCAACATCGAGCGAATACTGCTTGGCGGTCGCTGAATATTCGATAAGTGAGGGATTGATCGCGCACAATGCCAGCACGCAGGCGGAAAAGGGCCACGACAGCACTCTTCGCGACACCAACCAACACAGCCACAACGAGGCCAGGCCGCAGACGAGCGGCAGCGTCCGCAATGCGTACTCGTTGGTTCCGAACAGCGTCAGAAACGCCTTTTCGGCGAGGAGAAACCCCGGTGGAGCGACCTGTGCGTAGGCGAGGGGATCAGTCAGCCGGTGCCAAGGCCGTTCGATGAGATTTCTGGCCAGCGCCGCTTCATCGATGGACAGCGAATGATTCTCCAGGAAGGCCCGGAGACGGAGGGCGGCTCCCAGGAGCATCAGCACGACCAGCACGATCGTCCGGACACGGATCGCGCGGGCGGCAGGAATCGGTTGGTCGATCTCGTTCATCAGCACGTCGTTCGTCTGGCGGCGCAACTCGGCTGGCGCGCTGGCGCCGCATTGCTGCTGCTCATCGCCACCGCCTTTCTCGAGGGCGCGGGCCTGCTGCTTCTGGTGCCTCTCCTCGGGGCTGTCGGCCTCGATGTCAGTCAGGGCTCCGTTGGCCGACTGGCCGGGTTTGTCGCCAGCGGCTTGGGCCGCCTCGGGCTGCGTCCGAGTCTGCTCCTCGTGCTGCTGGCCTTCCTCGCCATCAACATCGTCCTCTCGCTCGCGCGCCGGGCGCAGACATTATGGGCTGCGACGCTCGAACGCGATGTCGTGCGGCGAACGACCATGGGTCTCTACGCCGCTATCGCCCGCATGGACTGGCTCACGTTCTCGAGAATGCGCGGCTCCGACTTGACCGTCGCGCTGACGGTGGAGGCCGAACGCGCCGGGATCGCCACCGGGCAGTTGCTCGCGACCGCGGCCTCGGCAATCGTGACGCTGGTCTACGTGGCGGTGGCGGCGAGAGTGTCGTTCGCGATCACGGCGCTGGCTGCGGCCTGCGGCGCCGCGTTGGCGGTGCTGCTGCGGAGGTGGACGAAACTTGCCGTCGACCACGGCGCCGCGCAGTCCAATGCAGTGCGGGAGTTTCACGGTGCTGTCACCGACGACCTGGCGGGCATGAAGACGATTCGAAGTCTGAGCGCAGGCGAACACAGCATAGCCCGAGTCTCGGCAGCCGCCAATCGCCTCTTCAGCGTTCGGCGCCGCGGCGTCGCCGACCATGCCAACGCATCGTTCTGGCTGGAGGTCGGATACGTTTCGATCCTGACGACGCTGGTGTTCGTCGTCGTGGGCGTTGTGCATCTGAGCGCTGCCGGCGTCCTGCTCCTGCTGCTCTTGTTCGCTCGCGTCGTCCCTCGGCTGGCCTCGCTCCAGCGGACCGCTCACGTCTATGTCAGTCTCCTGCCGTCGGTGCAAAAGGTGGCTGACCTCGAGGCTCGCTGCCTCGGTGCGGCCGAGTCAGCGCTGCCGGCGGCGCCGCCAATCCGTCTCCAACGATCGATGCGGTTCGCGGCGGTGTCGTTTCGCTACGATTCGGAACGCCCGTCGATAACGAGCCTCGATATCGCCATTGAAGCAGGGTCGACTGTCGCGCTGGTGGGACCGTCGGGAGCCGGAAAAACGACGATCGCCGACCTCATGATGGGATTGGTCCCGCCGGCATCGGGACGAGTCGTCGTCGATGGCGTGGAGCTGACGCATGACCGGCTCGCGGGCTGGCGCCAGACCATCGGCTACGTACCGCAGGAGACGTTTCTGTTTCACGACACGATCCGGGCGAATCTGGCCTGGGCGTGTCCGACCGCAACCCACGACGAGATTCGCGGGGCACTCACGATGGCTTCCGCCGATTTCGTGTTTGGCCTGGCGGACGGTGTCGACACCGTCGTCGCCGACCGCGGCATCCGTCTTTCGGGCGGAGAACGTCAGCGGATCGCGCTGGCGCGCGCGTTGTTGCGGCGCCCGTCGCTCTTGATCCTCGACGAGGCGACGAGCGCGCTCGATTCGGAGAACGAACGTCGAATTTTCGACGCGATCCATCGTCTCCACGGGTCGATGACCATCGTGATCATCACCCACCGCCTGTCGACCGTCGTCGACGCCGACGTCATTCATGTCATTGATCAGGGTGGCGTCGCGCAGTCGGGGACCTGGACGAGTCTGATGGCGAAGCCGGCGGGTCGATTCCGCGACCTGTGCCGCGCGCAGGGTGTGCCGGCATGACGCCCGCGGCACCCGCAGCGCTGACGATGAGCGATCGGCCTGCGCGCGCCGGCGACAGTCGTGTGGCGCGAACTGCGCGGCGGACCTCTCGTCCTCGATATCGCGACCGGACGCTATTTTCACCTGCTTGGACCGAGTGCGATTGTCTGGCGGCTCATCGAGGAGCTGTCGGTTCTCGATGCCGTCGTTGAGTCTGCGGCGGCGCAGCACGGTGAACCGCCTGACAGGGTCCGTCGAGACGTGATCGACTTCGTCACGATGGCGATGTCGAACGGGTTGCTGGAAGCAGCGGCTCAACCCCACCTGGTTCGAGAGTCGATAGGCGCGGACGAACCGCTGCTGCTGGTTGACCGCAGCGGCCTCAGGGCCGCGCCGGATCTGACGGCGCTGCAGGCCGAATTCGATCGACAGCATTACGTAAGTCTCCCGCGATTGCTCGCGCCGGCCGTGCTCGATGTCGTCGAGCAGCGCGTGCGCGCCGATCGGTTCGTGGACCGAACGCATCCCGGCATCGGCGTGGAGCAGTGCCTGGCGCCTGGACCGGCCACGAGCGCGCTTGCAGTTGTTGTTCAACGACGCCGCTCTTTTCGACGTGGTCGGCCGTATCACGGGATGTGCGGGGCTTCGGTGTTTTGATGGCCGCGTGTACCGATTGCAGTCCGAAGCGGGCCACTACGACTCGTGGCACAGCGACGCGGGCAAGAATCGCTGTGTCGCTGTCAGCGTCAACCTCAGCCCCCAGCCTTACGACGGCGGACGACTCGAAATCAGGCATGCCTCGTCGACCGCCGCGGACTACGTCGTCTCGCCGGCTCCTTTTGGCAGCGCCGTGATGTTTCGCATCTCGCCAGCGCTTCGCCATCGCGTCACGCCCGTGACCGGGACCCAGCCCAGAACCGCCTTCGCCGGTTGGTTCTGCACCGAACCCGCGTTCGAAGATGGCCTCTTCGCCTCGCTGACGAACGGGTAACCGTCCGTCGATCTCTCCGTCATTCTCAGATCAACCGCAGCGCACCGAAATCAGGATGGCGGAAGCGCGTCCGCGACGCGCTCGATCCCGTCGAATCTGCCGCGGGCGCGAAAGGACATCATCGGCGTGTACTCGTCGCTTTTGGGGGTGTCGAGGGAGCGTTCGTCCAGCTCGATCCAAGAGTGACCGGCGATCGTCGAGCCGTCACGGCGGACACCCAGCACGAGCGCCACGTTGGCCCCAGCCCGCGCAAACAGTCTGAAGGTGACCAGGCTCCGTTCGAGGCAGTTGGGGCTGACGAGCACTCGGCCGCCGGTCGTGACCACGCGATGGACGGCGGCTGTCCGCTCGCGGCGCCGCGCGGCGGACGGTGCGTCCGTTACGCGCGGTGTCATGATGGAGGCGAGCGTTTCGACGCGCAAGACGCGCTTCAATATCGGGAGCGACCATCGCCACAACGTCAATTCAGCGACCATTCGCGGCTCGGTGGCGAGGCAGGCTCCGAGCCGCCTCGCGCAACTCCCGATTCGATGCATCAACGCCGTCACACTGGCTCCATCTGCGTGTGATTCATCGCGGCTTCGACGCACTCCAGGACCGAGCCGAGGTGCTCGAGCCCGGTGCTGAACAGCAATTCGTACACCGGAACGGTGGCCGTCACGCGTAGATAGTTTTTCAGCAGCCGCTTCCGGCCCTGTTCGTCCGGGTTGAAGCAGTGCGCATTCCGGACCACCGCGTCCATCGCGGCAGCTGGCGGCATGCGATTCATTGCCGTCGCGGCGATAGGAGCCTGGCGGAGCACGCAGATTGCGGCCAACGGCGTCGTCGACGCACGTTCACTTCCGGGCGGGATGGGGACGACATCCTGAAAATGGTGGCGATCGGGCTGGAAGCCGAAGAACGCGGCGGGCTCCGATCGCAGCCGCACCCCGAATGGACGATCCAGCGCGCGAATCTCGCGCGACTCCACCTGCAACACGACGGTGTCGTCGGCGTATTGGGGATAGCCGCGGCGGCTCAGTGCGTAGGCCAGCGTGGACTTGCCGGCCTGCCGCTCGCCGCAAAAGGCAAAGGCGCCAGATGCGGTGAGGACGGCGCTTGCGTGCAGCGTTTCCCAGCCGAGCGCCTGAAGCAGGAGCGGCTCTGCAGTCCGTCGCCACAGATCGCGCAGGACTGACTCGGCGACAGGTTTGTCGGGAAAGGCCTCGATGGTGCCGTTCTCGGTGCAATGGAAGGACACCAGACCGGGCCAGCGCAGCCAGTTGCCGGTCTGGTTGACGTAGCTGTGAGCACACACGACCCCGAACACGTCGTGCCATGTGCGGACCCGGGTCGAGTCGCTTTCGCGAAAGGACTCGACACCGGGTTCATGAATGGCCAGACGCAGCATCACGTCCGGCAACGCCCTTTCTAACCCTGGCCTGGCGGTTTGAACGGCGTATCGCCCGTATCGTACGTCGTGGTGCTGATCTTTCCGCCGCCCGCCAGAAATACTTCGCCGACGTTGCCGACGTATTTCAACGTCGGGCGCTGCCAGCGAGGCTTCTGCTCGCGCGGCTGATTCAGCAGGAGTGCTTGCCTTGTGCTCCATCGTTGTCTCCTGTTGAATCGATCGCCTATCCGTGTGCCCGAGCCCAGGTTTCCACGTTCAATAGCTCCCACACCCGTCCGTACCCGCGGGCCGAACCGGATCGCAGGTTCTTCTCAGCCATCTTCACAGCAGCCCGCGGCTCCACAACCTGGAGGTCGCCGAGCGCGGAAAGATTGTGGTCTTCTCGCCACAGCGGGGGGAGCTCCTTCTCGAGCACGAATCCCATGAACGTCGTGGCCGCCCGCTTTTTCTGACGCTCCAGCCCAGCCCTTGGAAACGACGCGCCATCGTGTGGCGAACAACGCTCTTCGAGAAACCGCCCTGGAACAGCAGCAGCGGCGGAGTTCGGTACAGTATATCGGCAACTGCGGGATCCCAATAAGGATGCCGGAACCGCATGTCCAGCCGCCGCCCGATCTCGAAGGTCTCTTCGCCTTCCATGGCCGTCAGAGGGTGTTCCACCATGTTGACGGTGTCGCGGAAGTACAGGCCGTGCGGCGGATTGACGGCTGGCAGCCACCGCTCGACCCGTGCCGCGACTTCAGCGCGCAGCTTCGGCTCCGGCGCGCCCCACGATCTCGAGGCTCGCCATCGACCGGCGGACTCGGCTGCGGAGATAGGCGACGGGGCGCGGCCCGGTCGGCGAGGCCGCCCAGCACCGGGCTCAAGCCGTATTTCCACAACAGCAAGTACAGTGTTGACGGCATCGACAGGTTGTACGAGTGATGCCACCCCGCCACCAACCGCCGAAGCTGACCCCACTCGCCGCGGCGCATCATGTCGGCGGCGATTGTCGGCGTGACCGAGAGCCACTCGTCCCCGCCGGCGCCGCTCAGGATGGTGCGAACGCCGCGCTGTTTGGCCCGGCGCACCAACTCCGAATAGGCCGGCATCCAGGCGTTGAGCATCGGCGCCGGCTGCTCGCTCGACATGTTCAACGCGGCACGCAGCAGCCCGCCCTTCGGAATTGCGTCGTTGAACGGCACGAACTCGTGCTCGAGGCCGAGCGCCGCGGCCACACCCCGCTGTTCCTTCTCCTCGTCGGCCTCGCCGGGGAATCCGAGCGAGAACGGGCGCGGCAGCGGATGACCGTTGCGCTTCGCGATGATCCGTCGCGAACGCCGCCACGCTGATGGAATCGAGCCCGCCGCTCAGGAAAATTCCAGTGGGTCCATCCGCGAGCGCGCGCGCGACCGCTCGCTCGAAGAGGCTGTCGAATTTGGTCTGCAGCTCGTCTGCCCGCACCCAGTCGACGGCACGGTCCGCCTTGACCGGCTCCCAGTATCGCGTGACCGCCGTCCCGCGCCCGTCCGCGACGAGCACATGGCCACGCGGCACGCGGCGGATCCCCGAAAAAAACGTGTCGCCTGGGGTCGGTCCAGTTGTGACAGAGGTGGTCGACCATCGCCGCGCGATTGAGCGATCCATCCACGCCAGCCTGCCGGCGCAGCGCATCGATCGGATGTCGAGAACAACAACCGGCCCCGCGCTTCCGCATAAAACAACGGCCGGGATCCGAGTTGATCGCGAACCGCCACGATCCTGCCTCTCATGTCGGTCGACGATGATCAGCGAACACGAGGCGTCGAGCTGTCCCGGCAGATCGAGTCCCCAGCGTTGATAGGCTGCCGACACCACATCCGCGTCGCTGATGGTGGGGCGTGTCAGGTCGAGCTGTCGGGCGAGTTCTTCTCGATTGTGCAGCACACCCTCGAACAGCACCGCGCAACGATCTGCTTGCAAGGAGAGCGACGGAACACGCGCATCCGATTCCGCTGAACGGATCTCGATGGCGGGATGATCTCCGGCCGTTGGTGCAGTGACCGCAACCCACGGCACCGCACTGGACACCGCCGCTGCCACTGGACCAGTCGCGCTAAGCACAGATGATCCGTTCGCGTTCCAGTTCGGTCAGGAGCTCGTCGATCTCTTGGATGACATCGGCCGACGAGCCGCTGAATTCGTCCTGTAAGCGAGCGCAAATCGCGTCGCGATCGAGGCCCTCTTCGAGAAGCGACCAGACGCGAGATCCGGTCGCGTTCAATTCGAAAATCCGATTGGTTTCGAGATGGATCAGAACGGCAGCGGCGCCGACGTTCCGTGCGATCACATCGGGGCTGGGCCGCAGCTTTGCTCTGTGGTTGTTGGTGGCGTCTCCCAGGGAAATAACCTCGAAATGAGCTTACGCAGTCATAAGCAGTGCAGTCAAGGTTGTTAGGCGTCCGTTGTATGACGATGCGGATACTCTATGTGTGGTGGGATCGAGACTTTCGAGTCTTACAAATCTGTACTATCCCTCGAACCAAGTGACGACGGTATAGCGTTCGCCCGTGATGACCGGCGACACACCGTGCATCATCACAGCAGGGAACGCCACGAGCAAACCGGCTTCGCCGGTTAACGACAATGCACGGTTTGTCATTCGTGTGTCCGGAATGAGACCGTAGAAGTCCAACGCCCCGCCCTGATACGAGCCTTCGCGCGGCGTTGTGCGACTCGTCATTCAGAAACACGACGATCGTCAGTCGACGGGTTGTGACCACGTCGTCCGCCGCCGAACCGACACGGACGCTGTCCGCATGCGGAGAGAAAAAATCGCCGGCGCGATAGACCAGAAACTCCGGGGGCCGACAGGCGGTCGTAACGACCTGGAAATGCCGTTCGAGATCCGGTGTCAGTGCAATGACGCGTTCGTGGACCAGCGCAACGGAACGTGCTGGACACCTCCGCGAGGTGTGAGCGCCGATAGTTCTCGTCCACCGTCTGCGCGCCCGCTTCGCGCACAGTGGCCGGCCGGCTGGCTGACGCGCGAACTTCAGTGGCCAGTCGACGGCAGACGTCGGGATCGAGGAATCCCTTCCGTACGAACAATCCAAATGTTGCGAATAGTTCAGCGTTCATCGACGAGCGCGACCGCCATTATCACAAACCACGCCGCGAAGGTGCCGTACGTCGCGTAGGCGAGATCGGCATGCCCACGTTGGATGGTGCCAAGCGCCGTGCCGAGCACGACCGGCAGCGCCTGCACGATCGCGCAGCTCGCGAACAGTGCGGCATCGTTCATGGGTCGCAACGACAACGCGACGGCGGCGGCAGCCATGAGCACGATGATAATCGCGCCGGCATTGGGCACCAGCGCGTCGAAGCGAAGCACGCGATCGGCCGCTTCGAGTGGTCCGAACCGCGCGGGATCGTGCAGATAGAACGGTAGCGCGATAGCCGCCGCTGTGAGGCAGCTGATGGCGGTTGCGGTCAAGGCAGGGCGCCACCCGTCGCGAGCGCGCACCCTGGCAAACGCGAGAGGCACCAGAAACAGGAAATTGGCTCTCGAGGCCAATGTCACGCCCCACGCCACCGCCGCGAGCGGCCGTGGCTGCGCTGCGCGTCAACCACCAGAGTCCAAGCAGCACGGAGATCGTGTTGGCCGCATATCCGGTTCCGGTCACGACGTTGTGCATCACGGTTGGACTGAACGCCAGCACCAGCCACGCGAGTCGCAGCGCCGCGCGTTCCGACCGCATCGCGGACTTCGCGACCAGGAAGAACAGCCCGATCCAGAACACGTTCTGCCAGGCGCTGGTGCCGATCAGGACGAACGGCATCGCCAGGAGAAACGATCCAGGGAGGGGGTGCAGCGCGTTGCCCAGATACGTAACCTCGTCGTACGGCGATCGGCCCGCGAGGAGCGCCCGCGCACCGATGTTGTACGTATCATCATCGTCACTGCCCTGACCCGGCGTATGGACGTTGACGACCGGGTACACTGCGAGAAAGGCGGCGGCGACGATTGCGAGCGTTGCAACGGCAGTCCATCGAACGGCACGGCGCGATTGAGGAACAGGAAGGCGCCGTCGCCACGCGACCGCGATCGCGGCGACTAACACGTACCCCGTCGTGGCCGCCCAGCCAAAGTACTTCTGGACGACGAAGAGCGACGGGAAGACGAGTGCCAACCACAGGGCAACAGCGAGGGACATGCGGTGGTCCAGCCGATATTACGATAGTGCGAACGTGCATCGATTGACCCGGCCGTCGCAGAGCGCAGTCGTCCGCACGAAGGTCATCGGCCTTGTGCTGCTCGCTGCCTTCGCGCCGTGGGCGTGGGTTCCAGAGGTCTACAAGAGTATCCAGGAGCTTCGGCGGCTTCCGTTCCACTTCGCGGGCGGCGTTCTCTATCTGACGGTCGTCCTGGTCGCCTTCGTCGGCTTGGCCGTCACGCCGTTCCTGCGCAACACGTTATGGCGCGTGGCGCTGGTCGGACTCTTCCTGGCGGCGTTTGTCGTGGATCGCGCCGTTCTGGATATGTCCGGATCGCACGTGAACACGAGCCTGATTGAGATCATGTGGCAGAATCGGGCGCTCGGCGGACAGGTCTTTCGCGATTTTCTCCCGATCATCGTTCCGCACCTTGTTGTCGGGCTCGGCCTCGGCGGCATTCTGGCCTGGCCTCTACCCAACGGATTGCGCGCCAAGTTTGCGTTGCTGCCGGTGGCATCGTTGGTCCTCGTTGCCTACCAGTACTCGAGCTGGGGGGAGATGCTCACCGGGTATCCTTCGCCGTTCCTGATTCCCGCACGCGTCGCGTGGTTGCTGACCGCTCCGCCCACGCACAGCCAGCTGCCGCTCAAGCCGGTGGCGCTACCGCTCGGTCCGTCTCTCGTCGAACCGCCGTTCGAGAAGATCGTGCTGGTGATGGATGAGAGCGTTCGAGGTGACTATCTCACCATCAACAATCCGGCAATGGCGACGACACCGTTTCTACAAGACGCCCCCAGCGGGATGGTCAACTTCGGCGTCGCCACGTCCGGCAGCAACTGCTCGTTCCAGTCGCGATGGATGTTTCGGCGTGGCGCGAGACCGTGGCAGTTGCCGGATCGTCCCTCGCTGACCACCAGCGATTCAGACGGGATCGTCACCGGACCGCGAACGACGCTGTGGCAGTTCGCAAAAGCGGCGGGGTACCAGACGATCTACCTGGACGTGTACGCTCGCAGCTACGGCGACATGCATACGGGGTTGACCGCAGCCGAGCTGAGCTCCGTCGATACGCATACCGTCCTGGAGCAGCCCGGCTACCAGCGCGACATCTCGGCCGCGGGCATGATCGCGTCCATCCTGCGCAAGAAGGGCCCGATGTTCGTGTACTTCGACAAGTTTGGCACTCATTTCCCGTACGACGAGAGCACGCCGCCGGATTTCAACCGTTTCGCGAGACCCGATGGCACCCGCTTCGTCTACTACCGGAAGACTCTCGAAGATCTAACCGGCTCGTACAAGAACGCGATCGCGTGGTCCGTGGACGGTTTCTTCCGCGAGCTCCTTCCCAACATCGACCTGGACCGCGTGCTCCTGCTCTACACATCGGATCACGGGCAGAACCTGTGGGACGACGGCACGACGTTCTGGCGGCATTGCGACACCAATCCGCCTGCCACTGAGCTCTGGATTCCGCTCTTGGCGTTCACTGGCAACGAGCAATTCCGCAGCGCCCTGTCGGCGAGCGCCGCGCGGTCGCCGAATCAGGCGACGCATTTCGACATCTTCCCGACGCTGCTCGTGGCGATGGGCTACAACCCGCAAGCCGTCGAAGCGACCTATGGCTCGAATCTGCTGAACATTCCGGCGGGGCGATCGCGGCGCTTCCTCATCGGCGATGTGAACGGCCGGGCCTACCGAGTGTGGATCGATATCAACGACACAGGCGTGCGCCTGCGCGATCGGCTTGCGGCCGGCTGCATCAGTTGTCTCTTCAAGTGATTGTGCTCGACTCAGTCGAGCGACCCATCAAAACTCTCGGCGACGTAAAAGAGAAACCAGAAGCTGCAGTAATCCTCTGTGGTCAGCGCGTCGCGATGGTGACGGACCTCCCGCCGATAGTAGAGTGTCCCGTCGCCGACGCCAGTGAAGATCGGCGTCGCCTGATTGGCGCCGGGCGGTTGTAGATACAACGGCCAGGACGAAGTGTCCGCCTCGGGAGACTGATCGAGGAGGAGCGACAAGGCCCACTCACATTGCTCGCGGTCGCGGTGCGCCGGGAGGGTCGAGCCTGGATGATACGAAGCGAAGAAGGAGAATGACGGTTTGACGCGCTGGCCGGCGATGTCACTGACCAGACCGGTGAGTTGCTGCTGGTAGAAGTAGCCGATTGGATCGCGCCCGGAAAAGAAGCGAGCCGGCCATTCCTCGTCGCCGAACGGCATGAAGCCTTCGGCGATGACCGATCGATAGTACTGCCGGATGGCGGCGAGCTGAAGCGGCGGCAGCATCTTCGGCAGAATCACGTAACGACGCTGGTCGAGCGCGCTGCACGCCGCCGCCCGCGCGCGCGCACACTCATCTCGCTCGCGCGCGGCTTCCGCCGCTGACTCGATCACACCAACTGTGAAGAGACATTCCCGGATCTCCGGCCCCACGCTTTCTGACACGTGTTGACCGGGACGCAAGGCATTCACCTGTTCTGCGATGTCCTCTGGATACGAATAGAGGCACGGGGTTCCGGTGACGGGATCGTCGATGCTCAACCACGATCGCTGGGGACGAAACGCGTTGGGGAGTGAAACGCGCCCGCGCATCGCCGCAGTTGGACCCTCCGTCCCGAGATGACGCAGCGTCGGGTTCGTCATCAGATCCGTGACGCGGTCCGGCCGCCGCACCGCCCGCCTTGCGCGCTCGGGAACGAGATCGACGGGCGGATCGGTCAGGTCGCATGAGAACCAGATGCGCCCCGCCACCTGCTCCGGACTCAGCAGCACGCCAAGCTCCACCAGTCGGGCGCGCTCGGCACCGGTGAAATTGGCCGTGGCCAGACTTCCCGCTGCCGAATGAATCAGGAGCGCGCTGAAGATCTTCGGGTCCGCAGCTCGGGTGATCTTCGTCACCCTCATGCTCTGGCCCCGCACTGGTGCTCGGACGGCGATAGCCGTAATTGATCCGCCATCGCGTTCAGGTTTCACCTGCAGATGCGGATTGATGGTGAGACCAGTGTCGACGAGCTCCATGACGCCAGTCTATCGCTTCCTAGCGCGCGTTCGGCGTCCGGCTCGTGAGCGTCAGGTTGTTCAGGCCGTTCGCCATCCACACACGGAACATTCGCACATCGGTAATTCCCGGAGGGAGCGCGTGCGGAACCGCCGCGCTCTCGCGGCGCGTCGACTCGAGCATCGTCCGGACGAATGCCGACTCGTCTTCGTCACCGATGTTCGCCGCCGCCACACTTCGAATCCCGATGATCGACGCCGACTGTCTAGAGTTGAGTACGACGGCCCTCGCGGCCGGAACTGCGGTGTTCACGAGGCAGTAGGCAGAGCGGACGCTTGCACCAGAGCGCGACTCCGAGAATCCTGGCGTCTCTGCCCGTTCCCGGATATGCCGACCCGATCGTCGATGTCCGCTGTCAGCAGCGTCACGGTGCCATTCAGGTTGACGATGTTGAACGCCGGCGTTGTGCCATTGATTGGCGACGCGATTCTCACACCGTGGGCGGTGAACGCGGCCCGGTCATGAATGCTCGCGAATCCCGGTCCCACGCCGCTCTCGTACCACAGGTCGCGGACAAGGACACGAGCCCCTCCTGAAACCTCGTAGCTGATCCGGTTCCCGGCCGAGGCGCCCGAGAAAACCGTCGTTCTGCCAGATCTCGGCCGCCCGGCGGCCGCCGACGGCCCGCCGACTACCCGGACTGCTGCAGCGTCCGGCGAGTAGGAGTAGCCGACGTCTTCGAGCTGGACGGACGTCTCGTCGAGTCGGTCGACGAACAAATCCGTTTGCCGGCCCGACCGAAGCTGCACCTGCTGCAGATAGATGCGCGCGCCTTCTTGATCTGCGGTGTCAACGACCACACCGTCGGCCTTTCCCGCCCCGTCGAACTGAATCTCCCGCAGCGTCGTTTTGCTCGGTCCCGCCACTCTGATAACCGGACCTTGTCCGCTACCAGCCCAGTGCAGCGTCGTTCCGTAGCCATCGCCCGTTAGTTGGATATCGCCAGGTGGCAGCCTCAAGGCGCGAGCCACGGAATATTTGCCGTGCGGGAGATGCACGACTCGGGCGCTCACCGATCCGTTCGGCAGCGGCGCCGATGACGCGCTGAATGGCATCAGCCCCAGATCCTGGCGGCACCTCGAACACCTGGCGCCCGAGGCTCGGTGGCGTCGTGGGAAGGGCGGGCACGGCCGGATCCAGAAGGTGGTGCGGAACGAATCGATCGTCTACGACGATCAGTCGGCCGTTGCTGCGCACCGGATTTGTCACCGTGAAAGAGTTGCCAACCGATGTCACGTCCGCGCTGGCGAAGCTGGACCATTCAACGACCGGACCGACTCGTGCCGGGCCGACTCCGGATCGTATTGTCGAGGAGCAATGCGGGTCCCTGGTTGCCCATGCGAACGGCCACCGCGTCTATCGGGTCGAGGATCGTATTTCGCTGAAGATCGATGGTTGCCGGATTGCCCGTGCGTCCGCCGAGGAAGAACGCTCGCGATCCAATCGAGTAGGTGTCGCGGACCGAGAATCCGCCGGTGTTCACCATGGACAAATCCGCTGTCGAGGAGCGTCGAAAGACACTGTTGTAGACATGAAAGTTCCCGGCGCCGGTCGCGTTGGTCACACCGACCGCACAGTCTTCGAACTCCGAGTACCAAACCCACGCGTCGAGCGCGTTGAAGTTGCCGAGTGCGACGCCGGCGCGCGTGTTCCGTACGAAGCGTGAACGAACGATGCTCGTTTCAGCGAAGCCGTGGCCTTTGAAACCGCCGTGAATCCCGTATGCCACGTCCACGAACACATCGTCGGCGTACTCGTTCCCGGTGTCGAAATGGGGCCGCGAATGATCCCAGGACTGATCGACCGCGACCGCCGCACGGCGCCTGCCGTCGAAGGTCAGGCGGGTGAATCGCGAGTACGCCACGCCGTTGATCTGCACCATCGTGCCGCCTTCGGGCCCGTCCCATACGATCCGCGTCCGGGCCGGATCCTCACCGATGACGCTCACGTTGAGCATGAACGCGACAACGAGTGGCCTGGTGATCCGGTAGGTGCCAGCTGGAATGAATAGCACTGGCGCATGGCCGGCCGTCCCGAGATCGGTCAATCCTTTCTGAATGGCCGTCGTATCGTCAGCCACGCCGTTGCCAACCGCGCGATAGGCGGTCTTGAGGTTGGTCCAGCTGGGGAACGGTCCGAGGAACTCGTCGCCGCGCGTGGGAAAAGGCGCGGCCGTCGGCGCCGCTTGCGCGCGCATCACGCGACGCCCTCGCTCCGGGTTCACGAGCAGGATACCAATCAGCACGGTGAACGCCACGCGGATCGGCAGCCGGGCAGGGACGAACAGCGGCCATTTTAGAGTCAGTACCATAGTTGATGGGGCTCATCTGGTGAACTTGGCGGTCCGATAAGAGACAGGTGAGCGCCGCCGCGTTGGCGAGGGCAGTGGCAGTAAACTAGAGTCTGAGACTTCGTGTATGCGCCTCGGCTTCGATCTCGACGGCACGCTCGCGGACATGCAAGCGGCGCTTGCCCGCGAAGCCTGCGCGCTTTTCCCGGGCGTCGATCCTTCGAGCCTGCCGCAACTCGACGGCGCCCTGACGCGTCGAGTTCGGCGACCGTCCGACCGACGGAGCAGACGGGACCGACGCGGCCGAGTCAGCGCCCTTTGCGACGCAGAATCTGACGGCCCGGCAGCAACGCGCGTTGTGGAGCGCCGTGCGCGGGCGGGAGAATTTCTGGGAGACGCTCGACGAGATCGAGCCTGGAGCACTGAGCCGCCTCTACCGGCTCGTGTGCGACCGCCGCTGGGAGCTCATTTTCCTCACCAGCCGTCCGGAGACGGCGGGCGATACGGCGCAGGCGCAAAGCCATCGCTGGCTGGCGGCGCACGGATTTCCGGCGCCGTCGGTATTCGTCGTGCACGGGTCGCGCGGCCGGATTGCCGCGGCGCTGAATCTCGACGTGCTGGTTGACGATCGTCCGGAAAACTGTCTCGACGTGGCGATCGATTCGTCGGCGCGCGCCATTCTCGTGTGGCGCGGCGACGAAGAGCAAGGTGCCGGCCAGCGCGCGGCAGTTGGGGATTGGCAGCGTGACATCAATCCACGCCTGCCTCGACATCCTCGAACGTCTGGACGAATCGGAATCGGACGCGCCGGGCATGGTCAATCGGCTCAAGCGGCTCCTCGGCCTGAAGCCTCGCGCGGCGCGGCTCCGCGAACCCGCGTCGCGGCGCGAGTCCTCCGAAGACACGCTCCGAGCTGCCCAACGGCGTCGCGTCTCTGCGCTGACCCCGCGCGGCTGCTGCTGCTCCTTCCTCCCCCCTCCCCCTCCTCCTCGGGTTTCCCCGCCTCTGCGCACTTTTGCCTACAGTCTCCCCCCGCTTCCACCGATAACAGGGTCGAATCAGACTCAATACGCCTATGACGGCATGAACCTCCTCGAATTGCAGGTGCTGCTCGTGATCAGTCGGATGCCGGCCGGAAACGGCGTGCAGGCATCGGCCGTAAACCTCGACCCTCCCGGCCAACAGCGTCCATCGCAGGAACCGGCTGAACCACCGGCTCAAACGAGCGCGGTGCCAGAACCGCTGACATGACCACCGGTCCCACGCTGCTCGTGATCGAGATGACGCCACTGTTCTGGCGTTGGTCAGCGAGGTCGCTGAGGCGCTGGAGTTCCAGGTCGTGGCGCGGCGCGATGGCGGCGCCGCCCTGGCCGAGGCGTCGGCGATCAAGCCGGACGCCGTGATCGCGGACCTCTCCGAGTTCGAGGCGACGACCGTCTTGCGCGAGCTGGCCGCCGCCGATCCGCAGTGCCCCGTGATCCTGATGGCGCGCGGCGCGAGCGTCGATGCGGCGATCGAGGCGCTGAAAGCCGGCGCGCTCGACTACCTCGCCAAGCCGTTCGATCGCGAACGTCTGCGCGAGGTGCTCGTGACAGTTCGCAAGCGTGTCGAGCGCCGCGAAACGCTGCTGCGAATCGACGCCGACCTCGCGAAGCAGTTCGAGTTCTACGGCATGGTCGGCCGCAGTCCGGCGATGCAGGAACTGTTCGACACCATTCGCCGGCTGGCGCCGCATCTGCGAACCGTGCTCATCACCGGCGAGACCGGCACCGGGAAAGAGCTGGTCGCGAAAGCGCTGCACCGGCTCGGCCCCCGCCGCGACAAACGCCTGGTGACGCTGAACTGCTCAGCGGTGGTGGAGACGCTCTTCGAGAGCGAGCTGTTCGGACACGTGCGCGGTGCGTTCACCGGCGCGAACGAAACCAAAGTCGGGCTGTTCGAGCACGCCGACACCGGCACGATCTTTCTCGACGAAGTCGGCGAGCTGCCGATGTCGCTGCAGGCGAAACTGCTGCGGGCCGTGGAGTACGGCGAAGTGCAGCGAGTCGGTGCGCTCGAGACGCGCAACGCGGACGTCTGCATCATTGCGGCCACGAATCGCGACCTGCTCTCCGAGGTCGCCGATGGCCGGTTCCGCAGCGACCTGTACTATCGCCTCGGGATCCTCGAGCTCTACCTCGTCCCGCTGCGCGAACGGCGTGAAGACATTCCGTATCTGGCCGCCGTCTTCATTCGCGAATGCTCCCAGCGTGTCAAGCGGCCGATCATCGGCATGACGGCTGCCGCCGAGCGGCGTGCTGCAGACCGCGCCATGGCCCGGCAATGTCCGTCAGCTGCGCCACGTCATCGAGCGCGCGTGTTTGATGAGCGACGGCCGCATGCTCAGCGAACGCGAGCTGCAGACGGCGATGTCGGCGGGGATGGGCGGCGTCGCCGCACGCGCGGCCGTGTCACCTCGTCCGGCAGCGTGACGCCCAAGCCTCTGTCGAGTCGTCTCTCGGCCGCACAGCGAGATCAGATCGAACGCGTCCTCACTCAGGTCGGCGGAAACAAGACCGCAGCGGCGCATGAGCTCGGCATCAGCCGCCGATCGCTCTACCGCTGGATCGATCGACTCAACATTCAATAGTGGTTTCCGGTCATGTCCCGGTTCGGATCTCCCGGCTGATCTCGTTTGTGTCCTGTGCAAGAGCATGCCAGAATGGGACACAAATTTGCTCAGTACGGCCAAGTTTCTGGCCGATCTGTCGTGGCTGCTGAGTTGCGAAGGGGTTCAAATGACTATAATGTCGCCGTAAGTCATATAACACAGCCGACATTCGATGGCCAAGTCGAGCAACACGGGTGCGTCCGGTCGAGCATCCGAATACATCTTGATCGCGATTGTGAATACGGCACGGGCCTCAGCCATTCGCAATCTCGCGCTCGACTTCTGCCCGAACGTCGTTCTGCTGCGCGACGGCCAGGCCGCGATCGAACACCTGGATCGCGCGGGACCGCCGCGGCTGCTGCTCACTGAACTTTCGTTGCCGCGCGTCGACGGTTTCGGTGTGCTGCGGCATTTGCGCCGCACCACGGCGGGCGCGCGCGCGACCGCGATCGTCGTGTCGTCGCACGACTCGCTGCGCAGCGCGGCCATGAAGCTGGCCGACTCGCTCGGCATCTCGCAGATCCTTCCGCTCGATATCGAACGCTCGGCGCTCAGGCATGCGGTCGCCGATGCGATGAACGTGAAGGAAGCGGGCGCCGCTGCGCCGCGCCGCAACGCCCGAGCCGCGGCGCCGACGGAAGCGGCGTCGCTCGAAGAAGTCGTCAGCCGCGCGCTCCTGGACTTGACGCGGCAGTTTCACGTGCCGGTCGCGGCGGCGTACTTGCGGATCCGCGACGAGCGGCGATTCGTGACCTACGGATCGGTGCCCGACACGTCGCCCTCGCTCGACTGGTCGCACGTGCTCGAGCTGTTGCCGCACGCCGCGGGTGGCGAAGACCCGTTGCTCGTGCCCGACCTCGAGCATCATCCGCTGTTTGGCCACGGCGCCACGCTGTCGGCGATCCGCGGCTTCGCGGGTGTACCGCTGGTCCGGCCCGGGGGCGGGCACTGGGGCGCGCTCGGCGTCTTCGACGGGAAGCCGCTGTCGCTGGCGCCCGACGATATCGATGCGCTGGCGGCGTTCGCGCGCGACGTCGCGGTGGAGATCGATCAGCAGTTCGGCGGTCCGCGCGATCCGGCCGCCGCTGCGGCGGCCACCGAGCTCGACGAGCGGTTCGAGGCGCTCGAGCAGCTCGCGGCAACCGATCCGCTGACGGGCCTCGCGAATCGCCGGGGCTGCGAGAAGAGCATCGCCGGCGAAATCTCGCGCGCGGAGCGCGAGCGCAAGCCGCTCAGCTGCATCATGCTCGACATCGATCGCTTCAAGCAGGTCAACGACACGATGGGCCATCAGGCCGGCGACCAGGTGCTGCGCGAGCTGAGCGCCGTGCTCCGTCAATCGGTGCGTGCGTACGACATCGTGGCGCGCTGGGGTGGCGAGGAATTCCTCGTCGTGTTGCCGGGCGCGGATCTCGAAGCGGCGCGCCAGCTGGCCGAACGAATCCGGGTCGGCGTTCAGAAGCTCCCGACGAGTACGGTGACGATTTCCGCCGGCGCCGCCGAATTCGACACGGACTACGATTTCGAGGCGACGCTCCGAACCGCCGATCGGCGGATGTACGAGGCCAAGGCCGCGGGCCGCAATTGCGTCGTCTGAGCTCGTGGCTGCCGCCGCTCGTCTACATGGCGGTGATCTTCGGCATTTCGTCGCTCGCCAATCCATTTCCGCAGGTCACCGCGCGCGTCTCGGACAGAATCCTGCACGTCGTTGAGTACGCCGGCCTTGCTGTGCTCTTGGTTCGCGCGTTCAGGCGCGAGAGTGCGCCGTGGGGCGCGGCGATCGTGACCGCGATCGTGTTGACCAGCCTGTACGGCGCGACCGACGAGTACCATCAGGCGTTCGTCCCCGGCCGCGTGTCTGACGTGCGCGACTGGATTGCCGACACGATCGGGGGCGCGGCGGGAGCGATCGCCGCTGCGTACTTGTCGCGGCGGTACTTAGGTCCTTCTGACTTCAGACTTGAGACTTCGAAGACTTCTGACATCCGCTCCAACCGTTTGATCTTCTCGACGAGCGTCGTGCGCTTCACGTTGAGGAGCTTGGCGGCCTGCCCCTTGTTGCCGTTCGTGCGCTCGAGCGAGCGCTGAATCAGCTCGCGCTCGACGCGCGCGATGAACTCGTCGAGGTCGAGTCCCTCGTCGGGCAACGCCAGCGTCGCCGACAGCGCCGGCTCCTCGGCCTGCTGCACGTCCGCCGGCAGGTCGCCTTCGTCCAGCTGCGAGCGCACTCCCACGAACGCCACGGCGCGCTCGATCGCGTTTTCGAGCTGGCGCACGTTCCCGGGCCAGCGAAATGCCATCAACCGGCGCATCGCGGATTGCGAGACCGTGACCGGCGGCGCCGCCGTGTCGCCGCGGAACTTGTCCATGAAGTGCGCGACGAGCAGCGGAATGTCTTCCTTGCGATCGCGAAGCGGAGGGACCTGGACCGGGATCACGTTGAGCCGGTAGAAAAGATCCTCGCGGAATTGTCCGTCGGCGACGAGCCGGGCCAGGTCGCTGTTGGTGGCGGCGATGACCCGCACGTCCACTTTCACCGTGTGAGAGTCGCCGATGCGCTCGAACTCGCGCTCCTGCAGCACGCGCAGCAGTTTCATCTGCAGCGCCGCGCTCATCGTGCCGACCTCGTCGAGGAAGAGCGTGCCCTTGTGCGCCTGCTCGAGCCGGCCCTGCCGGTTGCCGACGGCGCCGGTGAACGCGCCGCGCACGTGACCGAAGAGCTCCGCTTCGAGCAGCGTTTCGGGGATCGCGCTGCAGTTGAGCGCGACGAAGCGGGCCATCCGCCGTGGGCTGTTGTGGTGAATCGCGCGCGCGACGACCTCCTTGCCGGCGCCCGTTTCGCCGCTGATCAGGATCGTGCTGTTGGTCGAGGCGACGGTTTCGAGCAGGTGGAACAGGCGCGCCATCGCGCGGCTCTTGCCGACGATGCCCTCGAAGCGGTAGCGCTCTTCGAGCTGCGCGCGCAGGTAGGCGTTCTCCGATTTCAGCCGCCGCTGCTCGAGCGCCGAGTCGAGCACGTGGAGCAGCTCGTCGATCTGAAACGGCTTGCTCACGAAATCCCAGGCCCCGTGCTTGATCGCATCCACCGCGTCCTTCACCGTCCCGTAGCCCGTCACGACGATCGCGATGATGTGCGGGTAGCGCTCGACGGCCGCTTCGACCACCGCGGAGCCGTCGATCCCGGGCAGCCGCAGGTCGGTGACGATGATGTCGAAGGCAAAATCGGCGAGCCGTTCGACCGCTTCTTCGCCCGAACCGGCCTGTTCGACCCGGTATCCGCGGTCCGTGAGCTGTTCGGCGATGGCCTCGCGGAGCGGGGCCTCGTCCTCGACGAGCAGGAGGTGCTTTTCGGCGTCGGACATGGCGCTGGGCGCCAAGATTTTGACACAGGTCCCGCGAAAGTACCATGGGGTCAGACCCCAATCGGCTTGTTTTGGCCAGAAATCGCGGGTCTTGGTCGCGATCGCGCTAGGATCGGCCGAAATGGGGTCAGACCCCCGTACAATTCGGTCGCGGTCGCGTCGCACTCGTTCGCCAAGAATCCGACGCTGCGGCGTGAGCTCCTCGCTCGTCACCCACACGTCAGCTTCAACGAAACCGGCCTCCCGCTGATGCGCCGCGACGACCTCATCGCGCTGCTTCGCGGACACGAGCGCGCGATTACCGGGTTGGAAGTCCTCGACGACGCCGTATTCGCCGCCGTGCCGGAACTGCGGATCGTCAGCAAGTACGGCGTCGGCCTCGACATGATCGACCTCGACGCCGCGCGCCGGCATGGCGTGTCCATTCGATGGACGCCCGGCGTGAACCGGCAGGCCGTGGCCGAGCTCGCCATCGGCCTGATGATCGCGCTGTGCCGAAGCATGGTGCCGCTGGCGCACGCGATCACCGCCGGCGGATGGACGCATCCTGGCGGACGCCAGTTGTCATCGTCGGTCGTGGGAATCGTCGGGTGCGGACACGTGGGGCAGGTCGTGGCGCGGCTGTGCCGGGCGTTTGGCGCGACCGTGATCGCCAACGACATCCGCGCGTACGACGACTTCTACCGCGAACACGACGTCCGCCCGGTTTCGCTCGACGCACTGCTCACCCAATCCGACATCGTCACACTGCACGTTCCGCTGGACGCGTCGACGCGCGGTCTCATCGACGCACGAGCGCTCGCGCGAATGAAGCCGTCCGCCTTTCTGGTCAACACCGCCCGCGGCGGCATCGTGGACGAGGCGGCGGTCAAGCGCGCGCTCATCGACGGGAAACTCGCCGGCGCCGCGTTCGACGTCTTCAACGAAGAACCCCCGACAGATCGCGAGCTCCTGTTGCTCCCCAACTTCATCGGCACGCCGCACATCGGCGGCGGGACGACCGAAGCAGTGCTGGCGATGGGGCGCGCCGCGATCGAAGGTCTCGACGATCCGTCTCGTCAAATATTTGACATCTTGTAGTCTCACCACCTCCTCACAGGGCGAACCTCCGTCCCCGACACGGTGGGGGACGGGGGTTTGCGCGACGGGGGACGGAGGTTTCGGCGGGGGACGGAGGTTGCCGCAGGGACGGATGTGTGCCAGCGGGGGCCGACCGCATGAGACAGGGGTGCACGGAAGCGACAGATGTGTTCTGTTGCGTACCCTCTAGTCGTACGCGCGGCTGCCGCCGATAGAAATTAACGTGGAGGCAAGCAGCCAAGTGGAGCGAAAAACGATTTCAATCATGAAAGCCTGTGAGCTGGTCGGCGTCAGCCGCCGGACCATCTACAATTGGCTTTCGAGCGGCAAGATCGAATACGTGCGGACGGCCGGGGGCTCGGTCCGGATTTTCGTCGACACGCTGTGGCGAGAACCGAACGGCACGGGCCGGCAGGCGGCGCCAGCGCCGGGAGCGTGGCACGCCGAAGGCCGGAATCAGGCCTGATGCGCCACGCGCTCGGGGCGGATCCGCGCACGACGAGGGGACTGATGGACGAAATGCCGGAGCTGCGTCTCCTCTTCCATCGTTTGAACAATCAACTCGGCGTGATCCTCGCCCACGCAGAACTCCTGCACGCGAAAGTTCCCGACGATGCGAATCGCGCGCGCGCCGCGCAAGTGGTGGCGAGCGCGCTCGAAGCGATGGGGACTGCCCGCGCCCTCCGCCGCCAAGCCAGCACTCCCGTCGACGATCAGTAGCACCGGCAACGGTCAAACGTTGTCACGATCGCCTGCCATTCTCTGACACCACCCGCCAAATTTTGTAATTGGACCGTCACATTTTTGGCGTCGCCATCGGTCAATTCGCCAAAATATTGACGATTTTCGCAGTTCTTCACACTCCTCCCGATCCCTCGTTCTGAAACGGAGCACGACCATAAACTGTTCTCACGTCATCAGTTAGATGCACTTCCATGCCCACTGCTGCCACCCTCTGGAACACAGGCTCGGCAGTTGGTACCTCCGTTGCGATATCGCGCATCCGTCGGCATCGTCGGGAACGAAGCCGGGACCGACATCAAGGAGATTTCGCACATGCGCGCGCAACCCGTTGCCGTGAATCAGAGCCGTCAGATTGTCGCCAGCCTGCCGTTCGTCGAGGCCCTCGCCCGCCGCATGGCCGCGTCGATGCCGCATTCAATCGATGTCGGCGATCTCGTGCAGGACGGCGTGCTCGGCCTGATCGATGCGGCGCACCGCTTCGACGCCGACCGCGGGATCAAATTTGAAACCTTCGCGGAACGCCGGGTCCGCGGCGCGATGATCGACGCGCTGCGCAAGGACGCCTGGCCCCGCGGCGTGCGCCGCCAGCGGCGCGAGCTCGATGCGGCCCGCGAATCGCTGCGCCGCGAGCTGGGGCACGAGCCGTCGATGGCCGACCTCGCCGCCCGCGTCGGATCCGACGAGAAGCGCCTGAGCCGCACCATCGTCCGCATCAACACCATCGAGGCCACCTCGCCGCTCGCCACCGGCGAACACATGGACGAGAGCTCGCTGCCGACGGCGCTCGTGCCGTCCGAGCCGGACGCACCCGACACGGCCTACGAGAAAACGGAAATCCGCGAGCGCGTTCGCGCGGCCATCCGCACGCTGCCGACGCGCGAGCGCAAGGTGATCGGCCTGTACTACTACGGCGAAGTGACGATGAAGCAGATCGGCGCCGAGATCGGCGTCAACGAGTCGCGCGTCTCGCAGCTCCACGCGCGTGCGATTCGCCGTCTGCGCGATGCCCTGGGTGAAATGAATCCGGCGAAGGTCGCCGAAATGCGCCGCCAGCTGATCGCGTTCGCCGCGCGGAAGCCGACGATGGTGAAGGCGAATGTCGCGATGACGGCCGAGACGGTCGCGACGCCGCACGGAGTGGTGCTGCCGTACAAGCGCGCGCGCAAGTCGTTGATGATGGCGAAGGCGACGTTGAAGATGACGCGCCGGCCAGCTATCGCCGCGGCGCGCTAAGCAAGTCTCAAGTCTCAAGTCTCAGGTCTCAAGTCTCAAGTTCTTCAGTGAGACTTGAGACTTCAGACTTGAGACTTCAGACTTCCGCCGAGCACCTCCTGCACCGTCGCTACCAGATCAGCGAGGCGGAAAGGCTTCGCGAGCCAGCGGCAGCCGCTCTCTTTCAGAAACTGTTCGGCGTCGGTCCCCGCGACGTCGCCCGTGACGAAGATCACGCGGCGGCGCAGGCGGGGCGACGCGTCCGCCAGCTTCCGGTAGAACGCCTTGCCGTCGAGCCGCGGCATCTTCAGATCGCAGACGATCAGGTCGTGCCGCCGCGCCTGGATGCGTGCCAGCGCGTCTTCGCCATCGGCGGCGTGCTCGACGGTGTACCCGGCATCCTCCAGCGCCTCGACCACGGCGCTCGCGAGCTGCGTTTCGTCCTCGACCACCAGAATCGAGCCCCCGCCCCGCACTTTTTTCGCCGGCGGCCGCCGCGCCGCGCGCACGGGGTGCCGGCGTCTGCGGGCTTCGCGACGCTGATCGGCAGCTCGACGAAAAACGACGCGCCCGCTGACGGCTTGGATTCGAGACGAATGCGCCCGCCGTGCTCCTGCACGATCGCATACGCCACGGTCAGACCGAGCCCCGTGCCCTTGCCGACATCCTTCGTCGTGAAGAACGGATCGAAGATCTTCGGCTGCACCTCGTCGGGGATCCCGGGCCCGTCGTCGTTGATTTCCAGGATCACGACGTCGTTCTCGTTGTCGTGCCACGTCCGGAGGACCAGCGTGCCGCGGCCGTGCGCGGCCAGCATGGCCTGCTCCGCGTTGATGACCAGATTCAGCAGCACCTGCTGCAGCTGATAGCCGTCGGCGAACACCGGGGGCAGGCCGGCCGCGAGCGCGTCGATGATCGTGATGTTCGTCAGGCGCTGATCGTGGGCGCGCAGCGCGAGCGTTTCGCGCACCACCTGGTTCACGTCGACCATCGCGCGCGTCGTCTGCCGCTTGCGCGCGAAGGTGAGGAGGTTGCGGACGATGCGCGCAGCCCGCTCGGACTCGGAGAGGATCGTCTCGAGCCCGCGGCGGACCTGGTCGTCGAGCGGCGTTCGTTTGGACAGGCGCTCCGCCCAGGTCAGGATCGTCGCGAGGGGATTGTTCAGCTCGTGCGCGACGCCGGAGATCGTCTGCCCGAGCGCCGCCATTTTTTCCGCCTGGAGCAGCTGGTGATAGAGATCGCGCGTTTCGTCGTCCAGCTTCTTCCGTTCGCTGACGTCGCGCACGAGGGCCTCGATGCGCACGCTGCCATCGTCCTGCCGCGGGTCGGCGTGGGCGGTGAGCTCCACCCAGACGGGTTGGCCGTCGGCGCGGCGTAGCCGAAGGAGGTAGGCCGACACGGCGCCGTCGGTGGTCAGCCGTTCGACGAGAGCGGCCCGGGCCGGCGGGTCGACGAAGCGATCGGGGTCGAACGGCCGGACGGCGGCGTCGGCCACTTCACTGCCGTAGCCGAAGATCAACTTGAGGTGCGGATTGACGGCCAGCGTGGCCGTCGTCCCGGGCGAGATCGTGCCGATGTAGACGCCCTCGTGCACCGCCTCGAAGAGGCGGGCAAAGGCGGCCGCCCGCCGGGTTATCGACCCGGCGGCGGCGCTGGGGCGTTGGAGTGTGATTCGGGAAGCTCGGCGTCCACTTTTTCTCGTTGGCGATCCGAATGTCGCGCACCGAGGCGCCGGAGGCATGCATTTGCATCGCGTCACGCGCGACGTCGATACACACCGCTCACGTCATGCCGTGCGGTTCCCACTGCGTGACGTCGCCGTTGGCGTCGCGCGCCATCACGAAGCAGTCGTCGTTGCCCCGATGTCCGCTCCGCTCGCAGCCGCAGTAGCACGGCACATACCCGAGGATTTCGGGGTGCTCGGCGGCGAACATGTACGCCGCGTTGGCGACGGCCTGCGGACGCACAGGCGGGTCAAGAGGAAGCGGCGGCAGGTTGGCCTGCTTGTGCGGTCCGAACTTGGCGTTCGGCGCTTCGACCGGTACCTGGCTCTGCGCCGCCGGCTGCGCCGGCGCCGCGCCCGCGGTGTCCGATTGACCGCCCCGCGAGTAGGCGAAGAGTCCGACGACCACCAGCACGACGACGATCACCACCGCGATGGGCGCGCCAAACGATCGCGGCGGCTGTTTCGGCGGCTGCGAGGCCGCCGATTGCGACTGCGCTTTCGCTGAAGATTTTCTACCCATGAAAAAAATTACCTGATGATGAACGGGCGAATGACCAGATTGATTGTATATCCTTTGGGATGGTTCGCCATCCTGACGCCGTCCGCGTGCGCGCCTACGGTGCGTGGGTGTTCATCTGCATCGTCTGGGGTACGACCTACCTCGCGATGCGCATCTGCCTCGAAACCATCCCGCCGCTGCTCATGGGCGGCCTCCGGTATGTGGCTGCCGGCACTCGTGCTGATCGGGTGGTTGATCGGCCGCGGCGAACCGTTGCCGCGCGTCCGCGCGTGGCCGTCGCTGGCGGTTCTCGGCGCGCTCATGCTCGGCTTGGGAAACGGCGGAGTGGTCTGGGCGGAGCAGACGGTGGCGAGCGGGCTCACCGCGGTGCTCGTGGCGATGTCGCCGTTCTGGATGGTCGGCTTCGACGCGCTCACGCCTCCGCGCGTGCCGCTCACGGCACGCCGCGCACTCGGCCTCGTCGTCGGCTTCAGCGGCATCGTGCTGCTCATGTGGCCCGAGATCAACGTGAAAGGCGAAGGCGGATTGTTGGAAGGCATCGTCGCCACGCAGATCGCGTGCATCGGCTGGGCGGTCGGCTCGATGTATTCGCGCCGGCGCGGCCACGGAGCGGCGAAGGACGAAAGCGTGCTCGCGACCGCGGCGTATCAGATGCTGTTCGGCGGCATTTGTCTGACGATCGCCGGAGTCGCGATCGGCGAAGCGCCGCGCCTGGCGTTCAACCTGCGGACCGGCGTCGCGCTGGGCTACTTGATCGTCTTCGGAGCGGTGGCGGCCTTCACCGCGTACGCGTACGCGCTGAAGCACCTGCCGCTGGCGACGGTTTCCCTCTACGCCTATGTCAACCCGTTGATAGCCGTCGCGCTCGGCACGCTGATTCTGAATGAACCGCTCAATCCGCGGCTCGCGATCGTCGCAACCGTGGTGCTCGTCGGAATCGGGTTGGTGAAAGAAACGTGACATTGCAGGATTGCAGAATTGGAGGATGGCAGGATTGATTGAAGGATTGGCGATTGAAATCCTGCAATTCAATCCTGCAATTCTGCCATCCTGCAATCCTGCAATGTCTCGATCACACCACGCGTCGGCCGCCAATCAATCGCACCAGGAACAGCACGATCGCGACGACCAGCAGCACGTAGATGAAGTTGCCCATCGTGTAGCCGCTCACGACTCCCAGCAGCCACAGCACGATCAAAATGATCGCAATGGTCTCAAGCATTTCAACCCTCCCCCTTGCCCGCCGCAGCGCGAAGCGCGAAGGCGGGTTCCGCGGGCTCAAGTGCAACTTGGGTGCCGCCGGGCTGAGCCGCACGGTGGCTGAAATTACGGGGAATCCAGCCCAGCCAATCCGTCGGCTCATCAGAATGGGCACTGCGCGTACGGCGAGTCGTAGTGGCCGACCTATGATGTCGGTCCCGTAGCGGACCGTGGGCTCCGCCTACGCGTGTTCCAGCCGGGACGGTCCAAGCGCGAACGTCATCGTGCCGTCGAGGACCGACAGTCCGTTGACCCGCGCAACGCCTTTCAGCATGCCCATGCGGCTTCGCAGGCGGACGACATGCGCCTCGATGATCACGACGTCGCCGGGATGCACCGGACGCCGGTAGCGCACGCGTTCGATGCCGGCGAAGAAGGGCAGGCGCTGCCGGTTCTCCGGTTTCGCGAGAATCAGAATCGCGCCGAGCTGCGCAATCGCCTCGGTGAGAATCGTCGGCGGCAGCACGGGCGCGCCGCCGCCCGAGCGCGAGAGGTAGCGTTCGTTGAGCGACACGTTCTTGATGCCCACGATGCGCTTGTCCAATTCGAGCTCGGTCACGCGATCGACGAACAGGAACGGGGAGCGGTGCGGCAGAATCCGCTCGATCGCGGCGTTGTCCAGGGGGAGCGTCAGGTCCATCGGGAAGCAGCGATTATACTAGCTCACTCCGTCGCGCCTGATGTCTTCGCAGCCGAACACGCTCGAACAACTCACGACGCTCTTCGCGCTCGGCCGCGAAGTGGCGTCGGTGCTCGATCTCGACGAGCTGCTCCAGAAAATCCCGGAGCTGATCGCTCGCATCACGTCATTCAACGCGTTTGCCGTCTATTTGCTCGATCCGGCGCGCGACGAGCTGTCGATCGCCTACGCCGTCGGCTATCCGGAGGACGTGGTTCGAACGCTGCGGTTCAAGGGAGGCGAGGGGCTGGTCGGCGCCGCGGTGGCGGCGGGACAGCCGCTGCTCGTCAACGACGTGCGCTCCGAGCCGCGGTATGTCGAGGCCGTGCCCGGATCGCAGGCCGAGCTCGTCGTGCCGCTGCGCCGCAAGGGACGCGTGATTGGCGCGCTCAACCTCTTGAGCGAAACGCCGGGACAGTTCACCGAGGCCGACGAGGCGATGCTCCGGCAGTTCGCGGCGCACGTCTCCGTCGCCATCGAGAACGCGCGGCTGTTCGAGCAGCAGCGCGAGTACGCGAGCACCCTCGAGACGCTGGCGGAAGTCGGGCGTGAATTCGGCGCCATTCTCCAGCTCGACGAGCTGCTGACGCGGATCACCAACCTCACGCGCCGGGTGATCGACTACCGCACCTTCGGCATCCTGCTGTTGAACGAAGAGACCAACGAGCTCGAAATGAAAGTGGCCGTGCGATACGGCGACAAGGTGACGCTGCCTCGCGTGCAGCTCGGCGTCGGCCTGGTCGGGTACGCCGCGCTGCACAAGGAGGCCGTTGTCGTTCCCGACGTGTCAACGGACCCGCGCTACATCAAGCTCGTCGACGACGCGAAGTCGGAGCTGGTCATTCCGCTGCTGCTGAAAGATCGCTGCATCGGCGTCTTCGACCTCGAGAGCCCGGAGCTCGACGCGTTCTCGAAGACCCACGTCGAAATCCTCACGCTGCTGGCGAGCCAGGCGGCCGTGGCGATCGAGAACGCCCGCCTGTACGAGACGATCCTCGCCAACGAAGAGCGGCTGGAGAAGGAGATTCGGTTCGCGCAGCGCGTGCAGACCGCCCTTCTGCCGACCGAGTTGCCGAAGCGGATGAAAGGTGTGGACGTGGCCGCGCGCTTCGCGCCGGCGCGCGAGCTCGGCGGCGACCTGTACGACTTTCTCGCGCCCGAGCCGAACACGCTGGCCGTCGCCGTGGGCGACGTCTCGGGCAAGGGCGTGCCCGCCGCGCTGTACTCGGCGTTTGCCGGCGAGCTGATTCGGTCGCGGACGTTCCGCCGCCGCTATGCGCCGGAGCGGTTCAGTCCCGCGGGCGTGCTGGCATCCACCAACACGATTCTCCACGAGCGGCAGCTCGAGGAGTACTACTGCACGCTCTGCTACTCGCTCTTCGATCTCAAGCGCCGCGTGGTCACGCTCGCGAACTCGGGGCTGCCTTACCCGGTGCGGTGCACGGCAGACGACGTGGCGCAGATCTCGTTGCCGGGCGTCCCGCTCGGGTCGTTTGCGGGATCGACGTACGAAGAGGTGACGTTCGAACTGTCGGCGGGAGACGTGTTCCTCTTCTGCTCGGACGGCGTCTTCGAGGCCATGGACGGATTGGGGCGCGAGTTCGGGGCCGAGCGCGTGGTGCAGGTCGCGCGGGAGCACTGCCGCACCACGGCGCGCGACCTGGTCAACGCGATTTTCGCAGCTGTCGAGGAGTTCCGCGGAGAGACGCCGCCAAACGACGATATGACGGCTGTGGCTGTGAGGATTACGAGTTAAGAACGCGCAGTGCCAGAGTGCCAAGTGCACGTGCGTCGCTGCCGTGCACATTGCACCGTGGCACTCTGGCATCTGCAGATGTTAGTTTCCGCGCTTGATGTACAGACTGTCCTCCCGGATGTGCAGGCCCATCGCGCGGCCGCCGAACATCGCGACGTCCTGCACCTTGCCTTTGACGCGCACCTGTTCGCCGGTCGCCGGCATGCGCGACGCCCTGCGACAGCACCGTCACCTGACCTGTCCCATCGTCGACCTTGTACATCCGGAACGGCACCAGGGGACGACCCCACGACGAGGTCACCACTGCCGCTGACGCTCACGGTGCGATCCTGATAGCGGCCGGGATGGCGTTGCAGATCGGCGATGTCCGGATTGCGCAGCGACAACGCGCAGCCGGACGTGATGCCGACGAGCGCGCCGAGAACCACCAACCGTTTGAGATGTGTCGTCATGTCAGAACCCTCGACCCGAGAACCTGAAAGGACCGCGCCACCCGGTGAAAAAGTGCGAGATGCGGCGATGCCAGCGCCTGCCTGATGTTACGCATCCCGTTCGAGTCGACGCGGCCCGACGGTCGAGACATCAAATGGCGTGCCTGGCTGCCGAGCGCGCGAATGCGCGAAAACGTTGGGAAAACGCGCGCCTCCGCCTCGACGGTCGTCCTGCTTCTGAGACGCGGCTGACCTCGCGACAGAACGGTCGCCGACAGATCGTTTTTACTGTTGACCTGTCTGGGCTTCCCGCATATTTTTCACAGCGTATCTTTTGCAAGACCTGTTCGTTGAAAAGGGGGGTGGCGATGAGAGGGCGTTTTCTCCGTAGGGGTGTCCTTGCGTTGCTGATCGTCGCGGCCGCCAGCACCCTGGCGTTCGCACAGGGCAGCTTCTTCACCTCGCTGTCCGGAACGGTCGCCGATTCGTCGGGCGCGGTCATTCCCGGCGCCGACGTCAAAATCAGAAACAACGGGACGGGCGCCGAATACAACACCATCACCGCCAGCGACGGCGGCTTCTCGATGCCGTCACTGCCGGGCGGGACCTACACCGTCACGGTCTCGCTGATGGGGTTCAAGACCGCGGTCCTCAACTCCGTCACCCTGAACGCCTCGCTGCCTGCCAGTGTGAAGGTCACGCTGTCGGTCGGCACGCTCGAAGAGAACGTGACGGTGGTCGGCGAATCCGCCACCGTCGTGCAGACGCAGTCGCCGGCGATCGCGACGAACCTGACCGGCGTCGCAGATTGCCAGTCTGCCGCTGATCGAGCCGCAACGCGCTCGATTCGCTCACGGGGCTGCCCGGCTTCAACACGTCGGGCGCCGCGCGCAGCTCCACCGTCAGCGGCCTTCCGCGGAGCGCGATCAACATCACCCTCGACGGCATGAGCGTCCAGGACAACTACCTGAAGTCGTCGGACGGGTATTTCGCCCGCCTGACGCCGTCGATCGACTCGGTCGAGGAAGTCACCGTCACGACGGCCGGGAACACGGCCGACGCCACGGGGCAGGGCGGCGTCCAGATCAAGTTCGTGACCAAATCCGGATCCAACACGTGGGCCGGCACGGCGTACGAGTACCTGCGCCGCGACACATTCAACGCGAACACGTGGTTCCGCAACCGCGACCTGCCGCCGGATCCGGCGACGGGCAAGGCGCCGAAGGACAAGCTGCGAAACTATCAGCAGGGCGTCGCGCAGGGCGGACCGATCGTCAAGAACAAGGCGTTCTTCTTCTTCAACTACGAAGAACAGCGCGCGCCGAGCTCGAGCACGCTCCAGCGCGTCGTGCTGTCGCCGGACGCGGTGAGCGGCGTCTTCAGCTACAACACCAGCGGCGGCGTGCAGCGGGTCAACCTGCTGCAGCTCGCGGCGGCGAACGGCCAGCTGTCGTCGCTGGATCCGACCGTCGCGAAGGTGCTGGCGGACATTCAGAAGGCGACGGCAGGGACCGGCAGCCTGACGCCGCTGTCGAATCCGCTCGTCCAGCAGTACCCGTTCTCGGACGCCGACGAAGAGCTTCAATCCGTCGCCGACATTCCGCGTCGACGTCGAGCTCACGCAGCGGCACCGGCTCACCGGCTCGATGAACTATCGGCACATCAACTCGACGCCCGACACGACCAACAACGCGCAGGTGCCGTTCCCGGGCTTCCCGATGACCGGCAGCCAGCAGTCCACGCGCTGGACCACGTCCGAGTCGCTGCGCTCCACGTTCGGCGCGAACCTCGTGAACGAATTCCGGGTCGGCGGCAGCGGCGGCTCGACGCTGTTTTCGCCCGAGCTCGAGCCGTCGATGTTCGACCGGCACCGGCGGCTGCCGTCTGAACTTCGCGGCCGCGTGCTGCGGCACCGGCTTCAACCTGACCAACCTGGCCAGCGGCGTGACCGGCACCGGCGCAACGCGGCGTCGGCACGGCGGCCAATTCGGCGCGCGAGGCGTCCACGAAAGTGATCGAGAACAACACCACGTGGATCGGCGGCAAACACAGCGTCACGTTCGGCGGGACGATGATCCAGGCGGACGTGTGGCTGGAGAACCAGACGCTGGTGCCGACGGTCGGCTTCGGTCTGGTCTCGACGGAGCCGGCGACCGCGATGTTCAACGCCGCGAATTTCCCGGGCGCCTCCGCCGCGGATATCGCGCAGGCCCAGAACCTGTACGCGATCCTCACCGGACGCGTCACCTCGCTGACCGGCGACGCGCGCATCAACGAGTCCGGCGACGCCTACGTCCCGCTCGGCAAATCGCGCGCCGCGGGCCGGATGCGCGAGTTCGATCTTCTACGCCGCCGACAGCTGGCGCGCGACGCCGACGCTGACGATCAGCGCCGGCTTGCGCTACGTGCTGCAGAAGCCGTTTTACCCGGTGAACAACAGCTACACGACGACGACGGAAGCCGGGTTGTACGGGCAGTCGGGTGAAGGCAACCTGTTCAAGCCTGGCACGTTGACCGGGAAGAAGACCGAGCTGGTGCAGTACCAGGCAGGGACCTACGCCTACAACACCGACACGAACAATTTCGCGCCGAGCGTCGGGTTCGCGTGGCAGCCGACGGTGCAGAACGGGCTCGGCCGCTGGCTCTTCGGATCCGAGGACGGCGACAGCGCGATCCGCGGCGGGTTCGGCATGGCGTTCAACCGGCCGGGGATGTCGGATTTCACCGGCGTCTTCGGCGCCAACCGCGGGCATCCAGGTCGCGCTCGATCGCTCCAACGGCCTTGGCAATCTCGGCGCGCTGCCGCTGCTGCTGCGCGACGCGAGCCGCGTGACGCTGCAGACGGCGCCCGGCGTCGCGTATCCGATCTTCCCGCAGTCGACCGACAGCGTGAACGTCTACGACGCGAACATTCAGTTGGCCTACACGCAGTCCTACAGCATCGGCTGGCAGCGCAAGTTGAGCCGCGACACCGCGTTCGAGTTGCGATACGTCGGCAGCCGCCATCGTCAGGACTGGGAAACGGTCAACATCAACGAGATCGACATCAAGAACAACGGGTTCGTCGACGAGTTCCGGAAGGCCCAGGCGAACCTGCAGGCGAACATCGCCGCCGGCCGCGGCGCGACGTTCGCGTTCACCGGCGCGCCGGGCACGTTCCGCTGCCGATCTTCCTGGCGCATTTCAACGGGATCGGCCCGGCGCGCCGGGCGACACGGCGGCCTACACCGGCACCAACTGGACGAACGCGACGTTCCTCGGATTTCTCGCGGCGATGAACCCGAACCCGTTCGGGTTCGCGTCGATCAGACGCGACCAACGGGTTCGTCGGCAACGCGACGTTCCGCAACAACGCGGTGGCCGCCGGCCTGCCGGCCAACTTCTTCCTCGCGAATCCCGACGTCCTCAGCGCGAGCGGCTCGAACCTGACGACGAACTTCGGCGGCACGCGCGCCAACTCGGTGCAGGTCGAGTTCCGGAAGCGGCTGTCGAACGGCATGCCTTCAACGCGAGCTATGCCTGGAGCGACGCGTTCATGCTCCAGCGTTACGGCTTCCAGCAGCCGGCCGAGGAAATCGGGCAGGCCGGCCAGATCGGCAACGTGCAGCACGCCGTCAAGGGCAACTGGATCTTCGAGCTGCCGTTCGGCAAGGACCAGCGGTGGGGCGGCAACACCAGCGGCGTTCGTGAACGCGCTCATCGGCGGCTGGGAGATCGACGGCGTCGGCCGCTTGCAGACCGGCGAGATGCTCGACTTCGGCAACGTCCGGCTGGTCGGGATGTCGGAGGAGGAATTCAGCAAGGCGATCGATCTGCGGGTTGCGCCGAACGGCCAGCTGTTCATCCTGCCGGACGACATCATCCAGAACACCGTCAGGGCCTTCAGCGTCAGCGCGACGTCGGCGAACGGCTACGGCGCGCTCGGCGCGCCGACCGGCCGCTATCTCGCGCCGGCGAACGGGCCCGACTGCATCGAGACGTCGCCCGGCTACGGCGACTGCGGCATCCGCAGCCTCATCGTCAACGGACCGCGCCTCCTGCGGTTCGACCTCAGCGCCGTCAAGCGGTTCAGGCTGCAGGGCAGCGCCACGTTCGAGTTCCGCGTCGAGATGTTGAACGCGCTGAACAAGCCGTACTTCAACCCGGCGTCGACCGCGGGCGTTCCGCTCGGCTTGAGACGTGCTACACTTCACCGGCAACGGGCCGGTACGCCGTCCAACGGGACGCCGACCAGCAACGCGACGGCCGGCACGAGCGCCGACAGCTTCCGGCTGACGCAGCTGCTCGGCGACAACACGCGCGGATCATTCAGCTGGTGTTCAGAGTGAGGCTGGTAGGGACGGGACTGGGACTGCAGGGATCAGCGATCAGCGGCGTCAGGGCTGAGGCGAGCTCAGCTGACCTCGGCCCCTAGTCCCTCATCCCTGCGTCCGTTCAGTACATCCCGAGGTACCGATCGATCTCCCACGGCGAGACGTGCTTGATGTAGTCGTGCCACTCTTCACGCTTGGCGGCCATGAAATGCTCGAACAGATGGTCGCCAAGCGTTTCCTCGCACCAGATCGTCCTTCTCCAGCTCGTCCAGCGCTTCGCTCAGATTCCCCGGCAGCTCGTCGATCCGCAGATGCCGCCGCTCGCGGTGGCTCATCTTGTAGATGTTCTTGTTGATGGGCGGCCCGGGATCGACCTTCTTCTCGATGCCGTCGAGCCCGGCGCGCAGCATCACCGCGAGCGCGAGATACGGATTGCACGACGGATCCGGCATGCGCAGCTCGATGCGCGTGCCGGTGCCGCGCGTCGCCGGCACGCGGACGAGCGGGCTGCGGTTCTTCTCGGACCACGACGATCGCCGGTCGGCGCCTCGTAGCCCGGCACGAGACGCTTGTACGAGTTCACCAGCGGGTTGGTGATCGCGCAGAACCCCTTCGCGTGGCGGAGAATGCCGCCGATGTAGTTGAGGCACGTTTCGACTCAACTGCCACTGGCGCCTTGGCGTCGTAGAACATGTTGGCGCCGCCGGTGAACAGCGACATGTGCGTGTGCATGCCCGAGCCGTTGATGCCGTAGATCGGCTTGGGCATGAAGGTCGCGTGCAGGCCGTTCCTGATCGCGATGTTCTTGACGACGAACCGGAACGTGCTGATGTTGTCCGCCGTCGTCAGCACATCGTCGTAGCGGAAGTCGATTTCGTGCTGGCCCGGCGCCACTTCGTGATGCGCCGCCTCGACGTGGAAGCCCATCGCCTCGAGCGCGAGCACGATCTCGCGGCGGACGTCCTCGCCCATGTCGACGGGGCTCAGGTCGAAATAGCTGGCCGCGTCGTGCGTTTCCGTCGTCGGCGACGCCGTCGCGCGTCTGAAAGAGAAAGAACTCGGCCTCGGGTCCGGCATTCATCGAATAGCCCTTCGCGGCGGCCAGCGCGATGACCTTCTTCAGGCACGCGCGCGGGTCGCCGGTGAACGGCTGGCCGTCGGGCGTGTAGATGTCGCAGATCATCCGCGCGACCTTCTCGCCGGTGGTGCCGGGCCACGGAAAGACGCGGAACGTCGCCAGGTCGGGCCGCAGATACATGTCCGACTCTTCGATGCGCACGAAGCCTTCGATCGAGGAGCCGTCGAACATGATCTTGCCGTCGAGCGCCTCCTCGAACTGGCGATCGGGAATCTCGACGTTCTTGATCGTGCCGAGGATGTCGGTGAACTGCAGGCGCATGAACTTGACCTTTTCGCGCTCAGTTCGCTCCAGGATCTGGGCCTTGGTCTCTCGAGCGGCGGCGGCGGGCGATTTGGCCATAGTGTAGTAGTGTCCGCCTTCAGGCGGACCGAGCGATTGTAGCCAACTTTTTCGCCCGTCTTCTCGTCAGAAAGCCTGAACACATGGCCAAGAGGGGGCAGGTATGAGGCTGCTGAGGTATGTTTTCGCCGGTTTCGTGGCGTTGTTGGGAGTGGCGGCGCTGCTCGTCGTCGTGGCGCCGGCGGCTCTGAGGCCCTTCGGCGCGAATGCGAGCGCGCAGGATCGTCCGGAGCGGCCCTTCGACACGCTCAGGGCAGGCCCTTCGCTCCGCTCAGGGCGGCGGGCGCGCGCTGTCGGTGCTGGCCGGCCGCGGAGCAGGCATCGGCGTCCGTATTTCGGACCGCACCGAAGGCGGCGTCGTCATCGACGATGTTCTGGCCGACAGCCCGGCGGAAAAAGCCGGCTTGAAGCGGTCCGACGTCATCGTCGAATTCGACGGCGAGCACGTCCGCAGCGCGCGGCAGTTCGCTCGGCTGGTGCAGGAAACGCCCTCGGGCCGCGCGGTGAAGGTGGCCATCACACGGGAAGGGCGGCGGCAGGACGTGCAGGTCACGCCCGACGAGCGCCGCGGCGACGTGATGGTATCGGGCGACTTCATGGGCGACTACATGCGCGACCTCGGGCGGGATCTGGGCCGCCTCGGCGACCATCTGCCGCCGTTCAATTTCAATTTCGATTTCGACATGCCGCTCGTGTCCGGACGCCGGCTCGGCGTCAGCATCGACGAACTGACGAGTCAGCTCGCGGAGTACTTTGGCGCGAAGGACGGTGTGCTCGTGACGTCGGTGACGGACGGATCGCCCGCATCGCGCGCGGGATTGAAAGCCGGTGATGTGATCACGTCGATCAACGGCGACCGCGTCAGCAATCGGGAGGATCTGCTCCGCGGGTTGCGGAACGCGACCAGCGAAGACGTGCAGGTCGGCATCGTGCGCGACAAGAAGGAAAGTTCGGTGACGGCGAAGATCGAACACGCCGGCGCGGCGGACGCCGCGGGGACGGCCCGCCTAAACGGCCATGCGGCTGTCGACGGCGTCGCTGGGCGACGCCGCCAGCACGCCTGCTAGTTGTGCGGCAACGATTGCGGCAAAGGCCTGAACCGGTTCGGAGATTTCGGCGCCGCGGAATTCGGCCGACAGCGCGCCGATGCAGCCGTCGGGTCCGAGGATGGGCGCGACGATAGCGCCGCTCGAGAACGGCTGCGACGGCACAACCTGGAGCGTCCCGCTCGCGATACGCGGCTGCAGCCGCGTTGTTCGCAGACCGCGGGACGGGCGCCAACCGCGCAACCACCTGCGGACTGTATCCGTGCGTCAGCACCGGACGCAGGTCCCCTCCCTGCGAGTTACCCAGCCAGACGACCACGCCGCTCGCGTCGGTGAGCATTGCGGCCCGCCCGATGAGCTGCTTCAGATCGCCGAGATCGTGGACGCGTCCAAAATCCGTTGCGAGATCGGCCGCGGCCTTGAGAAAACCAGGCCCAGCCGGTGCGACGGTTCGCGGTTCACCGGAGGTGTCGAGTGTCATCCGAATCTGATCGGACTTGCCGTTGCGGCCGGCCGGGACGTGGAAGTCCACTGGTTCGACATCCCCGAGGTTCATGCGCAGGGCCTCGGCCGGATCGTCTGAGGCGCTGATCGCGCGGGAGCTCGAGGACTGCAAGACGAGCGGCGATTCGGCAAACGGTGAAGATCCGTTTCCAGACGAAGTGGCCGGCTGGAGCCGGATGCGCCGCGCGTACTCGATCGCATCCTTGTCTTCAACCCAGATGGCGGGCTGCGGACGTGGTTCGGTGTGAACCGTTTGAACGGGTCTGAGATCGTCGATCGATCTGGGCTGCGACCCGCCGGGCACGAGCAGCATCACGAGAACGCCAACAATTACGGCCGTCGAACCGCCGATGAGCGTTTCCAGCCGGCGCGTCGATGCCTCCCGTGCATCTACCTCCTGCCGCTCCGCGAGGCGCGCCGCTTCGACGTGCTGCGCCGCGCCGGCGGCTGCTTGCCCGCCTTCGGTGAAGATCACGTCACCCGCCATCAGCGGCTGACCGGCGTTGATGTATTCGAGCGCGCGCTTGTCGGCGTTCGCGAATTGCCGGAGCGCTTTGACCGCGTTGTCGAGGGCCGCGCGCGTGACCAGCGCGGTTGAGGACCGGTGGAGCGTTTCGACGCTGGTGCGAACCGCATCCCCGGTCGTCACGACTTTCGCCACCCAGAACGCCACGCCCTGGCCGCCGACGACGTACGCTTGCTGCGCGGCGCGCAGCTCGGCGAGCGCGTCGGTCGTTTCGCGCGCCTGCAAGTCGAACACTCGCAGCGCGGACCGCATGGCGTCGATGTCTTTTTCGGAGCGGAAGAGGAAAATGGCCGCTGCGACGAGGACGATCCAAGCCATCGCGCCGCAGATCACACGCGCTGATCGTTGTCGCATCGGGCGGCGTCAGGGTAACACAAGTAAATTCCGTTGTACATGTCTCTCGTCGATCTGATCGCATCTTTCCCCGACGACAAGACGGCGCTGGTGCGTTCGGACTCAGACCTAGGTCTGACCTTCGGGGCGCTTCGAGAGCAGGTTCGAATTCTGGCAGTTGCCCTTGAAGATGCCGGCGTCAGCAAAGGCGATCGAATTGCCATCGCGATACCCAACAGCCCCTCACTTGTCGTCGCGCTGTTGGCCGCATCGACGATCGGAGCGGCGATGCCATTGCGCCCGGACCGCACTGGAGGATTCGACTCCTCCGGCGACACTGCCGCTCGCATCACAATCGATTCGGACGGCTTCCATGTGACACGTGCGACAACGAAGGGGTCAGACCCCTTGGCTCTCCAGGACATCGCCGTCCTCTTGCAGACGCGCGGAACGAGCGGGAGGCCGAAACGAGTGGCCCTGTCCCACGCCAATCTTTCGATGGCCGCCCTGCAGACCGCCGCCACGCTCGAACTGGGGCCGGACGATGTGAGCATGTGCGTGATGCCACTTGCGTCATGTCCATGGACTCGTGACGGCGACGCTGGCGACATTGGCCAGCGGCGGAACGGTCGTGATTCCGAGCGCCTTTCATCCGGTGACGTTCTGGCGCGTTGCCCGCGACTACGGCGTGACCTGGTATACAGCGGCGCCTCAAATCCACCAGTGGCTGCTCGCGCGGACCGCCGATCCGGGCGTCCGACGCCCTGCCGGCGCCGCCCGCCTGCGCTTTATTCGCTCGGCGGGCGCGATGCTTCCGTCGGCAGTTCGCCAGACGCTCGAGTCGGCATTCGCCGTGCCAGTGATCGAGGCATACGAGCTCACCGAAGCTTCTGGCCAGGCGGCGAGCTCCGTCCCCGCCGGGCAGCTCCGTCCCCAGGCCGGCGTCAGCATCGCGATCCTCGACGCCGCCGGCCGAGTGCTCGGACCGAACACCGAAGGCGAAGTGGCGCTAGCTGGACCGACCATCGCGAAGGGCTACGACAGCGTACAAACCACGTGCCAATTCTTTGTCGATGGTTGGTTCCGCACCGGTGATTTCGGCTATCTTGACGCCGACGGCTGTCTCACGCTGGCCATGGAACGCGGTTAGGAGGGCACATGCGAACGCCTCATGTCGTCGTCGGCGGCCTTCTTCTCGTCTCCGCTGCGGGCGCAGCGCCGCTGGTCGCACAGGACACGCAAGGTCCGCAGGACGACATCCGCATGTCGACGATGCGGCCGGTCATCCGCGGGCGGACGCATGCGATGGCCTCGATGAAGCCGGAAGCGACGCAGGCGGCCGAGCGCATCCTGATGGCCGGCGGCAACGCGTTCGACGCCGCTGTCGCCAGCCAGGCGGTCCTCGGTCTCGTCGACGCGGCGTCCAACGGCGTGGGCAGCGACGCCGTCATCCTGTCTACGACGCGAAGGCCAAGACGGTCGTGTCGATCAACGCCGAAGGCACGGCGCCCAAGCTCGCGACGATCGATTGGTACAAGAAGAACCTGGACGGCAAGCTGCCGCTGAGCGACACCTTGCTCTCGGGCACGGTGCCTGGCGTCGTCGATGCGTGGTATCTGCTGCTCGATCGCTGGGGCACGATGACGTTTGCGCAGGTTCTTCAGCCCGCCATCGAGATCGCCGAGAACGGCTTTCCGATCGGCGAGCGGATGGCGAGCGCAATCGCCGGCTCACGCAAGCTGAAGAAATACCCGAGCAGCGTCAAGGTGTACTTCCCCGGAGGCGAGGCGCCGAAAGCCGGCGACATTTTCAAGAACCCCGACCTGGCGCGGACGCTGCGCAAGCTCGTCGAGGCGGAAAAGCAAAACGCGTCGAAAGGGCGCCACGAAGCGCTGAAGGCCGCGCGCGATCGGTTCTACAAAGGCGACATCGCGCGCGCGATGGCAAAGTTCTCGGAGGAGCAGGGCGGCCTGTTCCGCTACGAAGACTTCGCGGAGTACACCGCCAAGTTCGAGACGCCGGTGTCGGTGGACTACCGCGGCTATCGCGTCTACAAGAACGCCTCGGCGAATCAAGGGCCGACCGAGTTGTTCGCGCTGAACATCCTCGAGGGCTACGACCTCAAGGGGATGAAGCACAACAGCCCCGAGTACATCCACGCCAGCATCGAGGCCGTGAAGCTCGCGCTCGCCGATCGCGAGAAATATCTTGGCGACATGGACTTCATCCAGATTCCGTTCGAAGGGCTCCTGTCGAAAGACTACGCGCGCGAGCGGCGCGCGCTCATCGACATGGCCAAGGCGTCGCTCGAGATGCGCCCGGGCGTGCCGGAGAAATTCATGAAGTCCACGGCGCCGCTCGACCGCCCGTTCCACATCAACCTCGAGGGCGAGGCCGACCACGAGGGCGACACCAGCTACCTCGCCGTGATCGACAAAGACCGCAATATGGTCAGTTTCGAGCCGAGCCTGCACAGCAGCTTCGGCACAGGCGTGGTCATGGCCGACCTCGGGTTCATCTTCAATTGCCGCGGCGACTACTACTCGCTCGTGCCGGGCGAAGCCAACGCGCTGGCGCCAGGCAAGCGTCCGCGCAGCACGTGCAGAGCACGCTCGTGATGAAGGGCGCGCAACCGTTCATGATCGTCGGCAGCCCCGGCGGCGACGACCAGGTCTTCCGCACGATGCAAACGCTGCTGAACGTCGTCGACTTCGGCATGAACGTGCAGGAAGCGATCGAGGCGCCGCGATGGGCGACGCGCAGCTTTCCGGCGTCGCCCTTCCCGCACACGATGTATCCGGGCGAGATGTCAGTGGAGCAGCGGGTGCCCGAGGCCGTTCGCACCGCGCTCATCGCGCGCGGCCACAAGCTCCGGTCGGCGGCGCGTGGACCATGGGCTCGCTGGCGGCGATTGTCGTGGATCCGAAGACCGGCGTGCTGAACGCCGGAACGGATCCACGCGTGGATGCCTACGCGATCGCGTGGTGAGTGTTACTCGCGCGCGCCAGCGGCCGTGAGGAACTCGACGACCGCCGCGTTCCGACCGCGTCGAGCTGCGCTCAAAGGCGTACGGTATTCGCCGTCCTGCGGCGCGCTCCCTTGCGGCGCCCACACGCGCGCGTTGACGTTCGCGCCGCGCGCGACGAGCAGCTTGACCACCTCGAGATGTCCTTCGACACACGCCTGGATCAGCGCGTTCTCGTCGCCGGGAACCACTTGATCGACCGATGCGCCGCGATCGATCAGGAGAGACACGACGTCGACCGCGCCCTCGCTAGCCGCCGCGATGAGCGGGCTGCCGTCTCCGGACACGGGCATGTTCGGGTCGGCGCCGCGGTCCAGCAGGTGACGCACAACCGCCAGCCGGGCGGTTCGAGCGGCGGCGATGAGCGGGCTCCCGTCGCCGTCAATCGCGCTGTTCACGTTGGCGCCCGCGCGCAACAGCTCGTCGATCTCGCCGATGTCACCGTTCTCCGACGCCTCGTAGATCGCGCGATCGAGGCCGCGGACGCGGCGCTCCGGCGCTCGGCGACGCCCGCCCTGTTCCTCGGCTGCCTGCCCTGAGCCTGGTCGAAGGGACGGAGCCGGGCTGAACGCGACGGCGCGAACTGGCGCGACCGCCAGCACCAGAGCCGCCGAAATCGTCACGGCAGAGACCGCCGCCACCAGGCCGGCGCGGCCCCGCCGCTGCGTGTCGTCGAGCAGCGCGTGGACGCGCGCCGACAGATCGCTGCGCACCGCCATGCCGACGATCGCCGCCGGGTTTGGAGCAGTCATGCGCCGGGCCAGCAGCACCAGCTGGTCGGCGTAGTCGGTCCGCTCGCCGACTCGCACCACCGCGTCGTCGCAGGCGCGCTCCGCTTCGAGACACAGCCGGCGCGACGCGATCCAGACGAGCGGATGGAACCAGTAGACGGCGCATGCGGCCTGCACGGCGATTTGCCATGCCCAATCGCCGCGCCGCACGTGTTCCATTTCATGGACGAGCGCGCGCCGGCGATCGGCGTCGGTCCAGCCGCGCGCCTCGGGCGGCAGCAGGATGGCGGGCCGCCAGATGCCGCACATCACGGGCGCCGGCAGGCGTTCGTGTTCGAGGACCTCGACGCGGCGGCGGATGCCGGCGTCGCGCGCGATCGCCTCGGCGACGGTGGCGAGCTCCGGCAGCGGCAGCGCCTGGCGGCGCAAGCGGCCGAGGCGCCACAGCCCGCTCGCGAGGGAAGCGAGAATCGTCACCGCACCGGCGATCCACGCGAGGCGAAGAATCGCCGATACCGACAATGCGGGCAATGAACTCCGCGAGCCAGATTCGCTGGAGACGCCGGCAGCCGTCGCCGCGGGTGTGACAGTCGCCGGCTCTCCCGCCCGTCGCGTCTCGGCCGTCGCCGATCGTTCGATCGGTATCGAGACGGCGATCGCCGGTCCCGCCACCGAGAGCAGCGGCAGCGCGATGACGGTGGCGAACGTTGCCGCCAGCGCCAGGTGCCGAACCGAGGCCTGCGCGCGCCGGGCCAGCTGCGCGGCGGCGAGTCCGATCAGCAGTATGACGGTGGCCTTGACGACGATCGTCAGCTCGAGCGATCGGCTCAGCGCGACGATCACGGAAGCGAGTGTCGAGCTCATGGCTGTCTCCGGTTCTTGCGGACGCGATCGATCTCGGCCTGCAGGCGGTCGATCTCGTCGTCGGTCCACTGTTCGTGCTTGAGGAGCGCGGTCGCGGTCTGGCTGGCGGAGCCGCCGAAGAACACGCTGATCAGCCGCTGCAGGGCCTTGCGCTGCGCCGTGGTGCGCGGCATCGTCGGCGTGTAGATGTAGCGAAGGCCGACCTCGCGATGACGCACGAAGCCCTTGGCCTCGAGCTTGACGAGCATCGCGCGGACCGCGGAATAGCTGGGGGAGTCGGTGAGGCGCTCGCGGATGTCCTCGGCCGAACCGCTGTTGCCGAGCGCGAAGAGGACATCCATGATCTCGCGCTCGCGGCGGCTGAGTTTTTCGACGGCTGGACTCATGGGCGCTCCGGTGTTCAACGTGCTACGAACGCAGCATAGTGCTACGAACGTAGCATGTCAACCCTTCGACTCGCTCGTCCTGAGCTTGTCGAAGGGGCGAGCTCGCTCAGGGCAGGGCCTGGACTAGTCTTCGAGATCCTCGCGGAACGTCGGCTGCGTGGGATCGACGCGGCCGTCGATCACCGCGAGGACCAGGCGCTCGTAGGCGGTCGTGGCTTCAGGGAGCGACGGGTAGCCGCGCTCCCATTGCAGCGCGCCCGTTCCCGAGTAGATCAGCGTGAAATAGCGGCCCGACGCGTATTGCAGCTCCAGCAGCGAACTGGGCACTTCGGGATCGCCCTCCTGCCCGAGCACGTCCATCAACGCCACCGACCACTGCCGTCCCTTGGGATCGGTCACGACCTGGCGCTCGACGTACTTCCAGTTGTCCATGGACCACATAACGGGTCAGGGATTCGGGATTCGGGGTTCGGGGTCCGGGGTGAGCAATTGGTCGAGCGCGCGGGCGATCTGGGAGCCGGTGAACGGCTTCGGGATGAGCAGCACGTGCTGCGCCTGCCGCGCGCGGAGGCTGGCGTCGGCTTTCTCCGGCGTGTCGCTGATGATGACGATCGGCAGCGTCGGCGTGGTCGGGTCGCTGGCGCGCACGCGTGTCGAACAGCGACTCGCTCATCTCGTAGACCGAGCAATCGAGCACGAGCGCGTCGGCGCGCTGCTCGGCGACGAGCTCGGTGATCGTCGTCGGTGAAGCCGGTGGCGAACACCTCGTACCCGTGATCGCGCAGCGCGAACGTCAGCAGCTCCGCGATCTCCGGCGTGTCGTCGATGAGCAGAATGCGTGGCGCGGTCGCGTCGTCAGACCTCGCTGGCACGTCCAGGCTGCCTGCGGCAGCCGCTTCTTCTTGCCCGCGGCCGGCTCCAGGTCCAGCACCCAGACGCGGCCGCCGGCGGTGTAGTAGGCGCGCTGGTCGTTCTCGATCATCGCGCCCCACGCTTCGAGCGTCCGCATCGCGAACGTGTAGCCCTCGAAGTTGCTTGCGCGCGTGGTCCAGCACTTCGTTGGTGTGCCAGTTGTCGGTGAGGATCGCGTCGCCGGCATGCACGCGCAGCACGGTGTAGAAGCGGTCGTGAACGCGCCTCGGGCCGCACGTCGCGCGTCGACCCGCGCTTCTTGCCTTCGGTGACGATGTAGCTTTCCTGCGCGATCGGCGCCGTCGTGTTCACCTTGACGTCGGTCGTCGCTCACGTGTCACGCTGAGTCCGTTCGCTCGTGCGTCATGCCTCGTGCTGCGCTGTCTACACCGTCTGCGCGACGGCGGCGGCCGCTTCCGCCGACGCCATGTCGACCAGGTTCTTCGCGTCGGCCGCCCGGACCAGCGCCTCCGGCATCTGCGACGCCCATCATCCGCCACTGCTCGTTGGCGAACTTCTGCAGCGTGGCGATGTGCTCGGCGTGCAGGTGGCCGAAGCGTCCCTGCAGCTTCAGATACTCGGACACCGGCCGCATGCTCTGCGGGCGGAAGCTGTAGTCGTACTCGCGCTTCTCGTGGTTCCATTCCCAGATCGGATACAGCCCGCACTCGACGACGAGCCGGCCGAGATCGATCGAGCGCGGCGTCTCGTAGACGAACCCCTTCTGGCACGGCGTGTAGATCATCAGGAACGACGGCGCCCTTGAAGTTGAGCCCCTTGCGCACCTTGTTCATCAGGTCGATCGGATAGCCGACGCTCGCGGTCGCCACGTAGCAGTGCGGATGGCCGGCCGCCATCATGCGCGCGAGATCCTTCGGGAACAGCTTCTTCGCTTCCGGCACCATCGGCCCGGGCGGCGAGAACGTCGTCATGCCGCCGTACGGCGTGCGCGACGAGGCCTGGATGCCGGTGTTGGCGTACTGCTCGTTGTCGTAGCAGATGATCAGGCAGTCGTGGTTGCGGTAGAGCGCGCCCGAAATCGACGCGAGCCCGATGTCCGACGCGCTGCCGTCGCCGGCTTCGCAGATGATGTTCGGAAACGCGCCCTTCCACTTGCCCTTGCGGATCATCGCCTCGTAGGCGGCGGCGACGCCGGCGGTGAAGCTGCCGGCGCTGCCGATCTGCGTGTGCGCCCAGGGCACGTTGTACGGCGTGCACAGATACGAGCTGTTGGCGACATACATGCAGCCGGTCGGGCCGACCAGGATCGTGTTGTCGCCCGACGCCTTGCTCGTCATCCGGTACTGGATCGACGGCCCGCAGCCGGCGCACGTGCGGTGGCCGGGCACGAACGGCTCGGTCTGCCGGCAGCTCGGGGTTGTAGAAACGCGCCCCCTGATTCGGGCTGCCGAGCATCGGCAGCATCTGCCGTTCGACTTCAATCGCTGGCCATCACGCCTCCAAGACCAGCATCATGTTAGCCACGAAATCACGAAAGCACGAAACCAATAGAGGTTTCTTCGTGTCTTCGTGGCTGATCCTTACTCTTCGAACCCCACCCAGTGCGTGCGCTTCTCGATCTTGCCGCGCTTCTGCGCTTCGAGCATCTTCTGCGTCATCCAGTAGAACTCTTTCAGCACGATCGCCTCGCCGCCCATGCCGGCCATGAACGACACGACGAGCGGCCGCTTGGCGCTCTCGTACAGCGCGGCGCACGACTTCGGCGTAGAGCGACGCCGCCGCTGCTCACGCTGCCGAGCCCCATGTTGGTCTCGATGACGCCGACGACCTTGAACTTGCTCAGCGACGTCCTTCACGCGATCGGTCGGATACGGACGGATCGTGCTGCAGGCGCACCATGCCGACCTTCGCGCCGCGCTCGCGCATGTGCCGGATCGCGTAGCGCGCCGTCACGCGCGTGGCCGCCCTGCAGGAAGAAGACGACGTCGGCGCCGTCGGTCATGAACTCTTCGATCCACGGATCGTAGCGGCGGCCGAAGATCCGCGCGAACTCGTCGTGCACCTGCTCGATGACCGGCACCGCGCCTTCCATCGCGCGGGCGCGCTCGAGCTGCAGCGGCGGACCCTGCTCCGGCATGATCTGCGGGCCGTGCGACACCGGATGCCGCGGATCGAGCGGATACGGATGCTTGTACGGCGGCAGGAATTCCTTCACCTGTCCGGTGTCCGGCAGCTCGACAGTCGCTCGTGATGTGCGAGACGAAGAACCCGTCCTGGCAGACCATCTGCGGCAGCAGCACGCGCGGATCCTCGCCGATCCGGTAACGCCATCAGATGGTTGTCGAACGCTTCCTGCGCGTCGCACGACCAGCCCATGAGCCAGCCCATGTCGCGCGTCGACAGCGCGTCGGTGTGCTCCGAGCCGAAGTCGCCGGGCGGATCCAGCGTGCGGTCGGCGATCATCATCTGCACCGGCATGCGGCTGCCCGAGATCGGCGAGTACAGCTCGTAGGCGAACTGCACGCCGACGCCGGAGCTGCCGGTGAACACGCGCGCGCCGCTCGACGAGGCGCCGTGCGCGATGCTCAGCTGCGAGTGCTCGCTGTCGGCCACGATGTACTCGGCGTCGAGCTCGCCGTTGGCCACCATCTGCGCCAGCGCCATCATCGTCGCCGTGTACGGGCCGGATCGGATAGGCCGTGATGACGTCGACGTCGGCGTACTTGGCCGCCTGCGCCGCCGCGACGCAGCCGTTGATCCGGACCGTTCTTCTTCTTGCGCTGCATGCACTGTTGCCATAGTTGTCGACTCCGTAGTCCGGCTAATCGCCTACATGCCTAGCTCTCAGTCAGTCTCTACTGCCAGTTCTCGATGTCCTTCGCCGGCCGCTCCGGCAGCGCCTGCAGCTCCTCCGCCTGGCGGCCGTGCAGCCCCTGCGTGATCGCGAACGCCGTGTCCATCCGCACGACGCCGGTGTCGAAGTCCAGCTCGGGCACGCCCTCGAGGCAGCCGGTCGGACACTCCTCGATGCACACGCGGCAGCCTTTGCAGTAGTCGACCAGAATCTTGTAGAGGCCGTTCGATCGATCGAGCCGGACGATGCACGGCTCCGGGCAGACCAGATAGCAGTTGTCGCACGCGTTGCAGGTGCCGCAGCTGAAGCAGCGGTTGGCTTCCTCGATCGCCTGCTCCTCGCTGAACGCCTGGATGACCTCCTCCTGCGTGCGGCGCCGGCTCGCCGGCGCCAGCATCTCCTGCTGCACGCGCGGGAACTTCGGGAAGTAGGTCATGTTCATCCGCGCCAGATCGGTGATCACGTCGATCGGCGACCATGCGCTCCTGCAGCGGCTCGCCGCGCAGCACCTTGTCGAGGTTGAACGCGACGCGCTTGCCGTCGCCGACGGCGTTCACCACCATCAGCGGCTGGCCGCGACCCGAGCTGCACGATGTCGCCGGCGGCGAAGAACTTCGTGTCGCCGAGCCGCCCGAACCGATCGATCTTGATCGTGCCGCGCTCGTTCTTGAACTCGTCGGGCAGCCAGTTGAGCGACGCATGCTGGCCGACGGCGATGATCACGTTGTCGACGGCGAACCGCTCGGCCGGCGCCTCGCGGTCGATCGGCGATCGGCGACGCGTTGATGGCGCCGCTGAAGCGCGCCGGATGCAGCTGCAGCGCCTCGACGCTTGCCGTTGCCGAGCACCGCGGTCATCGCCCGGCCGTGCATCAGCTCGACGCCTTCCTCGAGCATGTCGTGCAGATCCTCGGGCACGCACGGCATCTCGTTCGGTGTTGCGCCTCGACGGTGATCATCGTCACTTCCTCGCGCGCCCTGCCGCAGCGCCTCGCGCGCGCAGTCGATGGCGGTGTTGCCGCCGCCGATGACCGCGACGCGCGGACCGAGCTTCACCTTCGACGTGCCCATGCCGATGTCGCGGAGGAACGGCAGGCCGTAGAGCACGCCGTCCTTGTCTTCGCCTTCGGCGCGGACGCTGTTCGGCTCGGTGAGACCGACGGCCAGCACGCAGGCGTCGTAGTTCTTCTTCAGGTCGTCCCAGGTGACGTCCTTGCCGACCTCGGTGTTGGTCTTGATCGTGATCCCGAGCTCGACGAGGCGCTCGATCTCGCGATCGAGCACGTCCTGCGGCAGCACCCAGTCGGGAATGCCGCCGCGGTTCAGGCCGCCGGCCTTCGGCGATTTCTCGAGAATCGTGACCGCGTAGCCGAGGCGCGCGAGCTGGTAGGCGGCGCTGTGTCCCGCCGGGCCCGATCCGACGACGGCGACCTTCTTGCCGTTCGGCGGCCCGGCCTTCACGACGTCGTGCGGCAGCGCCTGGCCGAGATCGCCGAGAAACCGCTCGACCGCGCGGATCGAGATCGCCTCGTCGTACTTGCCCGCGGTTGCAGGCCTGCTCGCACGGGTGATAGCAGACGCGGCCGGTGACCGACGGAAACGGCATGTCTTCCTTGATGAGCGCGTAGGCGTCGAGATACTTGCCGCGCTTCACCAGGTCGAGATAGCCCTGGATCTTCTCGTTGGTGCCGCACGCGTTGTTGCACGGCGGCATCTTGTCGCGGTACACCGGCCGAATCGCGCGCCAGTTGCCGGTCGGAAACAGGTCCTGGCCCTTTTCCTGCGACGGCGCCGGCGTGATCCCGGCAAACGGCACCTGCAGCCAGTCGGGAATATGCGTGCCTTTGGTCGACATGAGATACCTTTCAGCATTAGTGCATTGCGAGTCCGAATTGGTCAGCTGAAGCCTTGTGACTTCGTGCCTTCGTGACTGCGCTCGATGTCACGCTACGCGCACGGGGTTCAGCGGCAGGATGTGCAGTTGGTCGAGCGCGGCGTGGAACGCCGCCTTGTTCGCGATCATCGGCTCGATGGTCTCGCATCTTGACGATGCCGGTCGTCTTGACGACGGCGGCGATGAGCGGCGCGGCGATGTCGGGCGCGATCGCCTTGCTGCGCTCGGCCGCGCCTTCGGTCGACAGCCGATCGAGCCCCAGCTCGCCGAGCCGGTAGTACAGCCACTTGTGGTCGGCGAGCTTCGCGGCGTCGACGCACACGAGCTGCGCCAGCCGCTCGGGCCCGGGCACGAAGCGCAGCATGTAGTCGGGCGTGTAGTGCGTGTTGATCACCAGCGTCCCGCCCGGCGGCATCCCGCGCATGTAATCCCACCCCTTCACCATCGTCTGCTCGACGAGCACGACGATGTTCGGGTGCTCGTTCTCGTAGGTGAGCGCGTTCTCGATCTCGCTGTCGCTGAGCGCGGCAGTACTTGCGCGTCGGCGCGTTGGTGCGATCGGGGTTGTCGACGTAGTTCTCCATCGCCTGCGCGAACTTGCCCTCGAGTGCGCGCCGGCCGCGGCGACGGAATTGACGATGTCGCGGCCTTCCTTGTCCATGATGATGCCGCGCGTCCACACGGTGAGTTCGGTGTATACTCATGATGCAGTCTACGATTTCCGATGCTGTCACGCTCTCCAGCAATCGTCGTTGAAATCGCTCCCGAGTGCACGATCGAACGTCCGGTCCGCGACGCGCCGGCCTGAAAATCCGCAATCGCCAGCAGCGTCGCTTTCTTGCACAGGCTTTCGATGTCGGCGCCGGTGGCGTCCTCGGCTTCGGCTGCGCGAGCTCGTCCACGTCGACGTCCGGCGCAAGCGGCATCTGCCGGCAGCAGAGTCGAATCGATCGCCGGCTCGATCGGCGGCGTCCGGCTTGGCGAATCGAACGATATAGTCGAATCGGCCGCTGCGCAAGAGCGCCGGCTCGACCCGCTCGGGCCGGTTGGTGGCGGCCAGCAGGATCACGCCTTTGACGTCGCGCAGGTTGTCGATCTCGCGCAGCAACTGGCTCAGGATGCGCTGGTAGACGTCCGCGTTGAAATGGTCGGTGCCGACGTCCGCGGCGCGACCGCGTCGATGGTGTCGAAGAACAGCAGGCACGGCGCCGACCGGCGCGCCTTCTTGAAGACTTCGCGCAGCGCCTTCTCCGATTCGCCCAGCCACTTCGAGTAGAGCTGCGGGCCGTCGATGGCGATGAGCGGCAGCTGCTTTTCGCCGGAGAGCGCGCGCGCCATCGCCGTCTTGCCGGTGCCCGACGGTCCGACGAGCAGGATGCCGCGCGGCGGCGCCAGGCCGACCTGCTCGTACAGCTCGTCGTGCACGTGCGCGTGCTCGACGACCGCGTCGAGCAGCCGCTTCACCTCGTCCAGCCCGCCGAGCGAGGCAAACGTCGAGGTGCTCTTCTCGATGAAGAACTCGCGCGTGGCGCTCGGCTCGACTTCCTTCAAGCCGGCGAGAAAGTCGTCGCGCGTGACCTGCAGCGTGTCGATATCGGCTTCGTCGCGGCGTCCGCTTCGAGCGCGGACGTCGGCAGCGCGTCGGAGAGGAACCGGCGCAGCGCGATCATGCCGACTTCCTGGCACAACGCCTCGAGATCGGCGCCGACGAATCCGTGCGAATGCTCCGCGATCTCCTCGAGGCCGACGTCGGGGCCGAGCGGCATCGCGCGCGTGTGGATCTTCAGAATCTGCAGCCGCGCCTGCGTGTTCGGCACGCCGATCTCGATCTCGCGATCGAAGCGCCCGGGCCGCCGCAGCGCCGGGTCCAGCACCTCGGGGATGTTCGTCGCGCCCATGACGATGACCTGGCCGCGCGAGACGAAGCCGTCCATCAGGCTGAGCAGCTGGGCGACGACGCGCTTCTCGACGTCGCCGACGACCTCGGCGCGCTTCGGCGCGACGGCGTCGATTTCGTCGATGAACAGGATCGCGGGCGCGCGGCGCGCGGCCTCTTCGAACACGTCGCGAAGCTTGGCCTCGCTCTCGCCGTAGAACTTCCGCATGATCTCCGGGCCGTTGAGGTGGATGAAGTGCACGCGGCTTTCGGCGGCGACGGCGCGGGCGAGCAGCGTCTTGCCCGTCCCCGGCGGTCCGTAGAGCAGCACGCCCTTCGGCGCCAGGATGCCGAGCCGCTCGAAGAGCCGCGAATGCTTCAGCGGCAGCTCGACGATCTCGCGCACGCGCGCGACCTCGCGCTCGAGTCCGCCGATGTCCTCGTAGGAGACGGCGGGCGCGTGCACGGCCGTCGCTTCGCCTTCGACGACCCGGATGTCGCAGCGCGGGCCGATGACGACGGGGCCGGTTGGAATCGTGCGGATGACCTGAAAGTTGACGGCCTTCGCGAACGTCGGCACGCGGACCGCCGATCCGGTGAGGACCGGCACGCCCACGAGGTCGGCCAGCATGCGGTCGGGCGCGATGATCGCGGGCGCGGCGCCGGACCACAGCGGGGCGAGCCGCACCGCGACGGCCTGCGCGGATTCCACCGGCGTGGCCGTCACCTGCTCCTCCAACCCCGCGCCGCAGTTGCTCCGCACGGTGCCGTCGATCTGGATGAACCCGTCGTGTCCCGCCTCGCCGGCGCGCGGCGCGAGCCACCGCCACCGTGCGTCCGGTGATCTGCAGGATGTCGCCCGGTCTGGCGCCGATGCGGTCGAGGTCCGCCGGGCTCATGCGCGCGACCGCGTGCGCGATGTCCTCGACGCGCGCTTCAGCGACGCGAAGCGCGATCGTCCCGGCGACCGACGGCGTCGAGGGCTCGCTCATTGCGGTCTGTCCCCGGGTCTGTCCCGACTCCGGCCCCGGCTGTCAGACGCTGCTGGACGTCTCGCGCGAACTGGTCGAACAGCGCCGTCAGCTTGACCTTGTTTTCGTGGTCGAGATCGTGGCCGACGATCGCGACGCGCGTCGCGTCGCTCGTCCGCGCGTCAAGCGTGATCGTCCCCAGATTGGTGTGCTCGATCGCCCAGCCGTCGCTCTTCACCGCGGTCACCGCCATGCTGAGGGTCGTCGCGCTGCTTTCCCAGGGGACGACGAGCGCGGTGACGTTGCCCTGCGCGCGCGCGAACGTCTCGATCTGATCCGACACCGACTTCGGCGATCCCTGTGCGGACGAATTCCACGCGCTCGATCACTTCGACCCACGTCCTGCTCGTACGCTGTGCTAGACTGGCCCAGTGGTCGGACCAGTAAAGAGCCGCAGTCTGACACCCGCCCCGCGACGTGTCAAGCGCGCGACGCCGGTCCCTCGCGCCGAGCCGGGGCGCGAACTGCCGACGCCTGCGGCGCCGCATGCCATCATCCAGCCGATCAAGAAGACCCGCGTCGCCGAGGAGATCGCCGACCGCATCCGCGTGCTCATCCTCGACGGCACGCTGCCGCCGGGCCAGCCGCTGCCCGGCGAACGCCTGCTCGCGACCCGCTTCGGCGTCAGCCGCGGATCGATTCGCGACGCCTTTCGCATGCTGGAGACGATCGGCCTCCTCGAAACGCGGCACGGCCAGGGCACGTTTCCGCGCGAGCTCGACGTCAACCGCCTGGTCGCGCCGCTCGCGTCGGTCCTCAGCTATCGCCGCGATCTCCGCGAGGAGCTGCTCGACGTGCGGCGGATGTTCGAGCCGGCCGTGGCGCGCGCGGCGGCCTCGCGCGTGACCGACGACGACCTGGCCGATCTCCAGCGCATTCTCGACACGCAGCGGCGGAAGCTGCGCGCCGGCGGGTCCACGCTGATGGAGGACACGGCCTTTCACGCCGTCCTCGCCCGCGCGACGCGCAACCGCGTCGTCATGCGCATCATGGAAACGCTGAACGACCTGCTCGTGGAATCGCGCAAGCTGACGCTGAAGCAGAAAGGCCGCCCCGAGCGGTCGATCCGCGGCCACGAGGCCGTCGTCGCCGCGCTGCGCCGCCGCGATCCCGACGCCGCCGCTCGCGCCATGCACACGCACATCGACCAAATCGCCGAGCTCCTGCGACGCACGGTCGACGCGCATGACTGACGCCGCGCTCCACGATCCGCGCGCCGCCACGCTCGCGCTGATCGATCGATTGCTCCGACAAGGGCCACGAGTTGCTCAGACGTGCACGCAGAATCGCGCGGAACGCGCAGAGCCGCCCTACGACAGTCGTAGCGCGGGCCTTTCAGGCGCGAGACGCCGAGTCCGCATCTGGCAAAACGACTGCGCGGCGGCCGTCAACGAGTTGTCCGGCGGGAGCAAGGCACACTGGCTTTCACGTGCCTACAGCGGGGCGCTGCTCGTGCGATCGACGGACGGCGAAGCGGTGGTCGAGGCCGACGTCGCCGAGATCGTCTTTCGAGTGCTCGACGTCCTCGATCAGGCGCGCCGCTCGATCGCCGGCCTGGACCCGGGCGCGACGGCGGCGCCGGATCGCGCCGACGCCGCATCGCTTCGACTTCGTGCACGATGCGCAGCTTCGGCCGGTGCTCGAGCAGGCGTTCGCGGACGGCACGCGCGCGTTTGAAGCGGGAGACTTCGAGCAGGCGATGATGACGGCGTGCGGGATGATCGAGGCGATCATCACGGATGCCCTGAGGTCGGTGTAGCGCGGGCCTGTCAGGCCCGCGATCCGCGGCCCTGAAAGGGCCGACTGCTACACGGACTCGTCGTTCGACGAACGCATCGCCGCCGCTGAAGCTGCAGGACTGATTCGAGGAGGCTGCGCGCGGCTCCCGGCTGTCGCGCGCGCCTACCGGAGCGCCGACTCGCACTCCACGATTTCCGAACACGACGCGAAAGTCACCCGTCAGGTGCTTCGTGTCGTGATGCGCGATCTCGATCCCGGGCGCTGACTTCAGACTCTTCAGACTTCAGACTTCAACCGCGCGCCATCGTGCGGATGCGCATCGGCTTCAGCACGAAGCAGCGCCAACACGGCGGCGACGATATTGAGGACCGCGGCGACGTTAAACACGGCGTGCCAACTGCCGGTCGCTGTCGGTCAAGACGTTGGCCAATGGAACAAGCAGCGACGCGGTGCCTTTCGCCGTGTACAGCATGCCGTAGTTCGTGGTCGCGAACTTGCGGCCATAGATGTCGGTGCAGGTCGCCGGGAACAACGAATAAATCTCACCCCAGGCAAAGAACACCAGACCGGAGAGGATGACGAACAGCACCGGATTGCCCGCGAACAACAGCAGCGCATAGATGCCGATGCCTTCGACCAGGAAGGCGCCGAACATCGTGTTTTCGCGGCCGATGTGATCCGACACCCATCCGAAGAACGGCCGGCAAATCCCGTTGAGCACCCGGTCGATCGTCAGCGCGAATGTGAGCGCCGGCAGGCGTCAGTCCCAGGATCGAGACCGGAGTCTTCGCGACGTTGAAGTCCGTGGCGATCGGTCCCAACTGCGCGACCGCCATGAGACCGCCGGAGCCGACCATGACGAACATCGCATACATGACCCAGAAGACCGGCGTCTTGAGCACCTCGGCCGGCGTGTAGTCGCGCCGCGTCTGCTGGACCGCCGGAGCCGCGGGTGCCGCGACCTCGCCGGCCGCCGGCGCGCGCAGCATCAGCGCGACGACGATGACGACGATGCCTTGCCCGAGGCCGAACCAGAGGAAGGCGGATTCATACCCGCTCGACTGGATCATGTTGGCGATCGGGATGACGGTCAGCGCCGAGCCGGCGCCGAATCCCGCTGCCGTCAACCCGGCGGCCAGACCGCGCCGATCGGGGAACCACTTCAGCGCGTTGCCGACCGAGCCGCCGTAGATCACGCCGGCGCCGATGCCGCCGATTGCCGCGCCGAGATACAAGAGGGAGAGCGAGTCGGCCATCGAGTTGATGACCCAGGCGATCGCGACCAGCACGCCGCTGGCGCTGATCATGATGCGCGGGCCGAACTTGTCGATCAGGTACCCCTCGATCGGGACCAGCCACGTCTCCGTCAGGACGAAAATCGTGAAGGCGAACTGAATCGAGGCGCGGCCCCACTGATATTTCTGGTCGATCGGACCGACGAAGAGCGTCCAACCGTATTGCAGGTTGGCGATCATCACCATGCAGATGATGCCGAAGATGAGTTGCCCCCAGCGGGTCGCTTCCGACGCGGTAGTATGAGGTATCGTTACGCTGCTTGTGGTCATTGCCAGCGCTAAAATACTCGATCGCAGCAGGGCCCGCCACCAGATCCCATGACCGTGACGCGCGGCAGGCACTTTCTCCAGATCCCTGGCCCGACGAACGTCCCCGAGCGCGTGCTGCGCGCGATCGCGCGGCCGACCATCGATCACCGCGGCGCGGAGTTCGCGTCGCTTGCGCGTGACGTGATCGGCGGCCTTCAGCAGGTCTTTCAAACGAAGGGCGCGGTTGTCATCTATCCTTCGTCCGGCACTGGCGCGTGGGAAGCCGCGCTCGTCAACACGCTGTCGCCCGGCGACCGCGTGCTCATGTTCGAAACCGGCCACTTCGCCACGCTCTGGCGGGACATGGCGGCGCGTCTTGGCCTGGCGGTGACGTTCGTCTCCGGCGACTGGCGGCATGGCGTCGATCTCCGCGCGCTCGAGGCAGCGCTGCGCGCGGATCGGGACGGCGCCATCAAGGCCGTCGCGGTTGTGCACAACGAAACGTCGACCGGTGTGGCGACCCGCATCCCGGAGGTCCGCGCGCGCATGGACGCAGCGAACCATCGTGCGCTGCTGATGGTCGATACGATTTCGTCGCTCGCGTCGATGGACTATCGCCACGACGAGTGGCGCGTCGACGTCACCGTGAGCTGTTCGCAGAAGGGGCTGATGCTGCCGCCGGGGCTCGGCTTCAACGCGATCAGCGCCGAGGCGCTGGCGCGATCGCGGTCGGCGCAGCTTCCTCGTTCGTATTGGGACTGGCAGCCGATGCTGGCCGACAATGCGGCCGGATTCTTTCCCTACACGCCCTCGACGAATCTCCTGTACGGCCTGCGCGAGGCGATCGCGATGCTGCTGGAGGAGGGTCTCCCTGCCGTCTTCGCGCGCCATCGTCGACACGCGGAGGCGACGCGGCGCGCGGTCCGCGCCTGGGGTCTCGAGCTCGTCGCGCAGAACGCCGATGAATACAGCGACTCGTTGACGGCGGTCATGATGCCGGCCGGGCACGATGCCGATGCGATGCGGCGTATCGCGCTCGAACGGTTCGATCTGTCGCTCGGCACCGGTCTCGGGAAGCTGAAGGGAAAGGCGTTCCGCATCGGCCATCTCGGGGATTTCAACGATCTGATGCTCGCGGGTACGCTGTCCGGCGTGGAAATGGCTCTGGCAGCCGCGCGCGTGCCGTTCACCCCCGGCGGCGTCACCGCCGCCCTCGCACGTCTGACCTGGTGTCTGACACGTCTGACACCCTCTGACAGCCTCTGATCGCCTCTGACCGTCGGAACGGCTGAGCTGGAAACGGCTCACCTTGCACCGGAAACGGCAGAGTCTGTAAAGTCTCAGCCCCTCGTCAGTTAGTGCGTTTGCCCGTGTCAGCGAGAGGTGTATGGCCCAGAAGGCAGTGTCCCTCACCGTGCAGCTGGTGCTCACGCTGGTGGGACTTGTCGTCATCACGACGGTCGGCCTCACCCTCGTCGCCTACCGATCGCTGCACGCCAACCTCGAGAGCAACGCCCGCCGCATGGTTCGGGCGTCCGCCGACCAAGCAGCGAGGACGCTGACGCGCGTCGTCGAGCAGCAGCACACCCGGGCTCTCGGATTCCTCAACGGCGTGGATTCCCTCTGCGGCGAGTCCTCGCCATCGGGACGAACCCAGCTGGAATCGGAGTGCGTGCGCCTCGCGCTCGAGGAATACCGCGCGACCGAACGCGCGCGGGGCGCGCAGGTCGAATATCGTGGCCGTCGCGCGCGCGCGGGCGCACCGACCGAGCTGGCGCTCGGCGGATCCGCTGTGCGGTTCGTGGCTCGTTCCCAGGGGTTCGACTACGTGCTTATGGCGTCGAACAGCCATAGCGCCGTCACCGCGCAGTTTTCGCTCGACGATGTCGATGTGCTGTTCAGAAATCATTCGGTGTTGGGCGCGCTTGGCGAGATCTTCCTGACCGACGCGGACGGCCGCTTCCTGACGACGCTGCGGTATCCGCAGTCGTCGACGTCGACATCCACGACGCTCGTCGAGCAGGTACCGGAGTGCCGTCAGGGGGCGTCGGAAAAGATCGCGCTGGATTACCGCGGGGTGAAGACCATCCACGGGCTTCATCCTGTGCCGTTGTTCTTTGGCGGCGCGTGCGTCCATGCGCACGTGGCGTACGACGAGGCGGTGGCGCCCGCCGAGACGCTCCTCGACCAGCTGACCGTCAGCGGTGCGCTGTTCGCATTGGTCGGCGTGGTCGTCTCCCTGGTGCTGTCTGGGTGGATCTCGGGTCCAGTCCGCCGGCTGGCGCTGTCGGCGCGCGCGATGGAGAAGGGCGACTTCAACCGTCCCGTGCCGATCGCCGGTCCTTCCGAAGTGCGCGCCCTCGGACGTGGATTCGCAACCATGGCGAGAGCGATTGCGGATCTGGCGCAGCACGACGCGCTCACCGGGCTGCCCAACCGGCGGCTCTTGCACGAGCGCCTGACCCAGGCCATTGCGTTGGCGCGACGTCGCGGCACGCACCTCGCGGTGTTGTTCCTGGATCTCGATCGCTTCAAGCACGTGAACGACTCGCTGGGGCATGAAGTCGGCGACAAGCTGCTGCAGTCGGTGGCGGGGCGATTGATGGCGTCGGTCCGCGGCTCGGACACGATCAGCCGTCAGGGCGGAGATGAGTTCGTGCTGCTGCTATCGGAGGTCGTGCACGGGTCTGATGCCGCCCGCACGGCGCAGAAAGTCGTTGCCGCGCTCGCCGCGCCGCACGACATCGGTGGCCACGATCTCCACATCACCGCCAGCATCGGGGTGAGCCTGTATCCCGACGATGGCGAAGATGCCAAGACGCTGCTCAAGAACGCGGACGCCGCGATGTATCACGCCAAAGAGCGCGGGCCGAACAGCTATCAGTTCTTCCGGTCGGACATGAACACCCGGGCGGTCGAGCGGCAGCGCATCGAAGCGGATCTTCGGCGCGCGCTCAACCGGCGGGAGTTCGTGCTGCACTATCAGCCGAAGCTGAATCTCATCACCGGTGAAATGACCGGCGCGGAAGCGCTGATCCGCTGGATGCATCCTGAACGCGGCCTCGTGCCGCCGATGCAATTCGTGCCGATTGCCGAGGATTCGGGTTTCATCGTGCCGATCGGTCGGTGGGTCCTGAGCGAAGCCTGTCATCAGGCTCGTGCCTGGATTGATGCCGGTCTGCCGCCGATGCCCATCTCGGTCAATATCTCGGGGCTCGAGTTCCGGGACAGGAACTTTCTCGAGAATGTGTACGACGTGCTTGGCACCCACCGTCTGGAGCCTCGCTTGCTCGAGCTCGAGCTCACCGAAAGCGTCCTGATGCAGCACGCCAAGTCGACGGCGTCGGTGCTGAGGGCACTGAAGGAGATAGGGGTTCAGATCGCCATCGACGACTTCGGCACCGGCTACTCGAGTCTCAGTTACCTTCGCCAGTTTCCAATCGACGTCCTGAAGATCGATCAGTCGTTCGTCCACGAAATCACCGCGCATCCGGATCGGACGCCGATCGTGAGCGCCGTGATCAGCATGGGCAAAGGCCTCAACCATCGCGTCATCGCGGAGGGCGTCGAGACGCGCAGTCAGCTGACCTTCCTGCAGGCGAGCGGCTGCGGTGAAGGGCAGGGCTATTACTTCAGCCAACCCGTTGCCGCCGACCAATTCGCCAAGCTGATCGAGACCGGGATGCCGGGCGCCCTGGTCCTGCGAAGCTCGTCCCACTGCGCTCGAACTCTGACCGCCATCGCGTCGTGCCCGACATCTGCCAACTTTCCGCCGTGGAGATGGCGCGGCTCATTCGCGCGAAGGAATTGTCGGCGCGCGAAGTCGTCACCGCCCATTTCGCGCAGATCGATCGCGTCAATCCCACGGTCAACGCGATTGTCACGCGAGTGATCGAGCCGGCCCTCGATCGCGCGGCTGCGGCCGACGAGGCGCTGGCACGCGGCCAGGCGGTCGGATCCGCTGCACGGCCTGCCGGTGGCGCACAAGGACCTGCAGCTGACGGCGGGGATTCGCACGACGTTCGGCTCGCCGATCTTCCGGGACTTCGTCCCGCAGGAAGACTCGTTGATTGTGCAGCGCATGCGTGACGCCGGCGCGATCGTCGTCGGCAAAACGAACACGCCGGAGTTCGGCGCAGGATCGCAGACGTTCAATCCGGTGTTTGGCGCGACTCGCAATCCCTACGACCTGTCGAAGACGTGCGGTGGGAGCAGCGGCGGCGCCGCCGTGGCGCTCGCGTGCGGGATGACTGCGCTCGCCGACGGCACCGACATGGGCGGATCGCTGCGCAATCCCGCGAGCTTCTGCGGCGTCGTCGGCCTGCGGCCGTCGCCGGGACGCGTGCCGGCGTTTCCCGCGCGGCTGGGGTGGTCCACGTTGAGCGTCGATGGCCCGATGGGCCGCACGGTGGGTGATGTCGCGTTGCTGCTCAGCGCGATCGCGGGTCCCGATCCGCGATCGCCGATTGCGCTCGGCGATCCCGGCGCGCGTTTGCCGCGGCCGCTCGATCGCGACTTCGCGGGCGTCCGCATCGCGTGGTGGACGGATCTCGGCGGCCTGCCCGTGGATCCACGCGTGCGAACGGTCGTCGACGCGCAACAGCCGATCTTCGAGTCGCTGGGGTGCCGCGTGGACGAAGCCGAACCCGACTTCAGCGACGCGGACGAGATCTTCAAGACGCTGCGTGCGTACGCGTTCGTCGCGGGTCTGGGTCCCGTGGTGTCCGCGCACCGCGACGTGGTGAAGGACACGATCCTCTGGGAAATCGATCGCGGCTCGCGGCTGACGGCGAGCCGACGTCGGCCGGGCGGAGCTGAAGCGGACCGAGCTCTATCACCGCATGCGCACGTTCATGGATCGATACGAATTCTTCGTGCCTGCCGACCGTGCAGGTGCCGCCGTTCGACGTCGACCAGCCGTACCCGACGGAGATCGACGGCGCGGCGATGGAGACCTACATCGACTGGATGAAATCCTGCTACTACATCTCGATCACCGGCCATCCGGCGATCTCTGTCCCGGCGGGTTTCACGAGCGACGGGCTACCGATCGGAATTCAAATCGTCGGCCGGCATCAGGACGATTGGGGAGTCCTGCAACTGGCGCATGCCTTCGAGCAGGCCCGCGGCACGCTCCCGCGCGCAAATTTCGCGCCACTTGGGGTCTGATCCGGATCAGCCCCAGTGGCACGGACGTGCGCCGGTGCCGAGGTCGACTCGCTTTCGAGGGTCGGCGACGGGCATGGCGCAGGTCTGCGCGAGCAGAGCGAAGAGGATGCATGGCCATCGCCGCAAAGATGAAGTTTGGAAGCCAGACGGTTGGCCACAGCGGGCAACAACGTCGAGCGGCGCCGATGACGGCAATGTCGGCGACCGATCGACTGGCCTGCGGGTCCGAGCACGACGAGCGCGCCGAAGCCGACGTACAGCACCGAGGCGAGGACGCTGGTGACGAGGGAGATCACGGTCCGCCGCTTGATCGCCGAGAGACTTAACCGCAAACAGGCCGAGCATGATCGGCGCGAACGAGATGGCCCAGCGAACGTAATAGGATCTTGCGTGGCCAGCCGGCGTGCATCCAGCCCGTCCAAGAGCGATCGCAGTTCCCACAGTGTGAGCTCGTTGTCGCCTCTGCGAAGGAACTCCCGTCCGGTTACCAAGAGCCGAAACGCCTGGTTGGTTTCTGGAATGATCCACGCGACGACGACGAACGTCACGATCGCGCAGCATGACTGCGACAGCTCATCACCGATGCCACGACGCGGCGGTTGACGTGGCGACCGCGCAGGCCGCAAAGGATCCCAATCGGTAGTCCGAAGATAATGGCCAGCGGAATTGCCTGCGGGATGACGTACATGAACAACGCTTGCCGAGCTCACTTAGCATGCCGCGCGCACGGCCGCGCGGCGAATAGGGGCATAAGCGCCAGCAGGACCGTCATGTCGCGATCAGAGCCAAGGAGAACGCCCAGCGTGCGGCCGATGGCCTGTACGCTCGTGTCAGCCAGACCCAATCGCCGACAGCGTGAACGGTCGACTGCAGTCCGTGCAGGCCCAGTGTCTTCCAGAACGCTGAGATATCCACCCAGTCGGACCCAGACGGCTCGCCACCCATGGCCGTCGCGCGAAGGCGCTGTCGTACTCGAACTGGAGATCCGCGATCAGCGGATCGATGACTCGTTCTAATGTGTCCGGGCTGCAAACGCGGCTGGCGAAGGCGCGCAGTCGATCGCCAGGCTTGCCGCTGAGCGCGAGTCGAAGGGCCGAGTCATCGCGCGAACTCCGGCATCAGGCGACGCGCGACCTGGGTCCAGGTTTCGAGGACACGTCGTCCCAACGCCGTCGGCTGGTACAGGCGGCGCGGCAGGCCGCCCGCTTCGGCGGGTGGAGCCTCAGCCCGCGACGTCACGTAGCCCTTGTTTCCATTCGCGCGAGCGTCACGTAGATCGTGCCGCGTTTGAGGCTTCGCTTCGACGCGGCGACCAGCTGTAGACCGTAAAGCTCCTTTTGCCGGACGAGGAGCTCGAGGATCAGCGTTTCTTTCGCAGACAGGGTAGGAAGGCGGCCAGCGGCTCGTGCCACGGAACGATCTTACACGTTGTAAGACTGCTGTCAACTGATCGCTCGGCAAAGCCTCGCGCTCGCCATCGCGGCCCTGAAAGGGCCGCGCTACGACTGCACGCGGCACGTCGGTGTAGATCGCGACCCTTGGGTCTTCAGGATCCCGCAGACGTGCAGCGAATCTACCCAATTGCGCCGGCGCGGCGGAACTGGTCGATCGCTTCCGTGCCGAACCCGGCTTCGCGCAGTACGGCGTCGGTGTGCTCGCCCAGCATCGGCGCGCGGCGCGACGGGTCGGTCGGCGTGCCGCTCATCTTGATCGGCGACCCGAGCGCCTGCAACGGCCCGAGCGTCGGATGTTCGACATCCACGACCATCTGCGCGCGCCGTCACCTGCGGATCGGCAAACACACCGGCGTAGTCGTTGATCGGCCCGCACGGGATGTCGTTCGCCTCGAACAGCGCCAGCCAGTGCGCGCACGACCGATCGCGCAGCACGGACTCGATCCGCTCCGCGAGCGCGGCGCGATTGCGCACGCGGCTCGCGTTGTCCGCGAACTCCGTCATCGCAGCCCAGTCGGGATGACCCAGCACATCGCACAGCCGCCGGAACAGCCGCTCGTTGGCGGCGCCGACGGTGATGTAGCCGTCCGCGCACCGGATCGCCTGGTACGGCGCGTTCATTCGATGCGCCGATCCGAGCGCGCTCGGAATGCCGATGCCGCTGAAATACTCGGTGGCTTCCCACACCGACAGCGCCACGCCCGCGTCCACCAGCGACGTATCGATGTGCTGTCCGACGCCCGTCCGCTGCCGCGCCTGCAGCGCCGCGAGAATGCCGACGAGCGCGAAGAGGCCGGCGCCTAAATCGGTCAGCGGCACCCCGGCTTTCACCGGCGCGCCGCCCGGTTCGCCGGTAATGGACATGATCCCGGACACGCCCTGGGCGATGAGATCGAATCCGCCCTTGTGCGCGTGCGGTCCCGTCTGACCGTATCCGGAGATCGACGCGTAGACGATCCGGGGATTCAGCGCCGAGATCGCCGCGTAGTCGAGACCGAGCGACGCCATCACGCCGGGCCGATAGTTCTCGATTAGGATGTCTGACGCGCCGGCGAGCCGCAGGAAGATCTCGCGTCCCTCGCGGACCTTGAGGTTGAGGACGACGCTGCGCTTGCCGCGATTGACGGCGTTGAAGCTCGGGCTGTCGGAGCCGACGGCGCCCGGCATCTGGCGCGTCGAATCGCCGGCCGGCGGCTCGATCTTGACGACGTCGGCGCCCAGATCGGCGAGCAGCATCGCGCAATACGGGCCGGCCATCACCTGAGTGACATCGAGGACGCGGACACCCGCTAACGCACCGACGATTGGACCTGACATGTTGACGATGTTTGAAACCGACGGGCCGCTCGCCATCTTAACCTTCAACCGCCCCGAGGCGCGCAACGCGATGACGTGGGAGATGTACGACGCGCTGGTCGATGCCTGCGAGCGTGTCGATCGCGACGCCGCCATTCGCGTTCTCGTGATGCGTGGCGCCGGCGGCAAGGCGTTCGTCGCCGGCACCGACATCCAGCAGTTCCGAAGCTTTCGCGATCGCGAAGACGGCATCAAGTACGAGGAGCGGCTCGACCATGTGCTCGATCGGCTCGAGCGCGTCGCCAAACCCACGATCGCCCAGATCCAGGGCGTCGCCGCCGGCGGCGGATGCGCCATCGCGCTCTGCTGCGATCTGCGCGTGGCCACGCCCGAGTCCACGTTCGGGATTCCGATTGCGCGAACGCTCGGCAACTGCCTGTCCGGCGCGACCTACAGCCGGCTGGTTGACGTGATCGGACCGTCGCGGACGAAGGACGTGCTGTTCACCGGCCGGTTCGTGCCGGCGGCCGAAGCGCACGCGTGCGGGCTGGTCAATCGGATCGTGGAGGCCGATCAGATCGAAGCGGCGGTTCGAGATCTCGCGACCGAGATCGCCGCGAACGCGCCGCTGACGATCCGCGCGACGAAGGAGCTGATCCGCCGGCTCGCCGCCAAGCGTCGTCTCGCGGCTGGCGAGGACGCGGACATGGTCGAGCTCTGCTACACGAGCGCCGATTTCCGCGAGGGCGTCACGGCGTTTCTGGAAAAGCGAAAGCCGCGCTGGACAGGAACTTAGAACTTAGAACTGTAGAAGTCAGAAGTAAGAAGTTAGAAGGACTGCGGCTCTGAGTCCTTCCAACTTCCGAGTTCTCGGTTCCAAGTTCCACGAACGGCCGTTCAGGATGCATGATTGGCGCGAGCGCGGCGCCGAGGAGCAGCAGCCCCAGCGAACCGACGAACGGCAACTGCCAGTTGCCCGTCTTGTCGATGATGACGCCGAACGCGATCGGCGACAGAATCGCGGCGAGCGCCCCGCCCGAGTTCATCATCCCGGACGCCGTTCCCGAGAATTTCCCGGCGATATCCATCGGGATCGACCACATCGGCCCGATCACGAGCTCGGCGAAGAAGAACGCCCCGCCGAGCGAAAGGATGATGAGCACGATGTCGTGCGTGAGGAACACCGGCACCAGGCAGACGAACGAGCCGAGGAACCCGACCATCACGACGTTGCGGCGCGCCTTCTGCAAATCGCCCGTCGTGTGCAGGATGCGATCGCTGATCACCCCGCCAAGGTAGTCGCCGACGACGCCGCCGAAGAATACCGCCGACGAGAAGAGCGCAGACCTCGAAAGCTGCACGTTGTACTCATGCAGGAAGTACGACGGCAGCCAGTTCAGGTACAGCCACAATGTCCACCCGTAGCAGAAGTACACGATCGTCACCGGCGCCATCCGCCGCGTCAGCGGCCCCCACGGGACCCGCGGCCGCGTCTTCTGTTCGGGAACGCCGCGGTTGGGCAGCGTGTCGAGCTCTTCGGAGGTGATCGCCGGGTGCTCCGCGGGGTTGTCGCGGAAGTAGATCACCCACGCAACCACCCATATCAAGCTGATCGATCCCAGCGACACGAACGAGCCCCGCCAGGTGACGGCGGCGATCAGCCAGGCGACAATCGGCGGCGTCACCGCGTTGCCAAGCCGCGCGAACGCATGCGTGATGCCCTGCGCAAACCCGCGCCGGCCGACGGGCGTCCAGCTTTGCATCGCGCGCGTCGCGACCGGGAACGTCGCGCCTTCGCCGACGCCGAGCAGGACTCGCACGAGGAAGAGCGACACGAGCCCGCCGGCGAGACCGGTCAGGATGGTCGCGGTGGCCCAGATCACGCCGCACAGGAAGAGCGTGCGCCGAGGTCCGAAGCGATCGCCAATCCAGCCGCCGAACACCTGGAACAGCAGATAGGGATACGCGAAGGCGGAGAGGACGAACCCGAGTTGCGTGTTCGAGAGCCCGAGCTCCCTTCTGATCTCGATGGCCGCCGTCGCGATGTTCACGCGATCGACGTATGTGATCAGGTACATCAGACACAGCAGCCCCAGGACAACGGTCGTCGCGCGCCTTCGGTTGGGCATTACAGTAGCGATCTCAAGCAGCGTCGCCGGATGGGTGGCCTGAACTCCAGTAAAGTGCGCGACCTGCTGCCGGCACGAAATTCCAGACGCGACGAGCACTTCGCCAGCCTTTAATCCCCGCGCCGCCGGGAGTAGACGCCGTTCGCCGATCTGGCGCGACACCTCGTAGTGTTCCTTCGAGTAACCAAACGATCCCGCCATGCCGCAACAGCCGGCGTCGAGGTCCACGACGGTGCACGAGGGAATTCTCGACAGGAGGGCGCGTGCCGGCGGGAGGAGGCCCATCGCCTTCTGATGACAATGGCCATGGAGCAGCAGCCGCGTGGGACCGGCCTGCAACGCAAGCCGCGAAGGATCTTCCTGACACGACCGTTCCAGGAATTCTTCGAAGAGCACGCACGCTTCGGCCACTTTGCGGGCCTTGCGCTGCGCGTCGCCGCGCAGGAGGGCAGGGGCATCATCGCGCACGGCGGACAGACAGCTCGGCTCTAGAAACACAATCGGCTGGCCGCGCGCGGCCACGTCGTGCAGCCGCTCGGCATTCATCACCGCAAGCTCCCGCGCCTCGTCGAGCAGCCCCTGGGAAATCAGCGGCCGCCCGCAGCAGACGTGCGGTGCGAGGCCGACGTTGACGCCAACGGCCGCGAGCACGTCAACGGCGGCGAGGCCGATTTCGGGCGACACGTGGTTCGTGAAGGTGTCGTTGAAGAGGACGGCGGTCTCGGCGGATGCGCGGAGGGCCGGTAGGCAGAGGGTCGCGCTGTCAGCGCTGTGGAACTGCTGGGCAAACGTCCGCCGGGCCCACTGCGGGCAGCGTGCGCCGCCGATCGATTCCGATGAACCGTTCCGTCAGCCACCGCACCGCCGCGCTGTCCGCGAACACATTCGATACCGGCGCGAGCGCGCTGCCCCACTTCGCCATCGTGTGCACGTGCCCGATCGCGCGGGTGCGAAGCGGCGTGCCATGGCGGCGCCAGTAGTCGGCGAGGAACTCGCTCTTGAACCGCGCGACGTCCACGCCGACCGGACACTCCGCTTTGCACGCCCGGCACTCCAGGCACAGATCGAGCACCTCGAACACGCCGGCGTCGCCGAGGCCGGACTCGCCGAGACGGCCGGTCATCACCAGGCGCAGCGCGTTCGCCCGGCCGCGCGTCGAGTGCTTTTCGTCGAGCGTGGCCATGTAGGACGGGCACATCGTGCCGTCCAGTTTTTTCCGGCACGCGCCGAGGCCGCTGCACATCTCAACGGCGCGGCCCATGCCGCCGTGGTCGGAGTAGTCGAAATGCGTCTGGGGGTCCGGCGTCACGTAGGTGCTGCCGAAACGCAGGTTCGAGGTCAGCGGCGGCGCGTCGACGATTTTTCCCGGGTTGAACAAGCCATCCGGATCGAAGGTCTTCTTCACCGTCCGGAACGCGTCGTACAGCACCGGACCGAACATCTTCTGCGTAAACGGTCCGCGCACCATGCCGTCGCCGTGCTCGCCCGACAGCGCCCCGCCGAACTCGAGAACCAACTCGGCGATGTCGTTGGCGATGGCCTCGAACCGCCGCACGCCGTCCTCGGTTTTCATGTTCACGACCGGCCGCACGTGGAGGCATCCAACGGATGCGTGGGCGTAGACGCCGGCTGACGTGCCGTGGCCACGCACGATCTGCAGGAACCGTTCGATGTAATCGCGCAGCCTTTCCGGCGCAACCGCGGTGTCCTCAACGAACGACAGCGCCTTGGCATCGCCTTTCATCGCCATCGACAGGCCGAGCGACGATTCCCGGAACTGCCAGATGCGCGCCTGATCCTCGGGCGCGACTGCGCGCCGCCAGCAACAGCGGAACGGGGACGCGGCCAGATCACGTTCGAGCGCATCGAGGCGCGGCGGCAGATCATCGGCACGATCGCCGTAGAACTCCACGCACAGCAGAGCCCCGGCGTCGGTCTGGAGAATCCGGCTGCGCAGCGCGTCGAGCGCCGGGCTCTCGCGGGCGTGATCGAGAATGAAGTGATCCATGACCTCGACCGCCGACGGTCCGTGACGCAGCACGAGAGGCGTCGCTGCGAGCGCGTCCAGGAGTTCCTCGAACTCGATCGCGAGCACAGCTTTGGCGGCGGGCAGCGGAACGAGGTTGACTCGCGCGGACAGGACGAGCGCGAGCGTGCCTTCCGATCCAACGATCAGCTTCGCAAGGTTGAACGGCTTCCGCGGATCGACGAACTCGTCGAGGTTGTAGCCGCCGACGCGGCGCAGCACGCGTGGGAACCTGCGCGCAACTTCGTCAGCGTGTGTGGCGGCGAGGTGTCGTATGGCCCGGTAGCAGGCGGCCTCGAGCGAGTCGCCGGCGCACGCCGCTTCCAGCGCCGGCAGGTCGAGCGGCCGCAGGTGAGCCACCGATCCATCTGCCAGCACCACCTCGAGATCGAGAACGTGATCGATCGTCTTGCCGTAGATCACCGATCGCGCGCCGCTCGAATTGTTCGAGATCATCCCGCCGACCGTCGCGCGGCTGGCCGTCGAAATGTCGGGCGCGAAACGCAGCCCGTGCGGCCGCAGCGCCGCGTTCAGCTCGTCGAGCACGATGCCCGGCTCGACGCGCGCCCATCGTTCGGCAACGTTCACCTCGAGGAGCCGATTGAAGTACTTGGACGTATCCAGCTGGAGGCCGGCACCGATGGCTTGCCCGGCCTGCGAGGTCCCTCCCCCTCGCGCTGTGATCGAGACGCCGTGCCTGCGCGCGATCTCGACGCTGCGAACGACATCCTCGCGCGATCGAGGGATGACGACACCGAGCGGCTCGATCTGGTAGACGCTGGCGTCGGTCGAGTAGAGCCCGCGCGTGATCGCGTCGAACCGGACTTCGCCCTGGATCTGCCGTTCGAGATCGTGCTGAAGGGCGGCGGTGTTCAGAGCGCGTCATTGTATAGGAGAGCAGAGCGCCCGCAGAGGGGATGGAGGGGACGGAGGCAACGGTTCAACACAGAGAAGCGGAGCAACGGAGACGAACAGAGAAGACTGGGTTCGACGGGCCGGCCGGCAACGCCGGCCGACTGACGCGGTGGATCGAATCGTGAAGATGAACACCGGGGCGAAGAGTGGTGTTCATCTTCGCGATTCGATCCGCCGCGCCGCGTCGCTGCGCGACGCCCGTCGAACCGCAGTTGGCCGCTCCGTTCGTGCTCCGTTCCTCTGTTTCTCCTGTGTTGATCCGTGACCTCCGTAAGCTCCGTTCGCTAAAGCGGCTATGATCACGCAACTCCATCAACGAGGTCGCCATGACTGGGCGTCGATCTGTGTGCTGCGTCGGATTCGCGATTGCCGCAGCGGCCATCCCTGCCGTCATTGCTCAAACGCCGCCACCGCTCCCTGCCGTGTACACCGCCGCGCAGGCGTCACGCGGGCGCGAGGTCTACGTTGCCCAGTGCGCGTCGTGCCACGGCGGACGCCTGAACGACGGCACCGCCATCGCCGTCGTCGGTCCGACGTTTCTGCAGAAATGGAGCCACCCGCTGATCACGGTCGACGATCTCTTCTACATCGTCCAGACGACGATGCCGAAGAACAAGGGGAACTCGCTGCCGGCGGCGGACTACGTGGCGGTCACCGCGTACCTGCTCGAGCAGAACGGCTATCCGGCCGGACCGCAGTCGAAGCTGGCGAGCGAGGATCTGCGCAAGACAGTGCGTCTGACCGCGGCCGGCCGCGTCGCTCCGGCGCCCGAGTTCATTCCCGGACCCGGCGGGATGAGGCCGTCGACGATCGCGCCGGATCAGGCAGCGCTCGAAGCGGCGGCGACCGATGCCAGCTCGTGGCCATACCACACGCAGAACTATCGCGGGACCAGGGCGTCGCCCGCGACGCAGATCACGCCGGCCAACGCGAGCCGCCTGCAGGTGGCCTGCGCGTTTCAAATGGGGGAGAGCTCCAACTTCCAAACCGGACCGCTGGTGTACGACGGCGTGATGTACGTCACGACCACTCACGTCACGGCCGCCATCGATGCGACCACCTGCAAGCTGAAGTGGCGCCACGTGTGGGCGCCGCGCGCGCGGGAAGTGTGGCCGACCAATCGCGGCGTCGCGCTCAAGGACGGCCGCGTCTATCGCGGCACGTCCGACGGCTACCTCGTCACGCTGGACGCCGCGACCGGCCGCATGCTGTGGGCGCGCAAGATCGCCGACGCCGCGATTGGCGAAACCCTGACCATGGCGCCGCTCGTGTTCGACGACCGCGTCCTGATCGGCCCCGCGGGCAGTGAGAACGCGATCAAGGGCTGGGTCGGCGCCTTTCGCGCCGAAGACGGCGTGCCGCTGTGGCGCTTCAACATCGTGCCCGGCAAAGACGATCCCGGTTACGCCACCTGGAAGGCCGACGCCGAAGATTCCGCTCGGCGGCGGCGCGCGTGTGGACGCCGATCGCGCTCGACACCGCGCGCGGCCAGATGTTCGTGGCGACCACCAACCCCGCGCCGGACTTTCCGTCGGAGCAGCGCGGCGACAAGAACCTGTATACGAACACGCTGCTCGTGCTCGACGTGCGCACCGGCAAGGTGCTCTGGTACGACCAGCTCGTGCCGGAAGACGATCACGACTGGGATCTGACGCAGGTCAGCCCGCTCATCACCGTCCAGATCGACGGCAGCCGCGCGATCTCGTGAGCACCGTGGGCAAGGACGGCATGCTGCGCGCGCTCGACCGCGTCTCGCACCAGCGCGTCTACGAAACGCCGGTCACGACGATCTCCAACGTCGAGGCGCCCGTCACAACGGCCGGGACGCATGCATGTCCGGGCGTGCTCGGCGGCGTCGAGTGGAACGGTCCGGCGTTCAACGCGAAAACGAATCTGCTGTACGTGCCGGCCGTCGATTGGTGCGGCACGTTCAAGATCGCCGAGAACGTGCGCTTCATTCCCGGCGCGATCTATCTCGGCGGCACGTATCGAGGCGACCCGACGTCGCAGGGATGGCTGACGGCGATCGATGCGTCGATCCGGCGAGGTGAAATGGAAGTACCGCTCGCCGCGGCCGATGGTCGGCCGCCGTCGACAACTTCCGCGGGCGGCGTCGTCATGACCGGCGAACTGACCGGCGACTTTCTCGTGCTCGATGCGGAGAACGGCAAGGAAGCGTATCGCTTCAACACCGGCGGCCCGATCGGCGGCGGCATCGTGACCTACCAGATCGCGGGACGCCAGTACGTCGCCGTCGCGTCCGGCTCGCCCTCGTCGTTCTGGGTCGATCAGAATCCGGGATCGCCGACCGTGTTCGTGTTCGCGCTGCCTGTGGGGAGTCCCTGAGTCGCCCTACACCGACGACCGCTGTCAGGCCGCGTGCCACAGCACGGCAAAGAAGTGACACGTCGTGCCCATCATGACGAACACGTGCCACACGAAGTGGCCGTACCGCACGCGTTCCGCCGCATAGAACGCGATGCCGGCGGTGTAGGCGAGGCCGCCGGCGATGAGCCACAGCCAGCCCGCCACCGGCACGTGAAGCCACAGCGGTCGAATCGCGATCAGCGCAAGCCACCCCATGCCGACATACAGCGCGGTCGACAACCGAGGGTACCGGATGCCACCCACCGCCTTCAGCGTGACTCCGAGAATCGCCAGACCCCACACGACACCGAACAGCGTCCAGCCCCAGGCGCCGCGTAGTACGCCAAGCGTGAACGGCGTGTACGTCCCCGCGATGAGCAGAAAGATCGCGCTGTGATCGATGACCCGAAACACATGTTTCGCCTTGTTCCGCGGCAGGGCGTGATAGAGAGTCGAGGCCAGGTACAGCACCACCACGGTTCCCGCGAACACGCTCGCACCGACAATCGCGACGGCACCACCGCGTCGAGCGGCGGCCAGCACGAGGAATGGAGTCGCCACGAGAGCCGCGAGGAGCCCGACCCCGTGGCTCACGCAATTCGCGATCTCCTCTCCAAGAGAAGGTACGCGGTTAGGGGTCGAAACAACCGTCCCCATCACTTCACATCAGCTTTTCGGGCTTCAGGATGACGTAGGCGGGCAGGCCGACGGCGTTGAACCGCTGCATCACCGGCTTCGCCGGCGGCTCGTCGGGATCTTCGGCCTGGAACTTGATCTTCACGTACTTGTCGAGCGCGGCCTTCACCTCGTCGCTCTTCAGCGTCGTCTTGTCCATCGTCAGGCAGTTCTTGCACCACGTCGCCCACATGTCGATGAGCACCGGCTTCTGTTCGCGCGCGGCGACGTCGAGCCCTTCGCCGAGGTTGGCGTGCCAGCCGGTCTTCAACTGTTCTTCGACGCTTGACGTGACGGCGGACGCATCGACCCAGCGGTTCGACACGATCGAATACGCCTCGTAGCCGTAGTAGGCGGCGGTGGCGAGGATGAACACGCCGAACGCCTGCTTGACGCGCACCATCCACATGCCGGGCTTGGGCAGCTTGGCCAGGCCCGCGCCGGCAATCGGCCAGGGCAGCGCCATGCCGATGCCGAGGCAGAACGGCAGCGCGAGCGCGATGGTCGTGCCGGTCGCGTACAGATTGCTCGCGAACAGGACCACCTGAATGACCACCGGCGCCACGCACGCGCCGGCGAGCAGCGCCGCCACGGCGCCCATCGCGAACGCCATGATGAACGTGCCGCTCTGCTTCCCGGGCGCGAACCCGCTCGAGAATCGCGAGAAGTCGATGATGATGACGTCGAACATCGCCAGCGCCAGGACGACGAACAGGATGGCGATGCCGCCGTTGAACCACGCCGTCGAATTGATGGAGCCGAACGTGCCCGCGGTGAGGACGACGACGAGCCCGAGGATGCCGTAGACGAGCGCCATCGCGCCGCCGTAGGTGGCGCCGAGCAGGAACCCGCGCGAGCGCGACGCCGGCGCGTTGCCGATGCCGCTCTGCGTGCCGGCGCCGATGATGGCCAGGTTGATGGGGATCATCGGCAGCACGCACGGCGTGAGGTTGAGCGCCAGGCCGCCGAGGAACACGAGCAGGAGGATCGCGAGCGGCCCGCGGCCCTCGAACATCCCGCGCTCCTGCACGCCGTTCTCCGCGTTGCGAATGAACGTGAGGAAATCCTGCACGCCGAGATACCCGCCGGTGGAGCCGAGGACCGCGAAGTTCTCGAGTTTGGCCAGGTCGTTCGACGGGACCGGACTGTCGGCGGCGCCGCGGGCTCTGCCGCTGCGCCCGAGCCGGTCGCGTCCGGTTTTTCGCCGCGGCCGAAGGCGATGCGATCGAAGAGCTTGATCGCGTCAGGATTCGGCAGCGACGGCGGCATTGGCGGCGACGACGTTGAGCTTCCACTCAACGTTGGCTGTGAACGGCGCGTAGCACAGGTTCTCGTCGCACGCCTGATAGCGCAGATGCGCCGGCACGACGATTTCGCCCTGCGCGACGTTGGGGGCGAGCGTCAGACGCACGCCGATCAGGAACTCGCGCTCGAACACGGCGAGCGGCTGGTCCTGTCCGGCGAGCTTGAAATCGATCGCCGGCGGAAACACGACTTCGTCCCAGGTGATCGCCGGCGGGGACGTCGATCGTCAGGACCGTGGGAATCAGGTTCGGATCGCGCGGCCTGTTCGATTGCGTGTGCAGCCCTTCGGGGAGCGCTACCTGCAGCGCGGCGCGGACGCTGCTGCCGGCACGGACGGCGGTGCTTTCGATCAGGGGAGAGACTTCGGCGCGCGGGCGGCGCAGCTGCGCATCCGCAGCGCTCGCGCCTGCAAACATCGCGAGCAGTACTGCAACACCACGGAGGACACGGACACGAACAGTGGACACGGAAAATCTTTTGTACAAGAGAAATCCGTGCCCTCCGTTTGTGTCCGTGACCTCCGTGGTGGTGCCTTTGTCGTCACTTCACCTCTCGCAACGCGATCATCCCCGGCGCCATCGGCAACGCTGTCGGATCGACGGCGCCCTTCACCGGCGGCAGATCCTGGAACAGGAAATCCCACTTCCACCGCTCCGACGGGTTCGACGCCTGCAGCCAGTGGTGCGCCGACACGGGACGGTTGAAGCTCAGCGCCGGCAACCCCGCGAGACCCGGGACGTCGGCAAACCGTGCGGCGATGGCGGCGCGGACCTGCGCGGCGGTCGAGTACTCCATTTCCACGCCGAACGCGCGAGCGACATTGACCAGAATCTGCCAGTCCTCCATCGCGTCGCCCGGCGGCGGAATCGCGCGGGCCGTCCCCTGGAGCCGTCCCTGCCCGTTGGTGTAAGACGCTTCTTTCTCCACGTAGGATGCGCCGGCGAGGACGAAATCCGCCGCGCGGGCCAGCGGCGTCAGCAGGACGCCCTGGACGATGAGGAGTTTCAGAGCGCCGGACGATCGCGCATCGATCACCCATTGGACGTCGCCGATCGTGCCCTCGCATCCGGGGTCGAACACGTAGAGCGCGGTCACCTGTCCGGCCTCCACGGCCTTGCGAAGGGCCGAGACGTCGGCGTCGCGCGTCTCGTCGCCGACCTGGCCGGGGACGAGGCCCATCATCCGCGCGCCGTTCACGTTGGGCGCGTCAACCGGCGGAACCTTGAACTTCGCCGCCTCCGGCTGCGACTTCTCGCCGTATCGCCAGCTGACCGACAATCGCCTGCGGACCGTCCGGCGCCGTCGAGCTCCTCGGCGAGGCGGCGGAGCAGGAAGAACTCTTCGTGCGACGCGTGCGCCGACAGCCAGGATCCGCACGGCGCGAAAACCGTGCCAGATGGGGTCTGATCCGGATCAGACCCGCGGCCTGCGAGCGCATGCAACTGGTCGGCGAGCTTGGCGTGCAGATCGTGCCACGACACCGGCTCGAGCTGTCCCGCTCCGTCGCGCGCCAGCGGCTTCCGCAGGCGATCGTCGCCTTCGATCCAGTGGTACTCGAAGCGGCCGATGTCGCACATCCAGTAGCCGTTCACATCGGGATTGAACCGCGGCGTGAACCGGATGAGCCGCGAGCCTTTCGCCCATTCCGGCTTGGCCTTGATCCACGCGGTGATGTTGCAGCCCTTCTCGCACTGCGTGCAGATCGTGTCGGCGGCGTTCGGGTTGTCCCAGGGCCGCGACTTGAACCGGTAGTCGCGCGTCGTGATCGCGCCGACCGGGCACACGTCCATCAGGTTGCCGGACAGCAGCGAGTGCACGCCCTCTTCCTGGAACGTCGCGATCTCGCTGCCGTACCCGCGATCGATGATGTTGATTTGCGCGTCGCCGTCCACCTCGCGCATGAAGCGGACGCAGCGCGTGCACAGAATGCAGCGCTGGCGGTTCAGCATCAGCGTCGGACCGAAATCGACGTCGCCTCTCACGCCCTCGCCGTCGAAGACGCGCCGCGGGAATTCCATGCGGCTCTGATCCGGACCGAACGTGTAGGAGAAATCCTGGAGCGGACATTCGCCGCCCTTGTCGCACACCGGACAGTCGAGCGGATGGTTGATGAGCAGGAACTCGAACACGCTCGGCCCGCGCCTCGACGACATCGGCGGTGCGCGTGGACACGACCATGCCGTCGGCGCAGATCGTCGAGCACGACGTCTGCAGCTTGGGCATCTTCTCGATCTTCACGATGCAGACGCGGCACGAGCCGTCGATGCCGATGCCGGGGTGGTAGCAGTAATAGGGAACCGAGATGCCGCTCTCGATCGCGGCCTGCAGAACGGTCTTGCCCTTCTCGACCGTGACCTGGCGGCCATCGATCGTCAGCGTGACGGTTTCCATGCTATCAGGATACATCGGGTAGATCGGGTAGGGTTGGTAGATCGGGTGATTGGTTGCGGGATTGGCAGGCCAATCGGTGCAATTCAATTACGTCGGGTTAGCCCGATCATGTCAACTGACGCCGAGTTCGCCGAGCTCAGTTCTTCACGACCTCAGCCAGCGTCGCGTCGTTCTTGTTGAACTCGATGCCGCGGAAGCACCCCGCCGAGCGGGATGCGCTTCTCGACCACGCGCTCCGTCACCGGAATGACGACGTCCACCGGCTTCCTGTCGGCGTATTGCACGGTGACCGTGACCGGCACGTCGAAGATCTCGCCGACCTGTTCGACCGTCACCACGATGTCGTTGTCCTCGACGCGCGACGCGAGCTTCAGCCTCGGCAGCGTGGAGCCGTAGATCCACTTCTCGAAAAAGCGCTCGAGCGGCTGCCCCGATTCGGCCTCCATGGCGGCGCGCAGATCCTCGGTGCCGGCCTTCTTGAAGCGCGAGGTGCGATAGAACCGCCGGATGCCGCGGAAGAAATCGTCGTCGCCGACGAGGCGCCGCAGCATGTGGAGCACGGCGGCGCCCTTGTTGTAGACGAGCGCACGGAACACCTTGCTCTCGCCGCGGATGTGGCCCAGGCGGTAGCCGAGATACACGGGGCCCTGCTTCGATTCTTCCATGCCCCAGCGGCGGAGCTGCCTCAGCACCGACTCGAACAGCTCGTCGCCGCGCTGATGCTGCGCGTAGAGCGCGGCGAAGTACTGCGCGAAGCCTTCGCTCAGCCACTGCTCGTGATAGTTGCGCCAGCCGACCGCCTGTCCCCACCACTGATGCGCGAGCTCGTGCGCGAGGAAGAAATCGGCGTAGCCCTGGAACGACGCCGGATCGTTGCGCCACGACAGGTTGGACGTGCGGCAGCGGCTGGTTCAACGCCGCGAAGTAGCCGGGACTGTGTCCGCCTGGCAAATCGTTTTCGATCAGCGCGATGGTGAAGCTCGGATACGGCGAATCGCCGACGATCGATTCGTAGAACGTCGCGATGTTCGCCGTCCGATCGGCCAGCTCGCGCCCCCGCGTCAGCTGCCGCGGGTTCGCTTCGATCGACAGGTTGAGGCTGCGATACGCGAGCCCGCTCAGCGCGACGCCGTCGACCGCCATCTCGGCGCGCGCCGGCCCGTAGCTCACGGTGGCCGTGTCCGCGCGCGTGAAGCGGCTCAGCACGAACGACAGGTACCGAACCGGCTGCGACGCGCTGAAGACGTACACCTTGCGGTTCTGAGACGCATCCTTGCCGACCAGCAATCCGGGGAAGCCGGGCTCGAGCTGCCCGCTCGCCACGCACTCGATCGACGAGGGCACCGTGATCTGAATGCGCGCGGTGGCGTAGTCGCTCACCGTCGCCTGCGGGTACCAGGCGCTGCGATTGCTGTAGAGGAAGCTCGCTTCCGGCGTGAGCATCACCGGCAGATCGTCCCCGCGCCCCTGCTCCACGGCAATCGTTTCGCGGTCCGGCGTCTGCGGCTCCAGGCGTCCCGCGTAGTGGATCGTCACCGTGATCTCCGAGTCGCGGGCCAGCATCGTCGGCAGGTTCACGACCAGCGTGTTCTGGTTCTTCACGCGGACGCCGAACAGCCGGCCGTAACTCGGCGCTCACGATCGAGCGCGACCGCCAGAGCTCTCGTTGAGCTTGAACGTCAGCGTCCCGAGCGCGTAGGCGCGGACCTTGAGGCGAAGCTGCGCGCGGCCTTCGATCCAGAACCGATCGGGGAAGGCCGCCAGATCGATGTCGTAGTTGAGGACGTCGTACTCGACGAGATCGTCTTCGTTGTAGAACCGGCCCCGCGTCGCCAGCTTCTGCTTCGAGGCGTACAACGAAATGTTCTTGTGGCGCCTGCGGTCGAAGAAGCTGATGTCCTCGGCCTCGTTCCCGGCCTTGGCGTAGGTCAGCGTGTCGTAGCGGCGCGTCCGGATTTCCGCGACGAAATCGCCCGTGCCCGGCAGGAGGCTCCACGAGTCGCGACTGAGATCGCCCAGATCGATCTGAAACGAGAACTGGCCGTCCTCGCGAAAGATCTCCTGCGCCCGCCGCAGGTCGCGGGCATCGGGCGGCGCCACCGTCAGCTGCGACTGATCGATGAGCGCCGCGACGTCGCCCGGGTTGACGCGCAGATAGGCGGCCTCGAACTTCGTCTCGAGCACTTCCGCGCCGCAGAAGATCTTGACCTGGCCTTTTTCCGTCTCGGGCGCCGGGTGGAAGTTGAGCAGCCCTTCGCCCATCAGCACGAGCGCCGTCGTCCCCTGATCGATCTCGGCAACCATCACCGAGCCCTCGACCAGCGTCAGGTCGATGTCTTCGGCCGAGATTTTCAGGTTGCGCGCGGTGAACCGCTTCGTCGGATTGACCGACAGCCGATACAAGTTCTCCACCGACGACAGTTCTTCTTCTTCGACGATGGCCCATTCGCGCGACGCGCCGGGGTCGGCGATGCGCTTGATGTCGAGCCGCCACGTCGCGGCGCGCGCGCGCTGGCCGAATTCGGCGAACACGTCCACCATCAGCCGGAACCCGTTGCCGGGCAGCGTGCCGGGCAACGGTTCGCGATCGCGTTCGCGAACCACGCCGCGCGTGGCGCCGGGGACGAGCTCGCTGGCGGCGAAGGCGAGCGCGCGTTCGCGATTGGCGCTGTCGGTGTGCAGCGCGAGATAGGCGGCCGTGTCGCCCGCGCGAACGGTGTGCTCGATGGCCGTGATGCAGCGCGAGGATCGACGCATCCGGGCCCGCGTCCGGCGTGGTCAGCTCTGCGCTCCTGCGCGCGCGCGCGTTCGCCAGCGGCGCTCGCGCACATCAGCAACACCACGACCAGCCGGAGCGTTCTGGAACTCACTCTGAAATCAATCTGAACGTGTAGATCTGAAATCTGAACTGCTGAACGCTGAAATGTCCAGTTCCTATTAGACACCGGCAGGCGCCGGTGCGGTACTGCGTCTGAGCAGAAGAATCGTCAGATCGTCGGCGAACCGTGTGTCGGCCGTATGAATTTCGACGGCGCGCACGACCGCGGCGCCGACGGCCGCCAGACTCCCGTTGAGGTTGACCTTCAGAGTGGATTCGAGGCCGCTTTCGTCGAACGGTTGCCCGTTGGGATTCTCCGCTTCGGTGATTCCATCGCTGTAAACGGCCACCAATTCATCTGGTTGGATCAGAACGTGTCCAGTTTGGTACGTCGAGTGTTCGAACATGCCGAGGGCGATGCCGCCTTCGGTCAGCTTCTCGGTCTTTCGATTCGGTCCGAGGACCAGCGGTTGCGTGTGTCCCGCGTTGACGTACGTCATCTCGCCGGTGAGCGGTTGATAGAAGGCGAGGAACAGCGTGATGAACCGTGTGCCCGGCGCCTGACGGCAGACCTGCACGTTCAGGCGCGTCGCGAGATCGGCCGGCTCCAACTGTTCGTCGACGAGCGTGCGCAGCATGGCGAGCAGGAGCGCCATGAGGAGCGCGGCTGGACTGCCTTTGCCCGCCACATCGCCGAGCGCGATGATCAGCCGGCCGTCGTCGAGCGGCAGGATGTCGTAGAAATCGCCGCCGACGGTGTTGGCGGGACGGCTCGACCCGAACGTCTCGACGCCGGGCGCGCGGTAGCTCGGCGGCGGCAGCATCGCCTGCTGAATCTGGCGCGCGATCTCGAGGTCGTTCTTGAGCGACAGCCGGTCGGCGACTTCGAGCAGCACGAGCAGGTTCATCAGCACGAACGCCACGAGCAGCACCACCGTGCCGCGCTGAGGGCCGACGCGCTGAAGCAGATTGAAGGTGCCGATGAGCGCCAGCACGAGCGAGGCGCCATAGACCACGCGACGCGCCGGCGACAGCTTCATGCTGACCGCCATGAACAGCACACGCGTCTGCGCGAACAGCCGCCTGTACCACTTCATCGCCTTGAACGCGTCGGTCTGGACGCCGCGCGTGAAGAACTGGTAGGCCTCGCGCGTGTCGCGCGTGAACAGGCGCTGGAGATCCTCGGCCGTCAGATCTTTCGTGTAGGTATCGAAGAAGCCGGCGATCCGCTCGCCTCGAGCCCGGAAACCGCTCCGGATTCGTGTCATCGCAGTCCCAGCTCGCGGCCGACCTTCGCGAACACGTCGAGCGCGAACTGCAGTTCGTCGCGCGTGTGCGTGGCGGTGACGATGGTCCGGACGCGGGCCTTGTCGCGCGCGACGGTGGGGAAGGCGATGCCCTGGGCGAACACGCCCTCCTCGAACAGGCGATCCGACAGTTTCATCGCCAGCGCCCCCTCGCCGGCAATCACCGGCGTGATCGGGCTCTCGCTCAAGCCGGTGTTGAACCCCAGCGCCTGGAGTCCCGCCTTGAAGAAGCGCGTGTTCTCCCACAGGCGATCGATGATCTGCGGTTCTTCTTCGAGGATGTCGATCGCCGCCAGACAGGCGGCCGCGACGGCGGGCGGGTGTGACGTCGAGAACAGGAACGGCCGCGCGCGATGGTACAGGAAGTCGATGAGCGCCCGGCTGCCGGCGACGTAGCCGCCGAGCGCGCCGATGGCTTTCGACAGCGTGCCCACCTGGATGTCGACGCGGCCGTGCATGCCGAAGTGATCGATCGTGCCGCGGCCGTTCCGGCCGAACACGCCGCTCGCATGCGCATCGTCGACCATCATGATGCAGCCGAACTCTTCCGCGAGCGCGCACAGACCAGGCAGCGCGCCGAGATCGCCGTCCATGCTGAACACGCCATCGGTGATGAGGAGCTTGCGCTGCGTCGCGGGCAGTTCTTGAAGCACGCGCCGCGCCGCATCAACGTCCTTGTGCGGGAAAACCTTGATCGCCGCCCGGCTGAGCCGGCAGCCGTCGATGATGCTCGCGTGGTTCAGTTCGTCGGAGACGACGACATCGTCCTTGGATAAGACGGCCGCGACGGTGCCGGCGTTCGCGGCGAAGCCGGACTGAAACACCACGACCGCTTCGGTGTTCTTGAAGCTGGCGAGCCGTCGCTCCAGCTCCATGTGAATGGCCATGGTGCCGGCAATCGTGCGTACCGACCCCGAACCCGGCGCCGAGCGTGTCGAGCGCGTCGCGCGCCGCATCGCGCAGCCTGCGGATGCGTCGTCAACCCCAGATAGTTGTTCGACGAGAGGTTCACGACCTGACGGTGGTCGATGGTCGCGGTCGCCTTCTGCTCGCCCTCCAGGATGCGCAGACGACGGAAGAGGCCCTGCGACTTGAGCGAGTCGAGCTCCGCGGTCAGAAAACTCAAAGGGTCTGGGCGCATAGAGATTGCCCCAGTATATGAGGTCCTTTTCGGACCGTCGCGCCTTGGCGAATCAGTGAATGAGGAGCAGAGCCGCCCAGGGCACGATCGCGACCACGAAGTAGATCGCAGTCAGCAGGGCGACCACGTGGTGGATGCGGCGCAGGTGCAGCAGCATGCCGAAGCCGATCGCGACCAGCTTGGCGCCGAACAGGCCCATCGTCGGCCCGCCCGCCGTCATCGCCGACGCCACAATCGGGTTGGCTTCGATGCCGGGTCCCCAGATGCCCACGCCAAGATACGTGAACACGCCATCGAGGCATTGCATCACGAGGAACGCCACGACCACGGCGTCGCCGTACTGACTCCGCGGCTCGTCCCAACTCTTGTAAAGCACCCGGATCCGCATACGCTGCTGTCTTCGCAATCTTGACGCCATTTCAGCGCGGCGTTCAATGGGTGTATCAACCCAGGCGTGTCAGCGGATTCGAAAGATACGGTCCGATCCGAAAACTGCAAGTTCCTGCGCCCCGTGCGACCGCAGCCACTCGCTGACGCGCGGCCCGCGATCCTCGGCGTAGAAGGCCTCGTGCACGATCACGTGCGAGGCCTGGCTCGCCACGAGCGCCTGCCACGCCGGCTCGGGCCGGGTCAGCGCGTCCTGGAGGGTCTGGTCGAGGCGCTCGTAGGCTGCGGGTCCGCCACCGCTGTAGCCGTTGACCAGCGGCCGCCAGTGCGTCGTCGAGTAGAACATGTAGCGGACATCGAACGCCGGCTCGCCGAGCGGCAGCTCCACGATGGCCGCGGACGGCGGAAGCGTCGACACGAATCCGTAGACGGGCGGCACGTCCGCAACCGATGCCCGGCAGCGGCGCGAGTCCGGGCCGCCGGTAGTCGACCGCGTTCTGGTTGATGGGAATCGGGACGGCGATCCCTTCGAGCAGGATGAGAGCTGTCGCGAGGATTGCGACCAGCAGTCCCTGGCCACGCTGCTCGAGTGCGGCCATGCCGAGACCGCCGAGCGCCGCCAGCGCAAACGACAGGAGCATCGCGAAGCGAGCAGGCGCGCGTACGCCGTCGAACCCGGGCACCCACGTATAGAACAACGTGTAGAGATTCGTCGGTGCGATCGGCCGTCCTTTCGCGACGATCGTCGGCCCCCACGACATCACGATCGCGAAGATCGCCACAAGGCTGAAGAGCCCGGCCGGTGTCGCCAGCCATCAGACGCACCGCGCGTCTGGTCGGCGGGGATGCAGCCAGGACGATCGTCCAGAGCAGCGCGACGACGACGAGCGCCCGCGGGAAACTGGCGACCTTGAGCACGGGCAGACGAATCGACCAACCAAAGAGGAGCGCGATCAGAAGCGCCAGCGACGCCGCGAGCACGAGGGAGATCAGGAAACGGGGTCTGACCCCTTGCCGCGGTGACGATCGCGACGAGCGGCGAGCGCGGCGATCGTGAATCCGGGAAACAGCGCGCCTTCGGCCTTTGGCCACGCCTGCAGGACAGAACCCCAGAGCCGCAGGTTCGGATCCGCCGTCAGGTACGCGTAGACGTCGGCCGAGAACCTGGTCGTCTCGTCGAGCGATCGCGGATTGAATCCGAGGCTGACGCAGTTCGAGGTAGGGCAGCACGAACAGCGACGCTCACGCCGAAGACCACCACGCAGGCCGCTGCCACGGCCACGACAACACGCGACTGTGTCCACAAGCGACCGCGTGGTCATCTCCCACGCGAGATACGCGACCACGACCGGACTGAAGAACAGCAGGTAGTACCCGCACGAGAGATTCTGGAGAATCCAGGCCGCGCTCCCTGCTGCCAGCCAGACGTGGGGTCCGCCTTTAGGCGGACCTACGGGTGTTGGCTGTGGTCCGGCTGTTGTAGGTCCGGCTAAAGCCGGACCCCACGATCGAAAAAAGTCGAAATACCTCCGAAAGCCGTACAGCGCGAACGGCAGCCACTGCGACGAGAGCACCTGAAGATGCGGAATCGACGTCACGCGATACGGCGCGAACGCGTACGCCACGCCGGCGACGAACGCGGCCGTGCGGCTGCCGGTGATCTCCCGCGCGAACAGGAACATGCCGAGGCCCGACAGCGCGAACGTCGACAGGAAGAGGACGTTGTAGCTGAGGATGGGATTCCCGGAGACGAACTGAATCGGCAGGATCGTGAGCGCCTGCGGCAGCAGGTGCTCGGAGTAGGCGAGCGCGAGCGGGTGCGGAAAGAAGATGTTCGCGTTCCACCAGCCGCGGCCGAGGTGCGTCGCGTCCCACGCCAGAATCCACGCGTTGAGCAGCGGATCGCCGAAGTCCCCGGCAATATCGCGCGTCAGGCCGCGGGCCAGCGGCCAGGTGAAGAGGATTGTGAGCGCCGCATATGCAACAGCCGCAAACAAAGTGTCGCGGCGACGCTCATGGTTCGACAAGCTCACGCCGTCGAGCCGTCGATGGAAGCGCCTCGCTGCTCACCGGACGCGCTGGATGCGGACTTCGTGGCTGGTAGCAAGGTCTTCGACGATCACCGAGAGGATCGCCGCGGTCGGAATCGCGAGGATCGCGCCGACGACGCCCCACAGCGCGCCGCCGATCAGCAGCGCGACCATGACCGCGACCGGGCTCACGCCGACGCGGCGTTCCATCACTTTCGGCACGAGCACGTTCGCCTCGAGCTGGTGCAGGATCAAGAAGAACACGCCAACGGCCAGCGCCAGTTTCGCCGACACGGTGGAGGCGATGGCGACGGCGGTGATGCCGCCGATGATCGGGCCGACGATGGGAATCGTTTCGCCGAGCGCCGCGACGAGGGCGACGACGTAGAAGTACGGCACGCCCATCAGGCCGAGACCGACGGCGGTAAAAAGACCCATGACGGCCGCGAGCAGGAACTGCGCGCGCAGCCACGCGCTCACCTTGAGCACGGCGTCGCGCGCCGCGGTCGCCACGTCGGCGCGCCGGCCGGCCGGCACGAACCGCACGAGGTACTCGAACATCGAGTTCGCTTCGATGAGCAGATAGAAGCTGAGGATCAGCACGGTAATCACGCCGAACACGCCGCCGATGACGCTCGACAGCGCGACGAACAGCGTCTCGACGGCGTTGCCGCTCGCGCCGCTCGGTGCGTTCTGCACCGCTTCGGCCAGCGTGATCGTGCGCGTCATCAGCTTGCGGCGAACCAGAAACATCTGCAGCCGGTTGAACTCCGCGGGCAGCTTGTCCCACAGCGCGTCGGCCTGCGCGACGAGGGGAGGAATCACCATGAGCCCGACGACGCACGAAGACGCCGACGATCACGAGGTAGATGGCGAGAATCGCGAGCCAGCGCGGGACGCGCCGCCGGCGGCTGGCGGCATTCGGTCGCTCGATCTCACGGACGAGCGGCGAGAACCCCATGGCGATCAAGCGCGCTGATGTAAATCAGCAGGATCGCTTCGCGTGCGGCCCAGAGCGCGAACAACGCGATCAGGACCGCCGCGACCGTCAGGACGGTCTGCAGCATCCGGCGCGTGAAGTCGCGTTCGGACAGCACCAAAGTCACTCTACCGCGGAGGACGCGGTCCAACTAGGAAAGATAGCGAGCCGTGAACCCAGCCATCAAATCGTAGATCTCCCGCAGCTCATCAAGCGGCGCGAGGAAGACGATTCGCAGGAACCCCTGGTCGGCCGGCAGCCCGAATCCCGAGCCGTACACGCACAGCACGCCCGTCGCGTGAAGCAGCGCCTTGACGTAGTCCTCGTCCGTCCGCCCCGGAGGAAGCGCGACGCGAGGCATGGCGTAGAACGCGGCGGTCGGCTCGACGCACGTCACGCCGGGCATGTCGCGCAGCCTCGCGATCGTGAGGTCGGACCGCGCCTTGAGATCACGGCGGAACCCGACTTGATGCGACCGATCCCCGGTGAGCGCGTCGGCGATCGCGTATTGCATCGGAACGGTGCTGCAGAGACGGCCGTCGGCCAGTTTTCTTACCGCGGCGAGCACGTCGTCCAGGCGAGGCGAGCGGCCGACGGCCATCCAGCCCGTCCGCCAGCCGGGGGCCAGATACGCTTTTGAAAGACTCGAGAAAGAAATGATCGCTGCGTCGGGATCGAGCAGGCCGAGCGGCGCGACCGGGCCGTCGAAGCCAAGGTCGCCGTACACCTCGTCGGCCAGGATCACGAGACCGTGGTCCTCGGCAAAGGCAAGCAGCGCACGCCGTGTCTCGGTGGGATACACCGCGCCCGTGGGGTTGTTGGGGTCGATGACGACGAGCGCGCGTGTGTCCGGCGTGACGAGCGTTTTGAGGTGGTCGAGGTCGGGGAGCCAGTGGTTGTTGGGGTCCAGCCGGTAGTACTTGGCCCGCGCGCTCAATTTGGCGAGCACGGCCGTGTACAGCGGATACGTTGGCATCGGCACCAGCACTTCGCCGCCATCGTCCACGATGGCGCTCAGCGCGAGCTCGATGCCTTCCGATGTGCCGGCGGTGATGCAGACGCGGTCGGGCGTCACCGGAAACCCGTTCGAGGTGTATTCGGCCGCCACCGCTTCGCGCGCCGCGGGAATCCCGATCGACGGCCCGTAGTTGTTGTGGCCGTCGCGCATCGCGCGCTCGACGGCGGCGATGAGATGGGGTGGCGTCTGGAAGCCGAAAGCCACCGGATCGCCGATGTTCAGATACCGCACGCGGGTGCCGGCGGCCTCCACCTTTTGCGCCTCGGCGACGATATTGCGAATAGCGTAGGTGAAGCGATGAACGCGCGCGGCAGTCGGGATCGCGGGAAGTGTCTTCGTGGTCTCCACGGTCGCGATCTTACTGCACGGTCGCGTAATTCCTACTCGATTTGGGGCCCTTTTGCAGGGCGCCGCCAACCCTAGAATGGAGTCAAGATGCGCGGGTACAGGTACTTACAAAAGCTGGCAAACACCTTGGAGTATGGGCGGCTGATGACCCGCGGCACGCTCCTCGTTGAAACCGCCGTTCTGGCCCTTACCCTGGGGTCGAACGGCGGGGCCGCCGCCTGGGGTCAGACCCCGACACCGCAGGCGCCCACGTTCAAGGCGGGCATCGATCTCGTGCGCATCGCGGCCGTTGTCCGGGATCGCAAGGGGCGGTTCGTGCGGGACCTGACGGCGCGGGACTTCGAGGTGCTCGAGGCTGGTCAGGTGCGCGCCGATCGCGGATTTCCGCAGCGACGTCAGCGGCGTGAGCGTGGCGCTGTTGTTCGACGTGAGCGGCAGCATGGAAGGCCACATGCCGAACGCGCGCGAAGCGGCGCAGCACGTGCTCAGCTGGCTCGACACGCGCGACGAAGCGGCGATCTTCACGTTCGACACGCGGCTCGATCAGCGAACGCGCATTTTACGGTCGGGCTGAAAACGATGCCGGACATCATGTCCGCCGTCGTGCCGTTCGGCGCCACGTCGCTTCACGACGCGATTGCGCTGACGGCGAAGCGCGTCGGCGAGCGCGAAGGCCGCCGCCGCGCCGTCGTCGTGGTGACTGACGGCGCCGACAACGCGAGCCGGCTGAAGCCGTCGGAGGTCGCCGCCGCCGCGAGCGAAATCGACGTGCCGGTCTACATCTTCGGCATCGTGCCGTCGATCGACAACCCGGCCGAAGAGACAGCGTCGACGCCGGAGAAGTCGGCGCTGGCGGGTCCGCTGCCGGAGCTCGCGACGGCGACGGGCGGACATACGTTCGTAGCAAGCACGCCGAGTCAGCGGAGCATCGCGGCTCGGCAAATCGTGGACGAGCTGCGTCATCAATATCTCATCGCCTTCGAATCGAGCGGCACACCGGGCTGGCATCCGCTCGTGGTCCGTGCGAGGAAAAAGGACCTCGTTATTCGTGCTCGGAATGGGTATATCGCGGGGCAATCACGCCCGTTCGGTCTAGGAGGAGCGGATATGTTGCGGAAACTCTTCGTCGTGGTTCCCGTCGCGGTGCTGGCCATCGGTGGTTCGTCGGCCTGTGCCACCAAGAAGTTCGTGAGAACGCAGGTTGGCGAGGTGAACGAGAAGGTCGACTCGCAGGGCCGCTCCATCGAGGAGACGCAGGAGCGCGTGCGCCGGAACGAGGGGCGGATCTCCGAAGTCGATCAGCGAGCGCAGGCTGCCGCGCAGTCCGCGCAGCAGGCGAACGACGCGGCCAGCGCGGCCAACACCGCGGCGGCGTCGGCGGCCAACGCGGCCAGCGAGGTCGACGGCAAAGTCGACACGATGGACAAGGCCAACCGGCGCCTGGTCTACGAGGTCGTGCTGAGCGAGGATCAGGGCAACTTCAAGTTCGGCAAGACCGCGCTGCCGGACGAAGCCAAGCAGCGCAATCGACCAGATGGTCCAGCAGCTCAAGCAGGATCCGAAGAACGTCTTCATCGAGATCGAAGGCCACACCGACAGCGTCGGCGACAAGGTCACCAACGAGCAGCATCGGCCTCGAGCGCGCCGAGGCGGTGAAGCGGTATCTCTACGAGCAGTACCAGATTCCGCTGCACAAGATGAACGTGATCAGCTACGGCGAAGACAAGCCGGTTGCGCCGAACAAGACCAGGGACGGCCGCGCCCAGAACCGTCGCGTCGTCATCAAGGTGCTCGCGTAATCTAGTCAGAGCCGGGAATGGCAGGACGGGTTGGATGCGGCTTCGCCGCCTTCCTGCTCCGTTCTTCCGGCCTTCTCGCTCCTCCGTCCATCTCCGCTCCAGCCCGTCTCGCCTTTTGATACCCTCTGCACCATGGATTCGCACCGAGGTCTACCTTGCGCCTCCCAATAGCCCCGGGCGCGCTCGCCGGCGTGTCCCGGCTGCTGTCCGACGAACGCGTGAACATCCTGGCGATGGCGCTCGACTCTGCCGGCCAGCTTCGCCTCGTGCTGGACAATCACGTGCACGGCGCCGGCGTGCTGCGCGAGCACCATCATCAAGTGACCGAACGCGACGTCATCGTCACGACAATCGCGAACGCGCCGGGCGCGCTCGCGCCGACGCTGCGGCTGGTCGCCGACGCGAGCGTCAACGTCGAATACGCCTACGGTGGCGCGGCCGAAGGCAGTGCGATGGCGTCGGTCGTGCTCGGCGTCGACGATGCGCAGCGGGCGTCCGCGGCGGCCGGGACCGGAGCGTCACGTGAAGTGTGTATCGTGCTAGTCTTTGGGCCTTATGAAGCTTACGTCGAGCCGATGGATGTTGTGGTCGTTGATGTCGACCGCGACGGGCGGGTCAGGCTCGAAACCGACGAGTGGATCGCGCCGACGCTGCAGGAAAAGCGCGCGATCCTGTACGCCGCGCAACAGAGCGCCGCGCTCACCGAGCCGTGGACGCGCTGAGCGTGTCGTAGCGCAAAAAGCGAGGCGGGTGATCATCGAAACCGATACAACCGCGATTCGCTGCCCTGCCACGGCGCCACGCCAACGAGCTCGAGGTTCGCAGGCCTTCGCGTCGAGCAGCGCGGGCCGTCCGTTGGTAGTGGCCGGCGTTGATGAAGGCCCCATGCCACCCAATGTACTCGACGCCGCGCCCGCGAAGGTAGCGTAACGACGCGTCGGAGGGAAAGTCGCCCCGTTCGATACGCGAACTCGATGTCAGACTTCGCGAAGAATCCGCTGTGCCGTTCACGAGCTTCTGCCAGTGGAACGTCGAGAAATACAGGTATCGCGCGTCGAATCCGGACCGTCGCACGTCGTCGGGCATCGGGAATTCCGCCAGCACCATCCGGGCGGCTCGAGTTCGCGATCGCTGGCGTAGATCGGCAGGCGGCTCGTCCCACACCCGCTCGAGCCGGAATCGCGGAAGCGCTTCGATCAGCATCGCTCAGGATCAGCGCGCGGCGAGCAGCGCCGCGCCGCCGGCGGCCAGCGTTCGAGCAGTCGCGCCGCGCCGTAGCCCGGCGAGGATCGTCAGCGTCATGCCGGCGAGGAGGCTGAAGCGGGCCGGCACGCGAAGTCCTCTGAACGGAGGCAGCACCGCGTGCAGCGTCGTGAAGCGTCGCGACCATTGAAGCCGAACGAGCCGTCCACCGCGAGAACCAAGCGCCAGCGATGTACGCGATTCGCGCCACCGAGAGCGGCGGCCAGATCGCCGACGCGCAGTCAGGATCACCGGCATCAGCGCGGAAAGAGCTGCCGCTCGGGATGTCCGCCGGCCGACCAGCGCTTGTAGAGCACGGCTGCGGAAGGTCGGCTTCAGATAGTCGGGTCCCTTGCGGCGCTGTAGAACTGAATCGTGCCTGCCGTCGCGCGTCGCCCATCATCGGACGGCTCGCGATGTACTGGCGAAGCCACCGGTGCGATCAGGACGGCCGGCCAGCACAGCGCCCGGCTACCAGCGCGCCGGATCGGCTGTCGCGGACGGCCGCCGGCCCAGCCACAGCGCGCGCGCCGACGCACGACCATGTAAACGGCCAGAAAGCAGCCGTAGTAGAGCGACGACAGCGTCTGCAGCGCGAAGGCCAGCCCGGTGGCGAGGCCGTCGCGCAGTCGCCCGCGTGCCAGCGTCCGATGCAGCCCCAGCAGCGCCAGCGGCATCCACATCGTCATCAGCAGCTCGAGATGGCTGTAGTGCTCGAAGCGATACGGGTAGAGCGCGAAGAGCGCGCCCGCGACCAGCGCTGCGTCGATGCGCCCTGTGAGGGCGCGAACCAGGAGAAACATCGTGACGCCGGACAAGCACGAAGCCGGAAAGCAGCAGAATGTTGTAGATGACGACCGGATGGACGCCCAGCCAGAAGAGCGGCGCGCTCATCAGCGCCGGCACGAGCATCGAGTCGGAATACGTCAGCGTGAGGCGCTCGGGATAAAACTGGTTCGCGTCGAACAGCGCGAGCGGATCGCGCGGCAGCTGGTGGTTGACCCAGGCGAGTCGCCAGATTGAGAACAGCGGATCGCCCAGGTCGGACACCGAATCCAGGTGGCGGACCTGCGGCCAGGTGAACGCCGCGACCAGCGCGGAGAACCCGAGCAGAACCGCCGACCATTCGACGATCCTGAATCGTGCAGCCGGCGCGTCTTCGAACAGGCTGGCCTCGCCGAGGGGCAGCGTCGCGCGCACAGTCAAGCGGCCGGGCGTCGGCGGATCAGGCTGCCGTCGACGGCGGCTGCTTCAGCAAATCCTCAATTGCGGCCGCGAACGTATCGACCTCTTCGAGCGTCGTGTAGATGTTCGGCGTGACGCGCAGCCCCTGATAGTCCGTCCGCCTGATGGCCGCGGTGATGATGCGGTACTTCGACCACAGGAAATCGTACGCCTTCGACACGTCCACGCCTTCGAGGCTCACGTTCGAGAGGCCCCACGCCTGATCCGGCAGCCGGCTGTTGAGGATCTTCACGCGCGGCAGCTTTTCGACCCGCGTGATCCAGCGGTCCGACAGGTAGCGCAGCCGCGCGGCCTTGCGCTCGACGCCGATCGCCTGGTGGAACGCGAGCGCTTCGGCAATGGCGTTGTGATTGGCCGCCGGATGCGTGCCGACTTCCTCGAATTTCCGGATGTCCTTCGACTTCGACGCCCCGGCCGGCGTCAACGGCCAGGTCTTCTCGATGTTCTCGCGCCGCACGTAGAGGAATCCCGTCCCGACCGGCGCGAGCAGCCATTTGTGGAGCGATGTCCCGTAGTAGTCGACCTCGAGATCGCGAAGCGCGAACGGAAAATGCGCGAACGCGTGAGCGCCGTCGACGATGGTCTTGATGCCGCGGCTGCGCGCCATGCGCGCGATGTCGCGGACGGGGAACAGCTGACCGGTCAGGTTCGTGATGTGGCAGATGTGAATGACCTTCGTCTTCGGCGTGACCGCCTTCTCGAGGCGTCCGGTCAGCTCGGAGATGTTCGTCGTGGGCACGGGGAACGAAATCTTCGTGACCTTGATCTTGTCGCGGCGCACGCGCTGATCCCACGTGTCGAGCATCCGCCCGTAATCCTGATCCGTCGTCACCACCTCGTCGCCGGCCTGGAGATCGATGCCGAGCTGCGCGATCTGCAGTCCCTCGCTCGCGTTGCGCGTGATGGCGAGCTCCTCGGGATCGCAGCCGGCCTCGGCCGCCAGCTTCCGGCGCACGGTTTCGATGTTCGGCTCCAGCAGATTCCACATGTAGTGAATCGGCGCCTGGTTGGAGATGTCGAGATACCGTTTCAGCGCTTCGTGGACGACGCGCGGGCTGGGGCAGGTGTAGCCGTTGTTCAGATTGATGATCGTGCGGTCGAGCGTGAAGGCCTGCTGGATTTCGCGCCAGTAGCTCTCGTCGGCCGCGATCTCCGCGGCCGGCCGATCGGCGGCGCCGGCGGCGGCCGAGACGGCGCGTTCGAGCCAGTCGGTCTTGAAACCCACTGCGCCCAGTGCGCCCGCGGGAACGATTTGTCGCAGAAAGTCACGTCGTGCCTGCATGTTAATTCTCCACTGCCGCACTTCCGCCTTCGCAATCCGCTGACGCCCAACCGAGCTACCCTCGCTCCGACAAGCCAGGATCGGGGGTATTATGACGTGTTTATAGAGGCGAGGGATATGTCCAAACCCGAGCAATTCAGCGTGAGCCGGCGCGACTTCCTGAAGACGGCTGGCGTCGGCAGCCTCGCGACCGCGGTCACCGCCGTGGGCGAGGCCGAAGCCGACGCACAAACCGGACAACGAGTGGTCGGGCCCGGCGAAGTGCCGGTGACGCTTGACCGTCAACGGCAAGCGCGTCGACCTTCGCATCGAGCCGCGCGTGACGCTGCTCGATGCCGTGCGCAACCGCGCCGATCTGACCGGCAACAAGCGCGTCTGCGATCGAGGCGCGTGCGGCGCATGCACGATGATCGTCGACGGGCGCACGGTGTACTCCTGTTCGACGCTCGCGATTGAAGTGCAGGGCAAGCAGATCCGCACGGTCGAAGGGCTTGCAAACGGCGACCGGCTGCATCCCGTGCAGCAGGCGTTCTGCGACAAAGACGCGCTGATGTGCGGTTTCTGCACGCCGGGCTTCGTGATGGCGACGGTCGCGCTGATCGAGAAACATCCGAACCCGACGCTGGAGCAGGCGCGCCGAGGTCTCGACGGCAACATCTGCCGCTGCGGCACGTTCGTCCGCGTCATGGAAGCGGCGATGGAAGCGGGAAAGGCGGTGGCTCGTGGCTGACCCGAGATATGCGTGGCCGACGAAGCCGTCGCTCCTGAGCACGCACGTCAAACGGCTCGACGGTCCGGACAAGGTCACCGGTCGCGCTCGCTACACCTACGACATCAACCGCCCCGGCATGATCTACGGCGTGATGGTGCGATCGCCGCATCCGCACGCGCGCGTCGTGTCGATCGATCTGTCGGCGGCCGAAAAAGCGCCCGGCTTCAAAACGGCGATTACCGCGAAAGAGCCTGGCGCGAAAGTGCTCTATCAGGGCGATCCGGTTGCCGCGGTCGCCGCCGATACGGAAGAACACGCGCGCGACGCGGCGCGGCTGGTCAAGGTCCAGTACGAGCGGCTGCCGCACATCTCGTCCGAAGCCGCTGCGATGGCCGCGGATGCGCCGCTCGTGTTCCCGAACGGCAACACGCGCAAAGCCAACGCGGACGAGACGGGCAATCTCGACACCGGCTTCAAAGCGGCGGCGCACATCGTCGAGGCCACCTACGCCACGCACGTGATCACGCACGTCTGTCTCGAAACGCACGGGTCGGTGTGCGAATGGGACGGCGACAAGCTCACGGCATGGGTGTCCACGCAGGGCGTGCATCAGTGCGCGCAGGGATTCGCGCAGGCGCTGCAGATTCCGCCGGCGAACGTGCGCGTGATCACGCAGTACATGGGCGGCGGCTTCGGCAGCAAGTTCGCGCCAGACCTGCAGGGCATTCTGTGCGCGAAGCTGGCGCGCCAGGCGAAAGCGCCCGTCAAGCTGATGCTCGATCGCAAGGAAGAGCATCTCGACACGGGCAACCGGCCGTCGGCATTCGCGAAGATCAAGGCCGGCGTGGACGCGAACGGAAAGCTGACCGCGTTCCAGGCGGAGAGCTGGGGCACCGGCGGCGCGGGCGCAGGTTCGAGCTTCCCGCTCCCGTACATCTACGATTTCCCGAATCGCCGGCGGCAGCACACGGACACCTACATCAACGCGGGTCAGCAGCGCGCGATGCGCGCGCCGGGACATCCGCAGGGGTGCTTCCTCACCGAAATCCTGATGGACGAGCTCGCGGATCGCGTCCGGATGGATCCGGTGGAGTTCCGCGTCAAGAACCTGCCGCCTGCCGGACCGAACGCGATGTGGGCCGAGTACTTCCAGCTCGGCGCGAAACAGTTCGGCTGGGACAAGCGGCACGCGACCGGCGATCCGGCGCCCGGGCCGATCAAGACCGGCATGGGCGTGTCGGCGCATCGCTGGGGCGGCGCCGGCCGCGGCACGCAGGCGCACGTCGACATCACGAGCGACGGCAGCGTCGTCGTCAAATGCGGAACGCAGGACATCGGCACCGGCACGCGCACGATTGTCGCGATGGTCGCGGCCGAAAGCTTTGGCCTGCCGGTCACCGCGGTGAAGCCGGAGATCGGCGACACGATCTACCCGTTCAGCGGCGGGTCGGGCGGCAGCACGACAGCCGCGTCGGTGTCTCCAGCCATCCGGGTCACGTCGATGAAGGCGCTCGACGAGTTGTGCGCGAAAGTCGCGCCGACGCTCGGCGTGCAGCCGTTGGATCTGGTCGCTGAGGGCGGGCGGATTTTCGTCAAGAGCGACCCGACGAAGGGACTCGCGTGGCGTGATGCGTGCAAGCTGATCGGCACTGAGCCGATTTCCGTGGACGGCCGCTGGGAAGACGGGCTGTCGGCGAGCGGCACGAGCGGTGTCCAGTTCGCGGAAGCGCAAGTCGACATCGAAACCGGCATCGTCAAGGTCACGCGGATCCTGGCGATTCAGGACTGCGGGCTGATCGTCGATCGGCTCACCGCCGAGAGCCAGGCGTACGGCGGCGTCGTCGCGTCGATCAACTTCGCGCTGTTCGAAGATCGGCTGCTCGATCGCAGCACCGGACAAATGGTCAATCCCAACATGGAGTGGTACATGCTCGCCGGCATGTCGGACGTGCCGAAGATCGACATCGTGTTGAACAACATGCCGGAGCGCGGCGTGATCGGCATCGGCGAGCCGCCGACCGTGTCGACGGCTTCTGCGATCGCGAACGCCGTCCGCAATGCCACCGGCGCGACGATTCGCAGCCTGCCGCTGCACCCGCACAAAGTTCTCGCGGCGCTCGATCAGGAACGAGCAGGAGGGACGCTGTGAAGGCCTTCGCCTACGTCAATCCGGCCAACGAGAAAGAAGCCGTCGCCGCGCTGAAGGTCGAGGCCGGCTCGTCGGCCCTGCCGCTCGCCGGCGGGCAGGACCTGCTGTCGCGGATGAAGGACTACGTCACGACGCCCGATCGCCTCGTCAACATCAAAGGACTCGATGCGACGATCGCGGCGACGCCGAACGGCGGACTGCGGATCGGATCGGCGGTGAAGATCGTCGATCTGGCCGAGCACGCCGACGTCGCGAAGCTGTATCCGGCCCTCATCGAGGCGGCGGGCGAGGTCGGGACGCCGCAGATCCGCCATCAGGGCACCGTCGGCGGCAACATCAATCAGCGCCCGCGCTGCTGGTACTTCCGCAACGAGGAGTTCGTCTGTTTCAAGAAAGGCGGCTCGCGCTGTTTCGCGACGACGGGCGAGAACCAGTACCACGCGATCTTCGGCAATGACGGTCCCAGCCACATCGTCCACCCGTCGAGCCTGGCGGTGCCGCTTCGTCGCCTACGGCGCGACCTTCCGCGTCGTCGGCCCGAACGGCGAGCGCGACGTGGCGGCGGCCGACTACTTCACGATGCCGAACATGCGCAACGTGCGGAAGGAGAATGTGCTGGCGGACGACGAGATCCTCACGCACGTGATGCTGCCGGCGCCGGGAACGGTCAAGACCGGCCACTACGAAGTGCGGTTCAAGCAGTCGCACGACTGGCCGCTTGCGATGACGACCGTGGTGCTGACCATGAACGGCAACACGATTCGATCGGCCCGCGTCGTGCTCGGCGCGGTCGCGCCGGTGCCGTGGCGCTCGCGGCCGGCCGAAGCGGCGCTCGCCGGCAAGCCGCTCAACGCGGAAACCGCTGCCGCCGCGGCCGAAGCGGCCGTGAGCGAAGCCAAGCCGATGAGCGGGAACGTGTACAAAGTGCAGATTGCGCGGACCGCGGTCAAGCGCGCGATTCTGCAGGCCGCCGGGAATACAAACAGTGTAGGGCAGAGGGCAGAGGGATCAGGTAGCGGTGTCTTGCTCTCAGCCCTCATCACTCTGCCCTACGAGCGGAGCATCTTATGGACCACCTCACGTCTCCGAAGATCACGCCGGGCGTCCATTGCCTGAACCTGCGGCACAAGGGGATGTATGTGACGTCCGGTCCCGATCCGGACGAGTTCAGTTCTACGACAAATACGACTCGACGGCCTATTGGTGCGTTGAAACGCAGCGCGGCTTCGGGCCCGACGGCAATCCCGTGAGGCCCGATTGCTGCTCGGGCGAGCGCACTGCTGCAAGCATTAGCTACGGGGTCCGTCCGATCGATTCCCCGGAGACGATGATCTCAACGCGGCGGTTCAACTGCCGCCCCGCGGCGGTGCCGTTGGTTGCCACCGGGCGCTCCTCGCCGAACCCCACCGTCCCCACGACCGTCCTGCCGATGCCCTGCTGCGACAAGTACGCGTGAACGGATTCCGCACGGCGTTCCGACAGGCGCAGGTTGTGTTCCTCAGAACCCGTGCTGTCGGCGTGTCCCTCGATCTCGATCTTCAGATCGGGATGTGACGTCAAGATCCCCGCGATCCGGGCGAGCTTTTCCCGCGCGCCTGGTTTGAGTGTGGCCCTGATCGACGTCGAACAGCACATCCGACAGGTTGATGATGAGGCCGCGCGCGGTCTCACGCGTTTCGAGAATGAGATTCAACTGCTGCCGCAGCTGCTCGCGCAGAGCCTCGCGATCGCGTTCGGCCTGCTGCGCCGCAAGACGTGCCTGCGCAACCTCGGCGCCGCGTTGATCGGCGAGTCGTCGGGCCTCATCGGCCTGCGCCTGCGCCGCCACGCGCGCCGCGTCGGCCTCAGCCTTCAGTCGTTCCAGGTCGGCTTTCGCGCGCTCGGCTGCCAGACGTTCCTGCACCGCGGCCGATCGGGCGGCTTCCGCCTGCGTGCGCTCACGGTCGATGCGCAGCCGATCCTCTTCGGCCAGGCGGCGGCGATCTTCTTCCAGCCGGCGACGGTCTTCCTCGACACGAAGCCTCGCAGCCGCGTCCGCTTCCCGCTGCTCCGCGAGCCGTCGCTGGTTCGCGAGGAACTCCTCCTCCTGCCGCTGCAGCGCGATCAGCCGCGCGTCCTCCGCGGTTTGCGCCGCCTGGCGGGCCGGCTGCTGAACCTGGTCGCCGCGCTTGCCGCGCTTGCGCGCGTTCTCGGCTTCCGCCAGCAGATCGCTCGCCTTGTCGAACGTGTCGGAGGCGAATCGGTCGGCGCGGGCGATCCGGGCGAGCTCGACGGCGTTGCGCGCCTCGGCGAGATCGAGCGGCGCTCCCGGCTCCAGCGGCTTCACGCGGAGCGCGCTGGCCTCGTGGTTCATTAGATACGACCCGCGTTTGAGCAGCTCGTACTTCGCCGCCATGGTTTCGATTCTGCCCGTGGTCCGATCGAAGATGGTGTCGCGGACGACGTTCTCCATGACGACGACGTCGCTCGGCTGAGTCACCGCGAAATACGGCTCTGCTGTGACGACGAGCGCGAACGACTGCAGCTCGGAGGTCACGTTGAGGTGTCCATCGTTGCCGTTGACCTGCAGCTCGCCGAGGTTGGTGGCCCGGCCTTCCGGAGTAATCGCCCACAGGACGTATGTCAGGTATTCGCGGCCGAAACGTTGCGGCCCGTCGAGCTTGTCGAACCTGGCGTTGATCCTGATGTAGCCCTTTTCACCTTCAATCGACGCTCGGCCCTTGGCAGTCGGCATCAAGGACGTGCCGATGAAGTCGACGCGCGTTTCGCCGGAACGCGGGCGGTAGTTGACGGCCGGAACAGTCCGTCCGACCACCGTCATGCGAAAGACTGGAATGTCTCCCGGAGCGGTCGAGACCCCTTGCTGCGTGGGATTCGGCGCCACCTGGGAACGTGCTGTGTTCGGAAAGGCGAACACAGCCATAAACAGAAGAACCGCCATTTGCTGGAGCATTGGGACCTCCAGCGAACCGGTGAGCAAAGCCGCTGCCTAGTCGAGCTGAGCCGCCTCAGCGTTACGAGATCATTCGGATCACCAGGTTCCGCCACTCATGTTTCTGATGACGGTACCCACTGCCGCATAGTCCAGATCGCCGCCGCCTTTCGCGACCAGCGCGTTGACCAGCTGCGTCACCACGGCGTTGGACGGCATCGAGACGCCGTTCGCGGCCGCGGCCTCGTTCGCGAGCCGCATATCCTTCTGGTACAGCTTCGCGCGGAACCCCGGCTTGTAGTTGTCGACCAGCATCCGCTCGCCGTGCACTTCGAGCACGCGGCTTGCCGCGAAGCCGCCGAGCAGCGCCTGGCGCACGCGCGCGGCGTCGACGCCGGCCTTCTTCGCGAGCGCGAACGCCTCGCTGACGCCGGCGAGCGCGCCGCCGATCGCGATCTGGTTGCAGACCTTGCACATCTGTCCCGCGCCGGATCGGTCCGATGTGCACGATCTTTTCCGGCGTTGCCCATCGCCTCGAGAGATCGGCTTCACGCGCGTGAACGCCGCCTCGTCGCCGCCGCACCATGATCGACAGCGACGCGTTGATCGCGCCGATCTCGCCGCCGCTGACCGGCGCGTCGATCATCGACCCGCCCTTCTCGGCGACCGCGCCGCGAGCCGCTTGGTCGCCACCGGCGAGATGCTGCTCATGTCGATGACGATGGCGCCCGTTCTGGAGCGCCGCGAGGACGCCGTCCGGCCCGGTCAGCACGTGCTCGACGTCGGGCGTGTCGGGCAGCATCGTGATCACCATGTCGACGCCTTCGCGACCTCGGCCGGTGAGGTCGCCGCCGTCGCGCCCGCCGCCGCGACCTCGTCCACGGCGGCCCGGCTGCGGTTGTGGACGACGAGCGAGTGTCCCGCCTTGATCAGGTTCTTCGCCATGGGCTTGCCCATGACGCCAAGCCCAATGAATCCAATGTTTTCAGCCACGATGCAGTCCTTTCGTTGTAGTCCGGCTGAGCCGGAGCCCAGGTCCGCACGAACGCGTCCGGCGTCTGACGTTCGACGTGGACCGGCTTTAGCCGGACCTGCCGGCGCTATAATCCTAAGCGAGGTTTGCACGTATGAAACGAGCCATCCTCGCGGCGGCTCTCATCGGCCTGGCGGTCGTCCCCGCTTCTCGCGGGCGGCAAGGGATACGGTCACCGGCGCCTACGTCGAAGCGCGCACCGCCGAAGTGTTCACCGGCGGCTGCATCATGAACAGCGAAGCGGAGACCGATGGGCAAGCAGGCGGTGCTCGCGTGGAAAGTCGATCGCGGCAGCTTCAACGGCATCGCATCGACGGGCTCTCGGTCGTCGCGGCGCTGTCCGGCGATCGCAATCTCGGCATGCACGGAAATGGGCGGCGACAAGCCGGCGGTCCGCATCGGCATGTTCGTCGACGCAGCGCGCCAACGCGGCGCAGCAGTCTCGCGCTCGTCGCGATGGCCAACGAGCTGTCGAACGGGCATCGTCGGCACGATCGTCCAGGTGACGCCGACCGCCGATCGCAGTTCACCGATCACGGCAGCGAAATCAAGTCTCGGCCGCGCAGGTGTCGCTCGCGGTCAGCAAGCACCTGACCCACGAGCCGACCTGCGGCGCGATGCAGTGGTTCCACCCGTTCGCGTCGATGGACGAATCGGCGATGGGCGTCGCCGCACCAGCACCTGTTCACCGGCTCCGCGCTCGGCACCAAGTGGAGCGACCCGAACAAGCGCTCGGCGTTCTTCGGCACGTTCTCGCTACTAACGCTCAGCCAGGAAGGGCAGGATAGGCGGGAAGGGCAGGAGAAGACGCTCTCTTCCCTGATCTCTATCCGCCCTTCCCGGCCCACCGGTCCTACCGCCCTCGTGGATCTCACCAACAAAGTCGCGCTGATCACCGGCGGCAAGCGCATCGGCCTCGTCGTCGCGCGCGAGCTGGCGCCGCGCGGCGTCGACGTGGCGCTCAGCTACGCGCGCTCGAAGGCCGGAGGCCGAACAGGCGGCCGAACGCGCCGGGCGGCCGGCAGGCGCGCCGCGACCTTCCACGCCGACCTCTCGCAGCCGGCGGCGCGCGGCGCGCTGGTGCAGTCGGTCGTCGACGACCTTCGGCCGCCTCGACATCCTCGTCAACATGGCGTCGGTCTACGTGCAGAAACCCTTTGACGACGCTGACGCGCGGCCGACTGGGACGCGACGATCAACGTCGATCTGCGCGCGGCGTTTCTCTGCGCGCACGCCGCCGCGCCGCACATGCGCGCCAGGGCGGCGGGCGCATCATCAATTTCAGCGACTGGATCGCGAGGAGCGGGCGGCCGCGATACACCGGCTACGTGCCGTACTACGTCGCGAAGAGCGGCATCATCGCGCTGACCGAAGCGCTCGCGCTGGAGCTCGCGGCGGACAACATCCTCGTCAACGCCATCGCGCCGGGTCCGATCGTCGCGCCGCCGGGCACGACCGAGGAGGAGTCGAAAAAGATCGAAGAGGCGACGCCGCTCGGGCGCTGGGGCGGAGAGATCGAAATCGCGAAAGGCGGTGCTCGCGCTGCTCGACAGCGACTTCATCACCGGCGAAACCATCCGCGTCGACGGCGGCCGACACGTGAAGTAGCGGGCGGGTCAGTCGAGGTCAGGTGGACGACAGGGTTCTCCCGTCCTGCCTATCCAGACCTTCCAGCCGTCGACGCGCGAAGATGCTGCTTCATCGATTCGAGCGCACCGGTCAGTTCCTTCCGGTCGCGGGCGAAACAGAATCTCACGTAGCCTTCGCCGTTCGGCGCCGAAGTCGACGCCGGGCACGCAGCCGATCCGCCCTTTCGCGATCAGATACTCGACCATCCGCCACGACAGCGACGCGGTCGCGCGATCTCCATCGTGCCAGGATGGATCGATGCGCAGAAAGGCGTAAAACGCGCCGGCCGGCGGTTGGCCGGCGAGAGATCGCCGCCGCAGCCTCCTCGATGCCTCGATAGAACAGGTCCCGCCGCGCGCGCAGCTCCGTGCGGAACGTCTCGATGCAGTCCTGCGGTCCCTCGAGCGCGCCGACGCCGCCGTACTGCACGACCGACGCGACATTGCTCGCGGTATAGAAGAGGAGCTTCTTCGCGCGATCGCGGATCGCCGCGTCCCTGATCGCGACATATCCGAGCCGCAGCCCGGTCATCGCGTACGACTTGCTGAACGTGTACAGCGGGATCGTGCGCTCGTACATCCCCGGCAGCGATGCGATGCTCAGTGCTCGCCCTCGAACACGACGTCCTCGTACGCCTCGTCGGAAATCACCCAGAGACCGTGCTTCAGCGCGATCGCCGCCAGCCGTTCGAGGTACGCGCGCGTCAGCACGCCGCCGGTCGGATTGCTCGGCGAGTTGAGATAGAGGATCCGCGTCTTCGGCGTGATTGCCGCCTCGACCTCGTCGAGATCGGGCCGCCATCCGCTCGACTCGTGCAGCCGGTAGCCGACCGGGACGCCCGCGCGGCGAGAATGTTGCCCGCCGCCGGCGGCCACGACGGATCCGGAATCAGCACCTCGTCGCCGGGCTCGAGCAGCGATCGGCAGACGATGTACAGCCCGTGGATCCCGCCGTTGGTCACGAGCACTTCGTCCGACATCGTCGATCGGGATGCCGTTCGTGTCGCGAAGCTTCTCGGCGATCAGCTCGCGCAGGCGCGGGATGCCGGTGGTCTGGACGTAGTGCGAGTGGTTGTCGGCGATCGCGCGCGTCATGCCGGCCTTCACGCTGTCGGGCGCGTCGAAGCTGACGTCGCCCTGGTCGAGGCGGTACGGATCCGCGACGGAATACATCATGTCGCGGATGCGAATGATGCCGGAGAAGGGTACGCGGTCGAGGTAGGCAGCCATTCTTTCAGCGTAGCAGATTGCAGGATTGCAGGATTGATTGAAGGATTGGCTGTTTCGATCTTTGCGGGATTGCAGAAATTGAAACGTCCCATTGTGCGTTGCGCAAATTCATTGGGAATTCGAAGTTGAACTCGCTGGAACAAGCCGTGCAGGTGCGCGCGGCCATGAATCCAAAGGCCGAGGAACTGAAGCGAAGAACACGAAAGTTCTTGCTGGAAGTAATTGCGCTCGTGCGAACGTTTCCGAAATCGCTCGATGGCGATATAATCGGTCGCCAGCTGGTAAGGGCGGCAGCCATTGTTGCCGACAACTATCGAAGCTCCTGCCGCGCGCGAACACACGCGAAATGCACCGCAAAGATCGGAATCGTGCTCGACGAAACGCACGAAAAAGAACTATGGTTGAGCGTGTTCCGCGATGCCGAGATCTCGAAAGCGCCGACCGTGGAGCGGTTGCGCGACGAGCCGATGCATTCGTTGCGATCTTCTATCCATCGAGCGTGACGGCAAAGAGCCGTCAGTCACCGTGCGTTCCTTCAATCCTTCAATTCTCCAATCCTCAATAAATCCTGCAATCCTGCAATCCTACATTCGTGCAATGTTACTGTCTGTATGCGAAGTAGTCAGCGACCTCTTTCGCCACGAGCCGATGGCGTTCTCGAGCGTTTCGCCTGAGCCGAAATGGTTGCCGGTGAACACGCTCAGGATGATCGTCCGCCCGGCGCCTCGAGCATGCCGACGTCGTCTCCGACGTACGGGAGGAAGTCCCCCGTCTTGTGCGGGATCGTGTAGCCGGTGACGTAGCGCGGGATGCGCGTGCGATAGAGCTGGCCGCGCATGATGCGCAGCATCAGATCCGACGAGGGTTTGTCGACCAGCGTGCCGCGCTCCATCATTCTCGAGCAGCCGACCCATTTCCCGCGGCGTCGAGTAGCCGAACGGCGATTTTCCCTCTCGGTAGAACTGCTCCGTCGTCGGCGCCGCTCGCAGCGCCGGAAACCACTTCGACGGCACGTTCATCGCGCGGGTCGTCTTCAACCCGAGCGCCTGCATGCGGGCGTTGACCGCGTCGGGGCCGCCGACCATGCGGAAGAGGACTTCGGTGGCGGTGTTGTCCGAGACGATGATCATCATGGTGATCAGGTCCTTCACGGTCATCACCGCGCCGGAGTCGAGCCGCTGGATCGTGCCGGTGCCGGCTGCGTGTCCTTCTCGACGAATGTGTATCTGTCGGTCAGCTCGAACTTGCCGGCCTTGATCTGCTCGAAGACTTCGATCATCAGCGGGATCTTGATCGTGCTCATCGTCTCCATCTGACGGTCGGCGTCGATGGCGATCTCCTCGCCGGTCTCCAGCGACTTCACGTAGATGCCCCAGGTCGCGTTGATGCTGCGCGTGGTCCGCAGGATCGACGCTTCGCAGCCGCTGCAGCGGCGTCTGCCGCGGTGTCTGAGGCGGGCCGACACGTGGTCGGCCCCTGCGACTGCGACGCGTGGCCCCGCCCCTGCCCTGACGAGCTCGTCCTTCGCCGGGCTCAGGCGTGCGAGTCGAGCTTCCGCCCTTGCCGTCATGCCGTCACCTCCGACTTTTCAAGAACGCCGTCGAGCACCGTTTGCGCGCGGCCGAGCGGCAGGTTGCTGATGTAGAAATGCCGCGCGCCGGCGTCGAGCAGCGTGCGGATCGTTCGCGCGCAGACGTCTTCGGGCGTCGCGCCGGCCGCGAATTCGCGCGTCAGCCCTTCCGCCGGCACCGGCAGGAACCCTTCAGCGCGCCCAGCGTCCGCGGGTTCGCGCTGCGGTAGTAGAAGACGCCGAACAGGCCGGGATCGCGAGGCCGCGTCGCTCGGCGCGGCCACGAAGCGCGCCACCTGCTCCGCGTGATGATGGCTGACGACCTGCGTCAGGTAGAACTCGGCGTGAACGTCTGTGGCCGTGAGGAAATCGACCTGACGTTCGGGATCCGCGTGCGGGTTGGCCCAGCCGCCGAGCGCCAGCGGATGGTCGCGCTCGCGCAGCAACTGTCGCAGCTGCCAGGCATGCTCGACCGACCGCGGCGTGCCGACGGTCTTGTCGCCGCCCAGGATGACGAGCGCGGGGAAGCCGCTTCTGATGCGCGCGGTCGGCGTACGACAGGCAGTACTCGAGCGAATGCTTCGTCGTCAGAAACGGCACGATGCGTTCGCGCGGGACGTCGCGACCGAGGTTGGTGACCAGGTGGCGGAGATTGTCCTCCTCCGCGCGCCGACGGCGCTGTCGGTGAGAAACACGAACGTGCCCTGGCGCGTGAGCCGCTGCACGGCGTGGTACGTGTCGATCCACGCGTCCATGCCTTCAGCCGCCGCGAGCTCGGCGCGCGGCGGCCGCAGCTCCGCCGCGAAACACGGGGCCGGAATGCAGCGCGCGTCAAGCAGATCCATTTCAGACTTGTCAGACGTCTTACTATACCGTCCCGTGACCCCCGCCGCTGCGCGAGCGCTCGTCGCGTCTTCCCTCGCTGCCGTTCGTGCCGGCGCCGACGCTCGTCGAGCCGATGCCGCGCCTGACGAGACGGCTTGGCGGAGGACCGCGTCTCTTCATCAAGCGCGACGATGCGATCCCGTTCGGGTTCGGCGGAAACAAGGTCCGAAAGCTGGCGCTGGTCGCGGCGCGCGCGATGGCCGACGGCGCCGATACGTTGATCACGGCCGGAGGCGTGCAGTCGAATCACGCACGCGCGACGGCCGCGGCCGCGGCGAAGCTCGGCATGCGCGCGGTGCTGGTGGCCAACGGCGCGGCGCCGGCGACCGGCTCACCGCCAATGCGCTGCTCGACGAGCTGCTGGGCGCCGAAGTCGTCTATGTGCCGGCGCGCGACGAACGCACGCCCAAGATGCACGAATTGCCGAACGGCTGCGCACGGAAGGCCGGCAGCCGTTCGTGATTCCGATTGGCGCCTCGACGCCGCTCGGGGCGCTGGCATTTGTCACTCGCCGTCGCGGAGCTCGTCGATCAGATGCCGGCGCCGGACGTCATCGTCCACTCGACGTCATCCGGCGGCACGCAGGCGGGCCTCGTCGCCGGCTGCCGGCTGCTCGGTCTGAACACGCGGGTCATCGGCATCAGCGCCGACGACTCGTCAGCGTCGCTACAGTCACATGTGCGAAGCGATCGTCAGCGGCGATCGCCGACCTGCTCGAAGTCCGGCTAGCCGGACGCCACGATCGATGACGACGGGACCGCGATCGAAGTCGACGATCGCTTCGTCGGCGACGGCTACGGCATTCCGACCGACGAGTCGCGCGAAGCGATCGAGCTCGCCGCGCGCACCGAGGCGATCTTTCTCGATCCGACCTACACCGCCAAAGCGATGGCCGGCCTGATCGCCTACGTCCGCGAGCAGAAATTCACCGAAGACCAGACCGTGCTGTTCTGGCACACCGGCGGGCAGGTCGGGCTCTTTGCCTAGAAACCGTATCCATGCCGATGAGCGGCGTGGCCTTCGTCCGCAACCCCTGCTCGTTCAGTTTGAACAGCATGTTGAACGTGATCAGCAGCGTGCTGACGGCATTCACCTTCATGCCAAATGAGCCGTTCAGTGAATGCAAGTTCGCGAGCGTGAAGGCGATATCCGGATAGACGACGCCGTCGGGCGCGGCAAAAGATGCACTCGTCAGCCTCGGCGAATCCGGCGAAATCCGCCCGAGGACGTCGAACGCAATGGACAGTCGGCCTGTCAGGCTCGTGTCCGCCCCCGCATAGTACGTAAACTCCCCGGGGAGATCGTCTTTTCGCCCGGTCGCGACGTCGCCGGTCAGCACGGTCGGGCTGTTCCACTGGTACCCGACACCGAAATGCGGTGTCAGCGTGTCGTTCGGCAACGACGTCCCCTCGAACACCTTGATTCCCCATGATCCGGAGCCGAGCAGGCTTTCCTCGCGACCGGTCGGCAGTCTGGCCTCGGCCCCGAGCGCGACCACGGCGCTGCTCGTTTGCAGGGCTTTCGCTTTTGCGCGGAGGACGACATCGCCGAGCCCGTGCTCACTGCCCTGTGCGGCGAAGCGCTTCTGCGTGCCGAAAGTGCCCGGAGCTCCCGGGTCGCGGAAGAAATGGGTGGCCGGAATCGACGCGGTGCCGATGCGGTGAATCGTCGCGTCCGACAGGACGCTCAAGGAGGTGCGCACCATCGGAACGGCCAGCGAGATGTCGAGGCGATCGGTCGCGCCAAATGTCAGGAATGTCGTCGACTGCGTGACTGAGGCCCGGATAGCGTTCTGGGTCGTGATGATGTCGGCGCGACCGCCGCCCAGATTGGCCTCGTCGTGCCTGAAGATGGCCGGGATATGAGATATGCCCAGTCCGTCGAACGCATGAAAGTCGAACTGCTGGAGGCTGTACCCGAACACGAACCTCCCGCGGCCAACCGTCTCGGCCCGGTCGGCAAGAATGGGTCCGAAACTCCGTGTCGTCCGGGCAAATGTGCCGGTTGAGGCGTCGAACTCGTAGGTGAAGCCGGAGGCGGGCGACGGCACCGGCAGCGCGGCGAGCTGTCGAACGAGCGTGATGTTGAAACGCTCGAACTCGGATTGGAACGCGCCGTTGAAATGTCCCGAATGCGTCGAGCCGTCGGGCAACACGTTCTCGCTGTCGACGATCATCCCGTGGGGACCGTACACGTTCTTCAGGAGCTCCGCCAGCGTCGGACTCGACGAGGTCGTTGACGATTGAGCCGCCGCAGGGCCGGCCGATCCCCAGGCCAGGGCCAGCGACAGCAACGCGCACATGAGGAAACGGCTCCGCGTCATCGGGCCGCCTCATGACGAATGCTTTCGATCTGCCACGTGCCGTTCTTCCGCTCGAGTGTCATGGTCATCCTCGTAGCCGAACTGAGAGTCTTGCGATCGTTGGTGGTGACGACGTATTCGCGACGGCACGTGACCGTGGCCGCATTGCTCGAGACGGACGGAGCAATCGAGCTCAGCGTCACGGCAATGTTACGTGCGTTGTCGAACTCCGCTTTTATCGCCGTCTCCTGACGCCCGCCAAGACTCGGCCAGATCTGCTTCAGGGCGCCAAGGTCGCGCCCTTCGAGCGCGTTCTTGTACCGCATCAGCAGATCGTTCACGCCCGCGGCGGAGTTCTCGACAGGTGCCGGTGATGGTGCAGCCGGCGCCGGTGCAGTCGTCGCCGGTGGTGCTGGCGTCACGACCCGCGGAGGCGGGGGCGGTGGCTCTTGTTGAACTGGCGGACGTTCCGGCGGAGGCGCCGACTCGCGCACCGGTGGTGCAGCCGGCTGCTCGACCGGTCGCACCGGTTCCGCAGCCGGCGGAGGAGCGCTCGCGCGCGGCGGATTGGTGCCGGCGGTGGCGGGCGGTAGAGTCGGCTGCGCGACCGGCGGCCGCGCGGCTTGTGTCACGGTCTGCGGGCTTGGAGTGATTGGCGCGCTCCGCGGTGCTGCCGGCGGCGGTACCGCCGCGGCAGCCGGAGAAGGCGCCGTTTCCACGGGAGCCGGAGGCGGCGCTGCGGTGATCGGCGCCGCCGGCGTCGTTTGCGTTTCCGAGAGACGGAACCGTAACGGAGCGATTGAGGCGACCGGCGACGAGCACAATGGCGACGGCCGCCAGCACGGCGATGCCTCCGATGGCGAGCCAATTTCTCGACGCCGGCTGACGGGTTGGAACTTCGCTGGGCACCGGCGCGACCGGCACTGCCGCGCCCCGCGTAGGCTCTGGAGCAGCCGCGGCGACAGGCGCCGCGGTCGCGGCGGCCGGAGCGCGCCTGATCACAGTGGCGATTTCCGAGGGGCGCGCGGCGGCGGCCGGTGGTGCCGTCAACAGGACCGTCGATTCCGCGTGGTTCTTGATCCGCTTCAGATCCGCCAGCATCTCGTCCACGCGCTGATACCGCTCGGCAGGATTTTTCGCGAGCGCCCGCTGGACGACTGTTGCGAGCTCGCCCGGTAGATTCGGATCGAGCCGGTCGACCGGTTCGGGCTGATGCTCGAGCACCTGGAAGATGAGGGCTGCAACCGAGTCGGCCTTGAACGGCTTGCGGCCGCTCAACAGCTCGTAGAGCACGACGCCCGCCGAGAAAATGTCGGCGCGTTGATCGATCGGCTCGCCGCGGACCTGTTCCGGCGCCATATAGCTCGGGGTCCCGACGACGTTCCCGGTCTGCGTGAGCTCCGACTCGAGCCCGCGGGCGAGACCGAAGTCGAGGATCTTCACCTGCTGCTGCATCGTGACGAAGATGTTCGCCGGCTTGATGTCGCGATGGATCAGACCCTTTTCGTGTGCGTAGGCAAGGCCCTGACACATGTCGATCATCAATCGCAGCTTCACGTCGAGCGCCAGCCGGCCCTTCGAGATGAATCCGGTCAGCTCTTCGCCCTCGAGATATTCCATGACGATGAACGGCAGGTCGCCGTCCTCGCCGATGTCGTGGATGGTGATCAGGTTGGGATGCGAAAGCTGGCCGGCGGCCTGTGCTTCGCGTATGAAGCGCGCGCGGGTTTCCGGATTCTGGAGAACCTGCTGAGAAATCGTCTTGATCGCGACGCGGCGGTTGATGATGGGGTCGGACGCCTCGTAAACGCGGCCCATCCCGCCTTCGCCGATCAAACGATTCACCCGGTACTTACCGATTTGTTGCATCTCTGAGCGGTGCTCTTCGGTGTATCGGCTTACCGCTCTTCGAGGTTTACATCGAGTCTACTTATCTTTAAAACAAGCCATCCAGTCGGCAACGATGCTCATCGTTTTCTGGACCGCACATCTACGCTGTTGACGAGGAATGGCTGAGCATTGTCGGCGAAAATTCGCCGAGCGTCGATTAGATCGTGGCACGCAGGCGGGGTTCGGAGGCCTTGCTTATCGTGTCCTGATTGTCCAGATATTGCCGATCATTTCACCGCGCTCGAAGACCATGAGGTTTCCCCGCGGCGACCAGTCGGGGTATCGGACGTAGACGCGCGGCGGCGCCGGCGTGGTGATCGCGCGTTCGCGCCCGCCGGCCACGTCGAGCGCGCGCAAGCTCCATTGCCCTTCATGCAGCACGGCCGCCGCGATCTGCCGGCCGTCTGGCGACCAGCTTCGCACCCACGTCTGCCCGCGATCGTTCGTCAGCCGGCGCAGCGTCCCGCTCTCGACGTTGACGATGCCGGCGTGGGTCGAGCTGCCTTCCTTGATCTCCACCGCGATGAAGCGCTCGTCGGGAGACCAGACGGGATAACCAACCGACAGGGAGGCATCGGTGAGCGCACGCGGCGACGATGGAGTCGCGCGCGGTCACGTAGAGCACCCGCCGATCGTCGGGAGGGACCCTGCACGGAAAAGGCGATTCGGGCCATCGATCGCGACAGTCTCAGCTCGCCCAATTGTCCTGGCGCTTTCTTCGTGCCCGACTCACGCTGCAGCACGCCGAAGTCAACCAGCTTCTCGTCTTTTCGCGTCGTCACGTCGATCGATCGCACCCCGTCGTCCTCAGGGCTCTTGGACTGGTAGGCCCACGCGACTGGAATCGGAAAACCAGTCCGGCTGCGATTGGAACGCTCGACCTGAAGTCAGTTGGACTGGATTGCTCCCGTCAACTTCCATCATCCACACATTGGCCCGCTGGCCCTGACGTGATGACATGTAGGCGACCTCGGGCGCCATCGGGTGAGATGACGGGCAAGGAGTTCGGCGGCTTCTGTCGTCCGTCAGCGCCCTGGCCGGACCGGCCGGCGCCCCGTCGCGCCCCGACGGGCTGCGCCGAGATCTGACTGTTCAGTCCCCAGACCGGCAAACGCGAGGCGTGAACCATCGGGAGAAATCGAGAGCCCGCGCACACCTGGCACGCCGGGAACCGGGATGACCTCGCGACGTCCGCTGACCTTGCCTGTCGCGGCATCGAACGCGAGCCGCATGATGAACGCATCGCCGCCCGCGATGTAAATGGTCGATCCGTCCGGCGAGAACACGGACTCGAAGAGATCGCCGCCCTCGTGCAGGAGGCTGGTGGCGCCGGTCGTCCGATCGAGCAGCCATACACCGTCTTCGTTTCCCGCATCGAACACCGAGAAGCACAGGTAGCGGCCATCGCGGCTCCACGCGGGAGCGGCGTGTCCGCCACCCGGCGCGCCGCTGTGCGTCAGTTCCGCGGCATTGGCACCATCCGCATCGACCATCCAGATCGTCGATCCGTTCTGTGCGGCAAACCCGCGCGGTGCAGCGTCGGTGTGCTCGTCGGACTGATAGGCGATCCGCGCGCCATCGCGCGACCAGGCTGGCTTCGATCCTTCGGCGACAATCTGTTTCGGCGTGCCGCCGCGCGACGGGACGATCCAGATGCCGCCGCGCCGGTACGCGTGGTAGGCGAGAAACCGCCCGTCCGGCGACCAGGCCGGCTGAACGTTTTGACCGCCGTCACTGGTGAGCGGCGTCTCGGTCGCAGTGTCGTCCAGCGAGCGCACGTAGATCTCGAACGAACCGCTGCGGTCCGAGACGAAGGCGACGGCATCGCCTTGCGGCGACAGCGCTGGATGAAAGTCCAGCCCGCCGTGCTTGGTGATCTGCACGGGCCAGTCGACGCGGTGCTCGCTGCCGGCGCGCTCGCCGCCGGCGGCGCCGTTGCGTTCCCACACCAGCATGCCCAGCACGGCGGCCATCACGGCGAGTGACGCGGCGAGGAACGACGGAAGGCCTCGCCGGGACGCGAGCGGCGGCGCGGGCATTTCTGGTACGGAGCCTTGGGGGACGGCCTCCTCGACAGGACGGATCCAACGGTAGCCTCGGGTCGGAACGGTCTCGAGATAGCGGGCCTCGCGGGCCTCCTCGCCGAGCGCGCGGCGGATCTGGGCGATGACGCGCGTCAACGCATGGTCGGTCACCGCCGTGCCCGGCCACACGGCATCGAAGATTTCCTGTTTCGTGAAGAGGTGATTCGGGCGCCGGACCATGAGGGAGAGCAGGCTGAGCGCCTTGGGCTCGAGCGGCAGCGGGACGCCTCCCCGCTCGAGGCGGAACGCATCCAGGTCGAGTACGAAGTCGTCCCACAGATAACGGGCAGACACGGTCACAAGACTAGACGCCCGGCGCCCCGCCTCGGTTGCCTCGCACGCGACGACATCAGAAAAACATCAGGCCGGCGTCAGGGCTGTTCCCTCCAGAATCAAGAGCCGGTTCGGGCCGTCAAACGTGACCCGGTCAAAGAGGTGGAGCGGCAGCAGGCCGTCTCCCTCTTCGGGCTCGGACGTGTGCCGTCCTGCCACCACAGCCGTGACGTTCTGAAGCCTCGAGGAACCGACGCGCAACTCGCGCATCCGCGCCATGCGGACCGTTCCCTGGGCCGACATCGTCGTCAGCGTCCGGATCTGGGACAGGAGCGTCAACGGCAGATGCCTTGAGGGATCGAACAACAGGAGCGTGGCCGCGCCGCTGTCCGGTACGAGCCTCAGGACGGCGCGGCGCTGCGGCAGCGAGATCAGGAAACGCCCGTGACTCCGTTCGAGGTCGAACGAAATCCCCCGCGCGAGGGCTGCGTCTTCAGGCCCCCACAGCAATTCGCGTTGCCGGAAGTCGATGGTAAAGCGAACGGCCGCGAGCACATCCTGCCCGATCACGCCTTGGATGGGATCCGCGTCGCTTACCACGTCGAGCGCGACGACAGACGCCAGCAGTCCGCGCGCGACGAACGGACCGCATTCGAGACGGTCGATCAGAACAACAATGGCTTCGCGGCTGCCGACCGCCGAACCAATCACCGTTCTCGCCACCGGCGGCGCCCCGATGGCCACGGCCAGAGCCTCCGACACTGCCGAGTGCGTCGATCCGGTATCGAGCAGGAACTTGAACGGTCCCCTGCCATTGACCGACACAGACAGGATGACGCCACCCTGATTTCCCAGCTCAAACGGCGTAACGGCGGCTTCCACAGTCGAGGGAAGACCACCGAGAACCAGCACCAGCGCGAACGCGACGCGCATGCGACCCTCCTCTGTATGGAGGGTCAGCGTGCGCGGTCACTGGGTCTGTTGTCCTGATGAAGGGCTGATGAAAGGGCGACGTTGTTCGACTTACTTCTTCAGCGCCGCCATCCAGTTGACGACGATGTTCATGGGTCTGTTCTCGGGACCGCTCACTTCGCTGTTGATCAGGAACGATTGCCCGTCGGCGGCGACGTCGTAGTCGATGATCCGCGCCGGCTTCCGATCGAACAGGACCGCTGCGGCGCCTGCATCGAAGCTGGTGGTCGCGGTCACGGGCACCGCCATCAGCCGCTGGCCGACGACGTAGAACAGCTCCCTGCCGTCTCGCCGCCAGCGTGGCTGGGACCCGCCGCCGCTTGAAATGCGATGCGCTTCTCCCGGTCCTGGGAACGGGCGGACATAGACGTCCGGCTGGCCCGCTTCGTCGGACACGTACGCGATCCATCGTCCGTCAGGCGAGAAGCGCGGCGCGCTCTCGTTGAACCGCGTTTTCACGAAGGCCTTGGGGGTCCGATCGCCCGTCATCGGAAGAATCCACAAATCCTGCGCCGTGACGGCATCGCTCGCTTCGTACGCGATGAAGGTTCCGTCGGGATGCCAATCTCCGGCGTGTACACCGACTCACTTGGCTGCACGAGCGGCTCCGCCGGCGTGCCGTTGTCAAGCACGAGCTGATGGAGAAACGGGGGCGCGTTGTTGTCCCATGTGAAGACGAGTCGCCGCCCATCCGGGGACCAAATCGGCGCAAACTCCGAGCCCCCCGCCGACGTGACGCGGGTGTCGGTGCCGCGCATCGAGGTCGAAGACGTGCACGTCGGTGGCATTGGTCCTCGGCTCGGACGCGATCGAATGCGAGCCGCTTGCCGTCGGGCGACAAGCGAATGGTTTGGTACCCGGCTGGAGCCGCGACCGTGCCTGTCTGAACGCCGGCACGCGTGATCCAGGTGAACTGCGCCGATGCTATCGCTGGCGTGATAGGCGAGCACCCCGGTTGACGACACCGAGAAGCCGGCGATTCCTATCGGGCTGAAGTAGTCGACGTTCTCGGCAATCGGCGACGCATCGCCTTCGAGCCGGCCGGATCGATCGTCAAAGCGCTGGGCGAGGAGCGTGCGCTCACGGACGTACATCACGTGGCCTGGCGACGCATGCACCATTTGTCGAGTTTGTTTCGATGAGGAGCGTGCTCTCGGAGGAACTGAGCGAACCGATGTAGACACGATTGCCTTCTGGCTCCTGACGCCTGCCAGGTAGAAAAACCGGTCGCCATCGGGGAGGAACTCCGGCAACACCACGCCCACCTCGTCCTTCGACGTGTCGGGCTTTCTGATCACGGAGATTGCGCCGCCATCGGCGGATACGCGAGACAGCTCGTGCCCGAACCCGAACACGATATCGCCCTTGGAGCCCCAGGAGCCGGAGCCTGCACCTGCCGGCACGTCGCAGATGGTTTGCGGCGGACCGCCGGCGATGGCGATCCGTTTGAGCTTGGATTCTGCAAAAAATGCGAGCGACCGGCTGTCGGGCGACCAGAAGGGCGGTTGCACGACACCCTCCGTGCCCGCGAGGACGCGCGAGGCATCGGAGTCCAACGGCCGTATCCAGATGCGTGTCTGATTCTCAACAGTCGCCACGAACGCGAGCGTGCGACCGTCCGGTGAAATCACCGGAGTAGTCGACGACACCCAGGTCGGCAACAGAACCGTCCGTTCTCCGGCGGCGGCACGGTGAAGCGCAGCGGCGCGGACTCGACCGGCGCCGGCGTCCTGAACCACATCGCCGCCGCGATCCCCGCCAGCAGCACGACGGCAGCGGCCCAGATCCATCGTTCGCGACTCGAACGCGCCGGCGGCGCCGCAGGCGCCGCATCGGCCGCGGTCAGTTCCCATCCAACATCCGCCGCCGCCTGCCAGCGGTCGTCGGGATCCGTCGCCAGGCACCGTTCGATGACGCGCGCCAGGCGCGGCGTCACCTGCGCCGGAAACTTCAGCGTGCCATGCGCGGGCCGCGCGCCGGTCAGCATCTCCGCGAGGATCAGGCCGAACGCAAACACGTCGGAGCGAGGATCGCCCGGAGCCGCCCTGCAGCTGCTCGGGCGCCATGTACGCCGGCGTGCCGGCGATCACCCGGCTCATCGTCGCCGTCTCGCCCGGAAACACGCCGACCTTCGCGACGCCGAAGTCCAGCACCTTGACGCCGGACTTCGGTGACCATGATGTTCGCCGGCTTCAGATCGCGATGCACGACGCCCTTCGCGTGGGCCGCGGCGAGTGCTTTCGCGATCTGCGCGCCGAACTCCACGGCGCGATCGACCGGCAGCGGACCGGTTTTCAGCCGGTCGGCCAGCGTCTCGCCCTCGATCAATTCCATCACCAGGTAGTTGGCGCCGACGTCGTACAGCGTGCAGACCGATGGATGGTTCAGCGACGAGATGGCTCGCGCCTCCGATTGAAAGCGCTCGCTGAACTCCTCGTCGACGACCTTGATCGCGACGGAGCGGTTCAGCCGCGTGTCGATTGCGCGGTACACAGCGCCCATGCCGCCGCGACCGAGCAGGCGCGACGATTTCGTAGGCGCCGAGCCGTTCGCCGGATTTCAGCTCCACGTCAGCGTGCCATCAATCAGCGGCATCAGAACAGAAGGCAACAATCTTCGTGGTTGCCTTTGCCCTATGTGCTGCGCCTTTTCAGTGCTTCGTCGATGAGAAACAGGTCGGTGAGGAGCGCGCGGATGTGGATCGACGCGTTGAAGTTGTCGATCAACTGCGAGCCGATGGCTGGTTGTGCCAGGACGAGATTCACCGCGGCTTGCGCGTCGCGCGCGTCACGATCGATGACGCGGATGAACGCGTGATAGGCGGTTGCGCTGTCGGGCGCGAGGCGATTGACGGACGCGGTCAGCGAGTCGCCGAGGCCGTCGAGCGCCTGCTCGCAGCGGCGCAGATACTCGCGCGCCTGCCGCCCGTTTTCACCGGCGTCTTCGGGCGTCAGGCCCTGGGCTGCGTAGCCCAGACAGAACTCGTAGGCCTGTTCGATGGTGTCGCAGCGAGATCGAAAATCCGCGAGCAGCTCGCGGCGGCTGTCAGAGAGATCGATCTCCGGTAGTCGCTCATCCTATGCCTGGCCAGCCGGCTTCGCGGTCGACGACGATCCGCTCCCGGTCACGCGCCAGCGGTCGGGCTCGTGATGCTCGAGATACTGCCGCCGCGTGATGTAGCCGAAGATCATCGACTTCGTGATCCACCACTTCTCGGGCCGCACGGCGAAGTAGACGTGCGCGATCACCAGGCCGACCATGCCGACGCCGGCCAGCCCGTGGCCGACATAGGTGAGGCCCCACGTGAAGTCGCTGAACAGATACGGATTGCGCGTGAAGAACGGCGTCCGCACGCGGTACATCATCAGGATGCCGGTGACGATGACGAGGATGCCGGCGACGACCTGCGCCAGGTGGTACAGACGGTTCCCGAGCGGGTATTTGCCGGACTTCGGACCGGGGACGTCGTGGCCGAATTCCCGCATCAGCTCCGCTTTGAATTCGGGGATGTCCTTCGGGCCGACCCAGATCGACCAGAAGTCGAGGAAGAACGTCGCGTGAATGATGTGGAACAGGATCGACCCGGTGAGGACGAGCCCGGCAATCCAGTGCCACGTCACCCACGGAAACTTGACGCCGACGACCGGCAGGAACGCGGTGAACAGCAGCACGAACATCGCGGCTGCCATGACCCAGTGGAAGAGGCGCGCGCTGAGATTGTGCCGTTCGATCTTGGCCGGCAGATCTTTACGCGAGGCCTCCAGGGCGTCCGTCTCTTCGCTCGAGCGTTTGCGATGCGCCGAGAACAGCATGTAGCTCGCGTGCGCCACGAAGAACAGAATGCCCGCGAACAACGACGCCCAGAACAGACTCCATGAGACGTGGGTGAGAACCCACTCGCCCCACGGACTCCGTCCCCACGTTAAGAGGTCCATGTACCACCTTCCGACCCGCGAATGGCCCGCTTCACGAGGTTACGCATGAGCGGCAGCTTGTAGCCGTTGTGCCGCAGGGGGACGGCGCCGACAATGGCCATGTCGCCGGCCATCTTCGCGGTTTCTTCATTGCGCGGTTTGCCGACGACCGCCGCTTCCACGTCGCGCAGCCGGCGCGGCTTCGCCGCCACGGCATTCACGACCAGGCGCGCCTCGCCGATGTTGGCGCCGTTCGGCTTGATCGCCGCGGCGACGTTGACGAGCGGGAAGTCCCACACCTGGCGGTCGCGCACTTTCTCGAAGTAGAACTGCGCGCCGGCGAACGTCGCCGGAATCCGAATCCGGACGAGCAGTTCGTTCGGGGCGAGGACGTTCATCCGGGTGATGTCGATGCCCGGGCCGACCCAGTAGTCCTCGGCGTTGACGACGCGTTCGCCGTTCGGTCCGCGAATCACCATCACCGCGTCGAGCGCGACCAGCGCCGGCGCCGTGTCGGACGGATTCACGGCGACGCAGCGGTCGGCGTCGAAGATCGCGTGCTCGCGGTTGAGAGCCGTCGGCGTGTCGGCGTAGCAGATGTTGCCGCCGGCGCGGTAGCAGTTCCAGCCGCCGCGGTAGTACCAGCAGCGCGTGTCCTGCGACACGTTGCCGCCGATCGTTCCCTGGTTGCGGATCTGCGGCGACGCCACCAGCTCGGCGGCCTGCATCAGCAGCGAGAACCGCTCGCGGACGAGCGGATGCCGCACGATCTCGGTGAGCGGCGTCATGGCGCCGATCTCGACGCCGCCGTTCAGATCGGTGATGCCTCGCAGGTCGGCGATCTGGCCGAGATCGACGACGACCTTGGGTCGCTTCAGTCGATCCTTGAGCCAGTCCATGCTGTCGAGGCCGCCCGCCAGCACGAGCGCGTCCGCGCCGTACCGATCGAGCAGCTTCAGCGCATCGTCCACGCTCGCGGGCTGGTAAAGCTCGAATGCCGGAATCATGTCGCGAATCACGGCCATAGTCGCTTGCTCCTCGTTAGCGAATCCCTAATCGAATCCTGATTCCGAATCCCGATTCCCGAATCCCTAGAGATGCGCGGTCAACGGATCGTGCGTTCGCTTCCCGCCGTTCTCGAGCGCTTCCAGAAGGATGTCCAGCGACACGGGCGACTTGCGGAAGACCTCGTCGCCGACCGCATCCATGATCGCCGTCATGATCGCGCCGTACGCCGCGCCGACCGGCGGTTCGCCGACGCCGCGCACACCCGTCGGCGTCTCCGGATCCGGAATGTTGACCGCGTCGCCCTCGTAGTGGAGCGGCGCGTCCAGAATCGTCGGCGGCTTGTTCTGATAGAAGCGCCGCGCCAGCGCGACGCCGTACTGCTGGTCGTAGGCCCAGCGCTGCGTCAGCGGCGTGGCCGAGTCCGAGCATCGAGCCGCCGAACAGCTGCCCCTTCAGGCTGCGCGGGTTGAGGATCGTGCCGACGTCGCCCATGGCGGTGTAGTCGAGCACCTTGACGACGCCGGTTTCGGTGTCGACTTCCACTTCCGCGAACCCGACGACGTAGGACTGGGACTGCCCGTCGCGCGGATACGCGTCCCTGGCGACGGCGATGAGTCCCTGACCCGCGAGCGCCTTCAGCGAGTTCTTCGTGAACGCGTTGACGTCCTCGGGCACTTCGTGGCCGTCGTACTTGCCGCCGAGCTCGATCGCCTTCTGCGCGGCCTGCGCGAAGGTCATCGTGCCGCCGGGTCCGGACACCTTGCCGCCCGCGACCTTGTACGCCTCGGGATTGCCGCCCTTGGTCTTCGCCGCGATCTCCTGCAGCTTCTTGATGCAGTCGGTGGCTGCGGCGTGCGCCGCGCGCGTCATCGCGTGCGCGGTCTGACTGCCGGCCGAGATGCAGGTCCACGGCAGGTTCTTCGCCGGTGTTGCCGAAGACGACGTCGCATTCCTCCCACGGCACGCCGAGCATTTCGGCGGCCTGGCGATGGACGTCGAACATCGAATGCGTGCCCGAGATTGCCGATGCCCGACTGGAACTGGATCCGGCCGTGTCGGGCTTGATGATGAACAAGCCGTCGAAGCCGATCGAGCCGCCGGCGTACGGGCTGACCGCGACGCCGATGCCGCGGGCCTTGTTGCCCTTCTTCCGGCCGCCGGCGAGGGCGGCTTTGCGCTCCTCCCACTTGAACACTTCGCTGCCCTTGTCGAGCGCTTCCCTGACGAACGCGCTCGTCACGTAGGGCTGGCGGCCGTTCGGCGCCGGCGCGCCAAACGGCGCCTTGCCGGCCGGCGCGTTGATCTTGCGCACTTGCACCTGATCGAGGCCGAGCTGTCTTGGCGGCCTTGGCGATGATCGGCTCGACGATGCCGATGCCCTGCATGCCGCCCGGCGCGCGCTGCGACGTCTTCGGCGGCGTGTTGGTCACCACCGTCATGCCGCGCCACCGCATCGTCTCGGGCTGATAGGCGAGCGAGACGCTGTTGCCCGCCGAGCGCGCGTCACCCTGCGCGTCGTACGGACCGTTGTCGCAGATCGTGTACATGTCGATCGCGGTGATGCGGCCGTCCTTGCGGAAGCCCATCTTCACGCGGGCGAGAATGCCGGGACGCGCGCGGCCGATGAAGTGTTCGTCCTCGCGCGTGATGCGCATCATCACCGGCGCGTTGGCTTTCTTCGAGAGCAGCGCCGGGATGGCCATCGAAATCGCGCCCGGAATCTTGCTGCCGAAGCCGCCGCCGGTGTATTCGCTGATGATCACGACCTGAGCCGGCGGGATGCCGGTCCAGCGCGCGACCGACGCCACGGTCTGCACCGTGCTCTGCGTCGATCCGTGCAGGTAGAGTTTGCCGTTCTGCCAGTAGGCCATCGCCGTCCGCGTTTCGAGCGGCTGGTGGCCGGTGGACTGGGTCATGAACGTTTCGTCGAGCACGAGGTCGGCCTTCTTGAGGCCCTCCTCGACGTTGCCCATCATCCACTCGTCGGTGAACTTGCCGAGCGGCATCTGGCCTTCGCCGGCGTTCTTGAAATCGTCGTCGGTCCACTTCCAGACCGCGAGCTGCGGAGGCGGTGGTGCGCCGCCGCCACGAGCGCCGCGTCCGCGACCGTCCGCCGCGCCGCGGCCTTCCGGTGCGGCGCCGCGACGGCCGTCGGCGGCCTGGCCTGCGCCGGCGCCTGCCGCTCCTGCGGCAGCACCCGGCCCCGCCGGGTCGTCCCTCAGCCGCTGGAGCCGGCGTCGGTGTTTGCGGCGCAGCGGCGCTCGCGCCGCGCGCGGCGTTGCCGGGACCGCCGGAGCCCGGTGCGGCCGGAGGCGCGGCGGGGCGAACCCACACGTTGCCCTGCGTGCGCGCGTTGGCGCCGCCGGGCCGCAGGCTCTCGATCGGATCGACGACGAAGGGCAGCGGCTCGAACTCGATGTCGATCGCTTCGATCGCTTCGGCGGCGAGCGCTTCGCTCGTCGCGGCGACCGCGAGAATCGGCTCGCCGTGGTACAGCGGTTCGTTGGTGAGGCCGCGTTCGGCCTGCGCCGTCGCCTGCACGCCTTCGCCGAGCGTCGCGCCGGCGGCGGCGCCGGGCATGTCGTCGGCGGTGAGCACGGCTTTGACGCCGGGCATCGCGAGCGCGCGGCTCGTGTCGAGGCGCGTCACGCGCGCGTGCGGCATCGGGCTGACCAGCAGCTTGGCGAACAGCATGCCTTCGACGCGGTAGTCTTCGGCGTACTTCGCCGCGCCGGTGACTTTCGCGACGAGATCGGCGGTGGTGTAGTTCTGGCCGACTAGTTTGGTATCAGCCATGTCACGCATTCCTCATGTGTTCTGCGCCGCGCATCATCGCGGTGAGAATCTTGTCGTAGTCTTGGCACCGGCAGAGATTGCCGGAGATGCCGTGCGCCAGTTCCTGGCGCGTCGGATTCGGATTCGTCTTCAGGTAGCCGACCGTGGCCATGACGAAACCCGGCATGCAGAACGCGCACTGGAAGCCCTGTTCGTCGATCACGCCTTGCTGCACGGCGTGGAGCTTGCCGCTGTTCGGATCGGCGAGGCCCTCGATGGTGACGATCTTCTTGCCGCGCACCGTGTGGGCGAGCACCGAGCACGAGTAGCGCGGCACATCGTCGACGAGCACGGTGCACGCGCCGCACTCGGCGCGATCGCACCCGAGCTTGGTGCCCGTGAGGCCGAGCTTGTATCGCAGCGTCATCGCGAGCGTGTCGTGCGGCATCAGATCGACGCGGCGATCCTGGCCGTTCACGTTCAGCGTGACGAGCCGTTCGACGGCGCCCGCTGCGGGCTGGCCGTGGAGCGTCGTGCTGCGAAACAGGTACGCGGTGGATGAAGCCGCCGCGCCCGCCGCGATCACGCCCTTGATGAAATTGCGACGGGAGGTTGACTGCGGTGTTTCTTCCGGCATCTTGTTATCGTCCATTGCTGGATCACCTCGTCGGGTCGAAGAACCGACCGATGGAGAGGGATTAGTCGGACACACGATAATCCCGGAGGCCCCTGTGATTCAACGGGTTTCCGCTCAAACTTGTCAGTGGGGTCAGACCCCGGATACAAACCGTGACAAATACATCGCTGACGTTTCTAGGCGCCGCGGGCACGGTGACCGGGTCCAAGCACCTGCTCGAGGTGGGCGGCCGGCGCGTGCTCGTCGATTGCGGCCTGTTTCAGGGACTCAAGGAGCTGCGGCTCAGGAATTGGGAGCCGTTCCCGATCGATCCGGCCAGCATCGATGCCGTCGTCCTGACCCACGCTCATCTGGACCATTGCGGTTATCTGCCGCGCTTGGTGGCCGGCGGCTATCGGGGTCGCATTTTCTGCACGCCGGCGACCAAAGACCTGTGCTCGCTCGTCCTACCCGATGCGGCGCGGCTGCAGGAAGAAGACGCGCGCGAGGCGAACCGACAGGGGTACACAAAGCATTCGCCGGCGCTGCCGCTGTATACGCAAGCCGACGCCGCGCGGGCGTTGATGCAATTGCAACCGGTCGGGTATCAGCGGCCGATGCCGTTCTGGGGTCTGACCCCGTCCCCCGGGGAAGGGGGTCAGACCCCGGCTCCGGGGATGGGGGTCAGACCCCGAGGCGACGGTCGAGTTCATCAACGCCGGTCACCTGCTCGGATCGGCGTACGCGCGGGTGCGCGTTGGCGACCAGACGCTTCTCTTTGGCGGGGATCTCGGACGCTACGGCCGTCCCGTGCTGCCGGACCCGTCGCCGGTCAGCGAGGCCGACATCCTGCTGCTCGAGTCGACCTATGGCGATCGGCTGCACGAGCCCGACGACAACGGCGATCGACTCGCGTCGATCGTCAAGGACACGGCCGCTCGTGGCGGGAAGCTGATCATCCCGTCGTTCGCGATTGGACGCGTCGAGGAGGTCCTGTACTGGTTGAAGCGTCTCGAAGACGAAAAACGCATTCCGGTGCTGCCCGTGTACCTGGACAGTCCGATGGCGATCGGCGCGTTGCAGTTTTATTCCGCGCGGCTGGACGAGCTCGATGCAGAAATTGCCACCCGCTCGGGGTTGCAGCCGGGGTCTGACCCCAGCCCCTCGATTTCCCCAGCAAATCGAGACCCCCGGGGTCAGACCCCGAATCGGCGGCGCGTCTCGGCCTTCGCGACGACGCGGATGACCATCGTCAGCTCGCCGCAACAGTCGGCGGACCTCGTGGCCTCGCGCCAGCCGGCGATCATCATCGCGTCGAGCGGGATGGCGACGGGAGGACGCGTGCTCCGGCATCTCGCGGTGACGCTGCCGAATCCGAAGAACACCGTCCTGTTTGTCGGGTATCAGGCCGCCGGCACGCGCGGCCGCGATCTCACCGACGGCGCGCGCGAAGTCAAACTGATTGGCCGCGTCGTGCCGGTCGCCGCCCGCGTCGAGCGGATCGATTCGATGTCGGCCCACGCCGACGCCGGCGAAATTCTGCGCTGGTTGTCCGGCTTCTCGCGCGCGCCGCGCATGACGTATCTCGTGCACGGCGAACCGCGCGCGCTCGACGCGCTCGCCGCGCGCATCACCGCGGAGCGCGGGTGGCCGGTGCACGTCGCGGCACATCGCGAGACGCGTCGATTGGAGCCTGGAGCTCGCCGTACTGCAGATGTTGCCGAGGAGACGGGATTCAGATTTCAGAGTTCAGATTGATTTCGGAGTGAAGGATTATAGGATTCACGCGGTGAAGGAACTGACAACTCCCGTTGCCGAACGAGCTGCCGAGCGGCAGTACCTCCTCGAGCGCGTCGACGAAGCCGCGGTCGTGCAGCTCTACGCGGACGGCTTCCGCGATCTGCCGCTCCGCGACAAAGTGCTCGTGTGGCATCTGACGCGCGCCGCGATCGCGGGCCGCGACATCTTTTACGACCAGCGCTACGCGCACAACCTCGACATGCGCGACGTGCTCGAGGCGATCGTCACCCACGCGCAGGACGTCGACACCTCGACGCTCGACGCGATTCGCCGCTACACGAAACTGTTCTGGATCAACACCGGACCGTACAACAATCTGACCGCGCGCAAGTTCGTGCTGACCTGCACCGCGCGATGCGTTTGCCGCCGCCGCCCAGGCGGCCGCGCGCGCGGGCGCCGCGTTCCCGCTCCGGCCCGGCGAGTCGCTGGAGCAGCTGCTCGATCGCCTGGCGCCGATGTTCTTCGATCCCGATGTCGATCCGATGGTGACGAGCAAGACGCCGCCGCCCGGGCACGACATCCTGACCGCGAGCACGAACAACCTGTACGACGGCGTGACGCTGGCCGACGTCGACGGTTTCCGCGACGCGCACCCGCTCAATTCGCGCTTGATCAAACAGAACGGCCGGCTGGTCGAAGACGTCTACCGCGCCGGGGGCGCTGCAGCGCGCACATCGAGGCGATCGTGCAGCACCTCGAGGCGGCAATTCCGTTTGCCACCGAGCCCATGGCGAAGGCGCTCGACGCGCTGATCCGCTTCTACCAGACCGGCGACGATGGCGATCGCGAGCGGTACGACATCGCGTGGGTGCAGGACACGGCATCGCCGGTCGATACGATCAACGGGTTCATCGAAGTGTATCTGGACGCGCGGGGCGTGAAGGGCGCATGGGAAGCGCTGGTCTGGTACGTCAATCGCGACAAGACCCTTCAGATTCGCTCGATTGCCGACAACGCCCAATGGTTCGAGGATCGCCTGCCGTGCGACGCGCGGTTCAAGAAGCGCGACGCGCGCGGCGTCACCGCGACCGCCATCGACGTCGTCATCGAAACGGGGGAGTCGGGTCCGGTGACGCCGGTCGGGATCAACCTCCCGAACGATCAGTCGATCCGCGAGCGCTTCGGCAGCAAGTCGGTCTCGCTGTCGAACGTGCACGAAGCGTACGACAAGGCGACCGTGCCCGAATTGCGGACCGAGTTCGCGTGGACCAGCGACGAGGTCGCGCGCGCGACGGCCTGGAGCGCGTTCGCGGGTGAGCTGACCACGAACCTGCACGAGGTGATCGGCCACGGCTCGGGCCAGGTCGATCCGGCGCTGCACGGCAATCCGCACGGCGCGCTCAGGGAGCAGTACTCCGCCATCGAAGAAGCGCGCGCCGATCTCGTCGCGCTGTACTTTCTGCCCGATCCCAAGCTCGCCGAGTTGGGTTTGATTCCGCAGGAACACCACGAGGACATCGTCCTGGCCGAGTACGAGGGCTACACGCGCAACGTTCTCGTGCAGCTTCGCCGCGTCCGGCACGGCACTCAGATCGAAGAAGACCACATGCGCAACCGCCAGCTGATCGTGCGGTGGCTCATGGCGAACACGACGGCGATCGAGGCGCGGACGCGCGACGGCAAGACGTACTACGTCATGACCGACGCACAGGCGTTTCGCGAGGGCGTGGGACGCCTCCTCGGCGAGGTGCAACGGATCAAAGGCGAAGGCGACTACGAGGCGGCGCGCGCGCTGGTCGAGACCTTCGGCGTGCATTTCGATCCCGCGCTGCGCGACGAGGTCGTCGCGCGCGTGGATCGACTGGGACTGCCGTCCTACACCGGATTCGTCATGCCGCGGCTCGACGCGGTTCGCAACGACGCCGGCGACATCGTCGACGTCACCATCTCCTATCCGCTCGATCTCGTCGGAGCAGATGCTGGAGTACTCCGCCGCGACCCGTCACTTGAGGCATGCTCGCAATGATCGGCGCTACGAAAGCACGAAAGCACGAAACCAGACGTCTTTTTCGTGCTTTCGTGTTTTCGTGGCTCTGCGCGCTCGTTGGCGCATCCGGCACACGCACAATCCCTCGCCACGACGCGACTCAATATTCTCCAGGCCGAGGATCGGCGCGCGCCGACGGCGAATGACGTTGCCATCATCCGGGCCGGCGCTCGAAGCGGCGACGCGCTGACCGCGCGCATGGGCCTGCGCGCGCTGGGCCGCCTCGAACGCCCGGCGCTCATTCCCGACATCACGCCCGGCCTCCGCCATCCCGCGCCGGAGAATCGCGTCGAGGCCGCGACCGCGATCGGTCAGGCGGCACAGGGATGGAAGCGCGATCGCGCGAAGGCGCCGACGCCGACGCTCGACTCCGTCGCGACCACGCTCGTGGCTCGCCTGCGCGTCGAGGACGATCCCGATGTGCGCGCGGCAATCTGCGAAACGATCGGACGCCTTCCGTATACAACTGCCGGTCAGGTCGAAAGCGCGGAGCGAACGCTTCTCGACGTCGCCGAGCAGGCCGAATCGGTGACGGATCGTCTCGGCGTCGCCAAAGGCTTCGAAGCGCTCGTGCGAATTCATCGGACCGTCCGGCCGCCGAGCGATGCCGCGGTCGCGGTGCTGCGCCGGCTCGCGGCGCCCAAGAACAACGGCGACCTCGCGACGGGCGCGCGCATCCGTCGCCTCGCGCTCGAAACGCTCGTCACCGCGGGCGTGGTCGACGACGAGCTGATTACCGACGCTTCGCGGGATCCGGACGCGCAGGTGCGGCGGCTGGCGATGCGCGCGGCCGCGGTCCGCGGCCGATCCGCGGCCACCGATGCGGTGATTGCCGCGGCGCTCGGGAACCCGTTGTCGCCGCCTGCGTCGGATCCCTCCGCCGGCGACGAGTCTCCGATCGTGCGCGTCGAGGCGCTGCGCGCGCTCAAGGCGCGCGGCGGCGACGAAGCCTGTCCCGCCTCGGTGCTGCGCGCGCTCGATCGCGAGCCGACGGTGGCGCTGCTGGCGATCGATCAGCTGGCCGCCTGCGGATCGTCGCCCGTCGCGCTCGCCGTCCTCGAGCACATCGTCGAGGATCGCCATGCGATGCGCGCGCCGCGCGGATGGCATCGCGCGGCGCATGCCGTGGTGGCGCTCGCGGCGGCCTCTCCGGATCGCGGCGCCGCCGCGCTGCAGCCGTTGATCGGCGCACAGCCGTGGCAGGTGCGCCTGTATGCGGCCCGCGCGGCCGCGACGCTCAAGGACCGCGGCCTGCTGCAACGTTTGGCGAATGACGAATCCGACAACGTCCGCGAGGCGGCGATTGCCGGGCTGAAAACCGTCGCCGGCCATGACGCGGACGAGGTGTACGTGTCCGCGCTGACGCGGAGCGGCTATCAGGCGATTCGCGCCGCGGCCGTGGCGCTCGACGGCACGCCGCGTCCCGACGCGGCGGTGCCCGCGCTCAAAGCGGCGCTCGAACGCCTGGTCGCCGAAGGCCGCGACAATTCCCACGACGCGCGCGGCGCCATTGCCAAGACGCTGGCGAATGCGGGATCACGAACCGCAAACGGTGACGGCGCCGGGGCGGAGCCGGCGCGCAGCCTGCAGCGTTCGCAGAACGATTTGAACGCGGAGGATTTGCGGCGCCTGGCCTCGCCCCGCGCGCGAATCACGATTCGCGACGTCGGGAGCTTCGATCTCGCGCTCTTCACCGCGCAGGCGCCGGCCACCGTGCTCCGCTTCGCGCGACTCGCGAGATCCGGCTACTACAACGGCCTCACCTTCCACCGCGTCGTCGCGAATTTCGTCATTCAGGGCGGCAGCCCGGGCGCCAACGAGTACGTCGGCGACGCGGCTTTCATGCGCGACGAGCTCGGCTCCTGGCCGCACGTGCGCGGGGCGGTCGGCATCTCGACGCGCGGGCGCGACACCGGCGACGCGCAGATCTTCATCGATCTCGTGGACAACCCGCGCCTCGATCACGACTACACGGTGTTCGCGCAGGTCTTGAACGGCATCGAGGTCGTGGATCGCATTCTCGAAGGGGACGTCATCGAGAAGGTGGAAATCGTCACCGGTCCCTGAACGTGTTTTCCAGCCGCACGCCTGCGCACCTCGCGCCCAATCGCCTGGCCGAAGCCATCGCGACGCGCCGTGCCCGGCGCGACCCGATCATCGACCTCACCGAATCCAATCCGACCCGCGCCGGCTTCGAGTACCCCCAGGATCTGCTCGCACCGCTGTCCGATCCACGCGCCCTCCGGCTACGACCCGCAGCCGTTCGGCGCGATGGACGCGCGGGTTGCGGTGGCGAAGGAGTACGAACGTCAGGGCGTGCTCGTGCCGCCTGAACGGATCGTGTTGACCGCGAGCACGAGCGACGCGTACTCGCTCCTGTTCAAGCTGCTGGCCGATGCCGGCGACGAAGTGCTCGTGCCGCGTCCGAGCTATCCGCTCTTCGAGCATCTGACGCGGCTCGATCTGATCGCGGCGCGGCCCTACGATCTCGAGTATCACGGGTCGTGGTCGATCGATCTGTCGAGCGTCGAGGACGCCGTTGGTTCACGCACGCGCGCTGTTCTCGTCGTGTCGCCGAACAACCCCACGGGATCGTTCGTCACGCGGGACGAGCTGGCGCGGCTGGCGGCGGTGTGTGCCGCGCACGACATCGCGATCGTCGCCGACGAAGTCTTTTTCGACTACGAGCTGGAGCCCGACGCGCGCATGTCGGCGGGCCGCGTCGTCGAATGCGACACGGTGCTGTCGTTCACGTTGGGCGGTCTCTCGAAGTCAGCCGGTCTCCCGCAGGTAAAGCTCGGCTGGATCGCGGTGAACGGCCCCGCGCGGCTGGTGGCCGACGCCCTCGCGCGCCTCGAGCTCATTTGCGACACCTATCTCGCGGTCTCGACGCCCGCGCAGACGGCGGCCGCGCACCTCCTCGAGGCGGGCGCGACAGTCCGGCGCCAGATTGCCGACCGCGTGCGCGCCAGCTACGCGTCGCTGCAGGCGTGGGCGGCTGCGGTGCCATCGTGCCGCGTACTGCGCGCGGACGCGGGCTGGTATGCCGTCATGCAGGTCCCGGCGTTCGAGTCCGAGGAGGACCTGGTCGTCGGCCTGTTGACGAACGACGGCGTGCTCGTGCATCCCGGCTACTTTTTCGACTTTTCCCGTGAGTCTTTCGTGATCGTCAGCCTGCTGCCGCGGCCCGCGGACTTCGCCGAGGGCATCGGACGTCTCCTGCGGCACTTCGATTGCAGCCCGGCCAGAACGTGACGGACTCCAGCCGCCGGCGCGCGGGAATTCTCATTCCGTTGTTCGCGTGTCCCTCGCGCGCCAGTTGGGGCATCGGCGACATCGGCGACATCGCGCCGATCACGAAGTGGCTGTCGGCCGCGGGTCAGCGCGTGCTGCAGTTCCTGCCGTTGAACGAGATGGCGCCCGGCCAGCAGTCGCCCTACACGGCGATCAGCGCGATGGCGATCGATCCCATTTTCATCGACCTGCGATCGGTTCCCGAATTCCAGGCGCTCGGTGGCGAGGAGACGCTGTCGCCCGGCGATCGCGCCGAGCTTGCGGCTGTGCGCGCGTCGCGCACCATCGAGCACCACCGCGTGCGCCGCTTGAAGCGGGCGGCGTTGACGGTCGCGTTCGACCGCTTCATGGACGCGGAGTGGCAGCGCAACTCCGAACGCGCCGCCGGCTTCAAGGTGTTCATCAGCAAGCAAGCCTGGTGGGTGGAGCCGTACAGCCTGTTTCGCGCCATCCACGCCCACCGCGACGAACGGCCGTGGACCGAGTGGCCCAAGGAGCTGCAGCGTCTCGAGCCGGCGGCGATCAACGCCGCGCGCCGCGAGCTGACGCGCGACGTGTTGTTCTACCAGTACTTGCAGTGGCTGGCCGCGACCCAATGGGATGCGGCGCGTCAGGCGACGCAACGGCGTGCAGCTGTTCGGCGATCTGCCGTTCATGGTCGATGGCGACAGCGCCGACGTGTGGGCGCGGCAACGCCAGTTTCGATTCGACGCCACCGTCGGCGCGCCGCCCGACGCGTTCAGCGCCACGGGTCAGGACTGGGGCGTCCCGCTGTACGACTGGGACGCGATCATGGCCGACGATTTTCGCTGGCTGCGCGAGCGGGCCCGCCGCAACGCCGATCTCTACGACGGGTATCGAATCGATCATCTCGTCGGTTTCTACCGCACCTACGGCCGTCCGCGCGACGGCGGCGAGGGGTTCTTCACGCCCTGGGACGAGCCCGCGCAGTTGGCGCTCGGCGAACGCGTGCTCGACGTGTTTCGCGGCGCCGGCGCCGAGATCGTCGCCGAGGATCTCGGCACCGTGCCGGATGCCGTGCGCGCGTCGCTCGCGCGGCTCGGCATTCCCGGATTCCGCGTGCTGCGGTGGGAGCGCGAGTGGCACACCGACGGCCAGCCGTTCCGCGATCCGTCCGCCTATCCCGCGGTCTCCGTCGCCGCGTCAGGCACGCACGACACCGAACCGCTGATCGAATGGTGGGAAACGGCGTCCGAAGACGAGCGGCGCAAGATTGCGGCGGCGCCGACCATGCAGCGGCTCAGCGCCGGCGTGAATCTCGCCGAGGCCGACGCCTCGTCTGCCCGCGACGTGCTGCTCGAGGCGCTGTTTGCCTCGGGCTCCGATCTCGTGCTGCTTCCGATTCAGGACGTCTTCGGCTGGCGCGATCGCATCAACATCCCGGCCACGATCACCGATCGGAACTGGGCGTTCCGGCTCCCGTGGGCCGAGCGATGAGATGGACGACATTCCTGAAGCGCGCGAACGTCGCGATCAGCTCCGCGCGTGGTCACAAATGTACGGGCGCCTGTGACCGATGGCTGAGTGCGGCGCAAAGCTGGCAGGGCAACCACGTGGTAGACTGCAGGTCCGCATGAGCGCTGCCGTCGTTCCCACGTGCCCCAAGTGCAATCGCGGCGACCGGGTCGAGCTGGAGGACCAGAGCGGCAGCTCTTCCCACTGGTTCGTGTGCGCCAATTGCGGGACGCGCTTCACGTCGCCGCCGCGACGTTCGTAGGCTTCGCGATCCCTACTGCTGCGACGTCCCTCTGCCCGTCACCGTCGGTTTCGGCAGCGGCTTGCGCGGGAGCTTCTCGTCGCGATTCGCGGTGTTGTAGACGAACGACGCCACGATGACCGCGTTGCGCATCATGTCGTTCGCCTGCACGCGCTCGTACATGTCCATGTTCGAGTGGTGCGTGCGCGAGTCGTACTCGACCTCGTCCTGAATGAACTGAAATCCCGGCAGACCCACCGCGTCGTACGCCAGATGGTCGGTGCCGCCCGTGTTCCGGATCGTCAGCGTCGTCATTCCCATGTTGCGGAATGGTTCCATCCAGGCCTGGAAAATCGGCGCGACCGCTTCGTTCCCCTGCAGATAGACGCCGCGAATGGCGCCGGTGCCGTTGTCCACGTTGAAGTAGCCCGAGAACTTCGCGTGGTCCGGCTTCAGCGCCATCGTCGCGGGATCGCCGAAGTGATCGCGCACGTACGCGCGCGAGCCGAGAAGACCTTGTTCCTCGCCGCCCCACAGTCCGATCCTGACCGTCCGCCGGAGTTTGACGCCGGTGACTTTCAGGATGCGCATCGCTTCCATCATCACGGCGGAGCCGGCGGCGTTGTCGGTCGCGCCGGTGCCGGTATGCCAGGAATCGAAATGCGCGCCGAGCATCACCAGCTCGTCGGCCTTGTCGCTTCCGGGCAGGTCGCCGACGATGTTGAAGGCGTTGAGGTCGGAGTCGTAGAACTTGTTGTCGATGTCCATCTGCAGCGTGACGGGGATCTTCTTCTCGAGCGTCCGCCAGATGCGTCCGTAGTGCTCGACGGCCAGCGTCACCTGCGCGGGCACCGGCGGCTGTTTCGCATCGCGCGGCCCTCCGCCCTGCACGAACAGCGTGCCGCCGTCGCCGCGGCTGAAGTCGAGGACCGCCGCGACGCCTTCATCGATCCAGAACTGCGTGCGGCGGCGAGCGAAGTCCTGGTCGACGTTGCCGCGGCCGCGTCCTCCGCGTCCGCCGCCGGCCGGCTGTTTCGACAACTCTGACAGTTCTGCATCCGTGTAGCGGGTCGCCGGCGCCTCGAACTGCGGCAGCACCTCGCGCATCGCCACCGAGAGCGCGAACTTGCCGCGCAGCTTGCCGCGGAAGGTGTCGAAATCCTTGTCGCTCGTGATCACCGCCATCACGGCTTCGCCGGTCACGGGACCGTTGGTGCCGGGCGTCCACGCTTTCGGGTAGGCGATGAGCGGGTAGGCGCGCGGCGTCATCGCCATCGCGACGAAGCGCTGGTTCTGCCAGCCGCGGCCGAAGGGCCACGTTTCCGTCTTCACGTTCGCGAGCCCCCACTCCTTCATCGTCTTCTGCGCCCAGTCGGCGGCTTCCTTGATGTTGGGCGAGCCGGTCAGCCGCGGGCCGTACACGTCGGTGAGGTAGCTCTCGATCTCCATCACTTTCGATCGCTGCAGCCCCTCTTCCTTGATCTTGTAGACCGCGTCGAGATCGATCTTTTCCGTGACCGCCCATTGCGCGGTGAGCGGGAGACCGACGAGCAGCGAGATAACGGCAGTGAGTACAAGCCTTCGTTGGACTTTCAAACCACCCTCCAGACGCCAAGTATAATTTCAACCGACGTGGCTACTTTGCATCCGTTTCGTGCGCTCCGCCCCCGATCGGCCGACGCCGCGCGCGTCGCCGCTGTGCCGTACGACGTGGTCAGTACCGATGAGGCCCGCGCGCTGGCGGACGGCAATCCACTCAGCTTTCTGCGCGTGTCTCGCGCGGAAGTCGAGCTGGATCCGGCCACCAACCCGTACGACGAATCGGTCTACCAGCGCGCCGCCAGGAATTTCGCCGCCCTTCGTGCGTCAACGCTGGTCGAGGACGAAGAGCCGAGCGTGTATGTGTATCGGCTGCGCATGGGCGACCACGTGCAGTCGGGCATTGCCGCCTGTGTGTCGCTCGACGAGTACGATCGCGATGTCATCCGCAAGCACGAGCGCACGCGGCCCGACAAGGAAGACGATCGCACGCGGCACATGCTGGCGCTCGGCGCGCAGACCGGCCCGGTGTTCCTGACGTATCGCGCCGCCGCCGATGTCGATCGCGTCGTGGAGCGCGCGGCTGCAGGTCGCGCCGATTGCGGATTTCACGGCGCCCGACAGCGTTAGTCACACCCTATGGCAGGTAGTCGGCGCCGATCGCGATGCCCTCGTCTCGCAGTTCGCTCGAATTCCATCGCTGTATATCGCCGACGGCCACCATCGCGCCGCCAGCGCGGCGCGGGCGCGCGCTGCCCGTCCAGGGAACGCCGAGGCATCGACGATGCTGGCCGTGGCGTTTCCGCACGACCAGGTGCAGATCCTGCCCGTACAACCGGATCGTGAAAGACCTGGGTGATGTTGACGCCCGACGGCTTCCTCCGCGCCGTCCGCGAGCGATTCGAGGTCGAACCGGGGCCGGCCACGCCGGCGCGGCGCGGCGAGATCGCGATGTACTTCCAGGGGGGCTGGCACACGCTGCGCCCGCGCACGAAGCCCGATCCCGCCGATGCCATCGGCTCGCTCGACGTCAGCATCCTGCAGGAGCAGTTGCTGGCGCCCGTGCTGCACATCGCCGACGTCCGCACCGACAAGCGCATCGATTTCGTCGGCGGCGCGCGGGGCACCGGTGCGCTCGAGCAGCTCGTCGAGTCGGGAAAGGCGGCGGTGGCCTTCTCGCTGTATCCCGTCAGCGTCGCCGATCTGATGCGCGTCTCCGACGCCGGCGCGATCATGCCGCCGAAGTCGACGTGGTTCGAGCCCAAGCTGAGGGATGGGTTGTTGATTCATCTGATATGAACGCGCATCAGAACAACGAAACCACGAAAACACGAAGACACGAAGTTGCGCGTTGTCAAGATGTCTCTTCGTGCTTTCGTGACTTCGTGGTCATCTGCTTGCAGCGAAGTCAGCGTGACGCCATGAAAGTGCTGATCGCCGACAAATTCGAGCAAAGCGGCATCGACGGTCTCAAAGCCGCGGGCTGCGAGGTGCTGTATCAGCCGGATCTGAAAGACGAGACCCTGACCGCCGCGATTCGCGAGACCGCCGCGGACGTGCTGGTGGTCCGCAGCACCGCGGTCACTGCGCCGATGCTCGAAAACGGCGCCCTCTCGCTCGTCGTCCGCGCCGGCGCCGGCTACAACACGATCGACGTGGCCACGGCGTCCACGCGCGGGATCTACGTCTCCAACTGTCCCGGCAAGAACGCCATCGCCGTCGCCGAGCTCGCCTTCGCGCTGCTGCTCGCGCTCGACCGCCGCGTGCCGGACAACGTCGCGGAGCTGCGCGCCGGGAAATGGAACAAGAAGGAGTTCTCGAAGGCGCGCGGCGTGTTCGGCCGGACGCTCGGCCTGCTCGGCTACGGCAACATCGGCCAGGAAATGGCCAAGCGCGCGCACGCGTTCGGCATGCCGATCGTCGTCTGGAGCCGCCGGTTTGCCAGCGGGAAGGAGCGGGTCGAGGATCAGCCGGTGCCGATGCGGCTGGGCGCGTCGCCGCAAGACGTCGCGGCGCAGTGCGACGTCCTCAGCGTGCACCTCGCGCTGAGCGCCGACACCAAGGGCCTGGTCAACGCCGCGGTGTTCGATCGGCTCAAGCCCGGGTCGTACTTCATCAACACCGCGCGCGGTGAAGTCGTGGACCACGCCGCGCTGGAACGAGCGATTCGCGAGCGCGATCTCCGGGTCGGTCTCGACGTGTTCGCCGCGGAGCCGACGACCGCGACGGCCGATTTCACCGACGCGATCGCGTCGCTGAAGAACGTGTACGGCACGCATCACATCGGCGCGTCCACCGACCAGGCGCAGGAAGCGATCGCGGCTGAAACGGTTCGCATCATCGCCACCTACCGCAGCACCGGCAAGGTCCCGAACGTCGTGAACCTCGCCAAGAAAACCCCGGCCTCGCACATGCTGGTCGTCCGCCACCGCGACCGGCCCGGCGTGCTCGCGCACGTCTTCGATCTACCTGCGGCAGCGGCAACATCAACGTGCAGGAGACCGAGAACGTGATTTTCGAGGGCGCGCAGGCCGCCGTGGCGCGCATCAATCTCGACGGCGCGCCGTCGGAGGCGGTGTTGCGAGAGATGCAGGAGGGAAACAGCGACATCCTCGATCTGCACCTCGTCAAGATTTGAGTCTGCCACGAAGACACGAAAGCACGAAACCTCAACGATGGTCTTTTTCGTGACTTCGTGATCTTCGTGGCTAATCCGGAGGCTTCAATGACAGTTGTCCATCGCGTCTTCAACTTCGCCGCCGGCCCGGCGGTGCTGCCGGTTCCGGTGCTCGAAGAGATCCAGCGCGATCTCGTGGCGCTGCCGGGCGTCGGCATGTCGATCCTCGAGATCAGCCATCGATCGAAGACGTTCGAATCGGTGCTCGCGCGCGCCGAAGCCGACATCCGCACGCTCGCGGGGATTCCGTCGAGCTACAAGGTGCTCTTTCTGCAGGGCGGCGCCAGCATGCAGTTCTCGATGGTGCCGATGAACCTGCTGACCGCGGGCGCGACGGCCGACTACATCGACTCGGGTTCGTGGGCCGAGAAGGCGATCAAAGAAGCGAAGAAAGTCGGCACCGTCAACGTCGCGGCGACAACGAAAGGCGAGAACTACGCGCGGCTGCCGCGGCAAGACGAGCTGAAGCTGACGCCGGGCGCCGCCTACGTGCACATGACGTCGAACAACACGATCGAGGGCACGCAGTACCAGACGCTGCCCGCGGTCGGCGACGTGCCGCTCGTCAACGACACCTCGTCCGACATGTTCAGCCGGCCGATCGACGTGTCGCGTCACGCGCTGATCTACGCGGGCGCGCAGAAGAACATGGGACCCGCGGGCGTCACCGTCGTGATCATCCGGGAGGATCTGCTGCAGCGCTCGCAGAAAACGCTGCCGACGATGCTCAACTACGCGGTCCACGCGGAGAACACGTCGCTCTACAACACGCCGCCGGCGTTCGCGGTGTACGCGCTCGGTCTCGTCATGAAATGGCTGATCGGTCAGGGCGGGCTGAGCGCGATTGCCCAGGTCAACGAGCGCAAAGCGCAGAAGCTGTACGCCGAGATCGATCGGACCGGGTTCTATCGCGGCACGGCGGCACAAAGACTGCCGCTCGCAGATGAACGTCACGTTCCGCCTCGCGACGGAGGATCTCGAGAACGCGTTCGTCAAGGAGTCGACTGCGGCCGGGCTGGACGGCTTGAAGGGCCACCGCTCAGTCGGCGGCATGCGCGCGTCGATCTACAACGCGTTTCCCGGAAGCGGGCATCGACGCGCTCGTGCAATTCATGAAGGAATTCGAGCGTATTCGCGGCTGAGACCCCGCGCGTTTCGACGCGTCTTCGCGCCTGGAAGGCGGGGGTTTCGTGCTACCATCGCGTGTTCCACCCGTCGCCCCGCCGCGGATCCCTGGGTTACAGCGCTCGATCGGTTTTCGAAGGAGTTAGTAGTGCTTTTTTCGCTCGCCATGACGCTCATCGTCGCGGCCATCCTGATTCAGACGGCCGTGTTCAGCACCACCATTTATCTGCACCGGACGGCGACGCACAAAGCGCTGGTCATTCACCCGGCGCTCGAATGGACGTTCCGTTTCGTGCTGTGGATCGTCACCGGCGTCTCGACCAGGGAATGGGTCGCGGTGCATCGCAAGCACCACGCGTTCACGGACGAAGAAGGGGACCCGCACAGCCCCGTGCTCGAAGGCTTCTGGAATGTTCAGCTCGGCAACGTCTTCTACTACATCCGCGAGATCAAGCGGACCGACGTCGTCGAGCGCTACGCGCGCGACATCGAGCTCGGCTGGTGGGACAAGCATGTGTTCCGGCACGGGCTGGTCGGCATCGCGATCGGCACGGCCGCGTTGTGCGCGGTGATGGGGATCGGCTGGGGTCTGCTGGCCGCGGGCATTCACGCCTTCATGTACGTGTTCGTGCTGTCATCCTCGATCAACGGTCTGTGCCATCACGTCGGCTACAAGAACTTCGACAACACCGCCACCAACATCCGCACGCTCGCGCTCCTCACCGGCGGCGAGGGGCTGCACAACAACCATCACGGCTATCCGCGCAGTCCGAAATTCAGCTTCCGCCCGAGCGAGATCGATCCGGCGTGGCCGATCATCAAGCTGCTGATCGCGCTCAGGCTCGCCAAGCCGTACAAGACGATCCACGAAATCGCCGCTTAGTTCCGTTGCGTCGGCGCGACGTGCCGGCGACGCCGGCGGCGGCGCCTGCGCCTGAAGGGTTGTTCCTCGGCGCCTTCGGATGGCGTCTGCGGCGAAGGCGCGCCGGCGGCCTGCGCCGTCCAGTACTCGACGATCGCCGGATCGCCGCCGTGGACCTCGAGCCAGGTGAGCGCTTCGCGGAAGACGCTGCGGTGCACGATTCCGCGGTGGCCGCGCGAGTTGTTGCCCGCCTCCGACAGCCGGCGCTGTAAGCCCAGCACCTGCTGCAACCGCTCGATGTCGCGCCGCGCGATCGGGAGCGTGCCGAGCCGAGGCGCCGGAGCCCGTCGCCGTTCCGGCTGCGCATCAGGCGGCGCCGGAAGTTGTGGCGGCGCCGGCGCCCAATCCTCCGTGCGACGGCGGTTGTGCGAAATGCCCATCGGCACGAGCAGGCTTCCCAGCAGAATCGGGTTGGTGAGCGTGTCGGGCATCGAGCCGAATCGCTGGCGGTACGCATCGAGCTCGGCGAGCGAGCGCCACAGCGAATCGTCGGCGCCGCGGTGGAGCTCGGCGGAGATCGGTTCGAGCAGCCCCACCTCGGCGAGCCCGCGGAAGGCTTTCTCCGACGCGCCGGCGCGCAGAATCTTGTAGTACCTCCTCCATCAGCCGCGGCGGCGAGCTCTTCGAGATCTCGTGCCGGTGCGTGCGGATCGCGTCAAGCAGCTCGGGCTCGATCGTGAAGTCGAGCCGCGCGGCGAGCGCGATCGCGCGGATCATGCGCACCGGGTCTTCGCGCAGGCGGACGTGGGGATCGCCGATCGATCGCACGACTCCGGCGCGGAGATCGTCGAGGCCGCCGACGTAATCGATCACCGAGAAGTCGGCGATGTCGTAGAACAGCGCGTTGATCGTGAAATCGCGGCGGAACGCGTCTTCTTCGGGCGTGCCGAACGTGTTGTCGCGATGAATGAGATGTTCGCCTTCAGGCGTGGACGGATCCGGAGCGGGCACGCCGTCCTGCACCACTTCTTCGCCGGGCTCGACCTGGCGGCGGAACGTCGCCACTTCGACGACCTTCTGTCCGAATCGCACGTGCGCCAGCCGGAAGCGGCGCCCGATGATCCAGCAGTTCCGAAACAGCTTCTTGACCTGATAGGGATGCGCCGACGTCCCGATGTCGAAATCCTTTGGCCGGCGGCCGAGCAGCAGATCGCGCACGCTGCCGCCCACGAGGTACGCGGTGTAGTTGAACTGTCGGAGCCGATAGAGGACCTTCAGCGCATCGGGGTCGATGTCGCGGCGCGAGATCGAATGCTCCGCGCGCGGAACAATCCTCGGTTCGACCACGAACGCATTGTACCAAGGCGCTACGAGACGCGATTAAATCATTGAAAAGCAACGGGTTATGGTGCAGCGCCTCGTGTGCTAGCATCGTCGAATTGCCACGAAACACGAAAACACGAAGCCTGAACGCTTCTGTTTCGTGTTTTCGTGTTTTCGTGGCTGATCCCGATCGCGGCGGCGGCGCCGCCGACGATCCGCTCGCGCGCGCGCGCGCCTTGTACAACGCGCGGGAGTTCGAGGCGGCCGTCAACGCCGCGGAGCAGGCCCGCCTCCTGCCGTCGCGCGCGAACGCGGCGGATCTCGTCGCCGCGCGAGCCTACCTCGAACGGTATCGCGACAGCCGCACGTCCGATGATCTGACCAACGCGCGCGAGCGCTTCCGTCGCCTCAACCCGAAAGGCTTCACCCCGCGCGAGCGCACCGAGTACATCGTCGGCCTCGGCGAGACGCTGTACTTCGACGGCGCCTACGGCGCGGCCGCGACGGTCTTCGACACGGTGTTACAGAGCGGGGACACCCTGACGGCGGATGCCCGCGAACGCGTGCTCGACTGGTGGGCCACTGCCATCGATCGCGACGCCAAGCCGCGCCCCGAACACGAACGCCTGACCGCGTATCAGCGTATTCGGACGCGCATGGAAGAGGAGTTGGCGCGCACCGGCGAAAGCGGCGCGGCCGCGTACTGGCTGGCGGCGGCGGCGCGCGGCCAGGGCGACATACAGGGCGCGTGGGATGCCGCGCAGGCGGCGTGGGTCCGGGCGCCGCTCTCGACCGATCGCGCCGAGGCGTTGCGCGCCGATCTCGACCAGCTCGTCGTGCGCGGGATCCTTCCCGATCGCGCCAGGCATTCCATGCAGCCGATCGACGCGCTGCGGTTGCAGTGGGAACAGTTCAAGGAACGCTGGAAACCCTGACCTAACCCTTCGCGTCTTTCCAGTTCTCCCCAATCCCGATATCCACGGTGAGCGGCACGCGCAGCGGGACCGCGGACTGCATCCGCTCGCGCACGACGCCGGCGATATCGTCGGCCTGATCCTTCGGCACTTCGAACAACAGCTCGTCGTGGACGGTGAGGATCATGCGCGCCTCCGGGCGATCGGCGAGCGCCGCGTGGACGTCGATCATCGCGCGCTTCATGATGTCGGCCGCGCTCCCCTGGATGGGGAGGTTGACGGCCATCCGCTCGGCCGCCGATCGGATCTGAAAATTCCGGCTCGTGAGCTCCGGCACCAGCCGGCGCCTGCCGAACATCGTCTTGACGACGCCGGTCGCCCGCCCTTCCTCGAGCGTGCGATCGATGTAGGCGCGGACGCGCGGGAACCCGGCGAAATAGGCGTCGATGAAGTGCTGGGCCGCCTCGGGTGTGACGCCGATGTCCTTCGACAGCGTGAACGCGCTCTTTCCGTAGAGCAGCGCGTAGTTGATCATCTTCGCCGTGGCGCGCTGCTTGTGCTTGTCCAGCGTCGAGTCGGCGCCGAACACCTTCAGCGCCGTCTGATCGTGGATGTCGTCGCCGCGCCGAAACGCCTCGATGAGCGTCTCGTCTTCGGCGATGTGGGCGAGGACGCGCAGCTCGATCTGCGAGTAGTCCGCTGAAATCAACACGTGCCCGGCGTCGGCGATGAAGGCGCGGCGGATCTCGCGTCCGAGTGCGGTCTTGATCGGGATGTTCTGAAGATTCGGATCGCTGCTGCTCAAGCGGCCCGTCGCGGCGCCGGCCTGGTTGAGCGAGGTGTGGACTCGGCCGGTCTCCGGGTTGACGAGCTGCGGCAGCGCGTCGATGTACGTGCCCTTCAATTTCATCAGCGCGCGCCACTCGAGGATCAAGCGCGGCAGGTCGTGCGTCAGCGCGAGCTCTTCGAGCACTTCGACGGCGGTCGAGGGCGTACGCGACGCTCCGGTCCGCTTCAACACCGGCAGCTGCATCTTGTCGAACAGGATCTCGGACAGCTGCTTGGGTGAATTGATGTTGAACTCGCTGCCGGCCATCTCGTGGATCTTCGCCGTCCGCTCGGCGAGCTCCTGCTCGACCTTGTGGGATTGCGCCAGCAGCGCCGGACCGTCCACGCGGACGCCCGCCCGCTCGACCGCCACCAGCACGGGCACCAGCGGCAGCTCGAGGCGCTGGTACACCTCCTCGACCTGATCGGCGGCCATCAGCGTCTTCACGATGGGCACCAGCTGCCCCGCAAGGTCGGCCCGCTCGCACGCGAAGTCGACGACGGCTTCGACCGGCAGATCGCCGAGCGAGATGGCCTTGACGCCCTTCCCGCACACATCTTCTTCGGTCAGCGGCTTGTAGCTCGTGTGCTCGAGCGCAAGCTCCTCGAGCCGGTGTTCGGATCGGCTGGCGTCGATGAGAAAGCTGGCGAGCATCGTGTCGGTGTGCAGTCCGCGCACGTCGATGCCGTGCCGCGCGAGCATGATGACGTCGAACTTCAGATCGTGTCCGGACTTGCTCGATCGTCTCGTCGGCCAGGACCGGTCCCAATGCGTCGAGCACAGCGGCGAGCGGCAGCAGCGGAACCCGCGGTTCATGAGCGTCGCCGAGCAAATCGAAATCGACGCCGGCCGCGGGTCGTGCGACCGGCACGTAGTCGGCGTCGCGCGGCGCGGTCGAAAACGCGAGCCCGACGATGCCCGCGCGCATCGCGGCCGGCCGATCCGGAATGACGCGGAATGCGAAGTGTCCGGCCGCACGCAGCCGATCCGCGAGCTCCAGGAGCCCCTCAGGTGTCGTGACCGTTCGATAGGCCTTCGCAATCGTGCTGGCCGTCGGCGCGTACTCGGCGGCGAGCGATCTGAACGCCAGCTCGTTGAAGATCTTGAACGATTCCTCGCGCGAGCCGCCGCGGTAGCGAACGGCGGCGGCGTCGAATGCGACCGGCACGTCCGTCCGGATGCGCGCCAGCTCGCGGCTCTGGCGTGCGTCGTCGGCGTGGCCCAGCAGCCCCTCGCGATAGCGCTTGTGTGAGACCTTGGACGCGTTGGCGAGGAGGTTTTCGAGCGATCCGTAGGTCGCGATCAGCTCGTGCGCGCCTTTTTCGCCGATCCCCGGCACCCCTTTGATGTTGTCGATCGTGTCGCCCATCAGCGCGAGCACGTCGACGACCTGTTCGGGCGCGACGCCGAACTTGTCCTTCACGCCCGGCGCGTCGTACCACGTGCCTTCTTCCTTCGGGTTGAACACGCGGATCCCGTCGTGGACGAGCTGAAAAAAATCCTTGTCGCCGGTGACGATCGCCACGTCGAAGCCGGCGGCGGCCGCCTGCGTCGCCAGCGTCCCGATCACATCGTCGGCCTCGTAGCGCTCGGACGTCAGGATCGGCACGCCCAGCGCTTCGCACGCGGCGTGCACCATCGGAATCTGGAGGGCGAGCTCGTCGGGCATCGGCCTGCGGTTCGCCTTGTAGTCGGACGCGAGATCGTCGCGGAACGTGCGCCCCGGCAGGTCGAACGACGCCGCGATGTACTCGGGTTTGTGTTCGTTCAGCAGCTTCCGCAGCATCGTCACGAAAATGTAGACGGCGTTGGTTGGCTGTCCCTTGGCGTTGCGGAGAAGCCCGCCGTCCATCGTGCGCACCGGCGCGTGATACGCGCGGTACATCTGCGAGCTGCCGTCGATGAGATAGAGGAGTGGGTTGGGCGCCATGAGGCGGGGGAAATTTTTACTATATCATTGGCGGTTATGCGCTTTCGCGGACGCAAGACCGCAAGAGAGCAAGTCGCAAAGCAGTTATCTCCGCGCTGTGCATCCTCGCGTCTTTGCTTCTTTGCGGCCTTGGCGCGTGCGGCGGCGGAGGTCTCTTCCGGCAATACGAATACGAGGAAGAGATGTACCTCTCGCTCGACGGGACCGCGACGATGTACGTCAACAGTTCGGTGGCCGCGATGAACGCGCTCCGCGGCACCTCCTTCGATACGAGTCCGACGGCGCCCGTCGATCGCGAACGGGTTCGCGCCTACTTTTCAGGGCCGAACACGCACGTCACCTGGGTGCGGCCGTCGCGCCGCAACGGCCGCCGCTTCATCCACGTGCGGCTCGACGTGGACGATGTGCGCCGGCTCGGGGAGCAGCCGCCGTTCGCGTGGTCGGCCTACAAGTTCGATCGCGCACGACAACGTGTTCGTGTACACACAGGTCGTCGGTCGCCGCGTCGGGAAGAGGTCGGCCGGCGACATCGCCAACTGGAACCGGGCGCGAGATCGTCGCCTTCCGTCTGCATCTGCCGAGCAAGATCGAGTATCACAACACGCTGCCGGAAAACCACAAGCGCGGCAACATCCTCGTCTGGGAGCAGTCGCTGGCCGATCGGCTGCGCGGCGCGCCGCTGACGCTCGACGCGCAAATGCAGACGCAGTCGATCCTCTATCGCACCCTCTGGCTGTTCGGCGCGACGTTCCTCGCCGTCGCGGTCGCGTTCGGGCTGATCGTCTGGTGGGTGCTCCGGCGCGGCACGGCTGACGTAGGGGCGGACCGCAGGCGTCCGCCCCGGGCCGACACACGGGTCGGCCCTGACAGCGAGGTAGCGTGGAGCCCTCAGACCAGTTCGGTGCCAAGCCGGCGGTCCTGCGGTGTTCGCGGTGCGGGAAGCTGGTTGACTGGGGCGACGCGCAACTTCAGGTGGTGTGCACGTGCCGGCCGAGGCTGGACCTGCCGCCGGTGTTCGTGCGCGAGGCCGCCGACGCGGACCGCCCGGCCGTGCGCGCGCTGTTCGAAAGTGATTTCGGCCGCACCAAGATCGTCGCGTTCGGCGAGGTGATGGACATCGACCAGATGCCCGTGCTGGTGGCGCTGGTCACGCAGGATCTCGCCGGCGCGCTCGCGTACCGATCGTTCGGGGACGCGCTGCACATGGTGGCGCTCGCGACCGACCCGATGTGGCAGCGGTCCGGCGTCGGTGGCCACCTCGTTGCCGAGGCCGAGTTGCTGGCGCGACGCCTGCATCTCGGACGAGCGATCGTCGCCACCACCAACGACAACCTCCCGGCGCTGTACTTCTACCAGCGGCGAGGCTACCGGCTCACCGATCTCGTGCCCAACAGCATCACCGTCGCACACCGGCCAGGAAGTGGGCGGCTTTGCCGGCATTCCCGTGCGCGACGAGATTCGGCTGGAGAAGCGTCTCACCGGCTCGAGACGTCAGCATGCGTCGGTCGATGCGCAACGCGACTCTTCGGTGAGGTCGGGCGCGGACGGTCGGGAAGCTCGCGCGGAGATCGCGATTCGAGTCCGACTGGCAGCGGGACAACCTCAAGATTGTGCGCATTCGTCCAGACGCGCAAGGCGCGGACGGTCCTCGCGTCCGCGGCGGTACCGCTCAAGACCGAAGCGCGGTGAAGGAATACTCGTACTGGCGCGACGACGCTGCTCCTTCTCATAGTCAACAGTCAACAGTCGACAGTTCACAAGCACTCGACAGCTCGCGGCGGCACGACGTCGTCATCGTCGGCGCGGGATACACGGGCCTTTCAGCGGCGCGAACGTTGGCGCGCGCGGGCGCGGACGTGCTCGTGCTCGAACGCGAGCAGGTCGGGTCGGGCGCCAGCTCGCGCAACGCGGGTCAGGTGCTGACGGGCCTCAGGCTCGATCCCGCCACACTCGTCCGGCGCTACGGAGCGATCCGCGCCCGGCAGCTCTTCGAAGCGGCCAGCGCGTCGATCGCGCGACTCGAGACGCTGATCGCGGACGAAGGGATCGAGTGTCAGTACGAGCGCGTCGGCCACATTCAGGCGGCAGCGACCGCGGCGCATTTCAACGGACCTTCGCGATCAGCAGACGATCCTCGAGCAGGTTTTCGGACATCGTGTCGAGCTCGTCTCACGAGCGGAACAACGGACCGAGCTGGGCAGCGACCTGTACCACGGGCTGCTGATCGACGAGCGCAGCGGCGCCTTGAATCCCGCGCGCTACGTGGACGGACTCGCGGCCGCGGCCACGCGCGCGGGGCATCGCTGGCGGCTGGCGTCGCCGTCACCGGTGTGCGTCGAGAGTCGGAGCCGATGGACGGTCTCGACGTCGGCGGGCTCGATCGATGCCCGGGAGGTGCTGTTCGCGACCAACGGCTACACCGATCGCGCGGCGCCGTTTCTGCAGCGGCGCTACGTCCCGATCGGCAGCTACATCGTCGTGACCGCGCCGCTCCCGGCGGACCGGGCTGCGTCGCTCCTGCCGCGCCGCCGGACGGCGTTCGACTCGAAGCATTTCCTGCATTACTTCAGGCTCACGCCCGATGGCCGCCTGCTGTTCGGCGGCCGCGCGGAATTCTCGCGGCCGACACCCGAGACGACGCGACACGCGGCGGGGATCCTGCGTCGCGACATGGAGCGCGTGTTCCCACAGCTTGCAGGGATATCCATCGAGTATGCGTGGGGCGGCGCTCGTGGCGTTTACGCGCGATCAGCTGCCGCATGCAGGTAAGCTGAACGGTCTGTACTATGCCGGCGGGTACTGCGGCCACGGCATCGCGATGGCAACGTCCCTGGGAGAAGCCATCGCGCGCCGAATCGCGGGCGAGGCGATCGAGCATCCGCTCTTCGACGATCGCTTTCCGGCGATCCCGATGTACTCGGGCAATCCCTGGTTTCTGCCGTTGGTCGGCGCTTACTACAAGGTGCAGGATTGGCTTCGGTAGATCTCGAATTCACCACAGACCAGATGCGCGCGATGGCCGACGCGGTCGTCGCGCGGTGCATCGATCACATCGCGACGCTGCCCGCGCAGCCTTCAAGCGGCGACGTGGATATGGCACGAGTCGGCGCGTTGTGCCGCTCGATGAAAGAGGCCGCGCCGGAGCAGGGCACGGCGCTCGAGCCGCTGCTCGACCGGCTGTTCGCTGAATGGATCCCGCGGTCGTTCACGGCTTCGGGTCCTGGCTACCTCGCGTTCATCCCGGGCGGCGGCCTCTTTCCGGCGGCGCTCGCGGATTTCATTGCCGACTCCGTCAACCGGTACACCGGCGTCTGGCAGGCCGCGCCGGCCCTCGTGCAGCTCGAAGCCAACGCCCTCGACTGGTTGCGAGACTGGATGGCGTTTCCGCCTGAGACCCGCGGGCTGTTCACGACGGGCGGATCGATGGCCACGTTCAACGCGATCGTCTGCGCGCGCGAACGGTACCTCGGACCGGAGATTCGTCGAGGCGTGCTGTACACGTCCGATCAGGCGCATCATTCGGTGCTCAAGTCCGCGAAGCTGGCCGGCATCATGCCCGATCGCGTGCGCGCCATCGTCACCGACGATCGGTACCGCCTCCGCATGGACGCGCTCCGCACAGCCGTCGCCGACGATCGCCGCGCCGGCCTGACGCCTTTTGCCGTCGTCTCGAGCGCCGGCACGACCAACACCGGCGCGATCGATCCGCTGGATGCCATCGCGGACGTCTGTGCGACGGAGCAGATGTGGCACCACATCGACGGCGCGTATGGCGCGTTTTTCTACCTGTGCGACGAGCTGCGCCCCGCGCTGCGCGGCCTTCCGCGCGCCGATTCGCTGACACTTGATCCGCACAAAGGCATGTTCCTGCCGTATGGAACCGGGGCGCTGCTCGTGCGCGACGGCGCGGCGCTGCGCGCGGCGCACGAAGCCACCGCGGCATACCTGCCGGCGATGCCGCATCCCGAGGAGTTCTACGATCCGAGCCAGCACGGTCCCGAGCTGTCTCGCGGGTTTCCGGGCCTGCGCGTCTGGCTGTCGGTGAAGCTGTTCGGCGCCGCCGCGTTTCGGGCGGCGCTCGCCGAAAAGCGCGCGCTGACGCTCGACGCCGCGCGCCGGGTCGCTGCGCTTCCGGGCATCGTGATGGACGCGGAACCCGAGCTCACGCTGTTCGCCTTCCACCTGACGCGTCCAGGCGCGTCGCGGGCTGACGAAGATGCGATGACGCGGGCGCTGATGGAACGGACCACCGCGCGCGGGCGCACGATGGTCACCGGGGCGGCCGCGCATGGGCGGTATCTGGGCCGCGTGTGCGTGCTCAATTTCCGCACGCATCAGGAACGGATCGACGCGCTCGTGGACGATTTCGCGGCCGTCATCGCCGAGCTGCGCTGAACCGTCTGGTGTAGCGCGGGGCTTTCAGCTCGCACGCGGACCGCGCTACACCTGACAGGCGCGATCGGGTCAGGCGCGGCGGGCCTGCTCCGGCTCGGCGGGGGCGTTCTTCGCCAGCAGATCGATGAACTCGCGGATGTAGTCCGTTTTCGCCAGATCCTTCGGCATCGCGGCGCTCCACCGGCGATGGATCCCGCGCGCCGTGAAGCGGCGCGCGACGAGCGCGCCCGACGCCACCAGCGGGCGCACCGCCCAGCGCGCGATGACGCTGACGCCGAGCCCGGCCTTCACCAGCTCGGTGATCGCTTCCGTGAGCATCACCTCTTCGACCCGGCCCGGCACCGCGCCGGCGGGCAGCAGCACCTCATTGAGGACGCTGCTTTCCTCGCGGGGCGGATAGACGAGCAGCGTCTCGCCGTGCATGTCGGCGGGCCGCACGTGCGCCCGCCGCGCGAAGGGATGCGACGGCGCGGCAATCACGACCAGTTCATCCTCGAAGACCGGCGTGACGACGATCCGGCGATCCCGCACCGGCGAGCTCACCAGCGCGAGGTCGATGCGTCCGGCCAGCAGCACCTCGATCGGCCGGCGCGTGGCCTCGACGTCGATGCGCACCTCGACGCGCGGAAAGCGGCGCCGATAGCGCGTCAACAGCGCCGGCAGCCAGTGATAACAGGTGTAGCACTCGGTCGTGAGCCGCAACAGTCCGGCGCGGTCGCGACCCATCTCGCGAATGTCCCGCTCGGTCCGCTCCAGGCGATCGAGGACGTCGCGCGCCGAGGCCAGCAGCCGCTCGCCCGCCGGCGTGAGCACGAGCCGCTTGCCGACGCGCAGGAACAGCGCCGCGCCCAGGCGCGACTCGATGTCGCGCAGCTGGTGGCTGAGCGCCGACTGCGTGAGATGCAGCCGATCGCCGGCGCGCGTGAGGCTGCCGACGTCGGCCACGGCGGAGACGAGCTTCAGGTGCCGGACCTCGAGATCCATCGCATGATGGTAGTTCATCGTTCTGATGACGACAAAGAATTTCCTTCATGATTCACGGCTGCCTACGATGGCCGTATGTCGATGCCATCCCTCGTCGCGGCGCTGTCGCTCGTCGTCTCACCCGTGCACGTCACGCTCGTCTTCGCGCCGGATAACCGGCTGCGGCCGGCGCTGGAACGTTACGCGCTCTCCGAAGCCGCGGCCATCTGGGCGCCCTACGGTGTCGTCGTCACTGCCAGCGACGAAGGCTGCGCCAGCGAACAGGCACGACCTCACCCTGTCGGTGGTCATGAGCAGGGCCCCGGCCGCGTCCGAAACGGCCTTGCAGATGCCGCTCGGCGCCGTTGACTTCGATGCCGCCGGCTTCCCGGCCCACCTCGTCACCGTGTTCGTCGATCGGCTGATCCGCATGCTGGAAGAGGCGCGGCTCTGGCAGCTTCCCGCCGTGAATTGGCCGAGAGGGCTACGCGACGAATCGTGGGCCGCGCGATCGGCCGGGTGATCGCCCACGAGATCGGACACGTGCTGCTGCGGTCGAAGGCTCATGCCGAGCCGTGGGTTGATGCGCGCCGTGCAGCGAGCCGACGAGCTGGTCGATCCCGCGCGCAACCGCTACCGGCTCAACTGACCTGTCACAGACGCTATGATCGTCACCACGATGTCGACCGACCGATCCGATCGCGCGCGGCTGCGCGCGATTGCCTTTGCCGCCATGCGGCAGCGCGGCCTCGATCCGGACTTTTCTCCCGCGGCCCTCGCCGAAGTGCGCGCCCTCGCCGGTCCGCCCGACGCCGATGGCGAGCCGACGCGCGATCTGCGGTCGCTGCTCTGGTGCTCGATCGACAACGACGACTCGCGCGATCTCGATCAGCTGTCCGTCGCCGAGCCCGCTGGAGACGGCGCGGTGAAAGTGATGGTCGCGATCGCCGACGTCGACGCGGCCGTGCCGAAGGGCTCGGTGGTCGATCGCCATGCGGCGCTCAATACGACATCGGTCTACACGCCGGCCGTGGTCTTTCCGATGCTGCCCGAACGGCTGTCCACCGACTTGACCTCGCTGAACGATCGCGAGGATCGCCTCGCCGTGGTCATCGAGTTCGTCGTCTCGCGGGAGGGCGAGTTGTCCAGCCCCGGTGTCCACCGGGCCCGTGTGCGCAACCACGCCAAGCTCGCCTACAACGCGGTCGGCGCGTGGTTCGCGGGCGACGGCCCGTTGCCGCCGGCTGCCGCAGCGGTGCCCGGTCTCGACGTCGTGCTGACGATGCAGGACGAGGTCGCCCAGACGCTCAACCGCGTGAGGCACGAGCGCGGTGCGCTCGAGTTCGAGACCATCGAGGTTCGCCACGAATTCGACGGCGAGGCGTTGCGTGAGCTGCGGCCCGAAAGGCCGAATCGCGCGCGGTCGCTCATCGAGAACCTGATGATTGCGGCCAACGGCGTGACCGCGGGATTCCTCGATCGCCAGGGCTTTCCCTCGCTGCGACGCGTCGTCCGCTCGCCGGAACGATGGGATCGCATCCGCGCGCTTGCGGAGACGGAGGGCGAGACCCTGCCAGCCGTCGCCGACTCCAAAGCGCTCGCCGAGTTCCTGGCTCGCCGGCGGCTGGCGGCGCCCGACGTGTTCCCCGACTTGTCGCGCACGGTCATTCAGTTGCTGGGATCAGGCGAATACGTTGTCGATCCGCCAGGCGTGGAGCCGCCCGGGCATTTCGGGCTCGCCGTCCGCGACTACACGCACTCGACGGCGCCGAACCGCCGCTTTCCCGATCTGATCACGCAGCGGCTGGTGAAGGCCGCGCTCGCTCGCCGCGAATCACCGTACTCCATCGACGAGCTCGAGCACCTCGCGAGTCACTGCACGATCCAGGAGGATGCGGCCAACAAAGTGGAGCGGCAGGTTCGAAAATCGGCGGCCGCCCTCGTCGTGCGGTCGCGCATCGGCGAGGTGTTCGATGCGGTCGTCACGGGTTCGTCGAACAAAGGCACCTGGGCGCGCGTCAGAACGCCGCCGATCGAAGGAAAGCTGGTGCGAGGCGGCGGAGGACTCGACGTCGGCGACCACGTGCGCGTCCGTCTGGTGGACGTGGACGTCGAGCGCGGGTATATCGATTTTCGAGAGGGCAGGAGGGGCAGGAGGGGCTGGATAGGCAGGACGGGAAAGCTTCGTGCCATCCCATCCGCCCATCCTGCCATCCGCCCTAATCAGTCCGCAGCGCCTCCACCGGCGCGATCGCCGACGCGCGGCGGGCGGGGAGCCAGCACGCAAGCAGCGCCGACGCGGCAATCGCGACGATGCCGACGATGTAGCTGAGGGCGTCGCGCGGGGTGACGCCGAACAGCTGGCTTTGCAGGAGCTGCGCGGCGATCCCGGCGCCCGCCAACCCGAGCACGAGCCCGACTGCCGCGAGCGTGCCGCCTTCGCGCACCACCAGCGCAGTCACCTGCTTGGGCCGGGCGCCCAGCGCCAGGCGTACGCCGAACTCGTAGCGGCGGCGCGTCACCGCATACGCAATCACGCCGTAGACGCCCACCGCCGCGAGCAGCAGCGCCACGATCGCGAACGCCGCGGCGAGAATCGTCGCGAATCGCTGCGCCGCGCGCGCGCTGACCACGTACTCGTCCAGCGGACGGATGTCGTACACGGGCAATTGCGGATCCAGCGCCGCCACAATCTGCCGCACCGTGCCGGCGATCGCCGCCGGATCGCCGCTCGTCTTGACGACGTAGGCCATCGGGTTGCGCTGGATCTGCCGCTCGGCGAAGTACACCTGATCGGTCAGATTCTCGAGCAGGCTGCGATGCCGGATGTGGCGGACGACGCCGACCACCGTGGCCCAGTAGACCGGGTGGCCGGTCGAGCGGGGATCGGCGGCAATGCGTTTGCCGATCGCGCTCTCACCCGGCCAGGCGCGCCGCGCCAGTTGATCGTCCACGATCGCCACCGGCTGGCTCCGCGGGTCGTCGTCTTCGGTGAAGAAGCGGCCGTCGACGAGCTGCGCCCCGACCGTTTCGAAGAATCCCGGCGTGACGGCCGATGATCGGAAAACACCGCGGTCGATTCATCGGCGCCCTGTCTGGAAATGTACGGCCCGCCCCAGTTCGGCAGGTTGTCGTATGGCAGATGACTCACGCTGCCGACGCCGGCGACGCCGCTGACGGCGGTCAACTCCGCCTGCAGCCGGCGCCCGAACTCGTTGAAGGCTCTCGGGCGTCGCATAGCGCGCGCCCGGCAGCGCGATGCGGAACGACAGCATGCGCTCCGACTGAAATCCCGGATCGACCCGCTGGATCTGGAGGAACGTGCGGACCATGAGCGCCGCGCTGACCAGCAGCACGACCGACAGCGCGATCTGAAGCACCACGAGCCCGGCGCGCGTGCGGTAGTGCAGCGCGCCCGCTGCGCGCCGTCCGGCCTGCTGCATCGCGCCGACGAGATCCGTCCGCAGTACTTCGACGAGCGGCGCCAGCGAAAACAAGAGGCCCCACAGCACGGCGGTGCCTCCGGTGAACGCGAGGACCGTGCGATCGATCCGCGCGGCGCCGAGGCGGCCGAGGCTGTCCGGCCGAAGCGCCAGCAGCGTCTGCAGGCCGAATCGTCCGACGAGCACGCCAGCGGCCGCTCCGAGGGCCGCCAGCAGCAGGCCTTCGATCACGCATTGCCGCGTGAGGCGTCCGCGGCCCGCACCGAGCGACAGGCGGACCGCCGTATCACGCGTGCGGCTTGCGGCCCTCGCGACCAGCAGTGCCGCCACGTTGACGCAGGCGATCAGCAGCAGGATGGCCACTCCGCCGAACAGCGCGAGCAGGACCGGCCTGATCTGTCGAACGCCGTCGGACTGCAAGCCGACCGTGTTGAACACGCGGCCCTTCGATCCGTATTCGGTGAACTCGCGTGAAATCGCCGCCGCGATGCCGTCGATTTCTTCGCGCGCCTGATCGACCGTCACGCCCGGTTTCATCCGGCCGACGACGCGCAGATATTGCTGGCCGCGCGGAGCGCGGATCAACGCCTGCGGATTCAGCAACACCCAGGCCTGGAGGTCGTCGGGGACCGCGGCGTCGGGCGGCATCAGCAGCCGGAAATCCGCCGGCATCACGCCGACAACGGTCAGCGGCTGGCCGTTGACCTGGATGGCGCGGCCGACGACGGCCGGGTCGCCGCCGAACCGCCGCTGCCAGAGCGGCCAGCCGAGCAGAATCGTCCGCGGCGCGGTCTGCGACTCGTCGTCGGGGGCGAACGTCCGTCCCAGTGCCGCGTCGGCGCCGAGCACGGCGGAGAAGAAGTTCGTGCTGACCAGGCCGACGCGCAGCTGCTCGGGATCGCCGTCGCCGGTGAGCGCGGCCGGTGGTGGCCCAGATGCTGCCGAAGCTGGTGAACAGCGTGCTCCGGTCGCGGAGATCCTTGAGCTCCGGCGCCGACAGCGGCGCGCGCGGATAGCCGGCCTTCGTCATGTCCGACCACACGAACACGAGCCGCGACGAGTCGCGGTACGGCAGCGGCGCCAGCAGCATCGCGCGCACGACGCTGAAGATCGCCGTGTTGGCGCCGATGCCGAGCGCGAGCGTCAGGATCGTGACCGCCGCGAAGCCCGGCGAGCGCCTCAGGCCGCGCCACGCGTACCGCAGGTCGTGCAGCGTCGTCTCCAGGCCGACGCCGACGCGGGAACCGCGCACGTCATCGCGCACCTGGACGAGCCCGCCCATTTCAACGAGTGCCGTGCGTCGCGCCTCGGCCGGATCCATGCCGGCGCGAACCTTTCGATCGACGAGCAGGTCGAGATAGCCGCGAAGCTCGTCGTCCAGATCCGTGTCGAGCCGGGTGCGGCGGAAGAGCGTGCGCCAGGCGCTGGTCAGGCCGGACAGGAGCGGCATCTCACCCCTCGTCGAGCACGAGGTTGACGGCGACGGTGATGCGCGCCCACTGCCGTTTTTCGGACGCGAGCTGCCGGCGGCCGGCCGCGGTGAGCGCGTACGATTTCACGCGGCGGCCTTCGTCGTTGGTGGTCCACTCGCCCGCGATGAATCCCCACTGCTCGAGGCGATGGAGGGCGGGGAAGAGCGAGCCGGGCTTGACGCTGAACGTGCCGCGCGTGAGCTGCTCGATGCGGTCGGCGACGAGCAGACCGTGCCGCGGCCCGGACTCGAGCGTCTTGAGGATCAGGAGATCGAGCGTGCCCTTGAGGAGCTCGGTGCGCGGCATGACGGCTCAATATAGATGTTCGATATCGAACCGTCAACCCCACGAGGATACGCGGCGCAGGACTTTAGTCCTGCGATCGGCGATGTCAGCGGTCCGGCGTCGTCGCCGTCGTCGCGCGCGCCGGCGCGTTCGGCGCCACGGCGTTCGCGTTGCCGTTCAGGTAGCGATCGAACCAGTACACCTGCCAGTTGATGCTTTCGACGAGGTGCTTGGGTTCGCCGGTCCGCGTGAGGTTGTGGTTCTCCCGCGGGAAGAACACGATCTCCGCCGTCACCCCGAAATGGCGCAGCGCGCGGAACCACTGTTCGCCCTGCTCGATCGGCACGCGGAAGTCGTTGTCCGAGTGCAGCACCAGGGTCGGTGTCTTCACGTTCTTCGCGTATTTGAGCGGCGACGCGTTCCAATACAAATCGTGCTTCTCGAAGATGTCGCCCTGGAAGTCGTCCGCATGCCCGTACGCACCATCCCTGGTCCCATCGTCGCTGATGAAGTTCGAGATGCTGCGGAGCGTGACCGCGGCTTTGAAGCGGTTGTTGTGGCTGATGATCCAGTTGGTCAGATAGCCGCCGTAGCTCCCGCCAGTACGCCGAGCCGATCCGTGTCGATCCACGAATACTTGGCGAGGATGGCGTCGACGCCGTTCATCACGTCCACGTAGTCGTTGCCGCCCCAGTTGAGCTCGATCCCGCGCTCGAACTTCTCGCCGTAACCGGTCGAGCCGCGCGGGTTGGTGAAGAACACCGCCCAGCCGCGCGAGGCGTAGACCTGGAATTCGTGGAACCAGTCGTAGCCGTACATACCCGCGGGTCCGCCGTGAATGGTCAGGACCATCGGTTACTTCTTGCCCGCTTCCCAGCCGACTGGCTTCATGAAAAAGCCGTCTACGTCCCACCCATCGGCGCCCTTGTAGGGGACGCGCTCGACGGCGACGAGCTGCAGCTGTTTCCACAGCGCCGCGTTCAGATGCGTGAGCTGCTTCTCGTTCCGGCCGGCAAGATCGGCCACGTAGAGATCGTCGAGGTGCGTCGGATCGTTGACCGCGTAGGCGAGGCGCCCGGTCTTGTCGTTGACATCGACGAAACGGACCGTGCGCTCGCCGGACGTCACCGGCGCGGCTCTGCGAGCGGCGAGATCGACGCGATACAAATGCGTCGTGCCCTTGACGCCCGTTTCGAAGTAGAGCGAGCGGCCATCCTCGCGCCCACTTCAACGCGGTCGGAATCAAATCGACACCGTCGCCGGCAGGGCGCGACGCCACCGCCGGTGGCAGGAGCGAGCCAGATTCTCGGATGGGCCTTCTCTGGAACCGAGCTCACGAACGCAATCGTCTGGCCGTCGGGCGACCAGCGCGGCGACGAGTCGCCGGTCGTGTGATCGGAGATCTTCGTCAGCGCACCGCCGGCCGCGTCGATCACCCACACGTCGGTGTCCTGGCTCTTCGTCGAACGCTTGCCGCTCCGGTCCGACACGAACGCGATCTTCCGGCTGTCCGGCGACCACTGCGGGTCGGCGTCGTTCCAGTCGTCGCCGCTCGTGATCTGCGAGGCGCGGCCTCGTCGTGACGTCGACGACCCACAAATGCGCGCGCTTGTCGTCGAACCAGCCGGCGTCGTTGAACTTGTAGTTGGCGTGCTTGTAGTGCCGGACGTCGCTCGGCGACTTCGCCGTATCGCTCGGCCCCGAGCGCGACACGACGACGAGCCGCGTCCCGTCGGGCGACCACTGGAAGCTCGAAACGCCGTTGGCCACATTCGTCAGACGGCGCCCCTCGCCGCCCGCGAGCGGCAGCAGCCAGACCTGCGTTCGCGGCGTATCGCCGGCGACATCGCCCGCCACCGGCCGCGCCGAGAGGAAGGCGATGGTCTTTCCATCAGGGCTCCAGCGCGGGCTGTTCGACGACTGCGCCGCCGTCGTCAGCACCCGGGGCATCCTGCGACCGTCCGCGGCCACGATCTGGATCTCGCTGCGCCGCCGTTTCTGCTTCTGATCGACCGTGGTGACGACGAACGCGATCGAGATCCATCCGGCGAGAAGCGCGGATCCGCCAGCGTCTCGAAGGCGAAATAGTCTTCGGCCGTGACGCCGCGCGTCTGCGCGTGCACGGAAACGGCAGACCGCGAGCCACGCGACGCAGCATCCGTAAGCCCCTGGCTAAGACGTCGCGTTCAGTGTTCTCCGTGGTTACCCGCGGCCGCCGGCCCGTTTCTTCGGCGCGGCCATCGCCGACACCGCGGCTGAGGGTTTCTTCTTGGCGCTGATCGTGTCGAGGCTCTTGCGCAGCGCGTCCATCAGGTTGACCACCTTCGGCGGCGCCTCGATCTCCGGTGTCACGACCTCGCGCCCTTCGATCTTCGCGTCGATGATCTCGCGCAGGCCGACCTGGTAGTCGTCCTTGTAGGACGTGAAGTCGATCTCGCCCTCGAACGTGCCGATCACCTGGCGTGCGAGCTTCACCTCGTCGGGCTTCACCGTCGCCGGCATGTCGTCCAGTTCCTCGATGTTCTCCATGCTGCGGATCTCGTTGGCGTGCCGCAGCGTGTACATGACCAGGCCTTTCTCTCGCGGCTGGACCTTGACGAGGTATTCGCGGCCATAGAGGGCGACCTTGCCGATGCCGGCCTTGCCCTGCATCCCTTCCCGAATCACCGCGAACGCCTCGCGCGCGACGGCCCGTCCGGCGCGAGGTAGTAGGGCCGCTCGAGATAGATCGGATCGATCGCCGTGTCGTCGGTGAAGGTCTCGAGGCTGATCACCCTCGTCGACTCCACCCGCACCTTCTCGATGTCTTCGTCGCCGACGACGACGTATCGCCCCTTCTCGAACTCGTAGCCCTTGACGATGTCGGTGTTCGGCACTTCGCGCTGGCAGTGGGGACACCAGCGCTTCTGCTGGATGCGCGTCTGACACTCGGCGTGCAGCTGATTGAAGCTGAGCGTCGCGGCGGCGTCCGTCGCCGGAAACACCTTCACCGGAATGTTCACGAGGCTGATCTTGAGATATCCCTTCCAGGTCGGTCGCGCGGGCATGATTGATTCACTTCTCCTTGATGGGCGCGATTTTCTCGTCCACCTTCACTTGAAACTGTCGAAACTTCCCGTAGGTTGCGGCGCCGTCGATGCGCACGTTGTTGCGGCGCTCGAGATACCGCTCGCGCATCGCCACCGGCACCAGCAGGTCGGCCAGGATGTCGGGTTGGTACCGCACGATGACCGTGCCGGCGACCAGCGGGTCCTCGGCGATCAGCTCCGACATCAACACGCGGCCGGTTGTCCGGATCGATCCAGAAGCGTCCGCGCGACGGCAGATCGCGCCCGAGGCTCGTCGCGATCAGCGTGCCGTGCCCCGTTTCCTCGTAGCGGATCACCCAGGTGCTGTCGGGAACCGCGAGATCGCGGCCCATGCCGATGGCCGGTCCGCCCTTGTCGGCGCGCGAGAACTTGAAGCGGTCCTGATTCCTCGGGTCGAGAATCAAGAGCGCGAACACCGGCACGTTGATGGTGCGCACGACGTTGCCGATGTTGTACCGGGCGCTCTCGGTGACGATCTGTTCGGCCCGATCGGCCGTGGCGGCGGTCGGCTCGACGAACAGCTTCATCAGGCGTTCGCTGCGATCGCGAATCGCCTTCCCGTCCACTTCGAACACGTCGCGAAACTGAATCCAGCGATCCGCTTTCTCCGGCTTCACCAGCAGCAGGTCCGACTTGAGCTCGCGATGGATCGGTCCGCCGCGCATCGGCGCGCGGGGCACGGTGCCGCTCGGGATGGGATCGCGTACGTCCTGCACGTAGGTTTCTTCGGCGACGACGCCCGACAGTTGCCGCTGAAAGCTCGTCACGTACTCGCCGGCCCGCTCGAGCACGACCGCGATCGACGGTTCCTGCGCCCTCACGGACGCGGCGGCCATGGCGCAGGCCAGGGCCAGCGCCGCGACGAATGGTGGCCTGTTCATTTCTTCAGGGTCTCGTCCACGGTGACCTGATACCGGCGGAACTTCGTGTAGGTGGCGCGGCCCTCAATCGTGGTGCCGCCGTTGGTGACGTATTTCTCGCGCATTTCGCGCGGCATGAAGAGTGCGACCGCCGGTTCCGCGCGGTAGGTCACGCCGATGTGCGCGCGCACCGAATCGTTGTCGGCTTCGAGCTCGGTCGCGAGAATGCGGCCGCTGGCGCCATCGACCACCAGCTTTCCGCGCGCCGGCATCGCCAGGCCGCGGTTGGTACGGATCATCGTGCGGCTCCGCTCTTCACGATACTCGAGCTCCCACAAGCCGCCGGGGACCGACTCGTTCTTCCGGCGTCCCGTGAACGAAAACCAGGGCCGGTTTTCGGGACCGAGCACGCTCAGCGCCAGCACCGGCAGATTGACGTCGCGCGAGATCCCGCCGATGTTGTAGCGGGCGCTCTCGGCATTGATCGCCTGCACCTGCTGCTGCGCCGACGCCCAGGGTTCGAGAAAGAGCTTCGCCAGACGCCCGGCGCGGTCGCGGATCGGTTTGCCGTCAACCTCGAAGACGTCGCGGAACTGCATCCACTGCTCGCCGGCGGGCCCACGCACGATCAGCACGTCGGACTTCAGATCGCGTTTCTGCCGCGGGCCGTCGACCGGGTATCCCCGAAGGTCCCGTTCCGGGCGCGCCGCGGACCTCCTGCCGATAGTTCTCCTCCGCCACGACGCCGACGAAGTCGCGGGTATAGTCGGCGACGTAATCCGCGGCTTTGTCGAGGACGACCTCGCTGTCGGGAGACTGGGCGGAGAACGACCGCGTGAGTGCCGTCGCCGCCAGCAACGCGATCGCGAGCGCCGCCGCATTCGCACGCCTGCAATACGCGCTGTGGCTTCGGCGTGGCAGGCTCCTCGTGATCATGGGGCTGAGCCGATAATCGTGCTCTCTCGGGAAACCCGGGTCAAGCTACAATCCGTCAGGACCGGGGAGGTCACGTTATGCATCGTCATGCCCGTCTGTGGTTTGCCGGCGCGCTGGTCGTGGCGCTGGCAGTGGGATCGATGGTTGCGGCTGAGCGTTCGTCGGCGGCGATGGTCACGGCCGCCAACAAGTTTCTGGCGGCACTGACGCCCGAACAGCGCCAGCAGGCCGCCTTTGCGTTCTCCTCCGAGGAGCGGCTGCGCTGGCACTTCGTGCCGGCCGAGACGTTCGCGCGCAAGGGCCTGCTCATTCGCGACATGAGCGAGGCACAGCGCGCGCTCGCGCACGATCTGCTGAAGACCGGGTTGAGCCAGCGCGGCTACATGACGGCCAGCCAAATCATGGAGCTGGAAACGATCCTCGGCGCGCTCGAGCGCGCGCAGCGCGCCGCAAGCGGCCGGGGCGGCAACGGACTCGAGCGCGACCCGGTCAAGTACTTCGTGTCGATCTTCGGGACGCCGTCGGCGAAGGACACGTGGGGATGGCGCGTCGAGGGCCATCACGTCTCGCTGAATTTCAACATCGTCAACGGCATGCTCGGGTCGGGATCGCCGTCGTTCTTCGGATCCAATCCCGCCGAAGTGCGCGAGGGGCCGAAGAAGGGGACGCGGATCCTGGCGGCGGAGGAAGATGGCGCGCGCGCGCTGATGGCGGCGCTCGACGCCTCACAGCGCACGAAGGCGATCGTCAACGCGGAAGCGCCCAACGACATGTTGACGGTGGCGAACGTGAACATCACGCCGCTGTCGCCGACGGGCCTGGGATACGACGCGATGAACGCGGCGCAGCGCGATCTGCTGATGAAGCTGATCGACGTCTACACCGGCTTCATGGCCGAGGACATCGCGGCCGAGCGCACGGCGCGGTTCAAGAAGGCCGGCGTCGAGAAAATCGGCTTCGCGTGGGCGGGCAGCACCGAGAAGGGCGCCAAGCACTACTACCGGATTCAGGGGCCGACGTTCCTCATCGAGTACGACAACACGCAGAACGACGGCAACCACATCCACTCAGTGTGGCGCGACTTCGAGGGTGATTTCGGGCGAGACCTGTTGCGCGAGCACTTGAAGTCCGTCGCGCACTGAACGCGGCACAGAGTCGCAAGTCTCAAGTCTGAGGTCCAGGTTTCAGGATCTGCAGCGAGGTCGCTTCGGGCCTGAAGCGGACTCACGAGACCTGAGCTCAGACGCGACTTACTTCCGTTCGCGGAACAGCCGCTCGAAATTCCCCCCGAACACCTTCTCGCGCACCTCGCTGCCGGCGCCCAATTCGTCGAGCACGGCCGACTGCTGTTCGTACACATCCCTGACCCAGCCGCGAGGAAAGAACGACGAGTCGCTGCCGAAGAGCAGCCGGTCGGGGCCGAGGACCGCAAGCGCGGTCTTGAACACGGCGCTGAGGGTGAGCCCGGGCTGGTAGCGGATCCAGCTGTTCGAGCTCGACGTGTCGAAGACGATGTTCGAGCATTGGTCGGCGAGCATCAACGCTTCGCGAAAGAGTCCCGCGCCGAAGTGCGGGACGATGATCTTGACCATCGGATAGGAAATCGCGACCGCGTTGAGATCCAACGGGTTGCCGAAGCGGATATCGAACGGGCACGGCAATCCCAGCAGCTTGCGCACGCCGACTGAGAGCACGCCGCAATGGACGAACACCACGGTGCCTGGACGCTCGGCCGCGACTTCGAACACGTTGAGCACGCGATCGTCCTGAATCGAAAACCGGTGCATCGCCGGAAAGAGGCAGATCCCGCGCAGATGGTGCGTGTCGAGCGCGGCCGCCGCGGTCTTGGCGGCGTCCGGCTTCGTCGGATCGAGCATGAAGAGCCCGACGAAGCGGCTGCGGTGCCGGCGCACCGCCGCGCCGACCGAGGCCTCGTCGCCCGGCACGCTCGCGATCAGCGCTGCGCGCGACACGCCGGAGCGGTCGAGCTCCGCGACCCAGCGATCCGCGAGCGCCTCGGCTGTGCCCGGTGGGTCCCACGCGAGCGCCGAGATGGCGGCGTCGCCTCCGAGGGCGCTGAAGAAGGGCGTCGAGAAGAAGTGACAATGGACGTCGTTGAGCATAAGAACTGTGACATTGCAGGATTGCAGAATTGCAGGATTGCAGGATTCCGCTCAACTATCAATAAATCCTGCCATCCTGCGATCCTGCAATCCTCAGATCTCGCTGGTGATCGCGTCGGCGACCTCCTTCGTCGTCGCCGTCCCGCCGAGATCGGGAGTGCGCAGTTTACCCGCTGGCGACCACGCGCTCGACGGCCGCGAGGATGCGGTCGTGGAAATCGCGGCGGCCGAGATGGTCGAGCATGAGCGCGCCGGCCCAGATGGCGCCGATCGGATTGGCGATCCCTCGCCCGGCGATGTCCGGCGCCGATCCGTGAATCGGCTCGAACATCGACGGAAACGTCCGCGCCGGGTTGATGTTCGCGCCGGGCGCGATCCCCAGGCTGCCGGAGATCGCCGACCCGATGTCGGTGAGGATGTCGCCGAACAGGTTCGAGGTCACCATCACATCGAGCGTCTGCGGATGCGTGACCATGCGCGCCGCGATCGCGTCCACATGGTATTTGCGGTACTCGACGCCGGGGAAGTCCTGCCGCACGATCTCCGCGACTTCGTCCCAGAGCACCATCGCGTAGGTGAGCGCGTTCGACTTGGTCGCGCTGGCCAGCAGCTTGCGCGGCCGCGCGTCGGCGAGCGTCGAAGCCGTAGCGCAGAATCCGTTCGATGCCGTGACGCGTGAAGACGCCGGTCTGCTGCGCGACCTCGCGATCGGTGCCGACGTGGATGCGTCCGCCGACGCCCGCGTACTCGCCTTCGGAGTTTTCGCGGACGCACACCATGTCGATGTCCGCCGCGCCGCGATTGGCCAGCGGCGACGTCAGTCCCGGCAGCAGCCGCATCGGCCGCAGGTTCACGTACTGCTCGAAGCGCTGGCGAATGGCGAGAATCAGCGCCGCCGACGCGCCGTCGGGAACGCCTGGCGCGCCGATCGCGCCGAGATAGATCGCATCGAACGTCGCCAGGCGCTCGAAGCCGTCGGCGTCCATCATCCGGCCGTGCTGTTTGTAGAACTCGCAGCCCCAGGGAAACTCGGTGAACGAGAGCGACACGTCGCTGCCGCGCGCGGCGGCCTCGAGCGCGGCGACGCCGGCCGGAATGACTTCGCGGCCGATGCCGTCGCCGGCGATGACCGCGATCTTGAACGTCTGTGACATGGCCGTATTGTAGTTTCGCGATAGACTGAACCGGTTATGGTATCAATCCTCCGGTCACATTCGCGCGCGTCGCGCTACGCGGCGATCGCCGCGCTGTTCTTCCTCACGGCGTGCTCGGGCTCGGGCGGAATCGGGGCGGTGTCGTGCAGCATGCCCGCTCCTCCGGGCGCCGGATCCGCTCCACCGCGCGTCCCGCTCGCTCAGCTGCCGTCGCTCGATACGGACGCGCTGCTCGCGCACACCAAGGTGCTGTCGTCGGACGAGTTCGAAGGCCGCGCTCCCGGCACGAAAGGCGAAGAGCTGACGGTCAACTACCTCGTCGATCAGTTCAAGAAGTTCGGGCTGAAGCCGGCAACACCGACGGCACCTACATCCAGAAGGTGCCGCTCGTCGGCATCACGCCGACCCGGCGCCGCTCGTCTTCAAGAAGGGCGCGCAAACAGCAGACGCTCAAGTGGAAAGACGACGTCGTGGCGTGGACGAAGCACGTCGCCGAGTCCGCCAGCCTCGACCGACTCCGAGCTGGTCTTCGTCGGCTACGGCGTGGTCGCGCCCGAGTTCAACTGGGACGACTACAAGGGCGTGGACGTCAAGGGCAAGACGCTGGTGATGCTCGTCAACGATCCGCCGGTGCCCGATCCGGCCAATCCCGACGAGCTCGACCCGAAGACGTTCGGCGGCAAGGCGATGACCTACTACGGCCGCTGGACCTACAAGTACGAGATCGCGGCGGAGAAGGGCGCCGCCGGCGTGCTGATCATTCACGAGACCGGACCGGCCGGCTATCCGCTTCGACGTCGTGCAGGGCAGGACCGGCGAGCAGTTCGACCTCGTGACGCCCGACAAGAACATGGGCCGCGTCGGCGATCGAAGGCTGGATCACGCTCGACCAGGCGAAGAAGCTGCTGCAGATCGGCGGGCAGGACTTCGACGCGCTGAAGAAGCAGGCGGCGACGCGCGAGTTCAAGCCGGTGCCGCTCGGCGTCACGGCGTCGATGACGCTCAAGAACAAGCTGCGCACGATCGACTCGCAGAACGTCGTCGCGAAGCTCGAGGGCTCGCGATCCGGCAGTGAAGGACGAATACGTCGTCTACACCGCGCACTGGGATCATTTCGGCAAGACGCGCCGAGGGCATCTTCAACGGCGCGCAGGACAATGCGCTGGGGTGCGCGGCGCTGATCGAGATCGCGCGGGCGTTCACGAAGCTGCCGGCGCCGCCGCGGCGGTCGATCCTGTTCCTGGCGGTCACCGCCGAAGAGCAGGGGCTGCTCGGATCGCAGTACTACGCCGTGACGCCGATCTATCCGCTGGCGAAGACGGTCGCCAACATCAACATGGACAGCTGGAACGTCCACGGCCGGACGAAGGATCTGACGCTCGTCGGCTACGGCGCGTCGGATCTCGACGACTACGCGCGCGACGCGGCGGCCGAGCAGGGCCGCGTCGTGCACGGCGACGCCGAGCCGGAGAAGGGCTTCTACTACCGCTCCGATCACTTCAACTTCGCGAAGCAGGGCGTGCCGGCGCTGAATCCCGACGACGGCGTCGACTACATCGGCAAGCCGGCGGACTACGGCCAGAAGGTGCGCGACGAGTGGACCGAGCAAGCTGCTATCACAAGCCGGCGGACGTCGTGACCAGCGACTGGGATCTGAGCGGCACGCGCGAGGATCTGAAGGTGTTGCTCGCGGTCGGCTACCGCGTGGCGCAGGCCGACAAGTTCCCGGAGTGGAAGCCGGGCAACGAGTTCAAGGCCAAGCGCGACGCGATGCTGAAGGGCGGCAATTAAAGCACTCACACGGAGGACAGGAACGAACAGGAGTTACACGGATTTTTCTTGTACAAGAAAGCGTGACCTCCTGTTTGTGTCGTGATCTCCGTGGTAGTGCCCTAGTGTGGGGGATGGTGGACTGATGGCAACTGAAACTCTCGGCACGATGACCGGCGACGAGATGGTCGCGCTCTCGAAGAAGCACACGCTCTTCGAGTGGTCGGCGCAGTCGAAAGTCGATCCGATTCCGGTCGCGCGCGCCAAGGGCATCTACTTCTGGACGCCGGAAGGCAAGCGGTTCATCGACTTCAACAGCCAGTTGATGTGCGTGAACATCGGCCACGGCGACGAGCGGGTGATTCGCGCGATCCAGGAGCAGGCGGCCGTCCTGCCGTACGCGAACCCGTTCATGGCGACCGAGCCGCGCGCCCGGCTGGGCGCGAAGCTGGCCGAGATCGCGCCTGGCGACATCGACGTGTTCTTCTTCACCAACGGCGGCGCCGAGGCCAACGAGAACGCGATCAAGCTGGCGCGCCTGGCGACCGGCCGGCACAAGATCCTCGCGCGCTACCGCTCGTATCACGGCGCACCGCCGGCAGCATGACGCTGACCGGCGATCCGCGGCGCTGGGCCGCCGAGCCCGGCATGCCCGGCGTCGTCCACGTCCTCGATCCGTATCACGGCATCGAGCGCGGCTGGGACACGGCGGAGCAGTCGCTGGCGATGCTCGAGGAAATCATCCAGCTCGAAGGGCCGCACACGATCGCGGCGTTCATCCTCGAGACGGTCACCGGCACCAACGGCGTCCTCGTCCCGCCCGACGGCTACATGCAGGGCGTGCGCGAGCTGTGCACAAGCACGGCATCCTGATGATCTGCGACGAGGTGATGGCGGGCTTCGGCCGCACCGGCGAGTGGTTCGCCGTCAATCACTGGAACGTCGTCCCCGACATCATCACCATGGCGAAGGGGCTGACGAGCGCGTACGTGCAGCTTGGCGCGGTCGGCATGCGCCGCCACGTCGCCGATCAGTTCAAGGACAAGGTCTTCTACGGCGGGCTCACCTACAACAGCCATCCGCTCGGCTGCGCGGCGGCGCTCGCGACGATTCAGGTCTACGAGGAAGACAAGCTGATCGAGAACGCGCGGCGGATGGGCGTCGTCATGCGCCAGCTGATGGACGATCTTGATGCGCAAGCATCCGTCGGTCGGCGCGGCGCGATCGATCGGCCTCTTCGGCCTGGTCGAGCTCGTGCGCGATCGCGCGAAGAAGACGCCGCTGGCGCCGTTCAACGGCACGTCGGAGGAGATGGCGGCGCTGGCGAAGTTCTTCCGGCAGGAAGGGCTCTACACGTTCGTGCGGTGGAACACGTTCTTCACGAACCCGCCGCTGTGCATCACCGAGGCGCAGCTGCGCGAAGCGTTCGCGATCATCGATCGCGGCCTGGAGATCACCGACCGCGCGGTGGCCTAGGTCGACGACCATTTCGAGCGGCGGCGCGAGGTGAGGGCAGGCTGGTATCGAAGGTGTCAACCATGAAACCACTCTTGTCCTTCGTGACAGTGTGTCTGCTTTGCGCGCCCGTCAATCCCGCTGCTGCCGCTGACAAGGTCACAGGGACCTTTACGGTCGACGGCAAGGCGACGAAGTTCACCGAAATTTACGCGACGCTCGAAAGCGATCCCGCGGAGCCCAGCACGCGCTATTTGATGCTGCTCGCGACCGACGTTCCTGTGGTGCCGGCCGACCGCACGCCGGGCCGCCTCCTGATACTGGCCAGGGCGGGCAGGGTGCACGCGCTGCGCCTTCGATGGACGTATGGCACTGACGCCCTCGCTGTGGTGCCGTATCACGCGGCGATCGAGGACTCCGGCCGCGCCTTTCGGCAGATGGCCACAATCAACATCACCAGGTACAACGACAGCAATGTCGACGCCGAGTTCGGCTCGAAGCAGCTCGGGCAGTCCTGGCAGTTCACGGCACGCATCAAGGCCGCGGTTGCCAATGGCGGCGTGGCGACGCTCGAGCCCGCGGCGGCCGTAAGGAATCAGATTACGAGTCTCAAGCGGACCGACCTCTTCCAGACGCTCATTGTCGCCGGGCCCGCTGAATCTGTTCCTTCGGGCCGGCCGCTGGATTACATCTACACTCCAGCGCCGGACTTCGAGGCCGCCGTCCGCTTCTACACCGAGACACTCGGCGGCGAGTTGCGCTGGCGTATTCATGACGGCGGCGTGTGGGTGGCCGCCGTTCGCGTCGCCGGCACGGGGCCGGTGGTCCTGCTGGCCAGCCATCTCGAGTCGCGCCAGACGATCCTGATTTACCGCGTCGCCAGCATCGCAGACGTCCGCCGGCGTCTCGTGGCCGATGGTTGGTCCGATGTCGGGGAGCCTTTCGAGATTCCGCAGGGCCCGTGTGTGGTGTTCCGCGATCCCGGCGGCCAGCGTCTCGCGGTCTATGAGCGCGTGCGGCCGCAGATCGACGAGCCATTTCGAAGGGCGGCTGGACTAGAGATCGGTGTACCGATTCCGGGCTAAGCGCGGCCCCTTCAGTACCGCGTTACGCGGCGCTGAAAGCCCGCGCTTCAGGAACGGAACGCTACATTCAGCGCAGCGTGAACGTGATTTCCATCGTCACGAGCACAGGCACGGGTTGGCCAAACCGGGTGCCGGGCCGGAATCGCCATTCCCCGGCGGCCTTCATCGCTTCCTGATCCAACCCGTATCTCGGAGTCGAGCGAGCGGATCACGCGCATGTTGCTGCAGATGCCGTTGGTCTGCACGACGCACTCGACGATGACCGCGCCTTGCACGCGCGCCTGCATCGCCGCCGTCGTGTACCGAGGAGTGGCGCGCCGGATCTCCACTGGCGCTGTGACGCCGCTGCCGATCCGGTAGAAGCCTCCGCCCGTTCCTCTGTCGCGGCCCGGTCCGTAGCCCGAGCCGTCGCCCGGTCCGTCACCTGGACCGACGCCCGAGCCTGCGCCGCCGCCGTTGCCCGGGCCCTGTGAAGGCGATGCAGGCGACGGCACGCCCTCGATCGCGCCCGGCAGCGACTCGGCCGCCGCCGCGAGGCTTCTCGCGGGAATCGCGATCTGTTGGACCGGCTCCGGCTCGTTCGGCGCCGGTGCCGGCTGATCGAATGTGCGCGGTTTGGCCACGGCGACCGACATCGCATCGCGCCCGCGGGCTTCGGCCGCCCGTGGCGGCGCCTTCATGCGATTGCCGCCGCCACCGCCGCCGCCGCCGGGACCGGCCTGATCGAGCCAGACGATGCGGGCGTTCGTCGACGGTGCCGGTTGGCTCACCTGTTCATGGGATCCGCGAGCGGACCGCGCGACGACGATCAAGAGGACCAGGACGCTGGCGTGCCAGACGAACGATGCAAGGAATGACGGCCAGAGCCGTCTCAACGCGCGCACCCTGATTTGGACGACGGCGTCGCCAAAACGGCCGCCGCTCGGTTGAGTGAAGCGCTCATCGCTTTACACTTGACCGCGTGACGCCTGCCATCGCCGCGGTCGTGGCCATGTACGCCGCCTTCCTCGTCGTCGGCTGGCTCGCCTCCCGCAAGGTCCGCGAAGGGACGGCCGCCGATCTGATCGTCGCCGGCCGCTCGATGCCGCTCTGGATGGCCGCGCTCACGATGACCGCGACCTGGGTGGACGGCGGCTACCTTCTCGGCACCACCGAAGGCGTCTACAAGTCGTCGATCCAACTCGGGATTCAAGGCGGTCTCTGTTTCGGCATCAGCCTGATTCTGGGCGGCGTGCTGTTCGCGGGAACGATGCGCCGCCACGGCTTCACGACGCTCATCGATCCGTTCGAAGCCCGCTTCGGCCGGCAATGGGCGGCGGTTCTGTTTCTGCCCGCGCTTGCCGGCGAGCTGTTCTGGAGCGCCGAGCTGCTCGTCGCCATCGGTTCGACGTTTGGCGTCCTGCTCGGCATGGACCTGACCTCCGCGATTCTGCTGTCAGCGATCGTGACGACGGCGTACACCGTGTTGGGCGGCATGTGGTCGGTCGCGTACACGGACGTGTTTCAGCTGGGCCTCGTCGCCGTTGGTCTCGCCGCGGCGCTGCCGTTCGTCCTGGACGGTGCGGGAGGACTCCAACACAGCTGGATGACGTACGTTGCCGCCAGGCCGGAGGGCAGTGCCATGCTGCCGCCGACCTCGCCGCGCAGCGACCTGTGGAATGCCGCGTCGATCGTCGGCTGGTGGGACGTGTCGCTGATGCTGATGTTCGGCGGCATTCCCTGGAACTGCTACTTTCAGCGGGTTCTGTCGTGCCGTTCACCCCGCGCCGCGCAGGGACAATCGATCCTCTCGGGCGTGCTGACGATTGCCTTCACCGCACCGCCGCTGTTGATGGGCATCGCGGCGTTTGCGTATCCGTGGTCCCGCGAGAATCTCGCGCGGCTCAGCGCGACTCCGGCGGATGCGATGCCGCTCCTGTTCGCGACCGCCGTGCCGCCCGCGATCGGGCTGCTCGGCCTTGCCGCGATCATCGGCGCGGTCACGTCCAGCTTCAGCTCGTCGATCCTGTCCGCCGGATCGATGCTCAGTTGGAACTGTTTCAAGCGCCTGCTGTGGCCGTCGCTGTCGGTCCTGCAGATGTCGCGCGTGATCCGCTCGTCGATTCTGCTGTTTGGCGCGATGGCGACGGTGCTCGCCCTGAAGGTCCAAAGCGTACAGGCCCTGTGGTTCTTCACGAGCGACCTGGTCTTCGTGCTCCTGTTCCCGCAGTTGCTGTGCGCGATCTTCGACTCGAAAGCCAATCGCACGGGATCGATCGTCGCGTTTGCCGTCTCGCTGGTGCTGCGCGTCGGCGGCGGCGAACCGCTGCTCGGCATCCCCGCGGCGATTCCGTATCCGCCGACGGTGCCGTTTCGAACCGATCGCGGCGTTGGCCGGACTGGTGCTGCTGCCGGTCGTGTCTCGCGCCACAGCGCGCTGGGACGCGCCCAGACTGCTTCACAACCCCGTCGCTGCGCAGGCATGACGTGACGGCGAAGGCGCTCGCCTGGCTCGTGCACCTGTACACGGCCCTGGGTCTCGTGTGCGCCGCCGGCATCGCCGTGCTGATCGTGCAGGGAGGCGACGAAGCCTTCCGGCTGGCGTTCGTCCTGATGTTGCTGGCCACCGCCATCGACGCCACCGACGGATGGCTGGCGCGCAAGGCGCGCGTGAAAGAAGTGCTGCCGCACTTCAGCGGTCGGGCGCTGGACGATGTGATCGACTTTCAGACGTATGCGGCGCTGCCGCTGCTGCTGGTCTGGCGGGCGGATCTGCTGCCGGGTGCGATGGCGTGGCTGCTGCTCCTGCCGCTGCTCGCCAGCGCGTACGGATTTGCGCAAGTGAACGCGAAGACCGATGACGGATTCTTCCTCGGCTTCCCGTCGGTACTGGAACATCGTCGCGTTCTATCTGTATATCCTGCATCCGCCCGTGTGGGTGTCGGCCGCGCTGATCGTGACGCTCGCCGTGCTGACGTTCGTGCCGACGCCGTACATCTACGCGACGCAGGGCGGACCGTTCGCGAGGACCATCAACGCGCGGTGCGGTGGTCTGGTGCGCGCTGATTCTGTGGATCCTGGCGGGGCCTGTGCGCGATGTGCGCAGCCTTGCACTTGCATCGTTGATTTACCCGGCCGTGTATCTCGTCTTGTCTGCGATAATTGCTGTCCGATCGCGTGCGCGCCGCAATTCGCTAGACTCATCTGTTGCGCAATGTTCGCGATCGCCGCGTCGATCGCAGGCGGCCGTGTCGCGTCGGCGCACGACGGCCTCGCCGCGCGGATCGCGGCACTCTCGGCGCAAATCGCGCAAAGTCCTTCGAGCCCCAGCCTGCTACATCACAGCGAGCGGAGTTGTACCGCGAGAACCGGCAGTGGACCGAAGCCCTCGCCGATCTCGATCGCGCCGAGCGCATCGATCCGACGATCGCGATCTCGAATCTCGTTCGCGCGCACGTGAATTTCGATCGGCGGAACTGGCAGGCTGCGGTCGATGCCGCCAGCCGGTTCCTCGCGCGGCACCCCGAACACGCCGATGCGCACGTCATTCGCGCCCGTGCCTACGCCCGGCTTGGCCGGCGCCAGCCGGCTGCCGCGGACTTCACGAGTGCGCTCGCGGTTCGGGCGCAGCCCGACATCTACATCGAGCGGGCACGCGTGCTGGCGGAAGGCGGTCAGGCGTCGCTCGAACAGGCGGTGCAGGGTCTGGACGAAGGGATCGGTCGCCTTGGCGCGATCGTCACGCTCGAGCTCGAAGCCATCGATCTCGAGCTGCGGCTGAATCGGTACGACGCCGCGCTGGCGCGATTGGACCGCATCACGGCTCGAGCGCCGCGGAAAGACAGCTGGCTCGCTCGCCGCGGCGCCATTCTGGAGCGCGCGGGCCGGCCCGATCAGGCGCGCGCAGCGTATCGCGCGGCATTGGATTCCCTCGGCAGTCAATCGGATCGGATTCAGCAGACTCGCGCGTCGATGGCGCTCGCCGCAGAACTCCGCGCCAACATGGAACGCCTCGACCAGAAGCTCACAGGGAGCCGATAACCATGCGTCGCTTTGTTACCTACCTCGGTTCGCTCGCGATCGTCCTCTTCTGGGTGTCCAGAAGCGCCACGGTCGATACCACGCTGATCGCCGTTGAATTCGCAGTGGAAATACCTCGATAACGGATCGAATCAGCAAACGGCGTGGCGCGGCTTGGGATTCGCTGACGGCGGCTGGGCGGCGGGGAACGCGGAGCTGGGGTACGGCGACGGCGACGAAGCGACCGTCGTGAGCTATGGCCCCAACAGCGGCGCCAAGTACATCACGACGTACTTCCGCCAAACGTTCAACGTCTCCGATCCATCGCTGTTCCAGAGCCTCTCGTTGAGCCTGGTGCGCGACGATGGCGCCGTCGTGTATCTCAACGGCACCGAGGTGTTCCGCTCGAACATGCCGACCGGCACGATTGCCTACACCACGCCGGCAACCAGTGCGATTGAAGAGACGACCGACAACACCTCGATCAACCCGGCCCTCCTGCAGGCGGGCTCGAATGTCCTGGCCGTGGAAATTCACCAGGCCAACGGCACCAGCACGGACATCAGCTTCAACGCGCAGCTCGTCGCATCGACGTCAACGCTGCAGCTCACGCGTGGTCCCTACCTTCAGACCGGCACGCCGTCGAGCGTCGTCGTCCGGTGGCGCACGAATGCGCCGAGCAACAGCCACGTGACCTACGGGCCCGAGTCCAGTCAGTCTCGTCCTGAGCGCCACCGACTCCGCAAGTCACGACCGAACACGTCGTCACGCTGAGCGGGCTGTCGGCCAACACGCGGTACTACTACGCCGTGGGATCGACGAGCGAAACCGTCGCGGGCGGGGACGCGAACCATTCGTTCGTCACGTCGCCGACCGTGGGCACGGCGGTACCGACCCGCATCTGGGTGCTCGGCGATTCGGGAACGGCCGACGCGAACGCGATGGCGGTTCGCAACGCGTACTACAGTTTCGCGGGATCGACGCAGCCCAATCTGTGGCTGATGCTCGGCGACAACGCCTACCAATCCGGCACCGACAGCGAGTACCAGGCGGCCGTGTTCAACATGTATCCCTCCACGTTGAAGCAATCGGTGCTGTGGCCGACGCTGGGCAATCACGACGGGACCGCGGCGAATTCGTCGAACCAGTCCGGCCCGTACTACGACATGTTCACGCTGCCGAAAGCCGGTGAGGCCGGCGGCTTTGCCTCCGGCACCGAGGCGTACCACTCGTTCGACTACGGGAACATTCATTTCGTCAACCTCGAGTCGTTCGAAACCGATCGGTCGGTGACGGGTCCGATGCTCACGTGGCTGCAGAGCGACCTGGCGTCGACGAATCAGAAGTGGATCGTCGCGTTCTGGCATCACCCGCCGTACACCAAGGGTTCGCACAATTCCGACACCGAACTCGAGCTGGTCGAGATGCGTCAGAACGCGTTGCCGATTCTCGAAGCCGCGGGCGTGGACCTCGTCCTCACCGGCCACAGCCACTCGTACGAGCGGTCGTTCCTGATCGACGGCCACTACGGCACGTCGGGCACGTTTACCGCGAGCATGAAGAAGGACGGCGGCAGCGGGAAAGAGGATGGATCCGGCGCCTACCACAAATCGAACGCCGTGAAAGCGCCGCACGAAGGCGCGGTGTACACGGTGGCGGGCAGTTCCGGGCAGATCAGCGGCGGCACGCTGAATCACCCGGCGATGTTCGTGTCGCTGAACGTGCTTGGTTCGATGGTGCTCGACGTCAACGACCTGCGTCTCGACGCCAAGTTCATCGACAACAACGGCGCAGTCGCCGATTACTTCACGATCCTGAAGGGATCGGGCGCGCCGACGATCACGACGACGACGCTTCCCGACGGGACGGTCAATGCCGTGTACTCGAGCCAGGTGAACGCGACCGGCGGAACATCTCCGTACACCTGGGCGATTGCCTCGGGTCAACTGCCGGTCGGGACTTGGGATCGACCCGAGCTCAGGTGTGATCTCCGGAACGCCGACCGGAGCTCCGGGGACGTCGACGTTCACAGTACGAGTGACAGGTCAGGATAGTTTGTCGTCGACGAAGTCGCTGAGCATCCGCGTCGCGAATCCGCTGGCGCTGACGACGACGAGCCTGCCGAACGGGAGCGTGGGCGCTGCGTATTCACAGTCCCTGGCCGCGACCGGCGGAACGACGCCGTATGCCTGGAGCATCGTGACCGGCAGCCTGCCCGCTGGTCTGACGCTGAACGCGTCGACCGGCGTCATTGCAGGAACGCCGACCAGCGCTGGGACGTTTGCGTTTACCGCGCAAGTGGCCGACAGCGGATCGCCGCAGCGATCGTCGCAGCGCGCATTGTCGATTACGGTAGCCGGCGCTCTGCCCGGGGCCTTCGGCAAGTCATGCACCGAGCAACAATGCGAAGAAACAGCCACCAGCCTGACCCTCTCCTGGGCTGCGAGCAGCGGCGCGACGTCATACGAGTACTGCGTGGATACGTCCAACGACAACGCCTGCGCGGGCACCTGGATCAGCACGGGAACGACCCGCCAGGCTGCGCTCAGCGGGCTACCCGGGAGGACCGCGCATTACTGGCAGGTCCGCTCCCGGAACGCCAGCGGCACGACGCTCGCCAACGGCGGCACGTGGTGGAAGTTCACGACATCGGTAGGGCAGGAAGGGCGGGAAAGGCAGGAAGGGCAGGAAAGGCAGGAAGGGAAAGCTCGTGAGGTCCGCCTAAAGGCGGACGCCACGTACGACAACAGATAGCGGGCAGCAAAGACAAGTGTTTTCCCATCCTGCCTTTCCTGCCCTTCCAGCCTTTCCTGCCCTACTGCGACGCAGTCTTCGTCGCGAAGTTGTAGTGGTCGACGGCGCGCTTGAGCAGATCCGCGACGTCTTCCTGCAGCACGTAGCCGCGCTCGACCAGGTCCAGCGCGGCCGCGGCGATGCGGCCGATGTATTCGTCGCGATTGCGGTAGCGCTCTTCGATTGAGAGTCGTGGGTCGTGCGCGCGCTCGCGGTCGGCGCGGGTTTTCGCAAACGGGATGTACGAGCCGATCTCGCCGGCGAGCCGATCCGGCGCGCCAATCGACGCGTCGCGGTAGTTCCATCCAGCCTGTGTCGCCAGCGGCACCGCGATGTCCGGCAGCCGGATCCCGGCGCGCACGTTGCCATCGGCATCCACCGCCGGCACTTTGACGACGAAGGGCTTGCCGACCTCTGGCGGTTCGACGCTCACGATGCCCTTCGACCAGTCGGGTCCGAAATTCAGATGGAAGGCGCGCAGCGGCTGCTGCGGCAGATCGAAGCCGGGGACGGCCGGCCAGCCGGCGCGATCGGGCGCGGTCAGCGTGCCGTCCGCGATGCGCGGGTACGCGCTTGCCGGCGGCGCCACATCGTCCGCCACCCATCGATCGAGCGCGCGAAACAGCGCGCGCACGGCGGCCGAATAGTTCAGCGGATTCAGCGTCGCGCGTCCCACCAGTCCGCCGCCGGCGCGATTCGACGCGGGCGGAAACGGCCCGTTGCCGTGTGGCGCCGACGCGATCATGTAGACGCGCGTGTTCGCGGGCAGATCGGCGTCGCGGGCGCCGGTGGGATCGGTGTGCACGAGCGATCCGGCGCGATTGAAGTACTCCGAGTTGGTCAACAGGTGAAAGATCTTCGGCGCCGTGCCGGTTCGCTCGGCGCGCGCGAGCAGGCTGTCGGTGATGCCCGTCTCGGGATCGGTTGAGGGTCCGTCGGTGAACGGGAAGAGATCCACCGGGAAGAGGATGTTGAAGTGCTGGAGCGCGTCGCGCGACGCCTGGCCGAATCGATGGTTGAACGATCCGCGGCCGGATCCGCCGACCTGATCGAACACGCCGTCAAGCACCCGGCGGCCCTGCTCGTCGCTGATTGAAACCCTGGTAGAGGAAATGGCGCAGAAAACGGCCGCTCTGCGACACGCCCCAGCCGATGGCGAGGCGCAGGCCCGGCGACGGATTGTCCGGCGACGTGTCGTATTTGAAGAAGCTGATGATGTCGCGCGTGCCGGCCAGGCTGCAGCCGAGGACGCGCGGATCGGCCGTGCGATAGACGACGTCGTAGATGCGGCCGGGCTCGAAGCCGCCGTCGAGCGCGACGGTGCCGCCGTCGACGAAGCGCCACTTCGATCGCGGGATGATCTGGCCTTTGCCGACCGGATCGTCCCGGACCGTCATTACGTGCTCCGCGCTGTTCGGATCGAGGACCGGGTACGCCTGATGATTGCGATCCGCCACCGATGCCGTCGGCGCGCGTTCGTTGAGAATGAAGTTGCCGCGCACCAGACCGGTGATCCGCCGGCCGTTTTCGCTGGCGATCGGCATCGACATGCGCATTGTGCCGGGCCGCTCCGGAACATCCCATTGCCAACCCATCCACAGTAGCGTGAACCCTTGGCGCATCAATGCGCCGTCGCCGAACTCGGCGGCGGTCGACGGGTCGGGCGAACCGGTGGCCTTCTGAAACGTCGTGAGCATCGCCTTGCCGCCGCGATTGCCGACTTCGTAGAAGAGGCGGCCGTTGCCGCGGCGCGGGTCGACCGGTTTCAGCAGGTAGAAGTCCGCGCTCGATTCCACTTCGCCGCGCGCGTTGCGCGGCGCGAGCTTCAGATCGACGATCGCGTCGTTGGCGGGATCGTTCGGATCGAGACCGAAATCAACCTTGCCAATGATTTTTTCGTACGGCCCCGCGGCGCCGAACGGCGCGCCGTTGAGCACCACCTCGCGGCGCTCGATCCGAAGCTTGATCACATGTGCTTCGGCGAGAGAAGCTGCGAGAAAGAGGAGGAGGGGCAGGAGGAGGGGCGGGAAGGGTCGGAGGGGCAGGAAAGGCAGGAAGGGCGGGAAGGGCAGGATGGGAAAACGCTGCCACGCTTCCACGAGCCGAGCCTGTGCCTTCCGTACCGAGCTTCTCTTCTCCATTGCCTCCCGCCTTTCCTTTCCTGCCCTTCCCGCCTGTCCTGCCTGTCCTGCCCCTGCTACTGCGTGATTGTCCGAATCGCCGGGCGTTCGGTCGCGCATCGGCG
>CAVSWN010000017.1:0-99061 GCA_963731545.1 uncultured Acidobacteriota bacterium | reverse complement strand
CCGCCGATGTAGCCGACCAACCTCGAACACGGCAGTCGCAGAGCACGCAGAGAAGATCGACGTCTACTCTGCCAGCTCTGCGTTGTTCGTTCTGCCGCGGTGTTACGGGATCGCCGACCTGCCGGGACACGCGCGTTCTGACCGAGCGTGACGTTTACGCCGATCGTCGCCTCGCCTTGTCCGTCATCGTTCGTTCATCAACCGGCTGAGATGATTCCTCGAATGCTCTCACGGCGCGTTCGCCCGTCTCCAGCGCTGGCTCTCGCCGGTCTTTGCGTGACGGTCGCAGCGACGCTCTCGCACCGGCTGTGCCACGACAACGGGGGTGCCGACGATACGCGACGTCGATGCATCCATCCGGGCACGATCTCCGGAAGCGGCCCTTCGCCTGAGTGCGACATCAGAGACACCACCGGATGTCAGCATCGCGGACGGACTCACCCAAGAAGAAGCTGTCGCGATTGCCCTTTGGAACAGTCCGTCGTTTCAAGCCACGCTCGTCGATCTCGGCGTCGCGCGAGCCGACCTCGCGGATGCCGGTCTTCTCCGCAACCCAATCCTCTCGTTGCTGTTTCCTGTCGGACCCAAACAGCTCGAATTCACCTTGCAGTATCCCTTCGACGTGTTCGTGCAACGGCCCGCTCGCGTGGCTGCCGCGAAGCTGAACGTGCAGGCCGTCGGACAACGCCTCGTGTGGGACGCGCTCTCGTTGATCGCACAAGTGCGCAGCGCCCATGCGGACGCGATCGTGGCGGATCGCAGGCTCCTCCTCGCCAACGAGAATGCGACGCTCACGCGCCGCCTCGCGGACATTGCCGACGCACGGCTTCGCGCTGGGGACATCAGCGATCTCGAGGCGCGGGCGCCGCGGAATGACGCGCTTCGAACCGAACTCGTTCAGCGCGCCGCGCAGCACGATCGCGACCTTGCGCGATTGACGCTGGCGGGGCTTCTTGGACTCAACGAGACTCCAGATCGCCTGGAGCCCAGGCCGTCGGCAGCCTACGACGCCGCACCGTGCGTCGTTGACGACGCCCGATTGAACGATGCGCTCGCGTCTCGACCAGACGTGCGAGCGGCGGAGTTGGGCATCGAAGCCGCCACCGCGCGGGCGCGATGGGAACGCTCCCGCGTCCTGGCGTTGATCGGCGTCCTCGACGCCAACGGCAAGGGCACGGAAGGATTCGAGATGGGCCCTGGCATCAACATCGACCTGCCGCTGTTCAACCGCAACCAAGGCGGCAAGGCCCGCGCCACGGCGGAGATCGAGCGGGCGAGCCAGCTGTATGCCGCGGCGCGCATCCAGGTCGTCACCGAGGTGCGATCAGCCGGTGTCCGAGTCGCTCAGGCACAGCAGGCGCTGGACGCCTGGACGCGAGACATCGTGCCGTCGCTGGAGATCGAACAGCGTCAGGCTGAAAGCGCCTACCAGGCGGGTGAGATCCCTCTGCTCAACGTGCTCGACGTCAGCCGGCGGCTCGTCGATGGTCGGATGCAGCAGTTGAACGCGGAAGCGGACCTCCTGCGGTCTCGGATCGCACTCGACCGCGCCATGGGCCGCTACTGCAGCTAGGGAGACCGAGTGAGGAGCTGTATGCGACTGGCTTCCGTGGTTCCTTGGGTGGGTGTCCTGGCGATCTGTGGCTGTTCTTCCGATGCCCCGTCGCCGTCGAAGGCTGAAGCACCGGCCCATGTCGAGGCAGCGAAGCCCGAAGCGGAGTTGACGACCGTCCGGCTGTCGGCGGAGGCGGTGAAGCGCCTCGGCATCGAGACCGTGGTCGCCCGGACCGATTCGGCGGCAGCCACGCGCTCGCTCGGCGGCGAAGTCACTGTCCCGGAGGGACGGCTGGTCACCGTCACCGCGCCGTTTGCCGGGACGATCACCGCGGCCTCCGGGCCGCAACCGGGAACTCGCGTCAGTCGCGGCGCGCGCCTCATGACGTTGGCGCCATTGGCGTCGTCTGACCGCGATCAGAGCATCGAGGCGCGCCGGGCAGTCGATGCCGCGCAAGCCGACGCGAACGTCGTGCGCCTCCGTCTCCAACGCCTCGAGCAACTGCTCAAGGACGGCGCAGCCAGTGTACGAAGCGTCGAAGAGGCGCGCGGACAGCTCCAGGTCGCCGAGGCCGCTCTGAACGCCGCGCGCGAGCGGCTGGCTGCCGTCCGCCAGGGCCCGGTCGGGCCTCAGGGCGAGATCACGATCACCGCGCCGCTCGATGGCATCGTCCAGTCGATCTCCGCGGCATCCGGTCAAACGGTGGCGGCCTCGGCGCCATTGATCCAGATCGCGCAGGTCAACACGCTCTGGGTGCGTGTGCCGGTATTCGCCGGAGATGTTGACGAGATCGACGCGGCACAGCCGGCGTCGGTGACGCGACTCGGCGGAGGCGATCCGCCGCGCTCGGCGACGCGGGTGACGGCGCCACTCAAGGCCGACCCGACGGCCGCATCCGTGGACCTCTACTACGAGCTTTCGGGGTCGGAGCGACCCTCCGCCCGGGTGAGCGCGTGATGGTCGAACTCCCGCTCAAGACCGCGCAGCGCGGCCTGGTGGTCCCCGAGGCGGCGGTGCTCTACGACATCCATGGTGATGCCTGGGTCTATCAGGACATGGGCGGCAACGCCTACGTGCGAAGACGCGTGCAGATCGCGCGACACGCCGGCGGCCGTGCCGTGATCGCGCGCGGTATCGCCGAGGGAGCCAAGGTCGTCACCGCGGGCGCCGCCGAGCTGTTCGGCACTGAGTTCGGGGCGGGGCACTGATGCGCTGGCTGGTTGCGCTCTCCCTGCGGAACCGCGTCGTCGTCGTCGCGCTGGCCGTGCTGCTCGTCGTCGGCGCGATGCGGACGCTGCGCACCACGCCACTGGACGTCTTCCCGGAGTTCGCGCCGCCGCTCGTCGAGGTCCAGACCGAAGCGCCGGGCCTCTCGACCAACGACGTCGAAGCCCTGGTCACCGTGCCGCTCGAAGCGGCGCTCAACGGCGTCCCGGGCCTCAAGACGATTCGCTCGAAGTCGGTCCTTGGCCTGTCGTCGGTCGTGCTGATCCTCGATCCGGCAACGGACGTGATGACGTGCGCGCCAGATGGTCCAGGAGCGCCTGTCACGTGCGGCGGCCACCCTGCCCGCTGTCGCGCGTCCACCGGTGATGCTGTCGCCGCTGTCCTCGCTCAGCCGCGTCATGAAGATCGGCCTGACGTCGACGACGCTGTCGCAAGTCGAGCATGAGCACGCTGGCCAAGTGGACGATCCGGCCGCGGCTCATGGCCATTCCCGGCGTCGCGAACGTCGCGATCTGGGGCCAGCGCGATCGCCAGATCCAGGTGCTCGTCGACCCCGATCGGCTCCAGGCGCACGGCGTGACCCTCGACGACGTCGCGCGGGCCGCCGGCGAAGCGGTCTCGCTGCAGGCCGGCGGCTTCCTCGACACGCCCAATCAGCGGCTGGCCATCACCCACGCCGCCGCGGTGCAGCGCGCGAGTGATCTCGAAGCCATCGTCGTCGCCTCGCGAAACGGCGCGGTGCTGCGGATCGGCGACGTCGCCACCGTCGTCGAAGGCTTCCCGCAGCCGATCGGCGACGCGGTCATCAACGGCGGCCCCGGCCTGCTCCTGATCGTCGAGAAGCAGCTCGGCGCGAACACGCTGCAGGTCACGCGAGACGTCGAGGCAGCGCTGGAGGACCTCAAGCCGGCGCTGGCAGGCGTCGCGATCGACCCCACCATCTTCCGCCCGGCGACCTTCATCGAGATGTCGCTGGACAACCTGCGCGCGGGCGCTGCTCGTCGGCTGCGTGCTGGTCGATCCTCGTCCTGCTCGTGTTCCTCGCCGACTGGCGGACCGCGCTCATCAGCAGCACCGCCATCCCGCTGTCGCTGCTCGCGGCGGGCCTGTTCTGCACTACCGCGGCGGCACGCTCGACACGATGGTGCTCGCGGGCCTGGTGATCGCGCTCGGCGAGGTCGTGGACGATGCCATCATCGACGTCGAGAACATCGTGCGCCGCCTGCGGCTCAATCGGAACAGCCGAATCCGCTGTCGCCGATTCGAGTCGTGCTCGACGCCTCGCTCGAAGTGCGCAGCGCGGTCGTCTACGGCAGCCTGATCGTCGTCGTCGTGTTCCTGCCGGTCTTCATGCTCGACGGGCTGGCCGGCGCGTTCTTCCGCCCGCTCGCGCTCGCCTACGTGCTCGCGATCCTCGCCTCGCTGGCCGTCGCGCTGACCGTCACGCCGGCGCTCGCGCTGCTGCTGCTGCCAAGGCATCTCGAGACGCGGGAGTCGCGCCTCGTGCGTCGGCCTCAAGGCGCGCTACCGGCGCCTGCTGCCGGTCTTCGTCGATCGCCCCAAGACGGCGCTCGCGTCCCTGGCCACGATGCTCGCGCTCACGGCGGCGACGGTGCCGTTCCTCGGCGAGGAGTTCCTGCCGCACTTCCGCGAGTACGACTTCCTGATGCACTGGGTCGAAAAGCCGGGCACGTCGCTCGACGCGATGCGCCGCATCACGGAGCGGGCCAGCAGGGAACTGATGGCCGTGCCCGGCGTCCGCAACTTCGGTGCGCACATCGGCCGGGCCGAAGTCGCCGACGAAGTCGTCGGCCCCAACTTCACCGAGCTGTGGATCAGCCTGGATCCGTCGGTCGACTACGAAGCGACGGTCGCGAAGATCCAGTCGATCGTCGACGGCTACCCCGGCCTCTATCGCGATCTGCTCACCTACCTGCGCGAACGCATCAAGGAGGTGCTGACCGGCGCGAGCGCGACGATCGTCGTCCGCGTCTACGGGCCGGAGCTCGAGCAGCTGCGAGCACAGGCGCAGGCGGTCCGGGGCGCGATCGCGAAGGTGGATGGCGTCGCCGACCTCACGGTGCAGGCGCAGGTCCTCGTGCCGAAGGTCGAGGTGCGATTCGACCCGACCGCGCCGCCGCGTTCGGGCTGACGCCCGGCCAGGTGCGGAGCGCCGCCGCGACGCTCGTCCAAGGCACGAAGGTCGGCGAGTTCTACGAAGACCAGCGGCTGTTCGACGTCGTGGTCTGGGGCACGCCCGAGGTGCGGCGCAATCTCGACGCGATCCGCGCGCTGCAGATGCCAGTCGCAAACGGCGGGCTCGTGCCGCTGAGCAGCGTCGCGCATGTCGAAGTCACGCCGACGCCGAACGAAATCACGCGCGAGAACGGCTCGCGCCGCATCGACGTCACCTCGAACGTGCGCGGCCGCGATCTCGGCGCGCGTCGCACGCGACATCCAGGCGCAGATCGCCGGCCTGACGTTTCCGCAGGGCTACTACGCCGAAGTCCTGGGCGAGTACGCCGAGCGGCAAGCCTCGTCGACGCCGCTCGACCTGCTCGGCGTCGCCGCGGTCGCAGCGATCTTCCTGATTCTCATGGCCGACTTCGGCTCCGCCCGAGTCGCGACGCTCGTGTTTCTGACGCTGCCCTTCGCGCTCGTCGGTGCGATTGTCGCGACGTTCCTGACGGGCGGCGTGCTCTCGCTGGGCTCGCTCGTCGGCCTCGTGACCGTCATCGGCATCTCGGCGCGCAACGGCATCATGCTGGTCAGCCACTACCGCCATCTGGAGCAATCCGAGGGTGTCCGTTCGGTCGCGATCTGATTCTGCGTGGATCGGAGGAACGGCTGTCTCCGATCCTCATGACCGCGCTCGCCACCGGGCTGGCGCTGGTGCCGATTGTCTTCGGGGGCAGCCGCGCCGGCTACGAGATCGAGCATCCGCTCGCGGTCGTCATCCTTGGCGGCCTGGCCACGTCGACGCTTCTCAACCTCTTCATCGTGCCGGCGCTGTATCTGAAATACGGGCGGTCCGCCGTCGTGAGGACTGAGGATCGGATCTGACACGCCCCGGCGATCGCGCCGGATGCGTCAGTGAGATGCGACGTCCGGTACCGCGTCCCAAACGTCTCGGGTCGGTGCGTTCGAGCGCCGTCCGTAGTCGGGTCGAGCGGCAGGGTCACGGCAAACGTTGTTGAACCTGGTTCACTGCGCTCCAACACCAGCGTCCCGCCATGCGCCTCGGCGATCCAGCGAGCGATCGGCAGGCCGAGGCCGGCGCCCTCCGAGTCACCAAGCCGAACGAACCGCTCGAACACTCGGCTCTGGTGATCCAGAGGAATGCCGTCGCCATCGTTGGTGATCCGCAGCGTCACGTGGTCGCCCGATCGTTCCAGTCTCGCCGTGACGTTACCGCCAGCGCTCGCGTGTCGGATGGCGTTGTCGAGGAGATTCCCCACCATCTGTCGCAGCAGCGCGTCGTCACCGGTGAGGCCAACCTCCTCGTCTCCACCGGTCACGACGGTGACCCCCCGCTGCTCCGCAAGGACACGCAATGCCCGAGCGGATTCGGCGAGCAAGTCGTCCAGGTTCAGGAACTCGGGTCGAAGCGGGATGCCATGCGCCTCCGCGCGGGACAAGAGAAACATGGCATCGACCAAGCGCGACAGACGAGTCGCCTGCTCGCCGATGATGGCCAGCGACTCACGGTACTCCTCGTTCGTTCGGATGTCCTGCGACAACGTCACCTGAGTCGCGGTTCGTACGACCGACACGGGGGTTCGCAACTCGTGCGACGCGTCGGCCATGAACTGCCGTTGGAAGTTCAAAGCAGCGGCAAGACGGTCGAGGAGTTCGTTGAACGATGTCGCGAGATCGCCGAGTTCATCATTGACTGGTGGAGCGCGTGAGGCGCTCGGTCGGATTGCGCTCGTTGATCTCCCGCGCTTGGTTGGCCATGCGGGTCAACGGCTTCAACGTCTGTCGTCCGATGAACCAGCCGCCGATGGCAGCAACGGCGAGTGCCAACCAGGATCCCGAGGGCCGTCGCGCGCGTGGTTTCAGCGTGCTGCGCGTGCAGCGACGCGAGAGGGGCAATCACCGCGGCGATATATGCATGGCCCGGCGTGCTCAACGTAACGGCTCAAGACTCGCGCATCGCCCGGCGCAAGAGCCACCGTATCGTTGAATGCTGCTTTGCCAAGGGGCGGCACATCGCGTCGCTCCATCGGCAGGCCCCACACCCGCAGGATCGTGCCGTCGGCTCGCGCGAGCACCATCGTGCGGTCCGGGACGACCACCTCGATGCTGGCCTCCTCCGCCGAATCCTCCAGCGACAGACCTTCACCGAACTCCGTTCGCATCACGCCTTGAAGCGTCGCCATCGACCGCACGAGGTCGTCGTCGAGACGGCGCATGGCCAGTTCGAGCTGCACGATCGCTCCCACGACGCCGCCCGTGACCAGCACGACCACGACGATGCTGCAGTACCACAGCGTGAGACGAGCACGGATCGACAGTCTCATGGGACTGATGCATCCGATGCAGGCGCGGCGAACATGTAGCCCTCGCCGCGTCGAGTCGCGATCAGCGACGTGACGTTGGGCTCGTCGATCTTTCGCCGGAGCCGTTGGATCATCACGTCGATCACGTTGGACATGGACTCGAATGGTGAGTCCCAGACGTGCTCGGCGATCGCGGCGCGGCCGACGACCTCGCCGGCGTGAAGCACCAGGAACTCGAGCAGGGCGAACTCCCTCGATGTGAGCTTGATGGGCAGCACCTCGCCGAGACGCCTGGCGGGCCCGGAGATCGACGCGCAGGGCGCCGACCGTGACGATCGCCGGCGTCAGAGGCAGACGACCGCGTCGAATCACCGCACGGAGGCGAGCCAGAAGCTCTCCGAAATCGAACGGCTTGATCAGGTAGTCGTCGGCGCCGCTGTCAAGGCCGGAGATCCTCGAATCGACGGCATCCCTGGCGGTCAGCATCAGGATCGGGACGTTGGATCCCGCGCGTCGAATCTCCTGGCAGACCTCGAAGCCGTCGAGGCCCGGCAACATGACATCCAACAGGATAGCGTCGAAGTCAGTGATCGAGGCCTGATACAACGCGTCGCGTCCGCTCCTGGCGAGATCGACCGCGTACGCCTGTTCGCGCAGGCCCTTTGCCAGCATCTGAGCCGCCCGCGGCTCATCCTCGACCAACAGGATCCGCATCGGAAACGCTCTCTGTCGATCCTAGTGCAACCCCCGCTGTCGACGACCAGCCAAGAGAATGGCACGACCAGCGCACATGGTAAGGTATCCCGCTTCGTGATTGCCCGCCTTGCGCTAGCGCTCACCGCGTGGACCGAGCGGTGGATTCCCGACGCGTTCATCTTCGCGCTGGCCGGCACCGTGCTCGTGTTCGCCGCCGCGCTCGGCGCCACGCCGTCGACGCTGCCGCAAGTCGTCGACGCGTGGGGCCGCGGCTTCTGGGAGCTCATCCCGTTCACGCTGCAGATGGCGCTGGTGATCATCACCGGCCACGTGCTGGCCACGTCGCCGCCGATGGGCCGCCTGATTCGCGTGATCGCGGGCTGGCCGACGACGCCGCGCGGCGCCGTGGCGATGGTCACGCTCTTCGCGCTCGCGAGCTCGTGGCTGAACTGGGGCTTCAGCCTGATCTTCAGCGCCGTGCTCGCGCGAGAAGTGGCGCGCCGGGTCGAGGGCGTGGACTACCGCGCGCTCGCGGCCGCCAGCTTCCTCGGCATCGGCAGCATCTGGGCGCAGGGCCTGAGCGGATCCGCCGCGCTGCAGATGGCGACGCCCGGCGCCCTGCAGCCCCAGATCCGCGACATCGTCGCGCACGGCGGTGTCGTGCCCGGCGGGATCATCTCCTTCCGGCACACGATTTTCCTCTGGCAGTCGATCGTGTCGGTTGTCGTGGAAATGATCGTCGTCACGCTGGTGATGTGGCTCGCGACACCGCCGCTGGGCAAAGGAAGAACGGCGCGGGATCTCGGGATCGATCTCGGTCCGACGCATTTCGGTGTCAGCCACGAAAACACGCAACACGAAACCGACGAGTCTTTTTCGTGCTTTCGGCTTTCGTGGCAACCCGATGTGCGACGCTCGCGCCCGGCCAATGGCTCGAACATTCGCCGCTGCTGATGTGGCTGATCGTCGCGACTCGGCGGCACGTATCTCGTGCGCTATTTCATGCAGGCCGCCGAACCGCTGAACGCGTTCAACCTGAACATCCTCAACCTCGCGTTCCTGCTCGTCGGATTTCTGCTGCACCAGACGCCCGCTCGCCTGATGCGCGCCGTGCAGGACGCGACGCCGGCGGTCTGGGGCGTCATCCTGCAGTTTCCCTTCTACGCGGGCATCGCGGGGATCATCACCGTCGACGCACCTGAACGAGCGCCTGGCGGGCGTGTTCGTCAGCATCTCGACGCCGGCGAGCTTTCCGCCGCTCGTCGCGATCTATTCGGCGGTGCTCGGCGTGTTCGTGCCCTCCGGCGGATCGAAGTGGGTCATCGAGGCGCCGTACGTGATGGACGCGGCGCACACGCTGAAGACGCATCTCGGATGGGTCGTCGCGGCCTACGATCTCGGCGAGGCGCTGGCGAATCTGGTGCAGCCGTTCTGGATGCTGCCGATTCTCGGGATGTTCAAGCTCGCGGCGCGAGACGTGATGGGCTACACGTTCGTCGTGTTCCTCGCGCTGGTCCCGGTCGTGCTGCTGCTCGTTACGATTCTGGGGCTGACGCTGCCGTATCCCCTATGACGCCCTGCAGAGCGCCCCAGGTTTCCGGATCCTGACTGAGCAGCGTCGTCAGATACAGCCGCACGTCTTCGGCGGGGAACTGCTCGCCGAGTTGCGAAACGGCCGGGCCAATCTTCTCGGCATCCGGCTTGACGTTCTCCTCCTTGATCAAGCCCTCCTCGTGCGCGATCCCGAGGGCATCGAGGAACGCGGCCATCATCGACCGCTGCTCGGCGAGGTGATAGACGATGAGCGCGCGGGCGGCGACGGAGTCGGGCACCGACCCGAGCGTGGCGAGGTGGCGCGCCTTGCGGTCCACGTCGAGGTTGACCACGGTTTTCGGCCGAAATTTCTTCTGCTGCGCGATCTGCAGCGCCGCCTGCAACTGATCGTCGAGCGCCTCGGTATCCGACCAGAACGCGCGGGCCACGCGCTGGCGCTGGTCGATCGACAGGCTCTTCCAGAGTCGAGAAGGTGTAAGTGTCTCGGTCATTCGTTGCTATTCTAAGGGCACCGACATGAAACGCACGAACACGGGACGTGGACAAGCGTGCTCGTCGCGCTCCCGTTCGCCTGTGTCCTTGCCGCCCAGACGACCGGGACGCATCCCATCAGCGGCCGGCGCATCGCGCCGGTGATGGGATATCAGGCGGCCGCGTGGCTGGAGCGGCCCGAGCGGGTCAAGGAAGAAGACCCCGATCTCGCGCTCAACATTCTGAACGTCGCGAAAGGCTCGAGCGTCGCCGACGTCGGCGCCGGGTCGGGCTACTGGACCGTCAAGCTCTCCCAACGAGTCGGGCCGTCAGGCAAAGTGTTCGCCACCGATCTCCAGCCGCAGATGCTCGACATCCTGGGCCGGCGGCTCACCGCCCAGGGCATCACCAACGTCACGCTCGTGCAGGGGGCGGTGGACGATGCGAAACTGCCGCCGGCGTCCGTGGATCTCGAGCTGATGGTGGACGTGTATCACGAGCTCTCGCAGCCGCAGGCGATCCTCCGCAGTCTGCGGGCCGCGTTGAAGCCGGGCGGGCGGCTGGTCCTGCTCGAGTACCGGAAGGAAGATCCCTCGATTCCGATCAAGTTCGAGCACAAGATGAGCGTCGCGGAAGCGAAGCTGGAAGTCGAACACGAGGGATTCACGCTGGCCGCGGTGGACGAAGCGCTGCCGTGGCAGCACATCTTGATCTTCACGAAACGCGACTAGCTATCCCAAGGCGGCAGCGGTGTTCGATTGATTTGGTTAGCGCGGGGCTTTCAGCCCCGCGTTCGCGGCCCTGAAAGGGCCGCGCTACTTCAGACGCTATCTGCGCGAGCGGCTTCCGCCGAAAATTCCGCCGAGCGTACCGCGCAGAATCGCGCGGCCGAAGCTCGACCCCACCGAGCGCGCGGCGCTCTTCGCCGCCGCTTCGAGCATCCCTTCGCGCTTCCCTCCGCGCGGTCCGGTGCTCCCGAGCAGGATGTTCGACAGCGCATCGGAGAACCCGCCTCCACCCTGGCGCCGGCGGCGCGGCTTGCCTGCCCTCCTGCCCCTCCTGCCCTTCCTGCCTCTCCTGCCCTTTCTGCCCCTCCTGCCGTTCCTGCCCGTTCGGCCGTGCGCGCGTTGAGCTTCTCGTAGGCGGACTCGCGATCGACGGTCTGCTCGTAGTGGCCGTAGACGGCTGAAGACTTCTTCCGGACCGCGTCGCGATCCGCGTCGGGAATCGGACCAATTTGCGAGGCCGGCGGCGCCATCCACGCGCGCTCCGTGATCGTCGGCGTGCCCTTTTCGTCGAGGACCGAGACCAACGCCTCGCCCACGGCCAGCTCGGTGATCGCGCGCGCGGTGTCGATCTTCGGATTCGGCCGGAGCGTTTCGGCGGCGACGTTGACCGCCTTTTGATCGCGCGGCGTAAAGGCGCGCAGCGCGTGCTGGATGCGATTGCCCAGCTGCCCGAGCACGATCGGCGGCACGTCCGCGGGGTTCTGCGTCACGAAATAGACGCCGACGCCTTTGGATCGAATCAGGCGCACGACCTGCTCGATTTTCTCGACCAGCGCCGCGGGCGCGTCCGAGAACAGCAGATGCGCCTCGTCGAAAAAGAACACGAGCACCGGCTTCTCGGGATCGCCGACTTCCGGCAGCCGCTCGAAGAGCTCGGACAGCATCCACAGAAGGAACGTCGCGTACAGCTTCGGAGAGCGAATCAATTCATCGGCGACGAGGATGTTGACCATGCCGCCGCCGTGCTCGTCGGTCTGCAGCAAATCGTCGACGTCGAGCATCGGCTCGCCGAAGAACTGAGTGCCGCCCTGCTGCTCGATCTCGAGGAGCCCGCGCTGAATCGCGCCAATCGACGCCGCCGAGACGTTGCCGTACTGCGTGCGGAACTGCGACGCGTTGTCGCCGACGAATTGCAGCATCGCCCGCAGGTCCTTCAGGTCGAGCAGCAGCAGGCCGTTGTCGTCCGCAACCTTGAAGACGATCGTCAGCACGCCCTGCTGCGTCGCGTTCAATCCCAGCAGGCGGGCCAGCAGCAGCGGACCCATGTCGGACACCGTGGCGCGCACGGGCAGCCCGCGCTTGCCGAGCACGTCCCAGAACACCACGGGGTTCGCGCGCCAGGCCGGCTCGGCGTTCCCGGTGGTCTTGAGCCGGTCGCTCAGCTTCGGCGTCATCGCGCCGGCCGCCGCGAGGCCCGTGAGGTCGCCCTTCACATCGGCGAGAAACACCGGCACGCCCAGACGGGAGAAGTTGTCGGCCAGCACCTGCAGCGACACGGTCTTGCCGGTGCCGGTCGCGCCGGTGATGAGTCCGTGCCGGTTGGCGAGTCCCGGACGAAAGAGGACGTCCGCTCCTTCGGCCGAGTGGGCGACGACGAATGGCTCAACCATGCGGCAATCATACTCGTCGAGAAACAAGACGAGGCGATCGTGTCGTCTATGATCGCGTCGAGGGGCTCCCATGCAGACGCTCGAACGTTTCTGGCAGGACCTCCGCTACGGCTGCCGCATGCTGGTGGCGAGCCCAGGCTTCACGACGGTAGCCGTCCTGTCGCTCGCGATCGGCATCGGCGCGAACTCTGCCATCTTCAGCTTTGCCGATGCGCTGCTCTTCCGGCCGCTGCCGGTCGCCCGGCCGGGCGAGGTCTTCACCGTCGGTTCCACGTCATCGCTCGACGCGCTCAACGCAAGCTCGCTCGTGTCGTCGTACCGCGACTACGCCGACATTCGCGATCGCAGCAAGAGCTTCGAGGGCCTGGCGGCCTTCACCAACATCACGGCTGGTTTCGCCGCCGATTCGACACAGACACCGAAGCTCAAGATGGGCATGCTCGTCAGCGGGAATTTCTTTCCGCTGATGGGCGTCGAGCCGACGATCGGGCGCGCGTTCAGGCCGGAGGAAGATCAAGTCCCCGGCCGCGACGCCGTCGTCATCCTCGGCCGCGCATTGTGGGAGCAGGACTTCGGATCGGATCCGCAGGTGCTGGGGCGGACGGTTCGCATCAACGGCGTGGATTGCACCGTGATCGGCGTCGCGCCATCGAGCTTCACCGGCATGAGTCAGTTCGTCCGATCGGACTTCTTCGTACCGCTGATGATGTCGCCGCGCATCGTCAACGACAAGCGGACGGCGTCGCTCGAGGTGCGAGACGCGCGCAACCTCACCCTCAAGGGCCGGCTCAAGGCCGGCGTGTCGCAGGCCGAAGCGCAGGCCGAATTGACGGCCATCGGCGCGGATCTCGAGCGCGCCCATCCGGAGACGAACAAGAATCGCGGCCTTTCGATTCGCACGGAGATTCAGGCGCGGATCGCCTCGAGCCCGCCCGACGCGATGCTGATCGCGATGTTGTCGACGCTCGCCATCGCCGTGCTGCTGGTCGCGTGCGGAAACGTCGCCGGCCTGCTGACCAGCCGCGCGCCCGTTCGCGCGCGCGAAATGGCGCTGCGGCTGGCGATCGGCGCCGGCCGCGGACGGCTCGTCCGGCAATTGATCACTGAAAGCCTCCTCGTCGCCGCCGCCGGCGGCCTGCTCGGGCTCGGGATCGGCTACGCCGGGATGATGCTCTTCAGGCAGATTGAGATTCCGACTGATCTGCCGATCACGCTCGCCTTTCAGATGGATCGGCGGGCGTTGCTCTTCGGCCTGGCCGTCGCCGTCGCGAGCGCCTTGATCGTCGGCATCGTGCCAGCCATTCAAGCGTCGCGGACCGACCTGATGGGCGTCATGAAGGCGAGCGATGCGGTGAAGCCGGGCCGCCGGCGCCGCTGGGGACGCGCCGTGCTGGTCGGCGGCCAGGTGGCGGTCTCGGTCGTCCTCCTCGTCGTGGCGATGTTCATGTATCGCGGCTTCGGCGCGCAGTTGGCCGGTGGCCCCGGCTATCGAACCGACCACCTGCTGATGATGAACTTCGACACCAGCCTGGTCCGGTACAGCGAGACGCAGTCGCAGCAGTTCTTCGAGCAGGTCGCCGAGCGCGCGCGCGCGGTGCCCGGCGTCACGCGCGCAACGCTGACGACCGGCGTCCCGATGTCGAACGACGGCGTCCGCACGGTGACCATCGCGCCTGAAGGATTTCAGTTCCCGGCGGGCAAAGAGAACGTGACGGTGCTGGCAGCGTATGTAGACGAACACTACTTCGACGCGCTGGCGATCGGCCTGCTCCAGGGCCGCAACATCCGGCCCGACGACGATGCGGACGCGCCCCGTGTTGCCGTGGTGAACCAGCATCTGGCGCAGCACTACTGGCCAAATCAAGACGTAATCGGCAAGCGTTTTCGCCTGGACGGCGCCGAGAAGGCGTGGGTCGAGATCGTCGGCGTCGTCAAGACCACGAAATACCTCTTCATCGCCGAGTCCCCGGCGGATTTCGTCTACCTTCCCTATCGTCAGCGGAAACTCGATCGCATGTACCTGATGGCGCAGTCGGCCGGTGATCCGGCCGCCCTGGCCGGTCCGCTCCGCGAGGTCGTGCGGGGGCTCGACGTCAACATGCCGATCTACAACGTGCGGACGATGGAGGAACTCTACCGGATGCGGGCGGTCAGCATTTTCAGAGTGCTCATCACCATCGTGGCGGCGATGGGGATCATGGGACTGGTTCTGTCGATCGTCGGGCTGTACGGGCTGGTGTCGTACGCGGCGACGCGTCGAACGCGGGAGATCGGCATCCGGATGGCGATCGGCGCGACCCGCGCCGGGGTGCTGAGCATGGTGCTGCGTCAGGGACTTCTGCTGACGCTCGTGGGTCTGGCCGTGGGGCTCGTGGCGAGCATTGGAGCGGGACAACTTCTCGACGCGGCGTTCCCGAGCGGCGACGATCGCCAGGACATCATGGCGCTCGTGCTGGTCGCGCCGGTGGTCCTCGCCGTGACGATGGCCGCGGCCTACATCCCGGCGCGCCGCGCCTCGCGTATCAACCCGACGGAGGCGCTTCGCTACGAGTAGGAGTAGTGGCCAGTGGCCAGTGGTCAGTGCGTCGCCAGTCGGGAGACCAAGCTTCTGCATGAGCAGCCGCGCGAACTCGGGTCCCTTGCCCTCTTCCTCGTGTTTGAAATAGACGAACACGTCGCGGCACGACGCGGTTTCGCGCGCGATCGTGTCCGCCCAGCGCCCGATGTCGTCGGGCCCGTATCCCTCGTCTCGCAGGCGGAAATAGGCGTAGCCGGCGGTCACCCGCACCGGCGTTGACATCTTCTCGCTGTCCGCCACGCACAGCGCCAGATCTCGAGCGGCCAGCCGGCCGAACACCTCGTCGTCCAGCCACGACTCGTGGCGGAACTCGAACGCGGCGCACACCTTCGGCGGGAAATCGTCGAGAAACGCGTCGAAGAGCGCGAGATCTTTCTTGAGGTTCGGCGGCAACTGGAACAGCAGCGCGCCGAGCTTGTCGCCCAGCGTGGCGGCGACACCGCAGAAGGCGTTCACGAGATCGCCGCAGTTCCGCAGCCGGCTGTCGTGCGTGATGCGGCGGGGCGCTTTCAGCGTCAGCTTGTAGGGCGACGGGGTCTGCGCGGCCCAACCCGCCGCCAGCTTCTCGTTCGGCATCCGGTAGAAGGTGTAGTTGATCTCGACGGTGGGAAACCGCGCCGCGTAGTACGGCAGCATCTTCGCCGCCGGCAGGTCCGACGGATAGAAGCTGCCCTTCCACTCGGGGTAGTTGTAGCCGGACGTACCGACCCAGATCATCGTCGTTCGCCGTTCGTCGTTCGTATTGTCGACTAGTCGTCGTCGTCGACAGACCGCGAACTATGAACTACGACGTCGACTGTAAACTATTTTCATGCGCGCTCCATTCGTTTTTCGCTGTGCTTCGCGCTCGCCGCCGCGCGTGCGGGCGCTCCGACGAACGTCGCTTCACGCTCACGGGTCAGATCGAGTCGCTCGATCCGCCGGTCAAGAACCTCGTCGTGAAGCACGACGAGATCAAGGGCTTCATGCCGGCGATGACGATGCCGTATGACGTGCGGGAGACGAAGGTGCTGGACGGGTTGGCGCCGGGCGACCTGATCACGGCGACGCTCATCGTGGAGACGAACGGCGCGTATCTGACCGACATCAAGAAAACCGGCTCGGCGCCGCTCGAGAAGAAACCGCCGGAGGCGCCGGCGCCGTCCGCCTCCTCCGGGTTCGAATTGCTGAAGCCCGGCGAGGCCGTGCCCGACAACGCCTTCGTCGATCAGGACGGCAAGCAGCGCCCCTTCAGCAGCTTCAAAGGCACGCCGGTCGTCATGACGTTCATCTACACGAAGTGTCCGCTGCCCACGTTCTGTCCGCTGATGGACCGGCATTTCGCGGCGATGCAGAAACCGCTCAAGGCGGACCCGGCATTGGCCAAGGTGCGACTGGTTTCCGTGAGCTTCGACCCGGCGACCGACACGCCGGCCGTGCTGAAAGCGCACGCGAAGAAGCTGGACGCCGACTTCACGCGCTGGACGTTTCTGACCGGCGACCGCGACGAGGTCGATCGCTTCGCCGCGCGGTTTGGCGTGTCGGTCGGACGCGCGCTCAACGACGCGCGCGACATCACGCACAACCTGCGCACCGCGATCATCGACGCCGACGGGAAGGTCGTGAAGGTCTACACCGGCAACGAGTGGACGCCCGAACAGGTGCTCGCGGACCTAAAGTCGCATGCCTCGAAGTCGTCGAAGTCGGACGTCGAGTACTGTCAGTTCGCAGCGTCGTCCATGCGAATCCGCACTCGAACCTGCGGCCGTGTTCACTGCCGCGCGAGCGCCGCCTGATCGAGCGGCTGCGGACGCCGCTCGCGGTGCAGCTGTATCTGAATCGCCTTCCCTACAACCAGGAGCCACACGGCCGCGCCACGCTGCGCAGTTTTCGCGGCGTCGTGCGCCACGGGTGCGCGCACTGCCTCGAGGCCGCCCTCTTCGCGGCCGTCGTCCTCGAACAGCACGGCTATCCGCCGCTCGTGCTCAGCTTCGAGTCGATCGACGAGCTGGACCACGTGATCTTCGTCTACCGTCGCGACGGACGCTGGGGATCCGTGGCCCGGTCGCGCGACCCGGGTCTCCACGGGCGCAAGGCGGTTTTCGCCACCCCGCGCGCGCTCGCGCTCAGCTACTTCGATCCGTACATCGATTTCACCGGCCGCGTCACCGGATATGCGCTGGTGAACGTCGCCGAGGAAATGGGCGACTACGACTGGCGGCTGGCGGACACGAACATCTGGAAGGTCGAGCGGATGCTGCTGGACTACCCGCACCGCCGCATCGCCTCGTCGGATCGACGGGTCGACGCGCTGCGCGCGCGATACCGCGCCTACCGGCAGCGGTTCGGACACAAGCCGATCTACTACAAGAGGATGGAGCGCTGGACGGCGCTGCCGGAGAGATCTGGTAATCGGATAGTTGACGAGCTGATGAGCTCATGGCAATTCATGCCGTTACCAGTTCATCAGTTCCGTCAGTCGAGATCGAAATCGCGGAGCGGCTTCGTGATCGGCTCCTGCTTGGCCTGACGCAGCGCCTCCTCGAAGCGTTTCGACAGCGCATCGCCGCGCGTTTTCTCCGAATCGACCGACTGCTGGAACATCGCTTCGCGGCGCGCCGCCTGCTCGGCGAGGATGCGCTGCGCCTCGCTCAGCTCGGGCTTGTCGCCGCGCTCCGGTTCCTTGTGAGAGATCACGCGCCCGAGGTTCGTGTCGATGATGAGCGTGCTCTGACAGCACGGGCAGGTGATTTCCAGCTCTGATTTCAGTTTAGCCATAAGCCATCAGCCATTCGCCATGTCGCTATCTCTTCTTCTGCATTTCCCTGAGCACACCGTCGAGCCCATCGAGCTCGAACTCTTTCTTCACCTCGAACGGCTGGCCGTCGGGCAGCTTCGCCGTCAGGCGCAGATCGCGCACCTGCATCCGATCGAAGTTGAAGCGCTGGCCGAAGCCGGCGACGAAAAAATTGAGCGGCGCCTGCATGCGGCCGCCGGCGGGAATCGTCTTGAACGTCGCGCGGTAGTACGTGTTCAGCCAGACTTCGACGTTCGACCAGTCCTGCTTGGTGTAGTTGTCCACGGTGAGCGTGCCGCCGTTGAGGATCAGCGCCTCGGGCGGCGGCTTGTAGCATGCCGGCGACGAGCGGCAAGAGCAACACCACGGAGGACACGGACACGAACAGAGGACACAGTTCCTTACAAAAGGAAAACCGTGTGCTCCGTTGTCTGTGCTCTCGCACCGTGAACTCCGTGGTTGGCCGCGCGAAGCGCGGCATAGGCCTATCATAGCGTCAGTGACCCACGCGCGCCCGACGCTGCGCATCGCCACCTACAACATCCATCGCTGCCGCGGCCTCGACGGCCGCACCCGCCCGGAACGCATCGCCGCCGTGCTGCGCGCGATCGACGCCGACGTCGTCGCGCTGCAGGAAGTGGTCGGCGCCGGACCACGCGGCCACGGCCAGGTCGAAGAGCTCGGCGCGCTGCTGGGCATGGGCTGGGTGATGGCGCCGGCGCGGAACCTGCGCGGCCATCTGTTCGGCAACGCGGTGCTCAGCCGGCTGCCCATCACGCAGCATCTCGAACACGATCTCTCGTGGAAGACGTGCGAGCCGCGCCGCATGCAGCGCGTCGACATCGCCGCCGACGGCGGCACGCTGCACGTGTACAACGTCCACCTCGGCACGGCGCTGCTCGAGCGCCGGCATCAGGCGGAGCGGCTGGCCACGATCGTCTCCGACCGCCACGTGGCCGGTCCGAAGCTCGTGTTCGGCGATTTCAACGAGTGGATGCGCGGGCTGGACGACCGCGATCCTCAGCGATCGGCTGAACAGCGTCGATCTGCGGGATCATCTGCGCCGGCGCCGCACCTATCCCGGCCTCTTCCCCATCCTGCATCTCGATCACATCTACTACGCGGGAAAAGTCGAGATCGTGAAGATCGAGCTGCCGCGCACGCGGCTGGCGCTGGTCGCGTCGGACCATCTGCCGCTCGTGGCGGACGTCGGATCGGGTAACGAGATCGGTAACGAGTCACGGATCGTTCAATCGAGAATCAGATTCTCGATGCTCGATTCCGCGATTACCGATCCGATCGCGGTCTGTTACGCCGATTCGACGTCTTCGGCGAGCTCGAGGCCGAGCGGGATCGTCTCCACGACGCTCGGCACCTTGCGCACGGCGCGCTGCTGCTTCGCAGTCCGCGCTTCCTCGTAGATTCGCTTCGGCACCGGCTGCACGTCCCAGGCCAGGCCGAGCGCCTGCATGGCCTGGATGACGTACCAGGTGATGTCGAACTCCCACCAGTAGAACCCGTTGCGGGCGGCGCGCTGAAAGCGGTGGTGGTTGTTGTGCCAGCCTTCGCCGGCGGCGAAGAACGCGGTGAGCGGGTTGTTGCGCGACTCGTCGACGGTCTCGAACCGGCGCGACCCGAACATGTGGTTGACCGAGTTGATCGCGAACGTCGCGTGCGCGAGCGTCATCGTCGGCAGGCAGAAGCCCCAGACGACCCACGGCATGCCGCCGGCGAGATACAGCGCGACCGCCATCAGGAGCGGCGGCACGCCGAAGAAGCGATCGAGAAAGGCGATTTCGGGCACGGTCGAGAAATCGCGAATCACGGGATTGGTCGCTTCGACGCGATCGTATTTGGTGTCGTTGAGGAACCAGCCGAGGTGGGCGTAGTACACGCCGCTGACCATCGGGCTGTGCGGATCGCCCTCGCGATCGGCGAACTTGTGGTGGTTCACGTGATGACCGGCCCACCAGAGCGGCCCCTTCTGCATCGCGGCCGTGCCGATGAACGTCCACACGAAGCGGGTGATGCGGCCCATCTTGAACGCGCGGTGCGCGTAGTAGCGATGGAACGCCAGCGTCAGACCGACCGCGCGAACGAAATGCGCGCCGGCCCACAGAGCCACGTAGCCCCAGCGGAACGGGACGGCGAAGACGAGCAGCGCGGACGCTTGAATGAGTCCAGAAGATCGTGACTTGCACGAGGGCAGGAAGCGACATCAAATCAAATCTCTCGCAGCGAAAAGGCGACGGGAAGACGGGCCGCGCGGAGTGCCGGGAGCAGGCCGCCAACGGCCCCCATGAGCGCAGAGAAGATCATGCCTCCGGCAATCAGGCCGGGCGTGACGCGAAACCGGAACGCCAACTCGCTGAAGCTCTGGAAGTTCATGGCGCCGGTGGACAACCCGTTCACCGGCAGCGCCAGCACGCAGCCGATCACACCGCCCACCAGAGCAAGCGCAATCGACTCCGCCAGAAAGGCCAGGACGATGCGCAGCCGCGAGAACCCGAGCGCGCGCAGCGTGCCGATTTCTCGCGTGCGGTACGCCACTGCGGCGTACATCGTGTTCATCGCGCCGAAGACCGCGCCGATCGACAGAATCACGGTGACGAAGGTGCCAAAGGCGCGAATCAGCGCGGCGGTGGTCGCAGACTGGCTCTCGTAGTACTCGCGTTCCCGCTGCGGCTTGAGTTCGAGCCGGGGATCGGCGGCCACCGCCGCCTCGAACGCGTCGAACGCGGAAGGGTCGGTCAGCTTCGCGATCGCCGACGTGTACTCGTTGCGCTGGAAGGCTGGAATCATCAGGTCGACGTCGCCCCAGACCTCGGACTCGAACGACGAGTCATCGGCGGTGAAGATGCCGACGACCTTCCAGTTCTGGTTGCCGAATTTGATGTCGCTGCCGAGCGTCAACCCCTTGAAGCGGCCGGCCGCCTGCTGGCCGACGTTGATTTCCGGCATGCCCGGCTGAAAGCGGCGGCCTTCGACGAACGTGATGTGGTCGCGCACTTCGAACGCCTTCGGCCCGACGCCGCGAGCCGGCACGTTTGCCGGATAGTCGTCCGACGATCCGCGGCAGCGAGATGATGACGACCAGCTCGGGCGACAGCAGGGCGCGTCCATCGGCACCTCGCGCCACCTGCGGCATCGCCTCGAGCAGCGGCACCTGCGACTTCAGCACGGCGCTGACGTTCTCCGAGGTCGCCGACTTCCGCATCACCATGGCGTTCTGCGGAGAGCCGCTGGAGACGAGCGTGGAGCTGAAACCCTGCGCGATCGCCAGCGTCATCACGAACACCGCGACGACCATCGCAATGCCCATGGCGGTCATCGCGGCCGTGCCCTTACGGACGACCATCGAGCGCAGGTTGTAAGAACCAATTAGCCCATACGGATTATCGGACGCTAGGCCACGCGGCGCAGCGCATCCACGACTTTCAGTCGTGACGCCATCACCGCCGGGAGCAACGCGGCAAGGAAGCCAATCAGCGCGCTCAGCCCGAGGCCAATCGACGACGTTCCGGTTGCCGACGCTGAACGCCGGAATGAACCCGCCCGCCATGCCCAGGAACTCGGCGTTGATGACCAGCCGCGCCAGTGCCGAGCCGATGACCCCGCCGAGGACGGCGACGACGAGGCCCTCGCCCACGACGAGCCCGAAGATCGTCGCCGCGCGGGAACCCGAGCGTCCGCATCACGGCGATCTCCGTCGTCCGCTCGCGGACCGCCATGGCCATCGTGTTGCCGGCGACGAAGAGCGTCGTGATCACGACGGCGAGCGCCACGCTGCCGAGCAGCAGGTTCAGGTTGCCCAGCATCTTGCCGAACGACGCGGAAAACGCCTTCTCCGTATCCGTCTTCGTCTCGTACGGCGAGTTCGCGAACCGCTGGTCGATGGCGATCGCCACCTGCGCCGCGCGATCGGGGTCGGCGACCTGCGCCACGATCCACCCGACCAGCCCCTTCTGCGAGCTGCGTTCGTCGGCGTACTTCCAGTGAAACATCATCGACTGGTTGTCCACCGCGCTGCTGCCGGCCCTGTAGATGCCGCGAATCGTGAACGCGAAGTCCTGCGATCCGTAAATCGGAATGCCCGGCTGGAGGACGATGCGATCGCCGAGCGACCAGCTGTATTTCTTCGCCAGTCCGTCGCCGACGATGCAGCCGGTGCGATCCTCGATGAAGGCCTTCTTCTCCTCCGGCGACAGAATCACCTCGGGATACATCCGGAGGTAGCTCTCGGGATCGATGGCGAACTGGCCGAAGAAGTTCTTGGGATCCTTGTAGATCCCGCCGAACCAGTTGGCCCACGTCGCTTCCTGCACGCCGGTCGTCGATCGAATCGTCTCGACGTGGCCCATCGGCATGGGGAAGATCATCGACGTCGACCGGATCGTCACGACGCGCGTCGACGAGCTCGCGGCCGCCACGGCATCGAAGCCGTCGAGCACTGCCTGCAGCGACGCGAACAGGAACACCGCGATCGCGACGCTCAGCGTCGTCAATGCCGTGCGGCGCTTGCTGCGGCGCACGCTCTTCAGCACGAGACCAACGAATTTCATGACGTTTTCCCCACTTCGAGCTGCCTGGCGGGCATCTGCTCGACGTCGATCGCCTCGTGCCGTTCGACCAGCGTCCCTTTTTCAAGATGCAGGAGGTGCGTCGCACGCTCGGCGGCGTGCGGATCGTGCGTGACCATCACGATCGTCTTCTTGAATTCCTGATTGAGCCGCTGCAGCAGCGTCAGGACCTCGCCCGCGGATTTCGCGTCGAGGTCGCCGGTCGGCTCGTCCGCCAGCAGCAGCGTCGGGTCGGTGACGATGGCGCGGGCGATGGCGACGCGCTGTTCCTGTCCGCCCGACAGCTGGCGCGGATAGTGCTGCGCGCGGTCGCCCAGAGCGACGATGTTGAGCGCGGTCATGACGTGTTCGCGCCGCTGCGTCTTCGACAGATTGGTCAGGAGCAGCGGCAGCTCGACGTTCTCGAACGCGGTCAGCACCGGAATGAGGTTGTAGAGCTGAAAGATGAACCCGATGTGCCGCGCGCGCCACGCCGCCAGCGCCCGTTCGCTCAGGCTGCTGATCTCGGTGTCGCCGACGCGCACCGATCCGCGCGTGGGGCGATCGATGCCCGCCAGCAGGTTCAACAGCGTCGACTTGCCCGAACCGGACGGTCCCATGAGACCGAGGAAATCGCCTTCGCCCACCGTGATCGAGACGCGATCGAGCACCGGAATCTCGATCGCGTCGCGGCGATACGACTTGGTGACGTCGCGCAGTTCGATGAGTGCCATGTCGCTCTACGATCCCTTGATTCTGACCAGGCCGGAATTCTGCAGACCGGCCGGCGGGTTGATGATCACCGCTTCGCCGGCCGACAGCCCGCTGCGCACTTCCACCTGATCGAGCCGCTCGGCGCCGCGCGTGACCTGCCGCCGCGAGGCGATGCCGCCGGACACGACCCAGACGTACGGCTGGTTGTTCGATTCGGCGATCGCGCGCTTGGGCACGAGGACGATCGGCGCCGCCGGGACCGGACTCGCGGTCTGTCCCGCGGTCCGGGCCTCGTCGCCTTTCTTGTGCTCCTGGAACGTGACGGTCGCCGTCATCTCCGGCTTCACGCGCACGTCGGGGTCGAGAATCGTGACGCGCACTTCGACGATCGATTTCGCGCGATCGGCCGACGGAAAGACCTGCCGCAGCCGGCCCTTGTAGACCTGATCCTGGTAGGCCTGCAGCTTCACTTCGGCCGGCATCGCCGGCACGAGCTTCGCGACGCCGTTCTCGCTGACCTCGGTCTGCACTTCGAGCTCGCCGAGATCGGCGATCGTCGCAATCGCGCCGCCTTCGCGCGTGGACTGTCCCGCCACGCCGAACGGCGACACGGTTTCGCCCACCTCCGCGCGCTTCTTGATCACCACGCCGTTGAACGGCGCGCGCACGTTGGTGTTCTCGAGCGCTTCCTCCGTCACGCGCACGCGGGCGCGTGCCGACGCAATCGTCGCTTCGGCCGACTTGACGCGCGCCGCCGCGACCGCCGCCGTGGCCTCGGCGCCGGTGAGCGCGGCATTGGTGGTGATGCCGTCCTTGGCCAGCGCGCGCTGGCGCTCCAGCGTCCGGACGTCCTCGTTGTGCGCCGCCACCATCTGCACCAGCTGCGCCTCGGCTTCGCCGACCGCGCGCCGCGCCGCTTCGAGCTGCGCGTCGATGTCGGCGTGCTCGATCTCCGCGATCACGTCGCCCTTCCGGACGCGCGTCCCTTCCTCGAATTTCAGCTGCGCGAGGCGGCCGCCGGTCTTCACGCCGACATCGCTGCTGTGGCGCGCGACGACGTAGCCGGTGGCGACGAGGACGGGGAGCGACGTCGAGCCGCCGGCCTGCACGGCCACGGCGGTCGCGTGCACGATTTCGACTTCGGGCGCGCGCCGCTCGGCGACGTAGGCGCGGGCGCTCGGATACACGGCCACGCCGGCCGCGATGAGGATCGCAATGATCGCCCAGGCGAGCCACGGACGCGGCGGTCGCGCGCCGCGGTCGATCCGCAGCTTGGACAGATCGCCGCCACCAGGAGTGTTTGCGTGGATTGTCACAAGGAAAACAAGGTCGACTATCGCCGATCACCCGATCGTCGATCGCCGATAGCTATCCTTCTTCTTCGAATTCCTCTTCGCCGGGCGGGCCGAGCCGCGTCGACGGACGCAGTGCCTCGCGATAATCGAACAGCGGAAGATTCCGCACGTGCAGCGAAAGCGTACACGCCGGCGATTTCTCGTCGACCACGACCGTCACCGGACTGCCCTCGACGCCGTCGCGAAACGCGATGCGGCAGCCGCAGGCGAGTCGTGCGTGCGCGAACCCCTTCAACATCGGCCCGATCATATCAGATGCGATAGGACATTTCAGGATTGAAGGATCAGGATTGCAGGATTTATTGACGGATTGGAATCCTGCAATCCTGCATTCTCCATCCTGCAATTCACGATCACAGCAGCGACTTGATCTCCTTCTCGAAGACATCCTTGCCCGACAGCCCGATGTGCTTGCCGCAAATCTTGCCGTCGCGCGAGATCAGCACGGTCACCGGCAGACCGTACATCGGTCCGATACGCCTGGTCGACATCGTCGCGCTCGTTGCCCTGGAGGATGGTGTAGTTCATCTTCCATTGGGCGGCGAACGGCTTCGCTTTCTCGAGCGTGTCCTCGGTGACGACGCCGATCACTTCGAGACCCTGCTGCTTGTACTTGTTCTGGAACTCGATGAACCACGGAATCTCGATCTTGCAGGGACCGCACCACGTCGCCCAGAAGTCGAGCAGGATGACTTTGCCCTTGAACGACGAGAGCTTCACGTCTTTGTTGTTCAAGTCCTTCAACGTGAAGTTCAGGTTCGCCGGCTTGGCGTTCGCCGGGCAGGCGCCGCCGGCCGCGAACGCGCCGAGCGACGACCAGGGATCGGCGGGCAGCGTCAACACCGCAAGCGCAAGCGCGGCGACCGTGGCCAGAGCCCATCGCGTTCTCATCATTCTCTCCCCCTACTGCAGGCCGGCCTGGACGAACGACGCCAGGCGCTCCACTTCGGGCTTCGTCTGCCGGGTCACGAGCACGAACGTCCGATTGCCGACGCACCAGATCTTGGCCTCGTGCCCGAGCACCTCGACCAGCTGCTCGGTGCGCGCGGTGTTGGGCAGCATGAACAGCGACACCGGATTGCCGTTCTGCCGGTACATGATGTGCGCGATCTTGCCTTCGGCGTAGAGGCAGGGACGAGCGCCGACCAGCTCGAGTCCCGCCCGCGCCGGATCTTCCGGCAGATGCGCGCGCCAGCCGAAGCCCGACGCCAGCGAGCTCTCGACGGCTGCCGTCGCCTGGTGCGTGCCGAGCGCGCGGTTCATCGCGAAGCACTTGACGTGGTCGGCGGTCAGCTCCGCCGCCAGGAGACGCGCCGACTTGTCCGTCGCCTGATACAGGAACGCGCCGCCCACGACGGCGACCAGCGAGGCCGCGAGCGCGTAGGGCGTGAGGCGCGTGCGCCAGGACGTCGCAGGGCTAAAGCCCTGCGCCATTTCTGCGGTGGCGCGGGTCTTCAGCACGCCGGCGCGCCGCGGCCGCGCACTTCGCATGCAGCGCCTGCGGCGCGCGCGGCGCGTCCAGTTCCACCTTGCGGCTCTGGATCAGCGTCCGCACCGCTCGCTCGGCCGCCTCGCGCGAATGACACGCCGCGCAGCGTCGCAGGTGATCTTCGACGGCGCGGCGTTCGGCGTCGCCCAGCGCGCCATCGACGAACGGAGTGATCAAGGCATCGATCGTGTGACAGGTAGTCATGACGTTACGCTGATTGACGGCTGGGAACGGGGGTTTCGGCGGCTGACTCGCGCATCGCGTCGTACAGCGCGCGCCGGCCGCGCGAAATGCGCGACATGACGGTGCCGATGGGAATGGACAACATCTCCGCGATTTCGGCGTAGGAAAACTCTTCCACGTCGCGTAACCAGACGGCCTGGCGGAAGGCCTCGGGCAGGGCGTCGATGGCGGCCTGCAGCTCCGGCGCGAGCGTGTCGCGCAGCAGAAGCGTTTCCGGCGTTTCCGCGCGTCCCGTCGCCGGCGCGTAGTCGCCGGCCTGATCGACGATTTCGCTGTCGACCGCCACCGTGTCGCGCGCCCGATCCCGCGCCCGGTTCCGTGCGGTGTTGTGGAGAATGGTAAATAGCCACGCCCTCAGGTTCGTGCCCGGCTCGAATTGATCGGCGGCCCGAAACGCCTTGAGGTAGGTGTCCTGCACCAGATCCTCGGCATCCGCGGGCACTCGTGTGAGCCGCAGCGCCGCGCGGTAGAGGCTGTCGAGAGAGGCCAGGGCCTCGGCCTCGAACGCGGGCGACACCGGACGTAAACCCTGAGAGCGCGTCATATATTCCCGGCAGCTCGAAGTATAGCTGTCCGCCTGGCACGCCGAAGGCTGCCGCGAGCCAGGCGAAGGCGGTTGTAGCCCAAAAGGGTCGGCGACCAGATACGGCAGAGGACAAACCGTTGTCGCCAAGCCACAGCTCATCGCCGATGCCGGGCGTCTTTATTGGAACAACAGCCCAGCACGGCGTTTGCAGGCCGTCGCCGTCAACTGTAATATCGCAACAGGGTTCGACACTCTTTCCGAGGTACTCTGCCTATGCACCCGCGCAAGCCGCTGCCGTTCCCCGCATCGCTGGTTCTGGTGGCAGCCGTCGCGATGGTCGCCGCCGGGCGCGCGGCCCCCGTGTCCGCGCAGACGCCGATGGTGCCGTACTTCGGCAAGAACAACATCCACTACGACAAGTTCGAGTGGAAGATCTACACCACCGACCATTTCGAGATTTACTACTACCCCGAGATCGAGTCGCACCTCGAACGCGTCGCCAGCTACGCGGAGAGCGCCTACCAGCAAATCAGCGCGGACCTGAAGCACGACCTGTCCTTCAAGGTCCAGATGATCCTGTTCAAGACCCACAGCGAGTTCGAGCAGCAGAACATCGCGCCGCCCGATGCCTCGTCTGAAGGCGTCGGCGCGTTCGCCGAGCCGGTCCGCAACCGGATGGTGCTGCCGATCGACGATACCCCCGACCGCCTCTACGGCCTCATCGTCCACGAGCTCACGCACCAGTTCGAGTTCGACATCATCCCGCAGTCGCTGATCCGCCGCAGCGTGCCGCTGTGGGTGAACGAGGGACTGTCGGACTACGAGCGCGGGCAGTGGACGCCGACCGACCTGATGACCGTGCGCGACGCGGCGGTCGCCGACATCGTGCCGAAGATGTCGGAGATGGAAGGCTACGGCAACACGAGCAACCCGCGCCTGGTCTACAACCTGGGTCACGCCGTGTTCGAGTTCATCGAGGCGAAGTTCGGGAAGGAAGGCATCCGGCAGTTCATGTTCGCGCTCCGCAAGAGCGTCATCGGCGGCGGCGAAGACGCGTACGAAGAAGCGCTGAAGATGAAGCGGGACGAGTTCGACCAGAGCTTCGAGCGCTACTTGAAGGATCGCTTCAAGCCGTTCCGCGACAAGGAGCGCCCGGCCGACTACGGACGCGACCTCTCGCCGAACAAGGAGAAGACGCATTTCGCCGAGGCGTTCTCGATTGCGCCGTCGCCGTCCGGCGATCTGATCGCGGCGGTGACCGTCAACCGCAAGGATCGCGAGCTCGATCTGGTGCTCCTGTCCGCCAAGGACGGCTCGCTCGTGCGCAACCTGACGAGCGGCTTCGACAAGGACATGGGCTTCGATCACATCGTGCAGATGGGCGAGCGGTTCGAGATGCCGTGGATGGCGTGGTCGCCCAAGGGCGATCGCCTCGCCTACTTCGTGCGGACCGAGAAGGAGCGATCGCTGATCATCCAGAACGTGCTGACCAAGAAGATCGAGCTGAAGCTGCCGATGAAGTCGGTGGACGAGCCCGAGTCGCCGTCGTTCGCGCACGACGGCAAGACGATCGCGTTCTCGGCGCTGCGCGGCGGCGTCGGCGACATCTACACGATCAACCTCGAGACGAAGGAAGTCGTCAACCTCACCAACGACTCCTTCGGCGACGCCGGGCCGGTGTACTCGCCCGACGGCACCTACATCCTCTACAGCGCGCGCGTGAGCGGGAACCAGAAGCTGTTCAAGCTCGATCTGGCGACGAAGGCGAAGACCCAGCTCACGTTCGGGACGCAGGACGAGACGGCGGCGCAGTTCATCGACGACCACACGGTCGTGTTCTCGTCCACGGGGACGGATCCGGCGGTGCCGCTCGAGCCCGAAGTCGCCCGGAACGGCAACATCTACAACATCTGGACGCTGGACCTGAAAACCGGTGAGCTGCGGCAGTACACCGACGCGCTCGGCGGCAACTGGTCGGCGATCGTGCTGAACGACGGCAAGACGCAACCGCATCGCGTTCATCAGCTACTACAAGGGCGAGTACGGCATCCACACGCTCGAGCGCAAGGAGCCGCTGCATACCGCGGCCTCGTCCGACTTCGGCGCGCCGGGTCCGATCATCGACTTCCAGGCGCCGCTGCAGCACACGCTGGTGAAGGAGAACGTCCGCAAGAAGGGCGCGTTCGAGAAGATGTTTCTCGAGGGCCGTCCGCCCGTCAACGTCGGCGTGACGAGCAACGGCGACATCTTCGGCGGATCGCAGGTGAGCTTCGGCGACGTGCTCGGCGACAAGCAGGTCAACCTGTTCGTCGCCTCGATCTCGCAGTACCGGACGATGTCGCTGTCCTACGTGAACCTGTCGCGCCGCTTCCAGTACGCGCTGCAGGGCTACTCGCAGACGCAGTTCTTCTACGGGCAGCTGGGCGGCGTCTTCTACGATCCGTCGTACACGCCGTTCATCGACCGCGACCTGTCGATCGCGACCCGCACCGTCCGCGGCGGCAGCGCGTTCGGCATCTACCCGTTCAATCGCTACCGCCGCATCGAGATTTCCGGCGGTCGTGCGTGCAGATCGACGAGCAGTACAACGACCCGCAGCTCCAGGCGTACAGCCAGGCGTACCAGGAGGCGCAGTACGGACAGGCCGTGTTCCGCAACGGCACGCTGCTGCCGCTTCGGCGCCGCGTTCGTTCAGGAGACGACCGTCTTCCGCGAGTTCGGGCCGCTCGCCGGCAGCACGATGCGCCTGGCCTACGACGTCGCGCCGAAGATCGGCGGCACGCTGTCGCGCCAGACCTTCGACGGCGACGTGCGTCACTATCTGCGCCTCGGCGGATCGGGTCTGCTCGCCACGCGGATCCGCGGCTTCAAGAGCACCGGCGACTTCCCCGACTTCCTCTATTTCGGCGGCAACTCCGAGCTGCGCGGCTACGACTACCTCGAGTTCGCCGGCCAGAACACCGTCTTCGCGAACGCCGAGCTGCGCTTCCCGCTGATCGAAGCGGCGCTCACGCCGATCGGCGTCATCGGCGGCATCCGCGGCGTGTTCTTCGCGGGCATCGGCGGCAGCTGGTTCAACAACCAGACGACGGCGAACCCGTGCACCGGCGAGTCGTCGAAGTTCCGCTTCGCCAACAACCGCTCGCTGACGTGCCAGCTGCCGACCGGCGTGAAGCTGGGCGCCGACGGCCAGGCCGTGTTCGTCACCGATCCGGTGACCGGCCTCCAGTCACCGGTGCTCAACTACGCGACGCAGAACGTATCGGGCTTCCGGCTGCAGGACGGCCGCGCCTCCTACGGCCTCGGCCTCGAGACCTTCGCGCTCGGCTTCCCCATCCACTTCGACTGGTCGTGGCGCACGCTGTTCAACCGGGGCTGGGAGGAGGTCGTGTTCGCCTGCGCCTCGCTCGACCAGCGGACGGGCAACTGCGTGAGCGGCGCGACCGAGTGGCGCAAGCCGCGCTTCGCGATGTGGATCGGCTACGACTTCTAGCGGACTTGCGACTCGAGATTCGCGTTTGACTTCGGGACTCTCGGATTCTTTCAGACGAGTACCGACGAATCCGCGAAGCCCCGAGTCGGCGTTTTTTTGGTATGATATTTTGGTTTGACAAAGCAAAGTAAAGTACGCGATCGTGACGTCCGCGCATGTGCTCGAGACCTACCCGCGCGTCTTCTTCGCCTGCCACACCCGGCACGTGCACGACCCGCAGTCGGGCGAGGCGCTCAGCGCCCACCAGGCCAGCATTCTCGACCACCTCGACGAGGTCGACCCGGTGTCGATGACCGACCTCGCCGGACACATGGGCGTCACCGTGGCGACGATGTCGCTGGCCATCGATCGGCTGGAGCGCAAAGGCTACGCGCGCCGCGACCGCGACCCGGGCGATCGGCGGCGGGTGCTGCTGCGCATTACCGAGGCCGGCGTGCGGGTGCGCGAGGCCAAGTCGGTGCTCGATCCCGTCCGCGTCGAGGAAGTGCTCGCGCGGCTTCCGAGCGCGAAGCGCGAGGCGGCGCTCGAGGGGCTCCGGTTGCTGGCGCGGGCAGCAGACGAACATATGCGCTCGCTGTCCACCGTTCGCGGTTCGTCGTTCATGGTTCGTCGTTCAGAACCTCTGAAGGAACCTCGAACCGCGACGTCGAACGTCGAACGACACGGAGGTAGTTATGAAGTGGATGTTGATCGTCGTCGGGGGCCTCGTTCTCATCATCGCCATCGTCGCCGCCATCGGCGCGACGCTCCCCCGCAGTCACGTCGCCAGCCGCACCATGCGCATCAACCGCGCGCCCGGCGAGGTCTGGCCCGCCATCACGCAGGCGATGAGCGCCTCGGACGTGCCGACCGACATCATCGAGAGCGATCCCCCGCGGAAGCTCGTGTCGCGCGTCAAGGAGACGGAAAAGATGTTCGGCGGCACGTGGACGGTCGCGATCGCACCCGTGGAGGGCGGCTCGACGCTCACGATTACGGAAGACGGCTGGGTCGGCAATCCCATCTTCCGCTTCGTGTCTCGCTTCGTCATGGGCCACCATGCGACGATGGACGGGATGCTGAAGACCGTGCCAAGAACTCGGCGAAGAGCAGCTGTCGGCGAAGAGCACAGCGGATTTCAGTTCAGATTGATTGGATTGTTGAATCTGAGAATGAAAACTCTGAATAATCTGGACCTAAATGTCTGAGCTCACCGAAACGCGCGGCCGACTCTGAAACCGAGATGGTGCAGGTCGTGCTGCCGAACGACGCGAACCCGCTCGGCTTCATCCTCGGCGGCACGGTCATGCACCTGATCGACATCGCCGGCGCGATCGCGTGTCACCGCCACACGCGGACGCTGCTCGTCACGGCGGCGGTCGACGACCTGCAGTTCCTCTGTCCGATCAAGGTCGGCGACATGATCATCCTCAAGTCGCGCGTGACCTGCGTCTTTACGACGTCGCTCGAGGTGGAGGTGGAGGTCTTCTCCGAAGAAACGCTCACCGGACGCCGCAAGCCCACGAGCCGCGCGTTTCTGACGTTCGTCGCGGTGGACCGAGACGGCGGCCGCGTGCAGCGTGCCGCCGCTGCTCATCGAGACAGACGAGGAGCGGCGCGTGTGCGAGGAAGCGAAAGTCGCGGCGCGAGCAGCGACTGCAGAAGAAAGGCGGAGGCGCGTACGTAGCGCGGCCCTTTCAGGGCCGCGAAGGCGGGCCTGAAAGGCCCGCCCTACCTACGATCCTACGAAACGTTCTTCAACCGAAGCACAGAACGTTCCAGATCAATCCCCACGCGGTACTTGCTCAGGAACTTGTGCCCGACGATGCCACCGAGCTTGAATCCCAGCAAGGCGCTCGGCGCGTCGAGATTCAGGACGACGACCGGGAAGTTCTTGTACTGGATCGTGTCGAACAGCAGGTCGACGCCCGGCATCAGGAACGCGTCGGGATCCCAGCCCGACGTGCCGTACACCTTCAGCGCGATCCGGCGGCCGGTCTGGGGCTTGTGCAGCGCCGTGGCCGTCGCCTGGCTGATCGAAATCACTTCCCCGCCCGTGTCGACGACGAAGTTGGCCTGGTGATTGACGTCGACGGTGCCGCGCACCGTCGCGAGGCGGTGCATGCGCATCGGCAGCTCGAAGTCCTTCGGCTCTTCGGGCAGGTGCTTGCCGAACGTCAGCTTGTGGGTCCGGTAGTCGATCACCATCGAATACCCGAGCGCCAGCGGCGAGAGGCCCTTCGGTTTCCTTCACGGGAATGTCGCGCAGCGGCGGGTTCTTGATCAGGCACGGCACGTTGCGCATCTTGAGCGAGCCGAGCTCGAGCGAATCGATGCGCGCCAGCTGCAGCCCGCGGAGCCCGATCCGCCCGACGCCGGCGCTCAGCGTGTACGTCACGGGCGTGATGCCCAGACGCTGCGCCGTCCCGCGCGTGATGACCGTATTCTCCGATCCGGTGTCGATCACGAAGTCCTGCGCCGACGCGTCGTTGACCTTCGCGCGGACGACGACCTTGTCGTTGACGAGCCGGAAGTCCACCGTGTACAGCTTGTTGTCGGATTCGGGGTCGGTCTCGAACGGGATGCGCTGCCCGAACGAGCGGAGGAACCGGATCTCGGCGCGCGACCAGTCGGCCTTTTCGCTATGGTCCTTGTTCGGGAGCAGGTTCACGTAGTTCGAGTAGGCGGCGGCCGCCTCTTCGTATTTGTGCATCCGCTCGAAAATGTTGCCCACCGTGTGGTGGATTTCCATGTCGCGCGGCGACAACCGCAGGGCGGTCTGGGCCTCGACCATCGCGTCGTCGAGACGCGTGCGCGCCGCGAGCGCCTTGGCCATCCCGTGATGGCCGCGCGCCAGGGTCGGCGACGCGGCGAGCGCCTGCTCGTATAGCTTCTCGGCTTCCTGGAACAGGCCCGACGACCACAGCGCGTCCGCGTAGAGCGTCATCGACTGCGGGTTGGTCGGATCCATCCGGTTCAGGGTTTCGGCTTCCTGCCGGGCGAGATCGAATTCCGCAACGCGAAGCGCGGACATGATGACGCCGATCCGGGGGCGTCGCACGTCGTCGGGGGGCGCGGCTTTGAGGGCGTTTCGATACGCTTCGAGCGCGTCGAGAAAACGGCCTTCGGCCGATAGCAGATCACCGAGTTGGAGCTGGATTTCGGACGCCTGCGACGAAGGCGTGGCGTCGGCGCGAATGACGAGCGAGGCGGACGCCACGACGGCTACCGCAATGAAGACCCTGAACCCGCGCATGAACCCTCCGAAGGCCTACCGGGATGGACGCAGCCTACACCTTTCCCGAGAGCGATGCCGGCCGCCCCTTACAAGAATCGCGCCGAGCGGCGGACACTCCGGCGCCCACAGTCTACGCGCACCCCTGGCCGCACGCCAGCAGAAAGACGTTTCGAAAAACGAAATCGTATCCGTTCGGATCTTCTGCTTAGCGGGTGTATTGCTCGATGGGGACGCCGTCGTACATCTCGTCAACCCGCAGGATTTGCGTGTCCCGGCTGTAGCTGCCGAGCTCGTAATCCTCGCTCATGATGAGGGCCTTGATCGGCTTGGTGGGGCACACTTCGGAACACAAACCGCAGAAACTGCACCGCGAGAGGTTGAAGTCGAAGTAGTCGAGCACCTTGATCTTCGTGCCCGCCTCCCGATGCCCGCCGAGGGCGATCAGATCGTCGGGACAGGCCTTCGCGCATTGATCGCAGACGATGCAGGTCTGGGCGCCGGTGCCGGGCTCGGTCTGCAGGCGGAGCACGCCGCGGAATCGCGGCGCGGTGGGCCGCCGCTCGGCCGGATACTGAAAGGTGAATGCCGGCTGGGGCGTGTACTTGAGCGTGACCCACAGGCCCTTCAGCAGGTCGACGAGGAAGATCATCTTCAGAAAACGGACCACAACACTCATGCGCGTTCACCAATCAAGGTTGGCTCGGTCTCTCCCGACATGATGATCCGCTCCTTGCGAAGGACGGTGCCTTCCTTGCGAATCTTGTCCTGCAGCCGCATCAGGCCGTACAGAAGCGCTTCGGGGCGAGGAGGACATCCGGACACGTACACGTCCACCGGCACGACCTTGTCCACGCCCTGCAGCACGCTGTAGGTCGGAAACGGGCCGCCGGCGTTCGAACAGCTGCCCATCGAGATCACCCATTTCGGCTCGGGCATCTGATCGTACAAACGCCGCAGCACGGGCGCCATCTTCTTGGTGACGGTGCCGGCGACGATCATCAAATCGGATTGCCGCGGCGAGGCGCGAAACACTTCGGCGCCGAACCGCGCGATGTCGTAGCGCGACGCCGAGGCCGCCATCATCTCGATCGCGCAGCACGCCAGGCCGAAGCCCATCGGCCAGATCGACGACTCGCGCGCCCAGTTCAGCACGCGATCGATGCTCGTCGTGATGAAGTTGTCTTCGAACCGGTGATCGATGAGTCCCATGTGTACCTATGCTCTCACGTAGTAGTCGGAGTTCCGGGCAATGAAGGCTTCCCACTTCCGCGGCGTCTCGTCCAGCGAGAAAATAGCCTCAACCGGACAGGCCGGCACGCAGGCGCCGCAGTCGATGCACTCGTCGGGATGAATGTACAGCATCTCGGCCGTAGCGAACTCCGCCTCATCCTTCCGCGGGTGGATGCAGTCCACCGGGCAGACGTCCACGCATGCGGTATCCTTCGTTCCGATGCATGGCTCGCAGATGATATACGCCATCTCATTGATCATACTAGGATCTAGGCTGGCATCCAGGGATGATCAGGGCACGCGCGGCGCTTCTTGTGGCATGCCTGGCGGGCGTCCCGTCCGCGGACGCGCAGGGGCTGCCGTCCGAGCCGCTGGCGTTCGCCGACGGCCACGTCACGGTCGGCGCCGACGTGTCGGCCTCGTTCGGCGGCAGCGATCCAGGGTTTTTCAACTACACCGACTACGACCACTCGGCGCTTCGCACGTTTCGCATCGCCGTCACCGGCGCCGTCAACGCCGGCAACCACTTCTCGGTGCTCGGCGAACTGCGCACGGAGAACATCGGCGAGGTCGTGCCCTACGCGCTCTACGTGCGCTTCCGCCCGTGGGCGGACCGCAATTTCGACATCCAGGCGGGCCGCGTGCCCCCCACCTTCGGCGCGTTCGCGCGCCGGACCTACGCGAGCGAGAATCCGCTGATCGGGTATCCGCTGGCCTACCAGTACCTGACGTCGCTCCGGCCGGATGCGATGGCGGCCACCGCGGACGAGCAGTTGAGCAAGCAGAGTCTCGGCTGGCTCCTGCGGTATTCGGTTGGCAACAGTGCGCTCGATCGCGGCGTTCCGCTCGTCAGCGCGTTCCGGTGGGACACCGGGGTTCAGGCGCACGCCGGCGCGACGAACGGCCTGATCAACGCGACGGCGTCGGTCACCACCGGCACCCTCTCGAACCCGCTCTTTCGCGACGACAACAGCGGCCAGCAGCTGGCCGGACGCGTCGAGGTGCGTCCCGCGACCGGCTTGATCGTGGGCACGTCGGCCGCGCGCGGACCGTTCGTGAGCGACGCCCTGGCGCGCGCGGCCACGGCCGGGGATGGACGCGCCGGGGACTTCACGCAGACGGCGTGGGGCGCCGACCTCGAATACTCGCGGGGGTACTATCTGGTCAGGTTCGAATCGATCTTCAGCGCGTGGCGGCTGCCGGCCGAGCGCGCCCCGTTCCTGGACGAGCCGCTCCGCGCGATGTCGACGTCGGTCGAAGGCCGCTATAAGCTCACGCCGGCCTTCTACGCCGCGGCGCGGTTGGATCGGCTGGACTTCAGCGATCTCGTGGGAACGCAGACAACGGCGCCCTGGGACGCGCCGGTGACGCGGGTGGAAGTCGGTGGCGGCTACTCGATTCAGCGCAACCTGGTGATGAAGATGTCCGTGCAACGCAACACGCGCGACGGCGGGCGCCTCACGCGCCGCGCGACGCTGGGTGCGGCACAATTGGTGTACTGGTTCTGACAGGGCAGGAGGGGCTGGATGGGCGGAGGGCTGGAAGGGGAATGGGAGCGGTGCTTTCCCCTCCCGCCTTTCCTGCCCTTCCGGCCTTTCCTGCCTGTCCTGCTCGCGGCCGTCGCGTGGTCGTGTTCTCGCCGCGCCTACGCCGCGTCGACGGCCGCGCGGCCCGGGTCGATTCGCGGCCGCGTCGAGCTCCGCCGCGCCGCACCACCGGTCGAGCGCCGGCCCGGTGTGTCGGACCTGGGCGCGGCCGCCGCGCGCGACATGGCCGATCGCCTTCGCTCGGTCGTCTACCTCGAGACGGCGCCGCGCGGGGCCTTCGAAACCAACGAAGGCGGCCGCGCGGTGATGGATCAGCACAACGAGACGTTCGTCCCGCACGTGCTCGCGATCATGACGGGCACGACCGTGGACTTTCCGAACTCGGACAAGTTCTACCACAACGTGTTTTCGCTCTCGAAGGTCGCGAAGTTCGACCTCGGGCGCTACGCCGCCGGCCGCTCGCGGCCCGTCCGGTTCGATCGGCCCGGCATCGTGCGCGTGTTCTGCGACATTCATTCGCACATGAACGCGTTCATCCTCGTCTTCAGTCATCCGTTTTTCGCGATGACCGACAACGACGGCCGCTATCGCATCGAGAACATCCCGCCGGGGGCCTACAACGTCATCGCCTGGAACGAAGGCACCTCGTCGGAGCCCAAGCCGGTCGTGGTGCCGGACGGCGGCATCACCGAGCTCGATTTCACCCTGCGATGATTCTCCTCTCGTCGCTGCGCAGCCGGATCTTCCTGGCCAGCGCGCTGCTCGCGGTCCTGTGCATCGCCGTGGCCATCTACCTCGTGAACGTGCGCGTGACCGCGGAAGCCGAGCGGACGCTCGAACGCGAGATGCTGACCACCGCCGCGCTCGTCGACAACCTGCGAACGACGCGGACGGAAACCTACACGCAGATGGCGCGGTTCATCGCCGACGCGCCCCAGCTCAAGGCCGCCGTCGACACCGACCACGCCCCGACGGTGCAGGACGTGGCCAACGGCTATCAGGACCAGGTGAAGTCGAACCTGCTCCTCGTCACCAACAAGAGCGGCCGTGTGCTCGCGACCGTCGGCGCGTCGGAGCGGACCGCGACGATCATCTCGACCCAGCCCGCCGTGCGGAACGCGATGGCCGGCCGGGAAGGGCACAGCCTTCTCCCCCAGCCCGACGGCGTCCTGCAACTGGTGACGGTGCCGGTGTACGTCGGCCTCACGCATCCCGACATTCTCGGGACGCTGAGCGTCGGGTTCATGCTGGATAGCGCGCTGGCGAATCAGCTGAAGCAGATCACGCTGAGCGACATCGCGTTCGGGATGGACGGCCAGGTGCTGGCCGCCACGTTCCCGCGCGAGCAGTACCCGAAACTGTCCGAGCGCCTGCGGACGACCGGCACGTCACGCATCCAGATCGATCAGGAAGAGTACGCGGCGCTGCCGCGGCCGCTGACGCCGGACTCCGACGGGGTTCCCGCGATGTCCGGACCGGTGGCGCTGATCCTGCGCTCGCGCACCGAACAGCTGAGGTCGCTCCGCGCCATCCACACCGGCCTGGTCGTCACCGCGATTGTCGCGATTCTGATCGCGACGGTTCTCGGCTTCACGGTGGCGCGCACGATCGCGCAGCCGCTGGCCGCGATCACCGACGTCATGCGCGAGGTGGCGGCAACCGGCGATCTGACGCGCAAGATCGCGCTGGGTCAGCGCAACCGGTGGGATGACGAGGATGCGCGTCTGCTCGCCACGACGTTCAACACGCTCACCGATTCCATCGCGCGCTTCCAGCGGCAGATCACGCAGAAGGAGCGGCTGACGTCGCTCGGCCGGCTCTCCACCGTCATCGCGCACGAGATCCGCAATCCGTTGATGATCATCAAGTCGGCGCTCCATACGCTGCGCCGGCCGGACGCGGACGCGGCGGCAACGCGCGAAGCCCTCGCCGACATCGACGAAGAAGTCGTGCGGTTGAACCGGATCGTCAACGAGGTGCTCGACTTCGCACGGCCGATCCGGTTCGAGCTGTCCGCCGTGGACCTCAACGCGCTGTGCCGTGAATCGGCGGCCGCCGCCATGGCCTCCGGAGCCGGCGCCGGCATCGCGCTCCATCTCGACCAGGCGGTACCCGAGATCACGACCGACCCCGAGCGGCTGCGCATCGCGCTCGTGAACATGCTCGTCAACGCGCGTCACGCCGTGAACGGCGACGACGCTGCCGCGTCCCGCCGGTCTCGCTGACGACGTCCGTGGACGGCGAGCGCGTGCGCATCGTGATCGCCGATAAGGGCGCCGGGATTGCCCCGGCCGACCTGCCGCATGTCTTCGATCCGTATTTCACGACGAAGCGCGGCGGAACCGGCCTCGGCCTGCCGATCGCGAAGAACATCGTCGAAGGCCTGAGCGGGACGATCGCCGTCTCGAGCGATTCGGGTCGCGGCACTGAAATCCACATCGTGTTTCCCACCCGTCCCTTCGACTCGCCACGGACGCAGAGCGCGAAGGTCGAGCGGCTCGCTCAGGGCAAACCGCCCAATCCCGCCCGAACCGCATGACCGTCCTCCATCGCGGCTCCCTGCTGCTCGTCGACGACGAGGAGAAGATTCTCAAGGCGCTCGGCCGCGCGCTGCGCGACGCCGGGCACGCCGTCGTCGAAACCACGAGCCCCCGGCAGGCGCAGCGGCTGCTGGCCGAACAGGCGTTCGACGTGCTCGCTCGTGGACAACATGATGCCCGAGCTCGGCGGGCTCGATCTGATCCGCGAGCTGGTGGCGGCCACGACGGAAAACGAGCGGCCGCAGATCCTGATGATGACGGCCCATGCCACCGTGGAGAGCGCCATCGAGGCGATGAAGCTCGGGGCGCTCGACTACCTGCAGAAGCCCTTCGAGATCGACGAGCTGCTCGTGGTGGTGCGGCGCGCCCTCGACCATCAGCGGCTGCGCCGCGAGTACCGCTACCTGGTGGACGAGCGCGACGAGCGGTTCGATCACTACGGCATCATCGCGGGCAGCCGCGTGATGCAGGAAGTCATCCGGCGCGCCGAGCTGGTGGCGGAAACCAAGAGCACCGTGCTCATCAGCGGCGAGACCGGCACCGGCAAGGAGCTCGTCGCCCGCGCGATCCACGACCGCAGCGCGCAGCGCGACATGCCGCTGATCAAGGTCAATTGCGCGGCCATTCCCGAGACGCTGCTCGAGTCGGAGCTCTTCGGCCACGTGCGCGGCGCGTTCACCGGCGCCACGGCGACCAAGAAGGGCAAGTTCGCGCTGGCGGACGGCGGGACGATCTTCCTCGACGAGATCGGCACGATGACGCCGACGCTGCAGTCGAAGCTCCTGCGCGTGCTGCAGGAGCGCGAGATCGAGCCGCTCGGATCGGAGCGGACCGAGAAGATCGACGTGCGCATCATCGCCGCGACCAACCGCGATCTGCGCCAGATGGTCTCGGACGGCAAGTTCCAGGAGGATCTGTTCTATCGCCTGAACGTGATCCCGATCGAGATCCCGCCGCTGCGCGAGCGGCGCGACGACATCCCGGCGCTGGTCGAGCATTTCGTGCGGAAGCACGCGCAGCGCACGGGCCGGCGCGTCGAACGGATCGACGATGGCGTCCTGGCGGCGCTGCAGCAATACGACTGGCCGGGCAACGTGCGTGAGCTCGAAAACACGATCGAACGTGCCGTCGTCCTCTCGCCTGGACCGGTCGTGACCGCGCGCGCCGTCTCGGTGTTGAGCGCGGCGACGCCGCAGGCCACGGGGCTTCCCTCGCTCAAGCTGCGGCAGAATATCGAGTGGGTGGAGCGCGAGACCATCCGGCGTGCGCTCGAAAGTTCGGGCGGCGTCAAGAAGGACGCCGCGGAGCTGATGGGCATCAGCCAGCGCGCGTTGTCGTACTACCTGGCGAAATATCGCCTCGACTGACGAAGAGGGGCAGGAAGGGCAGGAGAAGGGCAGGAAAGGCAGGAAGGGAAAGCACTCGTCTCAAAAGACGAGTGTTCCCCCCTCCTGCCTTTCCTGCCCTTCCAGCCTTTCCTGCCCTACTGGATCGTGATCGATCCCTGCAGGTTGCGGTTCTGCTCGTTGATGTGATCGTGGAAGCCGCAACGGCGCGCGACATTGAGGTTCCCGCTCTCGCGCTGCTGGCCAGACTCGAGGTGGCCGACCGCATTCAACTCCGGACAGTCCGTGTGCTCTGGATGCGGATCGGACGTCATCTCATGCCGTCGCGAGTCGTTGTTGATGAATGTAACCCGCGTGCCACGCGGTACTGTCAGGCTCGAAGGGCATACTGCGTTGTTCAGGATCAGGAACGTGGTCGCAGGGTTCGGGATGTTCGAGCAGGTGATGTTCGGCGACGGCGCCGCGCCGGAGCTCCCGCCACAGGCGGCCGTGAACGCCGCAACGACGATCACCCAGGCCATCTTCGTGCACGCCATCGCGTCCTCTAATTAGACCGGCCGTCATGCCGAACGTTACTTCCCTTCCTGCCTTTTCTGCCCTTCCTGCCTTTCCTGCCCTTCGGCGCCCGCCTGCCCTTCCTGCCCCTCCTGCCTTTCCCGCCCAGCGCGGCCGCTCAGCGAAGTTTGGCGGCCCGCCCTTTGAGCGTCGCGGCCAGCGCTTTCATCCGTAGTGGCGTCGCGTCCGCTCGCGCTTGCGGCGTCGCGCTCGAACTGCGCGGCGAGCGTGTCGAGCTGATCCAGCGCCGCGGCGGCGTTGCGTTCCTTCCCCGTGCGCAGGCTGTCGACGCGATCGAGCGCGGTCTTCACCGATCGCGCACGCTCCGCGTCGATGCTCTTGCTCCGCGTCAGCTGATCGACGTAGGCGAGCGCCACCGGCGAGGCCGCCGGCCAGGTGATGCGCGTCTGCTGTTGCGTATTCAGCTCCTCGCTGCGGACGAGCGTGGCGGCGTCGATTTCGTTCTGCGTCAGGAACTCGCTCGGCTTGAGCTTGAACACGTCGATGCCGCGCGCGATTTCCGATCCGTAGATGTTGCCGTTGTACCAGTAGGTGGACCAGAAGCCGCCGAGGATCAGGTTCTTCGCGTCGAGCGGACCGCGATCGTAGAAGGCGATCTCGACGGGCTTCGTCGAATCGGTGAAGTCGAACACCGAGAGGCCGCCCTGATACCACGCCTGGACCATGATGTCGCGCCCCGGCACGGGGATGAGCGAGCCGTTGTGCGCGACGCAGTTCTCCTGATCGGTTTGCGGGACCGGGATCTTGTAGTACCCGCCGAACTTCAGCTTGCGATCGACGACGTCGAAGACGGCGTCCGCGCCCCACGCGAGGGGATCGGTCGCGCGGCACCGCGGGCGGCTGCCGCCGCCCCACTCGTCGGTGAAGATTACTTTCGTGCCGTCGTTGTTGAACGTCGCGGAATGCCAGAACGCGAAACCCTTGTCGGCGACGTAGTCGAGTCGAACCGGGTTTTTCGGATCCTTGATGTCGAGCAGAATCCCGTTGCCCGAGCACGCGCCCGCCGCCAGGCCGATCTCCGGGTACACCGTGATGTCGTGGCAGCGATCGGTCTCCGACGTGCGCTGCGTGCCTTCGCCGTGCGTGCCGCCGCGCCACAGCGCGGCGACGCTGCCGGCGTCGGAGAAGATGCGCGGCCGGCTGATGATCTTCGCGTTCTGCGGCGCCGCCAGCGGCACCTGGATGACGTCGATGCTGTAGCGTGACGTGTTGGGATCGTCCTTCGGTTCCACGCAACCCGAGAGCTCGTCGCCGGATCGCACCGCGCCCGTGCCGGACCCGTAGATGTACAGGTTCGCCGGATCTTTCGGATCGGTCACGATCGTGTGCGTGTGCGATCCGCGGCACGTCTGCACGGCCGCGATCTGTTTCGGCTTGGCCACGTCGCTGATGTCGAAGATGCGCACGCCCCTGAACCGTTCGTTGCTGACCGGCGTCTGGACGCCCTGGGTGCCGCAGTCGAGACGGCCGCGCGTCTGCTCCACCGACATGATCAGGAGATTCCCGTGGACCGACACGTCGCCCTGCCCTCCCGGGCACACGACCGACGCCAGCAGCTTCGGCCGGTTCGGGCGCTCCACGTCGTAGGTGTTGAACCCGTGGTAGTTGCCCATGATCACGTGATGCCCTTTGAACGCGAGGTCGGAGTTCGTGAAGTCGGGCCGGTTGGCAATCGCGGGATCGAAACGCGCCGCCGGATTGTCGTTGGTGGGCTCGCCGGTGGGCTCCGCCGGCGCCGGGGTCCCCGCCGCCGTGCGCGGACGCTCGGGCGGCGTCACGCGGCCGGCCGGCATCTTCGGATCGAAGAAGCCGTCCGGTTTGCCGAGGCTGGCGAGGCGTTCCATGTTTTTCGCAGCCTCGCCGGCGTCGTGGAACCCCGCCTTCAGCCCGATCCGCGGATCGCCCGAGGTCGTGCTCGGGCGCTCGAGGTCTGGCCGGCGGCACCGGATCCGGCGGCCGCGGCGGCTGCTGTTGCGCCTGCGCGCCGAGCCCGACCGCGATGCTGAGCGACAAACAGCCGGCGACCACGAATCTCATCGCTTCATCTCCTTGACGAGCACATCGAGCAACGTGCCCATACGCTGAATTTCCATGCGCTGATCGGCGTCCACGTCGTTCGCGAACGAGAAAATTGTCACGTCCTGCCCCGCGCCCGGCGTGGCAAACAGCTCCTGCACCATCGTAATCGCGCCCTCGTGGTGCTTGATCATCCCCTCGAGGAAGAGCCGATCGAATTCATCACCCTTCGCCTGGGAGAGCCGGGCCATCTCCTCCGCGGTGAGCATCCCCGGCATGAGCGTCGCGCCGTGCATGTGCATCGCGTTCATCGCGGGCACCTGCTGGCCGCGCGCGCGGAGCCAGTCCTGCATCATCTTGATTTCGTCGACCTGCGAGATGTCGATCCGCTGGCCGAGGAGGATCAGCGCCTGCCGCGTCGTGTGCGTCGGAATCAACGCGACCATCTCGAGCGCCTGCGCATGGTGCCCGATCATGCCCTGCATGAACTTGATGTCGGCGCCGATGTATTCGACCTGCGAGACGTCGGACGCTTTTTCAGCGGAGATGATCTGGCTCGGCTGACCGGGGGCGCCGGGCTGGACTATCGGTGGCGGAGACTGTGCAGGTGGCGGTGCCGTCCCCACCTGAGCCGTACGGCACGAAGCACCGGTCGCGGCGACGAAGCACAGGATGGCGGCTCTGGATATGTGCATCTCTCCGGGCGCGAATGAACAGCATACATTATCGCCCGCGAGGCGGTCGCGAGCGCAACGAACAGCAGCGGCATCAGCAGGACGAACAGCGAGTGCTCGATGAAGCCCGCGCCACTCGCCCGCGGCACCGTTGGCGAGGGGGATGGCGATTGTGACCGCGTAGTACCACATCAACGGCGTCGTCAGCTGCTGGTCCACCCGTCGATCGAGCCGCCGAACGAGCTCGTAGAGGAGAACCAGGCCGCCGAAGTAGAACGCGATGCCTTCCACGCGGTGCGCCTGCGCCGCCGTCATCCAGGGGATCTGCCCGGGCTGCGCCGCCATCCACACCGCGAAGGTGATGCGCACCGCGTTCACGACGATGGCCGCCGCATACGCGGCCGCGGCGGCGAGCACGAGGACGCCGGCTGCCGATGCGCCTGACGCGACTCGTCTGCGCAGCATCCATGTGACCATGCCAAACGCGGCAATCATGAAGTTGATGCCGGCGCAGACTTTCGCGATCAGAAACAATCGCTCGCGTGAAAGATAGCCTTCTCCGGGCGCCCATTCGAACGTCACGCCCGTGACCGCCGTCACCAGGCGCGTGGTCGGGTTCAGGATCCATCGAAGGTCATCGACGCGCGCGTCGGCGTAGTACCGCTTCATCCGCCAGATGACCAGCGCCGCACAGCCGCCAGAACAGGTCGAGACCCGCTCGTGGGATCTTCGACCGCTCGTCCGCATCGAGGGGACGCAGGCTCAGGACGAGCGGTGCAGACTCACGCCATCGCTCCGGCCCCGCGCCGCGCCCTGACGAGCGACATCACGGCGATCGCGGCGAGCAGCGCGGCGACCACCCACAGCAGCTCAGGCTCGCGCGCCGACGGCGAGATCGCTCACGCCCTGCGGCAGCGGCATCGGCTGATCCACGTCGCTGCGTCGCCGTCCGTGCGGCGCACGATTTCCTGCACCGCAACGAACGACGTGTACCGCGTGAGCAGGCCGTAGGTCAGCCCGAGCGAGGTGATGTCGCGCCACGCGCTGCTCGTCCGGCGTCGCCGACGCCGAAATCGGAGAGGTCGCGATGCGCGTGCGCGCCCAGAGATGGCGCAGGGCGCGATGATCCTCGTCAGGCACCGCCTGCGCCGACAGCGATCGACGCTGCGATACGGCGCCGCGTCCCGTCGTCCCCGAGATCTCGATCGATCCCGCCGGGCTTGCCGCGCCATTTGCCGAAGACGACGATCGGCCGGCTGGCAAAGAGATCGGGAACTTTCGCCGGCTCCACGTCGTAGGCGTCGAAGCCGTTGAACGTCACGTCGATGCCGGTCAGCACCGGCGAGTCGATGTAGCGGCGAAACGTCGCCGCGGCCTCGGTCGGCCTCGCCCGGTTCGGTCACGATGAACGGCTCGCCCAGTCCCGCGCGCGCCACGCCTTCGATGAGGAACCGGTTCACGCTGCTGCCGATGCCGAACGCGAAGAAGTTGGTCTCGTCGAGCTGATCGCGGATGTAGTCGAACACGTCCGCTTCTCGGCGTCGATGTAGCCGTCGGTCACCAGCACGACTGCTGCGCGACCACGCCGTCCTGGCGCGGAAGCGACACCGCCCGCTTGATGCGCCGCGAGCAGCTCGCGTCCCGCCGCCGCCGTTCTTCGGCCCGATGAACTGCAGCGCGCGCGTCGAGATTGCGTGCGGTCGCCGGAACGGACGCGCGTGCATAACGTCTCCGATCCGCTCGGCGAAGACGACGATGTTGAACGTGTCCGACGGGCGAAGCACGTTGACGAGATCGCGCATCAGCTTCTTCGCGGTGTCCAGCGGAAACCCGTTCATCGATCCCGACACGTCGAGCACGAAGATGTATTCGCGCGGCGGCACCTCGTCGGCCGCGACGGCCTGCGGCGGCTCCGCCATGAGCAGGAAGAAGTTCTCGTCTGTTCCCTGATAGAGCAGCAGGCCCGACGTGATCTGCTCGCCCGCCAGGCGATAGCGAAGAATGAAGTCGCGATTGCCCGAGCGCCAGGTCCGAGTCAGGCAAGCGACGAAGTCGGCTGCGACCCGTTCCCGTTGCGCGAGTGACGATCTGGTGCGAGGGCGAGGCGACCTCCTGAATCGGCACGCCCGTGGACAGCTGCCCCGTCAGGTGGAACGCGCTGTGCGGCGCTTCGCCGGCGTGCTGGTACGGCGTCTTCACGAACGTGTCGGCCTGCGGACGCCTCCGACTGCGCGCTTCGACGAGTAGCGCGGGCCGACGACCGTCGGATACACGAACTCGTACACGCCGTCGGTCGGCACGAGCAGCTCGGTGTACTTGAGCTCGACCGAGATCGTGTCGCCGGGCAGCACGTTGGCGACGTTCATCGTGAAGACGTTGGGGCGGCTCTGCTTCCAGCAGCGAGGCGCTCTTGCCCTCGCGCTTGGCCGCTTCGAATTCCTGCTTCGCCTTCTCGCGCTCCTTGATCTTCGCGACGATGCGCACGATCGCCGACGGTCATCGTCATGCCGTAGACCGCCGCTCGCGTCGACGCAGGAAACACGTAGCGGGCATGGAGCGGCCGCTGGCCGCGATTCTCGTAGACCTGCCGCACGGTGACGTCGGCGATGACGCCGGAGATGGCGACGTCGACGCGCGTGTCCTTCAGCGGCAGCTGATCGACGGCCGGATCGCCGCTCTTCGACGAAGAAGTAGGGTGAGAGCGTCTTGTCGGCCGGCGCTCGATCGCCTTGCGCGAACGCGAGGCGTGGAGCGAACGAAAGAACGGCGGCAACGAGAATGGCGGCGCAACGGGGCGAGATGGTCATGCGCCGGCAAGAGGCAACCTCGTTGCCGTCGTCAGCGCGCTATTCGGCGGACGTTCACAACGTCTTGCAGGCGAGAGACATCCGGCAGCCGGTCGCGTTGTTCGGAAGGCGTCGCCGCCGGCGAAAGGCGTGTCAGAGCGTCTCCGCGGGCGTGTCCGCGTCGACACACGCGTCGGTGAGAACAGGACGGCACGACCGGTCGCCGAGGCGTATACTGGATCCATCACTACGCTTTCCTGAGCTCTGCGGCCAACCTGGCCTCCAGCCCTCACCAAAGCACGTCCTGGAGGAGGGCCGGTGAGGGATTCCGTCTGGTCAAATCGATCGCCCGCGTCCGAGCCGCTCGAGGTCGCGCCCCCCACGTTATGCCCGGCGTGCAGGTCGTCGTCCATCGTGACAACCGAGAAGATTCCGAATGCCAGCAGCTACTGGCGATGCACGAGCTGCGGTGAGATGTGGAACGTCTCGCGATCCCGAAAACAGCCGTACGGAGGGCGCCAATGGCGGTGAAAACCAGCCTGACTCGTGCGCGAGCTGCGGGAATTGGTGGCCGCGCTCGACCGGCGCGTGCCAATGTTGGAACGGGCGGCCGAGCCGTCGATCGCCCGCGATGCGGCAGCACTCAGGGCGAATGCCTTGAAACGGATAGCCGAGTTGGAGCAGCAGACGACAGCCGCCCCGTCGCGTAATAGCCTCACGCCGCGCAGGGCCGACCCTTCGACCCTCCTCACCATCACATAGAGATCAGGCCGTACGCGATGGCCGCGGCAAGAGCAATCGCGCCCGACAACGATTCCGAGAGCGATGGACCGCTGGCGGATGACGGCGTCATGGGCGAGGCCGCGCGCAATCCACGCGGTCCATCGGCGCTCGAAGTCCGCGTCGGGATTCTCGGCCAAGACTGGGGCGTAGTTCGTCGGCGCGGACGAGCGAAGCGTGACGATCGACATTCAGACCTCCCTGCGATGTGCTGTGGTTGCCGGCCTCATCCGTACCCGGATGGTGCTAACGGGGTGTGCGATGGTGGCCGTTGCCGGAGGGCCGTTCGGCAGACAAGGCGCGGATAGCCTGCCGCAATCCGGGGGAATGCGGCCACAGATCCAGCTCCGCCTGCATGTGGGCGATACGCTTGGCCTGAACCTCGAGCGCGGCGCGGAGGGCCGCCACCTCCAGCGTTTGCTCGGTGAGGCGGGATGCCAGGTGCTTGAGCGTCGTCGTTTTTGATTTCAACGTGGTCCCATCGAGCAGATTAGCGGACCGCGCGCGGCGGATCTGTGCCGTTTTGCACACCATCACGCCCGGATCAATGGATGCGTTCGAGCGGTTGCTCGAATCGCGCGAGCGCCTGCCGGCCTGCGAGCTTTCGCCACAGCGCAATCGCCCGCCGCTGCTGCCGGCCCTTCTTCGCACGGCGATACTGATCGATCATGCGTTCGATCCGGGCGAGCCGGTCGCCCGAGTCGGCGCGATTCACTGGGTCATTCGCCATGGCGGTTGATCTCCCGACGCACGACCCCGACAAGCACGGGATCGTCGCCTTGCAAGTAACGCGTGATGTGTTGTTCCATCCGCCTCGGAAACGCCGGCGCCGGCCCGGCGATCCGGTCGTGGTAGATCCCCAGCATCACCTCCCGAAACACCGGAAGCGCCACACGGCCGCCCGTTTCCTTCGGGCCGAGTGACCGGCCGTCGTCGAACCCGATGCGAACGGCGACGGTGATGCCGCCGGCGCCGTAGGTCGAGCCGACGAAGAGGGCGTCTTTGAAATCGCTCGTGGTGCCCGTCTTTCCCATCACGGCAACGGGAAACGCGCGGGAGTCCAGCGCGTGCGCCGTGCCCGTGGGGATCCGAACGACACCGCGCAGACCTTCCTGGATGAGCGCGAGCGCGCGGTCATCGATGGCGACGCGGACCTGGCGCATGCGGCGTCCCTGGAATCACGTCACCCGATCCGCGGACCACCTGCCGAATCACGTGCGGCTGCGCGACAATTCCAGACGCAATCGTTCGATACGCCGTGGCCAGTTCCAGGAGGCTGACCTCCGATGCCCCCAACGCCGTTGTCGCGTAGCGCTGCAACCGGGTCTCGACGCCGAGACTGCGCGCCGTCCGCAAGACACGGTCGATCCCCACCTGGGCAGTGAGCCAGATCGCGACCGCGTTTCTCGATTCCGCGAGCGCCTCCCGGATTGGGATCAGACCCTTGAAGCGGCCGTCGTAGTTCGAAATCCATTTCCGGGGGCTCGCGCGACCCATCGGCACACTAATGGGCTCGTCGGGCACCAGCGTCTCGAGCGTGAAGTCGCCCTGTCGAAACGCGGCCAGATACACGATCGGCTTCATGGCGGACCCGGGTTGCCGCAGCGACTTGGTCACGCGGTTGAAGTCGCTATAGGACGACGCGCGCCCTTGATACACCGCGCGGCCGCCCACTTCCGCCAGCACACTCCCGTCGCCGTTCTTCAGGACGACGACCGAGCCTTGAATCAACCCGCGCGCGCTGGGGTGGCGCTGCTCATACCGCTCGAGCCCGTGCTGCAACGCGTCGTTCGCGATCCGCTGCACGCGAGCGTCGACGGTCGAGTCCACCTGGATGCGTCCCTGCAGGAGATCGTCGACACCGAGGTCCGGGTGCCTGGCGGTGAGCTCCTCGAGTACATGTGCGATGACCGCGGAGGATTGGAGGACCGGCGAGGGGGCGTGCGCCACGACCGTCAGGGGCCGCTGTCTGGCGGCGGTCAGCTGGTCCTGCGTCAGGAAACCCCGCGCGGCCATGAGCGCCAGCGTCTGGTTGCGCCGGCGCAGGATGAGGGCCTTGTCCGTCGCCGAGGGCGCGTAGTCGCGGGGCGACTTCGCGATGCCCGCCAGCACCGCCGCTTTGTCGGCATCAACGGCAGTGAACGTGGAGAGCGACTGGCCGAAATAGTATTCCGCCGCCCTGGCAAAGCCGTATTGCCCGTTGCTCATGTAGACGAAGCTCGCGTAGCGCGCGAGGATCTCTTCCTTCGCGCGACGTTTCGATCCGAACGTCTCGCGCATCCGTTGCTCGATCCACAGCGAGAGCCGGATCTCTTCGCGCTTCCGGAACATCATGTTGACGTTTCGCGCACCGATCACCGCCGACAGCGCGCGAGCCGCGAGGCTGACGTTCCGAAGCTGGTAGCTGTTTTCCTTCGCTGTCTGGCGCTGGAGAAACACGCCTCGCACGAGCTGCTGGGTGATCGAGGAGCCGCCCTGCGGGAAGATCGCCTGGCCGCTCGTGTTGTCGCGGCGGCCTCCCGTGGCCAGCCGCGTCCCCCAGGCGCCGATCCTGACCTTGCCGATCACGCGCGGAATGCTGATGTAGTCCACGCCGTCGTGGGAGAAAAAGCGCTTGTCCTCGACGGCGAGAATCGCCTCTCGGACGACCGGTGGAATGTCCGTGAACGTGCGTGATCTGGCGGTACTCGCGCGCGAGCTCGATGAGCGGCTGCCCGTTGGTGTCGGAGACGCGACCGATGGTGGGGAGCTCAAATCGCGTGAAGGGCCCGAGGTCGGGCAGGTTCTCGCGATCGAAGCAGATGTAGTACAGCGTACTCGCCGTGAACGACCGCGGCGCCAACCGACGCGATGCCGACGAGCGCCACGCCCGTGAGCAACACGATGACGCCGCGGGTCCATAGCGACCGCCCGATCGGGTCTTCACACACGCCTGGATTCGGCGCCTGCTGTGAGCGACGGCGAACGAACATCACGGCGAACCCGAGACCGATAGACCCCACCGCGACCAACGCGATCAGGGGCAACGCGCTGGCCGTGTCCGGCAGCCCCGTGCGCTCCCGCGCGTTTCCAGGACGCCGGTGTGCCGACCGCGTACAGCGAACTGCCGGGAATTGTCGAGACCGTCGCGATGGTGTCGTTCGCCGTTGTCTGAATGGCCGCGGCGATGGGCATTTCCGTCGCATCCGTGATCCACGTCTTCTTCTCGAATTCATCGGCCCTGACAGTTCCGGCTGACGCCGATCCGACTCCCGGGATTGCGAGCGCGACTGCAACGATCGTCACCATCGGTGTCCATCTCTTTCGCAGCATGTGAACGCCGGCTTTGCACACCGTTAACCGGTGCCAGTCGGACGCAGCACGCGCAGGCCGGGATTCGCCCGACGTTCCTGACGTATCCACGGATCCTGACGGTGGGACGTCGCGTCGCCGATGCGATCGGTTCCTCGCTGTCGATCGCAAGATGGCGGCGCTGCAGCCACGCCATGAGGATCCCCGGCAGGCGCGTGACCCGTCGATCCGGATCGCCTTCGTAGCGACAGACATGGGCGCGCCTGGGCAGGTCCCGTGGATCGGGTTGTGCCAGCAGCCGCGCGAACGCATCCAAACACACGGGGTCGATGGTCGTCGGCATCATTGCTCTCCGACCACGACTATACGCAGAGGAGACGGATCGGGCTGTTCCAAACGGCACAGCCTCGGTCGGGCCCCGACAGCCACGGGCATTCTTCGCGAATGCTCTAGCGCCGCCGGTACGCGAATCCTCCGCCGCCGACGAGTAAGACCAGCAGAACGATGACGAGCAGGGTGGTGGTGTCCATTGTTGAGTTCTCCTGTGTACGGGCTGTTCCTGCAGTTTCAGGCACGATCGTTCTTCGCGGCGTCGGCAAAGCGCTCGACCTCATGGGCCCCGTGCGCGACGCTTCGGCGACGTCATCACGGACGCCCTGAGCTTTGCGGGTGAGCTCGTCGACGGCGTCACCGACCTGGCTGCTGGCGTCTCGGTACCGTTCTCTCGCGTGCTGGCGAAGACGGTTCGCCGTTTCGGTCGCGCGCTGGCGAAGCTCCGACGCTATTCGAGGCGCGAGCCACATCAGCAAGCCGGCGCCAACGAGGGTGCCCGCCAACAGTCCGGTGCCGAACCCGTAGCTTCGATGGTCCTGCACGTGTGCGTTCGTGTTCATGCGTTTGATGCTCCTGTGCGGTACCTTACGTGGGAGGCGGGATGCAGCGATGTTCACAACGACACAGACGTGAGTGCGCGATATTGAACAGCGGTCTGGATGCTCGATCCGGCACACTTCACCGGAGATCACATGCTGAAGCTGATCATCGAGCCCGCCGACGGTGTGGCCCCGCTGCTCGCGCTCATCAAGAGCGCGAAGCGCAGCGTGGAGATTGCCATCTTCCGCTTCGATCGCAAAGACATCGAGACCGCCCTGAAGGCGGCGGCGGAGCGGGGTGTCAAGGTGACCGCCTTGATCGCATTCGCCAACCGCGGCGGCGAGCAAGGCCTGCGCAAGCTGGAGCTGCGCTGTCTCGCGGCCGGCATCATCGTCGCGCGCACGTCTGACGATCTGGTCCGCTATCACGGCAAGTACATCCTGATCGATCGCCGCGTGCTGTGCGTGCTGTCGTTCAACTTCACGCGTCTGGACATCGACCACAGCCGCGGCTTCGGCATCGTGACGACCAACCCGCAGTGGGTGCGCGAAGCCGCCAGACTGTTTCGAGCCGACTGCACCCGGATCAAGTACGCGCCGAAGAGCCGAGACGTTTGTCGTCAGCCCGGCGAACTCCCGGAAGGTGCTCGACGCGTTCCTGAAAGGCGCGAAGAAGCAATTGCTGATCTACGACCCGAAGATCTCGGACAAGGAGATGCTTCGCGTCCTGCAGGCGCGGGCGAAGGCGGGTGTCGAGATCCAGGTCATCGGCTCGGTGGCCAAGCGCGGCCAGATCGACGGACACAAGCTGGGCACGACGGCTGCACACGCGCACGATCATCCGCGACCGGCGTCAGGCCTTCATCGGCAGCCAGAGCCTGCGCACGCTGGAGCTGGACTCGCGCCGCGAGCTCGGCCTGATCGTTCAGGACGCGAAGGCGGTGCACACGCTGATCGAGACCTTCGAATCCGACTGGGCCGGCGCGAGCTCCAAGAAAGAATCGGCGCCGTCCAAAGAGGAGGCTCCGCCGGACGAGCCGCGCGACGACGCACCCAAGGAACGCGCAGTCACGGTGAAGGAAACAGCGAAGGCCGTGCAGGTGTTCACCAAGGAACTCGATCCCCTGACGGACAGCGTGAAGAAAGCCGTCAGGAAAGCGGTGGCCAAGGCCGGCGACGATGTGCTCCACGACAAGGACGTCAAGGACACGATGAAGAAGGTCGTCAAGAAGGCGGTGAAGGAAGCCGTCAAGGAAGCGGTGCAGGAAGCGCAGGACGCCCAGGACGTCGAGCATCGACCTCAGCCCCGTCCTCGACGCTTCGCAACTCTACTTCTCCCCCAAGTGCTTGGCGTGCAGCTTCGCGGCTTTCGCCGCGTGCGTGCTCGCCTGATGAAAGTGGCCCTGCGCCAGATACGCTTCGCGCGCCGCTTTGTCCTGGCGCCCGGCGCCGTAATGGGTGGCCGCCTCGGTATGGTGCTTGGCGGCGGACGCAAAATGCTCGGCCGCCTTCCGGTGATGCTCGACTGCGTCGGTCGACATGGTGATGCTCCTCACCGCCCACAGTACGCCGGGTCCCGTCCATTGCCTGTGCCCGATTGGACAGACGGCCGAGCGCCAGATCGCGCATATTCCAACCAGTGTGAAAGCAGATTTGTTTCTCGCGGAGATGCTCATGTTGCGTGTGATACGTGTGTGTGCGGCCGTCTCAACGGTCGCGTTGGCCATCCTGGTTTCCAGTTCGCCTGCGTTGGCGCAGGCCACCTCATCCGGCGGCTACCGGGATGCCCGCCGGCTCGGCGGATCGACGTCGTTCTACAAACCACCACTGACCAACGCTGGCATCCGTCAAGCGAATGGCGGGCGCGCGCGGCATGGCCGCGGACATCCGGAAGGTGCTCGCTGACAGCGGCATCCCCGAAACGTCCGACGCCGTCCTGGCCGATGCTCTCCGGCGCCAGCTCCGCGGTCGCGGGCGGCATCTGCACGCGACGCGAGGCCGAGCGACGGCGTGCTCGTCGAATGCGATTTCCAGCCTGGCGCGACGCTGGAATGGATGGCGTACCGCCCGAATATCGACAGGGGCAACCGGACGCCGGGACGGATCGAGCGATTCCGCTGGGCGGGACGGACGCCGTTCCAGCGCGTTCCTGTTCCGCGTGACGAACAACAACAGGATCTACACGTTCGTCGTGCCGAAGATCTGCGGCAACCTGTCGCTGATGTCGGTGCCGGAACATTCCGCGGCGCCGCTGGCGCCGGCGCCGCCGCCGCCACCACCGCCACCGCCGCCGCCACCGGTCGCACCGCCGCCGCCGCCGCCACCGCCGCCGCCACCGCCGCCGCCGCCGCCACCGCCGCCGCCGCCACCGCCGCCACCGCCGCCGGCGGTGAGGTCGGCTCATTCTTCGTCGACGCGCTCGGCGGCAAGGATCGCCGCGTGCGTCCGATCGAGGGCCGACACCAGCAACGGCTCGCAGGTGCTGGGGAACACCGGGGTGGGGAACGTCGACTTCGCCCAGTGCTCGCCGATCGTCGGGGTGAAGATCGGCGTCGCGAAGCGGTTCCAGAACGACTGGGAAATGCGCCGGCGCCGGAGGCGTCGCATTCAGCGCTCGTCAATCGCCGACACAAGGTGCGCGAGCACGCAGTGCTCGTCGACCTCGAAGCGAACAAATACCTGGGCGGCGGGTCGTTCGTCGGCACCGGGATCTCGTTCTGGGACATCACGCACAGCGACTCCTTCACGCCGGCGTGGATGCTGCACTTCGGCGTGCCGCTCGGGCGAGCCGGGTGTACTTCCTCGGAGAAGGCCGCCTGTTCTTGAAAGAAATCGACGACGTCCCGAACAACTATCAGTTCTGGGCGCGGCGTCCGCGTGCACTTCTAAAGGCTACAGAAGGAAAGACTCCAATGCCTAAGGTCAAAGCCAAGAACATCACGATGAACTATGACCAACAAGGAACCGGAGAGCCCCTCATTCTCATTCCTTATTTGTCCGCCGATCACGCCTGTTACGCCTTCCAGGTGGCCGAGTACGCCAAGCACTTTACCTGCATCTCGCTCGACCTTCGAGGGACGGGTGAAACGGACAAACCCGAAGGCGCCTATTCCACCGAGCTTCTCGCGGACGATGTTGCCGCTTTCATGCAAGCGGCGGGGATCCAGAAGGCGCATATCTCCGGTCTATCCCTCGGCGCGGCAACAGGCATGTGGCTGGCGGCCAAGTATCCCGACAAGGTTCAGTCGTTGTCGCTGCATAGTGGTTGGCCGAAGACGGACCCCTTCCTGAAGACCGTCGTCGAAGGTTGGCAGGTCGTGGCCAAAGCGTTGGAGAGTGTTCCCGAAATGGTCATTCTCGCAATCTTCCCCTGGTGCTTTACGCCCGAGCTGTATGCCGCCAGGCCGGACTACATCCAGTCATTGGCGGACTTTGTTCGGAGCCGGCCAGCGCAGCCTGTAGCGGCTTTCATCCAGCAGTCGAATGCGGTGATAGCCCATGATGTAGCGGCGCAGCTTGGCCGGATCACGGCGCCAACGCAGATCACATTCGGATGCACCGACCTGTTGACCTCCACTCGTTTCGCGGATCGGATGAAGGGCAATATTCGCGATTCCGAGCTGCTGATCTTCGAAGGGTGTGCGCACGCGCCGATCTATGAGAAGGTCGAGGAGTTCAATCAGAAGACCTTACGGTTCCTGCAGCGCCACGCGGGAGCTGGCACGGCAGCGCTCGCCGGAACTGTCTAAGGAGAGGCCCATGCTGCTGACTGACGAGTCCGCTACGCGGCCCGCCCACCGCGCGCTGACGGTGAAGGCCTTCGGGATCACCGACAAGGGCCGCGTGCGCCCGTCCAACGAGGATCAGTTCCTCAGCGCCGAGCTCACCAAGGCGATGCGCATCTGGCAGACGAGCCTGCCGGAACCGAAGGCGCAGTTCGGGGAGGAACGCGGACACCTGTTTCTCGTCGCCGACGGCATGGGCGGGCACGCGCGCCGGCGAACAGGCCAGTGCCCTTGCCGTCGTCGCGATCGAGCAGTTCACGCTCAATACGTTCAAGTGGTTCTTCGACTCGAACGGACCCGAAGCGCAGGGAGTCCTCACGCAGTTCCAGTCGGCACTTCGCCAGGCCGACGCACGCATTCTCGAGGAAGCACGGAGCATCCGGAGTTGCGCGGCATGGGCACCACGGTGACGATGGCGTTCCAGCTCGACACACAGCTGTGTGTCGTCCACGTCGGGGACAGCCGGGCGTACCTGTATGGGGATGGCGAGCTGTACCAGGTCACGCACGACCACACGCTCATGGCGGAGATGGTCAGCCGGGGAGAGCTTCAGCCCGAGCAGGCCGCCCAGCACCGCCTCCGCCACGTCATCACAAACGTCGTCGGAGGCACGGAAGCGGTCGTGAACGTCGAAGCTCACGCGCTGGAGGTTCATGCCGGCGATCGACTGCTGCTGTGTTCGGACGGATTGACCGAGATGGTGACGACGAGGCGATCGCGGCCATCCTTCGCGCGGAGGCGGATCCGGAGGCCGCCTGTACCAAGCTGGTGGCGCAGGCGAACGAAGCCGGCGGCCGCGACAATATCACCGTGCTGATCGTGCGGTTCGATTCGCCGGACCTCGATCAAAGCAGCTCGTAGTCCAGAATTGGCTGTCGCTCGTCTCAGCGGTCGACGCCGAAGTGCTCCTTCACCTTCGCGACGATCTGCGGATCCGTCATCTTGTCCGTGGTCTCGGTTCCGACCACGCGTTCTGCCAGGATCTTTGACCGGCTGAGACGCTCTCTGAGTTGCAGTTTGGCCTCACCCGGTCCGAAGATCAGGAGCGCGTCGGGTTCGCCCACCTGTTTGATGACCTCGTCGTAGTAGCGGTCGAGATGCTGGTCATAGCGGCCCTCGTAGTTCTTCTCGCCTCCACCGCCCTGTATGCCATCCGACGCCGGGGACCCTGCCCGTCGAATAGCGGCCATGCGATCCATCTCGGATTCCACGGTCTTGGCCGTGACGCCGGCCGCCGACGCGGACACGATGACCGCTTTCTTGTGATCGATCCAAATCCCTGCTCGTTGGCTCATGTGCACACCTCGTGAGGGGACGCCTATTTGTTCGGCGCCCAACGTGCGGCGGCGCGCGAGCGGAGGCCGTCGAACGTGCGCCATCGCGGAAGCCGAAACGACAGACCCCACGTCATCGGACGCTGGCGATTCGGCTCGCCGCGAGGCTTGAGCAGGCGCGCAGTGCGAGTAACTACGCTCCTCATGGCTTCACCCTTAGTCCGTGCGCTCCTTGGCCGAGTACCGGTTCAGCAGCGCGATCAGCTGGGCGGCCGCCTTGGGCGCGCGCACGCCGGTCGTCACGATGGCTCGGTTCTCCAACCGCTTGCCGTAGAGAGTGGCGTTGTCGTCGAGATCCTCGCGGAGCGTGGCCCCTTCGAGGGCGACGCCGGCGAACAATCCCTGCGATCGCGACCACGACAGAATGTCCGCGCCCATCTGGACATCCGTTTGCGCTGTGGCGGTGCGTCCCACGGGTCCTGCCGCCACCGAGCCTTCGGCGCCCAACGTGAACTTGCTGGACAGCAGCTTGTCCGCGCCCTTTTCACTCATCACCAACATGATCAGATCGGTCTCCGACCCGCCGATCTGGAAGCCGACGCTTCCGCCTTCGATGCGGACCGTGCCGGGCGCGGACCAACCCGCTCGGGTCTTGCTTCGACACGACACATACCCTTTTCCGTATTTCCCGCCCACGACGAAGGCCGCGGTCTTCAGATCCGGAACAAGCACGATGCAGTGGGCCTTCTCGATGAGGTCTTCAGGAATACCCTTGTCCGGCGTCGCCATGATCTCTGACAGCATGGTCGCCGCCTCGCCCAGTCGCTTGGCGGGCTCACTGTCCGCCGCCAGCAGAGGCATGATCGCCAGCGTCGTCGCCACGGTCGTCGCAATAATCAATTTCAAATGTGCACCTTCCTTGTTAAGCGAGGGATTACTGTCGTTGTCACGGGTCACCGGCGATATTGGTTCACGGTGCGAGCCGATGTAATGCGGTCGTTCAGTCCGAGGTAGGACAGATCCGACACATCCTGGTCGATCGTCGCGCAGTTGCCTGAGGTGTCGCAGAGCTCCCAGGCTCCCCCGCCGCGAATCTGCACGCTTCCTTGCCACGCGGGAAATCCCATGCGGGAGGCACCGACCGATACGAGCGTCGACGCGCCGCGGAAACCGTTCCGATCGAAGAAGAGCAAGCCGCGCTGAGACTGCTGGGCGGTGGTCCCGAACACGCCACTCGTACCCGTTCGACGATCGCCGTACCCGCGGTCGTCGACTCGACGCAGCGACGAGATTCGATCGGTCCAGCCCGAGCGGCGCAGATCGGATACGCTGGTCGACAGCACCTGACATTCACTCTCGTAGTTGACGTCCTGACACACTTCCCAGGTTTCGCCGCTGGGGATGCGGATGCTCGACACCTTGTCGTTCAGGTTGAATTGGATCAGGTTCGGCGTATCGTTGCGGAACAACGCGCTCTGGCCGCCGTAGTTGGGATTGGCGTAGACGGTCACACCGAGCGCTATTGTCGTTGTTCCCGTTGTTCCCGCGGTTCCGGTTGTTCCCGCGGGCCCATCCACGGCCGCGGCCTCCGCGATCGTTGATTCGGCGCAGCGACGAAATCCGATCGTTCCAGCCGGTGCTGCGCAGGTCAGCGACGCTGCCGGTCACCGCCTGACACTGGTTTCCGTAATTCTCGTCGACACAGATTTCCCAGGTCTCCCCGTTGGGAACGCGGATGCTCGAGATGTTGTCGTTCCAGCCGGCCGACACCATGTTCGGCGTGTCGCCGTCGAACGTTGCGCTCTGACCCGCGAAGTTGACGTCCGCGTACACGGTGATACGGCTGCCGTACCCCTGCCTCGACTGGGCCGACGCGACGCCGCCCAGGGCGGTGACCGCGATCAGCAGGGCCCATGGTCCGAGATGCCAGTTCTTCCGAATTGTTTGACTCGTCATAAGGCGCTCTCTCTTTCAATGCGATGGCGGTCTCACGGCGCAGACGATCACGACGACGAAGCATGCGCCAATCGCTGACGCGCGTCTGTGCGTTTGAGCACACCGCACCGGCCTGCCGCCGGACGGGTGTGCACAATGCGACAGACCGTCTGCTGCCGCCTCGGGCATGCTTCATGACGCAGGAGACGACCATGACCGAAAGCATGCGAAATGCAGAGCTGCGGCGGATGCTGACCACCCGCCGGCGCGAGATACGGCGCGAGGTCCAGAGCCGCATCCGCGAGGGACGCGCCGATCGGCCGCATGACGCCCGTGACGACGTCGACCTGTCCGACGCCGACGTCCAGGGAGACATCGAGCTCGCGCTGATCCAGATGAGGGCGGAAACGCTGTCCCGCATCGACGCGGCGCTCGTTCGGCTCGACGCGGGCGAGTACGGGTCGTGTGCAGACTGCAAGGGCGAGATTGCTCAACCCCGGCTCCGGGCGCTGCCGTTCGCGGTGCGGTGCCAGCCGTGCGAAGAGCGACGCGAGCGGGCACAGGGTCGCGTGCGGCAGCTCGCGCAGCAACGCGGCAGTTTCACGCTGTTCCCGGATGTCGTCGGTTCGTGAGAGAAACCCTGGGCTGCCTCAGTCGTGCAGGACGACGCTCAGCAGCGAGCTGTTGATCTTGAGCGGGAGCTCGCCGTTGTATTCGATGAAGCCCAGCTTCTTGAACTTGTTCAGGAAGAAGTTCACGCGCGAGCGCGTCGTGCCGACCATCTCCGCCAGCGTCTCCTGCGAGATCTTCGGCACCACGCGCGCCGGCTTGTCCTGCTTCCCGTAGCGCGCCAGCAGCAGCAGCGCGCGCGCCAGCCGCTTCTCGCTCGAGTTGAAGAGCTGATCGATCAGGTCCTCTTCGATCCGGATGTTGCGCGACAGCATGTGCGAGATGAACCGGTCGGACATCGCGTGCTGCTTGTGCAGCAGGCGCACCATCTTGTCCTTGCCGACGAGCAGGATCGCGCTCGGCGTGATCGCCGTGGCGCTGCCCATGCGGAGCGGCTGGCCGGCCAGGCACCCCTCGCCGAAGAAGTCGCCCGGCCCGAGCATGGCGACGACGGCTTCCCTGCCGGTCTTCGACAGCACCGACAGCTTGACGCCGCCGATTGGATGTACAGGACATCCTCGCAGGGGTCGCCCTGCGTGAAGATGGTCTCTCCTCGCCCGTACTCGACGACGGTCTTCGGCATGCCCGCCGAATCGAGAAATGCCTGCGCGTTGAACGGCGGGACGGGGCGCTCCGCCCCGACCGCCGCTCGTCTCCGTTCGCTGGAGACTCTTCGACGTTCCATCTGCTGAGCATTGACACGCGGGCGGCGGCCGCATGTGTGCAGAAGAGCACACCTCAGCGCTCAGGCGCGCGGGGCGACAACGCGCTGTCACGCGACTGTCGCTTCCATACTCGACTTCGCCGCGGGGGCGTGCACGAGCTCCTCGAACAGAGCGTATCGGTCAGTGGATTCCATCGCGGTTCTCAAGGCCTCCGTATCGGCGTCCCCTTGTTCGCAGCCGCAAGGCAATCTTCGTGCGCGGACCGGTAATTGGCCACCACGCGGGGATGGTCGACGGAAATCTCCGCCGCACGTTCGATCGAATTCGGCGACGGGATATCCACGCGTCTGCAACAACGAGGTGACGATGGCGTCGGCTTCCATGACCGCGAATGCCGGGTCGTCGACGAAGCGAGACTGCAGTGCGAGCCACTGCAACGAGAAGCGTTGGCGCTCCGCCGGATCCAGATCGCGGATCTCGAGCGTGCCACTCTGCGTCTCACGATTCGCCAATAGGGCCGTCGTCGTCCTTCGTCTGCGCGCGGACAGCCACGCGAGCACCGCGATAACCAGAACGGCGGCAACGGCGATCGCCATCAGTCTGGGATCCAGCATCAATTGTTGCAGATCCATCGACACCTCCACTGCATGGTCACTCTACGCGGACCACGGAGGGGACGCTGTGCACAACGGCACAGAGGCCCCGTCACGCCGGCGGACGGGAGTCAGCGGCGGGCGTCTGCGGCTCGACGAGGGCGCTGCGGAAGGCGGTGCCGAACATATCCCAGGCGGTGACGAACAGCGCCGCCAGAATCGGCCCCAGGATGAATCCCATGGCGCCGAAGAGCATCAGGCCGCCGAGCGTGGAAAAGAAGATCAGCAACTCGTGCATCTGCGTGTCCCGGCCCACCAGACGCGGCCTGAGCACGTTGTCGACGCTGCCGACGATGAGCGCGCAGAACAGGATGAGGGCGATCCCTCGCCACACATAGCCCGTGCTGATGAGCACGACCGCCGCCGGCACCCACACCAGCGCGCCGCCGATGCCGGGGACGATCGACAGCACGGTCATGACGGTTCCCCAGAAGATCGCACCGTCGAGACCCGACGGCCCAGAACGCCAGACCGCCGAGCAGGCCCTGCGCCACGCCGATCAGGATCGTGCCCTTCAGCGTCGCGCGGGTGACCGACACGAACGTCGTGATCATCCGTTGCTTGTCGGATTCCGTGAACGGCAGGTACGCAAGCACGCGTCCGGAGCAGACCCGGACCGTCGATCAGGAAGAAAAACATCGTGTACAGCAACACGACGACCTGGAAGATGAACACGGCCGTGGCGCGCGTCGCGGCCGAGAGCGCGCCGAACAGAAACGCGCTCGCGCTGCCGACCAGTTCGCCGGCCTTGGTCAGGATCTGCTCGCGATAGGGCTCGATGTAGCCGTAACCCGGCAGGCCGCGCAGGCGATTGGTGAACTCACCCGGCGTGCTGACGAACTCCTGGAGGCGCGGCCGAATCGTCTCGGTGATGCGCAGCGCTTCGGTGGCGGCGGCGCCCAGCACCGCCAGCAGCGGCGCGATCACCAGCGCCAGCAACAGCACCAGCGTCGCGATGCCGCCACCACTTCCTGCCCACGAACCCGCGCGAGCAGCCACCGGTACAGCGGGTAGCTCAGGCCCTGCGAAGATGGACGCCAGGACGATCGTGAGCAGGAAGTCGCGGACCATCGCGACGAACGCGGCCGTGATCGACGCGACCAGCAGGAGCAGGAATGCCTGGCGGAACCGGGTCTCGGTCATCGTCGGCCCGGATTCTACCGCCTGCGTGGATCCGTCGGCGGACGTTTGACCTGTGCCCGATTGCACAGACGGCCGACGTCCGATCGCCCATATTTGAAGCCATGCGGCGCACCCATATCGCTGGCGACGGTTCTCGGACTGCTGTTCGCTTCCGTCGTGTCGGCCCAGACACCGGCGCCAGCGGCAGAGCCTGACACGCCTCCCTTCAGAGATCCAGATCTGGGGCTACATGGAAGCCGACTTCGAGACGTTGGTCTCGAGCTATTTCCAGCTGCGCACCTCGCTACAGCAGGGATTGCCCGTGCTGACGGTGACCGATGATCCGGCAGAGATTCAGACGGCGGAGCGCGCGCTGGCACGCAGGATCCGCGCGGCCCGCGCGGGCGCCCAACAAGGAGAGTTCTTCACGCCGCCCATCAGCGTGACGTTCAAGAAGGCGCTGACCGTCGAGCTGGACGACAGCACGATGGCGGCGATCATGGACGAGGGTAACCCCGGCGAGGTCCGCCATCCGATCAACGGCACATACCCCGAAGACCAACCGTTCGCCACCATGCCGTACAAGGTGCTTGCCGCCCTGCCCAGCCTTCCAGCCGACCTCCAGTTTCGCTTTCTCGGGCACCATCTGATCCTGATCGATACCAGGGCGAACGTGATCCTCGACCGGATCCCGTGCGCGATCGAGTGCTCACCCCAGTAGTGTCCCGGATTGAACTGACGTCCGACTCCCGGCGCGTCACACTCGATCCCGATGCAGCAACTGGCAGTTGTGGACCGCGTCGGCACTGGTGTTCTCGAGCGTCTTTGCCTCGGTCGGCGCGGTCGCCACGTTTGGCGGGCGCGCCGATCGTCGAAGCCGCGCGTCCGCCGTACGAGGCGCGTGAAGTCCTCAAGCACCTCTACCAGTTCGGCTATCGCTCGGCGCCGCTGATTCTGACGGCCGGCTTCGCGATCGGCATCGTGCTGTCGATGCACACCCGCGCCTCGCTCGAGCGCTTCGGCGCCGAGGCGCTGATTCCGGCCGGCCTCGCGATCGCGCTCATCCGCGAAACCGGGCCGTTGACCGCCGGGCTGCTCGTGGCCGGACGCGTCGGCGCCGGCATCGGCGCCGAGATCGGCGCGATGAAAGTGAGCGAGCAGATCGACGCGCTCGAAGCCAACGCCGTCGACGCGTTCAAGTACCTGGCGGTGACGCGCATCATCGCGCTGATGATCGCGATGCCGCTGCTGACCATCCTGATGGACTTCTCCGGCATCTTCGGCGGCTGGGTCGCGGAGGCCGCGGTGTCCGGCATGTCGTGGCGGCTGTACTTCGAGCGCGCCTTCAGCTACATCTCCTACTCGGACATCATCCCCGCGACGCTGAAGACCATCGTCTTCGGGTATCTGATTGCGGTGGTGGCCAGTTATCTCGGCTTCACGACGAGCCGCGGCACCGAAGGCGTCGGCGAAGCGTCGACGCGCAGCGTCGTCATGGCCTCGATGCTCCTCATTCTGAGCGACGTGATCCTCGTGAAGATCATCTTCTTCTTCTATCCGGCGGTGTCGGGATGAACGCCGTGCGATTCGATCACGTGTCCAAGGCGTTCGGGCCGCTGAAGGTGCTCGACGACATTTCGTTCGAGATTCCGGCGGGCCAGGCGTTCTGCCTGCTCGGACGCAGCGGCACCGGCAAGAGCGTCACCCTGCGGCACATCGTCGGGCTGGTGCAGCCCGACAGCGGGAAGGTATTCGTCGAGGAACAGGACATCGCGACGCTCGCCGGCCGCGAGCTCGCCGGCGTGCGGAAGCACATGGGCTTCCTGTTTCAGAATGCGGCGCTGTTCGACTCGATGTCGGTCGGCGACAACGTCGCGTTTCCGATGCGGCGCCACACCAACTGGTCCGGCGCCGAGATTCGCGAGCGCGCCACCAACAAGCTCGCCGATGTCGGCCTCGACAACGATTACGACAAGATGCCGGGCGACCTGTCGGGCGGGATGAAGAAGCGCGCGGGGCTGGCCCGCGCCATGGCGCTCGACCCGGCGATCCTGCTCGTGGACGAACCGAGCGCCGGCCTCGATCCGATCACCGCCCGCGAGATCGACGACCTGCTCGTGAAGACGAAAGCGGGTGGCACCACGCTCGTCGTCGTCACCCACAACATTCCAAGCGCGCGCGTCATCGGCGACACGTTCGCCGTGCTGCAGGACGGGCGCATGCTCGCGAGCGGGACGCTCGCAGCGCTCGACGCCAGCGACGAACCGCTCGTCCAGACGTTCATGCGCGCCCAGGGAGGTGGCTAATGGCGACACCAGCGAGGCTGGCAGGAGTCGGGGTGTTCGTGCTGGGCGGCCTCGCGCTGTTTGCCGTCGGTCTGTTCATGATCGGCGATCGCCAGATGGCGTTCGCGACGAAGTTCACGGTCTACACCGAGTTCAAGAAGATCACCGGCCTCCAACCGGGCGGCATCGTCCGCGTCTCCGGCGCGAAGGCGGGATCGATCACGCAGATCCTCCCGCCGGCGACGCCGAACGAGAAGTTCCGCGTGAAGCTCGAGCTCACCGAGGACCTCCATCAACTGGTACGCACCGATTCGCTCGCCACGATTGAAACCGAAGGACTCGTCGGAGGGAGCTATCTCGGCATCGGCATGGGGACTGACGGCGCAAGCCCGGTCGGAGCCGAACGCCACGCTTGCCAGCCGGGAACCGTTCGAAATCACGGATCTCATGGTGCAGATGAGCGACACGATCGCCAAGGTGAACAACACGATCGACGCCATGAAGGGCGACGTGGAACGCGCGGTCGTCGGCGTCGCCGACACCGTCGACAACGCGAACGCGCTGCTCACCGCCGCCAGCGACGATCTGAAGCTGATGGCGGCATCGGGCGCGAAGATGACGGCCGACGCGGCCGAGATCGCGGAAGGGATTCGCAGCGGCAAGGGCTCCCTCGGCAAGCTCGTGAACGACGACGAGCTCTACATCCGCGTCACCGCGATTGCCAAGCAGACGGAAGACATCGCGACCAGCGCACGACAAGTGGTCGAGAACGCGAGGAAGACCCTCGAAGGCTTCCAGTCGAAGGACGGTCCCGTCCAGGGGATGACCGCGAGCGTCACGCAGACGATGGACGATGCGCGTTCGGCGATGGCGGGCCTGGCCGAGAACATGGACGCGATGAAGCACAACTTCCTGCTCCGCGGCTTCTTCAAGAAACGCGGGTACTACGACCTCGCGCAGATGTCGCCGGCGGAGTATCGGAAGGGCGCCCTCACCAAGGGCAGCGATCGCCGGCTGGTCCGCGCCTGGCGGCGCTCCGACGTGCTGTTCGAGCCGCAGCCGGATCATCCGGCGAACGAGCGGTTGACCGAGCCGGGCAAAGCCGGGATCGACTCGGCGATCGCGCCCTATCTGGAACACCTCGCGTCGGGGATCGTGATGGTCGAGGGCTATGCGCAGCACGGCACGCGCGACGAGCAGTATCTGCGGTCGCATGCGCGCGCGTCGATCGTCCGCGACTATCTGGTCGCCAAGTTTCATCTCGATCCGCAGGCGACCGGCGCGATGCCGCTCAGCGCCGACTCGCCCGGCAGCCCGGAGAAGGCGCCGTGGGACGGCGTCGCGGTCGCGGTCATCCTCCCGAAGGCCACGCTCGAGCCGCGGAAATGAGATCTCCTATGCTCCATGAATTCATCACCCTCAACCGCGACGAGATCATCAGACGCTGCCGAGCGAAGGTCGCGACGCGATCGCGTTCCGCCGCCAACCGTCGCGGAGATCGATCACGGCGTGCCCCTGTTCCTGGATCAACTGGTCGACGCGTTGCGCCTCGGACTGTCGTCGAGCCACGAGATCGGGGACAGCGCCGTCCTGCACGGCCACGATCTGCTGCGGCAGGGATTTACCGTGTCACAGGTCGTGCACGACTACGGCGACGTCTGTCAGTCGATCACCGAACTGGCCGTCGAAACGGACGCGCCGATCAGTACGGAGGACTTTCGGATGCTGAACGGCTGCCTGGACAACGCCATCGCCGGCGCGGTCACCCAGTTCGGGCGCGAACGCAACCAGTCCAGCGCTCGAGGGAGGCGCCGCCCGCGAAAACGAGCGCCTCGGATTCTTTGCGCATGAATTGCGGAACCTGATCCACACCGCGATCATCGCGTTCGACGTGGTCAAGTCGGGCAACGTGGGGGTCGGCGGCAGCACCGGCACGGTGCTGCATCGCAGCCTCGCTGGGCGCGCGCGATCTCATTGCCCGCTCGCTCGCCGAGGTCCGGCTCACGCAAGGCATTCAGAATCGGGAGGCGCTTCGCGTGTCCGGATTCATCGATGAACTCGTGCCGGCCGCCACGCTGGCGGCGCACGCGCGCGGCATCACGCTCACGGTGATGCCGGTCGAGAATGGACGTGGCGATCGAAGCGGACCGCCAGGTGCTCGCGGCGGTGGTGATGAACCTGCTGCAGAACGCCGTTCAAGTTCACCCGGCCGCGCACCACCGTCACGCTGCGGGTCGGCGCCAGCGCCGAGCGAGTGCTGATCGAGGTCCAGGACGAATGCGGCGGCCTCCCGGCGGGGACGCCGACGACCTGTTCCGGCCGTTCGAGCAGCGAAACGCCAATCGAACGGGCCTGGGTCTCGGCCTCGCCTTCAGCCGCTGGGCCGTCGAAGCGAACAACGGCCGCATCTATGCGCGGAGCCTGCCCGGCGTGGGATGTGTCTTTACGATCGATCTGCCGCGAATCCCGGTTCCCGCCCTGGCGTTCGACTAACGACCCGCGCCCGGCGAATTCCGACTCCAGATGTGATGTGAGCTGAACGGAGGAGGCTGATTGACCCTGCTGCACGTGTTCCGTCAGTCGATTCCGCTCGCTCACAAGCGCGTCGACGCATTCGCAGGCGCGTCCGTGCGACACGGCCGATTCGAGACCGCAATACCGGCAGAGCACACGCTCGGTAGGAGGTAAAGACTTGCTCATGGGGGTCCTCGATGAAGGTCTGCAGCGCCCGCGGCCAGAACCGAGTCCGGCGCTCAGATCATCGCAAGCAGAGTAACAGTCGAGTGCATCGTGAGCTGTTCTGTTCTGCACATCACAGCCGTTTCTGGAGCGTCGGCAACAAGGCGCGCGACGTGTGCTGTATCGGACAACAGCGCGCTGCGCGCCGCCCGTACACTGGCGGCGTGGACAATGACATCGGCGCCAGCGTGCCATGAGCGCGAACCCGATGCGCATTCTTCTGATCGGCCACGATCCCGCGGATGGCCGGTCGGTTCGCGAGGCGCTCGCCGGCGATGTCCGCGACGGCGTCTTCATCGTCGAATGCGCGCCGCGGCTCGTCGACGGGCTCGAACGGCTGCGCGGGAACGGGATCGCCGCGGTCCTGCTCGATCTGCGCCTGCCGGACGGCCACGGGATCGCGGCCTTCGACCAGGTCTGGCGGGCGGCGCCGCACGTCCCGATCCTCGTCATCGGCTCGCCGGACGATCGAGGACATCGCCAGGCAAGCCGTCAAGCGCGGCGCGCAGGATTATCTCCAGCAAGACTCACCTCGACAGCTACACGTTGCCGCGGGCCCTCCAGCAGATCATCGAGCGCCAGGCGGCGGAAGAGGCGTTGTTCTTCGAACAGCAGCGCGCGGAAGTCACGCTCAACTCGATCGGCGACGCCGTGCTCAGCACCGATATCGCGGGCAACGTGACCTATCTCAATCCCGTGGCCGAACGCATGACGGGCTGGCCGCGTCAGGAGGCGCTGGGCCGGCCGCTCGCCGAGGTGTTCCAGATCATCGACGCGACGACGCGCGAACCGGCGCGGAACCCGATGGACCAGGCCATTCAGCTCAACAGAATCGTCGGCCTGACCCCGAACTGCCTCCTCATCCGGCGCGACGGGCTCGAGACAGCCATCGAAGACTCCGCCTCCCCGATCCACGATCGGGCGGGGCAGGTGATCGGCGCGGTGATGGTGTTCAAAGATGTGAGCGAGGCGCGGGCGCATGTCGCTGCAGGCCGTCCACCTGGCGCAGCACGACTTTCTGACCGACCTGCCCAACCGCATGCTGCTGAACGACCGGCTCACCCAGGCGATTGCCCTGGCCCGCCGCCACGGCCACCGCCTGGCCGTGCTGTTCCTCGATCTGGATCGGTTCAAGCACGTGAACGACAGCCTGGGACATGCGATTGGCGACGCGCTGCTGCAGTCGGTGGCACGACGGCTGGTGACGTGCGTCCGGAGCTCGGACACGGTCAGCCGTCAGGGCGGCGATGAATTCGTGGTGCTGCTGTCGGAGATCGCAGCACGCGGACGATGCGGCCGCCAGCGCGCAGAAGATCATCGCCGCGCTCGTCGCGCCGCACGATGTCGCGCACCACCATCTGCATGTCACCGCCACCATCGGGATCAGCATCTACCCCGACGACGGTCCGGATGCGGAGACGCTGATCAAGTGCGCGGACACCGCGATGTACCACGCCAAGGACAGCGGCCGGAACAACTATCAGTTCTTCGAGCCGGACATGAACGCGCGGGCCGTCGAGCGGCAATCGATCGAAGCCGGCCTGCATCGCGCCCTCGCCCGGCGCGAGTTCGTGCTCCACTACCAGCCGAAGATCGATCTCGAAACCGGAGCGATGACCGGCGCCGAGGCGCTGATCCGCTGGGTGCATCCGGAGCGCGGGCTCATGTTGCCGAACGACTTCGTGCCGATCGCCGAAGACTGCGGCCTCATCGTGCCGATTGGCCAGTGGGTGCTGCGCGAAGCCTGCCGGCAGGCCCGGGCCTGGATCGACGAGGGCCGGCGGCCGATGGCCGTGGCCGTCAACATCTCGGCCGTCGAGTTCCGGGATCCGCGCTTTCTGGAGAACGTGCGCGCGGTTCTGCACGACACCCGGCTGGATGCCCGCTATCTCGAGCTCGAGCTGACGGAAAGCTCCCTCATGCAGCATGCCGAATCCACCGCCCTCGCGCTGCAAGGCACTGAAAGACATGGGCGTGCAGGTGGCGATCGACGACTTCGGCACGGGGTACTCGAGCCTGAGCTATCTGCGGCAGTTTCCGATCAACGTGCTGAAGATCGATCAGTCGTTCGTCCACGAGATCAGCGCCGATCCGGTGGGCACCTCCATCGTCTGCGCCGTGATCAGCATGGGCAAGAGCCTCGGGCATCGCGTCATCGCGGAAGGCGTGGAAACGCGAGGAGCAGCTCGCGTTTCTTCAGGCCCAGCACTGTGGCGAGGGACAGGGCTACTACTTCAGCCGGCCGCTGGTTGCCGAGCAGTTCATCGAACTGGTGAGCACGGGCCGTCCGGAATTGGTCCTTCAGTAGAGGTCAGAACAGTTGAGAGCTGGTCGCGCTGGACTTGAAGAGCTGATCGATCAGATCCTCTTCGAGCCGGATGTTGCGCGACAGCATGTGCGAGATGAACCGGTCGGACATCGCATGGTGTTTGTGGAGCGCCTGCACCATTGTGCCTTTGTCCATGAGCAGGATCGTGCTCGGGGTGATCGCCGTGGCGCTTCCCATGCGGAGCGCCTGACCGGCCAGGCACCCCTCACCAAAAAACTCGCCGGGCCCGAGTGTGGCCACGACGGCTTCTCGACCGGTTTTCGACAGCACGGACAGCTTGACGCCGCCGGTTCGAATGTACAGCACGTGCTCGCAGGCGTCTCCCTGCGTGAAGATGGTCTCGCCACGCCCATACTCGGCGATGCTCTTCGCAATGCCCGGCGACTCGAGAAACGCCTGCGCGGTGAACAACGGCGGCGCCTTTGCCGCGCCGCCTGCGCGTGGTCTGGCGACTCTTCGAGCTTCCATAGGGCCAACTCTGCCACGCGGCTGACGCGGAATCTGTGCAGAAGAGAACAGACCCTCTGAGCACCGGGCGGTACCATCGCGATCGTGGACTGGGAGGTCTTGCTATGACACTGACGCTGCCGGGGCTGATCGTTCTCCTCATCATTGCGGCGATCTGCGGCGCGGTCGGCAAGGCGCTCGCAGGCGGCGCGCGCGGCGGGCTCCTCGTGTCGATCGCCCTCGGCTTCATCGGCGCGCTCCTCGGACCGTGGGTCGCGCGTCAGCTCGGCCTCGCCGAGCCGTTCATGCTCAATCTGAGCGGCCAGTCGTTCCCGATTGTCTGGTCGATGATCGGCGCCGCCCTGTTCGTGGCGCTCTTGCACCCCCTGTCCGGGCGGCGGAGCTGGATCAGGAACTGACGTTCCCGTCTAATCGTGCAGGACGACGGTGAGCAGCGAGTTGTTGACCTTGAGCCCGTTCGTGTAGTCGATGAACCCCAGTCGCTGGAACTTCTTCATGAAGAAATTCACGCGCGAGCGCGTCGTGCCGACCATTTCCGCCAGCGTCTCCTGGGAGATCGGCGGGACGGCCCGCACCGGCTTGTCGTGCTTGCCGTAGCGCGCCAGCAGCAAGAGCGTCCGGGCCAGCCGTTTCTCGCTGGAGTTGAACAGCTGATCGATCAGGTCCTCCTCGATCCGGATGTTCCGCGCCAGCATGTGCGCGATGAACCGATCCGACAGCGCATGCTGCTTGTGCAGCAGGCGCACCATCTGATCCTTGTCCACGAGCAGGATGGTGCTGTCCGTCGTCGCGGTCGCGCTCCCCATGCGGACGGGCTGGCCCGCCAGGCATCCTTCGCCAAAGAACTCGCCGGGGCCCAGCATCGCCACGACGGCCTCGCGGCCCGCCTTCGAGAGCACCGAGAGCTTCACGCCGCCCTTCTGGATGTAGAGGACGTGCTCGCACGGGTCGCCCTGGGTGAAGATGACCTCGGCCCGCCGATACTCCACGATCTTTCTGCGCGATCCCGGCCGAGTCGAGAAAGGCCTGGGCGTTGAACGTGCCGGCTCTGCTTCGATTTCATGGCGAGAGCTCCGCCTGCGATGATCGCTCCGCGTGCCTTCGCTGAGCAGGCGCGTCAAGCTGATCCAGATCGACCGGCTTGACGAGGTGATGGTCGAACCCGTGCTCCGACGAGCGGTTCGCGTCACCGGGCGCGCCGTAGCCAGTCAGGGCCAGCAGCAGCATGTCGCGGCCGTGCGGCTCCTCACGAATCCGTTTGGCCACCTGGTAACCGTCCATCCTCGGGAAGACCGATGTCGATGATCCCCACGTCCGGACTGCACGACGTTCAGCAGTTCGAGGCCGCGGACGCCGTCGGCCGCGTCGTAGACCACGTGCCCGGCGAGCTCGAGCATCATCCGCAGCATCTCGCGCGCGTCCGCGCTGTCCTCGATCAGCAGCACGCGTCTGGGCTTCGCACGGCGCTCCGCGCGGACTGAGAGTCCAGCGGACGCTCGTTCGCCGAAGGAATCTGCCTCAGCCGGACGGTGAACGTGCTGCCGCTGCCCTTCTCCGTCGCTCGACGCCACGATCGTGCCGCCGTGCAGCTCGACCAGGCGGCGGACGAGCGTCAGGCCGATGCCGAGGCCGCCCCGCGCGCGGTCGAGCGTCCGATCGGCCTGCACGTACATGTCGAAGATGAACGGCAGCAGCTCGGGCGAGATGCCGAACCCGGTGTCCTCGACGCTGAGCACGGCGTCGCCGCCGTCGGCGCGGAGCGCCACCCGAATCCGGCCGCCTGGCGGCGTGTACTTGACCGCGTTGGTCACGATGTTGGTCAGCACCTGCTCGAGCCGGACTGGCGTCCCCGTCGACCCAGACGCGGCTCGGTGCTGATGTCGATGTGCCGATCCAGCCTGGCCGTCGCCGGTGAACGTGGCGACGGCCCGGCGTACCGCCTCGGCCATGTCGAGCGGCTGCCGATTCAGCCGGATCTTTCCGGAGACCACGCGCTCGACGTCGAGCAGATCGTTGATCAGATGCGAGATGTGGCCGACCTGTCGCGCGATCACCTCGTGCGCGCGGTCCGCGGGCTCGCCCTCGGCGTGCGTCAGCTCGAGCACGCGGACGGCATTGCGCGATCGCGCCGAGCGGCTTGCGCAGCTCGTGGGCCAGCATCGCCAGGAACTCGTCCTTCGTGCGGCTGTCGCGCTCGGCGCGGTCGCGGTTGCTGTTGGCCTCGAGAGCTCGCGGAGATCCGTCACGATCAGATTCAGGCGATCGCCGCTGGCCGACGCCGTGGTGGTGAGCGACAGGCTCACCTCGAAGGCGCCTGCATCCGAGCCGATCAAGCGGCTGCGCCGTCGTCCGCTGCCGGCGCCGAGCAGCGTCTCGAAATCGTCCCGGTCGGACGGGTTCACGAACCGGTCGATGCGGCTGCCGACCACGGACTCGAGCGGCTCGCCCACGAGCGCCGCGAAGCGTGCGTTGGAGTACAGGATGTCGCCGCCAGCCGTGAGGACGACGGCGCCTTCCTGCATCTGTTCGACGAGGTTGCGGTACGGCTCCTCGGCGCTGTGCAGCGTGTAGACCTGGTGGCCGCCGGCGCCCTCGACGACCAGCGCGTCGATCTCGCCCTGCCGAATCGCCCGCAGCATGTCCTCGGCTTCGGCGAGGCGCGCGCGCAGCGTCTCGGTCTCGTTGCGACCGTCGGCGTGGCTGGCGATCATCGGCCTTACTCCGCGTGGCCCGGGCGCGGACGAGATCGAGTCCCAGCAGCACGCGCGTCGCGGTTCGACATGTCGCCGATGATCCGGCGCATCGGCAGCGGCAGCTTCTTGATGAGGGTCGGCGCGGCGATGATCTGCTCGCCCTTCGTGAGGACCGGCTGCTGGTAGATGTCGATGACTTCCAGATCGTACCGCCCCTCGAGATACTCGTCGCAGATCGCCCGCAGGTTCTTGACCGCGCGCGCCGATCGGGCGGTCATGCCCGTGACGTACAGCCGAAGGACGTACCGTTCGGCAGCGGCGTGAGCGGCCGCTCGAATGTCGCGCGGACGTTGCGCGGTCACGGCATCGGCGTCACTGGCGACCGGAGATCCAGCCCGACGAGGACGCGCTCCGTGTTCGAGAGATCGCCGATGATCTTCTTGATCGGTTCCGGCAGCCGCCGCACGAGCGTGGGGACGGCCAGGATCTGGTCGCCGCGCGCGAGCTGTGGATTCTGCAGGAGATCGATGATCTCGATCTCGTAGCGCCCCTGCAGATGCTCCTCGCAGATCTGCTTCAGGTTCGTGAACGCCAGGACCGACTTCGGCGTCTGTCCCGCGACGTAGAGCCGCAGCTGGTAGGCCTGCGCCGCAGGACGGCAGGCGGTCCCGGTCTCAGAGAGCTGCATGGCGATCGCGTCCTTCCCGCGGCCGTGCCCGACGTCAGCCGATGGTCCGCGCGGCCCGCCGGCCGCGTCGAGCATGTCAATCCGCGATCGGTCAGCACGAACTCGCGCAGCTCGTTCGAGTGCGCCATGCCGCGGGACTTGAGCACGTACAGCCCGCGGCGGTGGCGGCCGCCGACCTCGTCGTTCGCCAGCACGATCCACGTGTCCATCAGCGACGAGATGGTCGTCTCGGTGCGCTCGATGTCGGTCATGCCCCGGCGTGAGACTCGTCAACATGGCCGTGATGTTCTCGGTCTTCAGATGATCGATCATGCGCGTGAGCATCGCCTGGACGTCGGCGTAGGTGCCCACCGTCATCAGGTTGGTCACCGGGTCGATGACCGTCACGGTCGGCTTGAAGTCCGCCACGACCTGGTGCATCGTGACGAGATGGGTCTCGAGCCCGTACCGCGACGGCCGGTCGGCATGGAACTGCAGCAGTCCGGCGGCCACCCACGGCTCGAGGTCGATGCCGATGGAGCGCATGTTCCGGAGGAGCTGCTGCGGCGACTCCTCGAAGAGAAAGCACAGGCAGCGTTCGCCCCGGCGGCACGCCGCGTCGAGAAAGTGCGCGGCCAGGCTCGTCTTCCCGGTGCCGGCGGTGCCGGAGACGAGGATCGTGCTGCCGCGGTAGTACCCCTTGCCGCTGAGCATCTCGTCGAGACTGCGCGATGCCCGACGACACGCGCTCCAGCGGCGCGTCGTGCTGCAGCGCCATGCGAGGAGACCGGCAGCACGCTGATGCCGTCGGCATTGATGAGGAACGGATACTCGTTCGTGCCGTGGTGGGAGCCGCGGTACTTGACCACGCGCAGGCGGCGCGTCGACACCTGATCGTGGACGCGGTGGTCGAGCAGGATCACCGCATCCGAGACGTACTCCTCGAGTCCCTGCCGGGTCAGGAGGCCGTCGCCGCGCTCGCCCGTGATCACGGCGGTGACGCCCTGGTCCTTCAGCCACCGGAACAGCCGTCGCAGCTCCGACCGGAGGATGCGCGTCGTTCTTCAAGCCGGCAAACAGCGATTCGATGGTGTCGAGGACGACGCGCTTGGCGCCCACCGATGCGAATCGCGTAGTCGAGCCGGACGAACAGCCCTTCGAGGTCGTACTCGCCCGTTTCCTCGATCTCGCTGCGTTCCACGCGCACGTAGTCGACCGCGAGCTTCTGCGCCGCGATCAACTCGGGAAGGTCGAACCCGAGCGACGCGACGTCGCTGGCGATCTCGTCGGCGTTCTCCTCGAACGTCATGAGCACGCCGGGCTCGTCGAAACGCGTGGCGCCGTTCACGAGAAAGGTGAGGGCCAGCAGCGTCTTGCCGGAGCCGGGGCCGCCGCAGACGAGCGTCGGCCGCCCTTTCGGCAGCCCGCCGCGCGTGATCTCGTCGAGGCCGCGGATGCCGGTGAGGGTCTTCGCCAGCTCGCGCCCGTGCGGGAGATGGGGCAGTACGCCGACGTCGCTCGTTGGTCGTTCCATGGATTTCAAGTCTTCTGCGAGAGGTTCACTCTGACACCCCAGGCGTGGGAAGGCTGTCAAATACTGCACACCGAATGCATGAGCCGAATCCCACGGCACAGTCCGCCCGAGAGTGCGATAATCCGGGAAACGCCATCATGGGAGCAGGGACACGATCCGGTCCGCCCGAAGACTCGGCGCGGGTTCAATGTGGAGAAGTATCTCGAATCGACGGGCCCGGCACGCAAGGTCGTGAAGTACCGGCGGGGCGATGTCGTTTTCTCGCAAGGCGACCCCGGCGACGACGTTCGGTACATCCAGAAGGGCGGGATCAAGCTCTCGGTGCTCTCTCGGATCGGCAAAGAGGCCGTCGTCGCCATGCTGGCGCCCGGCGACTTTTTCGGCGAGGGCGCCCTGGCGGGTCAAACGGTTCGCATCGGGACGGCGACGGCGGTGGTCCCGACGCAGCGTGCTGATCATCGAGAAGCAGGCGATGATCCGGCTGCTCCACGAAGAGCCCGCGTTCTCGGACCGCTTCATCTCCTACATGCTGACGCGGAACATGCGCATCGAGGCGGACCTCGTCGATCAGCTCTTCAACTCCAGTGAAAAGCGCCTCGCCCGGACGCTGCTGCTGCTGGCGCGCTACGGCCAGGTCAATCCCAACCAGCGCACGCTGCCGAAGATCTCGCAGGAGACGCTGGCGGAAATGATCGGGGCGACCCGCGCGCGCGTGAACTTCTTCATGAACAAGTTCCGGAAGCTCGGGCTCATCGAGTACAACGGCGGGCTCAAGATCAACAGCTCCCTCCTCAGCATCGTCCTGCACGATTGATGTGCTTTTGAGCACACGCCTGCGGCGGTGCTGTCTGGTACGCTGAATCGGTATGACTACCGAAGCGCATCGGATCGCCGCCGAGTCCGCCAGAGACGAGGCGGAGCGGTTCAGGCGACTGGCGGAAGAAGCGCGGGAGGTCCGCGACCAGCATCGTGAGGCGCTCGAGACGGTCCGGCAGGAGCGGGAGCGCCTGCGGGAAGCCGGGGAGATGGCGCGGGCCGCCGGCGAGGACGCACGAGCCGCCGCCGAGGCGGCGCGTCAGGCGGCGATTGAGGCCGTGCGCGCAACCGCCGACACGTTGCAAACGACGCTCGACAACATGAAGGTCGTCGAGGAGATGCGGCGGACCCTGCGTGACTTGCGGGACGTGAACAAGCTCGACTCCAACTAGGAGCAACGTTCAGCTCACCGCGGCGGCTCGTGCTGCTGCGACATCCGATTCTCGGCAACCCATTGCTGGCTCACGGAACCGAGATCGGCCTCGCGGCCGCTCCCGCGCCACCGCAGCAGCGCCAGAACGACGCCCACGACTCCAAGGCCCACGACCATCCAGACAACGTTCATCGAGGTTTCCATGTCGCGCTGCGCTAGTGCGGCTTGGGGGGATCGGCGGGCGTCACCACGGACTCAATCGCCGCCGCTGCCTCTACACGCACCTCGTGCTGCTCGTCGCGATTGAACAGCTCGGGGAGGGCGGCGATGGCCTCCTCGTGGCTGTCGAACCAGCGGTCGATGGCGGCAACGGGCAGCGCGTCCCCCTCCAGGAATCGGTTCGGCAGCTGGAGGAACGCGAACTTATGCGTCCGCGCGTCTTCGTAGATCATGTATCTCATCGTGTGGCCGTGGATGTCAGAACATCCCCCCGTCCATGCCACCGCCCGCCATCGCCTCGTGCTGCTGCCGTTCGGGCATCTGCGAGATGACGGCTTCGGTCGTCAACAGGAGCGACGCGATCGACGCGGCGTTCTGCAACGCCGAGCGGACCACCTTCGTCGGATCGATCACGCCGGCCTGGACCAGGTTTTCGTAGCGCTCCGTTTGCGCGTTGAAGCCCTCGTCGGCCTGCATCTCCTTGACCTTCTGCACGACGATCGAGCCTTCGTGGCCGGCATTGGTCGCGATCCACCGCATCGGTTCCTCGATCGCGCGCACGACGATGTTGACGCCGATGCGCTCGTCGCCGGCGACCTTCAGGTCCTTGAGCACTTTCGACGCCCAGAGCAGCGCCACGCCGCCGCCCGGCACGATGCCCTCTTCGACGGCCGCTTTCGTCGCGTGCATCGCGTCCTCGACGCGCGCCTTCTTTTCCTTCATCTCGGTCTCGGTGGCCGCCCCGACCTTGATGATCGCGATGCCGCCGACCAGCTTGGCGAGGCGCTCCTGCAGCTTCTCGCGGTCGTAGTCGGACGTCGTGTCCTCGACCTGCGCGCGCAGCTGCTTGACGCGGCCCGCGATCGACGCCGAGCTGCCCGCGCCTTCCAGGATGGTGGTGTTGTCCTTGTCGATGGTGATCTTCTTGGCCCGGCCGAGATCGTCCAGCGTCAGGTTCTCGAGTCTGACCCCGAGATCCTCGGTGATCGCCTTGCCGTTGGTCAGGATGGCGAGGTCCTCGAGCATCGCCTTGCGGCGATCGCCGTAGCCCGGCGCCTTGACCGCGGCGACTCGGAGCGTGCCTCGCAGCTTGTTGACGACGAGCGTCGCGAGCGCTTCGCCCTCGAGATCCTCGGCGATGATGAAGAGCGGACGACCGGCCTGCGCCACCTTCTCCAGGATCGGCAGCAGATCCTTCAGCGACCCGATCTTCTTCTCGTGGATCAGAATCGCCGGATCCTCGAGCACCACTTCCATGCGCTCGGGGTCGGTGACGAAGTACGGCGACAGATACCCGCGGTCGAACTGCATGCCCTCGACGACGTCGAGCGAGGTGTCCATGCCCTTGGCTTCCTCGACCGTGATCACGCCGTCCTTGCCGACCTTGTCCATCGCTTCGGCGATGATCCGGCCGATGGCCTCGTCGTGGTTCGCCGAGATGGTGCCGACCTGGGCGATCATCGGTCCGGTGACCGGCTTGGACATCTTCTCGAGCTCGCTCGTCATCGCCTCGACGGCTTTGTCGATGCCGCGCTTGAGAGCCATGGGGTTGGCGCCCGCGGTGACGTTCTTCGCGCCTTCACGATAGATCGCCTGCGCCAGCACGGTGGCCGTGGTGGTGCCGTCGCCGGCCGTGTCCGACGTCTTGCTCGCCACTTCCTTCACCATCTGCGCGCCCATGTTCTCGACGGCGTCCTTCAGCTCGATTTCCTTGGCGACCGTGACGCCGTCCTTGGTGATCGTGGGCGACCCGAATTTCTTGTCGAGGATGACGTTGCGCCCCTTCGGCCCGAGGGTCACCTTCACCGCGTTGGCCAGGCTGTTGACGCCCCGAAGAATCCCCTGCCGCGAGGAATCGCCGTACACGATCTGTTTTGCCATTCAGTTGTCTCCAAACCTTCGATTTCGCTATCAGCTATCAGGACGCAGCGAGAGCTGAGAGCCGTTAGCTGAAAGCTGCTCCTACTGTTCTTCGTCTGCCGCTGCCGATGATGGCCAGCACTTCGTTCTCGCGCATGATGAGGTACTCCTCGCCGTCGAGCTTGACCTCCTGGCTCGTGTACTTGCCGAAGAGGATCAGGTCGCCGGCCTTCACGTCGAGGGGGACGCGCGTGCCGTTGCTCTTCACCCGGCCCTCGCCGACGGCGATCACCGTTCCCCGTTGCGGCTTCTCTTTGGCCGAGTCCGGGATGATGATCTCGCCGCTTTTCTGCTCGCCTTCTTCGAGGCGCCGAACGATCAGCCGATCGTGTAGCGGTCTGGCATTCATGGTTGTCAACTCCAAGCTGTGACCGATGACTGTGCCATGAAGAGGCGCCGCGGGACTGTGCCAAACGAGAACAGTCGGATTCCTGTCGCAATCGCTACTCTGGGGCCGACGCGCGTTGGACGGAGTTCAGCGGGCGGAGGAGGACCGATGTCGGAACGGAATGGCGACCGCGCTCGATTTCAGAAGGAGCGAATGCGCAAGATGCTTCGCCGCCAGCGCATTCAGGCGCTCACGGCCGCCGTGCGACAGCGGAAGGAAGCCGCCACCTCTCGCGGAGACCGCACGCAGCAGAGGCATCCGGTGCCATGCACGACGAAGGCGGTCCGATACGCTCTGGCGACTGAGCAGACACGCCCTGACGTCGCCGCGCTCATGGCGTACCGCTTGCTTTCTTCGTGGCGTTGCTGATGAGTTGGTTGCGGCGCCATCAATCGCTGGCGCCCGAAAAACCGCTGCGCGACGAGCTGCTGAGCATCGAGCGGCTCGAGGAGCGCGCGCTGGCGCTCGCCGCCAGCTTCACCGTCGATCCCAATCCTCGCCGCGCGCCCGCGGACACGTTTCCCCGATTCGAGGACAACGTCCGCGTGCTGCGCGCCGCGTATCGCACGCTGGCCGACGACGTGCGCAACGGCCAGTTCGTCGTGCTCGGCCGCGGACTGGCTGCTCGACAACTTCCACCTGGTCGCGGCCGAGATCTCCGACATCCGCCGGAATCTGCCGCGCGCGTACTCGCGCACGCTGCCGACGCTGGCGTCGCGCGAGCACGCCGGTCACGCCCGCATCTACGCGATCGCGGTCGAGCTGATCCGCCACAGCGACAGCCGCCTCGATCGCCAGCAGCTGATCCAGTTCCTGAACAGCTACCAGCGCGTCGCGCCGCTGACGATCGGCGAGCTGTGGGCGTGGCCGAGCATGCTGAAGCTGGCGCTGATCGAGAACCTGCGCCGGCTGGCCGAGGAGCTGCTGGCCGCGCGCGCCGCCCGCCTCGCGGCCGACACCTACGTCGCGAGAGCGGACGAAGCCGGCGGCGTGGAGGCGCTGCCGCCGGACACCGACCCGGCGTTCATCGTCCAGCTGCTGCACCGCCTGCGCGAGTACGGCCTTCGCCTGTCGGCGATTCGCGCCGCCGTCGGACGACGACCTCGCGTCGCGCAACACCACAGCCGAGGAGACCATCCGCGGCGAGCACCAGCGTCAGGGCGTGGCGCAGGTCTCGGTCGCGAACGCCATCACCAGCCTGCGCCTGTGCGCGACGCTGGACTGGCAGGAGTACGTCGAGGCCGTCAGCCTCGTCGAACAGGTGCTGCAGCGCGATCCGGCCGGCGCGTACGGACGCATGGACTTCCTGAGCCGCGATCGAGCAGCGGCAGGCGGTCGAAGCGCTGGCGCAGCCGAGCGGCGAAGGCCAGGTGCGCGTCGCGCTGAAGGCGATCGAAAGCGCCCGCCAGGCGGCGGCCAGCGGCTCGACCGCCGACCGCGCCGCCCACGTCGGCTATCACCTCGTCGATCGCGGGCGCGCCGATCTCGAAGCCGACCTCGCGCTACCGGCCCCGCGTGGCGACGCGGGCGCGGCGCGTCCTGCTGCGCCACGCGACAGCTCGTCTACCTCGGCGCGATTGCGCTCGTCGACCGGCGCTGCTGCTCGCCGCCGCCGATGCGCTACGCGCGCGGCGCGGGCGCCACGCCGCGCGATGCGGGTCGCTCGTCGCGCTCCTCGTGCTGCTGCCGGCGAGCGACCTCGCGATTGCGTGCATCCAGCACGCGGTCGTCCACCTCGATCGGCCCGAAGCGGCTGCCGCGCCTCGATTTCTCCGACGGGCGTTCCCGACGACGCCCGCACGATGGTCATCGTCCCGACGATGCTGACCAGCGCGGCCGGCGTCGACGCGCTGCTCGAGCACCTCGAGGTGCTGGCGCTCGGCAACCTCGATCCGTGCATCCACTTCGCCATCCTCAGCGACTTCGCCGACACCGACCACGCCCGACGCGCCGCGAGGACGCGGCGATCCTCGAGCGCGCGCGCGACGGGCGTCGAGGCGCTCAACGCGAAGTTCGGCGACGGACCACGCCGATCGGTTCTTCCTGTTTCATCGCGACCGGCAGTGGAACGTCGGCGAGCAGGCGTGGATTGGCTGGGAGCGGAAGCGCGGCAAGATCGAAGAGTTCAACCGCCTGCTGCGCGGCGCCACCGACACGAGCTTCTCGACGCAGGTCGGCGACCTCGAGCGTGCTGCCGTCGGTCCGCTACTGCATCACGCTCGACTCCGACACGCGTCTGCCGCGCGATGCCGCCAAGCGCCTCATCGGCATCATCGCGCACCCGCTGAACCGGCCGCGGTTCGATCCGCGCCTCGGGCGCGTGACCGCCGGCTACGGCATCCTGCAGCCGCGCGTCAGCGTGACGATGGCCAGCGCGGCGGGATCGCTGTTCGCGCGCACCTACGCCGGCCACACCGGCGTCGATCCGTACACCACCGCCGTGTCCGACGTCTACCAGGATCTGTTCGGCGAAGGCATCTTCACCGGCAAGGGCCTGTACGACGTCGATGCGTTCTCCGCGGCGCTCGAGGGGCGCGTGCCGGAGAACGCGCTGCTGTCGCACGACCTGTTCGAGGGGCTCTACGCGCGCACGGCGCTGGTCACCGACATCGAGGTCGTGGACGACTATCCCTCCAGCGTCCTCGCGCACGCGCGCCGCCAGCACCGCTGGGTGCGCGGCGACTGGCAGATCCTGTGGTGGCTGTTTCCCGTTCGTGCCGTCGCGCACCGGCGTGACGCGCAATCGTCTGCCGCTCATCGCGCGCTGGAAGATCCTCGACAACCTCCGGCGCAGCCTGCGTGCCGCCGGCGACGCTGCTGCTGCTCGTGCTCGGCTGGACGCTTCTGCCGGGCCACCCGCTGGCGTGGACGGCCGTCGCGCTGGCGGCGCTGGCGTTTCCCGTGCGTGTCCCGCGCACTCGAGATCCTGCGCGGTCCGCGGCGCGGGCAGTCGTGGGGCGTCTTCCTGCGCACGGCGATCGAGGATCTGAAGACGGCGGCCGCCCGCTTCGGCCTGCAGCTCGCCTTCCTGGCCCACGAGGCGTCCGAGCGGCTGCACGCCATCGGCGATCACGCTGGTCCGCCTCGGCGTGACGCACCGCCGTCTGCTCGAGTGGGAAACGGCGGCCGCGAGCGCCGCGCGCGGCGGCGCGCGTCAGGCTGCGCGCGTTCGTCCGCCGGCATGATCGCCAGCCCGCTGCTGGCGCTCGATCACGCTGGCCGTGGTCGCGGCGCTGCGCCCGGCGGCGCTGCCGGTCGCCGCGCCGATCCTCGCGCTCTGGATCGTCGCGCCGTGGATCGCCTTCGCGCTCAGCCGGCCGATCGCCGGTACGGCGCGCGGCGCTGTCGGCGGCCGACCGCGACGTACCTTCACGCAGGTCGCGCGCAAGACGTGGGCGTACTTCGACACGTTCGTCGGGCGCCGAGGATCATTTCCTCCCGCCGGACAACGTCCAGATCGAGCCCGAGCTCGTCGATCGCGCACCGGACCTCGCCGACCAACATCGGCCTCGGTCTGCTCGCCACGCTCGCCGCGCACGATCTGGGATTCATCGACGACGCCGAGCTCGTGCGCCGGATCGACGCGACGCTGACGACGATCGAGCGGCTCGAACGGTACGAAGGCCACCTGCTGAACTGGTACGACACGCGGACGCTGGCGCCGCTGCCGCCGGCCTACGTGTCCACGGTGGACAGCGGCAACCTGGCCGGCGCGCTGCTGACGCTGTCGGTCGGCCTCCGGGACATCGCGCCGGCGCTCGCGGCGCGCGCCGACGGCGCTCTTCGACGCGATGAACTTCCGGTTCCTGTTCGATCCGAAGCGGCAGCTGTTCGCGATCGGCTACCGCCTGCCCGACGCCGAGAACGCCGGCCGGCTCGATCCGTCGTTCTACGACCTGCTCGCGTCCGAAGCGCGGCTGGCCAGCTTCATCGCGATCGCCAAAGGCGACGTGCCGGAGACGCACTGGTTCCACCTCGGCCGGCCGGTCACGAGCGTGCGCGGCGCGCCGGTCCTGCTCTCGTGGAGCGCGACGATGTTCGAGTACCTGATGCCGCTGCTCGTGATGCGCATCGTACCCGAACACGCTGCTCGACGAATCCTGCCGGCTGGTGGTCCGCCGGCAGATGGACTACGCCGCCGCGCGCGGCGTGCCGTGGGGCATTTCGGAGTCGGCCTACAACCTCGTCGATCGGCACGGCACCTATCAGTACAAGGCGTTCGGCATCCCCGGGCTCGGCTTGAAGCGCGGCCTCGGCGATGAAGTGGTCGTGGCGCCGTACGCGACCGCGCTGGCCGTCGTGATCGATCCGGCCGGCGAGCGCCGCCAACCTGCGCCGGCTGGCCGCGGCCGGCCTCGAGGGCGAGTTCGGATTCTTCGACGCGATCGACTACACCCATCGCGGGTCGGACGCCGACGCCGGCGACCGACGACGCGTCCGCCGCGGGCGTCGTCGTTCCGGCCTACCTGGCCCATCACGAGGGCATGACGCTCGTCGCGCTGACCAATGCGCTGCTGGACGACCGGATGGTCGAGCGGTTCCACGCCGACCCGCGAGTCCAGGCGACCGAGCTGCTGCTGCAGGAGCGCGTGCCCCGCGACGTCGGCGACCATCGAGCCGCGTCCGCTCGACGAGATGCGCGTAGCCGCGCCGGTCGCGTCGGTGCCGGTGCGGCGCTTCCGCTCGCCGCACACGACGTTTCCGCACACGCAGTTCCTCTCGAACGGCAACTACGTGACCTCGGTCACCAACGCCGGCGGCGGCGCCAGCGTCTGGCGCGGGCTGCCGGTGACCCGGTGGCGGCGCGACGCCACGCGCGACGCCGACGGTCAGTTCATCTACCTGCGCGACGTGCGCAGCGGCGCCGTGTGGTCGGCGACCTATCAGCCCACGCGGCGCGAACCGGACGACTACGCGGTGACGTTTTCCGCCGATCGCGCGGTCGTTCGACGGCGCGACGACGACGTGTCGACGCAGCTCGACATCGCGGTGTCGACCGAAGACGACGTCGAAGTGCGGCGGATGACGATTCGCAACCACGGCACGCGCATCCGCGAGCTCGAGGTGACGAGCTACGCCGAGATCGTGCTCACGCCCGGCGGTCAACGATCTCGCGCACCCGGCATTCGGCAAGCTCTTCGTCGAAACCGAGTACCTGCCGGACAGCGCCGCGCTGCTCTGCCATCGGCGGCCGCGCGATCCTGACGAGGCGCCGGCGCTGGGCGTTCCATGCGCTGAGCCTCGAGGGCCGCCCGCAGGGGCCGGTCGAATGGGAGACCGATCGCGCGCGCTTCCTCGGGCCGCGGCCGGACCACCGCCGACCCGCGGGCGCTCGATGGCCGCGCCGCTGTCCGGCACCACCGGCGTCGTCCTCGATCCGATCGTCAGCCTTCGCCAGCGGATCCGGCTGCCACCCGGCGCGACGGTGCGGCTCTGTTTCGCCACCGGCATGGCCTCGGATCGCGAGACCGCGGAAGCGCTCGCGCGGAAGTACCACGACTCCAGACGCCATCGGCCGCACGTTCGCGCTGGCGGTCACGCACGCCGAGAGCGGCCTGCGCCACCTGGGCATTTCGGCGGACGAGGCGATGCTGTTCGAGCGGCTGGCGTCGCGCGTGCTCGGCACGCGACGCGTCGCATGCGCGCCAGCGCCGAGACGCATCGCCGCGAACGAGCTCGGCCAGCCCGGGCTTGTGGCCGCATGCGATCTCCGGCGACTTGCCGATTCTGCTCGTGCGGGTGGTCGGCGACGAAGACGTGCCGCTGGTGCGGCAGGTCCTGCAGGCCCAGGACTACTGGCGGCTGAAGGGGCTGCGCGCCGACGTCGTGATCGTCAACGAGCACCCGATCGGCTACCTGGACGAAATGCAGGCGCAGCTCACTGGCTGTCCTCGAGGACGGCCCGTGGAGCGCCTGGCAGCAGCGGCCGGGAGGCGCCTACCTGCTGCGGGCCGATCGCATGGGCCGCGCCGAGCGCGTGCTGCTCGAAGCCGTGGCGCGCGCCATTCTGCGTCGGCGACGCGGCGGCGATCTGCGCACACAGCTCGATCGGCCTGACGCGGTGCACCCGCCGGCGAAGGCCGCTGGCGCCGGCGTCCCCGCCGCGTCCCGACCCCGAGACGCCTGAGACGCCCAGCCCGTCATGGACGTTGAGCAACGGGCTCGGTGGGTTCACCGACGAGGGCCGAACCTACGCGATCGCGCTCGACGGCGCCACCGAAACGCCGATGCCCTGGATCGAACGTCATCGCCAACCCGCAGTTCGGCACCATCGTCACGGCGTCGGGTTCGGCGCACACCTGGTCGGGCAACAGCCGCGAGAATCGGCTGACGCCGTTCGCCAACGATCCGATCAGCGATCCAACTGGCGAAGCGATCTTCGTGCGTGACGACGACACGGGCGAGTCGTGGTCGCCGACGCCGGGCCCGTTGCCCCGCGCCGCGACCGGCCGATGCGTCGTCCGCCACATGGCGGGCCTGACGCATTTCGCCCGAACGGCGGACGGCATCGTTCACGAGCTCGAGGTCTTCGTCGACGTCGCCGATCCCGTGAAGTTCTCGCTGCTCACGCTCGTCAACAGCGGGTCCGCGGCTCGGACGCTGAGCGTCTTCGCCTACAACGAGTGGGTGCTCGGACCGCCGCGCGAGGGCGAGCACTTGCATGTGGTCACGGAAGTCGACGAGCGCAGCGGCGCGATCCTGGCGACGAACGCGTACAACCAGGAATTTGCCCGTCACGTCGCGTTCTCGTACTCGGATGTGCCGCCGGACTCGTTCACGGCCGACCGCCGCGCGTTCCTCGGCCGCCATGGCGATCTGACGCAGCCGGCGGCCCTCGCCCAGACGCAGCTCTCGCGTCAGATCGGCGCCGCGCTGGACCCCTGCGCCGCGGTCCACGTTCGATGCGTGCTGCAACCGGGAGAGCGCCGGCAGCTGTTGTTCCTCCTGGGCGAAGGCACCGATCGCGAGCATGCGCGCCGCGCTGATCGCGCGACACGGACAACATCGACGCGGCCGTGGCGGCTCGGGCGCGCGTGCGCGGCCGCGTGGGACGACACGCTCGACGCCGTCCACGTGCGCACGCCCGACGATTCCTTCGATGCCCTGATCAACCGCTGGCTGCTGTATCAGGCGATCAGCTGCCGGCTCTGGACGCGCAGCGGCTACTATCAGCCGGGCGGCGCGTACGGCTTCCGCGATCAGCTGCAGGATGTCATGGCGTTGTTGCTCACGCGGCCGGATCTTTCGCGCGAGCACCTGCTGCGCGCGGCGGCGCGGCAGTTTGTCGAAGGCGACGTGCAGCACTGGTGGCACGAGCCGACCGGCCGCGGTCTTCGCACGCGCTGTTCCGACGATCTGCTGTGGCTGCCGTACGCCGTCGCCGAGTACGTGCGCGCGACCGGCGATCTGGGCGTCCTCGACGAAACCGTGCCGTTCCTGAAGGCGCCGCCGCTCGCGAGCGGCGAGTACGAGGCGTACGGGTCGCCCAGCGTCTCCACCGAAACCGGCACGCTGTTCGATCACTGCATTCGCGCCATCGAGCGAGGGACGACGTCCGGCGCGCACGGCCTGCCGCTCTTCGGCTCGTGCGACTGGAACGACGGGATGAACCGCGTCGGCCGCGAAGGCCGCGGCGAGAGCACCTGGCTCGGATTCTTCCTGTACTGCGTGCTCGTCGATTTCGCGGATCTGTGCGACGCGCGAAGCGATTGCACGGTCGGCCCGCGCTACCGCGCCGAAGCGCGCCGCCTCGCGTCGCAGCTCGAGCTCAGCTGGGACGGCGAATGGTATCGCCGCGGGTACTACGACGACGGAACGCCGCTCGGATCCGCGCAGAACGACGAGTGCAAGATCGATTCGATCGCGCAGTCATGGGCCGTGCTCTCCGGTGCGGTTCCAGTGCGCTTTGCCGAGCGCGCCATGGACGCCGTGCGCACCGCGCTCGTCGCCCGAAAACCACAGCTTCTTCTCCTGCTCGATCCGCCCTTCGATCGTTCGGCGCAGGAACCCGGATACATCAAGGGCTACCCTCCGGGAATCCGCGAGAACGGTGGACAATACACGCATGCGGCCGTCTGGATCGTCATGGCGCTGGCTCGACTGGGCAGCGGCGACGAAGTCGCCGAGCTGTTTCACATGCTGAATCCCATCAACCACACCAGGACAGCGGCGGACGTCGAGCGCTACAAGACCGAGCCGTACGTCGTCGCGGGCGACGTCTACGCCCGGCCGCCGCACGCCGGCCGCGGCGGATGGAGTTGGTACACGGGATCGGCGGCGTGGATGTATCGAGCCGGTGTCGAGAGCATCCTCGGATTGCGGCGCCATGGTGATACATTCAGTCTTGACCCGTGCATCCCGAGTTCCTGGCCGGAATATGAGATCGAGTGGCGCCTGCACGGCACCCGGTATGTCATCAGCGTCGCGAACCCCGATCGGCAGTGTCGAGGCGTGGTGAACGCCTCGCTGGACGATGTCGTCGTCGACGCGTCCGCGATTCCGATCGTGGACGACGGGCGAACGCACCGTGTGAGCATCCTGCTCGGCAGCGCCCGATCGAGGCGCGTCAGTTGAAGGGCGGCCTCCACATCGTATGCGTCGGTGTGGCCGTGCTCTGCGCCCCTGGGGTCGCCGGTTTTCAAGCAGCCCCCGTCCTGACCGACGCGCAGCGGCTCTTCTACAACGCTCATTACGAAGCCGCCGCCGCGATGGTCCTCAACCTGCGAGAGCCGGACACCGAGGATCTGGCCAGCCTCGAGCTGCGCACCTCCGCGCTGCTGTTTCAGCTCAAGCGATTGCTCGAACGGACCCCGCCCAAGCCCGATGCGCTCAAACACTGCGCGACGTGCCCGGGACTGATCGCGGAATTCTTCGCGGAGATTCGTCGCGGCCAGACCCTGGCACGATCGAGGCTCAAAGCCAACCCGGACGATGACGAGACGTTGTTCTTCCTCGGCAAACTGGATCTGAACTACGTCTGGCTCCAGCTCGGTCCGCTGAAGAAAAAGACCGGGTGGGACGAGTACTGGGAAGCCCGAAAATCGCTCGACGCGGTGATCGCCCGCAATCCTCGCCACGTCCGCGCGCGCGTCGCGCGCGCGTGGATCGACTACATCGTCGACACCAAGATGCCGTGGGGAACGGGGTGGCTGCTGGGCGGCGGCAACCGGAAGAAAGCGCTGGCCACGCTGCGCGAGGCCGCCCTGATGGACTCGGACTTCTTCACCCACGCCGAAGCCGAGTTCGCGTTGTGGGACATGCACGTCAGGGAACGCGACATGGTCCAGGCCACCGCGGCCGCGCGACGACTGGCCAAGGACTTCCCCGACAACCGCGAGATCGCCGCGTTCCTGGAAGTTCGCGGCCGGCCTTGATGTGTGCACAACCGAACAGACGCCCTCGCGCCAGTCGATAGCATCGATCGCGACGAGCCTTCTGGTTGCTGTGACACGGAAGAGTGACCCATGCTGGAGTGGTTGAAACGGCGACAATCGGCGGCAGTGCCCAGCCAGCCTGAACCGGCAGCGCCGAACCGCCAACGGTCCGCGATGGCTGGCAAGTACGTGCAGCTCTACACGTATCTGGAGACCAGGTTCGCTGACACGGTGGTCCTGACGTTTGCTGAGATCGAGGACATCCTCGGGTTCGCGCTGCCGGATCCGGCGCGCCTGCGCGAAGACTGGTGGACGAGCCCGGATCCGAACGCGGCCAGGCCGCGGTTCTCGGATTCGTGGATCCTGGCCAACCGGACGGCTCGACCGAACCTGATGGCGCTCACCGTCGTGTTCGACCGCGCCGTGTAGGAGTCGACTTCTTATCGCCGGCCGGCTATGGCTTGAAGACCTTCTTGTTCGCGATCCGCGCTTTTTCGGCGGTGGCGCGGTTTTCGTCCTGCTCTTTCTTCATCCGCGCGACTTCCCGCTGCGGCGCCTCCCGATCGTCGAGCCGGACGGCCTGGATCGTCGCCTTTTGCGCGAGGGTATCGAGCGCCGTGTCGGTCACGATCAATCGGAACTCCCCACGGTATGAGGAGACTCGGTACAGAACCGCTGTATGGTTGGCATCTCGCCACCGGGCCAGCGGCGAACCCGGCCGCGGCTTCGACCTGTGACATGGTCCGGACGGGTCCGGCTGTCTGCTTGACGGGAACGCCGTAGACTTCGGCGATGGCGTCGAGCATGTCCGCGCTCGTCATCCCTTCGGTCCGGTTGCGATCGTAGTCAACGACGATCCGGAACAGGCGGTCGTCGTAGAAGCTGAAGGCGATCTGCTCGACCGGATCCGTCGAAGGGGCTGCGGATCCCTGGATCCATTGCGAGAGCCGCCATTCCAGATCCTGCAGCACGGCGGGACGCTGTATGGATCGTCTTCGCCTGGGACTGGGGGACGCCGATCAAGCCTGCGACGGATGCGAGGGTGCTTCCCAGCTCGAAGTTTCGATACTGCGCGAGACTCTGGCCGGCGACTCCGTGGGTCGCGAGCACGAGGCCAACGGCGCAGATCGCGAGCGTGCGCGGACGTGTCATGTGGACCCTTTCGCTCATGGCCGGGATTTCTGAGCGTCTGTGTCGTGAAGCACTTGAGCGATCGTCTGCGGCTGAACGCTCGGCCACAGCTTCATGATGATTGCCGGCGGAACCAGGCACAGGGCCAGCAGGATGGCTCCCGTGCTGATCGTCATGCTTGCGCCAAGCGCGAAGCCGGCGACGGCGATCAGCGCCACAGCACGTGAACCAGATCTGGAGCAGTTTCGAACGAGTCATATTATTGAACATGGCATTCCACCTGCTTGAGCGTACAGGTAGATGGCCGCTCGCTGCGCTGTCCCCAATTGAACACGTCAAAACATGCGCCGGAGCCTCGCGAGAAGGCCCCTGTCTCCGCCGCTTGCTCGATTCCTTGGCGCGCCGCCTCCCTCGCGCTCGCGTTCGAGTTGCGCGCGATCGTGGATCTCGGCGGCACGCGGGACAGCCTCCGCCGGCTCGGCGGCGACGCCGGCGGCTGGCGCGGGTGGCTGGCCGTTTCGTCGTTCGATGGCGCCTGGAATCATCACCGGCACCGCGCCCTGCGCAGCCTTCTGAAGAATCCCGGCCGTGTCCTGCGCGTGGGTCGATGCGTCGGAGCTCACCGCTCCGCCCATTCGACGAACGCGGGCGGCACCTCATTGCGCACGATCATGACGCGCAGAATGCGATCGTCGCGGAGGAGCGTCGCGGTGCCGAGGCGAGCCGCGGCAACCGACGGGTAACGCGCCCACGCCTCCGCCATCCCCGACGACGATCCGCGCCTCATGGTGGGAATCAGCTTGAACATGCGGAAGACACTCCTGAGTGGAGTGTCTTCCGGCAGCACCGGCTCGCGATGTCCCGGATTGCACAGCGACGCCGCCGGTATCATATGTTTGGTGTAGCGCGGGCTTTCAGCGCCGCGTCCTTCGCGGCGCGCTGAAAGCGCGCGCAGCCAAACGAAAAGCGCTTTAATTCCGCGGGACGCGGCCTGGCGTGTACGGCGCGCCCAGGCGCTCCAGCTCCTTCTCGATGGCGGGCACGTCGGTCTCGACGAGCGTCTTCAGCTTCGTTCGCTCGGCCGTGAAGAGCTCGCCGGCAATCTGCAGCTGCTGCTCGTGTGTCGTCGTCTGGCGCGCGAGCGTCCGGTTCAGCTCGCCGGAGATCGTGTTCGCGCGCTCCGAGATCGCGACGGGCACGGCCCCGCTTCGCGCGCCCAGCCGCCGCTCACCGCGCAGCTCGACGAGGATCGCGGCGAGACGCCGCTGCAGCGACCGCGCGTCGGTGTGCAGCGTCCGCGGCGCGGCCGGCGTGGCGTCCAGCGCCTTGACGATCGCGTCCAGCCGAGTGCTCGTGCTGTTGGCGAGCTCGAGCGCCCCGGCGACATCGCGTCTCAACGCCTGCAGCTTCTCCAGAAACTGCCACCGCGCCGTTTGATCGCCGGCGTGGTGCGCCGCCTGTGGATCGAGCACGACCTTGACCGGACAGGGCCCCGCAAGCTGGGTCACGACGCCGCCCACGCGCTGCGACAGCGTGACGTTGTAGGTGCCCGGCACGACATACGGACCGACCAGCGGATCGCCGAACAGCTCGTCGAGCTCGCCGCGCGGACGGTTCGGCGGCAGCTGATGCGCCGGCGCACGAAGATCCCACGCGACGCGCTGCATCCCCTTTCTCGGCGGACCCGGTCAGCACGCGGACCGGCACGCCGTCGGCGCCACTGATGGTGAGCAGAATCGCCGGCGCTTCCTCGTCGGCTTCCGCGCGCAGCTCGTCGGCGGTTGGATAGCGAATCGGCCTGCCCCGCTTTTTCCGCCGCCTTCTCGGCATCCACGCGTTTCTGCTTCAGCGTCTTGATCGCGTCTTTCAAGTGATACGTGAACACGGCGCCGTACGGCGGGTTCGGCGCCGAGTAGAGCATCTCGCCCTGGAAGCCCTTTCCCGGCAGGCCGAACTGCAGCGTCGGCACGTACAGAATCGTGTCGCGAACCGGAAAGAGCGTCGCGGCCGTCGGTCGTCGTCTCGAGCCGTCGGTCGACGCGCGAGCGGCGAGTAGTCGTCGACGATGTAGAACGCCGCGCCCGAACGTGGCCAGCACCAGATCGTTTTCGCGTTTCTGAATCGCGATCTCGCGCACCGCGATCGTCGGCAGGCCGCCAATCTTCGCCCAGTGCTGCCCGCCGTCGCGGCTGAAATAGGCGGCGAACTCGGTGCCGGCGAACAGCAGCTGCGGATCGACGTGATCCTCGGCAATCGCGTAGGTCGATCCGCGCGCCGGCAGATCGCCCGAGATGGACTTCCAGTTCTTGCCGGCGTCGGTGCTCTTCAGCAGGTACGGCGCGAAGTCGCCGTTCTGATGGTTCTCGACGGCGACGTACACCGTCGCCGCGTCGTGCTGCGACGCGCGGATCCTCGCGATGTACGCGTCGGCGGGCACGCCCGGCAGCTTGTCGATCTTCCGCCAGTGGGCGCCGCCGTCTTCGCTGACGTGGATCAGCCCATCGTCGGTGCCGACATAGAGCAGCCCTTCGCGCTTCGGGCTCTCGGCGACCGCGGAAATGTTCCCGTAGAGCGCCGTCGACGTGTTCTTCGCGACCGCGTCCGGTCCCCACACCTTGTCCATCACCTTCAACGTGTTGCGATCGAGCTGGCGCGTGAGATCGGGCGACACGGCCTTCCACGAATTGCCGCGATCGTCGGAGCGAAACAGCATCTGCGCCGCCGATGTACAGCCGCGTGTGCGAGTGCGGCGAGATGATGAACGGCGCGTCCCAGTTCCACCGCAGCGGCACGCCGCCCTTGTCCTCCTGCGGCTGGATGCCGATGCGCTCGCCGGTCCGCTTGTCGTAGCGGACGATGACGCCGTGCTGCAGCTCGGCGTAGACGGTGTTGGGATCCTCCGGATCGACGCGCGAGACGAAGCCGTCGCCGCCCTGGGTGACGAACCAGTCCTGATTCAGGATGCCGTGCTCGGAGCGGCTGCGCGACGGCCCGCCCAGCGAGAAGTTGTCCTGCGTGCCGCCGTAGACGTTGTAGAACGGCGCCGCGTTGTCCACGTCGACGTCGTAGAACTGCGTCAGCGGCAGGTTCTCGAAGAAGATCCACGTCGCGGCGCGATCGAAGGACCGGTACAGGCCGCCGTCGTTGCCGACGAGCAGATGATTGGTGTTCTTCGGATCGACCCAGATGATGTGGTTGTCGACGTGCATGTTGCGCTGGCCCAGCGACCGCAGCGTCTTGCCGCCATCGTCGGACACCTGGAAGAGCACGTCGGGGATGTAGACGCGGTCGACGTTGACCGGATCGGCGAAGATGTCGCCGTAATACATCGAACCCTGGTTGTAGTCGCTCCGCTTTTCCCACGTCACGCCGTTGTCCGACGAGCGGTAGATGCCGCCCTTCGCATTCGCCGCCTCGACGTTCGCGTAGATGATGTCCGGGTTGACCGGTGAGATCGCGAGGCCGATTCGCCCGAGCTCTTCGTCCGGCAGCCCGGTGTTCACCTTCTTCCACGTCTTGCCGCCGTCGGTGCTGCGGTGGATGGCGCTCTCGGGACCGCCGTTGATCATCGTGAAGAAGTGCCGCCGGCGCTGATACGCGGTCGCGACGATCACGTCGGGATTGCGCGGATCGAGCACGACGTCGCTGACGCCCGTGTGCTCGGAGATCTTCAGCGCCTGCGTCCACGTCTTGCCGCCGTCGGTGGTCTTGTAGAGCCCGCGGTCGCCGCCCGGCGCCCAGAGCGGCCCCTGCGCGGCGACGTACACCGTGTCGCTGTCCTTCGGGCTGATGACGACGCGGCCGATGTGCTCGGAGTTCTTGAGCCCGACGTTCGTCCACGAGCGTCCGCCGTCTTCGCTCTTGTAGATGCCGTCGCCGTAGGCAACCGACCGCTGGGAATTGCGCTCGCCGGTGCCGACCCACACGACGTTGGGACGCCGCTCGTCGAGCGCGATCCACCCGATCGAGAACGAGCCTTGCGAGTCGAAGACCGGCTGGAACGACGCGCCCCCGTTGACCGTTTTCCAGACGCCGCTCGACGCGGCGCCGACGTAGAACACCGCCGTATTCGTCGGATCGACCGCGATCGTCATCACCCGTCCGGACGTGACGGCGGGTCCGATCGACCGCGCGCGCAGGCCCGCAAACGCATCGGACGCGGGCGATGGCGGAGGTGACTGCGAGATGACGGACGAGCCGGCCACGGCCGCCCAGATGACGACAACGATCAACGTCAGACGCTTCATGAAGATTGCCTCCGGGCCTAAACTGTTCATTGTATGAAAGCCCTGTGCTAGAGTCCGCGATCGACCTCTAAGGAGTTTGCCATGCAGCGCACCGGATTCATTGCCGTTCTGCTTCTTGTCGTCTCCACTGCCCTGATCGCGCAACAGCCGCCCGCGCAGGGTCGAGGCGGCCGCGGTGGCCGTGGCGCACCCGATCCACGCAGCGCCGGCGGCGGCAACTGCGCCGCCAACCCGTACAACTGCATCGACACGGCGAATCCGCTGCCACAGCCCGACACGGTGTGGATGGAGGACATGACGTGGATGGATGTGCGCGACGCCATGAAGGCGGGCAAGAAAACCGTCCTCATCGCGACCGGCGGGATCGAGCCGAACGGCCCCTGGCTGGCGCTCGGCAAACACCAGTTCGTGCTGAAGGCCAACTGCGACGCGATCGCGCGCAAGCTCGGGGACGCGCTCTGCGCGCCGCTCGTCCCGTTCGTGCCGGAGGGCTCGATCGAGCCGAAGGCGGGCCACATGGTCACCGTGGGCACGATCAGCCTCGAGGAAGCCACCTTCGAAGCGCTGCTCACTGACATCGTCCGCAGCTACAAGATGCACGGCTTCGAGAACATCATCATGATCGGCGACAGCGGCGGGAACCAGACCGGCATGAAGAACGTAGCCGACAAGTTGAACGCGCAATGGAGCGGCAAACCGGTGGTGGCACACATTCCCGAGTACTACGCGTACAACACCGTCGAAAAGCTGCTCGTCGATCTGGGCGTCATGAAAGCGGACGGTCCGAGCGACAACATGCACGACGACCCGGGCATCACGCTGAACATGTTCGTCGCCGATCCGAATTCGGTGCGCTACGACGCCCGCGTCAAGGCGGGCAAGGCGACGATCAACGGCGTGTCGATCGCCGACAAGGCCAAGAACCTCGAGCTCGGAAAGAAGATCGTCGACATGCGCGCCACCAACACCGTGGCCGCCATCAAAAAAGCGATCGCTGAACGCAAGGCGAAATAGCGTTCCAGCACACGCGGAGGTTCCATGTCCGTCAGACTCCTAGCATTCGTGTCTGCGGCGGCGCTCGCGGTGCTTGCGGCAACCGTCGCCCCGAGCGCCCAGCAGGACGTTGTTGCCAGGGCCCGTGCGATTCACGACCGCGTGATCGCGCTCGACACCCACAACGACATCGATCCGCAGAACTTCACCGCCGAGTGCAACTACACCATGCGTCTGACGACGCAAGTGAACCTGCCGAAGATGAAGGAGGGCGGCCTCGACGTCTCCTTCTTTATCGTCTACGTCGGCCAGCAGGATCCGCGCAACGCCGCCGACGCGCTGCAGCCGGCGGGTTTCGATCGCGCCTACCGGGCCGCGGTCGCCAAATTCGACGCCGTGCACCGCCTCACCGAGCAGATCGCGCCGAAAGAGATCGAGCTCGCTCTCACGGCGGCCGACGTGACGCGCATCGCGAGGAGCGGCAAGAAGGTCGCGGTCATCGGCATCGAGAACGGCTATCCGGTCGGCACCGACATCAAGCGTGTGAAAGAGTTCCACGACCGGGGCGGCCGCTACATGTCGCTCGCGCACAACGGGCACAACCAGCTCGCCGATTCGCACACCGGTGAAGCGACCGGCGAATGGAAATGGGGTGGCATCTCTCCGCTCGGCAAGCAAGTGATTCAGGAGATGAACCGGCTCGGGATGATGATCGACATCTCGCATCCGTCGAGGGCGGCCATTCAGCAGATGATCGGCTTGTCGAAAGCGCCGGTCATCGCCTCGCACTCCTCGATTCGCAAAGTCGGCGACGTCAGCCGCAATGTGGACGACGACACGATGATGGCGGTCAAGACCAACGGCGGCGTCGTGCAGCTCAACGCGCTGTCCGGCTTCATCAAGCCAGATCCGAGAGAGCGGGGACCGGCGATCAACAGCCTGCGCGACGGAGTTCGGGCTGGCGGCTGGTGGCGGAGGCCGAGGTGCGGGCGCGCCTGCGGCCTATCGCTGTCCGGTCGAAGCCACGCCGGCACCGGCGCCGGCGGGTCGCGGTGGACGCGGCGCCACGGCGGGCGTTGAAACGCTGCCGGCCGCTCGGCGCGCCGAATTCGAGCGGCGCCTGGCGCAGATTGATCGGCAGTATCCGGCGGCGGGCCGCGCGACGGTCAAGGACTTCGTCGACCACATGGACTACGCAGTGAAGATCATGGGCGTCGATCACGTCGGCATCGCATCGGACTTCGACGGCGGCGGCGGCATCGACGGCTGGAACAGCGCCGCCGAGACGTTCAACGTCACGCTCGAAATGGTCCGGCGCGGGTACACAGAGGAGCAGATCGCCAAGATCTGGAGCGGCAACCTGCTGCGCGTCTGGAGCGAGGTCGAGCAGGTCGCCAAGACGATTCAGGCGGGATCGCGATGAGCCGCGGCTCAAAACCGATGTGGTGTCCGCCTTTAGGCGGACCTGAGGTCCGGCTGAAGCCGGACGCCACCGGTTTTGAACCGCTGCCGATGAGAGCGGGAATTGGAGCCTTGGCATCGGCACTCGCTTTTGTTGTCCTTACCGGTCACGGCGCCGGTCAGAGCCGAATCAGCCCGCACGAACAGACCAGCGGGATGATCGACGGCGCACGCATCACCGTCACCTACGGCCGCCCGTCGATGCGCGGCCGGACGATTTTCGGCGGGCTCGTCCCGTTCGATACCGTCTGGTGTCCAGGCGCGGACGAAGCGACGGTCCTCGACAGCGACAAACCGATTCAGCTGGACACACTGAAGGTGCCTGCCGGACCGCATACGATCTGGGTGCTCCCGACGGCCAACCAATGGACGCTGATCGTGAGCAAGGAACCCAGCGGGTTCCACACTGCAGTACCATCCCCAAGCCGACCTCGGCCGCGTGATGCTCCGCAAGAGCGCCATCAAACCACCCGTTGAACAGTTGACCTTCGAGATCGCGCCGAACCGGTCGGGCCCTGGCGGCAGCCTCTCGATGCGGTGGGAGACGACGTCGGTCTCGACTTCGCTTACGATCGGACGATAGATGTCGTCCGGCACTCGTTGTTTCGTCGGCGCGCTCGCGCTCTGTCTCGTGCAGAGCTGCAGCCCCAGAGGAACTCCAGCACCCACTGCCCCGCCGCCGGCTGATCCAACCATCGCCAACGTAGCCGGCACCTGGACGGGCACTCTCGAATCGTCCGCGTTCACAACCCGGCCGATCTCCGCGACCCTCACGCAAATCGGTGTCGATTGCGTTGACGGCGCCTGGCGCACTGTCGCTTCGGAAATGACCGGCGCCATCAGCGGCTTTGCTCAGCCCAACTCCTCGTTCAGCGGATTCCTGAGCGTCGAAGGATCGCCGGGCGGAACCGGGATCTGCCCTGGTGTGTTCCGGGTGACCGGCTCCGCCACCCCCACCGGCATCAAGTGGACCTGGGTCAACGACGGCAACTGCGCCGGGGGTGTGGAGCAGACCGTCACCTTCAAGCTGCAGCGTTGAAGCGCATTCAAAACCCTCGTGGGGTCCGCCTTTAGGCGGACCTACCGCGAGGACGATCGAAGTGTAGGTCCGGCTAAACCCGGACCCCACGTTGGAATCGAGTGTTTCATTCGCGATGGTCGTGCGACATCTCCCCCATCGGACGGCCCATCGTCGTGTTCCACATGCGCCCTCCTCGAGCGGGCGGGCGCAGGCGAAGGAACACGTGCGCCGAGCGGACGTTCGCGCCGTGGGTGAACTCCAGCAGCTCGGGCACGCGGTGGAAGACGACATCGCCGCCGAGTCCCAGCTTGAAGCCGCGCACGTCGACGAGATCACGAACCGCGCCGATGGTCAGCGCGCGAACGGGATCGACGAGTTCGCCGGGATGCGGCTGATGCACGATTTGCGGAAACAGAAGAATCTCGGTCTCGACTGACACATCTTCGTTCGCCCATAGCGACGTTCGGCCAGACTGCCGCGTAAACTCCAGCAACACCGCGCGAACGTTGCTGAAGGTCCTCGCGATTCGGCCGACGGCCACGGTCGCAGCCGTGAAATGTGTCGAGTCGGTTTCGCGGAGCCACGAGACCGACCCGTTGGTACAACGCTGATCGCCTGGTTCCAGCTGCTCCGGTTCGTGCAGGAATCCGTGCGATGCCTGGATCGACCACGCGGGCCGCGGGCCGAAACCAGACGCGCGCCGCCCACGAGTCGAGCGATCCGAACTCGAGGTCGTATCGATGCTCGTCGGATTCACGACCCCGGAAATCGACGCCTCGAGCGTCAGCGGTCCGTGCTCGACGGCTCCCCATCACGACGCCGGCGGCGATGTGTGTCGAGTCGAAGATGTGGTGCGACAGCGGCGCACTCGGATTCTCGAAAGCCGAGGGCCGATGCATGAACGCGACCGGACCGAGGGACGCTTCGCCCACGGGACCGCCGGCGATCGTGAGTGCCGTGCGATTGCCCAGAGGCCGACGCCATGCGGCTGACAGCTGCATGAACAGATCATGCGGATGCTGCCGATCGGTGATCTGGAGGCCGCGGTACGCTTCGCCGACCTGAAACACCTGTGGGTAGCCGGCCGGGCCGACGGTCAGGGGTTCGGCGCTGACACATGGCATTCAGGGTGAGCATGCCGCTGCCGACACGTCGCATTCCCATTGCCATCAGCCAGTTCTGCGATGTGACGGCCGTGTCACCGCGCAGACCGCCTTGCCGATCGACGGTCGCAAACAGCACGCCGTCGAGCGCCAGGCGCCACGCGGAATCCGGCGACGGTGGCGGGGTTTGCGCCGCGGCGTCGACACCGCCGCAGCAGAGCACGACCAGGACGAATCGAACGGCCAGCAGTTTCATCTGACCCCGATCAGAACCGTAGCCGGACGCCGCCGTTGATCGTGCGGCCCGTCGAGCGGCGCCCACGCGTCGACCGTCCAGCGGCCGTCCACGGCGCGCGCCGGGCGAATCAGCGGATCCCAGTGGGTCTGCCGGACGTCGCCCAGATTCTCGGCGTTGACGAACAGGCGATACCTGCCGAACGCGGCGCTCGACCAGCACGCCGACGATCATGTACGGCTCGCTCTGCTCGCGATACGGGATTCGTCCTCGAGCCGCTGCCGCCCGGTGTAGTACCACTCGACGCCGACGCGACCAGCTCCTCCCGCTCCCACATGCCGACCAGTCCGGCGCTGTGCCGCGGCGTCAGCGGCACGTCGTGCCGACCCGCGCCGACGGTTTCGCGCGATCGACGTACGTGTAGGTCGCCGGTCACCGCGAACGGCGCGCGCCGCCATGTGCCGCGACAGCTCGACGCCGGCGTTCGTCGTCGGCGTCCGCGAGGTTTGCGAAGCGTGAAGCCGCCGCCCGATCGACGTCGATCGGGATGCGCACGCGCGAACGCAAACAGCGTCGCGGTGACGGCAACGGGCCGTCGCGTCGCGTCACGTCGAACGACGCGCTCCGTCCGCGCTCGGCCCGCAGCGGACGCCGGATCGTCAGCCGCGACAGCCCGGCCGCCTCGGTTTCCTCGGTCAGCGGCGTCGGCGCGAAGAAACCTGCGCCGAACGACACGCGGCTCGTTCCACCGTCCCGCTCGAGCAGCGCCGAGACGCGCGGGCTGAAGAACGTGCCGTACTCGCTGTGCACGTCGAGCCGCCCGCTCGCCGACACCGACAGCCACGGCGTCGACGTCGACATCGTCCTGCACGAAGACGCCGGGCACCGTGAACGTGTACGCGAACTGCGGCACGTCGCGTGGCCGGTATCGCGTCGCGTTCGACGGCGCACCGCCGACCCACGTGTGACGCGCCGGCCGCGCCGCGGACCGCCACTTCGCCGAAACCGTTGTCGTGACGATCGCGCTCGCCGATCTCGCCGAACGCGATGATCGTGCCGTTGCCGCGCGACGGCGACCGCGCGCCGTCACGACGTATCGGCCGCCGAGCAGCGTCTGCCCGACGGCGCCGCCGTCGAAGCGCCGGGTGTCGAGCGCTTCGACGTAGGCGCGCCGGTCGCGCGGCAGCACGCGCGCCCGGCATCGTGCCGCCGTCGCGGTCCTCGCACGTGACGCCGGCGGTCGCGAAGAACGATGCGGCCCGTCACCGTCGTCCCAGAAGAAGCGCGGCCGGACGACGCCGCGCGCGTATCCGGGCAGGTCGGCCCAGCCGTCGTCGTCGACGTCCGTCGTGCTCCTGCCAGTGCCCGCCGCCGAGCAGCGTGCAGCCCCAGCGCTGCCGACGAGCGGCGTCGACATACCAGAGCGACGGCGTCGGTCGCGCCGCGCGTCGAGCGGTTGACCAGCAGCTTCGCGCTCGCGGCTCGTCGCCGGGCCGCCGCGAGATGAGGTTGACGACGCCGCCCATCGCGCCGGCGCCGTACAGCGCCGACGCGACGCCCTTGATCACCTCGACCTGGCCGAGATCCATCGGCGGAATCTGCAGCAGGCCGAGCCCGCCGACCTGCTCGCCGAAGAGCGGCAGGCCGTCCGACAGGAACCGCGTGTAGCGGCCGCGCATGCCCTGGATGCGGACGCTGGCCGCGCCGAGCGACGGCGACGTCGCCTGCACCCGCATGCCGCCCATCTCGTTCAGCATCATGACGATGTCGCCGGGCGTCATGAGCATCTTCTCTTCGATCTCTTCGCGCTCGAGCACCTCGACGCGCATCGGCTGATCCTCGAGCCGCCGGTCGGTGCGCGTCGCCGCGACGGTCACCTGTTCCTCCATCGCCTCCTGCGAGCTCCAAATCGACGGCGACGGTGCGAGTCTCTCCAGCCACGAGGCCAAGC